>NC_022093.1:0-1200000 GCF_000446015.1 Thermofilum adornatum
AGCGGGATCGTTTTTTCAGCATTTGCTGTCCTATTAGCCCTCGACGAGGATTCTCTTCGCTATGCCTTGTCTTTACACTTTAAGGAGAGAGCTCAGATAGTGGAGCAAAACATGGATCTCTATAGGATTGTTGTGAGAGAAATGGGAGGCTATAAGGGAGCATTGATGCTTGCTCCTCCACGCATTAATCAGAAAAAGACTATGTTTGTGACAGGTAATGACATTGTAGCTATTGCAAAAATTGTTGCAGGTGTGAGGTATCAGAGCTACTATCCTATAACGCCTGCGGCAGACGAAAGCGTGCTCCTAGAGAGGTATAGCTTTATAGAGGACGAGAATATTGGTCCCCTGCTAGTTTTACAGACCGAGGACGAGATTGCCGCCATAACATCCGCGATTGGAGCCTCCCTAACAGGGGCACGAAGCTCGACGTCTACGAGTGGCCCCGGCTTTGACTTGATGGTTGAAGGTCTTTCCTGGGCAGGCATGAATGAGGTCCCCGTCGTTATAACTTATTACCAGAGGGGTGGACCGAGCACTGGCCAGCCGACAAGGGGCAGTCAGAGCGATTTATTCAACGCTATTTTTGCTGGACACGGGGAATTTGCACGTGTAGTGTTGTCTTCCGGGGACCACCTAGAAGCTTTTTATGACACTATTCTAGCGTTTAACTTGGCCGAGGAGTTCCAGGTACCCGTAATTCACTTGCTCGACAAGTTCCTCGCAAATTCTACCGCTACGGTTAGTCTGCCCAGACTGGACGAGATAAAGATAAGTAGAGGGGCGATAGTGAGGGAAGCAAAAGAATACAAGAGGTTCAGCCTCGCTTCACTAGTATCGCCAAGGGCTTTCCTTGGTACAAGAGGTGTAGTCATGTGGTATACTGGCGACGAGCACGACGAGTATGGTCACATAGTTGAAGACCCCGAGAACAGGATAGCCATGTATTCAAAGAGAATCGAGAAAATGAGCCTTATCAAGGATAGGGTTCCAAGTGAGCAGAAAATAGGGATCTATGGAGACAGAAACCCCGACTATATGTTCGTTGGTTGGGGCTCCGTAAAGAACACTGTTCTCGAAGCTATCGATGTCCTCAGAGGGAGGGGTATAAGGGCTAAGTACCTAAATATAAAGATGCTTTGGCCTTTCCCTGAAAGGGAGTTCGTTGAGGCTGCTGAAAATGTCCCAGCAGACAGGATGATTGTCGTCGAACACAGCTATGGCGCTAATATTGCTAAGCTCATAGAGATGAATACGGGGATCTCCATTGAGAAAAGCATAGTGAAGTTTACGGGTCGACCCCTAACTCTGAAAGAAGTAATCGAGGGATTCGAGCTTATAGAGAGCGGTAAAGAGAAAAAGGTGGTTTGCAGGTATGGAGCGTAGGAACTATAGGACAAACGTGTGGGTAGACTGGTGTCCAGGCTGTGGAAACTTCGGTATACTAACGGGGATATATAGGGCCCTGGAAGAGCTGAGCCTCGACCCAGACAGGACAGTTATAGTTTCTGGCATAGGGTGCTCTAGCAAGATACCGCATTTCGTCTACGCAAACGGTGTCCACACTCTCCATGGAAGAGCCATTCCGTTTGCAACAGGCATAAAACTTGCAAATCCAGAGCTCACCGTTATTGTGCATGGGGGCGACGGGGACCTTTTAGGGATTGGCGCAGGGCACTTCGTGGCTCTTGGCAGAAGAAACCTCGACATAGTAGTCATTCTTCACAATAACGGTGTTTATGGGCTTACCAAGGGGCAGGCTTCCCCAACTCTTCCACTCGGTGTGAAGACAAAGTCCCTAGTGGAGCCAAACATCCAGAATGCTTTTAACCCGATAATGCTGGCTCTGGCCGCCGGCTATACCTTTGTGGCACGGAGCTATGCCTTTGATACTAACCACCTAAAAAACATAATCAAGGAGGCTGTGCTCCACAAGGGCGCCGCGTTTATAGATGTTCTCCAGCCATGTGTGACATTCAACGATGTCTACACGGCGGACTTCTATAGGAAGTCTGTCTACAAGCTAGAGGACGACAAGGCTTGGGACCCCTACGTGAGAAAGCCCGAGGAGGCACAAGAAAAGATGTTGAGAGCCATGGAGAAGGCTTTACAGCAGGGCGAAAAAATACCCATTGGCAGGTTCTACGTTAACCCATTTGTTTCAACGTTTGAGGAAAGGATTTCCCAGCGGTTAAAGGCTTATCCAGGACTTAACCCGTCAAACTCTGTAATTGAAGTCCAGGGAGAGCCAGTAGTAAACCAGAAGAACTTTGAAAAGATATTTAGGGACTTTATTATCGAGACACAGACGCTCTGAGAAACTCAATTTTTTTATTTGTATACAAGCCTATTTTCAACTATCTCGGCGCACTTGCTGAGCTGGTGCTCGACTACTTTTTTGCTTTCAAGTATGTGTAGGACTGTGAAGCCTCTAGCAAGAAAGTAGTCTGCAAGTATTTTCCTGTGGCACCTCCAGGGCATCCTCTCGCTACACAGGAGTGTTGCCGTCTTGCTTCTTGCTATTGATTCCACTGACTCGAGGTTGCTTTTAACGTCTTCCTTTAGGGTTATGTAGGTGGCGTAGGCCCTAAACCCCTCAGACTCGAAGCACCAAGCAACACCGATGTCTTCCACGTCTACACCGAACTTCCTGTAGCCACCGAGAAGTGGAAACCAGTGGTACTCTATGTCCAGCTGTCTAAGGGCATATTCCAGGTTTTTCCCAGAATATTCGGGTAGCTTTCTAGATGAATTCCACCTCCTGACATCTATTACAGCTTTAATCGAGTATGTTTTAATGATTTCAAGGAAGTCATCTAGGGCTCGGCCTCCGTAGCCGATGGTGTATAGGATCGTCAAATTGCACCAGTGATTCTAGCAGATGTAAAATATAGGTCTAACTGTTTCGTCTAAGCCACTCTGCTATCTTTTGGGCAGCAATTTTCCCGCTCCTAATAGCTAAACCGATATTTGAGGGACCGTGCGCTACGTCTCCAGCTGCGAATAGGCCTCTGAGAGTAGTCATGTAGTTTTCGCTGATTTTTACCGAGCCATCGTGGTTGAGTTCTGCCCCTATTTGTCTTAAGCAAGGTGGTGGAGTGGGCTCCATTCCTATCGCTATGACGAGAGTATCTAGCTCGAGCTCGAACTCCGTTCCTGGAATTATCTCTGTTTTTTCACTTCTACTTGTGGTTGGCTTTACTCTTGCCAGCCTTATTCCCCCTATGCTTGATTCCCCAATTATCTCTATGGGCTCAACATTTTCAATGAAGGTTACACCGAGGCTTTCCAAGTGCTTAACCAAATGCCTTGCCGGTGCCAAGGTTTTCGGTCTTCTATATAAGATGACGGGCTCTGCGTTGTATTCTAGCGCCGCGAGTTCGGCTATATCTACAGCTGTTAAGCCTGCACCTATTATACCGACTTTTCCTCTAAGCTCTGCTGGAGCTCTATTGGAATATCCGAGAAGATAAGACATATAAGTGTGAATCCAACTTAGCGCATAGAATACGTTCCTCTTATCTTCTCCGCGGATATTAAGCTTTTTATCTCTCCATGTCCCAGTCGATACAAGGACAGCATTATAGTCCTCGAGCAACTCGGCCAGTCTGAGATTTCTCCCCACCTCTGTCTCAAGAAAGAAACCCACCCCCATTTTTTCCACATCCCTAATACTCTCAAAGACAGATTTCTTCGGCAAGCGAAACTCGGGAATTGCGAACACAAGCATTCCCCCTGGCTCGGGCATCTTGTCGAATATATCTACCCTGTAACCTACACATCTAAGGTTTGCCGCGGCAGAGAGACCCGCAGGACCAGCGCCTATCACAGCTACTTTTTTGTCTTCTTCTCCTTTAACAAAACCACACTGAGAGAACTTGATCTTCGAGAAACTTGTCATATTTGTTTGTCCTTGCGAATCTATTTTCAAGTTTAAGTCTTTTCTCATTTCGTGGGAACTATGCCATCACTCTACATAAGCATTCTCAATGATAAATTCAGCAGATATCCCATGAAAATTTGACAAAGCGTCATACATCTTGAACCTCGACCATTTCTACTCGCCACACAAATCTTCCGTTAAATCTGACCGACACCCTATTTAGTAATCATTGTTTTCGTCAGAAATATATTCATCAATGTATCTTCGCCTCTTATAGAGCATAACAGCCGCTATGTGGGTACATATGTTTTTTCTGCGTGTCCACCCGAATGGCGCATTGTAGCAACTACACTCGTATTTGTCTCCCACTTGGGTGACAAGATAGTATGCCTTTTTGTCTCCAAGCTCAGGGACACCCTTGACTAGCCATGTATGTCTTGACTGTTCCTCCACTGTTGCGAGGAGGTAGCGTGTAACCGCTCTCTCCAGCCATTGCTCTTTGGGGAAAACTTGATATAGCTGTCTTATTGCCTCACTGAGAGAGTCCGTCTTTGCTGTTTCTAGCGAATCCTTGACTAATTTCTCTGCCTGTCTAAGCGTCTCTCTGACTTCTTGTCTAGAGGGATCCCTTCTTCTCATGAGGCTCCCTCATAGGTATTGGGTAATCTTATTTTGGCGTGGTTTTTCTTCTTTGGGGAAGGCGGCTTCACACTCTACAAAGTATTTTCTACACAAATCTCGGATCCTGTCTTCGACTGTGGTTATCCAAGTTGTGCTAGAGGACAACATGTTTGGAAACTTTTCGATGAGTGGCATCATGGACTCCCTTATCCCTGGCTTTAGGTGGAGATAGTCATAGTAGACCTTGGAGCTTGTCTCTGCAGCTAGCCTAACTATTTCCTCGAGGTTTGCCCTTGTATCGTTTAAGCCACGGATAATTGGCCCAATAAATATCCATGTAGGTATTCCTGCTGTGCTGACCTCTCGTAGAGCCCTGGCGCGCTGATGTGGTGGCGGAGCGTTTGGCTCTATAAGTTTTGCGAGCTGGGGATCCAGCGTCGTTATGGTGAAGCCAACGTCTACATGGGGGATGTGGTTCTTCAATATGTCTATGTCCCTCGTGACCAATGGGGACTTTGTCTGCACGCTGACCTTGAAGCCGCTCTGCAGTAGGATTTGCAGGCCCCTCCTGGTGAGCCCCTCAGTGGCCTCGATTGGCTGGTAGGGGTCTGTAAGTGTTGACACGCCGACTGTTCCTCTGGGCTTCTTTTTTACTTCTTCACTGAGTACTTCGAGAATGTTCTCCTTTATGTAGACTATTTTGCCCCAGTTCAGAGACACTTCATCGTACCTGGTGTATGCCCTAGCATAACAGTATATACAGCCATGAAGGCAACCCACGTATGGGTTATATGCATAGTCGAGGTCGTAGAGTCCTGACCTGGAAAGGGCTGTCTTAACCTTTATCTTCTTATAGGTAACCTTGTCCACGCTGTCCACTTTTTCACCTCCCCTGTAAGGATCTCGTCAAGTAACTGAGTAGTGTCTCCTGCCTCGTGAGGTCCCTGATAAGCCTGGATTTTTCAAGCCAAACGTGAAGAGGTAGCCTGGTTGCTCTTCCAAGCCTCTCGAGAACCTCGCTTAACGAGTCGAATCTTTCGGGCGTTGTCCTGTAGAGCTGTCGAACATTCTCCCTTACAAACCAAACCCCTATGGGCGAGAAGAAGCCCTCATATATCTCCCTTATGAGTATAGCTGTCCCCTGCCTCTTTTCCCTAAGCATGTACTCGGCTGTTGCAAGCCTCGCAGCGTAGTAGCAACCTCCTAGACTGGCATACGTGGTTCTGCCCCTGTAGCCCTCATGGTCCCCTTCAACCTCTATTATGCTGGAGGGATTCCACATTGTGTGGGGGAACCAGGCCTCTATCCACTCGTAGCTCCATTCACGGGGCACAATTATCGCGATGAAGTTGTTGTCCTCGTGTCTCCACTGGAAAAACAAATAGCTCGAAAAGGTATCATACTCCTTTATCTTCTCGATAAGCCTCTGAGAAATAGTCGAGTCGACGGCCGTTATAGACCACCTAGTTGGGACAAGCCTCCTCTGGAAGCCATACCCAAGCGAGCCAGTGGAAAGCATTCTCTGGATCTGGCTAACAGGGACGCCCGACTCG
This sequence comes from Thermofilum adornatum, assembly GCF_000446015.1. Taxonomy (NCBI): domain Archaea; kingdom Thermoproteati; phylum Thermoproteota; class Thermoprotei; order Thermofilales; family Thermofilaceae; genus Thermofilum; species Thermofilum adornatum. The sequence continues at coordinate 6,058 of NC_022093.1, forward strand.
TAGAGATACATGATTGCATCTGACGCCTTTATGTCGAGAGAGTAATACATCTTCTCGACTGGCCTGGGAAGCTTTGGCTCGCCGCTAACCCGTATCCTCTCCACGGGGCTTGCTGGGCCGAGGGGTGGAGAGAAAAGGTCCAACAATGCTTTTAGGCTTGGCTTCCTGGAGAGATTCAGCTCTACCTCTACTGGTTCCCTAGAGATAGATGCAAGTCTAACCTCTTCTGGGACGTCTGCCCGTCGCACATCTACGCTCGTCTCTCCCCGTATCAATGAAAGCCTCATCCTAAGTATCTCTGAGAGAGGCTTCTCGAGCCATTTCTCCTGGGCCTCATAGAAAGATGGGTCTCCGCCCGTAGCTGGGACACCGATGCTAAATCTTACCTTTGGATAGCCCTGCCTCCCAACAAACACTGTTGGCGGGGTCGGACCCTCAAGCTCGGTTGTTTCTGGAAGCCTGACGTCATTTAGCGCTTTCCAGTAGCTCATTAGGGGGCAGAAAGCCTTCCCGCACAGGTTTTTCGCCCCCCTACATTTGAGGCACAGAGCCGCGGCCCTCGAGGACATCTACTTCTAACCTTATGTTTATTGTTGGGTGTTTTAAATAAATCTACAAGTAGACTGAAAGTAAACAAATATTTGACTAAAAAGTAAAACATACATTAGAGATGCCCTACAGCAAACTTTGGACAGCAGAGAAAACATGTAAACTATGCGGGAAAAAATCCAAGCTGATATCTGAAGCCATAGGAGTATGCGTGGACTGCCTGAGAAGCAACCCCGAAGCCCTAAAGATAGCAATGGAGACACATTACTCTGAGAGAAAAAAGTGGGGCTTGCCACCTGAGCCTCCAAGGGCACCTGGAGGCATAAAATGTGGGCTATGCGACCTCGACTGTGTAATCCCAGACGGCGGTCTTGGCTACTGCGGGCTCGTAAAGAACGTTGGGGGCAGACTTGTCCACCTTTCTGGACAGCCATACACAGCCCTGCTAGAGTACTACTACGACCCCCACCCAACAAACTGTGTAGCCTACTGGTTCTGCCCTGGGGCAACTGGTACAGGTTATCCCAAGTACGCCTTGAGAAGAAGCGGGGAACACGGATACATGAACCTTGCAGTTTTCTACGGCGCCTGCAACCATAACTGTCTCTTCTGCCAGAACTGGTTCTACAGGGAACTCTTAGCCAAGAAGGAGCCAAAGATAGGCACCGAGCAACTCCTCAAGGCCGCCTTAAACCCCAGGGTAACATGTGTCTGCTTTTTCGGCGGAGACCCTGGGCCACAAGTTCTTCACGCCATTTATTTCTCTAGGAAGTTGCTAGAGGAGTCTAAAAACACGATAATGAGGATATGTTGGGAATCCAACGGGCACTTCTCACCAAGAATTCTACCCACAGTTGCCAGGCTTTCCCTCGAGACAGGGGGCATAGTCAAGTTCGACCTGAAGGCATGGAGCCCACAAGTATACAAGGCGTTAACCGGGGTAGACGTTGGAAACCTCTACAGGAACACGGAATACGTGGCAAAGCTTTCAGGGCAGAGGCCCGAGATCCCCCTGTTCACTGCCAGCGTCCTACTAGTGCCAGGCTACATAGACGAGACCGAGATAAGAGGCATAACGAGCTTCCTCGCAAAGCTTTCGCCAGAGATACCGCTGAGCCTCCTCGCATTCTACCCTAGATACCTAATGGACGACCTGCCACCCACTAGCAAAAGACATGCATACGAGGCTCTAAGAATCGCAAAGGAAGAGGGGCTAGAAAAGGTGTGGATAGGCAACTCGTGGCTCCTTGGAAACCATTATTAATATGTAAGCGTTAAGTGAACGCGAGCTCCTTATATAGAGACTCCTTAAGCTTATGGGTATCAGTAAAGTCGTCCACGTCTACTTCTATCGAGTCGAATAGCTCAGTTAGCTTAATAGTCTCGATGGGAATAAGCCTAATCTCGTTGCCGGTAGCTTCCACGAAAAACACTCTTGAATTAAATTTCTCTCTGATGTCTGCCGGAACCACTATTCGACCATGCTTGTCCATTTTCACGATTTCCATGTGACTCTACACATTATTTCCTAAATCTACAATTAATATTTTAAACTCACTTTCTTGGGCTCAGCCCAGGATGCATTCTCACAGAAAGGCTACTGGAAAAATTTTTCCTTAAGCTTAACATACTGTTTCGTTCTCCTACATCTGTAAACAAGAGACTAAGGACAGTCCCAATAAATACGTCATTAATCTCACGCATAGGGTTTAGCATCTTAGAATTGCTGGCAGATCTCTTCCCAAAAAGCTACACCAAGTTTCCTCAGCTCGTTCTCGTATGGTGCCATCTCTGTTTCTCTCTTCAAGAATAGAGGAGTTGCCTGTCTATGCATGCCAACAGCGATGACATAAATGTCAGAGAGAGCCATCTTAAACTTTTTCCTAAGCTCTCCAGCCAACACGGCTACTTCTCTGCCTATTGTTTCTAGCTCCACGCCCGGCAAAGCGAGCAACCACCTAACTAGCTCTAGAGCTTCCCTATTTGCGTCCTGAACACCAGCCTCACTATACATTCTGGAAGCCACATATATGACCTCGCTTATAGTGACAGGAGACACGTATGCCCTTACCGCGCCTGCCCGCAAGAAATCAAAAAGCTTGTCTACTTGGAATGGCGAAGCCTCATCGACATACTCAGCAATCACACTAGTATCCAGAACGAAGACCCTCCTCGAGTTCAAGTTCCTCCCTCTTAGCTTCCCTGACAATTTCCTGCGCCTTACCGCCAAGCTTGACACGTAGAGGCCTCAAAGGCTTAATAACCATCGTGTCATCGATTAGCTCGAGCGTAAGCAGATCCCCTTCTTTAATGCCTAAAACCTCCCTCACCTCTACTGGTATAACAATAACCCCCTTCTTACTAACACGTATAATCCTACCACTCATCATTGTCTGATCATTATTTATAGTTTAACGTTATAAAGGTTTTCAACCATTTACATCCCGTGACAACACTAAATATCCTCATCTACAAGTCTCGAAGAAAACTTCCTCAAATGTTTGGGATTTTTCTATAATCTTTTCTAGCCTCTACCACTGGGCTCCACTTTAATGTGAAGCAGGTATATTGACGTTTACAAGCGAGGAGATCACTGTCTCGTAGGCCCTTACAAGTAGCTTTTCATAGGCGTCGTAGTCTGGGAGAATAGTCCCAGTGCCCGGCACCCTTACGCGGAGGTGGGGGCTCGACTTTGGATGTTTTGCTAACACAAAACATACCTTTGACCCCTTCCCGGACACGCCTGCCTGCTGGGCTGCAACAACGTGCATGGCCTTGACCTTGTACTTTTCCCTTCTAAGAGTCTTCTCTATCAAGAGCTCCTCCACCGGGACCAGCCCGCTACGTAGCCTCTCGACCTCCCTCTTCAGAAGCTCCTCGGCCGCTGACAAGGCCCCGTCTACGCCGGACTTCTCGAGCGTGCTGAAGACTGTCTCCACGAGCCTTGCCTGGAAGCTCCTGACGAATGGCGGGTAGTCGCTCCTAGCCGCCTCGACGCCCTTAAACACGTATTCGCCCTCAGCCGTGACGCCGAAGTACCTCTTTACGGGTGACGCACGCGTGGTCTTCGCCTCTGGGAAAGCTATAAACCTGAACAGCTTGTCGACCTTTATCGGCATACCGTACTTCTCGGCTATCTCTCCTGCAAGCTCCTCGTAGTCGCTCCGCGAGGCGCCGTCCCTATAGACAAAGACGCTGTCCGTGTCGCCGTAGATGACCGTGTAGCCCTTCTCCCTCAGGAGCCCGTAGACCCCCAGCATGACTCTCCTGGCGAGCCTGTTTATCCACTCGAACGTCAACGGGTTCCCGAGCCTGTTATAATTGTTACCACTGTACCCATAGCTAGAGACCAGTATCATCTTGAGCTCCTTCTGCCTCTGGTCTGCAAACCTCTTTGCGTCTCCAGAGAGCTCCCGGGCCATATGCTTAAACCTGAGCCTACGCTCAAGCAACGGCTCAACAACGTCCACGAGTATCCCCCTAGGCTCCCTGGCGACCCCGCCGAGCGAGACAGTCTCATAGCTGATATTGTACCTAACAATCAAGTTGGGAAACATAGACTCAAAGTCTAGCTCCGCGACGTTCCCATATATCCCCGTTACCGGCTGGTATATGAGCCCTCCCCTGTCGCCCCTGTGGAGCTCAAGCATTGTCCTCACGTGGACGTTCCTATGCCTAGCCCTGGGCACAGCGTAGCCCCTCCTAAGCAACAGGTAGACCTGCCTAGCGTCAATCAGCCTGCCATAGCTTGTCATACCCGCCAGGGTCGGAGACAGCCCCGTAGCCCTACACCTCTCCTCGAGGCCAGCGAGCCCTATGCCGTCCAGCAGACCCCTCTCGACGAATATCCTCCCCTCGAGGACGCCGTCTCCCCTCCCAAGCCTAAACCAGCCGTGGCGCCTCCTAACCCCAATAGCTAGCTTGCGAAGCTCCTTCACAGGCATATTCACAGCTACAACGTCGGGGTCAAGCTCCTTGAGCACGGCGTCGAGGCCTTCAAGGATCCTAGACTCAGACCCCTCAAAGACTTTTTCGCCCCCGTTACTCCTAATGACAGCCTTAGAGAGAAAGCCCCCGCGCACGTGTAGGTCGAGACTCACCGTCACGAGTGGGAGCGGCTCGACCCTGTCCTCGCCCTCCACGAAGAGCCAGCCGCTACGCCTATACGACCTGAGAGCCACGATTCCCACTTCAGCGAATAGCTTCTGGACGACGTTCACGTCTGAGTCGTAGCTAGTAAAACCGGCGCCCTCTACGACCTTCAGAGCCTTTTGCAGGAGCCTGCGGGACCCGTGGGAGACCCTTAGAAATGCCCCAGTCTTCCCGCCTACAAGCCTCCTCTCAACCTCCTCGACACTGAAGCCCTGATCCCACAGGGAGGCGAGGAAGCCAAGAGCGCTACTCTCTACCAGGAAGTAGTCCTCGAAGCCCCTGCGGAGAGCCTCTACGCCGCCGTCAAGCCCCCTGAGCCACAGCCTGGCCTCTCCACGCGAGACAGAGGCGTCAACCACTACTGATTCGCTCGACCTCATCCTCTAGGTCCCTCAGCCTGCGCTCTAGCTCCCTGAGCCTCCATTCGAGGTCAAGCACAGAAACGAGGAGGAGCGAGCCGAGGAGGTACGGGTTAGGATAGTTTGTCACGGCGCCCAGCTCCTCGCCCCAGGCCTTCTTGACGTAGATGTATGCCTCCCTCCTCTCCCTCCTCAAGAGCTCGACAAACTCGGCCTCGAGCTCGTTGAGCAACTGCAGGTACTTCTCCCTGACGCTCGGGGTAGCCCTGCCCACTAGAACCACCCCTCCACGTCCCTCAGTCCCCAGCCAGTCCTCTCAGCGTAGACAACCATGGGGGTAGCCAGAGGGCCCTTCTCGACAGTTATCCTAGTATACCTCTTTCCAACGTCCTCGAGCCTAGCTATAACGCTGGAAACATGCCTAGCATACACGGGGACCTCTGGAAGAGGCCTCCTAGAAAACCTAGACCTCCCCGCAAATAGCACGACTACCGCGCCCCTCTCCAGCAGCCTCTGGAGCCTCCCCAGAAACATCACGAGCCTGTCGTAGCTCTTCGGGCTAAACAGCTCGGATAAATGGGTAACAGCTATGAGCCCCACGCCCCTCTTCAGTGCCTCTTCCACAATCAAGTCAACAGAGCCCACCTGTCCAACGCCGTAGACATTGGCTACGTGTATCCTCGAGAGCCCCTCCTCCGGATCCACGCCCCGCCACATCAGGGCCTCCGACAAAGCGTACGTGTCTATAGACCTCCCCTCATGGTAGTCCCTCATGTTGACGACGAGCGGCGGCAAGCCCCCGGAGAGGGCTGAGGCAAGAAGGGTGTAGAGCATCTTTCCCCTAGAATCCTCGTCACCATAAAACGTGGCCACAGAGCCGGGCACAAGCCCGCCCACAAGCCTGTCTAGTCCCGAGAGGCCCGTGGACAGCCTGGGAAGCTCTAGGAGGCTCCTCGCATTCATCAACATGGATACCACAGGCAGTTGTGCGAGAAAACCCCTTATAAACACTGGAGACACTCCTGCATAGGGGGGATAACGCCGAAAGTAAAACATTTAAACACACGCCACGGCGCGTAGCCCAGCAAAAAGACGTTAAAAAAGAGATGCGGGTCATATATGAAAAGAGATAAAGCATTCTCACGTATCAGTGTCCAATTATTTCTTTGATTCACAGAATGAATATAAGTGTTTGTGGGTGTTTGTTTGCCGTGTTTAGTGAGCTGGGTGTGGCAAGGAACAGGCTTAGGCTTGCTTGGATGCTTAGGGAGAGGGGTGTCTATGTCAGGCTTCATGCCTACGAGTATCTGCTTGGCTACAGGGGCAGGATTCTTGGGGTCTTGTTGCTTGAGCCTTCGAGGGGCTCTGCTTCTCTCTTTCTGCGTGGGGAGGGAGAGGATGCTGAGAGGCTTGCCGAGATTGTTGGGGATGTTTTGGGTAGGCTGGACCCGGGTCTGAGGCTCAGTGTTGTGCGGGTGGGGTCGGGCTAGGCTTGTAGCCTTAGTTGTATTGGGCCCGTTATCTCGTTGTTTTTTGCTGTATACTTGTGGGCTGTGAGGTTGTCTAGCACGGTGCAGTTGAGTAGGTTTGTGGGGGTGTAGTAGTCGATTAGGGTCGAGGAGGCGTAGATGTGGAGGTTTTGGGCTGTGCAGTGGTAGAGCTTGGCGTAGTCTTTTTTCTGGGAGGGGTACTTGGTCGACACGATTAGTGTCGTTTCTTGTGGTGCTAGGAGGGCTAGGGCTATGTTGGCCATTTTTGCCGTGGATTGTAGTTTCGCTAAGTGTGACTGGTCTATTTCATTTAGTGTCTTGCTTGCGAGCCAAAGGTTTGCAAGGTAGGTGTCGTTGAATTCTTGGAGTAGCCTTGGGTTGCCGAGTAGTTGGCTTATTTCTTGCATGAAAGGGTCTAGGGTGAATTCTCCGTTGTGTATCATGTATAGCTCGTAGCCCAGCCTAGTGGTAGCCATGACCGGGTGTGTAGAGTGAATGTTTAGGGGTGTGCCTGGGCTCTTTTTCCTCGCGTGGAACATGAGGATTTTGCGTCCAGGCTTTATTCCTCGCAGGACTTCCTCTTCCTCGTAGATGGGCCTGATGCTCCTATAGCGGACTGTTTTTCCAACGTTTCCTTCGAGGCTTATTTCTAGGTATCCCCACCCGTCTCCGTGAGAATCATTGTCGTTGTATGGGTCTCTACGAGCAGAGTCAACAAGCGCCCTTGTGAGGAGTTTTAGTGTTTCTCCTTGTATTTCTCCTACGAGGACAAGTATCCTGCACACATGTAAATAGGCGCACCGAGGTTAAAAAATTTTTAATGTTGCGGTGAAGGCGCCGGCGTTAAACTGATATCCATGTCTGCCCAAATAAAAGTATGCGTCTATGGGCTTTACTGATACTCTTGGCTCTGCTTTGCATTGCTAATGTCCCAGGAATAGCTCAGCCTACACTGAAGATCGTTGCCTATGACGGCTCCCAGCTTAGGGGCGCACAGATACGTGTCTCGACACTGGACGGCAGAGTATTTGAGTTTACGCTTGACCCCAGAAACCCGTTTGTTGTGCGGGACGTCGTCAAGGGCGTGCTGTTTGTCGAGGTGGTTTCCTGGAAGAGTGTGCCCATAGGCTATAGGCAAAACATGACCGTATACAGCAACCAGACCCTTGTGGTCCCAAGCATTGGGAAGCTGACCCTGAAGGTTTCAGGCTCCCGTGGCCAAGCCCTAGAGGGGGTCTCTATCAAAATTACTTATGGTGGTCAGACTATCGAAGAGGGCTCCACGGACGCGGGGGGCGTGTATACAACTCTCCTCCCAGCGGCGTCTTACGGGATTATTGTGGACTATGGTGGAAGGAGGGTAGAGAAGACCATTGCTGTGGAGCCTTCCCGCGAAAACGTTGTCAACGTTCAGCTAGACGTTTTCTTGAGCATAGGCGGCATGGATTTGTCTGTGACAGAGTTCCTCGGGCTAGCACTGCTTGTCATCGTGATAGTCATTGCTTTGATCGTTGTGGCTGTCGAGTACTCAAACTGGAGAGCGAAGAGGGCGAGAAGGGTCCTAGCCACGCCAGAGTAGAACAAAATTTGCCTGGTGCGCGGATTCTATGAATAAGAGCAGAGAAGACCTTGCTAGTGAGGACAACCTATCAGAAGTCACAAAAATTGTGAGCAACCTAGGCACCAGGATAAGGTACCAGGTCTATTACCTTGAGAAGTGCGGCTCGACCCAGGACGTCGCTAGGGAGCTGGCAGAGAAAGGTGCCCCAGAGGGCGTAGTTGTCGTTGCTGAGGAGCAGGAGAATGGCAGGGGTAGGCTTGGCAGACGCTGGTTCTCCGGCAGGGGCGGCCTATGGTTCACGGTGGTTCTAAGGCCAAAACCCGATGCTCTGGGCCTGCTTAGTCTAGGCGTTGGGGTCGCAGTGGGACGCGTGTTGAGGGGGCTTGGGCTTAGCGTCGGCCTAAAGTGGCCGAACGATGTGCTAGTCGATGGCAGGAAGGCTGGGGGCATACTTGTAGAGGGCTTTACTGTCCCAGGGGACGGCATAGTGGCGCTTGTTGGCGTGGGGCTTAATGTTAACAACGAGCTTCCACCTGGTCTTGCCGAGGTTTCTGTTGCCCTCAGAGAAGTTGTTGGCGCGAGGCTTTCGAGGCTCCAGCTTTTCCTGAAACTGTTAAGGGAGATTGACAATGTATATCTGCAGCTCATAGAGGGCCGAGGCGAGGTGATTCTTGAAGAATGGAGGAGGCTCTCTGTGACGCTTGGCAAGACAGTGAAGATAATTACTGCCGATGGTGAATACATCGGCGTGGCTGTCGATGTTGGTCCCTTGGGCGAGCTGTACATCGATATTGGCGACGGGATTAGGGCTTTCTATGCTGGGGACGTTGTGCACGTTAGGTAGCTTCCCCTCTGATAATAAGTGAAGTTTTTAAGGCTTGTTGGAAAAAATGTTTGCGGATGATGATCCTTTGGCGGACTCCGATTCTCTGTGAAGAAAAGGGTTTCACCTGACCCCTCTGGTTATGGGCAAAAATATATGTAATTTATGGTTGTTCTTTTACTTATGTCTAGCTCGGATGGCCTCGTGATTATTGAGCCTGTAAGCGAATATACTAGGCAGATACTTAAGCTGAAAAAGATATACGCTGTCGAAAAGACCCCCTACCAGGAGATCGTATTCGCGGAGCTGGAGGGCTTCGGCAAGGCTCTACTCATAGACGAATTTGTCCAGAGCACCGAGAAGGACGAGTTTATCTACCACGAGTTGCTCGTGCATCCGGCCATGGCCCTACACCCGGAGCCCAAAAGGGTCCTGATTATAGGTGGTGGCGAGGGGGCCTCGCTTAGAGAAGTCTTGAAGCATGGAACAGTAGAGGATGCGGTCATGGTTGACATTGACGAGAAGGTCGTGGAGTTCTCTAAAAGGTTCCTAGAGGTCATGCACCGTGGAAGCTTCTTTGACCCAAGGGCAAGGGTCGTCATAATGGACGGGCTAGAATACGTTAAGAAGACCGCCGACGGCACCTTCGACGTGGTGGTAATGGACCTGACAGACCCCTATGCTGGCCCCACAGCTCTGCCGCTTTACAGCTACGAGGCATTCAGGGAGATAAAAAGGATACTCAAGCCAGAAGGTGTAATGGCGACGCAGGCAGGCTCGAGCTATTTCTACCCAAAAGAGTACAGACAGGTAAAAGAAAACATAGAGAAAAACTTTAAGCACGTAGCCGAATACTGGGCGTGGATACCTAGCTTCGCTACAAACGTGAACTTTATCGTTGCATCAGATGCTTACGACCTTTATGGCCTCAGTGCGGAGATGTTCGACACAAGGCTGAAGTCAAGAAATGTTAACACAAAGTATCTAGTTGGTAGAAGGCTTACAGCCCACTTGAGTATGGGCGTCCTTTATGGCTAGGAGCCAGTTCTTCTAGCTTAAGTTAATGCGGTGGAGCGAAAAGAGTGCTCAAAGAGATTAGGACTAATCATCAGTGTTTTTTCCTTCATTTTTTAGTTACCTTTGATAGGTTCAGAAAGCTTAAGGACCCCTCTATCGTTTTGTATGGATGAGTTTTGCAGTGCGTCCTCGAGTTACTGTTTGGATAAGGGGTTATGTCGCGCTGTTATTTCTCCCTATCCAGCCTACTTAGATGTTGAATTGACCTGGATAAATAGATGACTGCTGTGAGCGATGCGTGTGCAATGCTCAGGAATAGTCCATTCATTGGATTCCCAAGCACTGCAGAGACGAGGAAATAGATTAAGTAGAAATTTCTTCTGCCATCTATAACTGCAAATTTCCTGTCGAAGTCGGAGTATGTCTTGAGACTCCTCCCCGTGATAAGTGCGAACTGGTTGAAGACATGCCTAGTGAAGCTGTCTATCACGAGGAAAATTATTCCCGTAACAAGTGCCTGTACTCCGTAGCCGTGAGTTCCCAGTCCTATGACAAGCGATGCGTAGACTGATTGCTCCCATAACGCATCTAGTGAATGCTCGAGGTGGCCAAGCTTCGTGAAACGGCCTCGGACTCTTGCCAGCTTTCCATCTACTCCGTCGAATATCCCTGCAATGTAGGCTACAACGCTTCCTAAGAAAAAGTAACCATTTAGGAAAAGGTAAATCACGGCCAGGGCTAATAGATTGACAAGCATAGTAATTCTATTTGGAGTGATCCACTTGATCTCTCCTATACTTTTCACGATAAAGTTCTCGAGGGGTGCATTCAGCATAGAAGTTAAATGGATGCCCTTCTGAGACCACATAACTATTGTTGCCTTAGATGTTTTTAGGTCTCCAGCATACACGCAGGCAGGTCTATGCCTTGGTTCAACAAAAGAATCAAGGTCTACGGCTTTATGTTCGGAACTAACAACTCTTTGGAGGACGGTTGTCTGTTTACATGTACCCACCGTATAATTGCTTTGAATGAATGTTCTAGTTGCGTCGGGGTGAACCAGGTAATCTGCCGAAATTATAATTGCTCCCTCGGTTGTTTTGAATCGTAGTTCGTCTATGCTACTTACATCTACATTTGTTTCTCCTATTTTCTCTAAGTAATCCCTGATTTGTGCAACTGTTTCTTTAGGGGCGAAGACTTGAATTTCTCTTATGCCCTGCGCCCTTATAGTTTGGATCCATCTTTCGATTGTTGTGGTGCCAAAGTGTGAAAGGAGAGCTACAGGTGTCTTTACGCCTTCTTTTTCTATAATTTCCCGGAAAACTAACAGTATCTTACCGAGACTCATATTCAAGGGCACCCTCGATTCTTTTAATGATTTCAGAAAAAACTTCCCCGAAAGCCTTATAGATAATTCTCGAGAGGTCATACAAAAAGAACAATAGGAAAAATAGCAGGACGAGTGAGGTAATCAACTCCAACAGTTGTCCTACTTTGGGTATTGTCCTCAACAAGGATGGGACGTAGAGAAGGGCAATTAGGGTTACTCCAAGGTATAAGAGATCGAGCCCGATGTGTTCAGCGACGCTTTCCGTTATGCCGAGGACACTTGTCATCTTTACCGCTAACGCGTCTACTAGCACCCTTACCCCGTCCAGGACATAGTAGCCATAGTATACGATTGCTAGTAGCGTGATAGCTGATACAGCTGTGCTCACGTCGATGCTTAGCAACCCAGTTTGTAGCAACGTATATCCGCCGAAGTAAGAATTAACATAGGACAGCACAATCAAGACTAAAATTAGCTTGAACCCCTTGCTTCCAGCTCTCTCAAGTTTCCGCGCGATCATTCCCCTTCTCTCAGCGATTTTTGGGAACTCTTCTGCTAAACGCAGAGGCTTAGCGGTGCCGATACGAGTACCACTAGAAAGCATGATAACTATGCCTGAGGCAATCCAATATGCCAGTGCTAGGATTTGCTGGTTTATCATCACGAGTAACATTGCTAAGAAGAGCTTTACAGCAGGATCAGCAAGGAAAGTTAACGCGGGAGGCCTTATTTCTTCATGCTCAAAAATAACCGAAAGTATAGAACTAGTTGCTCCCAAAACTGCGGCAAGGTAAAAGACGTTTGCGTTTATTTCCCCTAGACTGGCAACTAGGAAGTACAGCATACTCATCTCAGCGAGTGCCTGGCCAATTAAAGCAACATTGCCATAGGCTGGGAAAAGACCATGAAAAGAGACAATGACGTCGATGAAGTCTGTAAGAAAGATTAGGACATAGACATATACAGCTAGATACATATATGATGTCTTGAGGGCATCCAAGAATAGAGAAGGGACAAGAGAAAACATTACAAGTAAAAACAAAGACAAAAGTATTGCTCCAGATGCGTTGTTTCTCTTTAGCTTGCCGGCAAGGTAGCCTGTTAAAGGCCTAACGAGTATTTTCGTTGCCAGACTAGAAGTCTTTCTACCATAGTCACGTAGGTTTATTTGCTTGTAAATTTTCCTGGCATAGAGCAAGTCGCTAGGCGTATCGATGTCTTTCCACAGAAATCCCGTGACATCTACGTAATCAACTTCTCCATCCTTTGCGGCCTTGTCGAGGGCATCACCTATAGATGCGTTTATGCCTTTTTCATTGATCACCTCCTCAATGTATCGGCGCGCATTTTCTCGAATGATAATCAAGCCGGTATCTATCCCATACCTCGACTCAATGTTTTTGCCAACCTCTACGACTCTTCCTCCCTGCAACTTCACCTTTAGGCCCTCTTTTACCTCTGAAAGTGAGGGTTTCCTGTCAAGACATATAGTAAAAGCCTTGTTAGAGGAGTGAGTAAGCAACTTTTTCAGCATCTCGAACTCGAAAATGTGGTCGGACATCGCTACAAGAAAAGGAGGATCAACGTTTTTTAACGCCGTGTAAACTGTGTAGAGATTTCCAAACTCTTCAGCATCAATGCTCAAAATTATTGCTTTGTTTCCAAGCTTCTCCTTAAAGGGAGCAATATTTTCTTTCCTTGTAACCAAGTATATTGGGCTCAGGTTTGCCCTTGTAAACCTCTTAAGAATAAAGTCGAGGATCGTCACTCCAGGCTCAAGCTCCATTAGAGATTTGGGCCTCTCAAGAGAGTAGGGCTGGAGCCTGCTTGCAATGCCACCTGCGACGATAACCACGGGAAAAGTCATTTTTTCACAAACATGAAACAGGCAAAAAACGTTAAAATAGGTATCGTGGTGAAGGTGTTAAGCCGGCAAGTTGATATTTAAATGTAGGAACTTATTGAAGCACACGGTATGATTGTAAGCAGGAGCGTTAAGCCACTTGAGAGACTTAAGAGGAAAACAGGCGTAGAGAATCTATGGCTGTACGTCTTGGCTGAACTATCAAGAGGTGAGGATTACCCGTATTCGCTTATCAAGAGGATAAGGGAAGACTTTGGGGTAACGGCTGGGAAAGTCATCTTCTACGTTGTGACGCAGAAGCTTGAGGAAGAGGGCTTGATAAGGAGCCACTACGTCGAGAGGAGAAAGTACTTCGCGATAACTGAACAGGGCAGAGAGGTGCTAAGACAGGGGATTAGCTATTTGAAGGAGCTTTCCGAGAGACTCCACATTGTCTCTGGTATATGATTTTGCCTTTAGCAAATATCTTCCCGCCATATTGCTTTGGACTTCGCTAGAAAAATTCTTGAGCCTGTAAGCCTAGTTAACACCTTAGGTGAACTAATTGATCCTTGTAATTCGTGGAGTTGACAATAAAAAGCTTCGGGAATTTAAGGCGGAGGCTAAAAGGCGTGGTTTAAGTCTTTCACAGGCACTCGAGGAGGCTATAGAGCTGTGGCTAAAGAAGGTAGAAGCAGACGAGAATAACGCTGCCTACGAGCGGGAGAAAAACAGGCTCAAAGAATATTACGGAAAATACGCTGTATTTGCCTACGGGAAGCTCTTAGGGGTTTACGAGACGCTGGAAGATGTCACAGAGACCCTGAAGAAACTTTCGCAAAGACCTAGACATTCAATAGTTGTAAGGATAGGCATAGATGATGCAGCGAGGGCGGAAATGGAATGGTGGGGAGGATCTTTATCCAAATCAAAACTTTAAGTCCTCCCATTGGTTCTTTCGGGAAGAATCTGTATCGGAGCTAGACCCACCCGTACATGTTGAAAAACCTTTCTGTAAAATAGCGATCAACTGAGGGACCACGGCTCGTAGATTTATTGGGACATGGCTCTATGCAGTTTTTGTACGTAGAGCTCTCGTTCAAGTGTTTCGGCTTCTCGGGGCAACGGGTGGACCCCGCCTATAAGCATAGAGTATACTGCCACCTTTGCCGCCCGCTCCACGTAGCCCAAAACGGCTAGAGCCTCTTCGAGGCTTGAGCCACACGCGACTACGCCGTGGTTGGCAAGTATGACTGCCTTCTTGTCTCCGAGCGCCTCCACAGCGTTCCTAGCCAACTCCTCTGTACCCGACGGCGCGTAGCTTGCCACCCTTATCGTCCCACCAACATAGAAGGTCAGCTCCTCGAGGACGGGCTCTATGTCTACACGCTTCGCCGCTATTATCCCGGCATATATTGGGTGAGCGTGGACAACGGCTTTTACGTCCCTCCTAGCCCTATAGATAGCAACGTGGGTCTTGAACTCTACAGACGGCTTCCCGTTACCCTCCAGCACTTTTCCGTCTCCAGTAACGAGGAGAACGTCTTCCGGCTTCATCCTCGCCTTCCAGACACCGCTAGGAGAAAGAAGGAAAAGGTCTTCGCCCACCCTTACGCTGATGTTCCCGCTGTAGGCCCAGTTCATCCCATGCTCTTCGAGGAAAACAAACGCCTCGACAATCTCCCTCTTGAGATCCTCGTAAGCCATATTAGAAGTAAAGATGTTATCCTATATAGGTTTACCGTTGATCCGCTGAGCAGTACTCCTAAGAGCAATCCAGATTCTCATAGGTAAGTCCAAGAAGAAGATATAATATGCTGTGCTCAAATTTATAAGTAGCTATGCGTGAAAAACCCTCGGGATAGACAAGAGTGAAGCGCGCGCTCGTGCTTGTCACTGATTGAAGATATTTAAAAATTGCGAAGAAAGCGGAACTTTCCTTTTTACAGGGCTAGCGGTTTAGAGTTTTGGATCTAGCTAGTAGAAAGAAGGACATGCAGGCATGGCTGGAAGGCTAATTATTTATGAGTACTTAAAAATTATGTTGGTGCTTGAAGGTTGGCCAAGACAGTTGCTAACAATTAGCCCCTAATGAGACCATGTATTTTCAACTAAATAATTTTAGCCATAACCAGCCCTAAAAATTCAGATAGGATGAAAGTTAGTCCACATATCTAGCGAGACACGTTTTCCCGGCTTTCCTTTACTCGGCCCTTGTCCCCCGCTAAACTAGAAACATTTATCACACCGTAGCCAGCGGTCCTGTTACCGCCGACATTGGTGATTTCTCCGAGCCTCAGGAGCCCGGCTATCAGCTTCTTGGCGCTTGTAGAGGCGTCCTTCTTGAACCTCAGCCTGACCCAGCCCGTGAACCCGTTGGGGGCCGGCTTGGAGGCCTCCATCCTGGGCGTCCTGATTTCTAGCCCGCTTATGTAGACCTTCTCAGCTAGCTCGCTGGGCTTGGGAAAGCCCTGGCCCGTCAGGTCGTGGGCAACAGCTACTAGGCTTGCAAAGAGGTGCTCGGGGTCCGGGTAGAGGACTTTGTAGCTCTGGTCGCCCCTAAGGGGGTTGAAGTACGTCGGCGTGAGAAAACGCACGTCCAGAGACTCCGGCGCGTCCTCGCCACTAATCACGCTCGATGGGTCGATAATCCTAATAGAGAGGCCGACAAGCCCAAACTCGACCCCGTTCACCTCTAGCCCCAGCGGACTAGTCGCGAGAATAGACACAAGCCGCCTAGAAGCCTCCTCGTCAAAAACCGCAACCTCCAGGCTACACCTAGCCCCCCTCTCAAAAACAACGCCCCCAAAAGAGGACCCAGACTCTACAACACTGTAGCCAGACAAGAAACGCAGAGGCTTAAGAGAAAAAACAGACCTCCCACCCCTCCCCGAATGCAACAACTCAGACAGCCCAGAGTCAAGCCGTCTAACCATCCCCAGGAAAGCCCCACGGCTCTCTGCCCCAGCAAACACTGGAAGAGAGCCCCCACCCCCAGCAGAAAACTCGAAAACAAAATACACGATCGAAACCATATAAAGCAATACACACTCCCACAATAAAAACTTTAAACAAAACTCAATCGACAAAGCTAGCATAATCTAAGACCAAGCCACCTTTCAATTCATTCTTTTCTGATACATGCAAACATAGGAATAGAGGGCTGGAACGAATTATTCGTCTTTCAATTCATTCTTTTCTGATACTTCGACGATATGCTTGACGCCGCATTCAGAGCATTCTTTACCTTTCAATTCATTCTTTTCTGATACTGTTTCTTTGGGGTTTATTTTGTTTGGGTGTTATTTATTTGTTTGTGTGTTGTGTGAAAGTGTTTTTATGTCAAAGTTTTCCATGGAATATATTAGCTTTGTTTTAGTTTTCCAATTGTGAGTTATAAATGATATGGATCGGGAAGAGAGGCCAGGGAAGAATGTATTTTCAGAAATGGCTTCTTCCCGTAGGCTATTAACTTTTCCCGTGGAAATCGTTTCTACAGAGATTTCTAGGGGAAACATTTCCTCCCACCCCGTATCACGACAGAAAAACCTCTGTTATTCACTTTCCATTTATTTCTTATTTTTATCTTAGGAGATGATGACTGTCTGGTTAGAGCGGAGGACAAGGTATACATTTGGGGTTATGGGGCACAGCTATTTGTTGATACTGGTTCAGGGCGGTTTTTTCACCATTTGGCTTTGAAGGGTGTGTATGGGGCTTGGTCCCTAATTGCCCTTGCAAACATCCCGGCCTGCGTCAAGACGAGCTACTGTATTGGCGGTTTCGCCGTCTTCATGTTTTCATTTAGGAGCCTCCACACATGCTTCACAGATTCTGACTTCTTTTCACCGTCTTCTGAGAGGAGGTTTGCCAGGCTTGAGGGATTTGTCCTGGCAAGCTTTATCAGGGGCCTGTCGACGGCTATGGGTCTGAATTCCTCCATGAGGTCTAGTACTAGGCTCATCCTGCCTGGCCTACGGGCGTGGAGGAAAGAGTTCCCCTAGAAATCTCTGTAGAAATGTTTTCTACGGGAAGCCTTAACGTTTTATGGGAAGTAGACTTTTTGTAAAATAAGTTCTTCCCTGGCCTCTCTTCCCGATCCATATCATTTACCATGCACAATGAGAAAACTAATGAAAAATTAATACTTCCAATGGGAAACACTTACACAAAAACACTTTCACACAACAGAGAAACAAATAAATAACACCAATACAAAATAAACCACTGGGAAACAGTATCAGAAACGAATGAATTGAAAGGGACGGAGAAGCAACTGGTGCGTGGGGTGCTGTTCAGGTGTCTACATGGTGATATAAGCGGGCTTAGCTTATATGAAGCACCGGCACATCAGTATGTGTCAATGGAGGAATGATGTATCAGTGCGTTTTCGAGAAAAAATGCCAAAGTAATGGGATTGCCTTTGCGTTGAATAGTAGAGAAGTAGAGACTGCTGGTTGTATAGGAAAACAAGCATCTTACTGTGGGGCTTTTGATCTATTTATTGCAGGGTCCAGCGCGTGCCAAGAGAGCATCGGCTATTAGTCCTAGGCCGAAGCCAAGTATTAGGCCTGCCAACAAGTTGTTGAAAAGGATTCCGAGGCCAAACCCAACGATTATAAAGCTGGCCCACAAATTTTCTCTCATACGTGGCGACTTGTTATCCTTCTCGCCGCTTATAGTAAGCACAAGTGCGGGCCCTTCGAGCTTCTCGACAACATAGACTAGGAGACCTATGCCTAGGCCCACAAGGATAAAGCCAAGAAGCATTAGCAACTCTGCTTGGCTATATGTGCCGAGTAGCCCTAGACCAAGGAACAAAAGGACAAAGCCGCCAATTATTGCCGCCGCGTCCCATATAGGGATTTTACGCTTCTCCCCAGTGCTCTGCACAATTTTGATTTTCTATGCAGATAATATAAATTTTTTCTAAAATGCTTTCTCTTTTGAAAAAATATAGAGCGATGGTGAGTGTTAAAAGAGCTTCCAGAGTTCCTCGGCTATGGGTAGCCCTATTTCTATTTTTTCTCCGGTCTTTTTTACGAGTAGGCTGTGCCCGTTTTTCTTGAATTCGCCTATGATTGTTGCTTTTACTCCCTCCTTTTGTAGCCTTTCTATGAGTATTGGGGCTGATTCTGGCTGGACTGCGATTAGGAGTGTGCCCGAGCTTATGAGCCCCAGTGCGTCTAGGCCGAGGGCTCTGCATATTTGTGCTGTTTCTCTTCTTAGTGGTATCTTTTCCTCGTATAGGACCACGCTGAGCCTAGAGGCGTATGCTATTTCTAGGGCCGCGGCGAGGATGCCTCCCTCGGTGGCGTCGTGCATTGCGTGGACCCCGTGGACCTGGGCCGCTGTTAGGGCTTCTTTTACGACGCTTATCTCGTGTATGAAGTTTTTGGCGTTCTCGAGGATTGACTTGTCTATTTTGCCTAGCAGCTTGTCGTGGAAGTCTGTGGCTATGATTGATGTGCCTTCTAGTGCCGCGTCTTTTGTCGCTACGAGTAGGTCTCCGTCCCGTCCCCCGCTAGTCGTGAAGAACTTTTCCTTTTCGCCGACCCCGAAGGCCGTTGTAATGATTATTGGCCTGTCGAGTCCCGGGGTTATCTCGGTGTGTCCCCCTATAACGGTTGCGTCTATCTCGTCAGCGGCGCTCCTTATCTGGCTGGCCAGCTTTTTTAGTTGTTCCCTGGAAAAGGTTTGGGGCAACAGTAGGGTTGTGACTAGCCAGCTTGGCTTGACTCCCCTCGTGGCTATGTCGTTTGCGACGACGTGGACGGATAGCCAGCCCGCGAGCTCGGAGGCGCCCGTTATCGGGTCGCTGTGTGTTACGAGGACCTTGTCTCCTAGGTCTACTATTGCCGCGTCTTCTCCAATGGCTGGGCCTAGGAGGACGCTTGGGTCCCGGCGAGTGAGAATTCCCAGCAGCTCTGATAGTTCTTCTTGGGAGAGTTTACCGTAAGGCTTCATCTAGGACGCCTATCCCTCTTTCGTGCTAGAAGGTTTTCAGCCTTCCAGAGAGAATCTTCCAAGAGATGTTTGCGACAATTATTCCGAACATGGCTTGGAACACGTTGCCCGGGACCTCGATCAGCGCGGCTCCCAGGCCGTATAGTGCAGTCTCAACGGCAAGGTATCCTAGAACCATTTCTGCTCCTCCAATAACTGTGCCTATTAGGACGAGGTAGGCCCTTTTCCTCCTCGAGAAGACTCCGACTATTAGCCCCTCTATGCCCTTAATGAGAAACGTGAATGGGGCCCAGTGTGCGTATCCAGAAATGATGTCTGCAAGTGCAGAGCCGAGGCCGCCCGCGACAAAACCTACTACTGGGCCGAACAAAGCGCCTGAGAGCATGACCATCGCGTCTCCTAGGTTGATGTATCCCCTTGTTTCTGGCACAGGGATCTGGACAACTATTGTGAGTGCGGCTGTGAGAGCTGTCATTAGGCCTGCTATTGATATGACAAGTGATCTTCTAGACGACACATGTAATGCGTGTATATGGAGAATTTATAATTTTTTATTGCGTCTCCGGGACGGAATTATTGCTGGGAAAAATTGAACTAAATTACTTTTAAAATCTAAGATCTGCTTGCCTCATATGAGCGGACCGAGCAATCTATTCGTAAATGCCTACATGTATGCTGTCAACAAGGCTGCCTACAAGGTTATGGGGAAAGGTGGAATCACGATATCTCGCCTAGCTACGGACGACTTGATCGAGTTTTTAAGGGAGAAGGGTGTGCTGAGTGACAGGCCCTCGGTCGAAGAGATTAAGAGGCTCTTTATCGAGGACTTAGCTATAGCTGACCAGCTAGAAATAGAGGAGAAAGAATGCGATCTAAGCATTACGCTGAGGGAGCTTAAAATCTCGGACTTTCTCAAGAAGGTTCAGGAAGAAAAATTCGAGCCGGTCGCGTGACCGCTCTCAGGCGTTATTCTAAGGGTTTGTGAGATGCACGCTGGGTGCAGGCTGGTGTTGCGGGGCTTTGAGGTCGTGGATCCCTACACGGTAACATTCAGGTGTGGAAAAGTAAAGCAGTAAAAACTATTTCTATCCTTCTATCCTTTTTTTACTGCTACTGAGTCAATGCTTCTAACTGAGCACCCTGTCTCTTCTAGGTGTCTGAGTACATCGTTGATGTCGAGATTTGTGCCTTCCACGGTTAGTTTTACTGTCTCGGTCTTTACGTCGACCTCTATGACGTCTACTGTTACTTGCTGGACGTTTTCTAGCTCGGCTAGAGATGTTGCGAGATGGTATACTGGGATCTCTCGGGGCTTCAATACGTCTAGCACGATTTTTATGTGTCTCACGGCTTCCATTATACTGCACCCAGCAGGTATGCTATTATAGCTGTTGCTGAGCCGGCTAAAACCATTATGATTCCATATACTATTGGCCTGCTACCAGCGTTTTTCCCTAGGTAGACGCCTAGCAGGAAAAGGGATAGCATGCTGAGGAATAGTGATAGCTCGAATGCCTGGGTGAATCCGATTATGCCAATGCTTGTCAAGAGGATCGGAAACAGGACTGCGAGGGCTCCAAGAATCGGTGCAACGGCGTTTACAAGTGCGTTCATTAGTGCTGTGGCCATCTTTGTCCTAGCGATGTGTGTGCCGTCAAGGTCTCTGAACAGGGCCTTTTCGAGCTCGTTTAGCTCCTTCTGTAGCTCTGAGTACTCGACTAGCATGGCGCTTGTGAGGCCCGAGATAGCCATACCTATGCTTATGATTAGGCCTGAGGCTAGGAGCACGCTGGGGTTGCGGCCACCAAGAAAGAAATAGTTCACGGTGAAGCCGAGTACTGTCAGTATGCCGTCGAAGAGGTTCAGTGCAAAGTACCTTCTAGCTATCTCCAAGTCTAGAGCCCTTGTTAGTCTCTGCAGGAACCCTCTAAATAATGAAGCTTTTATAAGTGACGAGTCTTCGCCTAGCTCTATTTCCATATCCATTAACTAGTATTTTTGAGTGACTTTTAAATCTTTATTAGAAACAGCGAACTCCTTGAGAAACACGTTCTGTAGAGGGGTATCTGCTTCCCAATTGTTTCCACACTGCTCGTGAACTAATCTAAGGAAGCTTGCCTTTTCCTTTCCTCCTCCAACTCCCTTATCATCTCAAATATAATCTCCTTTGCATCCTTATCTATGCCGAAAAGTTGTTCGAAGGGAATAATGGGTACGATCAAAATGCCCTTCTCTGTCTCTACAAACCTTACGCGAGAACCTTTCCTCAACTTATACTTTTTTCTAATCTCAGCTGGAATTGTTATCTTTCCTTTCTCGGTAATAGTGCCGGTAAAGTCTTTCGTGACCATACCTAATTGTTGACAGCGTAGCATTATACATAAAAGATTTTCTGACACATGTCACTTGCTATAATCAAGAGGGTCTTTGAAATCATTTTGCGTGTTACATTTTCAGGGATTGAGCGTTCAGAAATTTTTCTCTTCACAATATACTTGACGTATTCCTATAGCTTTCCTCTATATTTTGTCTAGGAGTGAGAAGGAAAAGAAAAAAATATTTTAGATAGTCAAGCCTAGCTCTCTCGCTAGCCTTGCCATTTTTTCTTCCGTTTCTCTTGGTTCTGGCGTAAGGGGCATCCTCGCATATGGCTTTACGGGTGCGTTTAGCACCTTTAGGAGTGTCTTGACGGCGGTTGGAAAGGATGTGGCATAGTCGTATACTTGTACCAGCTTAAGGAGCCTGTGCCACTCCCGTAATGCCCTATTTAAGTCTCCGCTCGTGTAGGCGTCGTAGACAGCCCTGTGTATCTGTGGAGCGACGTTTGCCAGGGCCATTATTCCCCCGTCTCCACCCATCATTAGGACTGGGAGCAAGAAGTCGTCTAGGCCAGTGAGTACGGCGAAATCTCTCCTATCGGCCTTTACGATCTGTACGAGTTGCCTAAAATATGTGAAGCTCTCTACTGTGGCTTTTACCCCTGCTAGGTTGCTGTACTCTTTGGCGAGCTCGTGGAGGAGGGCTACTGGTATGTTTATCCCGGTGGTTGCCGGAATGTTGTAGATGATTATGGGTAGATCTACCTTTTCGAGTATCGCGGAGAAATGCTTCTTTAGGCGCTCCCCCGAAATCTTGAAGAAGAAGGGAGGAGTCACGACTGCCCCTGTGACCCCCATGTCTCTGAATGTCTTGCCAAGGGCGATAGAGTCCTCCGTATAGTTGGCACTGATCCCTGGGATGACCCAGACCTTTCCTCCGACCTCTTCGAGAACAACCCTTGTGATCTCTAAAGCCTCTTCCCTGGATAGGTGAACGAATTCCCCAGTGGTGCTGTTTGGGAATATACCGTGGACGCCCCTCTCGGCCTGGAATCTCGCAAGCCACCTGACTGCTTCGAGGTCTATAGAATAGTCTTCCTTGAAGGGTGTTATGAACGGAGAAATTACGCCGTAAAATTTACTCTTCATAGGATTACCCTAGCAAATTCTACTACACTGATTTTTTTTGGCTACTCGAGGACTGCTAGCGCCCTTACGGGGCTTGCCGAGCCGTTTGAGATTCTAAGCGGGAATCCGTAGAACGTGAATTCTTTTCCAACGAGCTCTTTTAGGTTTGTCAGGTTCTCGAAGATCACTATGCCCCTTGGCAAGAGGTTCTTGTGGCCTGGGAAAGGCGGCTGGTCTATGCTGGGCGCATCAATCCCGACCGCGTTTATCTCGAGCTCGGCAAGGTACTTTGCTCCACTTTCATCGAGGCCCGGATGGTTGAACCAGTCAGGCGTGCCGGCCTTGGAATCATATCCCGTCATAATAAGGACAACCCAGCCCTTCCCGACGCCCTTGCCCTTTAGAGCCTTCTCGAGGAATTCTCTTGTAATGGGTGCTTTTGGCCCGAGCCCCGTAGCGTCAACAACGATGCCCTTACCCATGAACCTCTCCAGGGGAACCTTGTCGATTGTGGGTGCACCCTCTATGAAGTGTGCTGGCGAGTCGACATGTGTTCCTGTGTGCTCGACTAGCTGGAGGAGATTGCTGTAGTAGCCGTGCTCCTTTATAGTTGTCCAGGTGTGGACAATTGGCGTGGGATAGCCTGGGAAAACTGGGCTTCCAGTTTTAAGCTCCATTGTTAAATCAATTATCTTCATGGTTTTTCAATACGTAGACTCGTTTGGTGGTATTTAAAGTTTTGAAGAAAGAACTTTTCATACATTTAAAAAATGTTTAATTTATCTTTTAGGTCGGTGTGAATACATAGTACGCCTCTATGCCCTCTGCAGTGACAACCTTTACAGTTGTCCTTTCGCCGATTCTCAGCTTATCTATGGGAACCCATAGCCAGAGAAACTGTGTGTCCTGGGGGGAGAGAGACCATTCACCTGCAGGATAGCTATGATAAACGTTGCCAGATGGGTCAAGCAAATATACATAGTCGAGGTGTAGGGTTTGGCTTCCACAGTTCTTGACCCATATTCTATAGGCAACTCCACTAGTATCTCGATCAGCCACTTCAATTCCCTCAATTTTTAGACAAGAGCCTAACGCCTTGGGTGTGCCTGCTTGCTGTGTGACTTGTCCCTGGAAACTTGTGACCCAAAAATAAATAAGGACGGAAGCTGCTACAGAAATAATCACGAGCAAGAGCGCGGAGACAATAGGAGATACTGCATTCATTTCCATCTTATGAGTAATTTTTGCCTAAATTTATATAAAAGTATAACGGTTATTAACACAAGAATGCGGGGATTAGGTATAACCTTCTACGCATTTCATTAAAATTATTTTATCTAACAATAAATTTTTATAATTTTTGTTGAAAAATTATTGACGTGGCGAGAAAAACTTATCGATCCGTCGTTGTCAGGGTAAAAGGTTCAGACGCCTGTTTTGACTATCCGCCATATTACTCGTCCGTCATTATCGAGACGCCTAACGAGGAGTATCTACTCGTGGACGTGTTTGAGGGTGTTGTTACGCGGATAAGGAGCAAGGAGAAGCTTTTCTCCGCTCTTGCCGATTTCATCCGAGAGGAAGCGGACTCCATAGAAGACTTGAATCCATATGGAAAACTCTCTGCCGCGGAACATCTATGTTGCGAGGAACTCGGTCGCAAGCTCATGGAAGAATGCATAGCTAGGCGCTGTAAGGGGATGGACAAGGACAACCCTAGATATCTGGACTGTGAAGACGAGTGTTTTGAAGAAGTTGAGAATAACGAGGAGTATCAGGACTGCATTATGGGTGGGGGTGACCCGTCCTGTTGTGACGAGATACAGGACGAGGATCTTAGGGAAGAATGCAAATTAGCATGGGAGAGGGCTGAGGGCGTCCTAGAACGGCTGGGAGTAATGGAGTCGCTTGTAGAAGACCTTGAGAAGGGGCAAGTATCTTTCGAGATCATTGATGCAAGGAGGTATAAGGAGGGGGACTGCTACAGGTATAAGGTCTGTCCCTTCGAGTGTGCAGATGAACGTGGCGGCTGCGTTTTTCTTTCTATAGGATAGGCCACTCTCTATTTTTCTTCGTAGGTAGAATGGTAACACTTTTTAGACTTAAATTGTTTCATTTATTCATGCCCCTAAAACTGATAATTTTAGACCTGGATGGGACGCTCTGGTCCCACAAGGACATCTCTTCAACTCGTCCCCCCTTCATTAGGATAGATGATGAGACGCTCGTGGATTCAGCCAACAATTTTGTAAGGCTGGATCCCTGTGCTAGGAGGCTTCTAGAGTCAGCCAAGAAGAAGGGGGTTCTGCTTGCCATAGCTAGCTGGAACAATCCGGACATAGCGTTGCAGGCTCTTAGAGTTCTGGGGCTAGACGGTTTCTTTGACTTTCCAGTCGTGGAGCCTCACCCGGGAAAGGACAGGATGGTCGAGAAGATCCTCGCGAGGCTGGGGGTAGCAGAGGAGGACGCGGTTTTTGTTGACGACACAGAATACATGGTGGACCTAGTTAGGGCGAGGTTTCCACGGATGAGTGTCTACAGGGTTGGTGGAGACATACGCGACTTGTGCGAGCTCATAGATAGGCTGGGCTTGTCAGATGCGTGAGCTGGCCTCGTTCTATTCGTAGCTAGAGATTCGATAGGATTTTAGCTTATGAGGATGGTTTCTATGCCTAGATTAGTTGCTACTCTTGCCTGAGCAGCGTCGCTTGTCAATAGTTTGCCGTATTTTTCTGCCTGTGCTATGTACAAGGAGTCATAAACTGTCAGACCGTGTTGTAGGGCGATATGTAGGGCCCTCGGGAGATATATACGTTCCTCCTCGAGGACTATTACGCGGGTCTCCGCTAGTCTCCCTACAAGGCTGTAGAGCTCGTGGGCGAGGCTCGCCGGCATCATTTTCCTGAGGTAGGCATGTTTCCAGAGAGCATTAGCGACTTCTTTTAAAACGTGGTCTACAGAGTATAGCGGGGAAACGTGCCTAAGGGTCTCTGAGACTTTTTCCCAGCCCTCCTCATGCAAAACATACTTAACCAAGAGCGAGGCGTCAATTACTGTCACGGTCCTCCCTCACATAACTGGCAGCCGTGCCCCTGGGGACGGTGGGTAGCTGGTTTATGAGCTCCTCAAGCCTTGACAGAGTATTTTCCCTCTCTGCCTCGAGTATCTTGTTTTCGATGAATCTTCTTATCTCCTCGCTCCAGTTTATCTTGTCTCGGTACTTCTGCATTTTTTCCTTGAGCTCTCTGGGAACCCTTACCGATACAACGCTCATTGCCGTCGTGTAATAAATGTTTGTCTTACATTTAAGTATTACGAGCCTGTATGCAAGAGGGGGGCTAATAGTTAAATTGGTTTCCATCTTTTATAGAGGGGTAACCATGCAGGAGCCCGTGCGTGTCGACATAATAGTTACCTGTAAACTTGGGTTTGAACGCGTAGTTGCTTCACTCATAAAAGAGCTCTGCCCAGAATGTAGGGCCGTCCCTTCGCCAATGGGGTACATGGGCCTCGTCCTGGTAGAGGCACCCACACAAAACATAGAGGTGCTCGCGAACAATATAAGGGAAAAAGTTCCAGAGGCAGAAAAAGTCTTCAAAGTGGATGCCGAGTGCAACGCTAGGCTTCAAGAGCTGGGTGAATGCGTGAAGCCCCTGGCTAGCGGGATAAGTAGCGACGAGAGCTTCGCCGTCAGGACTGTTAGGCGCGGGAAGCACGACTACACAAGCCTAGATGTAAACGCGTACATCGGCTCTGTCATAAAGGAGGCTACAGGTGCACGTGTAGACCTCGAGAACCCCGACAAGGTTGTCCTCATACAGATCCTGCAGGACAAGGCCTATGTCTCCATTGTGCCTGGCTCCGAGTTCTACAGGAAGATGGCCCCCACAAAGTTCCCGATGTACAAGCTATATAGGCGAATGGTCGTGACCCACGAGCCCTACCTTGGCCCGCCGGACGCCTCGTATGTGATGGGCACGAGGATTGGCAGGGAGATACAGTGCTTCGAGGTTGGAAAACTCGTTGTCGCACCAGTTGGGGCAGTCGAGGCAGAGGCTCTACAGCGTTTCCTCAGGGGGGTCATCGATGGCCAGAAGTCTAGGCTCGGCATCCAGAAAAAGAGCTATGGAAGGGAGGTCCACCGGACAGAGATACTTGTACAGGACATGTACCAGTTCGTGAGGTCTTGGCACGGGAAGCCCCTAATAATCTTTGAGCCGGAGGGAGAGCCTGTCTCTAGGGTCGGCGGTGAGCTGGCCGACTTTATCATCGAGAAGGTCTTCAGGGAGAAAAAAGAGCTCGGCGTGATGGTTGGCGCAAGGGAGGGAATCCCATCTGGGCTTTTTAGGTATGCCGACTTCGTTCTAGACGTGGCCCCCGGAGTAGTCATCTCGACCGACCTCGCCCTGACATCTGGACTCATAGCTATCGGCACGGCTGTCCACGACAAGCTCTTGGGGCTAGACCTCTCGGACGGGGTGGAAAAACTTGCCGAGTAGGATTGGTAAAAGGGACCCAGAAGGCTACTATGTCGTCGTTGCTAGGCGAGGCATAGAGCCTTTCCTCGAGGGCATCGGAGACATAAGGATAGAAACGCTGGGAGACAAGGTAGTCATTAGGACAAGATCCCGAAACACAGCCCTCAGAATCCTAGAGATAGCCGAGAAGAAGGGGCTATCCTACACCTGAGACATAGACAACACGTGCAACTCTCCTTAACATGCTTATGTGCGGGACCAGTAGCCACCGATCCTCTACCAGCCCACTCCAGAACCATGGTGACAATAGCGTGCACAGAGGGAGTCCCGAGGAACCCGCTTGAGAGGCTTGACCTGCTGGACGAGTGCCTATGGGTTGCTCCCCGGGTAGAGCCGTTGGTGGTTTCCTTGGAGGAGTTTTTCAAGTTTTGGAAGAGGAACCCAGCGATAATTGACGCGATGCAAAGCGGTGTCGTCCTTCTCGACAATATTGGCTTAAAAGATTATTTATCGAAGATGAGGAGAGCTAGTTTCTAAAGGTTTTTTCCTCGTGAATCTTGAACTCGCCTTCTAGGTGTATTCTCCGCGAAGAAGAGCCGACCATGATCTTGTAGGTTCCCTTTTCGAGGACCCATTCTTTGCCGTTGAAGCTTGCCATGTCCTTATAGCCAATAGTGAGGACTATGTCTTCGTGTTCTCCGGGCTGGAGGAGCCTTGTCTTCTTGAAGGCTTTTAGCTCTTTTTGTGGCTTGTCGATTTTTCCCTTTGGAGGCTTCACGTAGACTTGTGCGACTTCTTTTCCTGGCATTTTCCCGGTGTTTGTGACCCTGAACTTGACTTTTACCTGTTCGCTGTCCTGCTCGATGGATAGGTCGCTGTAGGAGAAGGTTGTATAGCTGAGGCCGTAGCCGAACTCGTAGGCGGGCTCTTTGCCGAATGTGTCATAGTACCTGTACCCAACGTATATGTCCTCCTCGTATGTCACGCTCTTTGGACTGCCGGCTGGCTCGCCGCCGAACGTCCATGAGGGGACGTCTCCCAGTGTCTTGGGGAAGGTTGTTGGGAGTTTGCCAGAAGGATTGACAAGGCCGAGGAGGGTGTCTATTATGGCTCTGCCTGCTTCTTGTCCTGGTTGCCATGCCAGGAGGATTGCGTCTACTTTTTCCCGCCAGGAAGCCACATCGATTGGTGTGCCGATGTTTAGTATGGCTACGACTGGTTTCCCGATTTTTCTGTATGCTTCCGAGACTGTGTCTATGAGCCATTTCTCGTCGTCCCTTAGGTAGAAGTCTTCTGGTGCAAGGTCCCATCCTTCACCTGAAACCCTTGTAACGACTATTACTGCCAAGTCGTTCCTCTGGGCAGTCGCGTAGATGTCTGCCTCGCCTACGACGTCCTCGGATATGCTTGGCTTGTCGGGCTCGTCCCTGTAGAAGATTTCGAGCTCCTCCTTGTATGTGGAAACTGCCTCTGCATACTTCTTGGCCAGTTCTTCGTCTATGGCTAGAGACCTCTCCCGTGCGGCATCTAGGATCGTCGAAACGTATGGTGGATGTGTGTGCCCGCTCCCCATTCCGCCCTTGACTGTCAGGATCTGGCCGACGCCGAAGAATGCTATTTTCTTGCCTCTGTCTATGGGTAGGGCGCCCTCATTCTTGAGGAGAACCATGCCCTCGACTGCGGCCTCGTATGCTATCTTTGCATGTGCCTCTAGGTCAGGCTTCCCGGGAGTAGACTTGTAGCCGGCAGAGCCGAGGAGCTTCGAGAGGACCCTTGTGACGGCTCTGTCTATGGTTTCTATTGGTATTTTGCCTTCCCTCACTGCTTTCAATACTTGTTCGAGTTTGTCTTGTCCCCCTGGCATGATGACGTCGTTGCCCGCATTTATCTGTCTCACAACGTCTTCCCCGGCGCCCCAGTCCGTCATTACGAAGCCGTCGAAGCCCCACTCTTCCCGTAAGACCGTGGTCAAAAGCCACTCGTTCTCTGAGCAGTGAACGCCGTTAAGCTTGTTGTATGCGCTCATGACTGACCAGGGCTTAGCTTCCTTGACAGCTATCTCGAAGGGCTTGAGGTATATTTCACGCAGAGCCCTCTCAGATACAAAGGTGTCGAGGCCCCATCTCCCTGTCTCCTGCTCGTTGCCGACAAAGTGCTTTATACAGGCGCCTATACCTGCAGACTGGACTCCCCTTACGTATGCGGAAGCAATTTTTCCAGATAGCAACGGGTCCTCCGAGA
The DNA here is from genome assembly GCF_000446015.1 of Thermofilum adornatum. NCBI lineage: Archaea > Thermoproteati > Thermoproteota > Thermoprotei > Thermofilales > Thermofilaceae > Thermofilum > Thermofilum adornatum. Next base: position 35,317 of record NC_022093.1, read on the forward strand.
AATACTCGAAGTTCCTGCCGCCCAGTGGATGCCTGTGAATATTCAACGCTGGAGCGAGCAAGACATCTACGCCGCAACTCCTAGCCTCTTCGCCCATAGCCTTTCCAACCTGTTCGACGAGCTCCGGGTTCCATGTCGAGGCAAGCATCACTTCTACGGGGAAAGCTGTAGCTCTGCAAGCCGGGTTTTCGATCCTTACTCCTGCGGGTCCATCTGCAAGGACGAAGCCTGGAATGTTGAGCCTCTCTATTGGATGGGTTTGTCCAGCTGCTCCTGGGACCCTTGCGAGTTGCGAGCTCGTTGTATCACCTATCCCCACGAGAATTTTGACCTTTTCTTCGATGCTCAGCTTTGACAATAATTCTTCAATTATTTGTTGACTCATTAATGAACATACGGAAATGGATGGCTAAAAACCTATCTAGAATTAAAATCATGTGGGAAAAAGGAGAGAGGAAAAATAAAAAAAAGAGAAAAAATTATTTACAGGGTTCTTTAGGGTCCTCTGCCTCCACCACGCATCTGGCGAGCCCTTTCACCGATGTCCTGGGTCTGCCTTGCTAACTCTCCTGGATTGTTCTTAGCCATCTCTGGGGCCTTTTCTGCAAGGTTTATGGCTTCCTGGACGAGTTCTCTAAGCTGGAGTGCCAGCTGTTTATGTGTTCCTTTAGCCCTTTCCTGTATTCTTGCCAAGAGCTGTTCTAGTAGCTGGAGCCTGTTTCTCTGCCTTTCTAGTCCGGGAACGTTCCTTGTAACGTTTAGGAGCGTGTCTGCTGTCTTGTTTAGCAGGTATTCTTCAAACTTTCTTGCCCTCAAGGCCCTCATAACCTCGCCTACACTCGTCTCATTGACGTCTAGACCATGTCTTCTCATTTCCGCTATGGTCCTCATCGCACCTGCCCTGGCTAGCTCAGAGGTAGCTTGTCCAATGAGCTTCCTCGCCTCTGCAAGGCGGTGAGCAGACTCGTTTAAGAGACAGTTGGATGCAAGGCTCTGGGCCTCTAGTAGCAACTGTCTAGCCTGGTTTAAGAGACGTGTAGCATTAGAGGTGTCGTACCCGCTACTCGCGGCCCTAGATGCAATGCTCTCTAGCTCATTGACGCGCTGAAGGGAGACATTAATGGCGACATATTGCGGGTAAAAGTCTGGAGACCACTTGCATGTCTCGTTTCTAACCCTATTCCTGTAGAGGTTTGCCGTCAGATTTGCCTGCTGTGGAGCCAATACTGCCCTGCATGAGGCAAAGGATGTTCCAAGCGTGTCTCTGAGTTTTTCCTGCAGGTCTAGTGCTTGACCATAGGTTCTTAGTGCTAGTACTGCGTATTGCATTGCCTGTGTAGCGTTGCCGAGGTTCAGGTACTGCTTTGCCTTGGCGAGGTAATTGTCGCCCGTTGCTGTAAGATTCACTATTTGTGTGAAAAGCTGACTGTTCTGGGAGAGATTTTGGAGCACCTGGTTGCGGCAGTATACGAGTTGCTGTAGTCTCTCTGCTGATGCTATAAGGCTTTCCGCTGGCGTTGTCACTTGTGGTGCACTGTATATGTATGCCATGGTAGCCAATAGGACTATGGCTATTATTCCCAACGTTATTTTCTTGGAGTCAACCATGTCCATCAATTGACTTGTTTTTGTGGATAAACTTAAGGAATGCTGTGGAAATTAGCCTGAAAATTTAGAAATATTCTTTTCACTTTCTTCATTCCAGTAATTCTACGTAGTTTCTCCCCGCCTTTTTCTCTATCTTTACGTACCCAAGCTCTGCGAGCTTCTTGACCCTCCTCCAGAGAGTAGTGGGAGGCAAATTAACAGCCTTCTGTAGCTCTCCCTGGAACATGGCCCCTCCTGCTTTCCTCAAGGCATCGAGAATTGCCAAGTCTTCTTCGCCTAGCTCTACGAGCTCACTTTTCCTTTTACCCCTCAAAGCCAGGAAAACAGCAAGTGCGACAAATATAGCGGCGAGGACAACGAGGTAGGGCAAGAGTAGCCATAGTACTTCAAATAGTCCCTTAGAGGTCCCAGTCTCTTGTTTTGTGGGCGAGGCAGGAGGCTGTGTCCCTTGGGGAGGGAGAGAAGTTGCAGGCTGGTATAGTATGACGTATTTTAGCTGTAGGCTTCCTGCGGGATATTCTATTGCCAAGTTTCTTCCTATGGAGTAGATCTTCGTGGGGAGGGGGTTCATGTCGACTGGTGTCGCGTTTACTGGCAAAACGACTTTGAGCGGGTAGGGAGAATTCACGCTTATTATCCAGAAGATTCCAGATTTGCTTGTCAAGTCTTGTGTATAGTAGGAGACGTATACTTGGCTCGAGTTAAGTGTAGCCACTGTCAAGTATCTGCCTGTTTGGTCAGTGTCGAAGGCGAGTGGGAGGCCCTTTTCGTCTACAACTGTTACACCTAGGGTAGGGTCAGGCGTCCCGAGCAACTGAATTGTCACGGAGAGGTTTCCTTCAGTTGGAACTAAATATTCGACTTTTGCTATTCCAGCCTCGCTCAGGGTTATTGTGACTTGTGGCTGGGCAAGAGAGCTACGAGACAGGGAAATGAATGTTAGAATTAGGAAAATGATTATAAGGATGTGTACATGCCTAGGTGTATCGCGAAGCTTGCCAAGCATGTTTGTATTTCAGTTAACTTATCCTAATAAAGATTTTTTTCCTTTAACACATAAGTATAAATATTGTCTAATATGATGTTTCGTGGCTATGCGGGGAAAGCTTTCATTATTAATCATTGTTCTGGCTTTAAACTTAGTTGCCGTTACCCTTCTCGCACAGCCAACCTATAGCTCTACACACTTCGATGTATACGACAAGGCAGGCGCTGGACTAGCGTATGCACAGAGCATTGCAAATGCTCTTGAATCGGGATACTCTTCACTTATTGGTGCGGGGGCTAGCCTGGCCCCGCCGTGTAGTGGAACAAAATACAATGTAACGATAGTGAATCTTAGCGGCGAAGGAGGAGAAGTTAGGTCAAGCTTTCTCTATGATCCATCGACGGGAAGGATTACCAAGGCCTGCATATCCTACATACTGATGGCTACTGGTCTAAGCGGCTCAACGTTGAACCATATTGCTTACCACGAGATGGTGCACCTTGCCCAGGCTTCATACTACCAGTACATATCAGTTGTAAGTAGCTACCCCTGGTATGTCGAGGCAAACGCAGAAGGCGTCTCAAGCGCGCTCTCTGGGGTTTGCGGATGGGAGCCGTGGTACTTCTCCTATTCCCTCTACACAACTAATCCGTACAGCTACAGCGATGGAAACACGCAGTCCTACGCGTATGGGGCACTCTACTACTGGCTTATCAAAAGTGGAGCCGCATCAGTGCCAGGCACGCTTTCGGGAAGCTTCTCGGGGAGCACCACGAACTCTGACTGGGTCAATTCAAACTATGTATCCTTCTTGCTGGCCATAACCAAGGGAATAGGCATATGTGGAAAAACCTACTATCCAAGCTACCAGACCGCGACCCTTACGGGCAACTCTTGGACAACGAGCCTGTCCCTCGATGGGCTGAGCGCCGCATACTACAAGATAACGCTACCAGCCCCAGGAACAGTTGCCATTACGGCTACTGGAAACGTGAAGAGCAATCTACAGTTGAGCCAGCCCTTCTATGTTTCCAACAGTTCCCTCATATTGGCAATAGTAAACCCGTCTACCTCTAGCATCACCTCTCAGGTCACGGTAACCTATTCGCCTCCACTCATAGCTCGGGTCGTCAGTGGAGTATATAAGCCGCTTTCCGGCACCCTCACGCTCCAACTCTCGATAACATACGCGAACCAGCCAGTCACCGGGACAGTCACGGTTAACGGCCAAAGCGTCCAGGCAAGCAACGGCCAGGCCACTGTCACATTTAGCAATGTAACCTGGGGAAGCTTCCACATAGACGTGTCCTATTGGTCAGACACCTACAGCTTTGACCTTGCATTGAACAAGCCCACCCTCTCATGGGTAACACAGACACCCCTTTACTTGACTGGCAACGGCTACGGGTTCATTGTCCTCTCGATAAATAACCCCAGCCAGGTATCCATAGAGACAAATGTCGCCGCCGTTTCGCCCATGAACGGCTCAACGCCTGTCCTAGCGTTCCAAAACCCCAACATGACTGTAACTTTTCCGCCGGGCCAAAGCACGCTTCAATTCAGCTTCAATGTGAACGGATTTGTCTCGCAGGGAGACGGGTACATCTATCTATACACGGGCCCAAACGACAAGCTTTCAACAAGCTTCCAGGTTAAGCCAGCTTCGATAAGCATCCTCTCGGCGAGCTATGACACATCCATTGACAAAACAAACATACAGGTAGCCGTCCAGCCCGCCGGGATAACACAAAGCATAGACATCAAGGGCACTTCTGGAAGCCTCCAGGTCAAGCTCTCGACCTATACTGTTGGAACATTGGCCTTCAGTATTCCATCCCCAAATGTGGTGCTACAGGCTTCACCCCAAATCGTGGCGCCCCTGTGGTTCACTGCAAGCCTACAAGCAACACTAACGGTCAGCGGGCAATGCCCAAGCTTCCCTGTAGACTACAGGATACAGCTAAAGGTAAACGGGACAGAGGTGGGCGGCAAGGTGTTTAAGTGCGGCGAGACGGCTTCGCTAAGCAACACCCTAAACCTTACCAGGACCACGGCAGACACATATACACTCGTAGCAAACAATAACCCTGCCTGGGCCACAAAGGTCAGGATCTGGCTACCCAAGATACAGGTCTCACTAAAGAAGTGGACAGTGACCGACAATGGGAGCAACGTCGTCTTGCAGGTAAGCGTAAGTGGGTCACACAGGTACCTCGTGTTGGGGCGAATAGTCTCGAACGAGAGCTTTGAAATCTCCTATGACCTTCCGGCCGGAAACAAGACACTAGTGCTGGACACAGGCTTCGAGAAGAGGGAAATCGGGATGCCTCCCGTGATACTTAAAGTCTATGCTCCAGAAATTGTCCTGCGCCCCTACCTAGTGAACTATTCACTGAGCATAAATACAAACGCCACTGTAAAGGCAAGGGTAAAGATACTGCTAAACGGCACCACGATAGGTGAAGCCCTCTTCGACGCCGAGAAAAACATCTCTACCGTAAAGCTGAGCACTGTGCCAAAGGCTCCGGGAGCATACGTCCTCCGTGGGGAAGCATGGTTCGCCAGAAACGAGACAATTTTCCTCTATGTAAGCATAAACGGAGTCAAAGTCTCTGCGGACAGGTTTAGGCTCCTCGGAACCAATACCACGATTACGGCCTACCTCTTTATCTATCCTAGGATACCGGCAAGCATAAACCTGACACTTGCTGGGTGCGGCCTGTCCACATTCAAAAAGGTGCCGGCAAACAGCACAATCAGCTTGGGCTTCGCAGAGCCCTGCACGCTAACAGTCAAGGCACAAGTCCTCAACTACACAGACCAGGCAACTGTCTACTGGGACGTCCTCAACCTCTACTTAGCAGGGCAACTAGGCTACATGGGGGCCGAGCCAGTAATAGGCAACGGGACAGTCAGGGGGGAGGCCAAGTTCTCCAACGGCACACTTGTCCCGGGAAAAGTCACCGTAAATGGTGAAAGCGAGGTCTATGTCCCCGACACGGGTGAGAAGATTTTCCAGCTAAGGGTCGAGTACATGGGCGTAAGCAACGAGACAACTGTAAAGGCTTTCCTCGTGCCCGCCAACCTCTATCTCGAAGCCCTAAACATATCGAGGAAGCTATCATCCTCAGAGAACCTCGCCAAGGAAATAAGCATCGCGACAGTCACGGGCAGGTGGGACAAGGTTGCACGCGCGGTAAGCCTCTACAGGGAGCTGGAAAAGGGTAGCAACCTCGACCCACTAAACGTCCTCGCGGCGAAGCTCTACGAGAAGTGGTCAGCCCAGGGAGACGACTCGTTGATCGGCTACGTAGAGTTCTTGAACAGGAACAAGATACCAATATATGCCGGAATCCTCTCGGCCGTCTCCGGGATTGCCTACCTCGTGGTGCGCAGGCGGAAAGCAAAGACCTAGACTTAAATACCTAGGCCCGCCGCATAAAAAACGATGATGAATGCACGTCAAACAGAAAAATGAAGAAATTGGTCTTTGCTGATAAGGCAAGCAACTTCTTGACAACAAACGGCCCGCCAATCAAGACGTAGATTCATTAAAAGCCTACATTTTGCTTTGAACTTGCCCAAGTCCCAATCGTGAAAGCCATGGGACGAAACCTCAACAAAAACACATCATCCTCATTCTCGGTATCCCTGCCCCAGAGGCCAGAACAATCATTAGTCTTCACAAGACTACCCTCTTCAACAATAGCTATAATCTTGTCTATTCTTCCCAGTGTATGAACTAAAAGTTATTTATGAAAGATGCAACTAAGAAAGAATTGAAGGTGTAAAAGAGAGAATGTGTTAAATGACTTGTTGTTTCAGGGGGAAGTTAGAACTAGGACTGAGAATGAGTTTGGACTGTGTTTTATTTTTGAGCTCTAGATGCTTGCCATTGTATGGAAAAGTATAAGTCTTTAGGGGTTTCTTTAGGCTGGTGTCCTGAGGGGTGGTGTTGGTGTCTGGAGATCCGAAGATCTTGCGGGACGTTTTGCTTGCTTCTGGGAGGCGTGTCAAGCTCTATCGTAGAATAGTTGAGGCCGATGGGAAAACGTTTGAGAAAGACCTCGTTGTATTTGGGTCTAGTGTGGTGATTGTCCCGGTGCTTGGTGATGGGAGAATTGTGTTTGTCAGGCAGTGGCGCGCCTCTATTGCTGGTTGGGTTCTCGAGTTGCCTGCTGGGAGGGTGGAGCCCGGAGAAGACCTGTTGGAGGCTGCTGGTAGGGAGCTGGTTGAGGAGACTGGGTTTAGGGCTGGGTCGCTTAGGGTTCTGGGGAGCTTCTATGTGGCGCCCGGCTATAGTGACGAGGTTATAAGTGTGGTTAGGGCTGACGGTCTGGTGGAGGGCCAGTCGCGTCCCGAAGAGGGGGAAGTGCTTAGGACTGTGTTTATGAGGCCTGAGGAGTATCTTGGATTGCTGGGTAAGGAGACTCTCGACCTCAAGAGCATCGCGGGTGTTCTCCTGTACATGTCGACTGGGTGAAGGGCTTGGGGCTGAAGACTTCTGGTCTCCTCTTTTATGCAGAGAGGATATACAGCACTGTTGTCGGCTTCCTCTTTATATTGCTGGTCACGAGGAATCTCTCACCCGAAGAGTTCGGCGCCTGGAGTGTCTTGTCTTCTATCCTTACATATGCTTGTCTAGCTACTTTTACGAATTACTGGGTTACGAGGCTCAGGGCTAGGGGGGTAGTGGAGGCTACTACTAGCGGCTTAGTGCTTTCCCTCATTTTTACGCTTGTGGGTGCGGGCGCTCTCCTAGTGCTGATGGATAGGATAGCTATTGAGTTCAGCGTCCCCGCGTCTTCACTCTTCATTATTCTTTTCTATGTGCCAGTCATTTATCTGAACTCGACTATTTATGCGAGCCTCTACGCCGTCAACCCTTCAAGGGCCGCCATATCGGAGTTTCTCTTCGAGACGGGTAAAATCGTCGTTGCAGGTGCCTTTTGGCTGGCTGGGAGGATAACTCTGAACACGGCTCTGCTGGCAGTTCTTGGCGGCCACATTTCCCAGTTTGTGTATCTATTCGTATCTATGAGGAGAGACTTCTCTGTGAGGCCGAGGAAAGAAGTTGTGGGGAAGATTTTGTCCTTCTCGGTATTTAACGTTTTGACCCAGCCCGCTTCTCTTATTGCGAGCCTCGACGTGCCGCTCATCTCATATGTCATAGGAAACCTTGCAGTGGCATACTATACAGTCGTAAACACTTTCTCGAACCTCGTCGCTTATTCCTATGTCCTCGCGAGGGGGCTTCTTCCCACGATGTTGCAGACAGACGAGAAACATGTCCATTTGAGGAGTATAGAGGAGTCGCTGAGGCTTGTCCTTCTATTAGGTGTCCCTTCACTTGTAGGCGTACTGTTCCTCGCCCCGAACCTCCTGTACCTGTTTAGGCCTGAGTATGCCGTTGCCGGTGACGTTCTCAGGCTCGCATCTTTCTCGGCCCTGATTGGAAGCATTAGTGGTGCCCTAGGCGACGCGTTGCAGGGGATAGAGAGGGCTGACATAGAGGGTAAACCACTGAGAGAAGTAGCTCGATCGCGGATATTCAAGGTGTTCATGCTTGGTTACCTAAGGCTAGCGGTCGGGTTCCCAATTCTCATCGGGGTAGTTACAGCGATAAGGGACCCGCTGAGGGCAGCCTTATTTGCAAGGGGCGCCTGGCTAATGGGAGACATCGCGGTACTTATTGTGCTGGCCATATGGACCCGCAAACTTGTAGACTATAGAAAGATGGGGGCAATCGTTCTCAAGTATCTCGTGGGATCGCTTCCAGCGGCGACCGTTGCGTGGCTCATAAATCCTCTCAAGATAAGAGAGGCGCTACTTGCCGTGACCCTTGCGGGGGCCATATACTTTGCTATCGTATACTTGTTGGACTCCTGGTTTAGGAGGCACTTTGCCATGCTATTATCACGCCTGAAGAAAGGTTGACGTAGTCTCTCTATTCTCGTGAAGCCGCTGGATATATTATCGACTCCCCTTCTTTTTTACATATGGCTAGCTCTAGGGAAACTGTCCTCATCGTTGCCGTGCTTGCTCTAGCTATAGCTAACCTTGTCCTAGTCTACACGTTGCTGGGATACGTTAAACCCGAGAAAAAGATTGCCCCTACACCTTCTCCCGCTACAAGCACAGAGAATACCACACAGACCACTAGCCCCGAGAGAAATGCTACCTCCAAAGTCAACAATACATCTGCCGGTAGCCAGCTAAACGTTACAAGAAACGAGGGAACCAACAAGACCACCAGCATTCCTCCAGTAAATCGGACGAAGCAGTACACGTACAGCCCGTACAACTACTTCCTCAAGCTAGAAGTTGTAAGCGGGCCCGACTCCAATGTAACGGCTAAGCCATCACTGCCAGCCAATCTTGTCGTTTCAACCAGCTACATAGACAGAAACAACTATTCCAGCATCTGTGAGGTGACGATGAAGACAAGTATGGAGATGGGCACCGCATACATAAACGTGACAATGCCGCTTCCAGGCGACAAGTGCTACACCGTGAAACCCGTACCAATAAACATGACCGAGACATCTGCCTACTACAGGCTTGAACTCGTTCCAAGCCTCAATGGGACGTGTGGCTACTGTGCCAAATACACACTGAAAATATACTATTTGCCTCCGGGACACTACCTAGTCACAATAGGACCACTCTTAAGAGGTTGACCCAATTACCTCAGGGCTAAAAGGAGATGCACGAAATTATTAAGTGAAGCCGGATTCCAATTGGTGGTCACGGCTTTTTGTTCTTGCTGAGTATTTCTTTCACATAGTTCAGCAACCACTTTGCATGGTCGAGGTTGCCTCTTATGTCTTCTGTGCTATACTTCGCCTCGTGGAAGCCCCATACGTGTATATCGTATGCAATTGCCCAGACGTATTCAAGCCTAGGCTCGTCTAAAAGTCTTGAAAGCCTGCGGGCGGCTTTGCCGAGGAGCTGTGTCCACCATCTTCCCTCTTTTGTGGCTGTTTGGTACTCTGGCGTGTCAAAGAGTTGGGCTAGCGTCTTGATGGATTCCTCTACGGCCTTATACAGCTTTTCGGAGGCTTGTATTGGGTCGTTTTTGGAGATATATTCTTCGGCTTCCCGGAGATAATTTTCAGCCATTTCGAGTCTGGCTTCTAGTGCAACTTCTGGGTCTGTCTTCAGCGTGGAAAATATGAGGTCTGTTATGTTTAGCCCTCTTTTCTCTATTTCGCGGAGTATTTTTTCGGGTATGTAGACTGTTTTTTGCATTTTGCCGTGAAGAATAGTTACGAATAAGATTTATGTCTTTCCTATCTTATCAGGGCAGTCTTCTGTTAGAATACTTCTGGGAGTTGTGGCCCAAAGATCTTTAGTATGGCCAGGTATCCTGGGACAAAGACCTCCTTTTTCTTTTTCTCTATTGCCCTTATTATTGCGTCTGCAACTTTCTCAGGCGGCTCTCCCCTGGTCGCCTCTGGGAGGCCAGCTCTCGGGTGGAAGTTCGTGTTTATTAGTCCGGGGTAGACTTGTACGAGGTTTATCCCTTTCTGTCGGAGCTCGTTTCTTAGGGCTTTCGAGGCGTAGTGCAGGGCTATCTTTGTGGCTCCGTAGAGGGGAAGCTGTCTCATCAATACGAATATGCCCGCCGTGACAACATTTACAACTGTAGAGCCCTGCGGCATGTAGGGGAGAAGGCTGTTGATTAGGAGAAGCGGGGCTACAAAGTTGACATTGACCATGCTTGTTATTTCTTGCTGTGCCATTTCTGTTATCTTCTTCTTCTGGCCGTAGCCTGCATTGTTGACTAGCAGGTCTAGAGGAGAAAAGCTACTTGCAACTTTGTTTTTAATCTTCTCGATGTTCTCCGGGTTCGAAAGGTCAGCGACCATATAAGTAAAGCCCGTATATTTTGACGCTAGTTCCTTGAGCTGCTCCTCGTTTCTGCCTATGCCTAGAACCGTGTAGCCTTTGTCGAGTAGCCTTACCGCGAGTGCTCGGCCTATGCCTGAAGATGCTCCCGTCACGAGTGCGTTCGGCATGTTTTGCACCATACACTCTAATATTTAAGGAGTTATATGGCTAACTTTTTGCCGTTTCCTTAGCTCAATTGCTGTTCAGCCTTTTCCTGTGAAGTTTTCTCCCTTTCGTTTTTATTTTGTCTCTTGGATCTGATATACAAAAGGGAAACAAAGAGAAGAAGTACTACTAGTAGTATGTTTATTGCAATAGAGTAGCCCAGAGCTGTTTCTGTCCGTGAAAGCTTTACGGCCAGTTCCTTGTACTGGGCTTGGAGTTTGAGCAGTGTCTCCATTGTGTCCATATAGTCGTTTATCACTTGTGAGAGCCTTGTCTGTAGGTATGTACAGTTCTGGAGGCACGACTCGTAGAGTGACTTGTATGTTTCTGCGTCCAGAATGTATTTTGTAGCGTTCTCTATGCAGGACTGTAGGAATGTTTTGTAGGCTTGGAGCTCGGTCTCGTTTATGCATTTTTTGCTTTCTAGCTGTTGTTGGATTGAAAGAAGCGGCACATATTTCCTGAAGACTTTTTCTGCAAGTTTACCTAAGACGTTGTAGCCTGTCTCGTCCTCTTTCCAGGAGCCCTCGTCCCAGTAGAAGAAGCCGTTTATTCTTCGCGACTCCTTCAAGAAGAATATCTCCCACAAGCTTGCCTGGGCCTCTTGGTCTGGTTTCCCTCTTCTCTGCCAGTCCCACGGCTGGAGACCTGGGTTTTCCACGCTCCTGTACCCTATCTCTAGGAATACGACTGGTTTCCCGTAGAGGAACACCAGTGGCTCTATTCTTGTCTCGTGCACGATGTCCCAGCTCGTAATATTCAGGATTGGGTAATACGCATCTACACCTATGAAGTCAAGCATGTCGGTAAATATCGTGGCCTCGTGTCCCCAGTTGGCAGAATAGCTTATTGGTCCACTATATTTTGCTTTGACCTTTAAGATGAGGGGGCGCCAGCTGGGGTCGGCCTGTAGCATGGAGAGCTCTGTCCCAATGATATAGGCATCTACGCTTTTTTCTTGAGCTATTTCCGCATACTTGAGGAGTATAGCCTCGTAGCTCTTGAACCAGAAGTCCCTATTTAGCGGGTTTACCTCTCCGCTCCAGCTATTTTTGACGTTTAACCCTATTCTTAGGAAGACCTTGAATCCCCTCTGTTTAGCAGCGTCTATAGCGTAGCCAAGCTGGTCGTCTGGGACTGTTACACTGGAGGTGTGGATAACGCTAAACACCGGAGAGTCCATCTCATAGTAGACTGTGTACTGGACACTGTTGAATCCTATGTCCTTGAGTTGGTCTAGGAGGTTTTCGAGCCACCCCTTTGGGAAGTCTCCCCATAGGGGCACGTTTACGCCGAGAAAGTACATGGATGCGTTAGAAGGCTCAGAGAACGGGTAAAATACGTTGCTGTCCTCTCCGTAGTCTTCCTGTATCGCTACCGCGTCGCATCCCCCATATATGTAGGTTAAGGCATCGTAGCCAATCATCTTGTTGAGGGGACTCGTAGAGGCCTTTGTGGATACTATGCACCACGTAGACGCATTAACAGCTTTGGCGGCGCTTGCCATCTTGTAGTAGTGGTCGATGTATTCCCACTTCTTCTCCCCATAACCGTAGACCGCGCTTTCAATCACTATCTCCACGCCTGAGAGATTAAGAGAGACGCCTCCTACAGGGCCGAAGACGTCATCTGGGTTCCAGAAGTTTATCGCTACCCTCATGTTCTTGCTCTTGACGTAGTCTATGAGCTCTTTCTGGTGTAGCCTAGCCTGCTGCTTGTTCGAGGCGACTCTTCCCACTAGATAGTCGAAGCCGAACTCGTCGAGGAATATGCCAGCTACGCCCATGTCTGTCCACAGGTCTATCCTTTTCTTTGCTTCGTCTAGTGGCAAAGTAGACTGCACATATCCGTAGAAAGTCGCCCTTGATCTCTGGATAATCTTCAATGCGTTAAGGTGGTCTGGATGTTCAGGCGACTCTAGCCCCGCTCCTAGAACTACAATGTCGTATTTGTCGAAGAGTCTTGCAGCGCCCTGTATAGTAGTGCTACCGTTGAAGAGGCTCGGGTAGCCGTAATAGATAAGTAGCTTTTTTGGCTTGTTCTGTGGAGAGACAGAGGGATAGCCATATGCTATAGCCATCGCTATAATTATTACAGCGATCAATGCAAGCGATACAATCCTAGACATTTACCCCACGGGGTCTTATATTTAGAGACATTTAATTATCTTATCTGTGCCAATTTTCCCGACAATGCCCTACAAAGGGACATTCTCTACATTTTTGGCGGGAACAGTAGGTCGTGCTGTGATGATAAAAGACTGTTTGAACCCAGCCTGCAATTGTTCCATACTCGTTGCCAAGTTTAGCCCTCAAACAAGTGTTGTACGCGGGGCATTCCCCGCAGGAATGCTTTGTGCACAGCTCTTTTCTTGGTGGGCTTCCCGCTATTCCAAGGCGTCTAGCCATTCTTAGGGCGTGTCTATCTATTGGCGTAGCTGAGGGGTCTATACCTGTAAACAGTAGGTATGCATCTGCAGTTTTGGGTCCCACATGGTCTAGCCTCAGAAGCGCCTTTCGTGCCTCCCAAGGGTCTTCCAAAGGATAAACGTTTTCGACATATTGCCTGAAGACACGGTTCAACTGTCTTAGCTGGAAACTTGTCCCGAACTTTGTAAAATCTAAGCGGAGCAGTTCTTCTATGTCGTCCTTTTCGAAAATCCTTTCTGTCCATTTCAGGACATTTGTTTCCCAAGAGGTTGTGCGGCTCAAAAATACCGCGATGAATATTAGGTGTCGGTCGCTGGGACTAATAGCAAGCCCTAGATCCCTATGGGCATAGAACAGTGACCCGGCTCTCTCTACTATTTTTTCTTTTCCGAGCCAGAGTCCACTCCAGTGCCTCAGGTCAAGTGTATCGCAGTCCTCGCAGTATACGTTTGCACCGTTTTGCCATAGCTTTGCTCCTTTGCCTTTCCCGGCAATCTTTACGTATTTTAATCCACGGCGCCGAAAAAGTGGCCTTATAAATGAGGGTTTAAGCGTTTCTTCCAGGCTGAAGCCTTCCCACGACTGAATGTAAATCATTTCTTGCATGAAGGAGGGGGGCGGGGTTTATATTTTCTCTTCCTGGGCAACAAACTATTTTTAGGTAAAGGCGCATGGAAAAACTGTAGATGTCCACACATAGCGACGCTCGGCAAGGCTATGACCCCCTAAAGTTGGGAGAAGCGGTTCAGGCGCATGTAGTGAGGGGAGACGAGAGGAAATATTATCGGTTTAGGGGTGGCAAGTGGTATGGAGGCATCGCTACAGCGTACTGTGTCGGCTGTAACTTGAGGTGCGTGTTTTGCTGGGGCTGGAAGGCAAGGGACAACTTCAAGACATATGGAGACTACTACGGGCCAGAAGATGTCTACAGGAGGCTTGTAGGTATAGCATCAAGGAAAAATTATAGGTATGTTAGGGTCTCTGGGAACGAGCCGACCCTTGCGTGGAGCCACCTGCTAAAAATTCTCGAGTATTTTGACCAGGATGGCCGCTTCCGCTTTATCCTCGAAACGAACGGCATCGTTATCGGGGCAGACAAGTCCAAGGCGAGAGACCTTTCAAAGTTCGGAGTGATCCACGTCAGGGTTTCACTTAAGGGTACAAACGAGGAGGAGTTCCAAATGCTTACAGGTGCAGGGGGCGAGTTCTTCAGCTACCAGCTAAAGGCTCTTGAGAACCTCCTCAACTATGGTGTAAGGGTTCATCCAGCTGTGATGTTCTCTTTTTCTAGTGATAAAAACGTCGAGGAACTAAAAAATAGGCTTGCCAATATCGATAAGAGGCTGGTAGAAGAATTCGAGGAAGAATATGTCTTTCTATACCCTCACGTTGTTGCACAGCTTGAGAAATCAGGCTGAAAACCTAGAATAGCATATGAGCCCAGCAATATCCCTGAGGAGCTGGTTTGAATGGTGTTGTCAATATAGTCTATATTGTTAAAGTCAAGTTTAAATAGCTCTTCATAAATATAATGTCGAAGAAAAATGAAAAGGCGGAATAATTGGAACGCACAGAGAAGAGTTGCCGGAGAAATGCTTCGCAATGTGCTTCGGTCTAATATACTCGTCTGGACCGGTATACTTGTATCAGTTGCCACGATGCTCTTTTCTAGCTGGCTTTCTGTCTTGCCGTTAGTCCTGCTAGCACTTGCTCTGAGCATTATGGCATCTGAGAGACGGGGCATAAACTACAGGTTGCTCGCTTTTCTGCTGGGCCTCGTTTCTTTCCTTGTGGCAGTATTCGTATTTGCTACCATTCCTCCACTTTATCTCTCTTGGATAGCCTTTTTTGGCTTTCTCTTGGTTCTATCTGCTAGGAACTCGAAGATCCTCGTGGTGTTCATAATCCTCTTGTTTGTAATCCTGCCTCTTCTTGTAGCCTTCAGGGAGTACCTGACGGTTTCTACCTACAACATTGTAAGGGTTGGCTCCCCAGAGGAGCTGAAGACCCTCTTTAATAACCCGGGCTCTGTCGTCCTCGTTGGACACGCGATGGCCGATGCGGTCGCGCATACACAGCTTTCCCCCAACGAGAGGATAGCAGAATGGGAAGAAGTGGTCATAAACGGGACTCCTTACTGGATATTTGCAGTTACACCATTAAACACAATTGCGCAGAACTATGTTAGCAAGCTTATACTTGTAGATGTCCAGACAGGAGAGACTAAAGCGATACCCGTCCACATGTCGGTTGGCTCGGGACTCTGGCTTACCAACAGCATTGAGCTGAGAAGCTTCCTCTTGAGTAGCCAGCCAATAGGAAATACCTACCCATTCATCCATGGAGGCAAGCCCTACTTCGCCGCATGCGTGAATAGGCTTGCAAATCTGGGACTCTCAGAGTACCCAGGCGAGGTATACGTGTATGACCAGGACGGAAACCTGAGAAGGTCTCCCCAGTTCAGCGGAGACATGTCTATGCCTGAGAACTATGACTGGGAGTACCTAGACTGGTACGTTGGGAAGTGGCTCTACTATCTCTCTAGCCTGTCGCCGGTCTCCCACTCTTTCTTCTCGAGGGGGTTCCTATGGATCCCAGCGAGCCAATACAGCCAGGACCTGCTCAACATGACTCTACTGTTGCCTGGAAGAAGCGGCGACACTGTCCGCGTGTATTTCGGCGTTAGCCCCAACAACCCGAACAGCATAGTCTCGATAATCATAGCAAACAATACAGGTGTCTATTATTATGACGTCAAGACATTGGGAATCTACAGCCCATACTACGTCCAGTCCCTAGTGCAGGCAAAGCTACCAGCGATAAGCGGGGGACACCTATACTCAAAATACGCACAGCTAGTCTACTCCAATGGCTACCTATGGGTTATACCCATATACGCCCAGACAAACGTGGTCTCCCTCTGGGGTCTAGCCCTAGTTAACGCGACAAGCCCGTCCGAGATGAGCATTTACCAGTATTCGCCCAGCTACGGGTCCTACAAAGACTTCCTAGCAATGGCGCTCAGCTTAGGCACAGGTCAAATAAGCCATCCGACATGCAAAGTTGTAGCGGGCAACGTGACCCGCTTACTACAGTTTGTCTACAAGGGCGACACCTACTTGGTTCTCGAGGTTAACGGAAGACTACTATACGCGACCCCAGACATCGGCATCCAGGAGTTTACGAGGCTCCTCACAGTCAAGACAGGCGACCAGGTGAGGCTTTGCGTCAGCGATGATAGGATTGTCCAGGTTTTTAAGCCTTAGTTAAGCAAGCAACTTCAATGGATCCTTTTTTCTATAATATTCTAGGTTATGGTATTATGTGTAGCCCACTCCTAGAGGCGAGTTTTCTCAGCTTCTTGTCATAAGTTGCAAGTGCGCCTTCACGGAGAGCAACACTGAACACGATATAGTCGTTCAACGTCTCTAGCGAAGCTCCCTCTTCCAGCATTCTACCTATGCCTCTCCGCACAGTTTCATAGTCCTCACATATAAGCTCAAAATCTGACAACTCCTTCATCTTGAGCTCTAAAAAAGAAGGATTACCTGTAAGCCTGGCAAGTACCCAGAGATACTCGTAGAGAACAATGCGAGGCACTACTACCTCGTTTTCTTGGAGTACCGCGTAAGCCTCTTTATGATGCTCGCTGTCCTCGAAAGTAGCATACACAAGAACATTAGTGTCAACTACTACTCGATGCCTCATCCAGAGCCTCCCTGACTATCTCATCGATGTCTTCTGGGCTTAGACTTCTGCCGAGCCTAAGCGTAGTCCACCTCCTCCTGTAAGGTTTCACGAGAATTACTCCGCCCTCTTCGTCAAGCTCTACTTCGACGTAGTCTCCCTCCTTTATGCCAATCCTGCTTCTTATATCTGCTGGTATAGTAATCTGGAAGTTCCTAGTAACTTTAACCCGCATAGTAAAAATATGTAACATCTAATAAATAAATCTTTCTAGTATAAAGGAGGAAAATAAAACCTTTCAACAAAGCAGGAGGGCAAAGATAGTTGCCGTGCTAAATGCGGAAAACTAGCAAGCCGTTCTAATCTAAATTTTCACATCTTACAATATCTCTCGGGCTTTCCTGATGCACTCTTCCCTGAATGCATTGTAGGCCTCTGTGAAGCCTTTCATTGTCTTTGTTCTCGAGCCGAAGCTGGCCCACTCGTTTGGCTTTAGGCCTCCTGTGCCCATCTCTTCTACCCCATAGATTCCGACCTCTTTAAGAGTCTTTGCAAGTTCTGGCGTGAGCTCGTAGGCCTTCCTGAAGTCCTCGATCGTCAATAATGTTTCTAGAACTTCTGGGCTGTGTTTCCTGGTTATTGACCAGTCGTAGTCCTCGAGTCTTAACCCTTTTTCGGCGTACTCTAGGTGGACGTTGAGCTGGTGGTTGGGAAACTCAGTGTTTGTCATGTTTCTCCTGGCTAGTGTTAGGTATGTGTCGGAGGGCTTTCTCTTTGACGCTGGTAGGACGTCTATGCCTCTTAGAACCTGTTCGGCTTGCGTGGGGTTGATGCTGTAGTTCTTGACGAGGTAGCTTATCCATTTTGGATAGTTTTCGTCGCTGAAGAATATCCACCAGACTCTTTGGGCCACAAGGGTTCCTGCGAGGCTGATTGCCTCCTCGTATCTCTTCAGGTAGGCCATGACCTCTTCTAGCGTTTTCCCGTGGGTGCCTGCCTTTAGTAGGAAATCGGCTAGAGCCTCGCTTGCAAGGGTCCTTATGTATGCCTGGCTAGCTGTCAGGTAGGCTTTTTCCTCCAGGCTAGACGCCTCCACGCTGTATCCCCAGCCCGTCGGTGCACGCCATGTTTTGCCTGGCTCCGCCCCGGGAACCCCGAGCCTCTTTGCCAGCTCTGCTAAGGCTTGCTCGGGCTGCTCGAGCCTTCTCAGCGCTTCTAGTATTAGTTCGGCCGCCTTGGCTTCTCTTAGATGTGCCTCGAGCCTGCCACCCATGTTTGTCTCGTATACTTTGGTTAGTCTAACTCCTCTCTTCACTGCTTCTGTCCTCCCCTCTATTTTGGCTAGGATGAGCTGGACCTCTTGGGAAACAGTAAACGTGACTGTGTTGTTTGTGCCTATACCGAGGCTTTCAAGCCTCCTAGTTATCTCTATGGACGCCTCGCTACTACCTGCGACCTTAAACACGATGTTGGGTCTTCCTCTTTCCAAGTGGCTTGGCCATCCCCAGAGCAGGTACGCGTCGTATCGCCTAAAGTAGTCTTCACTTAGCTGGTAGATCCTCATTGCGTCTCTCAGGCTTCCCTCAACATCATCAGCAACGTTTGGGTTTAACTGGTAGCTGACCATCCCGTCCTGAAAGTCTAAGAGATAGGCGGCTGGCCTCAAAACCTCCATGTTAGGCCATAGAGCAATCAGTGTAGCTGCCATGGCCAGGGCGTCAGGGTCTTTTTCGATGTTTTCGACTAGTTCTGGGTGCTTCTTGAGGTAATCTTTGAACCTGTCCCAGAGAGAGGGGTCGTCCTTGTAGGCCTCGGCTGCAAGAACGGGATTCGTGGATACCTGGACGAAGCCCATGTGCCTGAGCCATCTCAGTCCAAGGGCGTAGTCGTTGCCGAACCTGCATAGACCCAGCTTAGACATCTTGTAGTATGCGTTGGCTTGGAGTTCTCGTACAGCCTCAAAGAGGAAGCTGGATGCAGGAAATGCTGGGTCAATTTTCTTCTCTATTTTTTCAGCCATCCATGCAAGCATGCTCTTTGTTTTTGGGTTGCTTGACATGACCTTCTTCATGTCTCCCAGAATGTGGTCGACAATGTACTTGGCGGATACGGGCTCTGCTACCTTACTTCTCTCTTCTTTTTCTAGTGAGGAAACTTCCTCCCTGATAAAAGACAGCGCCTTGACTCGTTCCTTTTCAGGTATTTTTGCCCAGTCGGCCTCTAGTCCAGCGGTGTTTAGGGCTATTTCTATTAGAAGCTGGTAGATCCATGCCCTCTTTGCAAGCTTTTCTTCGCTACTAGCCGACTCCAGTCTTAGAAATTCTAGGTGTGCTTGCCTGCATACTTGACCAACGATTCGCGAGTACTCGCCGATTGTTGCAGGATTTAGGATGTTGTCGGCTCCCAGCTCTGGGTATCCTTTTAGTGCTAGGTACACAGCAAGAGAAGAATGGTCATGTGTAGGTGGGACTGTGGGGAGTTCTTCTCGGTATAAAAACGGGGGGCTTTTAGGACTCGACATGTGTAGGTTTTCTTATACAACTGCATATTATCTTTTTTGGCAAGACTTATATGAAGGGCTGTACAAATCCTTGAACACATGTGTCCAATACGTGGCTTAATTAGGCTGGGCTACCAACTATTTCTTGACAGAAAATGCAGAAACCAAAAAGATATGTAAGGATCGCCGCCATACTACTTTTGTTTGTTGCAGTAGGAACAGGGATAGGAATGTTACTCACAAATAGGGGGCAACAGTCCCAAACCCAGATACCGAGCCTTCCATCTGTTAAAGCTAGCCCAGTAGAGTCATACACGGGCTTCGCCTTGAAGTTCGCGCTACTGTCTGGTCTTGGAGACAAAAATACAGCAGTGTCGCCTTACAGCGTCTACCAGGCGCTGTTAATGCTGACCGAGGGATCCGCAGGGGATACAAGGTCAGAACTGCTAGGTGCTCTCCAGCTGTCTTCCCAGGCTGAGGCTAGAGAATGGTTTAGGTCAAGCACCCAGAGGTTCCTAAGTGTCCAGCAACCAGCCAGGACAGCTATTGCGAACAGTATTTGGATAAGGGAGGGCGTACCCGTAAAGCAGACCTACGTGAATATCCTCAGGGAATATTATCTTGCAGAGGAATACTCTTTTAGCGAGCCCTTAGACGCCACAAAGAGAATAAACCTATGGGTATACGACAAGACATACAGGCTCATAGACAAGATAATAGACCACCTTGACCAGTCCGCGATTATAGTACTCGTAAACACGGTTTACTTCAAGGCAAACTGGACAACACCTTTTGAAAACACCTTTAATGATACTTTCAACTCGCCTAGGGGGCCCGTAACGGCCACATACTTATCGGGTACAGTAAATGCAAAAGTGTTGGAAACTGACAGCTACATAGCTGTTGCGCTGGGCTACGTTGGGACAGATATAAAGTTTGTAGCTATAATGCCCAAGAAAGCCGACCTGAAAAGCTTTATGACGAAAATCTCCGAGAAAGATCTACTAGGCATATTTACTGAGCTTATGAAGAAAGAAGACGAAAGAGTCAAGCTCGTACTGCCCAGATTCGACATAGACAGCGGCATTATAGAGCTTGTACCCCTCCTGAAACAGATGGGCATAAAGAAGGTATTCGACCCAGACCAAGCAGACCTCACCGAGATGCTTGACACGAGCAAGCTCGCTGGTAAAGCATTTGCCAGCAATGTTTTCCACAGGGCTAGGGTAAAAGTAGACCTTTACGGGACAGAGGCGGCAGCCGCAACAGCGATCGTAATCAAGGTTACGGCTGTTCCGGGAGAACTGAAAACAATAAGGGTAGACAGGCCCTTCGCATTCTTCCTGGTAGACCCCTCTACAAACGCCATCCTCTTCGCTGGAAGCTACGTGGAGCCTTAAAAATTATTTTTCTCTTTTACTCTATTTCTTTTTCAGCTCCTCGGCAAATGCAACCAAATCATAGTAGGCCCGTATTTTGGACACGTGTCTCGCACCCATAGGGCCGGGACGCTTCATATAGAACCTGTTAACCTCTGGGAGGGTTCCATACAAGCCCTTCTTCAATGCGAGGAAGCCGAGACGGGCAAGGTCAACAATGTATCCTGCGAGCGCCGGGCTATCATTTATACGCATGTTTACTACGAGCTCGTCCATGAAGCCGCCAAAGCTAATCCACTGCATATGCATGGAAACAAACTTCTTGTCTCCTAGCGGCTCTAGGTATCCCGTAGGTCTAATATAGTGGGGAGGGTCGTAGCCTAGAATATCCTTTAAGAAGCTTGACTTTGTCTTCTCCTTGGCATCGTTCCTGTCTGGATCCATCAGAGCGAGGAAATCAGTGTTGCCCCCAATATTGAACTGCGCAATTGAGAGAATCTTCCTATTCCTCTCCTTCAGATGTTCAGCAAGATCAATAGTGAGAGGGGTTGCTCCGGTTGCCCCATCATCTCCTAGGACGAGAGACCTGCTTTGTTCTGCTCTCTTAATAAAGCCGGGGCTCCCAGCCACGTATGCCGGCTGAAGGTTAACATGGGCAAGATTGCCGCGCCTGAGCAACAGGTAGGCATATACCTGTGAATGTGGCAAGATGCCTTTGAGGGCTTTTTCCTCTGCTTCCTCCCAGGAGAGTACAGGCTCAGAGTAAACAGTGCTAGTAACATCTATAACAACGTCTGGCTTAACATCGTCTAGCCACTCCTCGAACTTAGCATAGGCGTCTCCAAGACTCCTGCCCGAATCGAGGGACTTAACCTTCAAAAAGCTGGGTGTACTCCTAAGAGCTAGACCCGGCGAGACATAGATATCCCTAAGCTCCGGCTCGGGCTCCAGCCCATACATTTTAGCAACTTCATATAGGCTTTTGCCGACCTTCTCCTCATCTACATCGATACTCCCCACAATTTCGAGGTCACTGATGCCTATGCCAAGATCTAGATTCCCGAGAGGAACCCCAGAAGGCTCAAGCTTCCCTGCCTTAATCTTCGAAAGCCCCCATGCAAAAATAGTTGCCACATATCCCTGTCCAATCAGCGCCACTCTGACCATATTATTTCATAGTTATGAAATAGTTTATAAATATAAACTTTTTTCCCTTGCAATACCTATTACAGTAACAAGAACCTGGATAGGCCTAAGCCCAATGTCAACTCGACTACCAACAGTATATACCTTCAGGAAATATTATCATATCCCTACTTATAACCCGTATACCCAAAAAACTCGAACAGAAAATCCAGGAAGTTGATACTTAATTGAAGTGACGAGATAGGAAAATTATAATCAAGCGGGCAGACGAGGGGACCCGACAAAAACACCTAAAAGAGTACATCGATGTGTTCAAAAGGAACCGGTAGAGTTGAAAAAGAAGGGCGTCCTTCAAGAGTAAAAAATGGGAGATGTTTACCTAGAAGAACTTTGATTACTCGTAGAGCCAGCACTTGACTTTTCTCCCGTCTTTTGTAATGACTGGAGGTGCCTGTGTTATACACTTGTCCATCCTGTAGGGACACCTGTCTGCAAATGGGCATCCAGTAATCTTTCCTGCAAACTCAACCTTCCCAGGTCTATATTTTATTTTTTCTTCCCATGGCTTGTCGATGCTTGGAGTAGACTCTGACAGCATTTTGGTATAGGGGTGGAGCGGGTCCAATAAGATGCTGGCAGGACCCTCTTCTACTACTTGGCCCTTGTAGAGAACCAGAATCCTGTCTGAGGCATAGTGCATTGTTGCCAGGTCGTGTCCTATGAGGAGGATCGATATCCCAAGTTTCTGTTTGAGATCCAAGAAGATGTTGAGTATGTCTACCCTGGTTGAGGCATCAACCATGGAGACAGGCTCGTCTGCAACTATTAGGTCGGGCTTGACAAGAAGTGCTCTTGCTATGGATATTCTCTGAAGCTGTCCACCGCTTAGCTCGTGCGAATGCTTGTGGAGAACTTCGTCGTAGTTAATCCCAACCATTTCTAAGTGTTGCCTTATCATGCCCTCTGCCTCGACCTTGTCATGTGTAAGCTCGTAGTTGTTCACCACGTCGAAAAGGGGCTCGAGGACTGTTCTCCTGGGGTTAAAGGAGCCGTAGGGGTCTTGGAAGACTCCCTGGACATGTTTATAGTAGTTTTTGAGGAAGCTAGCAGAATAAATGTTAGTGATGTCTTTGTCTCTGAAAAGTAGCTGGCCACTCGAGGGCTTGTATACTTTGAGTATTATTCTGGATATTGTTGATTTTCCGCTACCAGACTCTCCGAGCAAGCCTACGATTTCGCCTTTCTTCACGTCAAAGGACACATCACTTAGTGCCTGCACGACCGTGGAGCCGAATAGTCCGAGCTTAAATGTCTTCGACACGTTCCGGAGCTCAATTATTTTTTCACTCATTCCTTTCTCACCTCATAATATAACCAACAAGAAACCCTGCGACCGTTTGCCAGAGTGACTACTGGGGGCTCGTCCGTAAAGCAACGTTTAACAGCGTATGGGCACCTTGGATGGAAAACACAGCCTGGCAGCGGAGCGGCGAGGTTTGGCGGGACACCTTTTACGCCCTCCAGCCTAGTAGTTGTATAGTGTACGCCTTTGGGTGGAATAGCCTTGATTAGCATCTTCGTGTAGGGGTGGAGCGGGTTACTGATAATTTCGTCTATGGGTCCTTCTTCAACGATTTTTCCTCCATACATTACAACTATTCTGTCGGCGATCTGCCTAATTGACGAGATGTCGTGTGAAATTATGAGGATAGACTCTACGATGCCGCTGTCTCTTAGGTCTTTTAGAAGCTCCAAGACGTATCTCTGGCTAACGACGTCCAATGCCGAGGTAGGCTCGTCCGCGATTAGCAAGCTAGGATTGAAAAGTGTCGCAATTGCTATTGCAACCCTCTGTCTCATGCCTCCTGAGAGCTCCAGTGGGTACATGTCTAGAACCTTTTCTGGTAAATTCATCATGTTGAGCCTCTCGACGAATATTTTCTCTAGCTCTTTGGGGTCAACGTCTTTCTCGACTGCCAAGTCGTGTAGGAATACTCTAAGCTTTCTTATCACAGGAAGCGCATCTAAGACGTACTGCGGTATTATCGAGACCTTTTTTAAGAGTATTTTGCGGCGCAGAGCTGGACCTATCTTTACGAGGTCTATGTCCCCGTTTAATACGGCTGAGCCGTCCACAATATGCATTGGGGGCTTCGGCAACACAAGTGACTGGGCCAGTGTAGATTTTCCGCTACCAGACTCTCCTATTAGACCAACTATGCTTCCCTTGGGGACATCAAATGAAACCTTGTTCACTGCCTTGATGGTTGCAAACAGTGTCCTATAGTGGACAGTAAGGCCCCTAACCTCAAGCGTATTTGCCGACACATCTATTCACCTCTAGCCCTAGGATTGAATACCTCCTCAAGCGAATTGACGAGGAGGTAAAGCGAAGTTATCAGGACGACTATCACTATTCCTGGAAGGAGCCATGCCCACCATACCCCTGATACCAGTGCCCCCATCTGGAGCCACTGCTGTACCCTTGCGAATAGGGACCAGTCTGATGCCTTGATGCCGAGAAACTCTAATGTAACGATGGTTCCCAGGGCATTGGCAAGCTGTATAACGAAGACTAGGAGGACATACGACGCCATGTTGGGCAACAGATCCTTAAAGATTATTTTCAATGTAGAGTTGCCGCTAAGCTTCGAGACGGCTACGAAGTCGCTGACCTTTAGTGCCGAAGCTATAGACCTTGTAGCCCTGGCAGTCCAGTGCCAAGAAAGCAGACCCGTCATAACGCCGAGGAGCACTATTGTATATAGGTCTTTAAATGGCCCTGTCACTGGGGCTCCCAAGATGTAGAATGTCCCCAGGATGACTAAGAGAAAAGCCGGCGGAATCATCAATAAGAGAATTGTTAAACCGTCTAGAACTGAGTCTGTTACTCCACCTACGTAGCCGGCTATGATGCCGAGGCCGACACCGACTATTGTTGCAATTAGCGCGGCAATAAGTCCTACTGATAGAGATACCCTTAGCCCATACACAGTTGCACTGAAGACATCGTATCCCATATTATCGACACCGAAGGGGTGTTCCCATGAGGGTGGCTGGGACCTCACTGGGAGAACCTGGTTGGGCTTGTATGGCGTCAAAAAAGGCCCAATTATGGCTAAAGCGATTACTGCGAAGATTGCTGAAACGCAGAACCAGAACATCTTATTCCTCTTTAACAAATAGATAGTTATGCTTCTCGACATTTTACACACCCGATATGCCGAGCCTTATCCTTGGGTCTAGCATTGCGTACAAAATGTCCACAATAAAATTGGCCACAATAACCATCAATGTGTATGCGACAATTATGCCCTGGATGAGAAAGACGTCCCTGAAGTTAATTGCATAAATCAAAGCTATGCCTGCTCCAGGATAATTAAACACAGAGGAGACAACGATGCCCGCGACTATTATCGTTCCTAGCTGTATTCCGAGACCAGATATCTGTGGATTAATAGCGTATCTGAACGCGTACTCTGCAATTTTCCTGTCGGAGAAGCCTAGCATCTCCATGTACCTGGAATAGTTTGAGCCAAGCTCCTGAATCATCATAGACCTCATTCCAGACGCCCATCCACCAATAGCTATGAGGGTCAGTGACAAGAAGGGGAGAGTGTAAGCTTTCAAGAAATTTGTCAGGGTCTCCCCGTTGAAAGAAGTGAAAATAGCGTCTATGTCGCTAGACATAATCGTTGCCTTGAATACGGGATAGACCACGCCGAGCTCATAGGCAAAGAGGAGCCCAAGTAGGAAATAGGGAGTAGCTGTCAAAACGTAGAATATGGGCAAAAGAAACTTGTCGAGCTTTCTGTTCCTAGCGGCTAGAGCACCGACATAGTTCCCGATGAACCAGCTAACGAGGACGCTTGGCGTCAAGAGTAAGAGATCTCTAACGAGTATCTCACGCAACTTGCTTGTTACCGGTGCAGAGAAATAGGTACTGTAGCCCAGGTCACCCATTATTAGCCTGCTCCAAAACAGTGCGTACTGCTGTGGCAGGGGAAGGTTCCACCCTAGAAACTCTATAGCTCTCCTCCTGTATTCTTCGATTTGTTCCTCTGTGTATCTTACGCCTGGAGCCATCATGGACCTCATTACATTGGTAAGGGCTGGGTCTCCTGGGGCGAAGCGGATAAGTAGCCATACAATAGTTATGGCAATAACGAAAACGACTAGATATGTTGCTCCGCGCTTTAGAATATAGGATTTAACAGACATGTTTTCTACACCTAAAAATATAAAACAAAAAAATATATTTTTTAATTTTCTTTATTTCTTTCCCGCCTCTTCTTTTTTGGGCTTCTTTCTAAGGAACATGTAGACAGCTATGACAATGATGACAAGCACTACGATGACTATGCCTATTGTAGTGTAGTCTGGGCCAGCAGGAGCTGTTGGCTGTGTAGTTGGCTGGGGCTGTTGCTGTGCTGGCTGTGTTGCCGGCTTGAGGTTGAGGAGCACCAGCAAGCCGCCGTGTTGCCATTGTCCGTTCCAGTTTGTTGGAACAGCGTATGGGTTATTATCGTTCGGCCACCCTGTCCAGTACTTCTGGGAAGCAAGGAACCAGTAACCATTCAGCCAGAGTGGTAATGCTGGCATCTCGTCTAGCAAGATCTGCTGGATGTCCCTCAGGACGCTCTTCATCTTGTCCGTCTGGTCTGGAGGTATCTTGCCGAGCTGGGTAATCAGTTGCTGTAGCTTCGCGTTCTGGTATCTACCCATGTTTCCTGTCCATATGCCAGGCGTAGCGTTGTAGGCCCAGTAGTATAGCTGGTATGGAGTGGGCGCGGCGAAGCTTCCGAAGTTGTTTATAGCTGCGTCATATGTGCCCTTGTCTATTTGCTCAACATATGCGCCGAAGTCTGGGAAGACAGCTTCCGCGTTTATTCCGACAGCCTTCAAGTCGTCTGCTATGCTGATTGCGGCGAACATCCAGTCTGTCCAGCCATAGGGAACAATTATTGTTACTTTTAGTGGCTTGCCGTCTGGGGTCTCGCGCCAGCCGTCCCCATTGACGTCCTTGTATCCAGCCTGGTCTAGGATCTGCTTCGCCTTCTGTGGGTCATACTTGTATCCATACTGGTTCAACAAGTCTGTGGCAAGGTATTGTTGCCAATATGGTAGGAGGCCAACAGGGTTTGAGGCGACGACTGCACCTTCATAAGCCGAGTTAATTATCTTGTTTATGTCTATTGCATAGTAAAGTGCTTTCCTAAAGTTGGGGTCGTTAAATGGCTTCTTAGCCGTGTTCAAGAAGAGGAATGCAACGTTTGCCGACAAGTAGTATGGGCTCTTTGAATAGAATGAAACTACGTAGCCTTTCTGAACCATTGTTGGTCCTCCAGGTATGTAGAAGGTACTCCAGTCGAGCTCGCCGGCTCCCAGCATGTTGGCAGCTACCTGGTTGCTGTAGACAATTACTCCCTTTATGTACTTGGGGCCTGGAAGCTTTCCGAAGACGTCTTTGCCCCACCAGTTGTCGACTCTTTCCAGTATGAAGTAGTCGTCACCTGTGTATAGCACCTTGTACATTCCGCTTCCCAGAAGCTTTGTGGGATCCTTGTTTTCGGCAATGACGGGCCACTTGCCGAGGTCTGTCAGCTCGTTTCCGTACTGGTTTACATAGGGTTCATAGTATTTCTTGGGGAGAATTGGTGCACTGTAGAGCTGGTACAGGAAATCTCCATAGTTAACGTTCTGCGGGTCAAATTTAAAGCGGACGGTCTTGCTATCAACAACAACGACATCTGTGATGTAGTTTCTTACTCCTGCCCAAGCGGCAGAAGTAACTTTCCTTGGAACATCGTAGAACGTAAACCTTACGTCGTCTGCTGTTACGGGGCTGCCATCCCACCATTTGGCCTCTGGCCTAATCTTGATCTCGACCTCGGTTGGAGATATCCAGTTGGGCAGTGCTGCGGCAAGCCACGGCTGGAACCTTTCGTTCTCAGGCTTGATTGGGATCCATAGGTATAGCGGCTCATAGATTAGGCCGTTTGTTCCTGAGACAGAGCCGCCATAATTGAGTGGATTGAATTTCTTGGGGGGCTCCCACCATGCTCCACCAGTTATTAGCGTCTGTTCTCTTGGGATGTTTGGCGGTTGCGCTAAGACGGGTACAGCGACAATGATTGCTATCAGGAGTATGGCTATTGCCAGGGATATTTTCCCTTTGTTCATGTTTATCACGGTTGTATTTTTTAGGCATGTTATAATTAGCATGGCTCTTTATAAATTTTGTGGTAGTTATTTTTAAGGTAAAAGTTACCTTGGAACGTATTTAAAAGTATAGACTGAGTATTTTTTTATAATCCTCGGTTGATTTACAGCAAGAGGATAGGTTTATAAGCATCCTCAGAAAAACCTAAATTGACTAAAATGGTTAGAAAGGAATTCCCTGAGAACTTTAAATGGGGCGTCTCTCAGTCGGGATTCCAGTTCGAGATGGGCGACCCGTACAGGAGATACATCGATGTAAACACTGACTGGTGGCACTGGGTACGAGACCCCAAAAACATAACGAGCAAACTTGTTAGTGGCGATTTGCCCGAGGAAGGTATAAACTATATCGAGTTCTACAGGCACGACCACGAATACGCGAAAAACCTTGGAATGAATATTTATAGGCTGGGTATAGAGTGGAGCCGTATTTTCCCCTATCCGACAACATTTATTGAGACGGATGTATCCTACGACGGGAACGGTCTCGTCCAGGATGTAAAGATAGATAAAGAGACTCTAGCCAAGCTTGACAAGATAGCCAACAGGGACGCCGTTGCAATGTACCGTGCAATAATACAGGACCTCAGGTCGAGAGGCTTCAAAGTAATTGTAAACTTGTTCCACTTCACTCTGCCATTCTGGCTACACGATCCAATCAAGGCCAGGGAGACAAACCTCAACAACGACAGAAGGGGGCTCGTAGAGGAAAGCTTCCCGATAGAATTTGCAAAATACGCTGCATACATTGCCTGGAAAATCGGAGACCTTGTGGACATGTGGTCGACAATGAATGAGCCAATGGTGCCAGTAGAGCTCGGCCTTATTGGGCCCTATACAGGTTTTCCGCCAGGCGTGATGAGACCAGACGTTGTACCAAGAGCCATGGCTAATATTGCCCTTGCACATGCACTTGCCTACGAACAAATAAAGAGGTTTGACACCGCCAAGGCTGATGCGGACTCTTCTTCCCCCGCGGAGGTGGGCATTATCCACAACATTATCCCAGCTTATCCTGCAGACACGGCAGGCAACGATAGGGCTGTTGAGCACTACAACTATTTCCATAATACCTATATTTTGGACGCTATTACAAAGGGACAAGTAGACCTAGAACTAGACGAGAAAACCATTGTTAAGGCAAATGTTCTAGGCAACAAGCTTGACTGGCTAGGTGTAAACTACTATACAAGGATAGTTGTCAGAGAACAGAAAGGGAGGTTCCCCGGTCGACCAGTCCTAGACTTTGACGGAGTAGCAGGCTACGGATATGCATGCGTCCCATTCGGCTTCTCAAAGATTGGAAGACCATGTGACGGTATGGGGTGGGAAATGTATCCAGAAGGTCTTCTAGATGCCCTAAAGATAGGCTACAAATACGCCAGCAAGATATATGTCACAGAGCATGGGGTATCAGACGCTAGGGACATACTTCGGTCAAAGTCAATCGTAAACCACCTTTACATCTTGCATGAGGCAATCGAAAGCGGCATCCCAGTTAGGGGGTATCTACACTGGGCCCTAACAGACAACTATGAGTGGCCCCACGGATTTAGACAGCGCTTCGGTCTCTACGAGGTTGACTTGCTTACAAAGGAGCGGAGGCCGCGGAAGTCAGTAAGCCTTATGCAGGAGATAATCTCCGGGAACTCCCTTAGAGATAACCATTTATCAGCCCTCATATCCTTCAACAAACATAGCAGTGAAAATATATGACCAAAACCATAGCGGTAGACGAGGCTACCTGGAAAAAGCTAAGGGCACTTAAAGACAAGCTTGGACTGCAGTCCTACAACGACGTTATAAACATCCTGGTTGAGCGATGGCACGTCACTGAAATAAAAGAAGCCGTAGACACATTGAGCCTGGATCTTGAGCCGCAAGAAGCCGTCTCCATACTTAAAAGCATGAGAAAAATGAGGGCGCCAAACATTGACAAACAGTGAAGAGCTCCTCGAACAATCCGACCTGTTGCTTGACGCGTCAGCTCTGGCTGTACTTCACAGCTCAAAGTATAGGGACTTTATACCCATAATTGTTTCTAGATTCAATGTTCACGTTACAATTTTCTCGCTGGTAGAGTTCGCAGCGTCTATATACTATACGAGAAAAACACCGCCCTCCACAAGTATAATGCAGGTCATGCGGAAAATATACAACGTGATTGACACCCTCGACGATGCACTCATTGAAAAAATCGCAATGCTGATGGGAGAGCTTACTCACTACTCTATACCTGCCACTTTTGAAGACGTAGCCAACGTAGTCATAGCCCTGCAGAGAAAAATGGTTCTTGTAACTGGGGACCCAGAGAGATACACGGGTCTAGAAAAATACGGCGCGATAATACTTAACGTGGAGGAACTTATCCAGTCAACGGAAGAATTCTTGGAAAGAGAAATCAAGCCATAAGTTTCTCGCAACTCCCTTCACTTTTAGTAGTAATCGCACCTTTAATAATAACATAATGGAAAGAATATACTCAAACTTCGTCGTGCCTAAGAGCATGTAGACCCTGAACTGACTTGTAAGCACCGTCAAGCGAGACTATAATTCCGTCAAAGAGCAAGGCAGTAGCAGCGTGCAACGAATCAAAAAATGAAGGGTCATGCTTCTCTCTTAGCACTGAAGCCCTAATTTGTACTTCAAGCGTTGGAGGCGCTTCTCTCAAGTTTGGAGAGTTCCAAAAGTAGAATAGGTCTTCCCTAATATCACGCTCGCCGTATCCCCTTTACCTAAGGAGCAAGGAATATTCTAAATAAGCCGAGGAGGCAACTCGTACATTTTTGTATTTTCCTGTAGCTACCTTTTCAAAGAATTTGCAAACAACTTAGCGATAATTATCATTCTTGTT
Source organism: Thermofilum adornatum (assembly GCF_000446015.1). Taxonomy (NCBI): domain Archaea; kingdom Thermoproteati; phylum Thermoproteota; class Thermoprotei; order Thermofilales; family Thermofilaceae; genus Thermofilum; species Thermofilum adornatum. The sequence goes on from NC_022093.1 coordinate 66,188, forward strand.
AACATAGGCAATCAGTGAGTCTACCTCCACAATCATTTTCCAGCCTCCCTCATGATGACTTCGTCGGCCTTTTCCTCTACAACGTCATAAGTAAGAAGGGGATCCTCGTACTTAGCGCGCAAAGCTTTTGCAGGGTTCTTAATTACCTCTATGATTACTTTACCATTTTCCACCCTCCATACTAGAATGTCCCCGACCTCTAATCCTAAAACTTTCCTGATGCCTGCTGGATCACTTGTAAGATACTTATTACTTACTTTGCTATGCTCCGTAACTAATCCTAAGAATTATAAGAAATCTTAGCTTAAAAATTTTCTTAGCTCAGTTATTTCTACCAAATTTAATAAATCGTATATTCCACGAGATTTGGCTTATTATTTGGCTCTTTAGTTATTTACTCGTTTTTCTTACTATTTGATATAGTTGTTTTGTTTGTACCATTGGATTGTTTCACGGAGCCCAGTCTTGAGGTCGTATCTTGGCTGGTAGCCTAGTTCCTTTCTGGCTTTTTGTATGCTGTAGGCCCTGTTCGTGGTTACGGAGTCTACAAGCGCCGTCCTGTGCATCAGGTTTCCCTCTCCAGTTAGACGGTCATAGGCTTCTAGGGGTGCCAAAAGGATCTTCGCTAGTAGAGGTGGTACACTTATCTTGGGTGGCTTTATCCCTGTTAATTCATAGAGTATCTCGTATACCTGGTTGTACGTGTACCACTTGTCCTCGGTGATTATATATGTCTGGTTGACAGCGACGTCTTTTTCCAGTGCAAGCATGAAGCCTTGGACAACGTCCTTCACATGTGCGAACTGGATAAGTGTTTCTCCTGTCCCTATCTTCACGAGGCTGGCAAGCCCCCTGCTGGCGTAGCTCGTGATAAACCAGTACGACACGTCGTCAACGTTTCGTGGGCCATATATCCCCGAAGGTCTAATAATCGTGTATTTTAGCCCTTTCTCTGCCAAGGCCTTTACCTCTGCTTCAGCCTTTGCCTTGGATCGCCCGTATTCGAACTGCGGGTTTAGTGGAGTAGTTTCGTCTGCCGGCGGGTTTTTCACTGGCCCTATTGCCTCTGTGCTACTACAGTATATGAAGCGGTCTACATTGTTTTTTAGGGAGGCTTCTGCGAGCCACCTTGTCCCCTTAACGTTTACAAGCTCGTATAGCTCTTTCTTGCCAAAAAATGTGTAGTAGGCAGCTAGATGCACGACTACGTCTACGCCACGTGTTGCTGGTCCGAGGGTTTCAGGCTTCGTTATGTCGCCCTCTATCATTTCGACTCCTAGTTCTCTGAGGAGCGCCGTGTTGCTTGTCCTGCGTACAAGTGCTCTAACGCTGTATCCCTTTGCCACGAGCTCCTCGACGAGGTGTCCTCCAAGGAAGCCTGTAGACCCTGTGACTAGTATCTTCACTGGTCCCTCACCCTGATATAACTTGTATAGGTGAAGGCCGAAGGTATAAAAGTCCCGTCGTATGGCTCGCTTGGGGTTCTCAGGTAGCTTTCTCCGAGTGGGACAACCCTGTAGACGCCTGTCCTATAGATGTTCTGCATAATTTCTTGCAGTTTTTCTATTGAGACAGCTATGGAAAGGGTCTGCACCCTGTCGACCCCCTCATATGCGGGATTTGATGGAAGCTCGGATACGAGGCTTAAAGCTTCCTTTATTGATGAAACCCTTATTATTTCGAGGAATCTCCTCCTGGCATATAGGGGTAGCAGAGAGCCGCGCGGCAAGGTGGTTAGAAGGCTCTTCTCCTCGGACAAGACTATGGTCCAAGGATTGCTGGGGTCCTGACTTGCGATGACTTTTGCTCCCGCTAGTTCAAGGCTTCTCCGTAACACGAAGAGTTGGTATGGGAGGCTTTCCATTTTTATGGGGTACTCCCTGCCTATACGGTCCAGCGAGGAGGCTAGTTTTTCTGCAAAGAATTGTAGCTCCTGCCTTGTACCAATGAACGCCGCCTGAGTTGGTGAACTACATAGTTGCTGGTCGTAGAGAACCATTTCTAGGGCAAGTTTCTCGGCTGTCTCGTCTGTTGCTTTTTCCGCATCGATTATCGAGAAGCCCGTCATTGGACCATTTACAACGAGCCTCGGCCTGTTGGGATTTGAGGAAATAGTCCTAACTATCACGGTTCTGCCCGGCTCGCCACCCCAATAGTTGACTACGCCTAGCGGCGCTTTTTCCAAGAGGGTCTTCAGGTTCCTGCTTTCATGTGTAAAGTAGGCGACGAGAAGGGCTCGCCTCACTGGCTCGTCCGATGGGATATCTTGGAGTGGTTGGAAAACTTCGCGCACGGCTTTGAAGTTTGTTAGAGAAGGCCTGAGGATTGTGAAGTTGCCTGTAGCTAGGGAGATTGTTCCAGGTATCAGAGGTGGGACTACAGAGTTGCCGGAGCCTATTATGAGTACTGGGCCTGCCGGAAGGTTTCTGACATATTCTCCTGGGGCTAGTTCTACGGGTTCCTCTAGGCTTCTGGAGCCTCCGACTAAGCTAACATTTAGTAGTCTCCTTAGGTTGTCCTGGCTTAGGACTTCTCCTACAAATTCTAGCTCTAGACCTATCAGTGTCTCGCTGTAACCAGTTGACTTTGCAAGCTCCCTTTTCAACGTGTCAAGCCTTCCATGTTCAAGTTTCTCAAGCCATATCTCCCTCAGGTGCTCAAGGACGCCGAGCCTTTTCGATAGGGGCGTACTTGAAAGTTCCTGCTGTAGTCCTCGTGCTTCTTTTAGGAAAGATAAGAGCCAGTCTGTCCTGGGCTCGTAAATTTTATTCCCGTTTAGATTGATTTCCTCAACAGCTTCATTTTGGATCAAAGGATGAAGCGGAAAAACTTCACTCTGCATTTATTTTTCCACCCTTAACCATGAGCTCTTCCAGTGTCCCGCCGCAAGCCCTCTGAAGGCTCCATCCCTCATCCTCAGTTAGTCTCCTGACATAGATGAACTCTCTTCCATAGTACCTATCTGAAGGGACCTGCCTCATAATGTCTCCAGGAATAAATACCTCCAGCCATGTTATAGCCATGGGGTCGAAGATTCCGAGGATGCCGTCGACGTTGTAATCGTTTATCGGCTTGTAGGTCTTGGGGTCCAACAGGAAAACCTCCTGTAGTGGATGAGGAATCTTGTTCATTACGCCGTAGTTGTCTAGATGAGCCGTGAGGGTCTCAGTCATCCCTAGAACATCCATGAATGGAACTGGAACTTCCTGGCCCGTGTCGGGGTCCTCGGCCCTGAAAACCTTTCTAGCTTTTTCAACTATGACTCCGTATTCGGGAATGTTGAAGCCCTTTGAACCGCCGCCTGTAACTATGACTCCGCCCCTTCCCAGGTTAATTGGTGGCGCACCTGCAACAAGCTTGTAGGCTATCCTCTTTAGAAAGCCAAGATTACCAAATTGCTCTGACAACAGGTGGACTCCGGCAGGCGCAGAGAAGAAGAGCTTTGGCTCTTTTTTGCTTTTTATAAATTCTAGTATCCTTTGCTTGTTGGGAACAAGCCTCTTCCATAGTGGCCCGCCAGAGGACTCAGGCAAGAGATCCATCCCGTAAAGGAGGGGGATCTTCTTGTACTGCAAGGCAAGGTCTACAAAGGCTACAAAGTTCAAGTGGTTTTTTAGCTCCTCTGCGGCTAGAAACAAGGCTAGACCCTTGCCTGGTTCAAGGAAATGCCCATATACATACTCGAATAGATTGGCATTAGCCATAGTCATCATTAAAAGTTCGATTGGGCTCCTGTAGACCCTTACTGGATCCTTACCAGTTGTACCGCTAGACCTGAAGACATATCCTCCCTCGTCCTTGTTGGGGATGTAGAACTTCTCTATACCGTTTCCCCTCAATAAGTCCGATGGGACAGCCAGCTTCGCCAAGTCTTCGACTTCTGCGGCTTTGGGGTCGATTCCTAGGGAGTCAAACATCCTCTGATAGAATTCGCTGTTCCTAGCAAAGAAGTCTAGAGAGCTCCTAAGCAAATCACGTCTAAGCTTAGCGAGGTAGTCTGGAGACTTTTCGAAGAGAGTTTTGTCCTGTGAGAGTTCAAAGAGCCTTTTCACGTGTGGGTCGCTGAGAAACTTGCTTTCACTGGCCTTTTTTTCTATCCATTCATACGTAGGGAGTACACTCATATAATCACTATTTTTTCGCCAAAAGGCCAAATAAATTTTGCCAATAGTTAAATTCACATCTACAGAGAACTCATGGATGTGAAGATCTCCTTGTCTACATTTTCTTCCAAATCAATCCCAGAGTAAAACACTGTTTGAAATACTATGCACAGTTCCTAATAGGGGCGAACAAGTTAGTGTATATTGGGACTTTGCATCTTTTTTTCAGTAAAGTTTTTTTAATTCTCTCTAGGGATGGAAAAAGAGTTCTTGCATCCTTTAACCCAGTTCTTTTTCCATTAAAATTTTGCGCACAATCTTTAAAAGATTTTTTGTTGATATAGAATAAAAATACATGTTAAAAAATGAATATAAATAAGTTTGGACATATGTTTACCCGATGACCATGAAAGAAAAAATGAAAGGCTTTGCAATGTTAGATTTAGGGAAAACTGGCTGGGTTGAAAAACCTGTACCCACTTTGGGACCATACGATGCATTGGTGAGACCCTTGGTTGTAGCTCCATGCACTTCAGATATTCATACGGTCTATGAGGGTGCATTTCCTCGGGAATTGTGCGATTTTCCAAGAATACTAGGCCATGAAGCCGTTGGAGAAGTCGTGAAAGTAGGAGAAAAAGTAAGAGACTTTAAGCCTGGGGATCGTGTGGCTGTTCCCGCAATAACACCTGACTGGAGAACGCTTGATGTTCAAAGGGGCTACCACCAGCATTCGGGAGGGATGCTGGCAGGTTGGAAGTTTAGTAATCCGCTTAAGAGTGGCGGCAAAGATGGAGTTTTCGCGGAATACTTCCATGTAAATGACGCCGACATGAACTTGGCAAAGATACCTGAGGGAGTATCTCTAGAACAGGCAGTTTTCGCAACCGACATGATGACCACCGGGTTCCATGGAGCAGAGCTGGCAGATATTCCCCTAGGAGGCACAGTGGCTGTTTTCGGGATAGGTCCTGTAGGGTTAATGGCAATAGCAGGCGCCAAGCTACTTGGAGCCGCAAGAATCATTGCCGTTGGAAGTAGACCACGTCTCATAGAGCTGGCAAGATATTATGGAGCCACAGATATAGTCAATTATAAGCGAGAAAATCCTGTCCAAAAGATTCTTGAACTTACTAATGGCGAAGGAGTAGACAGTGCTATCATTGCTGGCGGCGATTCTTCAGTAATTGCTGATGCAGTTAAGGTTGTTAAACCGGGAGGAACAATTGGTAATGTGAATTACTTTGGAGCGGGCGACTACTTGCCGATTCCTAGGATTGAGTGGGGAGTAGGTATGGCGCACAAAACAATAAGAGGCGGTTTATGTCCTGGTGGAAGACTGCGCATGGAGAGACTTCTTGCTTTAATTAAATATGGCCGTGTGGATCCCTCTAAGATGATCTCTCATAGATTAAAGGGATTCGACGCTATTCCAGAGGCTTTTGAGTTAATGAGAAGGAAAGACCTGCCAGACCTTTGTAAGCCAATCGTTGTAATAGAAGAATAAGGCTCTAGAAATAAACAATTTTTTCTTTCATTATAAAAACATCCCATTTGTCCTTTCCTTTTCCATGTTTTTGAAGGTATTTTTCTCTTACAGCACGCTCATAGCTTCAGTAAATGCTAGGTCTGTAGATATTTTTGTAGAGCTATATAAAAAACCTTTATTAGATTGAAGGGTTTAAGGGTTTCGTGTCTGAAAGAAAGGACGAAAAATACGCTATTTATGTCGAGAACTTGATAAAAGTGTATTCTGGTGGTCTAAAAGCCTTGGATGGCGTTTCTCTTGAGGTAAACGAAGGCGAAATACACGCGGTTGTTGGCCCAAATGGCGCCGGAAAAACAACCCTTATGAGGATATTGACAACACAGATCCAGCCCACGTCTGGCCATGCCCGTGTTCTAGGTTACGACGTTAGGAGTGAGAGCGGCGCTGTTAGGAAGCTGATAAGTTATGTGCCACAGGAGTTCTCTGTGTGGACTGATATTACTGGGTATGAAAACCTGCTTTTTTACTCCAAGATATATGGGATACCAAGCGACAAGCGTTACAGCATTATAAGCGATGCCCTCGAATTGATGGGCCTCTCGGAGGCTTCTGGTAGACTGGTTAGGACTTATTCGGGCGGAATGATTAGAAGACTTGAGATAGCAGCCGCCCTGATGGTCAAGCCAAAGGTCATATTTCTAGATGAACCAACCATTGGGCTTGATCCTCGAGCGCGCGAGGTTGTTTGGGAAAAGTTGCTCGAATACCAGAAGGAGTACAGAGTAACGGTTCTCTTCAATACTCATTATATGGACGAGGCTGAAAGGTACGCGGAAAAAGTTACAGTTCTAAACAAGGGTAGGGTCATAGCCGAGGGTACTCCACAAGAACTGGTTAGGTTGCTTGGCGGAGAAACCCTAAAAGTATGGATAGAGGGGGAATCTGAGAGAGCTTCACAGATCCTCTCAAGCATTGATGGTATTCAGGTATTGTCAGCCAAAAGCAATCAGCTTATAATTGTAACGCCTGACTCTTCTGTCATGCTTCCAAAAATTGTCCAGACACTATCTAAGACGGGCATAGAGGTTAGATCGACCACTGTAAGTAGACCGACCCTCGAAGATGTCTTCATAAAGCTGACAGGTATGAGCATCGAGGAGGCCGAGAAGGCTAGTGGGCTGCGAGAAGTCCGCGCAGTAAGGAGAGCAATAAGGGCGGGCGGTTGACATGAGCCTTAAGTCGTATTGGGAGCAGACAGTTGCATTTGTAGAGCTAGAGCTGAGAAGGCTATGGCACGACCCAACCGAAGTCTTCACTAGGGCAGTTCAGCCAATACTATGGCTTACTGTTTTTGGCACCACAATGGAGAGGCTACGTAGCATCCCCACAGCCAATGTAGACTATTTGACGTTTATTTCTCCAGGAGTCGTTCTACAGTCTTCAAGCTTTATAGCCCTTGCTTACGGGATAATGCTTGTTTGGGAGCGGGAGTCCGGAATATTGAAGAAGCTTGTATCATCGCCGGTGGACAGATTCATAATTGTCTTGGGACGCTCCCTCGCTGGGGCTGTTCGGGCAGTTACACAGCTCTTTATTGTTCTACCAGTGGCTCTCCTATTTGGTGCTAAACTAAAAATCGACCCATTAAGCCTAACATTTGCTACACTCGCACTGCTTATTGGATCAGTTGGCTTCACCTCTCTATCAATAATCCTTGCAGTCTTCATGAAAACAAGAGAGAGATTCATGGGAATATTACAGGCAATAGTTATGCCTCTCTTCTTCACAAGCAACGCTTTGTACCCGATAGAGATAATGCCGGCGCCACTCCAGGCATTTGCCAAAGTAAACCCAATGACATATATCATTTCGAGCCTCCGAGACACATTAATCTACGGAGACATAGTTTCTGCTATCAATGGACTTCTCGTTACACTTGTATTCTCCTCAATAGTTCTTCTCCTGGCAACAAGGTATCTACAAAAAATCGTTGAATAAGCGTCTCTTCGAGAGATTTCCATAAAGAGAAGAATAAAAATATATGGTTATGACAGAAATCCAGGTCTGGGATATTGCTCCCAGCATGAGAGATTCAGAGGAAAATCATAAAAAGCTATGATAACATTGTTATACACCTGAAATGTTTCGCTAAAAATGGTCAAGCATATGATAAGGATTTATAAGAGAAAGCGCGCGCTATTCCTCGAGTTTTTTCTCGTCTATTTTTTCCTTGAAGACTTCTCTTATGTGGAAGACGTCTTCCAGGTCTTTCTCAGATTTTAATACTTCTTCCTTATAGACTATCTGCATCTCTAAGGGTGGAATGAATATGTATTGATTGTTTTTAAACAACTTTTATCTCTCGCTTATCGTGAGAAAATCTACTACCCCTTCGGCAGAGCTTAAGTTCTATGTTGGCGCGCACAATATAAGGGTATCTTAAATAATTAACTGAAAATGTAGAGAAGAGTTATATCCGTGTTAGGAGAAGGATGAGGATTGCAGAAATTAGGAGTGTGGCTATCCAGGCATAGATATACTTGGACAAATAGAGCTCTCTTCTGGGTGTTGGAGGGACAGGTATCGGCTTGTGGGTCTTCTTTTCCTCTTCCTCCCTGAGGATAACTGGAAGACTGGGCCTCTGTGTCTGTGAAAGGTTTGGAAATATAGTTTTCAGCACTTCGACTACGTCTTGCCTTGTCCCGTGGATGTCTCCCCGTGTAATCGCCTCTACTGGTACGTTGTGTTGGAGGAGCTTCTCCCTCATATAGCTGGCAACGTATTCTCTTAGCTCTTTTTCTTCGCCTGGAAAAGACCTGTAGGCCTCGTCTAGCGCGATCCTTACGACCCATGCGGTTCTAACAACAATCTTTGATGGCTCATATGCCAGGAGGTGTTCCCCGTACTTGTTCAGCCATTCCTCGAAGTCGCGTATCTCGGACTCTACCTGTGGATTTGTAAATATAGCGTTATACCTGTCACTAGACATGCTTCATGATTAGTGTCAAAAAAATAAAAAGATTGTTACTCGCCGATTTAGAAGGCTGAGTCAAGAAAAAGCATCAGCAGAAAACCCGTGATGAAGCCCGCTGTAACCTTTAGCTCCGAGTGCTCTTCGCGGTATATCTCGGGGACGAGTTCCTTGACTGTCACGTACAGCATCGCTCCACCAGCAAAGCCCATCCCTATTGGGAGCAGAATCGAAAAAGTGGTGAACAAGACTGCCCCAAGCACAGCCATGAGTGTTTCTGAGAGACCGCTGAGAATAGCTATTACTGTTGCCTTTCTGACTCCTCCAGTTGCAGATGCGGGCAGAGCTACTGCTAGACCCTCTGGCACGTCCTGGATAGATATAGCTATACCAGTCGCTATTCCTACTGGTATTGAGTAGGCAGTCGAGACACCTATAGCTAGACCCTCAGGCAAGTTGTGTATAATTACGGCCAAGGCTAGAAGCCAGACCTTCTTCAAGAGCTTCTTGCCTATAGCTGGCCCTTCGTAGCCAGCGTATAGGTGCTCATGGGGAACAAACCTGTCAATGAGCCTAATAGCAACTACGCCCGCCAATATGCCGAGACTAACAATCAGGAAAGACTTCGAGATTTCAATAGCTGGCAAGATCAGGCTGGTAAAACTAGACACAAGCATTACTCCCGCCGAGAAAGCCAAAGCAACGTCCAAGTGACGCCAAGTAGTTGACCTCGAAAAGGCGACAGGTAAAGCGCCGAGGCTAGTTGTCGCCGCAGCCAACAGTCCAAGATAAAGGCTAACAACTATGGGGTTGTCCAGGTATGGAATATCCATGCCAATATTCACAGGCGAGGAATCTCTAAGGTGAATATTTAAATTTTTCAGGAACGCGCACATAGATTTAAATGATACTTTGGCCAGCAATACAATGTTTATTAGCGGAGGAAGAGATTATAAGTAATTCGATATATCCCTTATTAGTATCACTGGTGCGATTTTTTCTCCTTTCTTTTTTTAAATCTTCGTCAGCTGTCACAAGAATAGCATTTATTTTCTTCGCGAGCAGAAGGTAGGATGAATCATATACGGTAAGCCTGCTTTGCTGTGCTAATTCAAGGAGTTTGGGTAACTCATCCCAATAGAAGTTAGCCAACCTAATTCCTATGTCCTTTAGACTACTGAGAATTTCCCATGCGTCATCGATACTAATCACGCCACTTGAAAGAGCCTTATACATCACTGAGGACACTTCGTATAAGAGAAGGGAAGGTGCATATGCTTCTACTTCTCCAAAAACTATTTTCTATTTTAAGAGATTAGCTTCTTCTCTCCACGGTTTTCCAGGAAACCCCACTTTACGACAACACTGGCATCGACTACAGCTCTTAGAATCGTTGTCGATCCTTCCTTATTTATTTAACTATCTCCTCCGTAGGTATCTCTTTAACTCTGCTCTGAATTTCTTCTAGTCTTCGAGATGCCTTCTTTGCTAGCTCTTCTCTAACTTTGGCCTCTATAACCCCTCTAAGATATTCACTCCAGTTGATGTTTACTTCTTTCATGCGTTTCTTTAGCTCTATGGGAACCTTGATTATTACATTCACAAGCCTACTCAAACATCTCACCTAAAAGTAATCTTGTTTTAGGATATAACAAGTTTTCCTAAAGCAGAATACATGAACATTCTCTAAAAGGCTCACTCAAACTACACGTTGTGATCACATTAAATTGAAGCATAACCAAAATGCAAAAAACCTTGTGCATCATAAGGAGATGCTTTTTATTAGGAAAACTAAACTATTTGCAATATTCTGATCTAACTACAAATAGATTCAAATATAGAGAGAGCGCTATATGCAACGCTCTAGTAGTTCTAAAAGCTCTTACATTGATTACTTCCCTGAACTTTTTCAAATTTCATGTAGGAACGATTTTTGGAATCTCTTCGGCAAGTTTTTTAATTGATATCAATGAATAGAATCTTGAGAGGTATCTATGGGCGTCTTCAAAGTTAATGCCTGGGTTTGGAACCCTTCGGCTCCCGAGAAGAAAGTGTTACTTGAGCTACTAGTAGATACCGGGGCTACATATACTGTTTTGCCAGAGAGCTTGTTGAAGTCTCTCGGCGTGAAGCCCTTCCGAGTAGCCCGGCTAAGGCTTGCAGATAACCGTATCCTTGAAAAGTCTTTGGGAGAAGTGGGAATAGAGGTCGAGGGTTACAGGGCGAGCGCTACCCCAGTTGTTTTTGGAGAGGATGAGGTATATCTGCTTGGCAGTGTAACTATGGAGCAGTTGGGGCTTGCCCCTGACCCTATTGCTAAGAGGCTTAAGCCTGTGGAGGCCTTGCTTATGTAGCTTAGAAATAGTTGATTGTGATTATGCACTGTGGTGGGACGTATTTTGCGAGGCGTATCCTCTGTGTTGCGATGTAGACCTTGTAGCCGCTTTTCCTTAGGCATTCCGCGTCTATTGTGAGTATTGCTGTGTTCGTGCTGTGTCTAGTTGCGGCCTCGTAGGCATCTCTGGGGTCTGTGGTGAGATGTACGTATTTCCTTTTCATTGGCTTTACGCCTTCTCTCATGATTTTTTCTAGGTTTTTGAGTGCTGTACCGTGGTAGAGCACTTTAGAGTCGTTGTCGACTTCGTATTGTATGTTTATGCCAAGCTCCCTGCTGTGACCATATATCGTCCTGACCTTGTTTGCTTCGACCTGGTATCTACCCTTTGGGTCTAGGAGGGCCACTGCTAGGACGTGTCCCTGCCTGACCCAGGAGTAGTTGCCCTTGGGCCACCTGTTTCTAATTGCCTCAACGAGTTCGCTGATTTCTACCCATCCCTCTTTGTCCATATTCAGGCCAACTATGCCTGGGTTGTGCCTTAGAAGGTAGCTCATGAGGTGGCTGAGTTTTTCTCGAGACTCGGCGCTAAGCAGTAGCCTGGTTTTTGTCCCGCAGTGAGTCGTCTCTTCTGTGGGTGCTCCGCATTTGGTGCAAATGTATACTGGCCTCATGGTACAGTTGCTTTTTATGCTCTTAGGAATCTATTAAACATTGATATCTTCTAATGGAGCTGTATTGGGAAAATTGTTCTCTTAGTAACATTTCTTAATCACTAAAGGTTTTTTAGTGTAGGCTTTCGTTACTATTACACATGGATAGCGAGCCTAAAACTATCGTGAGCATTACTCCAGAAATAGCTCTCGACCACGGCTATACCTTCGCTGGCGGCCTAGGAGTCTTGGAAGGGGACAAGTTCTATACTGCAGGCAGGCTGGGACTCGACTACTACGTGATCAGCTTGCTATACAGGAGCGGCTACATCGACTATTCCTGGGACGAGAATGGAAATCCTATCCCTTCTCCACAAAGACAGCCAGAAGAATTCCTAAAGTCTCTAAGCCTATCAGGTGAACTCGAAATAACATTGAGAGGCGAGAAGGTAAAAGTCAAGGCCTGGGAGTACAGGTACAAGACGGCTAAAGCAATCTTTCTGGAGCCTGATTCACCCGAATGGGCCAAGCCCCTTGCAGAAAGGGTTTTTATTGAGAAGAGCGAGGAAGAGAGGTTCTACAAGTATCTTTTCCTCGCGAAGGGAGCCGTTGCCTTCATAAAAGAAGTCATAGGGCTCGAGAATATCGCCTACATCGACCTCCAGGAAGCATACACGGCAATAATACCCATAGTCCTCAAGATACCTGGCAGGTACAGACTCATAATCCACACGCCTGGCCCCTGGGGGCATCCAAGCTTCCCGAGGAGCTTCTTCGCAAAGGAGCTTGGATACCACTTTATCGACAACCCAGTCGTCCTGACAAGCATAGGTGCCGCGATGGCCAACGAGGTGATAATGGTCTCCTCCAAGCACTTTGACATCATGCGCAAGGTTATTCCACACCTCCTCTACAAGGCACGGTTCATAACAAACGGAGTAGACGTCGAGAGGTGGATGAACCCCAAGCTGAGAGAGCTACTCTACCGTGGCGAGCTTGACCTATCCTCCCTCAAGACAGCAAGGAAGGAGGCAAGAAGCCAACTTGTAAAGCTTATTAGCTCAAGGAAGCCGATGAACATCACGGAAGACACATTTATCTTCGCCTGGGCGAGGAGAGTCACAAAGTACAAGAGACCATACTTCCCAATAAGGCTCATAGAAGAGCTAGAAAACAGAGACGTAGTATTCGTCCTCGGCGGCAAGTCACACCCAGAAGACAAGGAAGGCATACAGTACATAAAGAAATTCAAGGAGCTCGAGAAAAAGAAGCCCAACGTAGTCTACTTCCACGACTATGGAATAGAAACCGCTAAAACAATACTCTCCGGGAGCGACGTCCTGGCCTTTACACCTTTCCAGGGATGGGAAGCCTCAGGCACAAGCTTCATGAAAGCCGCGATAAACGGCGTCCCGTCCATTGCTTCACGGGACGGCGCAGTGGTAGAGCTTCTCGAGGACGGCGTAAACTCTTGGCTCTTCGGAGAAGACATAAGAGAGCTGATAGACTTCGGAAGGGATCCGAGAGTACCAGAGATAGACGAAAGAGACTACAAAGAATTCAAGGAAAAGTTCCTAACAGCCAAAAACCTCTATGTTAACGACAGGGAAGAATTCTGCAAAATATCGCTTAGCGCAGTCCTAACAACAACATCACGCGTTGACATGAAAAGAGTACTGAGAGAATACTATCCAGATCTCGTGGATTAAAACACGTGATAGCTAGAGAAAGCAAGACAGATAAAAATGTTCTAAAATGTTTTTAACTGCTTCAATTAATGAAAAGTGACCAATATGAGTATATGGCGGCTCGCGTTGAAGTTTGTCGAGAGGGACATATTGTTCAAGAAGCTGATAGCTGTTTTGACCATACTAGCCATAGCGAGCGGCGTGGCTACCTTTGTCAGCCTGAGGATTCTTAGTATCGGCAGCAGGACGGCGGCAATGAACATTGTCCAACAGGTCTTGCCCGGCGAGGTTGTTGTCTATGGGCAAGGGCTATACGATGTTTCTGAAGACGTGTTGGCAGATATCAAGCGTCTCCCAGGAGTAAAGGATGTTACCCCAGCTATTCTGGTAACTGGCTACGTTGGGCGTAACGCAGTCTTCTTGCTGGGTGTTCGCCCAGAGGATATTGGAAACGTTGTCTCGAAGTTTGAGAGCGGCCAGGCATTTACCAGTCTCAGTGGGCCCTATGCCATCGCAGATATTGGTCTAGCGAAGAAGCTGGGCCTTAAGGTTGGGGACAAGGTCACTGTTAAGCCTCCCTATGGAACATCCTTCAGGCAATACGAGATAATTGGCATAGCAGAGGTCACAATGAAGATCGAGGAGATTGGAGCCGCGGGTGGCTACCTTATCCTGCCTCTCCGTGAAGCTCAAAACCTACTAGGTAGGCCAGGCTATGTGAGCATGGCTGTAGTAAAGGTTGAGGACGGGGTGGACCCAAACGAGGTTAAGAGCCTCATATCAGTCGTGTTCCCAGGGTCGAGGGTTATGCTTCGGGAAGAAGTGATAGGCATAGTTTTCAAGGTGATGTCATTGATCGAGGGGCTTCTCCTCTCCACCACAATGGTGGGTCTGGCTGTGGCTGTCTTTGGAACTACAAGCACTATTACCTCGACCGTCAGGGAGCATCAAAGGGAAATAGCTATCATGCGTGCGGGCGGCTCTTCGAGGAGAGATATAGCACTCATCTTTATGCTCGAGGCTCTTGTCTACGGGGTTGCAGGAGGCTTGCTGGGAATAGTTTTCGGCATCATGGGGGCACAAGTGGGAATAGAGATAGTTGCCTCGTATGGGTTCCTAAATCCTCCACTAATACTTGAGCCCCAGAGCTTGTTGCTGAGCTTTGCCCTGGCTTCCATACTCAGTGTTCTGTCCTCGATTTATCCCGTGTGGAGGGCCACGTCTATTAGACCAGTAGAGGTGCTAAAGAGTGAGTGAAGACGCGCTTGTCTTGAGGGACGTATGGAAAATCTACAAGACCGCGACAGAGGAGATACCAGTACTCAAAGGCATTAATCTCACTGTCCGCCAGGGAGAACTAGCAATCATTATGGGTCCCTCTGGAAGCGGTAAAAGCACACTTCTATCAATAGCTGGGGGCCTCGAGAACCCTTCCCGTGGAAACGTGATTGTTGGCGGAGTAGACATAACTAATCTAAGCGAGGACGAGCTAACAAAGATAAGGGCTAGAAAGATCGGCTTCGTGTTCCAGTCATTCAACCTGATTAGAAACTTGACAGCCCTAGAAAACGTAATGATGCCCCTAATCTTTACGGGCATATATTCGTGGAAACAGGCTAGAGAAATAGCCCAAAAGATGCTTGAAATCGTCGGCCTAAAAGGACACGAGGAAAAGTTCCCGAGACAGCTGAGCGGCGGTCAACAGCAAAGGGTAGCAATCGCAAGGGCACTTGCACCAAGCCCAGACATCATTCTAATGGACGAGCCTACAGGTAGCCTTGACGTGGACTCTGCATCTAGGGTGCTCTCCCTCGTCAAGTGGCTTAACGAGGCCTTCGGACAAACAATAGTTATAGTTACACACAACCCAGAGATAGCTGAGCTGGCCTCGAGAACATTCTATATTAGGGGTGGACAAATCTTTGAACAGCCACCGACAACAACATTGGCAGATAAAGTAAAAGAAGTCAAAGCTTCGACAAAGAAAGGAGAACTTGAAAAGCTACAGCTGGAGCTCCTAAAAATCAAGCTCGACGCGCTTGAGTCTGCTGCCAGGGAGGGGAAGATAAGCCCAGAAATCCTAGATGCAGAGCTGAAGTCCCTAGAAGCCAGGATAGCGAGGCTTGAGAAATTTATCGAGAAATAGCTATTCTTTTTGTATTGCTTTTGATTTTTCGACAATGAACGAATTTTTAAGCAAATAAAAGAGATAGACTTAAATATATGATATACAATAAAAACACAAGAGCGATATGAAGAGGCAACTGCTGGTATCGTATCTCATTACGCTACTCATACTCGTGCAAGTTTTTGGACAGCCTGTGGTAGGAGTCAAAAAGATGGTTGTTAGGGAAATGGACGTGTTGCCTGGATGCACGTACAATACTACAGCTACTGTCACATTGGTTTTCGACAGCGATACTGTGCTGAATTTTACGGACTATGTTGCCTATGGCTCCGAGGGAGACGCATCGTCAACTGTTGACATTTATGGTTCTCGGCTTGTAGATGGCTTTAGGGCCACGTCCTTCAGAAACCTAAACGTAACCAAGGGCTATACCTTGAAATATAGTGTCCCCGTCAGGAACCTGTTTAACATCTCCATTAACATCTTGGCGGACGGCAAAGAGGTTACACTAAACTGCTCCGGTGGCTATTGCGTTGGTGTAGCTCTCAAGGCAAGGTCAATCAACTATTCGTTGACAATAGTGCCTCTAGACCCCATGTTCAGTAATCTCCAGTTGCCAGTCTCAGTCAGCTGGAGTGTAGACCCCATGTATCTTTATCCCGTGGCTTTTTCAGATTCTCCCCAAAGCATGAGAGAGTCGAGCAGCGAGGTTAGCTTCCAGTGGAGCTCTGTAATGAACGGCTCCTATTATCTAAGCGTTGTGTTCGAGGTTAGAGGCGAGAATCCATGGGGAGAGGTTTTCGTGCCTTCGCCAATAATCACTATTACTCTTGATCCTAGGGTCCAGTCGATGCTAATCTCGAAGTATAAGGAGTACACAAAGAAGTTTCTAGGAAGCAGTCTCGGAAACTTGTCGGCATTCCAGGAAAACGCTACACAGCTTCGGGATCTTCTCTACAATCTTAGTAAGGGGTTTAGGGAACAGGCAAGGCTTCTAGGCGAGGCTGGTTCCCAAGCCGAATCAGCGGCCAGCATTATACTTACGGCTTCTTCTCAGCTCAAGGTTCTGGCCCAAATGACACAAGAGATGAGAAACAATGTTGCTGGGCAACTTGGAAACGTATCTACATTAATAAACAGGACCAGGGCTGTCTTGGAAAGAGTTTCTAAAAACGTTACCGTTACCGAAGAACAACTACAAGTGATACTTCAAACACTCAACTTGACTAATAGCAATGTTACCCTTACAGAGATAAAACAAATGATAGACTCTTCACTTTCAAGCATTGGCGAAATCGAGACTTTGCTCGAAAAATATGGGTCTACAATCCGAGACCTAGACAGGCTTATAGACCAGTCCCCAGCTGCGGCAGAAAACATGGCAACAGCCGCCAACAAGCTGATATTGATGGCTAACATGCTCCGCGAGGCATCTTACAACCTCAACCAGCTTGCAGACGGCCTAGCTAGGGCGGCAGATCTCTTGGACTCTATGATTGCAAAGATGAGCAAGATCGAGACTGCAGAGTATTTTCCCGAGGGGTTCAAAAGCTTCAATGAGACGTTCTATAAACAAATAGCAGTGAGCGAGACCCCGGGCGTCTCCGTCAGGACAGATTTTATGGGTGAAGCATATTACTTTGCCTTGCCCTCTATAAAGATCAAGAGAAGCGAGCCAGACGTTTCAAATGTTATACTAGAAACACCTCAGAAAAGAATAGCTTCACTTTGGCCTGTAGCACTTATAGCTGTTGTTCTGGGTGTAGCCTTCTTTATCGGTAGAAAAGGACAACAGACTAGTAGCATCGACGAGGAGAAGCTTGCCAGGCTTTATGCCCTAAGGGACAAGATTTCGAGAATCATGGGTGGGTCGAATGTCTAGCCAGAGGCAGAGGAACGTGCTGATTAGGGGTGTCGATAGCGATGCATACGAGGAAATCTCCAGCCTTGCAAAAAACATGGGTGTGAGTGTCGGCTACCTTGTCTCACAGGCATTAAAAACGTTTATTGCCCTCGCAGACGCCGGTCCCCAGCTGATAGGACTTAAAAAGGACACGCCCGGAATACTCAGACGCCTCGTAGCACTGGAAAAGTCTAGGAGACCCGTATTTATCAGACACGTAGGACGGCTCGAGCTTTCGAGAGAAGACCTCGAGAATGCAGAAGGTCCCCTCTTCATTATAGGCGTGGACGAGCTTATCTTTGACCCCTCTGTGGACACAAAGCTGTTCGAGGAGAAGATCCTAAGGATAGTTGACTGTGGAAAAGTTGTAATACATCGAGGCTTGAACAAGCTCACCGTGCTGTCGAAGACACTCTTTGTTAGGGAAATCGTAGAAATAATCTGATTTTCGATTTGCATGATAGATAATATCACAATGGCATAAAAAGCTATTTTATTTTTTAAATTTTTATATATTTTTATAGTGAATAATACTTATGTATCTTTGAGTGCGATTTTACGTTGACGTCAAATGACCATCGGTAAAATGATACGTTTAAAGAAAATTTTGAAAGAAGGAAAAACTATAATCGTCCCTATTGATCATCCCATCGAGGGCTATTTTAGGGAATTGGAAGAACCAAGGCGTATAGTGCAGGAAATTATCGATGGCGGTGCAGATGGTGTTCTTCTACGTCGAGGCTCGCTGGCTAAAACCTATGACCTAGTGGCTGGCAGGCTAGCCATTGTCTACAGGATTAGTGGGGCCACGTTTACGTCTGGAGACATGGGGGACCAGAGACTGACGTCTTCGGTGGAAGAGTCGGTTAGGTACGACGCAGACGCGATAGCGTATACTGTGTATGTGGCTCATCCCAAGGAAAACGATATGTACGAGGTCTTCAGTAGGCTGGTTGAGGAGGCCGAGTACTATGGTCTGCCCGTTATAGGCGAAGTTCTTGTTTGGGAAAATGCCAAGGTGGATGCCTTCGAGTATTTGAGGATAGGGGTCAGGACTCTTGGAGAAGAGGGTGCTGCAATCGTTAAGTCTGGCTTCCCAAGTGATTTCAGCTTGTACCGGGACCTCGTGAGATATTCAATCGTTCCGGTCATCGCGGCTGGAGGACCAAAGATGGATTCTCCCAGGAAGGTTCTCGAATTTGTCAAGGCAGTTATGGATGCTGGTGCTGTTGGTACCTGTATTGGGAGAAATGTGTGGCAACAAGAGAGCCCCTCAAAGATGATAAGGGCCATGAAGAGGATAGTTAGAGGGGGGGCCTCTGTGGATGAAGCCATGAGTGAGCTACTATGAGCGTTAATAGGTCTGTCGTGGTTTACGGCATAAATAATTTTAGAGTTGAGAAGAGAGAAAGGCCTGAGCCAGGATTCGGCGAAGTACTTGTCAAAATCGAGTATTCTGGTCTCTGCCCCTCAGACATCAAGATTATTAGGCATGGTGGTCGTCTTGTAAGGTACCCCGTCGTCTTGGGCCACGAAATGGCTGGAATAGTTGAAGAAGTGGGAGAGGGCGTAAAAGGGATAGAGGTCGGGGAGAGAGTCAACGTCGCCGCTGACATTTACTGTGGCACGTGTAAGTATTGTAGGGCTGGGCGAGAAAACTTATGCGAGAGACCACTGACTTTTGGCTATAATATTGACGGGGGACATGCGGACTACTTGCTTGTGCCCCGAGAGGGCGTTCCAAAGGCTATATTCAAGGTTCCCGATGGGCTGAGCCTAGAGGTTGCCAGTATGACTGAGCCGGTAGCCTGTGTTGTGCACTCGATGAATGCTGGAAAAGTTTCTCCTGGAGACTCTGTAGCCATAGTGGGCGAGGGGCCCATGGGTCTCCTTCATGTCCTTCTGGCCAAGATTTATGGAGCAGGTAGCATAGCTGTTTTGGGTCTCGTAGACAAGAAGCTTAAGCTGGCAGAAGAGCTGGGTGCAGAGAAGCTTTACAATAGGAATAACTATCCTAATATTGAGGATATACTCAGAGAAAACCCGGACGGCTTCGACAAAGTGTTTTTGACAGTTGTTAATAAGACAACACTGGAAGAGTCCCTCAGACTAGTAAAGAAGGGTGGACGCGTAGTTATTTTTGCCGGTGTACCGGCAAATTCTGTAAGCTTTTCTTTAGACCCCAACATTGTACACTACGACGAGGTTTCACTTGTTGGGAGCTCTAGCTACCTATACGTGGAATACGCGAAGGCACTGAAATTCGTCTCAATGTATCAAAGGGAGCTTTCAAAGATAATTTCTCACAGGTTCAATATAGACGAATTTGAAAAGGCTGTCGCAACCTGGGACGACAAAGAGAACTCTGTAAAAATAATCTTGACGAGGTAAATATGTCAAGGACGCTTTTCGCCGGCATAGATGCTGGCACAACCGTGATCAAGGGAATAATTGTAGACGAGACCGGCCAAGTCGTCAGGAGGCACAGTGTACAGGCCGAGAAGCCAACTACGCCTGAGCCAGGCTACGCAGAGGTAGATCCTGAAGCGTATTTTTCCTCTTTTTCAAGCCTGTTTAACGATCTCTTTAAGGGTCTTTCAGGCTACGATGTATACCTTGGCCTATCAGCTATGGCTCCCGTTCTAATACCAGTGGACAGAAATGGCAGGCCCCTGATGAACGGTCTCCTATACAATGATGCGAGGACTTGGAGAGAACAAGAAGACCTTAAGAGGGAATATGGAGATCTTATATTGAGAGTCAACGGCAACCCTGTAAACCAGCAACAATGGCTTCCAAAAATTCTCTGGCTCAAGAGAAACAAACCAAAAGTGCTCGAAAACGCGTGGAAGCTTCTCGATTTAACTTCGTATCTTGTCTATAGACTCACAGGGGAAACAGTAGTAGACTCAACAGTTATGCTAGAAGAGGGGTTCCTTGACTACCGAACAAAAAAACTTTCAGGAGAGATTCTGGACATCGTGGGTCTAGATGAAAATAAACTTCCAGGGCTAGCCAACACGGTCGACGCTGTTGGAAAAATCCACAACGGAAACAACATCACGTTAAATGCTGGAACTGTGGATGCCATTGCTGGTGCAGTTTCGCTGGGACTCATGAGGGAAAACATCTTGGCAATCATATTGGGAACCACGGGTATAATATTCTATTCAACGAAGAAGCCGATCCCAAGCTCAAAGCTCTTTATAGACCTTAGCCCTGTTCCAGACCTTTACTATGTTTGTGGCGCCACTTCCTCCGCGGGTAGCTTTGTGGACTTCATGCTAGACTTGTTGAATCTAACAGGAAAATATCACATCTTGGGATCAGTGCTGAGGAGAACCAAGCCTGGAGCTGGGGGACTCGTAGCTTTACCTTACTTAGTGGGGGAAAGAACCCCTATTATGGATCCGAGAGCCAGGTCTATCTTCTTTGGGATCTCCAACACTACAACAAGGGAAGACACTATAAGAGCATCTGTCGAGGCAGTTGCATACTCTATTCGACACAACGTGGACGAAATAGAGAAACTTGGATATAAGACAAACATTACTCTAGTCACGGGAGGCATGACAAAGACGCCAGAAATTGTCCAAACATTGGCAAGTGTATTAAACAAGAAGATATATTTCGTCAGCGAGGCCTCTGAGCCGTTAGGGGACACAATAGTTGCAAAGGTAATGTCTGGTCTCTACAAGTGGAGCGACTTTATGGGAAATATTTCAATGAGAAAAATTTTCTTTCCAAAAAAGGAGGAAGTTTTTGTATATCAAGAACTATATCAGAAATACTTGAAAATATATGCGAATTTAAAGGACATTTTCTAAAATTATTTTAGCATGGGGAAAATTTCCTTCATATTTTGATATAAAATTTTTATGTTAACTATTTATGTTTTATATCACTTTAAAATGCATTTTAATTCATAATTTTTGATTTATAAAATAAATCCCAAAAAATTTATAAGGAGGAATATGCATAACATTCTTGTGGCGAAGCAAGAAAATAAGAATAAACAATTAGCGACCCTCATAGCTGTTGCCATAATATTCTTGATAATTGGATATGGCATCGCTTTGCTACTTGCACCTAAGCCCACAACCCCCACGACAACTACAACACCTTCTTCAACAACCCAGACCACGGGAATAAATGAGAAGACAGTCTACACGTATAGCTGGTCAGACATAGAGGCAATGGCTAAAAAGGAGGGCAAAGTTGTCTTCGCCATATTTGGAGGCACACATGAACAGGACGTTTTCAATCATGTGTGTCAAAACTTCCAGGCTAAATACGGTATTGAGTGTCAGGTTGTTTTAGGTGACTGGTACAGCACTGTTCAGGCCTTGATCGCTGACAAGCAGGCTGGAAAAACAGTTGGACAATACGACGTGGTCTTCCTTTGGAGCTTGCCATTCAAGATGGCTAAGGAAAACGGCGTTCTTTGGGATGTTAACCTCAGAGAAATTCTTCCAAACGCAAAGAAAGTCCCCTTGCTTGCCAATATGTTCGGGACAGACATGTATCCCACTGACGGAAGATACATTCCAATAGTATGGTGGCAAGTCGTAATGCTATACCGCAAAGACATTCTCGGACAGTGGCCCAACGCAGATGTTCCAAAAAGCCTTGACCAGTTGCTTGACTGGGTAAAGAAGCACCCAGGAAAGTTTACCTACTGTGACCCTAACAAGGGAGGAAGCGGTCATACCTTCCTTATGGCTCTGCTTTACAGCCAGTACGGCTATGACAAATTCTCATTTGCAGGGTACAGCGAGCAAAGAGCACACGACATAATGTATTCGCCCGGAAAGAGTGGAATGAACTTCTGGGACTATCTAAACGAGATAGAGAAATACATGTATCAGCCTGGAAACTATCCGCAAGGCAACGTTGCAGCTGTACAGCTCTTTGAAGCAGGAGAAGTATGGCTAGAGCCTCAGTGGATAGACACCGTGCTAGCTGAAATCAACGAAGGCAGGCTGAAGCCTGAATGGGTCGGAATGTATATACCAGACCCTGGAATGCCAGAGCCATGGGACGGGGTAATAGTTGCCTTCAATGCACCTCACAAGGCTGCTGCGCTTCTCTTCATCAACTATTTGCTTGAAGATGATGTCCAGGCTTATATCGCGGCTAACGAGGGAACCTTCCCGGTTGTTCCAAAAGCATGGGATCTCGTTCCAGCGGACGTGAAGAAGAACCCGGCGTGGCCAGTGAACATCCCGTATGGCAACTTTACAGCCTGGTTCTATTATGGGCCATTCTACTTTAGGCATGCAGAATACATGAACTACATGATGCAGAAATGGATCGACGAGGTTGCCAAAAAATAAAAAATATTTTTTCTTTTATTTTTCTCGGTGGTTTTAATGTCTGAGGCCCGGCGTGTATCTATTTGGTATCTTTTGCCACTTTATGTTTACTTAGCCATATACCTTGTGGCACCTTTAATTACTGTCATCCTAGGTGCTTTCGGTATTTCGCCTTTAATTCAGGGCAGTGGACCTACTCTTGACGGATTTAAACAGTTCTTCTCGGGTGGAAGCAAATATCTCGAGTCGCTCTACTTCACGTTTTGGAACAGTGCGGTTGCGACTCTAATAGCTGTGGTGGCAGGCTACATGTTTGCGCTTTACCTTACTATTAGGAAGCCGACATGGTGGGGCAAGTTCTCCTTTATCCCATTAATCGCTATATATACGCCTTACCTTATAGCCGCATTTATGTGGTGGACCCTGCTTTGGCCCCGGGGGTATGTTGCGCTCTTTGTTAATGGCGTGCTACAAGCTTTAGGGGTTATAAAGGAACCACTATATCTAGTGAACGATCCATATGGTATAGGTATAATTCTTGGCAAGGTGTGGTATACTTTTACATTGACTTTCTTGCTTACATATGGACCATTGCAATTAATAAACCCGGAAATAGTTGAAGCGGCTAGGATGCTTGGAGCATCAACGAGGACAATTATAAGGAGAATTTACTTCCCATTATCGAGGTATGCTCTCTTTGCATCTGCTTCGATCGTATTCTTGGACAACCTGACCGGGGTATCTGTGCCGCTTGTTTTGGGCGCCGCTTGGCCTCAATACTTAAGCGTTGTTATCCTCAACGATGTCACATTGTTTAACAACTTTTTGATGGCTTTTACTTCGGGATTTGTTTACCTCGTATTATCTATTCTTGCTGGGTACTTCTTCTTCAGGTTTACCACAAAAGCAATTGTGTACCAGGTGAGATAAGATGAAGAATAACGTCAAGGTTTGGGACTACATTGTCCTTGGGTTCCTGGCGATCTTTTATTTGCTTCCAACAGTCATGACCATCATTTATGCCTTGGCAGAAAAATGGTATTTTGGAACAGACTTATTCCCCTCACAGCTGGGATTTGGCTGGATCCAAAAGATGATTTCCGACAGCTATGTCCAGACGGCTTTTATAAACAGCTATATCCTGGCCCCTCTCACTGCATTAGTTACAATTCTAATAAGCATCCTTCCCGCATACTATCTTGCAACAAGAAGAGACAAAGTTGCAATAATAACAGAGACTATTGTCAACTTAACAATGGCATTCCCAGCAATCGTCGTAGGAACCGGGATACTTGTCCTCTATACATTCCTGGGGCTTAGGGGCAACATGTGGGCTCTAATACCTGCACACATGTTCTTCGCCATTCCATTTTCCCTTAGAAGCATAACAGCCTCGTTTATGCAGGTTCCAAAGGACTTAGAGGAGGTTGCGAGAGTATTCGGCGCGACGAGGTTGCAGGTGATACAGAAGGTTTACCTTCCACTGACTTGGAGAGGCATGCTTTCTGCATTCATTTTCTCAATGGCGATTTCGCTCAATGAATTCGTAATGACACAGCTACTGGGAGCACCCTCAGTAAAGACGCTCACAATAGTTGTTTACGAGCTTATAAGGGGCTACGCAATTTCTCCTCCAAGGGCCGCGGCAGTGAGCCTGTTTATACTCCTTCCGAGCTTGATTGGTGGAATTTTGTCTGAAAAATATTTGCGTGTATCCCTGTCTCTTGCAGGAGGTGGTAGGTAAATGGTAAAAATAGAATTGGTAGACGTATATAAGGGGTATTATGGCGGCAAAGTGGTTGCAGCAGAGATTCCATACCTAGAGATAAGAGACAGAGAATTCTTTGGACTGCTGGGTCCCTCTGGGAGCGGAAAAACAACGACACTACGTATAATTGCTGGTCTAACGATGCCTGACAGGGGCAAGGTGCTGATAGATGGTGAAGACATAACCTATGTGCCGCCAGAAAAACGTGGACTTGGAATGGTTTTTCAGAGCTGGGCTCTGTTCCCACATCTCACGGTATACGAGAACATTGCCTTTGGCCTGAGACTGAAAAAGGTTCCAGATGACGAGATCTCTCGAAAGGTTAAGTGGGCTGCAGAGCTTCTACGCATAGAGGAGCTCTTGGATAGGTATCCCTACCAGCTCAGCGGTGGACAACAGCAGAGAGTTGCAGTTGCTAGAGCCATTGTAGTTGAGCCACGGGCTTTGCTATTCGACGAGCCTTTAAGCAATCTTGATGCAAAACTTAGGGAACAAGTTAGGTTTGAACTCAGCAGGCTACAAAAAGAGCTAGGCATAACGTCTATCTATGTCACTCATGACCAGGCAGAGGCACTTGTAATGTGTGACAGAATTGCAGTAATGAACAAGGGCAGGATAGAACAGCTTGGAACACCAGAAGAGATATACAGCTCGCCTGCCACCCCCTTTGTAGCTGAGTTCATGGGGGTCACAACCCTTATCCCAGGAAATATCATAGAAGTTCTTAACCCCTCAGCTGGAATTGTGAGAGTTCAAATAGAGAACAGCGACATAACGCTTGTTGCAAGGACCCGTGTCGAGAAAGCCAGCTTAGGCAATCCTGTACTCTTAGCAGTGAGGCCAGAACTCGTCGAACTAGCAAGCGGTGGAGAACAAACAAATGTTGTCGAGGCAAAGATTTTGGCTTCGTCGTATCTAGGCGACCACATGGAATACATCCTCGGTCTTGGAGAATACCAGACAAGGCTCAGAACGTCTACAAGTATACGGCTACAGCCAGGCGAAAAGGTAAGAATAACTTTAGACGCGAAAAGGCTCTTCGCTGTCCCCCGCCAATAAAGAGTCACAACTTATTTTCCAATAGTTTTTCTGATTAATTCTGAGTTGTCAGCTGTGATAAAGTCTGCTCCGTTTTCTACGGCGCTGAGGGCTTCCTCGGGAGTATTTATGTTCCAGACGTTGACTAGAAGCCCTTTTCTGTGGGCTATCTCTGAGAACTGTTCCTCGAATAGTAGGCTGTGAATGCTGACTATGTCTGCTACCTTTGCGGCGGAGAGAATGGCTTGGGGGGTTGGGTTTGGCAGGTCTGCTAGGGTAGGTATGCCCGGAACCAGTCTCTTAACGTTGAGCAATACGCCCCAGTTGCCTGAGAGGATTACTGTCCTGTCTTCGAGGCCCCACTGGAGGACTTTTCCGAGGACTTCCTCCTCTATTCCAGGCATTTTTATCTCGATGAAGGCGCCTACATTCGAGGAGGCTATTATGTCTAGGTATTCTTCTAGGAGTGGAACCTGTACGCCTTTGAATTTCTCTGAGAACCATGACCCTGCATCTAGGCTCCTGATATAGTCGATTGTTTTTTCGAAGACAAAGCCCTCGCCGTTTGTTGTCCGTTTAAGGGAAGGATCATGGATACATACGATTGCTCCGTCCCGTGTCCTATACACGTCTGTTTCTACAAAGTCTGCCCCGTCTTTTATGGCTTGCTCAAAGGCCGGCAATGTGTTTTCGGGCGCCTTTGTGCTTGAGCCTCTGTGGGCTACAATGAATATTTTTCGTGCCACAT
The DNA here is from genome assembly GCF_000446015.1 of Thermofilum adornatum. Taxonomy (NCBI): domain Archaea; kingdom Thermoproteati; phylum Thermoproteota; class Thermoprotei; order Thermofilales; family Thermofilaceae; genus Thermofilum; species Thermofilum adornatum. The sequence goes on from NC_022093.1 coordinate 92,327, forward strand.
CCCATTAGAGAACGTGTTATCCAAAAAAATTATTGTTCACTTTATTTGTTCTGCCAATGCTTCTAGGCATTCATTATTTACCTTGAAGTTCAATGGTTCAGGGAGGTCTTCTCTGACACCTACTCTACGACTTCTAAGGACACATTTGTCTTCTATTGCTAGGTAGTCGAGTATCTTTAGTCGGGAGTCTTCACGGCAAAGAAAACATCCGTGAAGAGACTTATCGATGGAAAGATACCTTGTAAGCCTTCCTGGCCCAAATATCGGTCTAAAAATGTTAAATTCCTCTCCTTGTCTTTCCACTGGCAGAATCGATCTTACAAGGACGGCCCCGTATTCTCCCGGAGGATGTGCAACAATGTTTAGGAGCCACTGTCTATGGATACCGTAGACAAGAGCCGTGCATACAGGGCCCCTCATTACTTCTGCGAGGTTTCCTCCCCTGCGGGCTCGTGACGCGGGGTCTTCTATGCCGAAATAGGGCTCTGTCTCTATAATGATACCCATGCGTTGAGAGTCTGTGTTGTAGAGTATTTTTCCCAAGAGTTCCCTCGCTACAATTTGTGGGCTTCTCTCGTAGAACCACTTTTCAAGCATTTTGAAATTCATTTTAACCATTAGGGGCAACAATGAGAGTAGATTAATTTTTATGTTTTATAAAACTCAACTAAAATTTTGTTCTTTGGTAAATTTCAAATTCCACTTAAAACCACTTTAATCCTTATTTCCAACTTATTTTACAATGTACCCTGGTGAAAAACAATGAACAAAACAATAGCTGCACTGGTAATAGCCCTACTAGTAGTGACACAGGTCTTCGCATCAACGATAGTAGTATCCCAGCCAGGAACAACAGACCAAGAAAAACTCAGCAGACACATTAGCTTCCTATATAACCAAACAGTTAGGCTGGAGAACTTCATCAACTCCCACGTAGCGAATGAAACAAAGAAACAAGAACTACTGGGAGAAATATCAAGTGTCAAGAACATCCTCGACCAAGCTAAGAACACGCTTGCCGCTGGCGACTTAAACCAGACAAGGGAGCTTATTAGGCAAGCATCATCCGAGCTAAGAGCGATAGCTCTCCAGCTTACAAAAGAGATTAGGGAACGCGCACAAGAGAGAAAACAAAGATTCATAGAGGCTGAGATAAGAGCCCTCACCAACCAGGTCGCAGCATTGTCAAGGGTGGCTGAAAAATTCAAGAGCCTCGGAGCTGATGTGTCTAACGTTACAAGCCTCCTTACCAGCGCCTCGAACCTACTCAGCCAAGCACAGACATCCCTAAAGAACAATGACACCACGAAAGCTTTACAGCTCCTAGCACAAGCACGGGAACAAATAAAACAGGCAGAGAAATCTATACGGGACCTAGCGACACAGCTTAGGGCCAGACAGGTACAAAAAGACTTGGAACATTTTGTCAACGCTACGCAACGTATATATGAGAGACTTGAAAAATTCGCCCCAAACATTGCCCAGATGTTTAAGAACTGGAGCGATACCAGGATAAAGGAGGCCCAGTCCCTGATATCACAAGGAAAAAATGTGGAGGCCCTATTGAAGCTACGCCAAAGCTTCTTCGAGATGAACCATGTCGTCGCCGGTCTAATGGAGCTTGGAAGAGTGGAAACCACACTTCGAGAAACTGAGAATATTGCCAAGGTTATCCGCACATGCAACGCCACTTTGGCGTCCCTAATTGATAGCAAGGTACAAGAGATACGGGTTGCCACGAATAACAAGGACCTGCAGAAGGTCCACGAGCTTATGGGCGAGCTTAGACAGCTAATAGCACAGTCAAGATTTGCATGCAGACCGGCTAGGAAAAAATAAAATATTTTTTCTTTTCTATTTTTATAGGCCTAGAATCTTTCTTATCCAGTTTACTAGATTTTCGAACGCCAGGCTTATCTTCAGCAAGATGTCTTGTATCCAGTCACCAATGTTTTTGCTGGGTTGCGGGTTGCTTGGAGCGCTAGGTGTCTGGCTGGGCTGGCTTGGTGTAGTTGATTCTCCTTGCTTTGGCTGTTGGACTGTTTCCTTGAGATTAATGGTTTTAAGCAGGTCTTGGACGAGTTCTCCAAGCTGTGAGCTCAGCTTCAAATATGCCAGGCGATCCTGTAGCTCGGCGCCGCTAGACTGGTTTAGATAGTATATTGAGGCAATCATGTCTGGATATGTTGACGCGACTGCCATGGCGTTTTTCCTCGAGACTTCTGTATAGGGATCTTTTCCTGATGCCTGTGCCTGGAAGTAGAGCATGGCCGCCTCTGCCAGTGCAATGCTTCTAGCAGCCGCTATTGCGGCGAACAGTGGCTTCTTGGAAGAGTAGAGGCTGGTTGCCAGCGTATAGTATATCTGTGAAGAGTCGATTAATGTTAGGTCTCCACCAGCCTCGCTGAGTACTGAGTATATGTATGGCCACGTACTCCTAGCTACTGAGATATATGTTGCAGCTACCTGTGAAGAGTCTGGTAAAACCCCTGCCTGTAGACCGTTGCTCCAGGCTTTTGCTTCATCTATGAGGGCCGACGAAAAAGCTATGTTTTGAAGGGCTGTTGATGGGTCTGTATTCCACATGTTTGCTGACTCGTTGTATAGTTTGAGTGCCTGGACTGTCTTGTCTATTGAGAGCGTAAGGATGTTGAGTTCTAGGACGTTTCTGGGTGCCTTGTTGCTTAGTTCATCAATTGTTGCAGTTATCTGGTCCGAGATGGCCTGCACTTGTTGGTCTAGCTGTACATTTGAATAGTAGTCTACTAAGAGCTTTATCCATCTAGAGATGGCTATGCTTGATGTGAGTAGCGAAATGGATGATACATCTCTGGTGGATGCCCGAGACAAGTAGCTTTTTGCATATCTATCCAAGTAAGAGTTCAGGGTGGACTTGCCGACGCTTGTCAGCCTCGATGCGTTGACTTTTGTGTATGCCTCGTTAAGCTCCCTTTGTGCAATCTGTGTGAGCTGGCTTCTAACCTTATCTATAATCTTTATAGCATCGCTACTCAGATATGGTGCTGTGGTATAGCTTGCAGGAATTTTGACGCCGAAAAAGTAGTACAGAGCATCAGTCAGAGTGGTGACCTCGACAACCCTGAGACCCCAATTCTTGTGGGCGTAGTCCGTAAGATTGATGACTACCGGCTGGGTTGTGTAGTAGCGGAAGGGTCCAATTCTCTTTACAACTGTCTGGTACTGTGTGACAATGCTCTGTCCAGGGGGGACAAGAAATATTTTTGCACCAGCCTGGGCCACTGCCTGGGCCTTCTCGTATACACCTCCGACTGGACCCACTGTGCCGTCTGGGGAGATCATTCCTGTAACTGTTACAGAGCGGTTTATGGGCTTGCCTGTTAGGGCCGAGTAGACCGCGATCGACATGGCCACTCCTGCACTTGGACCCCCAATGATTACCGCGTCTCCCTGGACTTTGAAGTAGTAGTTGTAGTTGGAAAAGTTGAGACCAAGAAGCCTCGTAACTACCCTGGCAGCCGCTGTAGCGGCGCCCTGGAAGTCTTCCTGTGTGAGTGAATAAGTCGACACGTACACGTCTCCCCATCCCTCGGTCACAAATACGGAGATGTTTGTAGCGGAGCCTATCATTCCTGTCGAGGTTTGTGCCACTGCCGGCGCTAGTATCCAGGCGGAGCCAATTATCTTGAGTTGGCCCTGGGACGGCGCTGACAAAGAGGTAGGGACAAGGCTCAGCAGGAAAATCACTAAAATTATTGGTGCAAACAGCTTTCTATAGCTCATATGTGTGAAAGGACACTACACGATATTTAACGGTTATGTACTTGAAGACTACTCTGGGGGGCACATAAATTTATCTCCCAGAACAATATGTAACATAGATATGATTGTTGAGGAATACTCATTCGGCAAAATCCGCGTACACGGAAAGACATACACTAACGATGTAATTGTTACCCCTGAGAAAGTAGTATGCGAAAAGTGGTGGAGGAAAGAGGGCCACAAAGTTTTCCTTGAAGACATTAAGCAATTTTTGCTAGAATACTCTCCCAGGATAGTCGTTTTTGGGACAGGTTACCATGGACTTGTCAAGGTACAGAGGGAAGTTTACAGTTTCTTAGAGGAAAAAGGCATAGAGATATACGCTCTGCCGACACGTGACGCGGTTAGGCTATTCAACGAGATAGCTACACGTGAAAAGAGCATTCTCGGCGCTTTCCACTTGACGTGTTGAGGCTAGAAAAATACTTAAGGATGGTAAAACAATTTCTAATGGGATGAAGAGGGGACAAAGCTCGGCTCCCCGTGAAGAAGCCGCTACTGTCTGACCGGCACGCTAAATTTTACATACTGCAATAGTGTATTACATTTTTTGCTAGAAGGTATCCTGTCCTTGGTGCTTTGTTAAGTATTCTTCAGGACTCAATATCTCAAAAATGCCTTAAGTCAAGAATTATCAAATTCTCATTCTCGTTTTCCTAATAATATCATCTACAGAGTCTGATCCGAAAAATTCTAATATGTGCTTCCTGGCTTCCTCCACGTCTATTTCAAAGGTGTCTCCTGGTCCCAGGTCTTGTCGAGAAGACCCTTCAATAGTCAACTTAAACATTGATACGGGGATCCTCGACGAAACTGAGTAAGCTAGTAGTAACCGTCGTGTGGCTTCGGCTACTGCCTCACTCCTAGACTGAAAGTAGCCTTTAGCCACAAGATTGTCAAGTTCCTGGACTAAGAGTTCAGGTAAACGCACACGTAATAAAGCATTCTTTTTTCTCATACTATAGATGACCCTCTAGTCTTCAGTTTTTATGCTATCTTTCTGTGTGTATTATAGTTTACTTATTCAGCAAAGTTCCCGTCTGTTGAGATGTATAGATACCTATCCTTGAAGCCTCCTCTCTAAATTGTTGTGACTGCAGTAGACTTATGAAATCTCTTATAGCATCTTTTCTGAGAAGCTCTTTTCTTGTCGCGAAGTCGAACTTTTCCCTAGCTAAAGGTATGAACTCGAGTCCTAGTTCATCTGCAACCCACCTGGGGCCAATTGTTACGTCTGCCTTTTTCATGAGCACAGCTAGAGATGCCTCTCTATGGGAATAATATTCTGAACTATAGCCCCTAATTCTGCGTGTCAAGGCTTGGATCGGAGAGCCTATTTCCTTGGAGATTTCCCTTAATAGGTATTGGGTAAAGAGATGGGTGCCGCTTCCTTTATTCCTGTTTGCCAGTACAACGTCGCTTCGTAGGAGATCCTTTGGGCTCTGAATGTTTTTTGGATTTCCTTTTTCCACGATGAATCCTATTTCTCTCCAGTATCCATGTATCAATACCAGGCCTTGGTACAGTTTTTTCCTCAAGACATTTGTGTTGTATTCTCCTGTCTCTGGGTCTATGATATGTATTCCTGCAAGGTCAGAGTAGCCATTTACTAATAGCTCTAGGCCGAGCTGTGAGCCCACTTTCAAATATTCAGCCACTTTTCCTTTTTCTTCATATAGGTGGATAAGGAGCTCAACCCCTGGACAGTCGCTTCCAGAGATTCTTAGGGTTGGCGAGAGGTCTGTTTCCCTTATCCTTTTCTGGACAAGCTTCGAGAGTACTCTGTACTTCTCAGTTAGTATTTGCGCTTGTAGTGTTAGGATGACTTTTCCTCCGCCGAGCCCGCCTTTCTCCCTTTTTACGAGGTAGAAGCCAAGCTCGTCCTCCATTCTTTTTATTCTTAGCCAGATCGTCCTGTAGCTGACGTTAAGCTCTGCCGATACCCTTCTAATAGATCCTTTTTCCCGTATAGCTTCCAGCAACTCTAGATCTTCTTGTGTTATTTTATGACCGGAGACTTCGAGTTCCACGTTTACTATTGGCTTTGCGTCTTTAAGCTCACGTAAGAGTCGCATCGTTTCAGCATTCGTCAAGACCAATCAATAGATAATCCCTTGTACAAATATAATAATTCAACGAGCCACATGATCCAGAAAATTTCTCCCAGGTTTTCTAGAGGAAACACTAAACGAAACTATATCCACTTCAAAATTTCTTCTTCAGATATCTGACCGCTAAATCTCTCCTTTATTTTTCCAGAGACTAAGACATAGAGATCATCTGCAATTTTTTTAGCCTCTGTGATGCTGTGGGAAACAATTACCGCGTAGCAATTTTTCTCCTTTACATATCTCTTTACAATGTCTTGGACAATCTCTGCAGTATTAGGCGCGAGGCTGGCCGTGGGCTCGTCGAATAATAAGATTTCTGGGTTAAGGGCTAGTGTCCTGCCGATTGCTAAGAGCTGTTTTTGTCCTCCCGAGAGCCTATGTGCATTTATCTTGGCATATTCTTTGAGCCTAAGCATTGAAAGTATGCTTTCTGTTGTCTTTTTTGCCTCTTCTTTTGATGCCCCTCTAAGTCTCAGGGGAAGGTAGATATTATTGAAGATGCTAGCAGAGAGAACTGGGGGCCTTTGAGGGAGATAAGCAATTTTCTTCTGCAAGCTTCTCTTTTCAAGTTCGTTATCAAAGTCTATGGGCGAATCATCTATTTCTAGGCGTCCATCGTCGGGAGGAATAAGGAGTGCTAGTATCTTTAGGAGGGTGGATTTACCCGAGCCATTGGGGCCCATAATTACGGCGATTCTACCCCTGTGGGCCTCGAGAGAAACATTGTCTAGTATCCTTGTTTTCCCAAAATATTTTACAATGTTTAATGCCTTAATCACTTCTTTCACCCATTCTGTATCTCAGTAGAAGGACGACAGCATTTATAGCGAAATAGACAAGAGTGAGCACTAGCCCTAGCCACAGCACTGTGTCAAACTCTCCACTATTTGTGTAGTAAACTATCGCAGTCGTGAGAACCCTTGTATAGTACCTTATATTGCCGCCCACTATTATTACGGCTCCAACCTCTGAGACAGCCCTCGAAAACGCTGCCAGAACACCACTAATGATGCCTGTTCTAGCCTCGTTTATAAGCAACAAGACTTCGTAGTGAGCCGGCAGGGCTAGTGATTTAATGTATTCCCTGAGTTCTCGAGGTAGAGATTCCACCGCAGATATAGCCAGCCCTGTCACGATGGGTAAAGTTAGGAGGAATTGTGCTATAATCATCGCCGCCGGCGTAAATAAGACCCCAAGGAAGCCCAGTGGCCCAGACCTAGACAGAAGGAGGTAAAGTATGAGGCCCAAGAGAACAGGCGGAGTACCCATTAAGGTGTTAATCAGTGTGATAGTGAGTTTCTTCAGTTTAAACTCGCTTGTAGCTATATATGCGCCCAGCCATACCCCTATGATTGACGAAAGAACAACGGCTACGCCAGATACTTGGATTGATAGCAAAGTAATCTGTATTAGCTCTGCTATATCCATTTGTCTCCCACTCTTCCTTAACTCCTGGAGAGGAGCTCCCTGTAAAATCTCACCTGTCCACTTTCCTCGTCGTACTCGTATGGGTCGTATATGCCTAGACTAGTCAAGTTTCCAAAGCAAACATTGAACAGCTTTGCTCCATCTTTAGTGTAGGTCCCAATGATTTTTTGTCCCTCGGGAGACACAAGAAAAGATACGAACAGCAGGGACTCGTTGTAGTGAACATTTGGAAACTTTTTTGGATTGACTGGTATCGCCCTGTAGAGATTTAGGTATAATGGGTCGCCTTCACTCAAAATTACCAAATTTACTTTGTCTTTGAAAACTAGGAAAGTAGACCTGTCACACAGCGTGTATGCGCGAAGTTGATCGGCAATCATCAGGGTCTGGGACATCCCCTGGCCTGCTTCCTTGTACCAGGATTTTCCAGAGGGATCCACCCCCGCCATTGCCCATAACGATAGCTCCCGGAGATTTGTTCCCGACTTGTCTCCCCTAGAGACAAATATGGCCCTACCCTGCTCTCCTGCCTGGAATATTCTCTTAAAGGCCTCTACAGCTCCTTTGGACCCTTTTACACCCGCAGGATCCTCTGGCGGACCCACCAGCACGAAATCATTATATGCGAAAGTAACTCCGTGAACCCCATAGCCCTCCGAGATGAAGCGGTCTTCTAGATCTCTATTATGAACAATTATTAAGTCCGCGTCACCCCTTTTACCTAGCTCAACAGCTTGTCCCGTACCGACTGCAACCCATGTGACCTCTATCCAGGGGTACTTGTCCTCGAAACTCTTCTTAACTACATCTAGAAGGCCCGTCGCGTCGAGACTCGTAGTTGTAGCTATCCTAAGGACTACGTGCTTACGAGATGTTAGAGTCCAGGTGGTGTTTTGCCCATTTGCTTGGAATGAGGGAGCTAGAGATGTTTCATGGATTTTCGAGATAAAAAATTGAGAAATTAAAGAGCCAACGATAAGTCCGAGGACGAATGAACCTAGCCAAAACATTAGACGGTAACCTTCCATATTTAACCAATACCGTTATTATTTTTGTTACACTTCTATTTATAATTATCTATGTTTATCTACCTAAGAACAAGAAAAAGGGTTAAGTATTTACTTGTAATTTCAGGAAATTTGTGTGACTTGTATGTTGAAAGAAAGCCGAACGTATTCTGTCAGAGACATGGAAAACATGAGTATTAATGAAGTCATTGCCTATCTCTCTTCTAGCGAGGAGGGGTTATCTTCTGAAGAGGTTTCACGTAGGCTCAAGGAGTATGGATTTAACGAGGTTCCAGAAAAGAAAAAGAATCCATTGCTCGAATATTTGAAGCGTTACTGGGGGCCGCTTCCCTGGCTTATGGAGATAACGATTATCACTTCTATTGTTGCAGAAAAGATCCTTGAAGCTGAGATAATTGCCTTTCTCCTGGTTCTGAATGCAACAATAGGTTTTCTCCATTCAAGATCCTCGGAGAAAACGGTACAATTACTCAAGAAAAAGCTCTCGGTTAAGGTTAGCGTGCTAAGAGACGGAAAGTGGATAGAGGTAGATGCAAGGGAACTCGTGCCAGGCGACATTATTTTTCTAAGGATTGGAAGCATCGTGCCAGCGGACGCAAAAGTTATCAACGGCAATATGCTTGTCGACCAGTCTGCACTTACAGGGGAGTCTCTGCCAGTAGAGGTTGGACCGGGAGGAATAATTTATTCTGGCTCCATAGTGAAGAGGGGAGAAGCTAGGTGCATTGTTGTTGCTACTGGCACAAAGACATATTTTGGTAAAACAATTGAGCTTGTAAAAGAGGCAAAGACAACTTCAATGCAGGAAGAAGCCGTCCTCAAAATTACACGTTACATGCTTTATGCTGGGCTAGTAGCCCTCGCAGTCTCAATTCCTATAGGAATAATGGAGAAGTGGAGCGTATTTTCCCTAATAGACTTAGCCGTAGTCTTCCTTATGTCATGTGTCCCTGTGGCTTTGCCAGCAGTATTAACAATAATGCAGGCTTATGGTTCAATGGAGCTTTCTAGGAGAAACGTTTTAGTGACTAGGTTAAGCGCAGTTGAAGACATCGGTGCCGTCAATGTTGCCTGCCTTGATAAGACGGGAACAATAACCCTCAACCAGCTGGAGGTTGTCGGTGTTAAAGGCTATGGCTTCACAGAGAAAGATGTAGTTCTATACGCTGTTTTGGCGTCTCGAGAAGAGGCCCATGATCCATTAAACGATGCAATTATAACGTATGGTAAGAGAATTGGTGTCACAAGAGATCTATGCAAGGAGCTAAGCTTTACTCCTTTTGAACCATCTTTGAAGAGGTCTGAGTGCGTTGCGCTCTGCGGCAACGAAAAGGTTAGGGCTATCCTTGGTGAGCCAAAAACTGTCTTATCTCTATGCACAAATAATGAGCACCTTAAAGATAAAGTTCTCCAAGACATCGAGGAAGCTTCAAGGAAAGGTGCACGAACCCTTGCAGTAGCTGTCCAAAGAGGCGATTCACGGGAAGTCACATTTGCTGGACTTATCCACCTTATGGATCCGCCTCGCCCGGATGCGCGGGAAATGATACTTAAGCTTCGCGAACACGGCGTGAGGCCAGTCATGCTTACGGGGGACAATGTAGCTATAGCTAAGGAGATTGCAAGAAACGTAGCTATTGGTGAAAGGATTTTTTCAGTACGTGAGATTATGTCTAAGGACGTAAAACTCGAAGATATTATTGATGAGGCTGATGGTCTAGCAGAGGTATATCCTGAAGACAAATTCAACGTAGTAAAGGCTCTACAATCTAAAGGCTATAGAGTAGCCATGACTGGTGACGGAGTAAACGATGCACCTGCACTAAGCCAAGCAGAGGCTGGTATAGCCGTTAAACAAGCTACGGACGCGGCAAAAGCGACTGCAAGCCTCGTTTTGCTCGAGGATGGATTATCCGTCATAGTTGATGCAATTACAGTTGGGAGAATCCTGCATCAAAGAGCCTTAACCTGGGTTATAAACAAGATTACTAAGACACTCCAGACCATCCTCGTAATCCTCGTAGGAATGCTTTGGTTAAGAAAAATGACTATTACACCTATGGGGATGGCCGTCCTTCTGCTCGCCAACGACTTTTTAACAATGACTATTTCGACTGATAATGCTCGGCCATCAATGAAGCCTGCCACGTGGAATGTGAAAAATATAATGATTTTCTCGCTCCCCTTATCTATAGCGATGCTCATACCACCAGTGATTGTCACATATATCTCCCTCTCCGTGCTTAACTCATCTTGGAATGCTACCGTTTCTGCCGTGCTATTGTCACTCATCTACACGAGTCAAGTGAGAATACTTATGGTTAGGGAAAGGAAATGGCTATGGTCTTCTAGACCTGGGAGAGAACTAACTATTTCATTGCTCGGTACATTGATTGTTTTTACTCTCCTCGCTTATACTGGTATAATCTTTACGGAGCTAACTCCAAACCTTCTCTTAGTAGTTGCCACTACTTCATTGATACCTCTAGCCTTTGAACCCCTAAAAGTATATCTTGCAAAGAAATATTTTTAAATGACTCGTTTTTATAAATATCTTTAAAGATAAACTATAACTATGAGAAAATCTTTTAATTAATGATTAGTATGACTGTATATGTTATTAAAAGAGACGGCTCAAAGGAAGAATTCGCTCCTGAAAAAATTGTTGTTAGTTGCCTAAAGGCTGGTGCACCCCTGGATGTAGCTAGGAGAATAGCTAAAATTGTGGAGGGGGACATTCTTAAAAGTAATGTGACAGAGGTTTCTACGAAAGAAATTATGAAAGAAGTGTTGACTCTTCTCAAGAAGGAGAACGAGGAGTGGTACAGGAACTGGATTATATTTGACAAGGCTGTAAAGAGACGCTCAACAGAAAAAGAAATTTCAAAGTAAGCCGAGTAAAATCAAAAATATATTTCTTTTTTCGTATTTCACTCTAACGTATAATTTTATATCCATCATTGCGAGCCGTAATTTTGTTCTTCCTTCATGATGAAGCAACATTTATAAAGTGCGAGACATCACTGAATAAGGTTGCAAAGGCATGCGTTCACAGGATGTAGCTCTCTCGGCCTTAATTGCGGCTCTATATGCCGTTCTCGTAGTTGTTCTCCAGCCAATTTCTTTCCTGGCTTTCCAGGTTAGACTCGCTGATGCATTGCTCCCTCTTTCCATGGTTTATGGGTTCCCGGTGGCTGTCGGCGTCAGTCTGGGATGCTTCGTTGGAAACTTTTTGGCCGCTCCGTGGGGGAGCTTGTCTTTATCAATGATTGATGCGGTGTTTGGATCTATTGCTAACTTTGTGGCGAGTATGTTGGCTTATTTGATTGCTAAGAGGGGAGCGGGGATTAAGCTTAAGATTTGGGGCGCGGCGTCAGAGGCAGTTGTAGTCTCTATTATCGTGGGTACTTATCTCAAGTTTTTGCTCGAGTGGGCTATGGGTATTGATCTCCCACTGATATTGTCAGTGCTAGGAGTTTTAGGCGGCTCCATTGTTTCGATTGTTATTATTGGTGTCCCAGTAGCTGTAATTGTTGAAAAGAATTTTCCACGTCTTAAATAAAAAACCGTAACTCATGCTAAGCTTTATATTCAGGGTTTTTATTTATTATGTATGACTCAACAAACAATTGACCCGGGAAATGTACTGTCTAGAGCAATAGATTTTTCCGTGAAGCTGACAAAAGACGTTGGCAACCTGTTGATCTTGATTGTCCTGTCAATTATACCAATTGTTAACTTTATTGTTATAGGCTACTTTGCAGAAATAGTTTGGCAAAATCCCGAGGAGCCGCCGAAGCTAGAAACATCGAGACTGGGTGAATATTTCGTAGAGGGTCTCAAGGTTATCCTAATATCGCTGGTCTACTTCATCGTCCCCCTTCTCTTAATAGGTATCGGCATGGTTACCAGCGGGGCCTTCCATCCAATGGGAATGACTGGCATAGGTTTCCTCAGGCTACTGGCTGGAGGAATATTTTTCTTGCTGGGCTTTATACTCTTGCTTGCCATTGCTTTCATTGCTTACCCACTTCTGGGAATAATTCTAAGAACTGGTGATGCCTCAAAGATATTTGCCTTCGGCGAAGCATGGAGCCTTATTCAGACAATTGGTCTGGGTAACTACCTAGTCATTTTAATAGCGCTCCTCATTATCAATCTAATTGTTTCTGCACTTGGCAACATAGTAGCATTAATCCTGTCACCGTTTCTCATGGCTATAACCTTCAAAGCATTAGCCATAATAGTTGATACAAGATATCCTGCACGCCCCTAAATTATTTCTTTTTTCTCCTCTGGCTTGAAAAGCTCTTTGGGGAGAAAAGCTCTATAGAGCTCTTCCAAGAATTCCCTCTGGATCCTTACACGTTTCTTGACTTTTTCAATAAACCTTTTTGTATCCACAATTAATAATATTCCTGCCTTGGATATAAATCTGATGTATCTATCGTTCATGCATAGGCCCGCTTTCCGGAACCCAGTAAGTTTTATTACGTGTCCCATGTTCTCTGTCTAGGTCTAAATGGCTAGCACAAACCAGACTATCGTAAAGCCTGTGCCTCTAGGGTGGCTTGGTAGCTACCTCAGAATAATTGCCTTACTCCTCACCGGCGTAGCAACAAGTTTCTCGGAGACCTTAACATGGCTACCCCTAGGCTATTTGGGTCTGACCAGCATTGTTTTTGGAAAAACTACAAATATGGAGAGGCTACTGGTGCTACTCTATTATTTAACTTTCCTCGTCCCAAACTTTGGCATAGAGGGGCTTCAGCAATTTCTCCCCAGCATAGTATTGTCTTTTACGTCTTTAGTATTTCTCGTCCTCTTGAACATTGAGGCACATAATACTATTTACATTCTGGGAGCCAACGAACTAGTGATTAACGGCTTGAGTGTTGAAGACTTATCTTTTAAGAGTAGAAAAGTAGACCTTTCAAGCGAATATCTTATTAGAACAAAAAATCAACTTTCTAGCCGTTTCACTCGTACCCCTTTCCAGGAGATAGAGATTTTTACAGAGGAAAGGGTTTACAAACTACGAGGTGTCCCTAAGAAGGCGAGGATTGAGGATAGGCTGAAAAAGAGGGCGTCAGCGAAACGAGTCCCGAGAAAAGAAAGGTTGCCTATCGCGGAGAGAATGTCTGATGGGCTTGAAAATACAAAACCAGAAGAGAGGAAGGCTGGCAAAGATAACGAAGATACGTATAAAGCAAGGAAAAATCTCATTGACGATTTTCTGCCGTGAGGTGTAAATATGAGGGAAAATCTAGATTCAAAGATAAGGAGGGTTTTTGGACCTGTAGCAATAAACAAGAAGATATCAAACAATGCCTCGATTGCCAGAATACCTAGATTTATCTCAGAGTACCTGATAAGCTATAAGTGCGGGGACAAACAGGACGCCTCCTGTATCTCTAGTCTCTCTAGATACATAGCCGAGCTTTATCCTGAACCTTCTCAGCGCGACCTATTCCTAAGCAAGCTTAAGGAAGACGGCCAGCTCAAGCTGTTAGACGAATTTAAAGTCAGGGTCGACTTGAAAAACAACGCATACATACTGGAGATCCCATCGCTACAGATTTTCGACGCGTATGTAAACGATGAAATTGTCAAGAAAAACGAGAGGATATTCTCTGGCCTATGGGGGATAGGCCTCCTCTATTATTCTCCTGACGCCTTGAAGACTAAGAGAAGCATGACACCCATCGTTTTGGAGGATTTCAGGCCGTTCCAGGCTTCCTATGTTGACTTGAATCTCTTCCGTGAGGGGAGGCGTTATTTTAGTCTTGAAGAATGGAGAGACCTGCTCGTGACAAGCATAGGGCTTAACCCAGAAGCATATTCACCACTCCAGAAAACATTGCTCCTGTTTAGGCTCGTCCCAGCAATTGAGACAAACGTAAACCTTTTGGAGCTCGGACCGAGGGCTACTGGGAAGACGTCGCTCTACAGAAACACAGTCTACTATGCGAGGATCTATGCAGGGGGCACAATTACTCCTGCCCGCTTGTTTTTCGATGCTAGGCTCTCTATCCCAGGAGACCTGGCTCTCCATGACATACTTGTCTTCGACGAGATAAGCAAGGTGAAGCTTCAAAACCCAGACGAGCTTGCGTCCAAGCTGAAGGACTACATGGTCGACGGCTTCTTTGAAAGAGGAGCACTGAAAAGAGCACACAGCACATGTTCACTTGTCTTCGTAGGCAACATAGACATGGAAAAAGTCCAGGACGTGGGATCCGTACTAAGCTACCTACCAGGCTTTATGCATGACTCTGCCTTCCTCGACAGGATACATGGGTTTATCCCTGGCTGGGAGCTTCCAAAAATAATGAAGAGCGAGGTTTCCCTAGCTTCTGGCTATGGGCTGGCCTCCGACTATTTGGCAGAGGTTCTACACAGATTTAGGTCTGAGTCTGCCGAGGGAGTCGTAAACGAGCACTTTGAACTCATTGGCAACTATACGATACGTGACGAGAAAGCCGTGAAAAAATTGTTGTCAGGAATGATTAAGCTATTCTTCCCAAATTATGAATTTGACAATAGGGAACTTGCAGAACTAGCTACGCTTGCCACAGATCTACGAAACAGGGTTGCAAGGCTCCTCACAAGGATGTCTCCCCAAGAGTTTCCTGAAAAAGAGTTAGGTATTAGGGTTAGGGGCTAAGCTCCTTGAATGTGTTTGGTAGCGCGAGCTACTTTAATGCTTGGTTGCTAGGAAAAAAAAGAAAAAATTATTTTGTTTTGGTTTTTCCTATCGCTTTCAGAAGCTCCACCATTAAGCCGAGACCCTTCTGGACGTCTGGGTCCGACATTGCACGCATAAGGCCGGTAATGCCAACTGGTTTAGGTTCACGGGATAGAGCCTCTAGTGCGGCCTTTATGACGGGCATGTTTCCTTTTATGGCTTCAACGTCTATTGAGCCTGCAAGATCTAGGAGGTCGTCTATGTGGTCTAATAGTTTAAGTGTGCCCGGAGTCATTAAGAGCTCGGACAGTCTCCCAATGAATTCTGGGTCGAGTAGGTCTCGTATGGTGTCTAGCAGGCCTAGCTCGTTCATTTTAACGAGCATGTCTAGGAATTTTTCTAGCGCCTCTCTCCTTTCCTTGGTCAATATTGTTTCCACCTTTACCACCCTTCACCTTTTCTAATCATCTCGTCTGTTGCCTCAAAATATGCCTTAAATACTGGGCTCCAGAACTCTGGATACCTAATTGCACTCCAGTACGTGGCAACAAAGAGATCCTCCATTAGCCTCTTGAATTTGGAAAAGCGTACAGGGATCGGCGGATGGTCATAATCGCTTATAACGAATAGCCCTTTCCCGTCAGTTATTAGGGGACAATTTGTCCTGCCACTGTACCTAGCATCGATGCCCTGGAGCCTTGCAGCTACAACCTCTGCCTGTAGGTGTGCTGTTACTCCGCTCTTAGAGGTTGGCGCGTTTGTGCAGTCTCCAATGGCGAATGCGTCGTCGAAGCCTTCTACCTTGCTTGTGTATTTGTCTATTTTTATGTAGCCGTTTCCATCCTTGACGCTTTCAGGAGTAACCATGTAGCTGGGACCCCTATGGGGCGGTATAACTGTTGCAACATCAAAGGAGAGCTCTTCGCCCTCAAGGCTTATTATCTTCTTGTTGTCTAGATCAATCTCGTTGGCTGTAAAGAAGGTATGTAGCTCGATTCCCCTCGCATTGAGCTCGGGCTCAATAATGTCGGCAATCGTTTTGGATGGATACGCGTGTGGCACGGGAACAGCTAGGACAACTTTCACCTTGTTGCTTAGGCCCCTCTTTGAAAATAGCTCCCAAGAAAGAAATGTTCCCTTGTGGGGTCCCGGGGGACACTTGTAGATTGGGTCAGCAACAGCAATAACGAATCTGCCTGAATTCATTCCCAAGAGCGTCTTGTAGAGTTTCTCAGCATTTTCAGGTGAAGAATAAAAGTCTCCATAGGTTTCTAAAAGCTTCCTATGCCCAGGCAGGGCATCGTAGTCCAGCTCTGCCCCAGTTGCGAAAACAACGTAGTCGTAGCCTAGCTGCTTCCCATTTTTCGTCTTCACAGACCTGTTCTGCAAATCTACCTCTACAACCTCGTCCTGGACAAAATCTACATGAGGCTTCAGAAGCTCTCTCAATGGCCTTAGAAACTTTTCCTTTTTGACACCTTTGAACGCTATCCATAGATTCCCAGGCTGAAAGAAATGTAGAGGACTCTTGTCAACAACTGTCACTTGGAACTCTTCACGTGGCAAGAGGTTTGCGAGGATTGCTCCGCCTCCTCCGCCACCTAGAATAACAACTTTTTTCATACAAAAACACCAAACACAAAAAAATTACTTTTTAGCTACGACCTTTATTTTGGCAGTTATTACTCCTCCTTCCTTCTTCAGCTCCAGCAACTCGTTCTTCGTTCTCTCTATCCATGCCTTTACATCTGGCTCGAAGCCGGGGTCAGTCGCCATCACTATTATGACGTCTCCATTGTTTGCGTTCCTATATGCCCTTGTCAACGCTGAGATGGGTCCTGGGCAGGCCATTCCTCTAGCGTCAACAGTTATTTCTGGCATGTCTATGGACCCTTTAGATGAATATTACTTCGTATTCCGCTGTCTCTTTCATGAAGAAAGTTGCTCCCACAATGTCGTCCACGATTGGGTCGAGGTGTTCTTTCTTTATACCCAGCATCTCAGCCATTAGGCTACAGACGTAAACTTTTACATCTCCTGTCTCCTTGGCCTCTTTAACCATGTCGTACCAGCTTGGTGCCTTTAGTTTTTCCATGCCTTGGAGCAGTGCGGGAACCATGTCCTCAAATTCCTTTGGGAAACGTGGCTGGGGCTTGTTTTTGGTAAAGTAGGGTGTTGCAAAGCCTGTTACAAAGATCCTTACGGGGACACCTAGGTTTGCAGCTGTTTGTGTTAGTACTCCTAGTGGTATGAATTTGTCGGCGGTTCCTGAGAACATTATTATTGCTAATCCTTTTGTCATGTTTGGTCGAGTTTATATCATGATATGGTAATATAAAAATCATTATGTAAAGTTTTATACTTAAATTTGTTTTAACTGGTTATTTAGAAATAAAAATGATAAAAAAACCTGCGAACACTACTCAACTATGCTCGAAACCTTGCTTTTAAATTCTATGAAGGCTTCGAGGATAAGCTTTGAGACAGCTTCAAAGTATTCTCGGGAGCCTTGGTCCTTGAATTCTGTCTCTCCCTCTTTCTCCGAATAATTGATGATCGTGCCGGGGGTTGGATATGCCCTGATGCCATTGGAGTAAACATATATGGACTTTGGGTCGTAGAGCTTCTTCTTGACAAGGTTTGGAAAGGTTGCAAGGATCATTGCTGTCTCGTCTGTTGCGGCGTGGCCGCCTTCTTTTCCAAGTATTTTCTGTGTTAGTCCTTTTTCCCTTGCTAGGGTCCACCAGTCTACGACCATGACTGCCATTCTG
This sequence comes from Thermofilum adornatum, assembly GCF_000446015.1. Classification (NCBI taxonomy): domain Archaea; kingdom Thermoproteati; phylum Thermoproteota; class Thermoprotei; order Thermofilales; family Thermofilaceae; genus Thermofilum; species Thermofilum adornatum. The sequence continues at coordinate 110,154 of NC_022093.1, forward strand.
AGGTTAAGCCAGGCGTTCCTAGCGGCGTTTTCTAGTGCCTGTGTGTTTCCGCCGTGCCCGTTTAGTATTAGGGCGTATTTGAAGCCGTGCATTTTCATGCTTTCGAGTATCTGGTAGACGTATTGTTCCAGTGTTTCTGGTTTTATCCTAATCGAGCCTGTGTAGCCGTGAAGGCTTGTGGTTACGCCATAATAGATGGGGGGCAGAAGTATTGCTTTGAGTTTTTCTGCTATATATTCTCCCATCGCGATTGGGATCAGTGCATCTGTACCTAGGGGGAGGTGGGTGCCGTGCGGCTCTATTGTCCCTACGGGTAGAATGAAGGTGTCTATTCCTTCTTTTTTGATGAATTCTTCTAGTTCCTTGTATGAGAACTCTTCAAGTTTGAATGGTGGCATTTTAATCAGTAATAATGTTGTGAAAGAAAGATAAATTGTTTTTCTGAATTCTACTTGTATGGAAGGGCTATCACGTTGCGCCAGCTTACTCCGAGAGCTAGCTCTGAGCCTATTTCTGGATAGAAGTTGTTTGGGAGATATGCTATTAAGCTACTTTTTCCTACTTTGATTCTGACCTCTGTCCTGTCCCCAAGGAACATGGCAAAGTCGACCCTTCCCCTAACAATGTTGTCTTCCTGGCTGGATTGTTCAACCTTAAAAGACTCTGGCCTTATTACGAGTGCTACTTCTCCAGTAAGGTCTGGCTGTATAGGTGTAGCTTTTAGGTCGATGTCTAGGTCTTCAACTCTGACGACGAGGTAGCTGTCTTGCTTTTCAACTATTCTCCCGCGGAAGATGTTGCTCCTGCCTAGGAACTCTGCCGTAAAGAGGTTTGTGGGCCTAAAGTATACTTCCCTAGGTGTCCCGTATTGGAGAACTTTTCCCTTGTCCATGATAGCTATCCTGTCGCTTATACTCATGGCTTCGAGCTGGTCATGAGTAACGTATACCGCAGTTATTCCCAGAGATTTCTGTATACGCTTGATTTCTTCCCTCATTTCTATCCTAAGCTTTGCATCAAGATTGCTGAGAGGCTCATCTAGCAACAATACCTTTGGCTGTACGACGAGTGCACGTGCAAGAGCTACCCTTTGCTGTTGCCCACCGCTGAGCTGCAACGGGTACCTGTCTTCCATGCCCTCAAGCTTCACAAGGCGGAGCGCTTCCTTGACCCTTTTCTCTATCTCCTCGTCACTGAGCTTGAGCTGTTTCTTCCTTATTTTGAGACCATACGCGACGTTCTCGAAGACAGTCATGTGGGGCCACAAGGCATAGTTCTGGAAAACCATGGCAGTGTTTCTCAGGTAGGGTTTTAGGAAAGTCACGTCTTCGTCGTCAAAGTAGATTTTTCCCTCGTCTGGAACCTCGAAGCCTGCAATCATCCTGAGGGTCGTAGTTTTTCCGCACCCGCTTGGGCCGAGAATTGTGAAGAGTTCGCCGTCCCTTATCTCGAGAGAAACATTGTCGACTGCCTTTACTGCCCCATATGTTTTAGTTACTCCTTCTAGCCTTATCCTTGTCACGGGACCCACCTATATTCCTATAAACGCGTACCTCTGCTTAAAGACTCTTACCACTATCAATATTGCAACAAGCTGTATTAAAATTAATAGCACACCCATCGCCGCAGCTATCTGGACGCCAATGGGGGATCCTCCCTTATACACGTTCATCATGTAGTACGTCATGGGGGCCTGGGACGGATTAAAGTTGCCAATCGTTATACTTGTGCTGACCTCTGTAGCCATGTATATGAAGCCGAGGACCGCGCCGCTGAACACGTACGAGATAATGAATGGCAAGACAACGCCGAAGATGACCTTAGACCTCGTTGCCCCAAGGTTAAGTGCCGCCTCCTCGAGTCCCTCGTGTACTTGCTGGAAACCGGCAAAAACACTTCTAACGACATATGGGAGCTTCCTTATGCTGTATGCGATCACAAGAACCACCCATGCTTGGAACGCGCCTATGGATGCTGGGTCTAGCGGGGTCTTCGCGAAGAACCTCGTGAAGAAGAAATAGTAGCCTAGAGCTATAACTAGGCCCGGTATAGCTAGTGGTATCGTTGCAAGAGTGTCGAGCAAGTTTGACAACCATTTTACCTTTACCCTGCTCACGCTGTAGCCGACCATTATTGCTAGGAGAACTGCCGTTACAACTGATAAGGTGGCATAGATAAGGGTATTCCTGATATAATTGAAGATTCCTGGATCTAGAAACAGCTTCTCAAAGTAGTCTAAGCTGAGGGAAGAAAAGCTCAGCGAGAAGCCCCTGGGGGGCATAATGTTGAATGCTAACAGGAAGACGCCTATCTGTGGGAAAACCGTAACCAGAACAAATGGGAATACAAGTAAATACACGGCAAGCAGGCCGAGCTTTCCAAGGGGACGTTGCCTGGAGACAAGCCTTCCTCCCCTACTAATCATAGCGTAGCTCCTCATTCCAACATAGTTCCTTATCGCGAGGAAGCCCATGACGGCTATAAAAAGCATGACAAAGCCTAATGCCGCTGATTCGGGCGACACAATGCCTGTCTGTGTAATAAAGCCTTTGAAAATCTGTGCGCTCATAAGGTTCCATTCTTGGAAGATTAGCGGCGCGCCTACATCTTCTATGCTGAAGATGTATACAATGATGGCCCCCGCAACTATGCCAGGCAACGCGAGTGGAAACGTGACTGTCCGGAAGAGGTAGAATCCTTTTGCGCCTAGGTTCTCGCCCTGTTCCTCTGTGCTTGGGTCAATGTTGAGGAAAGCGCTGTATGCATTCATGAATACGATAGGATAGAAGCTTATTATCTGGGCCAATGCTACACCTGCAAGGCCGTCTATCCTGATGCTCCAGCCGAACAGTTTAGAGGTAATCATCGATACGGGCCCATACTCGCTGAAGAGAATCTTTACCACATAGGAATTCACAAATGGTGTTACGAAAAGGGGAATCATTGAGAGCAACCTTAAAAGCTCTTTTCCGGGGAAACTGTACCTCGCAATTATAAAGGCAACTATTATACCGAGAACAGTGGCACTTATCGTTACAACAAGAGAGTTTAACAAACTATTAAGGAGAATTCCATAGTTTACCCCCTTAATGATGTAGAGTACACTTTCCCCATAGGGAACAGCGGTTATTGCCTGTTCGCCTGGGAGAAGCTCTAGCCTCACATAGTCCCTAGACGAGAATATCCTTTGAAAGTTTGCATACCACGGCAAACCTGCAGGAGGCTGAAAGGCGCCTATCAGCACGAGAAGAATCGGGGTAACCAAGAAGGTAACAAGAATAAATGCACTTAGCAGTATAAAGAGCCACATTACTGGGTCAAGCTGATAAAGGACGCTTCTAAGCCTCCTAGAAAGCGGAACTGCCTTTGCCCTAACTCTTCTTGCTTCCCGCAGATTGGACAGCTTCTCGTATAGGTATCCAGTCGCAGAAGTTGATAGCAAGGGAAGCAGGAAAAAACCAAAAGCCTTCGGTATAGATGGGATATTTATAAGGAAAATGAAGAAGTTGTAGATGAAGGAAAAAATCGAAAGAAAGCTGAGCGTGGAACTGAACTTGATCCACCTATAGTCGTACCCGAGGCGCAGAATTATAGGGCCTAAGAGAATACCTAGCAACAAAAGTAGGAGCGACGTAATTCCTTCAAGAGAAAAAATATAGAAGAATTCGTAGGTTAGCGCTAGAGCTATTCCCACGACCCATATCGAGTTGCGTCCCAGCCTCATTAGGAGCCCCATTTAAAGTTTAATGCAATATTTTATTTTTAATTTTTTTCGGAAAATGAGTTAGGGTGTGAGAACCTCTGTTCCCAATACTTCCAAAAAGAAAGAATAGTTTTAAAATAAATACATTAATGAGGGGCCTACCCTCCAGTCATTTGTTTTAGAGTTGCCTGTACCTTGAGGTACTTCGCCCTGGCGGCATTTGTCCAGTCGTTCATGAGTCTCTGGTAGATTGCGGGGTCGCTTGCTAGTTTCGGGCTTATCTTTATGGCATAGTCAATTGTGAATGTTGTTTGTTGCCCTGTTAGTGGATCTGTGAATGTTATGGGGTCAGTAAGCATGTTGACTAGTTGCTGGAACTGTGCATCTGTAATCTTTTTGTCGTTGTAGGCTTTGACTAACTGGGCCCATACGGGCTGGAGATCGTCGTGGGCGTTTACGAGTGTTGCCTTGAAGTAGTCGACAACGGCCGTTACCCATAGAGATGAGAGGGTCTCGTTGAATGGTATTCCCCCAGCATTAATGACGTCGTCAAGAGCCTTCTTTAGGTCTGGCCTCTGCTTTCCCTGTGGAGTATCAAAGATCCTTGGATTTATAGGCAACCTGTTGATGTTCGGGTCAAGCCATACGATTTGTCCCCCATTCTCGTTGAGGACCCATGCTACAAATGCTGCTGCCGCCGCCGGGTTTCTGCTTCCCTTGAGGACTGCGATTGGATCTGCATTTACAATGCTTTCACCCTTCGGAATAATGTAGAGGCACGACGGGTTCTGTTGCTGTGCAGTGTAACCGTAGAAGTCGATCGTTGTTCCGACTGCGAGGTCTCCACGTATAACGGCATCTCTGACATCGCTACTCCCGCTATATATCTTGGAGTTTGCCGCGATTAGTGTGAGAACCCTCCATCCTTTGTCCCAGCCGTAGGCCTGTAGAATAATCTCGAAGATCCTTGTATTGCTCGTGCTCATTGTGGGGTCTGCGATTCCCACTACTTGTAGGGCCGGAAGAGTTACTGCATAGCTGGGGCTTCCAAGGTCTGACCAGCGTAGCGGTGTGGGCAATTTGTATCTAGCTAGAATGTCCTTGTTTACTGTGAAGCCGAAGCTACTTACGCTTGCTCCTATCCAGTGTATTTTCCCGTCGCTTCCCACCTTGTATGTCTCTGCACCAGCTATGGTCTTTGGTAGCTTTGCAACCTCGTCTAGTATTACCTTGAACTCTGGATGCTTGTCGACATCTATTGGTTCAATAAGACCCAAGTCGTCAATGAGGTTGAAGAGTGTCGGACCGCCGCCCCAGGCTACGTCTATTCCCTGGCCCTTCTGGGCCGCGTTCTTGATGTAGTCGGGCCACTGCTCGGCGTTTATCGGGAGGAAAACTATGTTCTGAATATTATACTTCTTCGCAACGTCACTATTGAGAAACATGGTCCTCGTCACGTCTTGGATTGTTTGCTCGTGCCTTGTGATAACGTAGAGTGTTATGCCTTGAGAGGGTGGTGGCTGTTGCTGTGTCTGATTAGTTGTTGGCTGTGTTGGGGCTGTCTGGTTTGGCTGGGACTGGCCGGGTTGAGACGGCTGACTAGGCTGCGAGGGCTGAGAAGGCTGACTAGGTTGTGGGGGCTTGTATAGTGTAATAAAGATGGCTGAAACAATTAGTATTGCAAGTACAGCTAGAGCTAGAACAGTTGTTTTCTTGTTCATTTTTATCGCCGTGAAATAATGGCAGTGGTTCTATATTTGTATTGTTCTGGATCACAAAAGAGAAAAAGACAGAAAAAACAATATTTTTAATGTTTATTTTTTGACCTCCGTTGCAGAAGAAGCCTTAGGTTTCCTGAGGAACATTAATGCCAGAACAACGACTATGAGGACAGCTTCGACGATAACGAGGATCATGAGCTCGTTTACGGTTCCGGCTAGAGAGTTAACAGTTGCCTTTAGAGAATCTACATCGTTCTTTATGGATTGGATGTCTCCCTGCATCTTTTGAATCGCTGATCCTTGAGATGACACCTGGGAACTTAGCTGGTTTAGGTTGCCGGACAGAGTTGAGACAGACTGCGAGAGGTCGCCCAACTTTCTCTCGATTGGTCCCGTCGTTATTAGTTTGACCCACCATTTGATGAGGTTCTGTACGAATAGTGGGCCGTCAAGTGAGACGCCGTAGTAGCTTGACGCCCATGCTGGCTCGTAGTCGCCGTAGAGGCTCTCGCCTGCGACTACTACCAGGCTGTTCTTGTCGCTGAAGTACTCGGCAGCATACATTACGAAGTCGTGGTCTCCTGTCCCTTTACCATAGGTCATCGGGTCATAGACGTATGGTATTGGTGGGGTGTTGTCGCCGATGTATGCCTTGTGGGCCCATACGATCCTTATGAGCCCTGGGAAGGTTTCCTTTACGGGGTCGTGGTACTTGCCTTGGGCATCCTGCCAGATAATGCATCCTGGCCCGTGCATGAGGATTGGCTTAGTTACCCCCTGCTTGATTATGTCTGTGAATAGCCCCGGAACATTGTCGGGCTCCACAAAGGACAACATCCTGTAGTAGGCCTTAGCGGTCACGTTGGGGTTATCGCTGTAGACTGATCCATGCTCCAGGCGCAACTTTGTCCCAATGCCTGCAAGCAGGTCGTTTATCTGTACAATTGTCTTCTGTCCGGGGCCGTAGTCAGAGTCGCCCGCCACATAGAGAACCTTGTTTCCAGAGAAGAGCCAGTCCTTTATTGCCTGTATTTCGTCCGGCGAGAAGGCGACTGTAGGCTGTCCTAGGAGTAGAATGTCTACTCCTTTTAGAACATCGGGTGTAATTGTCGTAGTTATTATTCTCCATTGTACGCCTGTAATGTTTCCCATGATATAGCTTAGATACTTGTTGCTCTCTCCGTGTCCTAGGTCGACGGCTACTGTTATTGGCTGGGCATGGCTGTTTACCGCGAAAACTAGTACGGCTACGAGGACCACGCTTACAATTAGAATTTTTTTGGTGTTCATGTTTATCGAGTAATTAGAATGAGAAAAAACTATATAAATTAAGCGGTCGTTTTATGGATTCTTCTTCCTTTCTCTGAGTGCTAGTAGAACCAGCATCGCTACGGCTACGATGAGTATGCCTCCTGCGATCGGCAGGATAGGAAGAGTTGGCGGCTGGGCTGGCGGTGCCTGTGATGGCTGGGTTGTTGGCTGTGTTGGGGCTGTCTGGTTTGGCTGGGACTGGCCGGGCTGAGACGGCTGACTAGGCTGCGAGGGCTGAGAAGGCTGACTAGGTTGCTGCGGCTGCTGGGTTGAGGGCGTAGGAGTCTGGTAGGCTAGTTTATATTCGCTTGTGGCCTGGTTGCCGGCGTTGTCGAAGGCTACCATCTTTATGGTTATGCTGTCGACGTTCTCGATAGGCGGAATCGTAAGTTTGTATACGAAGGAGGTTACTGGGGAGATGAGCGTATTAGGCGAGTAAAGTTCCGGTGCGAGTTTGTATTCTTTTCCGGCAAGAACATAGCTTGCCGTGAAGTTCTTTACGCCCCACCCGGGGTCGGCTACCTCCACAAAGACGTTAACTGTTGCCCCGCTGGCTGGCTGTGCTGGGTTAAGCATTTTTACCTTTATTGTTGGTGGCTGGTTGTCGGGGGCCCTGTACAATGCGAATTCGAGCCGGCCCTTGTAGGGCAGTTTAACGTGTAGGGCTAGGTAGAGCTTGCCGTCCAGGTACATTTTGTCCAAGACTTGTATGCTTGCACCGTTAAGAGCGTTTAGAACCTTTATGTTGAAGTCGCCTATCCAGGGGAGGCACCATACAACGGTGTTTTCGAGGTCCAGGTAAGAGAGGTCGTTTTCAACGCTGAAGACATAGGCTTCTCCCGACTGGAGATAATAGGTCGGGGTAAAGACTTGATTAGAGACTCCCAGGTTGTTTCTGGGAGGATAGATTCCTACGGGTATAGTGTTCTGGGCGAGCTTAGTAGAGTCATTGTTAAAGCCTATAAATGTGGAAGGCTTGAATGGGAAGTCTATATTCCCAGTGGTAAGGTCCAGCGTGTAGAAGTCTAAGCCGTCGTATATGGCGGAGCCCATCCCCAGGGTTGTGATCGTGATGAAATAGGTAGTGAAGCCCGTCCTCGTACTCGTATACTTCGTGAAGAGGTCCCTGTGGACATGGCCAGAGAACACATAGTTGACCTTGTAGTCCTCTATCATTTTCAGGAAGTATCTCACTGCATCCATGTTGGCGCCCCAGTACGAAGAGACGGGCGAGTTGGGGTTCTTCTGTGGGTCGTAGGGAGCGATTACGTTCTGGTCATCGTACCTCGTCTTGAGTTCTCCCTGATAGTAGAACACTGGGTGATGCACAAGTATGATCTTGATGGGAACATCCTTGTTGGCCTCGAGCACTTGGCTTGCCCACTGTAGCTGTTCCATTGGGGGATATCCTTGCTCAGGGGAAAAGAGTCCAATAATGAGGAGCTTGCCGCCTATGACCCTATACCACGTGGTGTCGCCGTAGTACTTTGTGAAGCTGTCGGGGGGATGATCGTGGTTTCCGGGGACTGCGAGGATTGGATAGCTATAGAGGAACGCATACTCAAACGAGACTGCCTGTGCATACTGGTCTGCAGAGGCTGTGTCGGCAATGTCGCCCGTGTCGATTATGAGGTCGGGGCCGAGCAGGCTGGCCACTAGGTATCCTGCGAGCCTGTTCATGTCGCCTGTTATAACGTCTGGCTGGCCTGCACCATAGTGCTGGTCGCTGAAGTGGGCAATCTTCAGCTTGGATGGCAAAGTCTTGTAGACCCAGACGCTTCTAGGCAGCCTAATGGTTGTAGGGCCCTTGATGACGAGGTCGTATAGGCCGGGCTCCACGCTTGGAGGTATAGATAACGTCAGGGTGTTCCCACTACTAGTGACCGTCACCGTATAATTTCTAATCTTCAAGCCAGAGTCGTAGACCACTGTATACATGTATGCCGAGGAAACTGTGCCGACCTGGACGTTCTGCTGGAGTTTAACCTGGACAGTGCCGCCGGGCTGAACAATTGCGGGTTTCCCCAGGCCAATGTTAGTAGCGGGGTTTTGCTGTGCAAAGGAAAGTATGCCCGGTAGGTTTGGCTGTGAAAATGCTGGCGCAAAAGCGACTGCCAGTACTATTATCAGGGAGAATATGGCGAGGTATCGAGAATTTTTCTCTATTTTGTTTGACATTTTCTTCACAACTATAGAATCCCCTCGTGTCTTTAAATTGTTTTCTTTCCATACGATAATAGGAAACTTTTCTCAAGACCTGCAACAAGTCATCAAGACGAGCTAAGAGCTTCTACAAAATTTTGCCCTCAAAGACTTGGATTCTGCTCCTCAACGAAAAAGCTTCATAGAGCGCCGAGACCCCCTAGCGATGCCCCAGCTCTTCTTTTTCAAACAGCTCTCTAAGCTCTTCCAGCCCAATTTCAGAGACAGAAATCACCAATCCATTCATGTCCGTCCATACTGGGTACACGCCATTCCTCCCAAGCGCATAGTCGCTTGTAGCAGGCATAAAGTAAACTTCTAGCCTATCGAGAAGCGGGCCTACCTTTTCGCCCACTTTGCTTAGGAGATAAGCAGGAAGCTTTTCTCGAGAAAACGATACGACTTCTCCCCGCTGGATAGCCTTCACCCGGGCCGTCCAAACATCTGCAACAAACCCGTTATACAGCTCGCCCGGGGAAGACAGGTAGCCAGGTATACCATCTATTTCAAGGGTCAATTGGCCATCTCCACTAATCGTTGCAACTTTTCCACAGTCCGAGACATATGTCTTGAGACACACTACGTGGCTCGACCCGAGGCCCCTGGCCACAGTGACCCGGAAAACTGCCCTCTTCTTCTCGTAGAACACCACCACAGTCCTGTTACTCGTTTTCTGGGGCTTGATGGGCAGCCCCAGGAGCGCGACCTTCCTAAGAGCAGTATAAGCAATGTCTGCAAGAGTCATGTTCAACCTTGCTTCTATTATCCTGTTTAGATCCTCCTCAAACATATCTCTTAAAGTCAAAGACAGGTGTATTTTAAATGTTGTTTTTGAAGAATAGAGAGGTTTCTCTAAATTATCTTGAAGTTTTATAGCCTGATTTTTTCCCAGGGTGGCTGTATGTGGTCCAGCTTTGTGTGGCTTATTTCTTGTCTTAGCTCGCGGACGTAGTCTGGCAGGAGTGGCAGGTAATTGTTGTAGCGGTGGTCGCCCAGGATTATTACTGCTTGGTCTCTTGGGCTTCTGAGGGCTCTCCCTATTGCTTGTGAGGCTTTGCGGAGGGCGGGGTATATGTATGCGTAGAGTCTTCCTTTTCCTTCTCCGTATAGCTCCTCGTAGTAGGAGATGTAGAGGTTGGTCTTTACTGTTGGTTTTTCGAAGGGTATTCCTGCGAGGAAGACGCATACAAGCTCTTTTCCGGGGAGGTCTATGCCTTCGGCGAATCTTCCACCCATTGGTGCTACTAGTAGCCCTTTTCCTTCGTCTGCAAGCTCCTTGAACTCTTGGAGTACTTCTCCGGCTTCTTGGCCACTCATATCCCTTTTCTCGACGAAGACTTGGTAGCCCTTTTGTTGGCTTGTCTCCCTTAGACCTGCTTCTAGGAGCTTCAGCTGTATCCTGTAGCTGGCAGTGAAGACGGCCGTGTTTCCCTTTACCCTCTCGAGGACCTTTCCGATAGCTTCTACATATTTTCTGGCCATTTCCTGTGAGAGCTCTTCGCCTCTTGTTGTGAGGTCTTTTACAATGTATACGGATGCATTTGTCTCGTCGTATGGGCTGGGGACGCTTATGGGCTTGTAGTTTTTTACTCCTATTGTCTCGGCGAACGCCTCTATGGGGCTGAGGGTGCCAGACATAAATATTACCCTTCTAAACTTCTTCCAGACGTTTGAGAGTATCTCAGAGGATCTCATGTCCCATATGTTGAGGTGTATTTTGCCATCGATTTTTTCGGCTATCAGGGCTACTCCTCTTTCTCCCTCGTAGCTGGTTGCCTCTTCTAGGAAGTTTGCCAAGTGGTACAGGCTACTGTGCGGCCTTTTACCTTCTCTAAACCTCATGTCCCTTACCTCCTCGCCTAGAATCTTCATTTTCTCTATCATTTCCTCGCGTCCATCTATGAGTTTAAGCGGGCTGAATACTTGGGACTCTTCTTCGCCTAGGCTCGAGAACTCTTTTTCCACGTTTTCCTGTATCTTGTCTATGAATTCGGCCATGTCTCTGGCTTCTAGTTCTTCTGCCTCTCTTTTCGCCCTCTCAATTGTGCCCTCTGTCACTGTGTCTCCGCCGAGGTTTAGCTGTGTCAGGTTGTGCGCCTCGTCCACTACGAGTATGGACTGGCTAAGCGGGAAGGCTCCCTTTATCGTCCAGGAGAGGTTCTCGTCTACCACGTAGTTATAGCTGAGCGATACTACGTCTGCCACTTTAAGCAACTCTCTCTGTAGAAAGTATGGGCATACCTTTTTCTTTCGGGCCCATTCATAGACTTCACTGTAGGTTAGCACGCCCCTGCTCAGCAGGATGCTGTAGTCTACGCCTTCCTCTAGCCTATTGTAGTATGGGCACCTCTTCCTCTCGCGGCTACATATGTAGGAGACCTCGCTGTAGTCAAGTGTCTCGCCGAACTCCTTCGCTAGGAGGCACATGTCCTTTTTCCCGCGGAAGCTCATAGCTATGAATCTTGCATTTGACTTTTCGCGGAAGACCCTGAACTCCTCGATTGGCCTGTCCGTCTCATTTCCCGTTCTAACGGCCCACACTATTCTTCCTCCCCTGTCTAGGAAGGGCAAAAGCGAATAGATTACTACAGGTGTTTTGCCGAAGCCTGTTGGGGCCTCGAGGATAACGTTGGCTGTCTTGAGTGTTTCCTGTATCTCTGAGGCTACCTCTAGTTGGCGGGGCCTCGGCTTGTAGGGAAACTTGTATTTCGAGAGGCTCAAACTTATCCTTTGTTGGTTTTCGAGACTCTACTTAAAAAGATAGTGGGTTCCTGCATAGCATTTAAGGAACGCGTCACAAATGGATTTTTATTGCATTTTGTCAATAGTGAAAAAGGAGGGTTCAGGGGTGCCGGCAAAGATTTGGAAGGTTGACCCATCTGATCCAGATCCAAGAGCCATCGAGGAAGCCGCCTCTATATTGAAGTCTGGTGGAGTAGTCGCGTTTCCAACGGAGACTGTTTACGGGTTAGGAGCGATATACAACTTGGTAGAAGCCGTAAAGAAAGTATTCCAAGCAAAAAAGAGGCCCATGGACAACCCACTTATTCTGCACGTCTCAAGCTTCTCGCAGGTCTCCGAGCTGGCGGTGGACATACCCCTGGAGGTACACGAGCTGGCTAAAAGATTCTGGCCTGGTCCGTTAACCATTGTATTGCCCAAATCTGCTAGGGTCCCAAGAGAGGTGACTGGCGGCCTTGGGAAAGTCGCTATCAGGATGCCTGCCCACAATGTCGCCCTAAAACTTATTGAGGCCGCTGGTGCCCCAATTGCCGCTCCCAGCGCGAATCTCTCTGGTAGACCCTCCCCTACAACTGCCCAGCACGTTATAGAGGACTTGGGGGACGCTATCGACGGGATTCTGGACGCAGGCGAGACGCTCTACGGGGTTGAAAGCACAGTCATTGACTTGACAAGTAGGCCCCCCGTCCTCCTAAGGCCCGGCTCTATGCCTGTAGAGGAGATAGAGAAGGTACTGGGTGTCAAAATTTTTATTCCTTCATTTGCGAGGGGACTAGGAGAGGCAGAGAAGGCAGTAGCTCCTGGAACAAAGTACCGACACTACTCCCCAAGGGCTACATTGATACTGGTAGAAAGCAGGGACACAATCAATATTGAGAAGGTCGTGGCGAAGATAAGGGAGCTGGCCACGTATCATCTAGGGTTAGGTAAAAAGGTTGGCATCCTGTGTACTGACGAGACGCGGGACAGGTATCTAGACCTTCCGGCTGAGGTTATTAGCCTAGGCTCCAGAAGAGACTTTTTCCAGATAGCAAAGAGGCTTTATCCCTCATTAAGGACGTTTGATTCAAAGAATGTAGATATAATTTTGGCTGAACCAGTCGAAGAGAGGGGTCTTGGGCTCACGATTATGAATAGGCTTAGGAAGGCATCGAGTCAAAGGATCCTTGTCTAGGAGGACTTGCCAAGCGCCGACACGACGTCTTTGTCGGTTACCTCTGAGAAATCTCTGTAGAATTCTCCAACAGCAAACAAGAATGTTGGGACATGAACGGAGACTACCTTGTCAGCATACTTTGACACAATGGGTAGTACATCTCTAGAAATCACGGGGACAGCCACGTAAACCTTTTCTGCGCCGGCTTTTTTGGCCGAGATGCATGCCGCGATGACTGTTGCACCAGTAGCGATTCCATCATCAACAATTATGGCTATCTGTGATCTGAGGTCTAGGGGTCCTCCCCTAAACTTTTCGATGTAGCTCTCGATTATTCTTTTCTGGTACTCTACTTCTTTCTCGATGTATTCCTGGTCTATCCCTAGATGCATGACTATCTCCCTGTTTATGTAGACAGCCTCTAGCTCGGCTATAGCGCCGATCGCGAGCTCCGGGTTTCCGGGCGCCCTCAGCTTCCTGGACACTATCACGTCGAGGGGAGCGTTGATCCTCGCGGAGACCTCTTTAGCAACGATGACTCCTCCCCTAGGTATACCTAGAACCCTAAAGTTGCTGTCCGTTATGCCTTCTTCTAGGAGCTTCTCGGCGAGCTTCTTTCCTGCGTCGACCCTGTCTCGAAAAACCATACCTATAATAACGCTTTGAAAGACCTAGATATATTTTGTTTTGTTGCTAAAAACAGATCCAAAAGGGACAATTTATGGTCATATAACTTCAGAGACGGGGTTGCTCGGCATCCTTTCTACGAGCATCTCCCCGAGACCTCATCATCGGGAAGAAAACAGAGATTAGAAATAAAAATTTTGCCGAGAATGCTAGCTAAAGGCCTTTCTCAGCCTTGCAAGCGATATTCTTCTATCCCTCTTTTTCTCCTTGGTCTTCGAGAAGACCTTGTAAGCAGAGTCCACGGCTTCAAATGTCACTGCTACAGGATCCCATCCAGAAGAAGATGTACTAAATGTATCCTTGTCAAGCTTTATAGAAACGTATGCGTCATACCTTTTTCTCTCTCCAGCCTTCTCACGGGACTTTATCACCACAGACATTTCGAGTAGGCGTCCCCGTTGCGCAATTTCCCGGGCAACCTCTAGAGCCTTCCTGAAAACAAGGTTTCTAGCTATAAAGTCTAGGTCTTCTACGCCCTCTATTCTAAGGGGAATGTTGGCTTCCTCAACTGCTGGTAAAAGTCTCCTCAGAAGCAAGTAGGGAGAGATAATACCATAGACAGTCCCGTTGGCGTTCAGCACTACCGAGCCCTCGGCTATGTCCATAGTGGTGGGTTGCCCATCAATATTTACAGCTCTAAAGTTTGTGGCCATGATTTTGGATACTGGCTGTTCTAGGAAGTATGATATTTCTCCCTTTATTTCGCCGAGCCTTTCTCTGCGTAGGGGCGTATTATAGATAAAGTTGACTAGGTCGTAGATCCTTACCACTCCCACTGGCTTCCCATTCTCTGCGACAGGCGCAAACCTCAGCCCATTCTCTGCCAGCAACTTTCTCGCTTTCTCTATGGGGTCGTCTGGTTTAAGGGGTTCCAGCGGGAAAGCTATATACCTGGCTGCAACCCTAGAGACGAGCCCCATCGTTTCTAATAGTCTCCTAGCCGAAATTACTCCAACTATTTTCCCTTCCTCAGCGTAGGGGAGGCCCGGCTGGCCCGTTTTAACAAACATCCTGGCGATATCTGTGAGGGAATAGGAAGAGTCGACAATGGGAACCTTCTCGAGGACGCTCCTAATTTTTGTGTTTCCTTGGTACTTAGATTTGAGAATCGAGAAAATAGAAACTATTCCAGCATATTTGCCTTCTGAATCTACAACTGGGACAACTGGAAGCTCAAATCTCCACATTTTCTCGGCAACAAGAGAAACAATATCATCCAGCTTTAAGGGATCGATTCTGACAACTGCCCCGCTTAACGGGGGTCTACTAGATGCCATAACATGTATAATAATCCTAGAAAGATATAAAAATGAATCGTTTAGAGGAGATCAAAGCATTTTAGGAGACTTCCTCTAATGTTTTACCCTTAGTCTCTATTCCAAGCACAGACACAGTCAGGCTCGATACGAGCTGCGCAACGGCAAATGCCAGGAAAGACGTGAATGGCTCCTTGAACTGTGAAAGCATGAAGCCTACGAAGTATGGTCCAAGGATGCCTCCTATCCTGCCGACAGAGTTGGCCCACCCGCTTCCCGTGCCTCTCAGCTTGGTGGGGTATAGTTCAGGGGTGTAGGCGTATGTTACTCCCCACGCCCCCAAGTTGAATGCTGAGAGTACGATTCCCCATAATAGGACGGCCTGGTCACTGGTAGCCATCCATAGGCCGAAACTTGAGAGACCAGAAACCAGCATGTAGGTTGCGAGGGTACGCTTTCTTCCTACTTTTTCGACTAGGTAGGCGGCTGAGAAGTATCCGGGGACTTGTGCAAGCGTTATGATAATTGCATATTCGAGGCTCTTGACGATGCTTAACCCTCTCCTTGCAAGGAGGTCGGGTAGCCATGTAAAAATGCCCCAATATGAGAAGGCGAGCATGAACCAGTGTATCCAGAGCATGAGCGTCCTTGCAAAGTATTTACCTGTAAAGAGTTCCTTTAGAGAGGCTTTCTCTTGCTGGCTTGTACTTGGTAATTCTATAGAGAATCTTTGGGTTAGGCTTCTTGCTTCTTCTGTTTTTCCCTTTAGTAGAAGGAACCTCGCAGACTCTGGGACATAGAGGAGAACTACCAGGAGAACTGGCCATGTTATCGTCGAGGACAAGAACACGGCCCGCCAGCCACTGATCGGTAGAATTATTCTTGATAGAATTATTGCTAGGAGCCACCCTATGGCCCAAGAGCTTTCTAGTAGGGTTATGTTTCTTCCCCTGGTTTCTTTTCTCGAGTACTCTGCGAGGAGCACGCTTGCAGTAACCATGTAGCCAGTGTTTCCAGTACCAGCTAAGAGCCTCAGTATCGAAAGTGTAATCCAGTCTCTCACAAATGATGTCAGGGGGGTAAAGATCCCCATGGTCAATAATGACAAGACGATGGCTTTTTTCCTCCCAATTTTGTCGCTGAGAAAGCCAAAGACAAATGCGCCTATCAGCATTCCGACAAGCCACGAGCTCAAAATGAGCCCGGCCTGTTCGGGTGAAAGATTGAGCTCTGTCCTGATAGCTGTCAATGTGCCGGAGGCAAGTCCAGCGTTTAGGGCTCCTATAGCCCATCCAGACATCAGGATAACGAGTAGCTTTTTCTCCACGGGAATAATCGTAAGGAAGAAATTTAAAAATTTTTATCTCCTCTAATTAACCCATATTTAAATAAGCTGAGAATAATTTGTCTATATCGGAAGTGGGTCAAAATGGCAAGGCTAGTTATAACAGATGTCAACAAGTGTGTTGGATGCATGTCTTGTATGTTTGCATGTTCCCGTAGATTTGGAGAAGGTGGGTTGGCAAAATCCGCAATACATGTGTCAAGCATTGGGGGAGTCGAGAGGGGATACAAGGTTGTTGTTTGTAGGGCATGCGAGGATCCTCCCTGTGCGGCTGTATGCCCAACAGATGCACTTGTCAAGAGGCCTGGGGGAGGCGTGTTGCTCAAGGCCGAGAAATGTATCGGCTGTGGTAACTGTGCGAGAGCTTGTCCGATAGGGGCTGTACAGTGGGACTTAGAAAACAATAAGCCGATTATATGTGTACACTGTGGTTACTGTGCTGAGTATTGTCCTTACGGTGTTTTACAACTTGTGAGGTGAGGATGAATGGTGGATGGTCTTCCAAGAAATGTCCTCTATATTGATTTATCCCGTAAAAAGTACTGGGTTGAAGACAGGCACGACTTATTCGAAGAGTACCTTGGCGGCACCGGCGTAGCTACAAAGCTTTTGGAAGAAGAACTGCCCAGGGGCGCAGACCCCCTTGGACCAGATAACGTAATCGTCTTTGCTGTTGGTCCTTTCAACGCTGTTTATCCTACGGCTTCAAAGACTGTTGCAATGTTTAAGTCTCCACATACGGGAAACCTTGGCGAGAGCCACGCGGGAGGCAGAAGCGCCATAGCGATCAGGCTTGCCGGGTACGGCGCAATAGTGATCAAGGGTGCAAGCGACCTTCCTGTATGGGTCTCTATCCAGGAAGACAAGGTGTTCTTCCGGGAGGCCAGAGCACTGTGGGGTATGACGAGTAGTCATACTGTTGGACGAGTACTTCGAGAGGTTGAGCCTGGCTCTGGAATAAGGACGATCATGCGTATAGGTAGGGCGGGCGAGAAGCTTGTCACGTATGCAAATGTGATTACTGAGACTTACAGGCATTTTGGCAGGCTTGGTCTAGGCGCTGTCTTTGGAAGCAAAAAGCTTAAGGCGCTCGTGGTTAGCGGGAAGAAGTCTATACAGGTCAGTGACAGGAAGCTTTACCGAGAGGTCTATGACGAAATCTACAAGCTTATTGTCGACAGCCCACTTATGAAGAAGTACCACGAGATAGGGACACCTGTAAACGTAAACGTCTTGAACGCGTTGAAGGCGTTGCCCTCCTTAAACCTCCAGTGCTCAAGCCTAGAAACCGCTGAAAAGATCTCTGGCGAATACATTGCCGCGAACTATTTGGGAAGGAGAGTGTCCTGTGCCCACTGCCCTGTAGCATGCATCCACTTGGCTGTTCTAAGGGAGCCTTATGAGGAAGAGTCTTACTTCTACAAGACGACGTTTGTTGGCTACGACTATGAGCCCATATATGCCCTTGGAGCAATGCTTGGAGCAAAGGAAGCAAAAAGCATGCTTGAGCTTATCGACCTGGTGGATTCCCTGGGCCTCGACGCAATGACGACCGGCGTAGTCCTAGCGTGGGCTACAGAGGCATACAGCAGGGGGCTCATTAGCGAAAACGACCTCGGCGGGCTGAAGCTGTCATTTGGAGACTACGACTCTTACAAGAAGGCTGTTCAATACCTTGTTGAACAGCCTACAGAGCTCTACAGAGACCTCGCGAAAGGACTCGATTATGCTACGAGGAAATGGGGCGGAAGAGACTTCGCCCTGACCTTCGGCGGCAACGAGATGGCCGGGTACCATACCGGTCCAGCAGCGTATGCAAACTACGCCTTTGGTGCACGCCACAGCCACCTTGACAATGCAGGCTATGACTTGGACCAGGAGACGATTGGCAGAACGCTGGAGCCCAGCGAGCTTGTTAGAAGACTCTACGAGGAAGAGAGCTGGAGACAAGTCTTAACAAGCTTGGTTATATGCCTCTTTGCAAGAAAAGTATACAGGCCAGAAATAGTTTCGAAGGCTCTTAGGCCCCTGGGCGTCGAGATGAGTGTAGACGACTTGTACAAGCTTGGCAAAAAGATTTATCGGGAAAAGTACCGCCTCAAGCTCAGGGAAGGCTACAAACCAGAGGATGTAACATTTCCAAAGAGAATATTCGAGACGCCAACTCCTCACGGCCAACTCAGCGAGTCATACATGGAGAAAGTAAAAGAAGAATATGTAAAGCTTATTCAGCAAGTCGTCACGGAGGAATAAAGACTGGAAGGTCAGGGTTATCCAGAACAATATTTCGCTGTATAGGCTCATAGTGCATTGAAATAGCCCTGATCTCTACACCTGTTTCTTTCGCTATTCTGAGCAACCTTGCCACTTCACTGTCCCCCTCCACGTAGGGCTTGAAGGCTTCCACATTTGGAAGAGCCGCAATGAAAACTATGAGCCCCTTTCTGCCTGACTCAACGTGTCTGATAAGCTCCTTGATTTGCCTCCTTCCACGCTCGGTTGGACAGTCAGGGTACATCGCATAAGAGTTTTCCCTCAGCACTGCACTCTTAACCTCTACAAGTATGTCCTCTCCACGACGCTCAAATTCGTAGTCAAACACTGAACTGTATAGGCGAGGGGACCTACGTGAAATCCTAATGTTGTCCCACGGCTTTATCCCTAGAGATATAAGTTGCTCGAAAGCCCTCATCTGCAGGGCAGTGTCAATAAGCGCGGCTAGCCCGCCTTCCTCAACAGCGAATAATTGGTACTGGGTCTTCGGCGTATCTTTTGGTATGCAGAAAGCCTTCCTGCCACTAACGAGAAACTCTCTCAGGCGCCCAGTGTTGTTTATGTGGGCTCTCCGGGTTTTTCCTTCTACCTCTACCTCTACGACGAACCTATTGATACGTTGCCTTATCAAACATTCTACTTGGACTGGTATATCTAGGAGCCTAGTCATTCCTGTTCTCCTAGCCCCTTTGCTACATTGACTAATACCTTAAGCTTCCTCAGCACTATTTCCTCGTATTCCCTACCCTTTAAAAACCCCCTCATCCCGCCAAATCCACAGTCCGGCTTCAGGAAGGCAAGGTGTGCCCCATAGGTATTCAGGGCTTCTTTAGCTAAAGCCATGACGTCCTGCTCCTCTTCTACACGTGTGTTTCGAGACGAGATAATACCGTAGCCGAGAGCTTTACCGGCTCTGTTTAACTCTTCTCTACTATAGTACTTCCTGTTCTCTGGTATGTCGCTGTGCTCGTGGTCTAAGAAATTCGCATTTCTCAAAGGAAGAAGAATATTCTTCAATAGGGGCGGGAGCCTACTACAAACATGGACTCCTCTAAGGGGGCTCTTAAACTGGCCTAGCACGCGGTCGAGTACTTGGGTTATTTTATTGGGTTCCATGCCAAACATTATACTCTTTGCCCCCACAATCACTGAGAGAACTGGCTCGTCTACACATACAACATGGGGACGTGATACTTTTGAGACTTCACGAGCCATTTCCACCAGGTAGTCGAAAAGTTCACTGAAGAGATCCTCGTATGCCAGGAGCGAGGATTTTATGTCGCCTAGTTTTCCTCCTTTAGGGGTTAGCCGAGAGGCAATCGTAAATGGCCCCGTAAATGCTAGCCTGTACTTGATGCCGAGGTCTTCAGCAATGTCGACAGCATAAACTATGTCCTCTGGGGGCTCGGGCTCCACGGACAAAATGTCTCCCCGAACCTCATAGCCCAGATGCTCATAGGAAAGGACTCCCTTGTTCACTAGTGGCTCAACATACATGTAGACGAAGTCCCGTAGCTGAGGCAACACTGGGAACGTTATCCCAACTTCGTATTGGTCTATAAGTGCCCGCTTAATGTTTTCACGGTTGTAATCGAGGGGAAAGCTCCCCACCAGGGTCGTGGGGATCATGCTATCTACCTCTCAACCTTTAGCTCTACGCTTGATGGATTCGTAGGCGCACCCTTAAGGGTGGAGACCAAAGCATAGACAACGTTCCTGAAAACGTCCTGCACAAAGGGGTTTAGCTCGATGCTTCTTCCGTCAACCCTTAGCTTTACCTTAGAGGATAAAACTGTGCAGTCTCTATGTGTTGCCTCGCCTCGAAGAATCGCTTCAGCCATGCTCATGCAGTTTCCATACTTGCAGAAGCCACAGTTAAGGGCTGGTAGCGGCTCAAAGGCCTTTTTAAGCACGTAGTCTACTATTTTCTCTAGGTCACGATCCAAGTCGAATACAGGAATCTTGAAGTTTTCTCCATCTATTTTTTCCCTCGTGGAAACGATGGCAATGGTTAGGGGTGAAACGAGCTGTTTAGCCTCCTCGGCGTCTTTTGCAACGGCAATCCTAACGCCTGGAAACTCGGACTTGAATCCTTCAAAAATGGCGAAGTCATAGCTCTTCAAACTTGAAATTATTTCCCATAGCTTTGCATCGTACCTCCTATATTCCTCTATTACGCCTTTGGAGACAGTCAAGACAAGGTCGGCTCCAGCCCTGAAAAGCCTGCCAGAGTCTTTTTCAGGAAGAGAAATTTCCTCGTGCACATGCTTCACAACTGCAACCTTCATGTTTTTTGCCTTGAGGATGGGTATCATTCGTTCTGCAAGAACCGTTTTCCCAGAATCCTTATAGCCTATAATGGCTATGGCCCTCATATCCTATCATTTTCGAATAGCGTTGGATAAATATATTGCCTTATCCGTGAAAGCAAAGACTATCGGGGAAAATATTTAGGCAGGATCCTAACATCATATTTGTGCCTTTGGAAATTAACCTCAAAGGTAAACTCTCCCTGACAACTGCTTCTTCGAGAGGTATAGGCTTCGGTGTCGCACGGGTGCTCGCACTGGCCGGTAGCGATGTTATTTTGGTTGCAAGAAACAGGGAAGAACTAGTCCAGGCCAGTAAATCGATAAAAGAAGAGGCCAACGTCGACGTTACATATCTTGTTGCCGACTTGACAAAGAAAGAAGACCTAGAAAAACTCGAAAAAGATATCCGAGAAACAGGCTACCCGGATATTTTCTTCTATTCGACTGGGGGACCAAAGCCTGGAAGCTTCCAGGAGCTCGAAATGGAGGACTGGGACCAGGGCTACAGGCTACTCGTCTATCCAGCGATATTTCTGACGAGAGTAGTGACTCCCCACATGGTCGAGAAGAGGTGGGGAAGAATAATCTATCTCACGAGTTCAGCCATAAAGGAGCCAATGAGCAACCTTGCCCTAAGCAACGTGCTACGTATAAGTCTTGCAGGACTCGTGAGGACGCTTGCAAAAGAACTTGGAAGATACGGCATAACTGTTAACGGGATTATGCCGGGGACAATAAAGACCTCGAGAATAGAAGAGCTTGCCAGAGACATTGCAAGACGCAACAACATATCTCTAGAAGAGGCATATAATAGCCTAGCAAGAGACATTCCGGCTGGGCGCCTCGGAAAACCAGAAGACATAGGATATCTTGTAGCTTTCCTTGCAAGCGACTACGCCTCCTACATTAACGGAGCAATGATACCTGTAGACGGGGGCCGCTTAAACTCTGTTTTCTAGCGTCGCCACGGCCTCGGTGATTATGCTTGACTAGCAAAGAAAATAAAGGACTGCTGACCAAAGAGGAACTAGAAAGGTACGACCGACAAATAAGAGTCTGGGGAATAGAGGCCCAGGAGAAAATTAAGAGGGCAAAAGTAGCTGTTGTGGGAGCGGGAGGACTAGGCTCACCTGTCTCCTATTATCTAGCAGCGGCCGGCGTTGGTAGCCTTCTAATTGTAGACTCGGAAATAATCGAGACGAGTAACCTTAACAGGCAAATTCTGCACTGGACAAGTGACATTGGAAGACCCAAAGTCGAGTCGGCAAAGGAAAAACTAGAGAAACTAAACCCCAATGTCACTATTAAGGTTGTTCGGAAGAAAATAGAGAGTCTAGATGATGCAATAGAGATTGCGAGAGAAGTGGACATTGTTGTAGACTGCCTCGATAACTGGGCCACTCGTTTTCTCCTGAATGAGGCATGCGTGAAACTTAGAAAACCACTTGTTCATGCAGGAGTAAGGGAACTATATGGACAGCTCACAGTAGTAAAGCCATATGAGGGCCCATGCCTAAGATGCATTTTTCCAAAGAATCCGCCCGAAGAGTCAACTTTTCCAATTGTAGGACCCGTCCCGGGAGTGATCGGTGCGCTCGAGGCTCTTGAAGTACTAAAACTGATAACTGGGCACGGTGAAACCTTAGTGGGTAAACTATTGTTCTACGATGGCTACAGAAATTCTTTCGACATAGTAAAGGTCGAGCGCCGGCCAGACTGCCCTGTATGTGGGCGTAGGCCTTGAAAAGCTTGAGAAGCTACAGGCTGTATCTTCGCTTTACAGCCTCCCATACTCCTAGTTCCCGTGAAAAATCCTCTATTTCTTTTTTAGTGTTTTCAATTATATCATCCACTCTGAATCCCATCTCCCTGTACCTTAAGCCCATTATATATGTGGCAATGTAATTGCATAGCTTAGCCATTTTAGCCTCCCTGCTTTGTTGCTGAGAATATTCCCCGTAGAGCTTCTTTGCGAGCTCATTTTCTATTCCTTTCTCTACGGACTCTAGTTCGATGCGTTCCTTGGTTTCCCCAACACTTGAGCTAAAGTTCTTTACGACGTCTCCGATGAATGCCTCTCCAAGGTCGTGTAGCAAAGCATAGATAGCCATTTTCTCTACATCCAGGTCTTTTACATCTTCCGATAGCTCCATGCATATGAGTGCAGACATAAAAGAGTGCTCTGCAACGGTCTCCGCCAATGAGCCGGGTATGCCTCTGAGCATCCAACCCGTCCTTGCCAGGTTAATAAGGCTAAATGCTACATCTGTAAGGCTTTTCCTAGACATCTCAATGCTCAAGGGTTTTCAAATTTTTATTCACTTAAATATTTGCTTAAGAGATTGCTGGGACTTTTTATCCTCTTTTGTTCTGCCATCTCAGCATGGAGACAGCATTCACTACGACAGTTATATCGCTGGCCATCATGGCCCCAGCAGCCAGCTCTGGCCTTAACATGACTCCTAGGGGTTTCCAGAGAATCCCAGCAGCTATTGGTACAAGGGTTAAATTGTAGGCGAAGGCCCACAATAGGTTCTCTAGTGCTTTTTTCCTCACCAACTCGCTCAACTTGAAGAGAGCTATGAGGGGCTCCAGGTTGCCTCCTGCGAGAACGGCGTCTCCGGCTTCCTTAGATATGTCTGCACCCCCACCCATGGCTATGCCAACGAAGGCCCTGCTCAAAGCGACAGCATCATTGATACCGTCACCGACAAATAATACTTTTTTGCCTGATGCTTGGAGTTTTTCAACAAGTTCACCCTTGTCTTCTGGCCTCATCTCTGCATATACCTGGTCTAGGGAAAGCTCCCTGGAAAGATTTTCGGCTACAACCTTGCTGTCTCCTGTTGCAAGGATGGTTGTCAAACCTTTTTTCTTCAGAAAAGAAACCACCCTTAATGCGTCTTCCCTTATCTCGTCTCGAACCAAAACAAGAGCAGAAACCTTTCCATTTAGAGCAACATAGAAGATGGTAGACCCCTGCGAAATCTCTTTTTCTGCTCTCTCGTTTACCTGACCCGGGACTTCAAGGTTAAACATTTCAAGAAGTCTCTTCGAGCCAACAATCACTTCTGCACCGTTTATTTTGGCAAAAATTCCCAGTCCAGGAAAATGTTCGTAGTGTTCCGGCTCTAGCGAAACAACCTTCTTCTCTGAACAATACTCGATAACAGCAGAGGCCAAGGGATGCTCACTTCTATTTTCTGCTGAACAAAGGTACCTTAAGACCTCTTCACCTGCACTGTCAAGAAAAATTACTTCTTGGACTCTCGGCTTCCCCATGGTCAGGGTGCCTGTCTTGTCAAAAACAACAGTGTCTACCTGCAGAATCCTTTCGAAGACGTCTCCGCTCCTAACAACTATACCAATCCTAGTTGCATTTATTATAGCGATCGCTACTACCAGGGGCACTGCTATACCTAGGGGACACGGACAAGTAACCGCAAGCACTGCCGCAGCGAATAAGGCGGCTTCGCTGTAGCTAGCTCCTCCCAACGTCGCCCAGTACAAAAACGTCCCAATGCTAACCGCTATTATCGCCCATGTAAGATAGCCCACAACACGGTCGGCAATCCTCTGGAACTGCGGCTTCCTAAACTGTGCTTCCTTGACTGCTTCTATTATGTAGGCCAGACTCGTCTCTTTTCCCACCCTAGTCGCTCTAACTCTCAAGTAGCCAGAGACAAGAATTGTCCCCGACAGGACAATATCTCTTTTCTCTGCGCTCTTCAAAACAGGAGCCGGCTCGCCAGTAAATGTAGATTCATCAACATATCCCCATCCTTCTACAACAACACCGTCAACAAGGATGCGTTCTCCGGCTTTTACCTCTACTATTTCTCCTGGCTTTACCTGGTCAGATTCTACCTCTACGAGTTTCCCGTCGCGTATCACTCTCACCTTACCTTTTTGGGCAGAAGCCAGAGCATACAGGTAGTTGAATGCCCTTTTCCTGACCCTATTCTCGATATATGTACCCAGCGAGACAAAGCCCAAAACCCCAGCAGGTATTTCAAACATTCCCATGCCTTCATGACTAAGAAGCAACTGTATAATCCCTGTTATATATGCAACAAGAGAAGACAGAGTTACAAGGCTGTCCATGCTTGGGGATAAGCGTATAAGCGCTAACAGGCCCCTTACGAGTAAATCATAGTTTAGGAATATCACTGCCGTCGCAACGGCAAAGTAGATGATTGGCGGAAGCGGAAAAACAAGGTGAAAGGCTTCTAGCGAGTGCCAAGTAACCACTGTGAGGCCCAATCCAAATGAGGCCAGAGGTATCCAGAGTGGCTTTTCCCGTTTATCTTCGAGTTGACTCTCTTCTACTTCTCCAACTTGGTATCCAAGGACCCTGACCAATTCTTTGATTTCTGCTGGGTTGGTAGTTAGAGGATTATAGGTTATCTTTGCGAGATTAGAGGCTGGCGAATAGTGGCAAGAAAATACTCCCTTAAGCCTTGATACTTTTTTCTCAAAGTTGTGTGCTTCTTCAGGTTCGAGTTCAACACTGAAGACAAGCGTTCCCTTTTCTAAGTCGTATCCAGCTTCCCGAATAGCCTTGTTTATGTCAACAAGAGATATCTTGTCCTGGTCATAGATGACAACGGCATCACCAGTTGTAACATCTATGTCTATGGTGGCCCCAATCTTGTGCAGGGATTTTTGTATCGCTAAAACACAAGTCGGACAGTCTACACCTATAACTCTAATCTTTTCCCTTGTTTTTGTCAGTTTGTTCACAACTGGACCATGCTGTAAATAATATTCAGGGTTCTTTTCGAATGCTTTTTTGCAGTGTGGGCTACAGAAATAGTATATTTTTCCCTTGTAGACAGATTTGTAAGGAGTTTTCTCAGATTCTACTTCCATTCCACAGACTGGATCTATTTGCTTTACCATGATTTCTCACATGAGAATGACGGTGTCATGGTATAAATTTTTTCTAACCATCTTGTCTTTTTGTCTCTTCGAGATATGTAGCAAACTGTTCAATGTATTTAAACCCGTGATCTGGGAATATCAGCACATAGTCACCTTCTTGGAGCGCCCCATTCTTTTTCAGCTTTTCAAAAGTAGCCATTACTGCTCCACTGCTAAGACCCACAAATAAGCCCTCACTTCTAGCTATCCTTATAGCCTGTTCAATAGCTTCACTAGATGTAACATCTTGGACTTTGTCTATCTTTACATAGTGAAGCCACTTCATCCCGGTTTCTACTCTTCTTATGCCGGGAATAACATTCCCGGGTGCCGGCTGGGCGCCATAAACCTTTACGTTGTCGCCATATTTGCTTTTGAAATAAAGACTTAGTGCCGAAAGGTGACCCGAGGTACCTACACCACCTATTATTCCCCTAAGCTTAAGGGAGGCTTCCCGCACCTGCAAGTCAAGCTCTTTAGCAGTATATCTCAAATGAACCTTTAAATTCGAGTTATTCTCGAATTGATTCAAATGGATGCCTCCCTCCCTTTTTGCAAGCTCGTCAACGTCTCCAACGAATTCCACGGTGAGACTTTTTTGAACCCTTTGAACCTCAGCACCCATTATACGCAGAATTATGTCTGAGGCTTTTTGAATCGTGTATGGCAAGAATAATTTAACCTTGAGACCCTTTATATTTGCGAGAGCAGTTAAAGCCATGCCCGTATTTGTACTGGTGGCTTCATACAAAACGGTAGGATTATTATACTTCGCCAGATAGTCTGTGATCATTGACCAGCCAATTCTGTCCTTTACACTCATACTGAAGGGGTTAAAAAACTCCAACTTTGCCCACACCCTTAAATTATGGTTGGACAGTGAACGAAGAAGAACGAGAGGGGTTGGCCAGTTCTTGTATAGAAGCTCTTCGGTGCTACTAAATACTCTAAGCCGTGAAGGAGAAATGTCGTCAAAGAAACCCAGATGATCGAGATGATACGTCTCAGTCCCTTCCTTACATGAAGGTTCCCTTATTCCTAGAAAACTGAGAGCTTCCTGCATCAGGTCTTTTTCCCCTAAATATTCGTTGCAGGATATCTTTCCCTTCTTCAAAATTTCCGCAACTATTCCCAATACTTTTTCTAGTCTCTCATCTTTCCCAATTATATACATTCGAATACCACCAGATTTTTAACAATAATTTGGAAGAGAACCCTTTTCCAAAAATGCTCAAGAAAGAAATTCCTCATAAAAATTTTTCCTCCAATGTAGACGTTCATTAGATTTGTGGTCTTGGGATTTATCCCGTTTTGTTTCATATTGACAAAAAGAAGAGGCTTCATCTTCAATGTCTCCCTTATCTTAACAATTCTAGTTCGATATTTATATCAGGTTCAAATCGCGAGATATGTACAAGGCCTTTCCACGTAAACACGAGGTGCTTGGTTGTCTTAGGAGGAAAAAGTTTCCCAGATAGCCCAGCTTTTAATACCTGTTCCTTCGGGATATTCTTGCCATCTCCAAAAGACTTTACTAAAATAAGAGGCGACTTGTAGTTGAACATGATACATGGTATATACCTGCAACCCAGACATTTTAATGCCTCAAATCTGTGGTGCCCATCTAGTATGACTCTAGTACCTTTATCTACAGCTATCGGCTTCTTTAAAACTCCATCCTTCACTATTGAAGCTAGCAATGTCATAAGTCTGTCTTGTTCGCACTCCTCGTGAGGACGGAGCTCACTGATGGCACACAGTTCAATGTTATTTTTGCTTTGTAACCAATAACCCCTCATGTTTAGTTCTATATGACATCGTCATATAAGGAATATATGTTTTTCGTTTTTCATATTAAAACAAATACATAATGTCGCGGAAATCTAAAAAATTATGAAAAGTTTTTACTCTGAAGAGGCAACACCCCAAAGCGCAATGCGTCGTACATGCATACGTCGTAGAACCAACCGCATACTATGTATTCAGTCCTTGAGATGCGTGCGCTTAATCTGGGTCTGGGAGTTCTAGACTTTGAAGTACATCTGACACCAGTATACTGTTTTCGTCATAGTCTTTGTTTGTATAGTGGTCTGAAAACTCCTCCTGGAAGACATGTGGGTCAACCCTCTTACCCTTAACAGGGCCACAAGGCTGAGTCTCATTAACCATTCTTCTTGAGTTCTCGTCGAGAGCCTTTTCATCCTTAACCCAGCTAACCTCAAGGCTTCGGAGAGGTAGAGCAACAGGTTGAATCATCAACTAACGCATAGCGACTGTGGAACATTACCGTATCATTGACGAGAGGCGTTAATACGTAATCTTCTATAGCTCGTGCTAGGAAAAACCTAAGAGAAAAGTCTCACATAAGCTTCTAGTATGTGCTTCTTATTTTTCATTTACGTAAACAAATTGTATAAGAAAAATTTTGCCTTCTTTACGATTTGAATAGAGTAAGTTATATAAGTTTCTAAATATATTCATATAACGCTATGCCGGAACAAGTCTTAGTAGTAGACCCATTAGATACATGGTTAATGCTACTAGCAGCAACACTTTTCGCCGCCGCGGCATACATTTACTTCAACTTTGTAAAGCCCCTAAAAGAGCTCGAGCAGGCAAATAGAGGCTTCGGCGTCTTCTTTACATGTGTAGGCATTTATGCACTCGCCACAGGTGTTTGGGCAACAATTACGTGGCCTTTCCCTGGACCCTATAACATTGTACTGATGGATCCATGGGCTATTTTTGGATTAGCCAGCCTTGTCCTCGGTTTGTCCCTGCTTCTCAAGATAGATTTCTCCTACACTTCTGTCCCGTTCGCCTTCCTAGGCATCTTGCCAGTTGTCCACGGCTTGGCTATCCTCAACTACAGATTAACAAAGACCCCAGAGTTTACTTTCCTAATGTACTTCCTTACAGGCCTCTCTGTTCTCTTGTCCCCGATTCTATTCTACAAGAAGAACAAAACGATTGCATACATAGCTGTATTATTCCTCGTGATAGCTGGTCTTCTAGCTTTATACATTGGCGCAAATGCTACATTCGGCCACATTCCTGGATGGGGCAAGTGGTCTCCTTGGTACGGCGCAGTTAAAGTCGGAGGCTAAAAAAGTATTTTTTCTTTTTATTCTGTTTTTAGTGTTTCTTTTATATTTCTGCTTAAAGCAAGAGCTATTATTGAAAGAACGCTAAACACTGCTATGACAGTGAGTGGATCAGGGTGAAATGTTGCGATGGACTGGTAGATTGCTACTCCTAGAAAGCCTATCATGTTTACAAATGAAAACGTTGTCCCCGAGTATTCGTGGTTGTATGCTTCACGTGCCATGGGCGATATTACCATGTGTGTAGAGGCTACGAGCCCGAGGACAAAGAATAATAAGAGTAGAAGGTTATAGGAAACATTCACAAGTATTGGGAGAAAAGCGAGGACAAGCCAGAATATTGCATGCAGTAGACAGCAAGCCTGCAGGATGGGCTTCCTTCTCTTGAGAACCCTGTCACTTATGAATCCCATCAAGGATACTCCTATTAGGAATGCTAGTGCAAGCATGAAAAGCAGGCTTGGCGTATCTTGTAGAGATTGTGGATAGTACTTCTTTATGTATATTGGTGCCCATAGTGACTGGAATGATAATATAGCGGAATATGAGCCGAGATACGCCATTCCAAGCGCTAGAGAGTGCGGGGACCTGACTACTACGCGTAGCTGCTGAAGCGTCTGTTTAAAGCCATCTTTTATGCTGTGGCTTGAGACTCCGTGGTCATTTATTGATACAAACGAGATTATTCCAACGAGGAAGGCAACTATTGAAAGAAAGAGAAGTGTGCCCGAGAGGCCGTATATGTTTATGAGTATTCTTATTGGAAGGGTCGCGAAGAGGGCCCCAAAGTTACCAACTGCCAGACCTATGCCGGTGAGTGTAGCTCCGAGGCTTTTATCTGCATATACGCCTATCACTCTCTGTATCGAGATCCAGACTGCCGATGCCCCGATGCCTACAAGCACACGTCCTGCCACTATTAGCCATGGATTTGGTATGGAAGATATGAGTGAGCCTAATCCTAGGGTAAACATGCTTATTGCTACGTATCTTTTTGCCCCAAGTGCGTCTGAGAAGACTCCAGAGGGCAGTTGCAGTGCGGCGTAGGCGTAGAAGTAAGCGGAGGCGACCATTGAGATGAATAGGGAGGGCTCGATTCCATTACTAGTAGCTATATTGGAGAGTTCTCCTTGGATAACGCCTGTGACTGTCCTGTGTATATAGACTAGGAAATAGGCTGTGTATAGGGCTACCAGTGACATGGCAAGCTTTTTGTCCACACGGTTCTAGGGTTTGCCTAATTAAAAAATTTTCATTTTTAATTAGTAAAAAGTTGACTTTGTACTAATGGTGATGATGCTTTTTCCATTCTCCTGGTTCATGCAGGTGGAAGAACGCCCTCTCCACTACCTCTGAGAGGGCTGGGTGTATATGCATGCCGTTGTAGATTGGCTCAGCACTTCCATCGGGGGTATACATTAGGTTTACTATTTCCTGTATCAGGATGGATGCTTCTGGGCCTATTATGTGGGCTCCAAGGATTCTGAATGTTTCCCTGTCAAGTATTACCTTTACGAAATAATCAGAAACCATCATGGCCTCTCCCTTTGCCGTCTCCTCGTAGCCGGCTATCCCTACAAGGATATCGTACTTCTTCATTGCCTCTTCTTCCCTCAAGCCAACACTTGCAACTTCTGGCTCTGTAAAGATTGCGTGTGGCACCGCGTCGTATCTGGCTTTAACCTCTTCGCCCTTGAAGGCATTCCTGTAGACAATTATGCTTTCGTAGTTGGCCTTGTGCTTATACATCTGTTTGCCAGTAGCGTCACCGAAAGCCCATATACCTTCTTTAGACGTCTTTAGGTATTCGTCCACTATTATCCACCCCTTCTCGTCTGTCTTTACACCGGTTTTCTCTGGCTTAGTGATGTCGCTGTTCGAGGCTCTACCCGAGGCAACTAGTATCGCGTCTGCCTCGAGCTCGACGTTTTCGCCTGTAAGCTTGTTTTCGGCTACCACGATTTGTCTGTCTCCATTCTTCCTGAACTCGACCACCTCGTGGCGGGTCTTTATTTCCATGTACCTGGATAGATCCCTCTGGAGCAACTCCGAGACTTCGGGTTCCTCTTCTTTTAGTATTCTCTCTCCCCTCTGGAGTATTGTTACCTGGCTACCCATCATAGCTAGGAAAAAGCCAAGCTCTAGCCCAACGAATCCCCCGCCTATAACGACTGTTTTCCGTGGCAGTTTTCTCAGTTCCCGAAAGAAATTGTCGTTCGTGTAGTATTTTACCTCGTCTATTCCTGGCACTCTAGGAACTGCTGGCTTAGAACCTGTACACAGCAACACTATTTCGCCCTCGATTTCTCTGCCCCCCACATCTACAGTATAGTCTCCCACGAATGTGCCATTTGTCTGGTATAGGTCTATGAGTGGATGATGCTTCAGGGAATGCTCTATCTCTTTACTTTCCTTGTAGATCCTTTTCCAGACCCTTTCCATTGTCCAAGCAAAGTCTGGGGGAGAATAGCTCACATTTATGCCGAACTTGTCTGCTTCCCTTATCCTCCTAATGTTCCGGGCAACCTCTATCAGCATCTTGGAGGGTATGCATCCACGGGTTAGGCATATCCCGCCAACCATGTCGTTTTCGATGACTGCGTAGCGGTAGCTCTGACCCTCATTTATTAGCTCAGAAACAATGTTCATGGCCGAGCCTGTACCAAAAACGATGACGTCGTAGTGTTTAGTCATATATGTTTCTGCTTTCTTGTCAATATATTTATTTATTGCATTTCTATGGATATATTAATGTCCGGCCTAAAGGAAAAGGTTTGGAGGAAACTTCCTCTAATAATAATCCTGACAGTAGTAATTCTGGGAGTTGTTCTGGCAGTGTTTTCCCAGAGACAACCATTCACTAGCCTACAGCCTTATGTTGCCCAGATAACAATAACGGGGACAATAGACTACTCTTCTTCCTCGATTCTAGGAACAACGACAGGAGTAGAGGAGTACATTAGACTCATAAAACAAGCAGAGGAAGACCCCCTAGCCAAGGCTGTCATCATAGTATTCGACTCCCCAGGCGGAACATTCACCGCGTCCGACGACCTTTACCAGGCCGTAAAGAGCCTGGCCTCAAAGAAACTTGTCGTGGCCTATGCTAAGGGCCTCATGGCTAGCGGCGCATACATGGCCGCACTCCCCGCAAAAGTTATCTTGGCTAGCCCAACTAGTGAAGTAGGATCAGTTGGCGTAATCATGACTGTTCTCAACGTTGAAAACCTTCTTGGAAAACTAGGTATAACCGTCTACACATTTAAGTCTGGAACACTCAAGGACATTGGGTCCCCTTACAGGAATATGACAGAGCAAGAAATAAAGATAATGAACGACTTTGTAAACTATTATTTCGAAATCTTCAAGGAAAGAGTGATAATGAATAGAGGAAAAGTCTCTGACGAAGTCTTCACGGGTCAACCGTTTACTCCAGTAAAAGCCAAAGAGGCAGGTCTAATAGATGACGTATGTACATATGAAGAAGCAGTCAACCGGACAAAGAGTTTAGCGGGTTTGCCCGAAGATGCGCCAGTAATAGAGCTTAAGCCGAGAACACCATCGCTCCTTGATATCCTGTTTGGCGCTTCTCAAGGGAGGAGCTCAATTACTATTCCAAGCATTCTTGTCTTGGCGATGTGGCCTCCACCAGTCGCAATCGTTTTACCTTAAAGAAGATTCGAATAGCTCAGGCGACTATTTTTTCTGCTCTAGCTAGGGTCCATAGAGATGCAGTGAAAAATGCAAGGGACAATGCCCCGATAATGGTATTCTGGTTTAGGACTGAGATGAAGAGGCTTAGGGTGCTCCATAGCAACATGTAGAAGGGATCTTTAGGCTTCTTTTCCTGTGTTTCTTTCTTTCCCTTCGGTGTCACTTCGTAACTGAGAGGGAGGCCAAGTAACCCTTTCAGGCTGTTCCAGGCAAGGGTAGGTGTAAGCGTTGTTAGTATGGCTGTGAATCTTCCGAGGTTTGTTATGGTTTGTTTTAGGCTGTATTTTTTCATGAGTCTCTGATAGAGATAATAGTATATAGGAAATATGAGAATGAAAGGCGACGACATGTATAGGATTTCTTCCAAGAACATGCCAAAAGTTATACGTTGTTCCAGTGCCCCTGCTATGGGTAAAAGGAGAAATGAAATAGAGACGGGGATTGTGAGAAGAGGCAGAGACATATAGGCGAGCATTTCTAGCCTCCTCCAAAAAGACAGCTTGTGGCTTTTAATGAGTTTTAAGGCGGATCTCCTCAAGACGTCACTCGTGCCATATGCCCATCTTTTTTGTTGCGTCTTGAACGCAGCAAGCGTCGAGGGGACAAGAATCCTCAGAGACAGTTCTCCAAGCAGATGTGTATCATAGCCGTTTAGGGCAAGCTTAACCCCCATCCATATATCGTCTTGAATTATGTTGTCTCCCCAGCCGCCCACATCTAAGACAACGTTTTTGTCATAAATTGTTCCAGAGCCTAGAGGAAAAACAAAAAGGCCCGCCTGGCTCCTCATTCTGTAGAGGAGATCCGAGCCAAAATCTGTGAAAAACTTTACCGCGTGTGCTAGACGCGTCCCTCTTGTAAAGTAACCTTCCCATGGTATTACACTTGCTCCCCCGTTTTGGAGCCCTGTACAAATTTTTGTGGCAATTTCTAGTGTTGGTTCAGCGTCGACGTCTAGTATCAAGAAATGAGTGGCAGTAACATTTTTTAGATAGTCATCTAGTGCGCCAGTTCTCCCGCCTCTACGGTCTGGCCTGTGGAATATGGATATGGGGAGGTCGTATCCCAGGGCTTCAGCTAGATTTCTTACGTAGTCGCTTGAGTCGTCTGAAAGTATAGTTAGGCGTGTGAAACAGGGGCTTGTCAGGAGGACTGCTGAGTTACGTCTTGTTTTTTCGACAACTAGTTCTATTGGCTCAGAATAGATTGGTACAACAGCTTCTAATGTGCCCCTAGAAGCCCTATGAATGTTGTTGTTTGCTTTGTTTCTTCTTCTGTTTGCAATAGCTAAAATAAGGGTCTCATACAAGAGGAGTAAAAGTATTGGAAATACTACCAAGAGCATGGCTATTGTGCTTAGAAGTGGTATCGCTGTGTAGCTTTCCATAGGCCATGTCACCACATAATAAATGGTTAGTCCTCGCTGGATACTGGCAGGTCTCTGTCTCTGGACTCTGCTATTTCTTTGGAGCGGAGAGTTCTCAGCAGGAGATCTATCTGTTCGCCGAAGAATGCCCACAGCGAAAAGACGCCTATAAGGAGGCCGATGCCTATAGCTATTCCAATCGCTAGTGCCAGCTTTATTTCGCTACTGAGTGCTGCAAGGTCGATGAGGAGCAGGGTTATGAGGAGAAGACTTAGCATTGTGAAGAATCTTTCAGTTTTCCTTTCTAGCCTCATAGATTTGACCAATGCGTCGATAATTACAAAGGTAAGCATTGATAATACCACTACGCTACCGACCCTGTATATGTAAGCTATTAGGTCCCGATATGCCTGCGTGTATTCTGGGACAAATATTCGAACCACAATTGCTGTGCTAGTGGCTATTACGCCTGCGTCTGCCAAGAAGATTATAAGGGAGTTTACCGGTATTCTTGTTCCTTCGGGGACAGCTCTCTTTACATAGTCTTCCAGCCTGCTTGTACGGACAAGCCAGTTAATTGCCTTGTTGAGAAGCTTTACAAAGAGGAGCGTTACAAAAATTACAAGCGTGGCGAGACCTGCCTTGGGAAAGAGTGACAAGATGTCTTCAAGGAGCTGACGGAGAAGCATAGTGATCTCTGCGTCCGACATGTCAACCACCGATTATTAGGAATGCTAGCTTATAAATTATATATAAGAGCAAAGCCAGTGTCATCAAGGTTACTGCTTCAAAGAATGTTTTGAGGAATTCTTTAGAGGCTTGAACCGTGAATGTGAAACCTGTGAGGCTAATAGAGTAGATTAGTCTGCTGAACTCGTACGCCTTTCTTCCTGGAATTATAGCGGTTTCAGGTATAGCAAGTAAGACTATTATGACAGCTAGGAACTTGATGATAGCTGACAAAATGAGCCCTGTAAATGGATCCTTGACAAATATGTATGCAACCATCGAGGCTATGAGCAATCCTGTATAGTTGCCGGCAACAAGAAATGCGGATGCCTTTATTCTTCCCATGCGTGCATTAACCTCAGCGAAAATCTGCATTGCGAGTAAGTTTGCAGCCATAAAGGTTAGAGATGTAAAGAACGATATCCCTACATGGGCATACGGGTAGCTGATAAATGGTATTAGTCCCGTCAGCAAAGTATTTGCAACTAGGCCAACCATATATGACTTGTAGCCCCTAAACAGGAATGAGCCAAGAGTGCCTCCAATGTTCCCCGTTACACTCAGGGCGAGAGCTATATAGATAGGGGCGCCTAAGCTCTTTAGAAAAGGAGTCCACGACAATCCCACTAAGTTGCTACCGGCCAGCATGAATGTGAGAACCAGAAAAGCCGAGTGTCCTCTTACAATTACTTCGACCGGCGTCTCCTGCTGTTTCTCTACTATTTGAGAGGGAAACTTTGGGACAAGTATGAAGGCGAGAGAGCTTCCCAGGCCAATAACAAATGCCGCAAAGTAGGATATAATGTAGCTTTGAGGGGGATTATAGACGTAGGAAACGAAGGTCATAAAGAGGGATCCAAGCAAGGAAGCAACTGCTCCAGCTGCTGATCTCCAGACTGAGACATTTATCACGTCTTGTATAGATGAGAAATATGAGTAGATTAGTGCTCCAATGAAAATGCTTACCACTGCTGAGATAAGGTTTCCAAGCATGTAGGTAAAGGATATCAGCTCTATGTTGCCCAAGAGGAAAGGCAAGAGGAACCATACAACTCTTTCAGTCACATGTGTAGTGAAGGCCAGGAATTTGAATTTCCTTGTAAGGCTGTCGGAATACCTGTACAATATCAATGATAGAATAGACCCGCTTAGGCCTGTGGGCAAGAGTATGAGTGCCATGTTTCCTAGGCTGTACCCGCTATACGAGATCATTGGGATAAAGAGACCCCTAGTTATTGAGACGTAGAATCCTCCTAGGAATGCTTCTACAACTAGGAGTACCTTAGCAATATTTTCTTCTGGCGAAGACGACACGTTAACTCATGTTCATGAATATTTATTAAAAGTTTTTAGGTTAGGAGTTAGAGGTCTAGGTTCTCTTGCAAGATGTTTTTCAAAGCTTCGGAACCCATATGGTGCTTCAGCGAAACCAAAATTGCTCTGAGGAAAGACTCCCAGTTTCCAACATCTACCCAGTCTGCCTCAGACTCATAAGCTATAAACTCTACGCCACTCTTGATCAAAAGCTGGATTGAATCTGTTATCTCGATTTCTCCCCGTGGACTTGGCTTCGTCTCTTCTATCGCTTTGAATATCTCGGGTGGAAAAATATACAAAGAGACATTTGCCAAGTTGGAGACAAATT
Organism: Thermofilum adornatum; assembly: GCF_000446015.1. Classification (NCBI taxonomy): domain Archaea; kingdom Thermoproteati; phylum Thermoproteota; class Thermoprotei; order Thermofilales; family Thermofilaceae; genus Thermofilum; species Thermofilum adornatum. The sequence continues at coordinate 146,344 of NC_022093.1, forward strand.
CCTTTGGCTTCTCAACTATGCCTTTTACAAGGTAAACGAATTCCGCAACTTTATCCCCAACGATTACTCCGTATCTGCTTGGGTCTTTTACTTTTCTCACAGTTATGACTGGCTTTTTAGTCTGGCCATGCAAAGAGATAACTTTCTCCGTAACATTCTCTCCCACAAATATGTTGTCAGCAGCCGCGGCTAGGAAAAAATCGTCACCCACAAATCCCTTAGCCATGTATACTGCGTGCCCAGTTCCCCTAGGGATAGGCTGATTTACCCAGACGATAAATGACTTCTCTATTTTTTCATAGAAATCTTTTAACAGCTCTGCGTATTCATCTTTACCATTTCTTTCAAGGTATTCGACAAAGTCCCAATCAGGAGTAAAGTGGTCTTCTATTGCACGTTTACCCCGTCCAACAACAAAGCAGAATTCACGTATCCCTGCATCATATAGCTGTTCAAAAGCGACCTGTATTACTGGTTTAAGATACATTTTGCCGTTGAACCCATAGAAAATTGGTAGCATCTCCTTCGGCATCTCTTTGCTGTAGGGGACAAGCCTTGTCCCAAGACCTGCGGCAAGCAATACTCCTTTAGAAATCATACATGCCTCTGCCTAGACTCCAAATATATATGTATAACGTGTAGATACGCTACCCCATTTTCTATATTTTGGCAAGGGCTAAATTTTTATACCATACCTTAACTAAGAGATTTGACAAACATGGCAAAAAAGTTTGGAGACCTGATATATTCTCCGGAAGTTGCGGCAGGCGAAGCAGTCTCAAAGGTTGAAACCCACACACCAAAGATCGAGGCTCCCGACGAGGTCAAAGCTGGGGAACCATTCTACATTAAGATAAAGGTTGGGCCACATCCAAACACACTACAACACTCGATTAGGTGGATAGAGGTATACTTTGAAGAGGAGGGTAGAGCATTCAACCCTATAATGCTTTCGAGGATACATTTAGAGCCCGAGCTCGTAGAGCCAGAAGTTACACTCAAGCTTGTCCTAAAGAAGAGCGGAGTAATTTATGCCCTAGAATACTGCAACCTTCACGGTGTCTGGGAAGGCAGGAAAGCAATAACTGTAAAGTGAGCTAGTAAAAAATAATAATACTTTTTTTGCATTTATCTTGTGTTAACTAAAAAACAAAAATTTGTCTACGGGTTCGCACGCTTCGGCTCTACAATTTTCATGGGTCTCTACGACTTTGCGAGCTTCTATATCTACTGGCAGGTCTTCAAGCTAGACCCCGCCCTAGCGGGAATTATGGGAGCCGCTGGAAAAATCACTATAATGATCGCCAGCTACATTATTGGCTTTATTAGTGACTCTATATGGACGAGGCTTGGCAGGAGAAAGCCATTCATATTGACAGGGGCCCCCATGCTTGCTCTCTCTGGCTTCTTACACTTCACACCAATTTATTTTCTAACAAGTATAGACCAGTCTTCCTTGTTTTTGTGGGGTGTGGGGACAAGTGTCCTTTTCCACATCTTCTATGCGTGGCTTCTAACTCCGTATCAGGCTTGGCTTCCAGAGATTTCCGAGCCTCACGAAAGAATCGATATATCAATGATACAGAACTTGTCTAATATTTTTGGGCAAGTTGTCAGCACTGTAACAAGCTTCTCCGCCAAGATGCTCGTTGCTTCTGGGCTGTTAACGCCACTTATGGGTCTATATGCCCTCGTCCTGGTGGCATTGTTTACTCCTCAGGTCTTTATACTACCTGTCGAAAGGAAGACTGAGACTATAAGACCCTCTTTAAGAGACTTTCTTACAGTTTTTAGGTACCCTGAATATATGAAGTGGATGGGTGTCAGAGGGCTAATGTCTGCAAGTGTACAAATGCTTTCAATCTCTATTGTTGCTTATATAGAGTACGTAATAGGAGTCGAGAAAACCCTAGCTTCTGCATCCTTTGGATTAATCCTTGTATTATTCGTTGCAGGTGCTTTCCCATTATGGAGCAGGTTGGGCAAAACACGCGGGAAAGGTTATGCCCTTTCATTGGCCATAACTGTCTTAGTAGTCACACTTCTCTTGACGCCTGTCCCTCATTTTATTAATGAAACTGCTTTAAAGATACTTTTTGGATACCTCATTGTAGCTGTTGGCGCTGTAGCAGTCTCGGCCTACGTGTTGTTCCCATACGCTGTACTTGCTGACCTCGCACACTGGTATCAAGAAAGAACTGGCGAAAACAGGGCTGGGCTATTCACTGGATTCGAGGGGATACCGATAAACATTTTCGAGTCACTTGCATACTTGGTCACTGGTTATCTAATGAGTCTGCCAAACGTAAACGGCTACACAATGGGTCTGATCCTGTGGGGACCTATAGGTGCGTTCTTCGCCTTGATAGCTCTCTTGCTCTTAAAGAAAACAAACATTGATCCATTTCTTGCCAGGAATCGTTAAAGCTATATTTCTTTTTGTTTTTCTACATGTCTTGTGTACGGAGAGATACTTGCACTCATGGCTGCATTATCGTTCAGCGGGGCTGCGTTGCTCTATAGGGCAGGAGTAAAAAACAGCGACATCCACCCGCTTGTTTTGAGCGGTTTCCGCGGAATATTTGCACTTATGTTCATGCTGGTCGTCGCCCTGTTTTACCCAGTAAATCTAGCTAAGCCTCCAGTATTCTATTTAATAGTTGCAGTCTCCATGCTTGCCTCTTTTGTAGCCGGGGACTCTGCATTCTTGTATGGTCTCCAAAGAGCCCCCGTGAGCATAGTGTATCCAGTAGCCTATACTTTCTCTATTTCTACCTCTGTCTTCTCCCATTTTCTATTAAATGAAAACTTAGCAATGAAAGACATGCTTGCAGCAGTATTCATCATTGTTGGTGTTTTCTTTGTATATAGAGGCTCCAACTCCTACAAGTCCAACAGCCTCGTTGGGATACTTGCAGGACTAACCGCAAGCCTGTTCTGGGGGCTCGGCGTCTCGACTATGGGACTGGCACTGCACTGGGGGAGCTCTATAGAGGTAAATATCTCGAGGTTGACTTTGCTGATCCTGCTAACTTCGCCGCTCATCCTAAACAACAGAGAAAAGCTCAGAGAACAAGTAAAACTCTCTTATCTTGCTCTTGGAGGAATAATGGGTATAGGGATAGGCCCCTTACTCTTTATGAGCTCTATTGGGCTTATAGGCGCTTCTAGGTCAAGCATATTTATTTCTTCTACGCCGGCGCTGACGGTAGTCCTGTCAAATGTTTTCTTAAAAGAAAAGACCTCTGGAAAACTTCTTCTGGGAGCTCTACTCGTTTCAGTAGGTCTTCTTATTGTAAGCATAAAGTAGACTATTCCTTGGACAATTGAAGACTAAGTTTCTCACTTTTAAGGACGTGGTCTTCTTTGGACGCTTCTTCCTCATCAGACAACACTTTCACGAAGTAATACTCTGTTACCTTTGACTCTGCAATTATGTCACTTATCGATGACAATTTTTCATCGTAGGCAATCTCTATGACAGACCCGTAAACCTTTACAGACTTCACAGATGGTATCCTAAGGAAAAGGGCCTTGGAGGGGGCTACACAGCTCCCGCAACCTATACCCTTAACCTGTATACGTGCGAGACGCATAATTACAAAAAGATAAAGAGATAAAAATATTTAGAGTTCCAGAACTATTCCCGGCACCCTTGGGAAAAGCTGCAGTTCGCCTATATGTTCAATTCCGGTAACCCATAGGAGCAACCTCTCGACACCAATACCTGCGCCAGCGCTTGGGAGAAGCCTTCCCTCCTTTGCTAGGCTCAAAAGTACCTTGTAGTTTTCAAGCGGCACACCGTCCCTCTTCATTTTTGAAACTATCTTGTCATATTTGTATTCTCGTCTAGCTCCAGACAGAATTTCTCCCACTCTTGGAACATATAGGTCATAGTTGTCCCAGACGCCTGTCGCCTCGTCTTCATAGTCGTAGAATTCTCTTGGAATGTTAACTATCCAGAGGGGTTCTTTTAGTTCTTCTCGAAGGATGTCTGGCCACTTTTCACCATACTTCTCCTCAGCCTCACGGCTATCCATAACCTTGAAGGGGATGCTGAAACTCAAAAGGTCATATGTTCCTAGTTCTTTTAATTCACTTGAGAACCTAGCCCTTAGGAATGCAATATACTCTCTGAGTAGTTCCTCAACGAATTTCCTTACGTCGGCGGAGCTGGCTCCACGTATTTCGAAGTCTAGCTGTGTGAACTCGTAGCCATGTATGCCTGTGTTGAGTCTCTCCCTTTTTTCAATTCTGATGTTGGGGGAAAAGATAAAGATCCTGGGAGCTAGAAGAGAAACTAGTACCTGTTTGTGTACAATCATGCTATGGGTGGTTCTCACAGTTTCTCCATATATCTCGATCTCTATCCTTTTTTCGATACTGAAGTCGGGATCGGGCCAGAGGGGGTCTGTAGCTTTAGAGAGAATTACGGGCATTATCCACTCAAAACCCTTCTCGACAAAATATTCTGATAGGTAACGTAGGGTATGTGTCGTAATCCGTGTTGTTAGCCTTTTTCTCTCTATTTCCTCTGGGGAAAGCTCGTTGAGCTGCTTTATTTTAGACTCGTGGAGTTGCTTGAGAATTAATTTGGTTTGTTCCTTGGTCATAATTCATTTTTGAACCCTCTTTATAAAAACTCTTACGGGTATTTTTTTGAAAATATTGCAATAATTGTGACAAAAATCCTTAGATAAATGGAAAAAATTCACAGGAAAAATGACTCTTCTAGTGCTCGTGTTCGTGAACCTCTCCTGGTTCAGCAAGCTCAAACATTATATCCACGACTCTTGCAAATTCCTTTACTTCGAGAACACTCAGACCCTCGTCGCTCTTTATGACAATATATCCCTTGTCTTCGTATTCTTTACATTCGCTTTCTGTTTTACAGGTTGCTATCTCTTCGATTATGGCTACTATGGGCTCTATGCCTCCTGAGAGTAGCTTGTACATTTCGCATGGATCCTCTATAGCTGTTACAACTTCCTCTGCATGGTGTTCCTCTACTAGTTTCAGTATTTCCTCTGCTTTTTCTAGGGGACCAACACCTATAACTTGAACATTTTCTCCGAGGGAGTCCTTCAGCTTGTCATATATGTGTGGAGTTGCTGGGATATCTATGGCCCATATTACTTTTTTCATTTTTAGCTCACCAGCGACAAAACGTCTAGGACTTTCTGGTAATCTGTTATGAGTCTGTTTAGCTTGTCTATGAGGTCGTTTTCGTTTGATGCATATTCAGATAGTATAACAAAGCCTTCTTCGTTTATGTCTAGACGGCTCTTTATTAGGTGTGCCCTTATCCTAAGTTGCAAAGCCTCGTCTATGGCGGAGAAGTCTCTCTTGAATATGGGGTCGCTCTCAATTATGTAGCCAAATTTTTCAACAAATATTTCGAAGCCAATCCTTGTGTCCCTCTTCGTCGAGGCCCCAACTATGCTTACAACGTCCCTCCAGTTGCGTGGTGCAACTAGGTAGCCAGACTCACGTATCAATTTAACGAGCTTCTGCATGTCGGGTGGATATTCTTCGTCTCGGGGCACATCTACCTTAACCTCGGATCCATTTTCTATTTGTAAAACGTAGTGTTTTGGACCAAGGAACCATCCCAGGGGTATAACAGGTCCATACGGCTGGTTTGGGCCGGCAAATAGGCAGAGGGCTTTCCCCGGAGGCCAGTATGCAAGGCTACCGGCGACTATTCGAGAAGTGGTTGGTCCGCTTAGCTCGATGCCTGTTGAGAAGTAGATTTCTTCTTTCCATCTTTCAGCGACAGAACTTACTGGGAGATGTTTGCTCAGTATATCACCAAGATCTTCCTGTGAAATATGTCCAAGAATCTCCATTGATTCCCCGTTTTTTGAGCTAAACGTTATCCTGAGATACATATCATAGTAAGAAAAGTATGTACTTATTTACTTTGTGCAAGAAGAAAACAAGCAATTCAAAAGTGTAGATATGAAAAGCCTAACAACTAGTCTGTAGAACCAGCTAGTTTTAAATCTTTATTCTATAGGAACTGGGCATTTATTAAACCAGCAGGTTTATTATTGACCGATAACACTTAATTTAGGCGATAATATGAATGACCAAACTTTACCTTTAGAGTTTAACAAGCAAATGAACCAAGAATTAAGAAATGCCTATCTTTATTTTGCCATGGCTAGCTATTTTGACGGGTTGTCTCTTAAGGGATTCGCTAATTATTTTAAAGTGCAGGCTAGAGAAGAATTAGGCCATGCAATGAAGTTCTACGAATTTATTATTGATAGAGGTTGGAAAATAGAGATACAAGACATACCGAGGCCGAAATCTTCCTGGGGAAGTATCCTTGAGGCAGTTGAAGACTTCTTGGCGGCAGAGGTTGAAAACACAAAGCGTATTTGGAGACTTGTCGACTTAGCTAGAGAAAGTGGCGATAAGGCTGCAGAAAGTTTCCTGCAGTGGTTTGTAAATGAACAAGTAGAAGAAGAGAAAAACGCCAATGAGTTGCTGGCTATGTTGAAACTTACTAAGGAGCATCCAAGTGCTATATTTGCTCTTGAGAGGGTTCTTGCTGAGAGAAAATAGAGAATTCCCCAGTTTTTCATTTTTTAGTGTGGATTTTTCTTTTCTAGGTGTTGCTTAACAATGCTAAGCGTTGTCTTATTGAAGTAGCCTGAAGTTATAGCGTAGCTAAGAAGAGAGGGAACTAGATACCAGCTCCGAGGGCTCATATAGGCCATTTCTAGCGCCTTATCGAGGCCTTCTGCCCTTAAAGCTGTCTGGACGAGCAGTTCTTCAATGTCGTTGTTTAGTGTTAGGTTTTGTTGGAGATAATTCTTGGCTGAAACGTAGAGCTTCATTGATGCTGTATGCATCGATGCTTCTGCTAGGTTCCTAGCTACAAGCAATGATAGGAATGCATCTACTTCCGTAAGGACTGGGGAAAGCTTCTCGCATATTTTTTCTGCAAACAACTCGGAGCTGTACCTGTCAAACATGTAGTAGCTTTTTAGAAGCCTGGATATAGCCACTATTCTCCTAACGGTATTCTCTACTTTTTTTGTTGCCTCAATGGCTTCTCTTAAAAGAATTTCGACGCCAGGGTTCATTGCAGAGGCCTCGGCAAGCGTAGTAGCTCTTAGGTGCGGCTTAAGTTGTCTTGAGATAGCTAGAGCCTCTTCGATGTGCCCAAGGGTTGAGAGAGAAATAACTAGCCTTGAGCGGCCTTTCCAGCTAGCCTTAGGAAGCCACTCATATGCCTGGTTGACGTATTCCCTATGATTATATCCAAGCGCGTTGGCTGTTTCGGCAAGCCTCGAAAATACAAAGATTTTCCTTGAAGGGTTTAGGCTCTGCACCAGGGTTTCTAGCTCTGCCAAGTTGCGGTTCCAGAGCTCTGGAAGGTACGTCGGTGTCTCAGCTAGAAGGTATGCCTTTAGGTATAAATCCCTAAGCTTAGATAAGTGATCTTTCGGATCGTTACCGAAAAAAGTAAGAGAACGTATATACATTGCTTTTGCCAGCTCGCCTGTCTTTGTTTTGGGAACGCGTTTTACTAGGATCTCCAGATCAAACAAGTATTGTTGGATACTCATCGTCTTTTAATTTTGATTGATAAGTATACCCGTTTCTTGTGTCTTTGGGACACCTATAAACAAAATACAACCGTCATATGGGGTTAAGCTCTGCCAAGGAATGTTTACAAGGTCTAGGAAAAGATATATAGGGACTTAAACCTCTAATAGAAATGTGGAGATAGAGGCCTGGATTTCTGAGGTTCCGCTAGTTGAGCCTCTCCGAATAGCTCCTGGAACATCTTATACACAGCGTTCCATCATTATAAGGCTTCGCGACGGAGACCTAGAAGGGTGGGGTGAGGCTTGCCAGTCTCGAAGGGTGCTTGGAGAAACAATGGAAGACGCATTAGCTTCTCTCAAGAAAATTATCCCAGCAATCAAAAAGGCAAGCTATGAATCCATAGAGGCCATTCATGAGTTTACAGAGGGCTTAGACGCTACCCCATCTATAAAAGCCGCGCTAAACATTGCCTTGCTAGACATGTATTCCAAGAGCCAGAAGAGACCACTCTGGAAGCTTTTAGGCGGATACCGCGAAAGCCTTGTTACCGATGTTACTATAGGCATCATGGAGCCGGAAGAAATGGCCCAGAGAGCATTGAAGTTTGCAGAAAGAGATTTTACAATTTTCAAGCTAAAGCTTGGAGAAAACCCCGAGAAGGATATCGAGAGAGTAAAGAAGGTTAGAGATGCACTTGGAGAAGGGCCAACTATTAGGGTCGACGCGAACGAGGGCTGGAGATATGAGGATGCAGTTAGGGTGATAAACAGGATAGCTGACTACGAGGTCGAACTAGTCGAGCAACCATTGAGACACGACATGCTCCATGAGCTAAAGATGCTCAGGAGAGAGAGCCCTATACCCATAGCTCTCGACGAGAGCGTTCGCACGCCGGGCGAGGCTCTAAGAGCCGTGGAGGAAGACGCAGCAGACATAATAAACATAAAGCTCATGAAGAGCAGGGGAATAACGCCCGCGATAAGAATTATAGCTATAAGCGAGACTGCAGGGGTCAAAAACATGGTTGGATGTTTTTCCGAGACGCGTCTAGGAATAACTGCTACTGCGTATCTAGCACAGGCCTATAGGAACGTATACTATTACGACCTAGACTGCGACATACTCAGCATAGACCCCGTGTTTAGAGGCGGCTCGGAGCCGGAGGGACCAGTGAGGAGACCTTCACAGGGCTACGGCCTAGGTGTCACATTGCCAAACGAGGGTTATCTTAGACCAGCCAAGATTGTCTAATGCAGGATTATAAGAAGTTAGGTATATTATTATATTTTTACAATTATTTCTGTATGAGCGAAATATCTGAGGAGGTAAAAATCAGGGATTTAAAGCCATATAACGTCCTGGTTGCATGCTTCTTAGCAGGCTTCAGGGAAAATGGGGTTTTAAATTTCGGCATACTAAGAGGCGTCGCCGAGAATACTGGAAGAAAGATTTATGAAGCATATAGTGACGGGGTTCCCAAGGATCCCAAGTCTGCAGCTGAGTGGCTTCTAGCTAAACTAGAGATCTCAAAAGATAGCCACGTAGTAATAGATGGTAGTAATGTAAGGATTAGAATAAAATCTAGGTTTTGCCGGTACTGCCCGAAAGGTGTGGGCGGCTTAGAATTGCCAGGGGTTCTTTGTCCGTTCCCGGGACTTTTTAAAGGTTTTCTTGAGGGTGCGACCGGGATAGAGCTTGCCTATCCCCAGAATGGTTTATACAGGGATGAGGAGAAGTACTGCAATATCATATTATCATTCAAGGAGCCGTCAGAACAAAAATAAATACGTCACCATCAACATGTAAATTTTTTCGTTTTTGTCTCGAAAAATTTAAAAATCCTTTCTTTTTGGCTGACTCATGACATACAATCACCATAGCACCGTTGCTGTTCTCGGTTCAGGAAAAATAGGGCTCGCATTTGTGAAACAGATTCTGCAGAAGACATCCTATAGGGTCTACGCTACTGGAAGGAGAAGTGAAACGCTGAAAGCCGCCGAGAGCCTAGGCGCTCTAGCACTGAGGGATAACAATCTGGCTGTAAGAGAGAGCGGGATAGTAGTCATAGCTGTTAAGCCTTTCCATTTCCCGCAACTTTTATCAGAAGTCGAGCCTGAAAGCTGGAAGGGAAAAATAGTAGTCTCCCTAATGGCCGGCGTCAAGCTTGACACACTTAGGGCTGCGATTCCAGGCGCCCGTGTCTTTAGGGCTATGCCAAACCTCAATTCATATGTAGGTTTCTCATCTACTGCTGTGGCCGAGAACGGCTATGATGATACAAGCAGAACAGTGGAAGAGTTCCTGAAGATCTTCGGAAAGGTCTACTGGGTACCAGAAGAATATCTCGATATCTGGACTGGTCTAGCTGGTAGTGGCCCAGCTTTTATAGCGGAGATCATTGACGCGATGGCTATGGGGGCAGTTGCCGCTGGCATGCCCCGGGAACTCAGCTATGAAGCAGTGCTAGACGTTTTAGAGGGTACTGCGCGCCTACTCAGAAGCAGGCTCTACCAGCACCCGGGACAGCTTAGAGACGATGTGACTACGCCTGCGGGGACAACAATAAAGGGCCTGATGGTTCTGGAGAGCGGCGGCGTAAAAGCTGTATTGATGAAGATGGTTGAGGAGGCTTCTAGGAGGTCTCGCGAGATTGGCGAAGAGATAAACTTGAAAATTCTCGAAAAAATAAGACAAAGATGAATTTTTAAATGAGGAAAAATCTAGACGAATTTCTCGAGTATCATTTTGAAGGAGGGCTCTACTTCCCTTATCACAAGAAAATCTTCATCCATTGTTACTAGCTCTTCATTCCTGTTTAGACAAACTGCCGCAATAAGTAGATCTGAGGCTCCTAGAGGTTTTCCTATCACTCTAAGCCTTTTCTGTAGATGAACAGCCCTTAGTTGTTCAGCTCTTGTTGGAAAGTAAATCTCTCCATGAAAATTCTCGTAGTCAAGTATTGGCGGGTACTCGATTAGAGATACAACGGTTATGTTTTCCCATATTTCTAATCCTTTTTTGACCCTTGAAATCACAGAAGAAGTGTCGAGTATCAATATCCCACCTTGCTCAGCTTCTCTATTCTCCTTTTTTCTCTTTGCCTCAATAAAGACTGCAAAATGTCTTCTTCGAGTACGGCTTTTTCCTCTGTTGTCTTTATGTTCAACATTTCCATTAAAAGCAGTACTTCTTCTCGGGTTAAACCTTCTTTTTCGGCCTTTATTGAGAGAGCTTCGAGAGTAATGGCACGCCTAGCTATTTCGGACCAATTCACGTGTTTGTATTTTTTAATTAATTCGTAAAGCCAGTCTGGGACGCTAAGGGTTATATTTGCCATACATATTTCTGTGTATTATGTGTAATACGTGAATATAAAGTTACAGTTTCAATATCAGCAAAAAGACAGTCTGCGAAGAGAATCTGAGAAAGACTAAGCCTTCATAACATAAAATTAAAATTTTTGTACGAGTAAATGTTGGCGTGAAAACCAAGCATATCCTAATTATTATTGCAGTGTTGCTTGCCGTATCCCCGTTGTTGGGACTTCTCCTGGGTAAATGGGTAGACTATTGGAGAATAGCCACAAATCTCGGAGACGAGCCTGCCTATATCGCGTTAACTATTCTGCTCTTTTATTTGGTAGACCCCCATCTGGGCGTGAATGTCCTTATAGCACTCTCTACTGGTGCCTGGCTCGACGTATTTATGAAGAACCTTTTTAAGTTGCCTAGACCACCTAGCGAGCTTTGGCTTGCACCTGCAGAGGGCTATGGTTTTCCAAGCGGGCACGCTACTACTTCAACAACTTTCTGGACAAGTCTGTCACTTGAGACTAGAAGGAGAGAGGTATACCTGTTAGGCGCCGTCACAGTTGCAATCGTGTGTTTGTCGAGGATTATTCTCAACGTGCATTATCCAGTAGACGTGGCAGGCGGAGTTGTTCTAGGACTGTTTTCCTCGTTTAGCGTCTACTACGCTACCAGGAAAATCACCTTAAAGCCCTGGTTGGCGTCCCTTGCCTTAGCGTTGTATGGTGTTGCCGTTTCGGTGCTGACTTTTGTGCAGGGAGACCTTAACTTTGTGAGGCTTGGTGGATTATTGGTCGGATTGGCTGTCTACCCATTGATAAGAGAAAAAATTAACTTAAGGAAAGAGTCTTTCTTAACGAAAACAATTCTAGCCCTCGTGGCCCTTGTGCTTGCTTTTGGATTTACACAGGTTGCAAAGAGCCAAGCCCCTCTTCCCCAGTTTATTCTTTACCTAGCTACGGGCTCTATAACGGTATCCCTTCCACTATTAAGAAGCAAGAGTGGAAGAAAAACTACGGGTTAATTTTTAGATATTTTAGATATTAGTGAATTTTTTAACTGTCTCTGCGTCAAGCCTCTTTACAAGCTCGACTACGAGGCGTACAGCGTTTTCAACATCGCTAATACTCACAATGCTTACATGGCTGTGTATGTGTCTAGTCGGAACCCCTATAACTATGCTTGGCCTTCCCCCCTTGTAGAGGTGCAACCTGCCGGCATCCGTCCCACCACTGACAGCCGACAGCTGATATGGAATCTTTGCCTCTTCAGCCACCTCGATGACAAACTCCTTGAATCTTGGGTTTGGAATCATTGATCTATCCCATACAACTATTGTGGGCCCCTTGCCTACCTTTGCCTGGGCCTCGCTCGGCTTTATCCCAGGAACATCTCCAGCAATGTCTACTTCTGTTACAATTGCTACGTCGTGGTCAGCTATCCAGCCAACTGTCTCGGCTCCTCTTAGACCTACCTCTTCTTGCACGGTTGCAGCCGCGTAGAGCGTGTTTCTGTGCTCTATATTGTTTTCCCTGATGTATCTGAGTGCTTCTAGCGCAATAAATGCTCCTATCCTGTCGTCTAGGGCCTTAGCCATTATTCTGTCTGGGAAGGCGGTCTTCATGAAGGGGGACCAGGGAGCGACGGGGTCGCCAACCCTTATGCCTAGTTTTTCAACCTCCTCTTTGCTTGTAGCGCCTACATCAATGTACATCTGGTTTATCTGGACGACTTTTTGTCTCTCTTCCGGAGTAAGCAAGTGCGGGGGCTTGCTAGTAATAACGCCATATACTGGCCCATTCTTGGTTCTAATAACTACACGCTGTGCAAGAAGGACTTGCTCGAACCATCCTCCTAGAGGCACAAATGTGAGAAAACCCTCCTGGGTTATGCTTGTAACCAGGAAGCCGACCTCGTCGACGTGCCCGGCTACTAGTATTTTTGGGGTGTCCGAGGAACCTTTCTTTACAAGCATGAGTGAGCCAAGGTTGTCCCTTTTTACTGAGTCGGCGTACCTCGAATAGTGTTGCTTTATTAATTCCATTACTGGTTCTTCAAAGCCGGATGGGGCAACAATTTCTGTTACATCTTTTAAGAATTGAAGCTCTTTTTCTGTTATTTTGTAGTTTGACACGAGAATAACAAAACCGAGAAAAATATAAAAATTTTAGGTTTAAAAACCTACATATTTTTCTCTAGGCGCCCCGCATACTGGACACTTTTCTGGAGGCTCTTCACCTATGTAGGTATGGCCACATACGGGACAAATCCAAACTTTGCCTTTTATCTGGAAATCTTTCCCTTCTTCTGCGGATTTTAGGGCTTCCTTGTAAAGTTCCGCGTGGATTTTTTCGGCTTCGAGGGCCCATCGGAAACTTCTCACAGCTTGCTTTTCTCCTTGTTCCTCTGCAATTTTGATATATATTGGGTACATTTCCTCTACCTCAAACTCTTCTCCCCTGATAGCAAGGTTAAGGTTTTTAACTGTTGTTCCTGGACCTATGGGTGCACCTGAAACGACCTTAGCGTCCTCGTCGAAATCCCTCAAAATGTTATAGTGATTAGAGGCATGCACATACTCTGCATGAGCGATAGCCCTAAATAGCCTAGCAATGTTGGGGAAACCTTCTCTCTCTGCTTGTACAGCAAATACTAGGTAGCGCATATGTGCCATGGATTCTCCTCCAAAGGCCGATAGAAGTGCATCTTTAGTCATTGATTTCATTGTTTATCATTTTCTTATTCAAACTTTGACATATAAAAATATAACGTTTGGTGCTAAAAATAAACGAAAACGTCTAGAATTTGTACCTAGTTTTTTAACTCTCTTCACGAACTAGTCATTTCTTTCACTTCGTAGTTTTTTAATGAAAGTGTCTCGACATACTGGACAACAAAAATAATGTGTTGTATTCCTATAGGTGTAGGTGTATGGTTTTCCTCTAATTCTTTCTCCACAGGTTTCACATGTAACGTTGCTTAAACCAGAAGCTACAATAACGTCTTTAGCGTCAAAGTTTGTTTCGATACTAGAAACGATTCTTATCTCGGCCTTTGGATCAATCTGTTCCATTAAGGAAACCAACTTTTTTAGATCCTCTAGAGAGAATATTCTCCCCAAAACAATGGTATTGGGATTGCTGTTCGTTGTGAGATATAGTTCCCACACCATTGCTTGACTAAGCTTCTCTGTTACTCTTGTCTCACTTGCGAACATGATCAAAACAAGTATTCCTCCAAGTTTTTCAGTGTTGAAAACTGGGAAAAAGCCCTTGATTATCCCACTTCTATTGATTTTTTCTATTCTCTGCCTGGTTGTCTGTCTACTGATGTTGAGCTCGCGGGCTATCTCAGAGACAGTTATCCTGGGGTTTTTAACCAGTAGCTCGAGAATCCTTAGATCCAAGTTATCAAGCATAGCACAACATTTATTGCAGAAAAGTTATATATTTCTATGGCAACACACTACGTGTTTTTCTGCGATTGCCAATTACTTGTCAAAAGCCTTACGTGTAAAACTTTTGCTTAGATTTTTAAAAAAAAGACAAAGTATGTTAACAATAACAGGAATCTTCTACATATTAGCAGCCATCATAGTAGCGATGCTTCTAGCAATCTACATCATTAGCTCATCTGCCTCTAGAAAACTGGCTTCGCCTCCAAAAAACCGGGAGCTGGAACCCGCGCGCTTCATACGAAACATCGCTTAAAGCAGAAAATTGCAAATGAGTCTCCATCGTCAAAATTTGTTTCCATATTAGAAACGAATTTTATCTCTACCGTTGGATCGATCTTATCCCTAAAGAAAAACTCGTTACAAAGTCTCTTCTGACAAAAACTTTACAGGGAGTTTGCTGATAAGTTGTTCTTTCGCTACCATTTCGCTTTCCCTTTTCAGGAATAATGCTAATCCACCTATTTTTTGGGCAACGGCGATTACAAAGCAGTCGGCTAAAGCTAGACCAAGTTGTTTTTTCAATTCGCCTGCTACGATAGCTGTCTCCTCGTCAATATTGACAGGGGTAATTTTTGTCTTTAACCAAGAGATATAGTTGAGGGCTTCCTCGTTTGCATTTTTAACGCCTGCCAATTGATAAATCCTCGAAGCTATATAGAGAGTCTCGCTTAAAGTAGGGATGGCGGCAAACAATTTCACAGTACCTGATCTTTGTGCACTAAACAGTTGTTCTACTTTTTCTCTGTATGGAGAATTCCTAATAATTTTTTCTACTATTACGCTTGTATCAAGGACGTAAGATTTCATGGTATTTCTTCTCCTCTACGTGTCTCTCTTCTTCAAGAAGCTTGTCTACAACTGCTGGGTCGATCTCGACTTCTTTTGGCTTAAGGGGTTTCAGAATTATTATGCCTGGGGAAGCCTCAGCTATAACTTCGCTTTCCTCTTCGATACCGCTTGTTAAGCGAAGCTTTTTTGGAAGAATTATTACACCCTTTTTCCTCACTTTTAGCACTACAGTCATGATTGGTTCACCATATAGGAAAAGTTTAACTAAAGATAAAAGTTTAACTTTCAACCTTATGTTTGACCAGTTAAAGATTTCCCATATCTTCGCAAAAAACTTGTCCGCTAGTCTTCTTTATTTTTGCATTATCACTAGTTTGTTGAGAAAGCCTTCTATGAAAAAGTTATATAGGTTTTGCTTCAAATTTTTAAATGACCAGACATGTTAACAACAACAGCAATTATTTACCTCTTAATAACCATCATAGCAGCAATACTCCTAGTGGTCTACATTATTAGCTCATCAGCTTCTAAAAAGCTGGCTACGCCTCCGAGAAAAACCGGTAGCTGGAGCCCAAGAGACTTGGGCTTCGAGTATGAAAAAGTAGAGGTTAAGACGTCTGACGGCTTGACTCTTAGGGGCTGGCTAATTCCAAGAGGCTCCGAGAAGACTGTGATAGTGATACACGGTTATACCTCCTGCAAGTGGGATGAATGGTACATGAAGCCCGTCATCAATATCCTTGCTAGACACGATTTTAACGTAGTTGCCTTTGACATGCGCGCCCACGGGGAAAGCGATGGAGAAAAAACAACGCTTGGCTACCGTGAAGTCGACGATATAGGCGCAATAATAAACTATCTTAAAGAGAGGGGTCTCGCAAGCCGTCTCGGGATAATTGGATACTCGATGGGTGGAGCAATAACGCTTATGTCCCTTTCCCGGTATGAAGAGTTGAAGGCTGGGGTCGCTGATAGCCCCTACATAGATATTAGGGCCTCGGGTAAAAGATGGATAAACAGGGTCGGCGCGCCGTTAAGGTATATCCTTCTGGCTTCTTACCCACTCATAATGAGGCTAACGGCTAGCCGTACGGGGGCGTCGCCGGAGAAACTAGTAATGTACCAGTATGCGAAGTCCATTACAAAGCCATTACTCATAATAGGTGGGCAACAAGACGACCTCGTAGCTATAGATGAGGTTAGGAAGTTCTATGAGGAAGTCAAAAAGGTAAACAGTAATGTTGAGCTTTGGGAGACCACTTCGAAACATGTATCAGCGATACAGGACTACCCGAGAGAATATGAAGAAAGAATTGTAGGCTTCTTTAACAGGTGGTTGTAATGGCCGGGAAAGCGCCTAAAGTAAGAATAGTTACATTCTCGCTCGCACTCTTCGTCCTTTTCTACTTCATGGGCTACTACATGTTAAACCCAATATTGAAGACACTTCATGAAGAAGGACTTATCCCTGGAAAAACCGAGGTCGAATGGCGCTTTAATGCTGGATTAATAGCGACTATCCTCCAGGGTACAGGCCTCGTACTCTCGTTCGTGTGGGGCATCCTAGCAGACAAGATTGGCCGCCGCCAAATATTGTTCCTCCTTGGAATAACGATGGGGATTGGCCTGCTTCTCGTCTCTACAGCTAGAAGCTACACTGAGCTCCTCCTATATTTTGTCCTATTCGGGCTAGGCTATGTTGGAGTGGGACCAGTAATTTATGCATTTATCTCAGACGCGCTACCTAGCCAGAGCAGGGGAAAGGGATATGCGGCATACTATGTCTCAAGCGTGCTGGCAATGATACTTGGATTAATTGTTGCCGGAGTTTTGCTACAATGGCGCACCGCCTACTTGGTCTCTGGACTAGCAACTTTCATTTTCGCCGTTATCCTGTTCATTTCTTCTAGAGGAATAACCATAGGCTATTCGGAAAAGAAGGCTGAAGAAGTCAAAAAGTATTCCCTCCGCGAAGCCCTTCCAAGTCTAAAGAAAAAGACGGTTCTACTCATACTGCTAATGATTATTCCTTGGACGATCCCATGGGGAATGCTCAGCATATGGTCTATCGACTACATTTCAACAAAATGGGGGGTCCCAACTGGAACAGCCTCCCTAATCATCGCTGCGGCAACTGCCTCTATAGCATTGGGACACATCATAGGGGGTACTCTGAGCGACCGCTTAGTAAGTAGGGGCGACACAAGTGGGAGGGCAAAGATCTCAATAATCGGTGTCGCTGTGGGATACATAGCTATGCTACTAATGTTGATTTACCCGTACCCCTACGGGGACACTTCTATCTCTGCCCTCTTCCTCCCAGCGCTACTGGCTGTTGGAGGAATGATGTTCACTACTTTCGCATATCCAAACATAAACTCGGTTCTAAGCGATGTGATAATTCCCGAGCACCGTGGAACAATTTTTGCTTTTTACAGCGTCCTCAACAATCTTGGCTGGACACTGGGACCAACTGTCTACACTTTGCTTCTCTCGACCTTCGCAAACACGATGGGACAAATCCAAGCGATGACAAGTGCCGCCGTCCTAATTGTGTCTCTCTGGCTAATAGCACTTCTTTGCTGGATTGGCATCTATAGAAGCTATCCAAAAGAAAAGCTCTAGAAGGGACAAAATTATATCAGTTTTTTCTTTATTATCTGTTCGGCTATTTCCTGTGGGGTCAGTTTCTTTACTCCAAGCATGTTTGCCAGTCTCTGTAGTTGCGTTGGGATAAAGCCCTTCTCCTCGAGGAAAGATATGTCGGTCAAAACCTCTTCTGTAGGTCCATCCCTTATAATTTTTCCCTTCTCAAAGACAATTATCCTCTTAGCAAACATTCCCAAGAGATCCAAGTCATGCGTGATGACAACGACAGATTTTCCGTTACGGTGTAGGTTTTCAAGAACTCTGAATAACTGTAGGCACCTCCCATAGTCTAGCCCAGTTGTTGGCTCGTCAAGGATTAAGATGTCTGGCTCCATTACAAGGACGCTTGCTATTGCAAGCCTATGTTTTTCTCCAAAGCTGAGAGCATGCGGCGGAAAGTTCAGTGGCTTGATTAAGTCTACGCTTTCCAGAACTCTCCCCACGGCGTCTTTGATTCTGATTTCTGGGTATCCTAGGTTCCTCAGGGCGAATCCGACTTCGTCGAGGATTGTAGACGAGAATATCATGAGTTCAGGGTTCTGATGGACAAATCCAACTTTACGTGCGAGGTCAGATACGGGCGTCGTTTTCGTGTCCATCCCGTCTACGAGGACTCTGCCTGATATAGGCTTAAGTAGCCCTACAGCTAGTTTTGCAAATGTTGTCTTCCCAGCCCCGCTGTGGCCAATTACACCTATAAATTCGCCACGGCCAATCTCTACGCTGAGGTCTCTTATCTCGAATCCCTTGTCCCCGTAGTTAAATGATACCTTGTCGAAAACTATCATTTGGATCCCACCCCCAACTTCCAGCTATCCTCCAACTTTACTGGTATAGGGACATCGATACCCTTTTTCCTCAACTCGTACGCTACCTCGGCTATGCCTGGAGACCTAACGCCGTACCTCTGGATATCCTCTACCCTAGAGAAAACTTCCTCCGGCTTCCCTTCAAGAAGTATTGTACCCCTACCCATAACTGCAATCCTGTCCGCCGCCTCGACTGCCCATTCCACTCTGTGCTCGGCAACTAGAATTGTCAAGCCCTCTTTCTTTAACTGGTTGATGGCTTCCAAAACGAGTCGGGTGCCTCTGTGATCTAGCATTGATGTTGGCTCGTCCAGTAGCAAAACCTTTGGCTTTATGGTTAAGACACTCGCTATGGCTATTAGTTGTTTCTCGCCTCCAGAGAGAGACTGGGGATCCTTGTCCAGCAAGTCGTAAAGGTTCAACACATGGGTAACCCAGTCTATACGTTTCTGGATCTCTTCCCGCGATAGACCAAGGTTCTCGGGACCCATTGCAAGCTCTTCGAGGACAGACCTTGTAATAACCTGCATTTCGGGGTTCTGGTAGACCAGCCCGACCACGCCTACAAGCTGTTTATAGCCAGCCCTCACAACGTCTACTCCCTCAACTATCGCTTCGCCCTCAACTGTTCCAGGAATCAACGATGGAACTAGTCCCGCAAGAATTCTGAAGAGTGTGGTCTTCCCACAGCCGCTCGGCCCCATAATTACGACCATCTCTCCCTTATTGACTTGGAGGTCTACGGCCCTCACAGTCCACGTGTCCGAGCCAATATACTTGGCGCTTAGGTTCCTAACAATTACAGAAGGCCCCATAAAAGTATCACCCCATAGAATATTATTGAGAACAATAAAAACAAAGTATCCCTCTTGACCCATTTTGGCTCTAAGAGGTAGGTCCTCTTCTTAGAATAGCCGACATACCTGGAGGCGAGAACCATGCTCAAGTCCCATACATCGCTTAATAGTCTCGAAATAACTGGGACAATTATTGGAATATACTTTCTAAGTCTCTCAGGTATACTTCCCTTATCGAGTGCCAGACCTCTGAGTCTTTGCACATCTATAACGTCCCTTGTAGCCTTCACCATTGTCGGCAGAAGGCTTACCGCTATGACAAAGGCTGTGGAAAGCTTAGGGGGGACCCTGATTTTTTCGAGTGTCCATGAAACATGGTAAGGCTTTGTTGTCACAAAGAACGTTATAAAGGCGAAGACTGGACTCATTATCAGGAAGAATTTCCCGCTGGCAACTAGGAGCCCTACGTCTGTCACTTTGATTATCCACAGGTCTAGAACTAATCTTCCTTGGTTGCTGTACATCCCAGCCCACACCAGTGTAGTTATCAAGAGGAAGATAAGCGAGTTAAAGATCAGTATCGCCGCTAGTCCCGCCCCTATACCAGACAGTATTAGAGCTACTATAGTGGAGACAAATATTGGGAAGCTCTTAAGACCATTAAACTGCGTAACAATGGAGGCGGCAAGGACTAGTAACGCCCAGACGAGTTTTGCACGTGGGTCTAGGGAGTGGAAGAAGGACCTTCGCTCGATATAGAGCCCGCTCAACAAGTGGAGGACACCTCATTTTATGGAGATAGAAAAACAAATTATAGTTTTAAAGTTTTATTTTGACAAAGTTGAAGCTTGTGGCTGTACCCTGTCTTTCCAGTACAAGCCGCGGGACTTCACGATTGGGAACAAGATGACACCGAGAATTGGTGACAGAACCGCGTTTACAGTAATGTTGTTTATAAGGATCGACGTTGCAATGATAGCCCATATAACGAACAGTGGTAGACCAACGACGTTTTGCATTATGTCTAGCCACCAGCAGATGTAGAGCGCACTGACAAACGCCTGAACAATGACGCCCCAGATGTAGAACTCGCCAATGGATGAAGCATTAGAGAAACTGTGGTCCCTGACAAATTTGTAGGGTATATATGCTATCAGGAAGTTTCCAATGAAGCCTCCTATTGAGCCGACGCCGAAGTAGCCCGAGAGTATGTCTGCAAGGAGATTGCCTATCGCGACTCCTACAGCTCCTGGAATCCCAAAAAACATTCCGAATAGTGGAGCCAGAGAGTTTGCCGGTCTTAGCCAGGTAAAGCCCGGCACAATTGTTATGGGAGCCGTAGCCGCCAGAAGTCCTCCATATACAGCCGCGCTAAGTGCAACGAGAGCTATGTCAATAACGCTCCAGTCTCCAATCCCCATCCTGTTCTTTGCAAGACCTTTTGACGTAATAGTGTAGCCTGCAATTTCTAACAAGAAGACAATGGTACCAAGGATCCAAACGATGGCGCCAATAGCGAAGACAATGCTGTGTGCAGACATGAAGAACTGGGATATTGGGAAAATGCTCCATGGATCCTTTGGATTTGTCTGGAGGGCCTGCCAGAAGCCATAGAAGATAGCTATGACGATTAGTAGCCCTATTGCTATTGAAAGGTAATATAGGATTTTTGTGGTGTTCACAATATGTAAAAATATGAGAAAAATATAAATCTTTTCTGTTGAAAACTGAAATAAAATTTAAAAAGACCAGGCATAAAAATGTTTTAAAACTTACTTTCGAGTCCCTCCACGCTTAAAATTTCAAGAGAGAAGTCCCACTCGTTATAGTAGAGGTTTTTCCCTGTTGTTTCGACCTCTCCTCTCTGACTATCAACGGGGTCGGATCTGAGGTGTTTCTTAGGAGGGTCGAACTGTGTATACACCTCGATATTAGAGGCAAGCCTGTAGCCTTCGATGGAGCCTAGATAGAACTGATGTCTCCACTCTCCCCCCTTTCTCTTGTTCCCAAAACTTGGGTCAGCATAGAGCCAGCCATATGGCTCAAGATAGAATTGTGCCCAGTCATGCATCCCTGGCGAAAGAGGATTCATGTACCACCCGGACTCCCATCTGGCCGGTATGCCTGCTAGCCTGCAAAGTGTGATAAATAGTAGCGCTTGCATCCCACAGTCTCCCCGTTTCTCGCTAGCTACATATTCTGGGATATTGTCGTACAGAAGGTAGTCTTTGGCATAAGTGTATCTAACATTCCCCGTCACCCATTCCCATATCCTCTTCACCTTTTCGTAGGGGGTAGACGCTCCCCGTGTAATTTCCTCGGCGAGCTTCCTCAAAGGCTCTGTGAAGGCAATGTGTGGGGGTCTCTCAGAGGTATATTCCCTATACACCTCTGACTCCGTGTCGATATATGCCTCTTTGGGGTCTATCTCCACGTGGAAGCCCCTTGAGACAAAAGTATATTCGATCCAGACCTCTCTTTCTTCTCCTTCAAGCTCGAAATATACAGTCCGCTGAGGATGATCCGGTGGAGCAATATACTTTGGCTTCTTGCTTGCGTCTAGAATTCTTACACTAATATTTGTTGTCTCATCCCGTGGCAAAGGAATCCAGACCCTGACGACCTCGCCGTATTGATGGGCAGGGTTTCTGAGAGATATAGACGCTTTAACGTGATATTTCAACGGGAGCACGAAACCTCCTCCCTTCTCTTTAGCGGCCTTAAGTACTCTTTCTGCCCTCCACTTCAATACTAACTCTCCTGCATCGCTTCGCTCATCATTTTTTGCTCTTTTTCTTTGCTTAAGGTCGCCACAAAGCCAATACGTGTTTGCCTTGAACCTCCTGTGGATCCTCAGAGACCCCTCGAGAATAATGAAGTCAATGCACCCCCTCTTTAAAAGTTCATGGAATTCTTCTTCCCTTAAATCCCATATGTCTTTCCTCAGAGCTCTGAACGCCTCGTCAGACGAGAAGGGGTACTCATAGCCCAGCCTATTTAGCCTTTCAATCTCTATTTCGAGGCGCTCTCTCAGAGGGGGACTCGAGTCCTGCAAGTAGGCAAGAATTAGCTTCTTTGCCTCTTCAGCCTTGCCTTCCCTAATAAGGGATCCTATTTCGGTTGGCAGTTTTTCCTTTAAGGGCAACAAAATATTTGGATACGTCTGAGAATAACTAGGCATAATTGTTCAGTCTTTGCCTTGCTATTAAAGCTATTAAATTTTGTTTCCGGGGAAAGGCACAGTGTAATCCTCAGCTATGAAAATGTTTTCGTTCTTGAGGCACTAAGTTTATTAACATGAATTAATACTATTTAATTACTTGGTGTTGAGCATCAGGTTAGCCCTTCTAGGTCCCCCGGGCGTGGGCAAAGGAACATATTCAAGCATTCTAAGCAAAGAGCTTCGTATTCCACACTTATCCACTGGTGAGCTATTGAGAAGAGAAATCAGCATGAAGACTGAGCTGGGAAGAGAAGTTGAGTCCTACGTTTCACGGGGACTACTCGTCCCAGACAAGATAGTAAACGATATAGTTGCAAAAAGACTGTGCGCTAGTGACTGTGCTAATGGCTTTATTTTGGATGGATACCCTAGGACACTTCCCCAGGCAGTATTTCTTGAAGAACATTTTCCACTTGACAAAGTTGTCCTTCTCCAAGCAAGCCTAGAAACAATCATAGAAAGGATATGCGGGAGACTATACTGCCCAAACTGTGGAGAAACTTATCATGTCTCCTGGAAACCCCCCAAGAGGGACAACATATGTGACAAGTGTGGTGCAAAGCTAACTAGAAGAACAGATGATTCGCCAGAAGTCATCAAGAGAAGGTACGAGGAATATCTTGCAACAGTATCACCGGTGGTAGATTTTTACAAAAAGCTTGGGAAACTTGTTCCTTTTAGGGCAGAAGGCGACTCTCAGATCCTCGCATACAGTTTGCTGAGGGAATTGTCGAGCTCGAGAACAGAAATACTGGTAGAAAAATAGATTTTTGAGCATTTTTGTATATACAAACATAGATGGAAAGCCAAATTGGAAGATTTCAAGTAATGGCTCTACTCCAGGCGGCCCGCTACTATGTCTTGACAGGTGACCTAGAAAAAAGCTACTCTTTTGGATTAAACAGAGCTATATTCTATGCTTGGGCCAAAAGGAGAGGAGTCCCAGTCGCCGCTTCCCGTCAAAGGCTGGCAAGAGATGTTTCCATGGAAAAAGACGAGGAGGGCAAAACTATAGTATATGTGGGTGACGAAGCAGCCTACCTCGGCAAAAACGGCTGGTTCACTATGGGCGACCAAGACCAGACACCAGAGCTATTTGAGAGAGAAGTAAAAAACAGGATTGAGAGAATTATGCCTTTTGAGGATGCCTGGAGGCTGGCTGTAGAGTACGTCAAGTCGTTTGATAAGAAGACTCTGCTTAGCCAGAAAGATTTTTACGAGAAGGTGTATCTACCGGTTCGAGATACTTTCCCAAATCTCCCAAAGAAAAGCAACAAACAATTGTCGCTTCTAAGTTTCGGCAGTGAGACTCGGGATCAGTCTCCGCCGTAGCCCTCACAACTCGGTCCTAGCAAACCTCATCATCAGAAATTTATCTAGACAGCACTAAATTAAGTGTATTTCCTCGTCGTCCTCGTCCATCTGGAAGAGGTGGAGGAATGCACCCCAGATCAATATATTCTTGGATGCTTCCTCGACTCCTCCTGGATAATACTTCTCAATTATTTCTCTGAATTCATCTACACTAATCTTCTTCCTCTGTTTCAGTAACCCTAGGATCTCGCCAAGTGGCTCAACGTTTGCGATTGCCCCTTTTAATAGGCGTTTCAGGCTTTTTGGATCGCTCCTAGCAACTTTTCTGCCAAGATCCGTCAAGCGGAGGTTTCCGGAATGAGACTCTACTAGACCCAGTGCCTCTGCAACGTCAATTGCCTTGGGGAGAATCTTTATGTTTTCATAAACCGCGTCGCCAACATACATAGAGTCAATCTGGCCTCCTGCACTATTAAGTACTTCTACTAGTCCTAGTACGTGGTCGGGGGAAACGTCTCGAGGCAAGACAACTTTTTTCTTTGACTCACTTGACACCTTAATTCTTCACCTTGCCTAAGATAATTCTTTGCTAAGATTTTTATTCTTTACGGTTTTGTCTTTGTAAGTTGAATAATGGCTGGCTGAGACAATGGGGATCCTCGACCTGATGGTTGCATTGGGCTATAGCCTTGCTAGGATGCTAGTTGCCTACATAATATCAGTATTATTGGCTCTCCTCGTAGGTTCAGCTATGGCCAGAAACAAGTTAATAGAGGCTGTAACTTTACCTATCCTAGACATACTCCAATCCATACCTATCTTGGGGTTTTTCCCAGTCGTTCTCGTGTTTTTTGTAGGAAATCTTCCAAAACCCTTTGGTCTAGAGGCTTCAGCAGTCTTCCTTATTATTACCAGCCTCGTGTGGAACATGATTTTCGGGGTATACGCATCCATAAAATCGCTAGACCCCTCGATATTCGACATGGCACATGTTTATTCCTTTGGGCCGGCATCCAAGTTCTTCTATATTTATACCCCTGCCTCGAAATCGGCTCTTCTCGCAAATACCCTGGTATCCTGGGCCGGCGGATGGTTCTTCCTAACATCTGCAGAGGTTATCTCACTAGGAGAAGAGGAATATAAACTCAGAGGAATCGGAACCTTTATCCTTGAAAGCTTCAACAGTGGGGACTTTACTAGTTTCTATATGGGTATAGGGGGGCTGATCCTAACGATACTATTAACCTACATTATCTTATGGAATCCTGCGATTGTTTCCCTCTGGAATCTGCCATTACTAAGCATCAAAATTGTCTATGAAAAACTCTCATTAATTGTCTCTATGCTATGGAACTTCATCAAAGAAGTCTTCATATTTATAGAAAAGAAAGTAACAGTTCCGAAAGTCTTCTCAAAGGCAATTGGGTTGTTTTTCGCGGTTTTCATTTTTTACTATCTTTTAAAAGGTTTTACCGGGCTCTTAAGCTTGGACATTTATGATGTAGCGTTGAACTTTGCCCGTGAGCTCCCGATAAGCTTGTTTCATGTCTTCTTAGTTCTCATTTTTTCCTTCCTTTTATCCCTTGGGATAAGCTATGCCACCTACAAGAGTAGAGAAATGGGATACATATTTACACTGAGCGGAGAATTGCTGGCATCAATTCCAGCTATCATTTGGTGGCCCCTACTGGCTCAAATCGCCTTGGCATCAAGCCTAGGCCCATACCTTGTCTCGCTTATTGTTCTATTACAGGGAGCCGCTTGGTATCTCTTCTTCAATATTATAATTTTTGGCCTTTCCAACATTAGGAGGGAGCACGAAGAACTTGCACAAGTATACAAGATAAAAGGATGGTATTTTGTAAGGACAATTTTCCTTCCATCAATCTTTCCGGCAGTGGCAAGCGGGCTGTTGAGCGCCTGGGGCGGGGCTTGGAATGCAACGGTCGTTGCAGAGTACGTGGTTTTGTCGGGGCGAACTTTCGACATGGGTGGAGTTGGAGCCTTGCTTAATAGATACACAGTCGAAGGTAAGACTACAGAGGTTGCTCTAACCGCACTTCTCTTATCGCTTGTAATCGTGATAATAAATAAAATGGTCTGGTCGAGAATTTTCTCAAGGATAAGTAGTGGCTATACAGGTGAATAAGAGTGCAACCCATAATCTCTATTAGGAACGTTGTAAAGACATTCAAGGAGGGGGGCAAGGCACTCCCAGTCCTAGAAGGGATTACATTTGACATCGGCGAAGAATTTGTCGCAATCTTGGGGCCAAGCGGATGCGGAAAAACAACTTTGTTAAGGATAATTGCCGGCCTAGAAAAGGCGGACAGCGGCGAAATCGTTTTCACACACAAGGACGCACAAATAGGATTTGTTTTTCAGTCTCCAACTCTACTGCCATGGATGACTGTTCTAGAGAATGTAGCCCTGCCGCTAAGGGTTAGGGGAATGTCGTGGAAGGAGGCAGAGGAAAAGGCTAGGAAGTACCTATCACTCGTGGGCCTACAGTCTTTTGAGAACTTCTATCCCCGCGAGCTTAGCGGCGGGATGAAGCAGAGGGTTAATATCGCGAGGGCCCTGGCTATAGAGCCTCTCATTCTCCTAATGGATGAGCCTTTCAGCCAGCTGGATCCCTTGACAGCGGAGTCCCTGAGGTCAGAGGTTTTAGATATGTGGCAGTGGGGTGTCACGAGTGTCCGTACAATAGTTATGGTCACGCACAATGTTGACGAGGCAATCTTCATGGCAGACAGGCTTGTGATTTTTACAGCTAGACCAGCCAAGGTAGCAGCAATTATCCCCGTTGAGATCCCAAGACCTAGGGATAGAAGGTCTCCAGAATTCCAGAAAATAGAGGACAAAGTCTACGAGTATATAAGTGCATAGCCCGTAGTTTTTCCTTTACTGCCAGAAATTTTTATAACAACACATGTGTTTTTAGCTATGTATGATGACCCGATGGCTGAATGAGAAAAACGATGATTGAAAGGTAAGCTTCTGATACCTATTCTCTACACTTTGAACCAAGCTGTATGTATTCTGTCTCTATGTCTGGAGCTTCAACAACTAATGCAATTCCTTCACGGCCGTGCGGCCTATAGGCATTATGCCACTCGTCTACAACATATATTTTCCCTGGGAGCATTTTTACCTCTTCAATTCTTGAACCATCTTGGCTTAGGACTAGAACAATTTCTCCCTTTACGAGAAAGAATAGCTCTGGCCTGTTATGTTTCTCGAGGACGGTTACTTCTTCAAGAGAAGTATTTTCTGGTATGTAAATGCCTACCTGCCATTTGTTTTCTTCCCTGAAGACGACTTGCCACCTTTCTTTACTATTTGCCTCTATAACCTTCATAAATACCGTTTTACATATTCAAGAACTGTTTAAAGGTTTTCCTCTGTCTCTTGCATTTGCTTCTCGATTATTTTGATCCCTTTTTCACGAGACACTTGGAGAACTATGTTCTGTATCTTCTCCATTGTTTCCGAGAGCTCTTCAGGGGTAGAAGAGTAAACTGTAAAGGTTAAAGGAAAGCCTTTGCCTGTGTAAAATCTTCCATCGAGCCTTGGGAAAACATTCCTTACTTCTCTCCTGACTGCATTTATAACTTCATTGGCTTCAGTTATCTGGCACTCTAGATCTAATGAGAACGTTACTGAAAATTTTTTGCCCGTTGACTGCCTAAAAAAGTCTTGTATTCCCTTCTCGAAAGCCTCGATGGTTTCCTCAAACCTAGGCGGCGTCGCCGCTACGAATTTTTCGCTTTCCAGGCTAAAAGCCACAAAGGATGGAACCGGTCCCCTCTCATTTGGAATTACATAGCTGAACTCTGGCATAACTGCGAGGTCCTCTAGGTTTTTCGGCAACTCAGCTTTGTCCATATAGAAGCTTTTCACTAGTTCGAGGGCGTCCGCGTTTACCTCTGTCCCCAAGCCAAGAACCTTTGCAACCTTGCTGACGAGTTGGGGGTTCCCAGCAACCCCTGCAAGAATAATGGCATCGACCTGCTGAAAGACATCCTCTAGCCTCTCAATCGAGAAGTTTTGTTCAACAGTTATATCCGTGAGGCCTATGGCTTCTAGGTATCCTTTTAGCCAGCTAAGAAGCTCATCAGGGTGTTCAACCTGTGGCATCGCGAGAATAGCTATCTTCATTTCTGTCTCCCTACTTAATGTGGTTGCTTATTTTTAAGACAGCGTCTTCCGGCGCTGTGTATGGTATAAAGTGAAAGTTAGGCCACGTTATGCCCCGAATCATTGCTGACACATTGTTTACTCTGTCCTCGAGAGCTAGTGCTATAACTTCTTTCCCTTTTAGCAAGAAATATGCGATTTCAAATCCTACTCCGAGGCTTGGATAGGAGACTTCTGCCACTAGAAAGTCTGCTTCTTCAAGTAGCTTTATGTCTCTCTCGAATATTTCACTGGGAGTCATGCCTCTGTCTATATCAAGAACATCTTCAGCAACATGCTTAGTTAATACTACGTGTCCATGCTCCTCTAGCATCCTGCATATCTGCTTTACATTGTTTAAGGCGCTCCTATCCCCCCTCATAGGAGCAGCAAGATATATTTTAGCCATTATTTCTCGACCTGGCTTGCCCTTACAGGTAGCTTTGTGGACTCTTTAACGTTTTCTAACACGACAGACGTGTAAGTTTTCTCTACACCCTCAATGTTCCGCAACTTGTTGACTACGAGCTCTCCGAGTGCGTCTACGTTGCTTACCCTAACCTTTGCCAATATGTCCCATTCACCTGTTATGATGTGAACCTCCTGCACTTCGGGTATCTTTGCTATTTCGCTTGCAACTTTTCTCTGATCCAAACCTTTTTCGCGTGAAAAAGATATGAAGATATAGGCTAGAGTGTTGAAGCCGAGCTTCTTCGGATCCAAGATCGCTCTGTAGGCTTTTATGAAGCCCTCTTTCTCTAAACGCTTAAGCCTAGCGTGAGTAGTGGTTATCGGAGACCCTATTTTCCTGCTTAGCTCTTTCACTGTTAATCTTGCATTCTCTTGTAGGAGTTCTAGGAGGGCTACGTCTTTTTCATCAAGCATACTGCTTGAAGAGAAAATCCTGAAAAATATACTTTACTCTTTTCTATTTTTTCGAAAAATCTTCTCTTTTTTCTTCAACTTCTTTGTAAAAAATCCTTGAAACACGTTCAACGAGGCTTCCTTCATCCCTTTTCCGGGAACTTTTCTCTATGTTCCTTCTAGCCTCCTTTATTGCTAGAAGGCTAGCCCTAATTGACGCCTCTTTTTCTATTTCCCTCAAAATTTTCCTAACAGTTTTTACCGCATTGCGTATCGTCATTGTTTCTGGGAGCGGTATCTCGAAAGAGACATACATCATGTCATCTTCGTCTTCCACGTCCACGAAAGAGATAAAGCCCATTGACAGTAACTCTCTAAGGGTAGAAGACAACGCGTCCTTCATAGCTTCTAGTCCGATATAGGACTTCCAGTCGGCAGCCCACTCCTCGACGTTTACAAGGGCAGAGCTTCTGCCGAACTTTACTTCATATGTTAATATGTTGCCGAAACGCAACATGTAGACAATGTTTTTATCTATGTATGCAACAGGCTCAATAAATACTTCTTCGGGTATCTGATTAAGCCTTACCTTCCTCAAGTCGGCAATAGGGACAGGTACAAAGTCGCCTACACCCTCATAGAGCTCGCCGTTAATGTCGACGTAGAGGACTTCCCCGCTCTCGGAAAGAAAAGCCTTCACTTTGCCTGAGGCCACGAATCTTGCGGGTTTCTTGTATTTTTGACCCATTATACACCAATCCCGCAACAAACAAGAAAATGCAGTATTAAAGCATAATGCTGCAGTTGTATCCCGCTCTCAGAGGCCATAACTTGTCCATTTTTAAAAGCACCCGGAAGATTTTTAAGCACACATAGAGAGAGAAATGGGTTTAGGCCATGTCTATACTTGGAATAATAGGCATGGTTTTGATCGTGTCAGCTTGGATTGTAAGCATAGACAGCGTACCTAGCCTGCGTCTCAGCATCCTCTATGGGCTTGGAAGCCTGTTCCTAGCTATACATTCGTACATTATTGGCGATGCTGTTTTCTTGATCCTCAATGTGCTTTCCTTCGCAATTTCTGTCTTCAATATCTATAGGGGTTTGCGCAAAAAACAGATCTCAAGATAAGTGGTGAAGGACATCCCGGCAGTGTTTTTCGACATGGGAAGCACACTAGTATTTGACAGAGGGTTTGCCAATTTCTTGTCTAAGAATCTATCTGAAACTCTTGAAGAGAACACTGGAAGAAAATTTTCAAGCCAGGAAATATTAGATGCATGGAGCAAGTCAAATATTCATGGAGAAGAGATTGAAACATGGGATCTCACTCGTTCAATGTTCTTGATACGGTACCTCGGCTTAACACCAACCCCACAACTCGTAGAGCTGGCTTACAAAGCAGTCCTCAAAAGCTATGTGGAGGGCTTTGAGCTCGACAGCGATGCTCTCGAAACATTAGCGAGGGTCAAGGAAATGGGGTTTAAACTTGGAATAATAACAAATGTTGGAAGCTACGAAATAGTTAAAGATAGACTAGCTGAAGTAGGCCTGATAAGGTACGTAGATGTCCTCGTCGCGTCGCAAGCTGTTATATGGAAGAAGCCACACAGGAAAATATTCGAATGGTCATGCTTCTTAGCCAATGTATCGCCCGCCGAGGCTATACATGTAGGAGACGACCCCAAGGCCGACATAGAGGGCGCAAAAAACGCTGGGTTGCGGGCTATTCAGGTACTTAAAAAGGCGGCAGCTAAAAGCCCTATTGCAGATGCATGGGTTTACTCAGTTAAAGAAGTTCCAAGAGTCCTAGAAGAGTGGCTCTCCACGGGCTATATTCGCTGAGAAGAATAGCTACGAGACCTTCTATCGTTTTGCCTTTCTTATCTCCAAAAACAGCCAGTAACGTCAAACGTGGTGGTTCGCCGATAATCTTAGGTTTGATCTCAGTGCAGAAAAGTGGAGCATACATGCAGAGGTCTTCGTTTCCCGGGGGCAACTTAAAGGTATCACCCGAGAAAATGCCGATAATGGCGCCGTCTGCCCCTTCCTTTACAGCCTGATCTCTTATCTTTAGAACATTGCTTGGAACACTTTCCTTCCTAAGCAATACATAAACTACAGTCTGCGACCCTAGCTCACGGCCATCCATGAAGCCTAGACGTTCCACGCCGAGGGCCTCTAGGATCCCATTTATAAACATGGAGCCTTTCTCTGTTAATTGGGATCCAGCCCTTAGCTGAGTAATGTAGCCTTTCTCCTTTAGGCCTTTGAGATGAGTCTTTATTTTTCCCTCTCCAAGCTTAAATTCCTCTGCCAATGTTTGCCTGCCGACAAATCCATCTGTCAAATAGAGAAAAAGGAGAATAGATAAATCAAGTTTAGAACTTCCAGTGCTCATACCTCCATACAATTATGTCTCCATTTGCAAGGGTATATTTGTCTGCCGCTACAGGTCCCATCTCCAATGACTTCTTCTCGGGACTGTACTTGTACCAGAGCCACGAATACCCCTCGCTTTTTGAAATAATATTCTCTGAGACACCGTTTATGGCTGTAACGTATGCCCCCATGGTTGAAAGCTTGTATTCTACCCTTGCAACTGCTGTTAATGCAGATAGGGCAGTCGAGCCGGAAGGTAGGGGTGTCGAGTTAAACCAGACAACCGTGCCATTGCCATAGTCAATGGCTATGTTTACAAGAACAGCTTTGCTTTCGAGTGATGAAAGACTAGACTTAAGCCTTTGATTCTCCAAGTATAGATAGGAAGCAACACTGCTTGAAGCCAGCGCCCAAACTAGTAACGCTATTAGTAGGACAACGACAGTTTTGTTTTCTTTCTTCCCATTCACTGGTCCCTGTTGTGCCACAATTAGTTGGATTTTTATCCAATATTTATATCTTTCTTTAGGTTTCTCTTTTCCAAACCCCTTATAAGTAGCACAGTAAGAATAGAAGTAGAAAACTCCGTTAATGGACCTATACCTATAAGGTAGCCACCCATTACGGGTAAAAATAGCCCTATAAATGCGAATACAAGTGCCTTACTTATTTCTAAGCCGAACAAAATGTAAAGAAGTGTAGATGTGGATAAGTCAAAGAAGAAACAAAGGAGAAAAGCTTCCAAAAATAAAACAAGACCCTGTATTACACGCCGAGATGAAAAGCCAAATATATAGGAGACTAGCCCTGCTACAAGGGAGTTTACGATCGTCCAGAGGCCGGGATATATTAAAAGATCTGAAAAAACATACCCGAAGAAGCCGACCATTAAACCAATTTTACTGCCAAAAAGATAGGAAGCAACAAAAGCCAGTGCCAGTGGGATATTTAGAAACTGCATTGAAGTAACCGCGTTCTTGAGAAGCCTAAAGACTGTTGCCATGGAGACGAATACAGATACTACAGCTATTGTCCTCGAATTCACGTGAATTTTTGGATAAATATCCAATATAAAAACTTTGACACAGCGGGTAAAATTCTCAGAGCCAAATAGAAAAGTACAGCGCCAAGCAACACCATGAATATTATCAAAACAACGGTTTCGGCGTTTCTACGGAGCTCCAGCTCTAGGCCCGTCGGTTCCTTACCGATGAATTTTTCAGCCATCGCGAATAAGGTCAGCATCATAATTATGGTAAACATCATGAATAGAAGGATTAGCCATAAAAAGGCAAGCCTCTCCATATTTAGCCCTGAAGCCATGAAAATATCTGTGAGAACTGCTGTTCCGTGATACAGAGCTTAATATCTAGACAGCCCTCAACGATTAGCCCTTTATGTGTCTTGTTGCTCCAGAAGATAAGTGTGGGTGTACCAGTAAAGCCCTGTTGCATAAGGTTCCTGGAAAACGCCTGTATGTCCGACTGGTAGCTATTCAGCAATGGTGCGCACTTATCTAGAATGTTTTTCCCAAAATACTTTGCAACCGTCTTGTTTGCATCTGCCATGGTGGTTGTGGTTCCAGAGATGTATAGGTGGTATAGTTCTTGTGATACATTGAAATATGCGTAGCCGTCCTTGGATTGGTTGTATGCACACTTCGCTATCGCGTGCATTGGGACAACTTCTGAATGTATTATTAGATCCACAAATACTACTTGTAGTTTTCCGGTCTTTGCGTAGTTATATAACATGTTTCCAGTAGAGTTTATGAGCATTGCACAGTAGGGGCAGTGATAGTCCTCCAAGATGAAGAGCAGGTTGTCCGAGTCGCCCATTTTTACTCCTTTCCTGAGGAGGTCTGGATTTGGAGGAGCAAGTATTTCGTATGTCTGAACACCCAAGTATTGTAATACCTGACCGACGACGTCCTCTCTAAAAGTGTAGTAGTTCTTGCCGAGGGAGACTACGTACTGGTACCCGGAAGAAAGGTTATAGTTTGATTTGAGGACTATTGCTGGTAGACGCGTTAAGTTTATGCCCAGCGAGTTTACAGAGACTTGCTGGATGCTTGTTATGTTTGAGAGAGATAATTGACCAACTATGTATTTTATATTAGATTCGTTTTCCCGTATGTCCGAGAAAGGTGCAGTTCCCTTAACAATGTATAGTTCCGCTGTATATGTGAGGACGGGCTCGAGACCTGCTTGTGAAGCCATGTAGGCAGAGACCCCTGGATTAAGAACCTTGTAGCCGTCTATTTCTCCGACTACAAACAGTGATAATGCAGAAATGTTACCCTTGAAGAGTAGGGCTGGATAAACCCTCAGTTTTTGAGAGAGGCTAGTGGCGGGGATGGAACAAACTGGGACATTTAGAATGTTCAAGCCGTATTGCTGAAGGGCCAGCTTCAGATTCGAGGTCACAGTGTCTGCGGCAGATTTTTGCTGGTCATTCAGATATACGTAGACTAGTGCGGTCGCAGGGCAGTTCTCTGGCGGCGTGCCCGGTGTGCCGGGTAGTGCTGGTGGTTTTTTGTAGACAAGTAGCACTCCTAGGATGATGCCAAAGATCAGTACGGCGAATGTTAGGCCATAGACTAGTTTACGATTCATTTATTTCGCCGATGCCACTATGTATGCTTAGAAATAAACTTGTCTATAAAGAAGACACATCCCTGGAAAGTAAGTCATCAAATAAAAATATTTAAACATGTCCTGGAAAAAATTTAGACGTGAGTAAAATAAAAATTTCGGAGAGAATAGAGAGGCTAGACTACCCAATAAGGAAATACAATGCCCTGGCTAGAAGCCTTGAGGAAAAAGGAGAAAAAGTAATATACCTTAATATTGGGGACCCGCTCAAATACGACTTTCAGCCCCCTAGGGAACTCATCGAGGAGGCTTGTAGAGCACTGCAGGAGGGCCACCACTATTATTCTTCTTCCGAGGGCTTGAAGGAGCTGAGGGAGGCAATAGCCTACAAAGAAAAGACATGGAACAAGGTGGATATTGACCCGAAAAACATCTTGGTCACAAACGGTGTGTCGGAGGGCATAAACACCTTATACGCAGCGCTGGTCAACGAGGGCGACGAAGTGCTAATACCTGACCCGAGCTACCCACTATACATAAACTTTGCCGACTTCTATGACGCAAGGAAAGTTTTCTACAGGACAATAGAGGAGGAAGGCTGGATACCAGATATAGACGATATGAGGAAGAAAATCACCGAGAAAACAAGGTTTATAGTTGTAAACAACCCGCACAACCCAACGGGTGCAGTTTATCCAAAGAAAGTTCTCCAAGATATCCTAGACTTGGCCGCCGAATACAAGCTACCCGTAGTCTCAGACGAAATATACGACGCCATGGTGTTCAACACAGAGTTCCACAGCGTTGCTTCCCTTGCAAAGAGCGACAACATAGTTATAGGTATGAACGGCTTCTCCAAGACATATCTAGCCACTGGATGGAGACTCGGCTACATATACCTTAAGGGGCCAGAAGAAGAAATATCAAACATGAGGACAGCATTCCTCGGATTCCTAATGACAAGACTCTCAGCAGTAACACCCCTGCAAGTCGCTGTTGCGAGAGCAGTCTACAAGACGGGCAGCCACCTAAAGGAGCTTGTAAGCAAGCTAGATGAAAGGAGAAGATACTCGGCTAAACGGCTCCGAGAAATACCTGGCTTCAGCTTGCCCGTGGAGCCCAAGGGAGCCTTCTATGTGTTTCCACGTGTAGACCTAAAAATGAACGATGAAGAATTTGCTAGACAGCTACTTTTAGACGAGAAGGTCTTTGTCGTATACGGCTCTGGTTTCGGACCCCTAGGCACAAACCATGTGAGACTAGTTTTCCTGCCGCCAGTAGATGTCTTAGAGGAGGCCTTCACGCGAATAGAAAGATTTATGCGAAAAATTTCTAGCTAAGGAGCTGTAGGAATTCCTCTTTTTCTCGCTATTTCTTTCAACTCGTCGTCGTAAGTTGCAAGGGTGGCCCCCATTCTTTGTGCGAGGACAAGTATAATGTAGTCGTTGATCATGGTGGGGTCGGCACCGTCCTCTTTCATCATGTCAAGTGCCCCCATGAAGACCTCGCTGTTTTCGCTGATATAGATGAAGCGAGCATCGCTGAAATATTCCTCTAGTTTTTCTCTAACGTTCTCGACATCTATTCGGAACTTCGTGAGTAGAAGCCAGAGGTATTCGTGTATCGTAATAGAAGCTATGTAGACCCTGTCTGCCTCGTCCAGCAACTGGGCCGCTTCTGCATGTTTCTCGCTGTCCTCAAAGGTGTCGTGAAGCAGTACATCTGTGTCCACTACCAGTCTTGCTACGTCTCCCATCTTGCCACCACCAGTTCATCTAACGCCTCCTTGATTAGTTTTTCCATCTCCTGGGTCTTTATTTGCCTCCCAAGACGCAACGGAGATCTCTTAGTCCTGAACCTAAGTGTCAAAGAGCTCCCCTCCCGAAAAATACTTACATAGGCCGGGAGATCTATCCCCATCTCTTTAAGAAGCACTAATGGCAACTTGATGTTGCCCTCTTCATCTACACGGACAATATATCTCTTTTTCCCAGGCATAGATAAACATTAGTTAAAAACAAATATATCGTTTACGTGTTTCCTCTTAAGTAGAATGGTGATAAGGTATCGAGGCAAGAAAACAAGTAATAAACGGCATCACCTTCATATTGCTTGAAAACTTCAGCGAGATACCACAGGCGCTAAAAGCAGTCCCCCAGGGAAGCAGATGGGACATTCTAGCTATAGACGAATTCATGACCGCGGAAATCGTCTACACGGGCAAGGAACTCCTCCTCGGCATGTACGCTGAGGTTGCCGGCTCACTTCCACAAAAGCTAGAAATACCAGATCCAGAAATCCAAGTCGAAGAAAGAGACAACAAAATTTATCTACGCGCACTAGTATCCTATCCCGTGCAAGGAAGTTTAGTCTACAAGGCAATGATTCAGAAAATAAATACTTTTAGGAAGTTTCTCGGAATTTTGCTTCAAACGCTACAACAATAGATTCTTGTAACACTTGTGAATCCTTTTGCTCTCGAGAGGCTAGCTTAGCATCTATTTTTAAACAATTAGAATGAAAATTTCGCTCCACATATTTACGATTCAACTCTTTCTGTAAGATAAAATCTTCTTTAATTCTTACTAAATTTTGTTTTTGTTGACAGAAAGTTTTACACAAAATTCTATATCGTAGAATAAAGGAGTATATCCAGTGAGAGCAGCTTGCGCCTAGCAGCTATAAACATATTTGTTACATACCTGCACAGAACACGTCATGGCCAAGTTAAGATACGAGAGAGATCCCGATACCGAGAAGCTCGTTAGGAAAATAGTTGTATGTCTAAGACTGGACTGGATCGATCCTAGCAGGGTCTATGTTGTTAAGAGCAGAAAGTCAGCTTCAAATGCTATTGCCAGGATATATGGTCTCCCCAAGGTCTTCCAAGTTTCTCTAGGATTGGAACCCTGCTACGTCATTGAACTTATTTCTGAGAAGTTCGACAGGCTTCCAGAGGAGGAAAAAATAAAGGTTCTCCTACACGAGCTCATGCATATACCTAAAACTTTTTCAGGCGGCTTAAGACCCCACGGGCGGTACACTTCTAAGCGGACAATAGACAAGCTGTATGCTATGCTTCGAGATGCTAAGAAAAGCGGTAGCTGTTAGGCTGGCAACGATTTTTTGCTCTCCTAAGGGGCGTTGTAGCTGAAATTGGGAAAATATATTTACCCCTTAGGCATTACTAGATATGTGCAGAGAACAGACCTTATTAAGACCCTCGAAGAGGCTGTGAAGCTTGAGCAAAGAAATGCGGAGGAACTAGAAAAAGGCGTTGGAAAACTCAAAAGCGAAGTCATCAAGAGTATTCTCGGAAGCATAGCAAATGACTCAAGGAAACACGCAAAGATATATGAGGGAATACTCCGTATACTTCGAGAAGTGGGTCCCGCAATAAGCGAAGACGACTTTGCAATGCTCGAAAAGATTGTAAGGACACACATTAAAATGGAGGAAGAGATGATCTCGACACTCAATAAATTATTCGGTGAGGTGGACGACAAGAGGATAACTTATCTTTTCAAGTATATTCTCGACGACGAGGTCAAGCACCATAAATTGCTACTAAACATACTTGACCTAATCGTAAAGAAAGAAGTGCTTACCGAGAAAGACGTCTGGGACTATTTGTGGAAAGAGGTACCCTTCCACGGAACACCAGGAGGCTAGGTTTGGAGTATAGTCTCCTCGCGGCCGTATATTATCTCTTGAAAACTTGAAAAGTATTTTTCTAGAACCTCTACTGTTTTTTCGAGATATTTATGTAAGTCTTCTATACTCGTTATAGGTGGATATTCAAAGACAAGACCAGACAGCTCACTTGTGAAAGACAACAGATAGACCTTGATTCCCTGAAGTAGTAAGTCTTTTCCCAACTCTTCCAAACTTTGAATCCCTGGCTTCGAGGAAATCTCTACAGGTAACATGAATAGGGAATATTCCTCTTCGAGAGTAATAGTTAAAGGAAGAATTCTGCCAGAAGTTGTCTTCATATAAGTTATGATCGACCTTGAGTCTTCTGAAATTATGTTGTCAACGCCTTTCTTGTTCAGCTCCGAGCTAATTTCTGACACGAGATCCTCGATTCTTCCAACGGGCCTCATACATGTTTTTTGAGCTTTTGTTATTAATAAATGTTATTATTTATTTCTCCTCAAATTTTATCCTTTGAAACGATGGGTCTGGATGTTCACTATTCTCTTTATAGTACTTAACGGCGTCCTGTGTGAGCCATTCAAAGTTCCACGACTTTTCGACGAGGAGGATGCCGATTGGCATTTCGACATTTACTTTGGATAAAACCGTGTAGAATATTGGTTCCACATAGCTTGGGGGTTGCCCCACTACGAGGCCTGTATCCTCGCTGTATAATCCTTCTAGGAAAAATGGAGCCTCAACAAGGGTTCTCGTTATTACTTTGCTGTGGGGACCCTTAAATATGTAGATTTTTTCTGGGACAGAAGTCTTGGGTAGCTCGTAGCTGACAGAATTGTAGGTCCATAGTGGCGCGACGTGGGATCTGTAGTGGTAGCTCATGAGCTGCCTGCTTGGAGGGTCTATGCCGAAGACTCTTCTAATGGAGCTGTGGACTTCGCTTAGCTTGGTATACGCATACTTCATCTTGAAGTAGACTATGAGTAGGTCTATCCAGTCTATCCATTTTCTTTCTTGCCTAATTATTGGGCTCATCGATGTGAGAATCGCATCGTCAATATTTTCGATGTCTGGTACCACTACTCCTAGAGCTGTGTCATAGCGGGTGAGTTTGCCATTTGGGGTCCAGTGCTTATACTCTTCCCCGACAATTTGGAATTCTGGCTGCATGCCGAAGCTTTTAACATAGTTTGAGACCTGGGACTCTGGTACTAGTCCGAGGACGCCTGTATACAGGCCTGTTATCCCTGGGAATATTTGTTTACCAATTAGCCTATAGATCCTCAATGTGTAGAGTGGGTACTCACGGAAAGGTGGTCCTGGGAAAAGTAGAAAGACATATTTTAGCCCCATCAGGCCTAGATTCGGGACAAAATGCATGGAAATCTTGCTTTCCTGAAGTCTCCTAATAATGTCAATCACTGTGCTGTATGGTAGTTTGGCCTGTTCAGAAATCTTGGATAGAGTATTAGAGGTGGGAGCATAGTACAGGACTTTCCACTCGTTTAGGCTTAGCTTTAGAGATATCCCGCAGTTCAAAACTTCTGGAGGCATAATGTTTCCTTCTGTCAAATATAATCCCTAAGCTAGAGACACCACGGAAAATTATATGTTTAACGTTGAATCCAGAAACTTGCTCGAGATTTGAAAAAGAAAGATTTAGAAAATTCTACGTCTCTATTTATTGGGTTGGTTTGGTGTCGGGGTCTAGGGCCACTTGCGAGAAGGGATATTATTCTAGGAGGGTAGCAGAGGTTATACTGCGCAACGCCACATTGGAAGAGATAAAGAACCTCTCCCTTGAAATACTCATAGCAGAGGTATCATTAAAGATGCGTAGTTGCAACATGACTGATGAAGAGAAAAAGGAGCTACAAATCCTATTGGAAGACCTGGAAAATGCTAAAAAACTGCTCTACAAGGCATATCTTGTCGAATCGTCCAGAAAGAAAAAAAGGGTGGTTCGGTGGATTTGAGAAGTGATCTTTCCAAGCTGATAGAGGAGGTATCAAAGAACGCCAAAACGGGGCTAGTTGACCCGCAAGAAATACAAAACTTAGGAATGGTGTTTCTATCTGTAGCCCTGCTCACAGGCGAGGACTACTTCTTTGTACTGAGCAACACTATGTACACGCTCGCTGATTCTCTGTCTTCTTTTCTCAAGGTGTCAACTATGCCTCTCTCAATGGAGTATCGAAACAAGACGGAGAGCTTGACAGAAGAGATGCGTAGTGGCATTTCTCACACACTACAAGCGATAAGCAACGCTATTAGCCAGGGAGACAAGTGTAGTGCGCTGTCTGCCTCTGCAGAGCTGTTGAGGCTGTCCTACAAGGTGAACATGCTTACCGAAAGTCTTAAGAACGTGGTGGTTCTTGGTTCTCAAGGAGAATAATGCACCGGGAAGTAGAGGTCAAGTTTTCTATTAGCGAGCCAAGCCGTATACGAGAAAAGTTGCTGGAGCTTGGAGCAACCTATGTAGATACAGTCGACCAGGTAGACATCTATTACCAGCATCCCTGCAAGAATTTTGCCGAGACGGATGAGGCGCTTAGGCTACGCGAGAACAACTCTAAAAGTGGTAAAAGCATAGAGCTGACATACAAGGGTCCCAAGAGAGGGGGATGGGCTAAAGACAGGGTAGAAATAGTCTCGAGGGTTGTAGACTCTATGGAGATGCAGGAGATCCTAGAAATGCTCGGCTTCAAAACAGTTGCAAGGCTCCTGAAGCATAGGGAATTCTACATGATTAAAGGTGTCGAGGTGTCAATCGATAAGGTGGAGGGCCTCGGTGACTTTGTGGAGATAGAGGATAAGGGTGGCGGGCTTGAAGCAGTACGGGAGATAGCTAGTCTACTTGGGCTGGGTGAACCTGTTCCAAAAACGTATCTCGAACTATACTTGGAAAAGTTTAGGAAGTGATTGCCTTTATTACTTGGTAAACGATGACAGAGCCCGTGACTACGAAGACTGAATTGTATATTGTGCTTGAGACATTGTGCTCGAAGTACCAGGTTAAAATCTGGAAGAGGACTCCGTGGAGACCTACGTAGAGGACAGCTAGAGAGATAAGCCTCAAGCCCCATTTAAGCGACCCACCTATTTTCTGGGAGTTCAGCCTAAATCTAAGAGAGACCTCGTTGGAGAGGGGGCTTGCAAGTTCCTCTGCTTTCAATGCGAAGATAAAAGCAATAACAGCCACAAAAATGTTTCCAATGTATATCTCCCGGTATATCCTTATAGGTATAAAGAGGCTTGTCGAGAAAAGCCAAAGTAGCACAAGGAGTATGACCAGTGCTGAGACAACTCTGATAGCCACTGTTTTCGACGACACTACTTCTGCAGGCATAGGTTAACAGAAAGAAACTCGAGATTAAAAACCCTTTTATTGAGGTCCCACAGCTATATGATGTGATCAAGTATGAAGAAGTATGACGTAATAATTGTGGGTGCAGGTATAGCGGGGCTAACAGCAGCCCTATACGCGGCCCGCCAGAAACTATCTACGCTAGTTATAAGTGCAGATCTAGGCGGACAGCTCCTTTTGACAAACGAGATACAAAACTTTCCAGGCTTTATGTCCATAAGCGGGCTGGAGCTCATAAGAAAAGTCGAGGAGCAAGCCAAGACATACGGTGCAGAAATACTCTTCGACGAGGTCACTAGCATCGCCGAGCAGGAAAACCTTTTCACAGTGAAAACAGCTTCTGGCAATGAGTTCCAGGCAGAGGCAGTTGTCCTCGCCTTCGGCAAGAGCCCCAAGGAGATGGGTGTACCAGGGGAAAAAGAGCTAAAGGGAAGAGGAGTCTCATATTGCGTCATATGTGATGCCCCGCTCTACAGGGGTAAAAAAGTCGTCCTTGTAGGCTGGGGGCTACATAACTACGAGAACATTGTCCGGCTAAGAGACTATGCAAGTAAAGTCTACTGGGTTTTCCCAGGCGAAAAACCCCTAGAGGAAGAGGAACTACTTAATGAGGCCATGTCTAAGGGAAACGTCGAGCTAGTTCCCTTCTCGGAGCCCGTAGAGGTTAAAGGCGATAAAAGAGTCCGAGCACTAGTTGTAAGGAACAAGAAGACCGGAGAGCTAAAAACTCTAGAGGTTGATGGGGTATTCGTCGAGATGGGCTATGTTACAAAGACAGACTTTCTAAAGGGTCTAGTGCAGCTAAACGAGAGGGGAGAAATCGTTGTAGACAAGATGTGCAGGACAAGCAAGCCCGGAATCTTTGCTGCGGGCGACGTCTCAGAGATGCCCCACAAGCAGGCAGTGATAGCCGCTGGGATGGGCGCGTGCGCCGCGCTAAGTGCATATGCATATGTAATGGAAAAGAGGGGGAGAAAAGTCGGACAAGTTGCCGATTGGAGACATGTAGAAATCCCAGGAAAGAGAAAAGAGGGTGCAGGGCTAAGCATAAAGCTCCGTTAATAGAAGAAGTTGTCCCAGTATCTTTTTCTGTATGTTCCCTTTATGTCTATTTTTGTTCCGCAGACAGGGCACCTGTTGTCCTCGGTAAGGTTCCACTTAGTAATAAAGAAGCCCTTCCTCTCTATGACCTTGGTTCCACACTTGGGGCAATAGGTGTTTTCTAGGGGGTGCCCCCAGACATTGCCGATATAAACGTATTTGAGCCCTGCTTCCTTGGCGATGCTTGCCATGTCCTCTAGTGTTGATACATCTGTTGGGGGATAGTCTATCATTTTATAGTGTGGATAAAACCTCAATATGTGGAGTGGAACCTCGTCTCCTAGGTTCTCTAGGATCCAGGCGACTAGTTGCCTAAATTTTTCCTCGTCGTCGCCCACGTTTGGCACTATTAGGTCGGTTATCTCGATGTGTACACCCTTCTTCTTAAGCTCTACCAGTGTCTGTTTTATGGGTTCAGGGTCTGGCACCCCCATATACTTCCTATAAAACTCTGGATCCCCAGAGGCCTTGAAGTCTACAGTTGCGGCGTCTAGGTATGGGTAAAATTCCTCGAGAGCTTCAGGCGTCATGTAGCCATTTGTCACTATAGTGTTGAATAGGCCATCCTTCCTTGCCAGACGGCTGACGTCATACATGTACTCGTAGAAGATTGTCGGCTCGTTGTATGTATACGAGATGCCATCTGCCCGGAGCCGCTTAGCCTCCCTGACAACCTCCTCTGGAGGATAATATTCGCCATAAAGACCACTCTCGAGCCTGCTCTGGCTTATCTCCCAGTTCTGGCAAAACTGACAGTAAAAGTTGCAGCCCGGGGTCGATATCGAGAAGACAGCGCTCCCCGGATTAAAATGTGAGAGAGGCTTCTTCTCTATGGGGTCGAGGTTTGCCGCCGTTAGCAATCCATACACATACGTGTAGAGCTTTCCCTCAATGTTTCTCCTGACACCGCACACGCCGAACTTGCCAGGTGCAATAACGCATCTCCTGCTACAAAGGTTGCACTGGACGTATCCTGGCTTTCCAGGTATGGTGGCCCAGAACTTTGCCTCCTTGATATATGGTTTTCCCTTGATAGACTCGCTCATCCTATTTACAAGAAAGCCATGCATATCTTTAAACTTTTGGCTAGAACTCTTCTACTGCCTCAACCCTCATCTTTGTTACCTCCTCTAGTGCCTCTGCCTTCTCATAAAATCGATCGAAATCAACTTCCTCGTGCATGTAGCCGTTTATCTTCACGACGAGTTTATCGTTAGCCATCTCAGTTCCCACATATATCCCTTCACCCTTGTAGGCATTCTTAAAGGAGTCTGCAAGACGCACCGTAGCCGCAATGACTAGAGCCTTGACTCCCATTGAGGCAAGCTCTTGATCCTCTG
This sequence comes from Thermofilum adornatum, assembly GCF_000446015.1. NCBI lineage: Archaea > Thermoproteati > Thermoproteota > Thermoprotei > Thermofilales > Thermofilaceae > Thermofilum > Thermofilum adornatum. The sequence goes on from NC_022093.1 coordinate 189,740, forward strand.
TAATTCTGGTCTTCCTCCTGTGATACAAGATGGTCTTTGAGACAATGTCCAAGTCTACTTTGTCTCCTAGAAAACCAGTTTTCTTAACGTATTCGGCCCCAATAATGTGGTGGTCTTCCTCTCGTCCCCATACACGTCCAATATCATGCAGGAGACCCGCAACATAGGTGTTTAGCCTGTCTTGAGCGGTGAAGCGGTACTTGTCCTGAAGAGCATCTAGTACGTCGAGAGCAACACCTGCAACTGTTGAGGCATGGTCAAGGTAGCCCCAATAGCCAGTCTTTTCGACTTCTTCAAGTAACCTCTTCAGGAATGGCAGATCAGTTATTTTGATGGCGCGGAAGAACCACCTGAGAGCTAGACCTTGTGATATTGTTTCGTTAACGTAGCCAAGCGACCTGAGCCTTCCCAGAATCGTGTTGGGCGACGCATTGTCTCTCAGTGCCAGAAGCATACCCACCGTGCTACCACTCCTCCCAATCCCGCCATAGCAGTGGATCAAGACTCCTTTCCCACTGCGCAGGGCCTCCAAGGCTGGGAGCACGGCCTTGTAGAGTACGCCCTCGAAAGCCCTAAACGAAAAGTCAGGTATGGGGTAGCTGATTTTCTCTACTGTGCTGGGCAACTCATATTTACACTCGTTCTCAGTTAAATCTACAACAAGGCCTAGCCCCCTCTTTGCTAGTTGCCTTAGAGTCTCCGTGTCCGGGCACGAGGACCAGTAGAGACCACCATTCAGGTCGCGTAGCCGAGCCATAGTCCTTCTCCACCATCAAAGTTTATACTGTTATTGATTACGGCGCTAAAAATTTGTATATGCATGTTGCATGTTAAACGATGCATGAAGACATAGCCCAGATTCTATTTGAAAAAGCGGGCCACCTGGGAGCCAGTTTTGCCGAGGTAAGATTTGAGGACACGACTAGAGAGTTCATCTCCTATGTAAACGGACGCATCACTTCTCTCGGGAACCAGAAGACCAAGGGTGCAAGTATAAGAGTGATCTACGAGGGGGGACTTGGATTCGCCTCGACATACGACTTGAGCAGAGACGGTCTTCTCAAGGCCTTGGAAGAGGCCGTAAAAATTGCTAGATCCCTCTCTGGCTCTGGCAAAAAACTAGCGACAGTAGAGCCATACAAGAAGAGCTTCAAGATTGAAAACGTGAAGAACCACCCCTCCCAAGCAGAATTAACTGAAAAAATTGGGCTTGTAAAGAGGATATACAGCTACCTAAGCGAGAGAAAGGTGTCCTCTTCTATAGCGAGGTACGGCTCCTACTATGGCGTTATAGAGGTCTACACAAGCGACGGGCTACACGTGTCAGCAGAGAGGCTCGTGACAGGAATATCTGCAACCGCCGTAATCAGGGAAAATGGCAAAGTAGGAGACAGCACAGAAACCTACGGCGCGTCGCTTGGACTGGAGGCTTTTACAGGCGAAAACTCCCCTGAAAACATAGCCGAGAAGGCCTACGAGAACGCAAGGCTAGCATTAAAGGCATCGCGGCCCCCTGCAGGCCTCCAGACAGTAATCACTCGTCCAGAGCTCACGGGCGTCTTTGCGCACGAGAGCTTTGGACACCTAACAGAGGGCGACGGCATATTTGCTGGTTCAAGCCCCCTGGTAGGAAGACTTGGCGAAAAATTGGCCAGCGAGCAAGTTACGATTGTCGATTCTGGCTACGACGAGAGGGGAGGCTACGTGTTTCTCGCAGACGACGAGGGGGTACCCACTAGGAGAACGGTCCTGGTCGAGAAGGGAATACTTAAGGGCTACCTGCATAGCAGGGAAAGCGCTGCACTCACTGGTATGGAGCCTACGGGAAACGGGAGGGCCCAAAGTTTTGAGCATGACGTTATTGTTAGGATGAGGAATACCTTCTTTGAGGCTGGCAACTGGAAAGAAGAAGAGATAATTGCCGACACAAAGAACGGGCTTCTACTAGACAAGCCGGCCGGTGGACAGGTCGAGGAAGACGGCACCTTCACATTTAACGCTAGGATAGGATTCATAATAGAGAATGGGGAGATAAAGGAACCAGTTAGGGACGTTGTCCTTGCAGGCAACATACTTGAAATGCTGAGATATATCGACGCTGTAGGCAAAAACGTTGAAATATCTACGAGCCCCTTCGGTGGCTGTGGAAAATGGGGCCAATGGGTGCACGTCGGCGATGGTGGTCCTACGCTTAGAGTATCCAGGCTTCTTGTGGGTGGTGAAAAATGAGAGAAGAGTTTCAATCTATTGCTGAGTGGATACTGAAACGCGCATTAGAGCTCGGCGCGGACGAAGCAGAAGTAAGCCTCACTGTTTCGACCTCTAGGCTTGTAAAAAGCGAGGGAGTCTATCCAAAGGCTCTCTCCAGGGCATCTATCGACGTGTGGATCAGGGTGGCAAAAGGCAAAAGGGTAGCAATAGCTACTGCCTCTACTCTTGAAAGAGATGCCCTGGCAAGCACGGTCGAGAAAGCCGTTCAGCTTGCACGCGTGTCCGAAGAAGACCCCCACTGGAACGGTTTGCCGGATCCAGAGAAGCCTACACATAGCTGGGTAGGCTTCGACGAGGGCATAGTAAGCCTCGAGGCAGGATGGCTTCTAGACCAAGTCCGCTCCCTGATAAGCGAGGTTCCCAAGAGATATAGGGACGTTAAGGTAACTGCCTCAGGAGGAACACTTGCCTATGGCTACAGCTACGTGGCGAACACTAGGGGCCTCTCAGCAGAGCAGAGAGGCACCTACATGTCCATGTCGCTATCGACAAAAGCGACACACTCGGGGAACGAGGGGACTGGCTTTGCGTTTCTAGAGTCCCGAAGCCTAGTCCTAGACTTCGACAACCTAATAGACAGGGCCTGCAAGATGGCCCTCGACTCGGCAATGGGCGAGAAACTTGGATCGACAATAAGTGGCAATGTGGCCTTTAAGCCTCTACCGCTCGGAGAGCTACTTGAGTACCTACTTGTCCCAGCCTTCAACGCAATGAATGTTCTAGAGGGGCTCAGCCCTCTAAGGGACAAGACCGGCCAAAAAGTCTTCGGGAAGCTGACCCTCGTAGACGACGGCTCTCTGCCTGGAGGACTAGAAACAGCACTATTCGACGCTGAAGGCGTCCCGCGCAGGAAAACTGTCCTCGTAGAAGACGGCGTCGTAAAGGGCTTCCTCCACAACACATATACAGCTAGGAGAATGGGCGTCAAAAGCACTGGAAACGCCGCGAAAGCCAGGGGATCCTATGCCGTATCCCGGTCAAACATGATTATACAAGGAGGCGAGCTATCCGAGGAAGAGCTAATAGAAAACGTGCAAGTGGTTGTCGACGGCACCCTGCTAAGCGTCCACACAGTAAACTATGTCACAGGAAACTTTAGTGTCGTAGCGACGAACCCCTACCTAGTGAAAAATGGCGAACTAAAGCCTCTCAAGCCAGTCAGCGTTGCCGGGAACATATACCAGTCGGCAGAAACACTCGAATTCTCGAGGAAAATAATCAACACTTATACAGGCTTCTACCTTCCCTTGACCCTTGCCGGAAAAATAACAGTGACCGGATAAAAAATTATCTATTTTTGTCCGCTCGCCAAGAGATCCAGTCTAAAAGACCAGATATCGTAGAGAGACCTGGGGATATTTGTGCCGACTTTTCTCTCGTCTACAATTTTCCAGTAACCGCCACACTTGTAGCAGGCCATCAACCTAAACTTGTCCTCGCCCTTCACAGGTATCTCTATAATAGATTCACTCTCCTCGTTTCCACAGTATGGACACTTTCCCTCTGGGTAGCTCCACTCTGCGCCGCAAAACTGGCACTTAAGGTGGGAATGTCCCTCCTCATCTATAAATTCCAGCCTAGACGGCCCCCCACATACGGGGCACCTCCCGCTTTTCCAAGAAGAGAAGTCTGTCTCGCCGCTTAATGCGCGAGAAAAAGCCTCAAATATTGGCTGGATTGACCAGGCGAGGATTGCCTCTAGAACCTCTGGGTCGACCTGGATTTTTTCCGCGGCTTCGTGCACTTGTTCCTCGTTTCCGGCAAATAGTGCGTCTGAGAGCTCTGAGAGCTTTATCTCGCCACTTTCACGGGAAGCCTCTATCTTGTCTATTGGCTCTACTGTCTCGGGAATGTTCTCCCTTAGGAAACTAATTATTGCTTTGTATGAGGCTAGAAGGTCTTCTTCCTCTATCTTTAGGGGCACAGAGAGGTAGGCCGGCTTTCCCTCTGCGAAGCCTTTCTGGATCTCCTCAAGGGGCAACTGTTTGAACTTGTCGCTGAACTGGAGGCTTGTATTGTACTGGACGTCTAGAAGTTCGACATATTTAAGGAGAGAATCTTCGTCTATAGGAATGTCGGGCTTAATGTCTTTTAACTTGTCCTTCAGAGAGACTTTATCCATTTAAACCATCTCGGACAAATATCCTTAGCAGGCCATCATTAAAAAATGTAGCGTCCAAGGGAAAAACAAGGGAAAAACTAAACCGCGTTCTGCATGGCCGGAGGGCCTTTGAGGAAGAAAGCTGCCGCCTCACCAACATTCACGTTTGAAGCCCTGGCTATTGGTCCACACTTAGCCATCAACAGGACAAAAACGTTTGCGGCTGGCTGGGCATACATGAAGGACTCGAAGTTCGCCATCCCCTTGGATATAACGATGTCTGCCCATTCCAAGGCCTTGACAGCCTCCTCGGAAACATGGCCCGGAACGATGCCGGGAAAATCTGTCCCAGTACTCACGAGCTCGCCGTACTCCTGGAGCCCCAGCCTCAATGCCTCCTGGTATGTAATATCGTTCTGGTAAGGCTCGCCCCTAACTATGATCTTTAGCTTCAAGCCCATCCTCCTCAAGTCACGTATAACCATGGAGTCAAAAACAGCCTCCCCACAATTGTCGAGAACATAGGTTACCTTAGAGCTCTGGAGCAACAACAAGTAGAGCCTATCAGTCTCATCGCGGCCAAACCTAATTTGAGAAGCCTTCTCCCAGAAAACCTCTGGATCCAGGCCATTTGGCGAGCCCGGGTCGAGAAGGTTGGCCGCAACACTTAGACCAACAAGGTACCTAAACCTCTCGTAGCCGCTCAGCTCCTCCAATTTCCCCTCAATGCTCCTAGCTAGTTCAAGAGCTATCCTATGGCTCCTCTCCTTGTATTCCCTGTATGGGTCAGTTTCCCTTAGTAGCTCCTTTACTTTTATGAACCCCTTCCATGCAACAATAACAGTGGAGGAATCATCAATCAAGTCGCCATAATATTTTGTAAAGTCCCTGAGAAGCCTGAGCTTTTCGTCATCCGGCAAACTCGAAGCCAAAATCTCGCTGGTCCTAGTCCTATAAATGCACGGTACACATTCAGGTGACAACTTCATGTCAGATCCCCAACCAAATATTAAGCCACTATAATAACCTTTACATCCCCCAGCAACAGTAACCATCTACCCGTTAAACTCAACAAGCATCAAAATGCCGGGAAACTTGGACTAGGCCCAAAAGGCTTAGGACGCCAAAGCACCTTTGTAGCGTTGCCGGAGACTATAGAAAGAATAAAACGCATAACGCATTGCTCCAGAGGGATACTTTTATGAATGGTATAAATCATTCATACATGCATGACGAGTCCTGGTGAGCCGCGGATAAATAAAGAGTACGTTCTCAGCGTAGTAGCAGAAGCCAGGGACTCTATATCATTTGTAAAGAAAGTTTCCCAGAAGCCTTTCGATTCTCTGTCAGATGCTGAGAAATATGCTATAAGGTATCACTTAATTATAATTGCAGAGGCTTTAGCATCAATAGCTCTTCACCTCTGCAGAAACATGTTAAGTCAGAGACCAGAAACTCCGTCGCATGCTGTCAGACTCCTTGCTGACAATAACATTATCCCTGGCGAAGTTGCCGAAGACATTTTGAGATTTCTGAGAATGAGAAACCTGCTTGTACACAGGTACTGGACTGTTGACGACAGGAAAATCTATGAGAACATTAAGAGCGACTTTAATTCTATAGAGAATTTTCTAGAGGTGGTTCTCGAAATTGTCAGAGGAGAGATATAGATACTATACAATGTCTGAAGAAGAGAGAAAAAAAGTCCTAGACAGACTCAGAGAGATTCTAGCTAAACACGGCGTCGAGCTAGCAATTGTCTTTGGGAGCTTTACATATGCAGAAGAGTTCAGAGACATCGATATAGCTGTGTATTCAAAAAAGATGACCTTCCAAGACCTGCTAAGGCTTGGAGTAGACCTCGAGCTAGAGCTGGGATTGCCAGTTGATGTTGCCCCTCTAGACCAGCTCCCTCCAAGATTCCGGCTTAACGTCCTATTAAGAGGCATAGTCCTGCTAGAAAAACCTGGGCTCTACGAGTGCCTCTACATGCAGACCCAGGACGAACTTATGCAAGCCGAGACCTCAACGAAAAGACAAAGGTTAACAGACACACTGAGGGTCTAATGCAAGGCAGACGTTTCAACCAGCAGTCAGCTTTTTATCTTGCAATGCATGAGACGATGCCCTCAAAGAGAGACCTAAATAAAATGTAACGCTTTGTTTCCTTGAAGGATTTAAATAAGAGCGCGCGCGCTCAGCGATGCAGCGGCCGACATTACCGGTGTAACGAGCCTCAAGCTTGTAACAATTGTAATTGACCTCGTAAAGGAGCTGGTCAGGCTTGGTAAAAAGAAGGTTGCCGTCTTAATGGATGAGGCGTTCCAATCGATAGGGCTCGAAAAATCAGCGGTCTATGTTAAGAGCCTTCTAAGCCTTATATAGTACCCCAGAAGCTACGAGAGCATTGTGGCTGTAGCCACTACTAGTGAGGGATTAACGAGGTCTGAGATAGGTAGACACAGGTGGGCATATATTGCGCCACTATGGAACTTGTCTCGAGAGGGCTTTATGGAGCTATACGAGCAGGAAAAACTGGGAAAGGGGAGGCTATCCTCCACCCCCTGGTTTCACGGCAGAAGACGCATGGCTTATAACGGGAGGAAACCCCTACATGATTGCGAACCTCGCTGAAACAGGGTGGTCCCCCCAAAAAGGCCGCAGAAAGAATTGTCAGCTTGAGGAAGCTCCTGTATTTTGTAAACTCTCTAAGCATGGATGAGAAGAAATGGTTATCAGAGGCCGTAGAGGACCCTGACACGCTCTTTACTAGGGAACGAATCCCGCTACTCGACAAGCTAGTAGAACGAAACCTTGTCGTGGACGACATTCCGCCTCGAAGCCCAGACTTATGGATAGATACCCCTCCACCCGAGAAGGATACAGAGCTCGGGATAGGAAAGCATGTCGCGTGGAAAACACTTCTCCACCGTAAAGCTGTAAAGCTCGCCTTAAAAGCATCCACGTAGCATCTTTATAGGCAGAAAGAGATCCATGCTATAGGTGAACATAGTGGGCACGAGTAAATACGTGCCTCAAAAGAAAGAGACGCCAACTGTTGGCCACCCTACTCTGAACCCCGAAATCAAGAAGCACCTAGACCTGGCGCTAAGCTTCCTCGAGGAAGGCAAAAGCTTCGTAGAGAAGAATCCTGTCCAAGCCTCTGAAAAACTCTACAAAGCCGCAGTAGAGTCTGTAAAGCTACTTGCCCTCTACCTAGGCGTCTCGGATGTGCTCGCACAAGTAAGGCAGAGAAACAGGTGGACAGTAACAGACCTCGAAAAAGCTGTCGAAGCAATTAGCCAGAAACTGGGAGACTGGTTCATGGCCTCCTGGGACACTGCATGGGCGCTTCACGTCTGGGGGTTCCACGAGGCAAAATTCGACTCAGAAGCAGTTAAGATTAGGCTACCTTACATTGAGAAAATAGTCGAGGAAGCAAAGAAAATAGTATCTGGGGAGGAATAGACAGTTGTCTTAAGCTAGACATCTAGAAGGATCCTTTATGTTTCAAGGAGACTAGAGAGCACACTTTGTCCGCTAGCTCCTCGACACTCTCGTAGAACCTCAGCTCCGCCAGCCTCCTCGAATCAACGTATGGCTCATAGACCCTCATCTTGTCTGACGAGAGGCCCGTCCCTCCCAAGACAAATACGGGCTTGCCTTCTAAATATGCGGTAACAATCTCCATAATCGTGCCGGCCTCCCCGCCCACAGCGACCAACACGTCCGCCGTCCTAACGAGCACGACACTTCTACCCCTAAAACCCATGCCAGTCCTTACAACTATGGCTCCCTCTGGGAAACTCTCGTCCTCCCGCTCTAGTGGCGGGAAAATAAGGACACCCAAGCCCCTCCCCAAAGCCTCGTCGACAACAACCCTCATGAGGCCCCAGTAGCCACCAACAGCAACTACGAGGCTTGTTCCACACCTCTCAGCCAGCAGGCCTACAAGCCTCCTAGCCTTATCCGCAAGGCCGGCAGGGGCTTCCGTCCCCAGTGCGGCTATCCCCACGACCTTCACTTGTTCACCCCTTTGCTAGGTCCTCCATGAGCCTCTTGACCTCGTAGTAGACAGCACCGAGAGGCATGTCCCTGTACAAGACGAAAACCTGCTTCCCAAAGCCGTACTTGGCATAGGCAATACCCGAGCCACTACCCTCGGCTATAAGTATCCTCACACCCATATTCCTAGCCTTCCTCAAAAGCTCGGTAGAAAAAGAAAACGTGTCGAGAATGAGGGGAAGCTTCTCCCTGTCAACCTCGCCCACAATCCAGGTCTTCCCATCCTCCACTGCAACAATGCCCCTAAACCCCCTAACCCTCGCTAATGCAGAGCGAAGCTTCTCCTCGACCCCATCCATGCCTATCACCTAGTATTTTTCCCACAGCGTGGAAGCTTATCCAAGGACGCTAGACACACAATTAACCTCCATTCCTCCAGAAATCCCTCACCCTCTTATAAAGACTATCACCCGAGAACAAGTACTTCAGCCAATCAAGCTCTCCTCACCGCTCAGAACCAGAAACCATCATCAGCACCTTTACATGGTAAATCCCATATAAAAACCTTCATCGCGGCAAAACCTAAACACATCTACTATGTTCAGAAAGACGAGGCGATAAAAAACTTGAAAAGTCATCGTGTATTACCCATGTGCATGAAGAAAATAACGGTAAGCGACGAAGTATACAAGAAGCTCTTAGCACTCAAAGGAGAAAAAACCTTCACAGAAATAATCGACGAACTCATAAGAGAAAACGTGAAAAAACGTGCCGAAATGATAATCTCCTTGTCAACAAAAAGCCCGCCAGAAGAATATGAAGAAGCAATTAAATTCGTAAAGGAAGGTTTACGGGCCAGACACATCGAAAAAGATACTTGAAGCATCTTTCCTCTCAGAGGCAAAGATAGGAAAAGTCGAAGTAAAATCGGAAACAAGACAAGAATGCTTCAAGCATTTGGACAAAGGTTTCAACGGGACGCATCATGGGAAAAATTGAACTAAATTTCTTTTAAACCCGCAAGACATTCTCTTTCTCGGTGAGACACATGGCTGGCAACATAAAGCTAGAAATAACATTCGGGAACAGTGACCCCCTCAAAGTACAGATACAGGACGGGCAACCCCTCGAGCTACTCCTAGAAAACAATAGCGACGCCACTGTAAGTTACGAAGTGTTACTCAAAAAGCTAGAGGGGTACCTGACCTATACAATACTCAAACTAGAGCTGGACGGTAAGACGGCCTACCTGGCAGAAGCACAAAGCCGGGAAAAATACTAGAAAAAGCCCTGCCGCCACGCCAAAGCACGACCCTAAGGCTTAGCGTCCTCTCCCCAAAGACAGTCGAAGACAGCGCAGAGATATCAATAGAGGTAAATGCAAAACCAGTAGTCGTTCCAAGCGTCCCCATAACAATATTTGAAGAAGTAGAAATAGAGAACTAGAAAAAACTAGCTTCCGTTTCTTCTAGGCTTATACATCACTAGCCCCAGAAGGGCAACAATTATAGTGCTAAGCCATACAATCCAGTCCCCAAAGCTTAGGGCAACAAAGAAAACAATCAACACGTTCGCAAGCACGGGCAAAAGCGGAAAGTCGCCAATATTCAGCGGAACCCTAAAGTGCCTCTTAAGGTCTTTTCTCCTCCTCAACGCAACGACGGAAGAGTTCACGAGCAGGAAGGCCAGGAGAACCGCTAGGCTCGCAGTCTTCCCGACAAGGTCTATCACCTGGTACTCCTGCCCACCGAAGCTCAGCCTCCACCCAGTTACACTCGGCAGATAGTCCGTGAGGAATATCAGCAGTATAGCCAGCGCCCCCGAAAGAGCCACAGCAACGTAGGGCGTCCTCCTCCACTTATCAACTTTGGCGAGCCCGCCCCACGCAACCCCCTCCTCCGCGAGCCCATACGCTAGGCGGGAAGAAGACACGAGAAAGCCGAGAACAGTGTTAGTCGTGGCGAATAGGGCTATAACCATAAGCAACAGGAACGAGCCCGGCCAAGCCCTAGAAGCCGCATCAGCCATAGGGGCCTTGCTCGCTCCTAGCTCCTCCCAGCCCATAAGCCTCACGACAGACACGCTTACAAGAAGGTAGATAAGAGTCGTAACGCTCACAGCAAGCACGATGGACTTAGGCACAACCCTCTCAGGGTTAAGGGTCTCCTCGCTAAGCGTAGGCTGGTACTCGAAACCAGTATACGCAAAATAGAAAACCGCGGCCCCAACCAGCACAGCCAGCACGGGGTCAGCAGAGGGGTTAAAAGACAAGTAGCCTGGACTCCTCTGCGGGAACAACAGGCCAAGCAGGGAAACAAACAGCAGGCCCCCAGCCTCTATAACAGTGAAGACGGCACTCAGCGCCGCGGACTCCTTTATACCCCACCAGTTCAGAAAAGACAAGGCAATGAGGAGCACAAACGTCACAGGCACAATCCACGAGTCGCCCAGCCAAAAAAGCCTAGCAAAATAGCTCGAGAAACCTAGACCAGCAGTCGCGGCCCCAGCAACACCCCCGAAAAACAGCATCCACGCCGCCATGAAGGCTACAAGCCTGCTCTTCGGGAAAGCCTCAGCCACATACGTATACGTGCTCGCCGCAGTCGTGAAAATCGAGGAGAGCTCCGCATAGGAAAACGCTGTAGCCACAGCTATCACAGCCGAGAAGGCGACACTCATCCACACAGCGTCACCAACAATCCCAGCGGCCCTACCAATCAACACATAGATGCCAGCGCCAAGTATAAGCCCAACACCGAACAGCGTCGCGTAGCCCAGCCCAAGCTCCCTCTTAAGCTCCGACATACACATAGAAAAAAGAGAAAAACTAAAAAACCTTTACCCTTACTCCTTCAGCTCCGCCGAAACCTCGCCCTCAAGCGCCCCAGAAGCCTGCCATATCTGGATATCCCTAGCAACGATCCTCACTGGCTTCCCGTTCTCAACATAGACAGCAATCTTCCCAGTAATCAGCTTGTTGCTACCAATCTTGTCCTCGATAGCAAAGCCAAGACGCTGAACAAGCCTCGCAAGGACACGCCTATGCTCCTGCAACACGGCCCTGTTCCTAGCGCCAACCGCGCCCCAAACATAGCGGATAAAGCTGCTACCCGTCGGGTTAACCGGCCTAACTAGCTCAAACTCTATCGTCTCACTCATCAAGCCAAAAAAACAAGCAACAAATAAATATACTTAGCGCAGAAAAACAAAGCAAAAAATCGTTTATCCAAGAGTTTAACTCTTCTTGTAGACCTGTAGGATTATGAGTTTTGGATAGTCTTTTCCGCTAGCAGTGTGAAGCTTTATCTCGAGACTAACACCAGGAGTAACAGTAAATTGAGAAGGGGCGTTCTGGAAATACAGAATTAGTGGTGTCTGATTGCCAGGTTTTAGAGGTATTGGGAAGTTGACGTCTGTGCCACTAACTTTCACCTTTAACCCTGTTGCACTAGATGGAAAAACATTTACGTATATGTCTGTTATTGTTGCAGTGGATGTTCCAGTGTTCTGAACAATGACGTAGATGCCGTTAGTGTCATCGTATATAGATGTTATTTGGAGCTGCTCGAAGCCCGTGAAGAGCCCAACGATTCCTGTCATCCAGAAGGCTACCGCTATCGCCACTGCGATTGCAACGCGCGCTACCACGCATGAGCTTCAAAGAAGGGCTAGGCATCTCTTTCTTAATGCAACGGAATTCTTCTTAATTGCATGCTTCCTTATCTACATCAGAGATCTCAAAGCTGAGACTGCACACGCACCGTGTTGCCCCGCCTTGTCTCGGAGTTATGAGTTCTTTCTTCTCTCGCAATAGCTCGATACGACTTTCAGCGAACGCGCTGAACATTTATTCCACCCATTCGCTTTCAAGGAGTCTGATAGCAGGTCCTACTGGACGCCGCAGTCTCAAAAGCTCCTTGGCTTTTTGAGCAAGTGCATGCATCACTTCGGGCAGACACGCATCCACCCCAAAGTACAAAGGGTGTGCTCTGAGCTCGGTTCTGACGATGACAGGGCAGAGCTCTTGCCTTCTCTCATCCTTTTGCTTTTCCAGCGGCATGTCTTAGAGCTTATGAGGTTAGCAAAAAGTGTTTCGCGTGTTGATGCACCCCCGCTCCACACCTATTCTTCAAGCAACCCGAGAAAAGTGTGATGATTCACACCCGAGGCTTCCGCAAGGCAATGCCAGGCTCGGAAGACGCGACCACAGGGCCGCCTTAAACATCAAGAAAATGGTGGGGAGGCTAGGAGAGCCTCGTCAGCAAACAGTCTGTTATAGGCGCTCCCAGAGCCCTCTTTATAACTGAAAGAATACATAAACCCGTGAAGAGCGCTAGCCGCACGACTCACTGTGTCAGGGTCAGCTACGGCCGCTCTCCTCACCGCTCAGCGACGGAATTGCACATCATCAAAGCCCTCGGCACAACACGTGCTAAAAGCAACCCATGTACTAGGAATAGCGGAGGAGCCCCCTGCACCTAGCACGCTCAGCATAGCAATAATGAAGCCAAAGCCGCTGAACGCCCAACAAGCTCGCGCTGTCGCTCTGATACAGAGCCATATTCCTTATACACTGCCAGACCTAGATGTAACGGATAAATCTGCTACACACCGAGTTAACAGCCTAACAAGCTTAACCTTCACTGTTTCACAATTAAATAGAATATATAAGAAGATAAAAAAATATTTTTAACATGCCTCTGCTTATCCGCCAGTTCGATATGCCTGTAGGACTATTAGCTTGGGATAGTCTTTACCACCAGCTGTGTGCAGCTTTATCTCAAGGCTAACGCCTGGCCGAACTGTAAAGGGAGGATTATTCAAAGTGATGTGTAGAGTCGCTGACGAACCTGCTGGAAATGTTATTCCACCAGTTGCTAAGTCACCCTGCACGTTGCCTTGAATATTTTGTAATTCAACCTGTAATCCGACCTGAGTGCTGGGGAGCCCGTTCACGAATATGTCTGTTATTGTTGCAGTGGATGTTCCAGTGTTCTGAACAGTGACGTAGATGCCGTTAGTGTCATCGTATATAGATGTTATTTGGAGCTGCTCGAAGCCCGTGAAGAGCCCAACGATTCCTGTCATCCAGAAGGCTACCGCTATCGCCACTGCGATTGTGACTGCAACGATGATGACGGTCGCTATTACGGGGCTTATACCCCTTCTTTTCTGCATAGTTTATCATGTATTTTTCTTTTTTTTCCTTATAAAGCTTTTGGCTACCTGGCTTGGAAACAGTTCCCGGGAATAGCTTTTGCCAGCTTATATATACGGCAGGCTTTCCTACGTGCCTTGTTTGGGCAAACACCACTTTGGGAAACTCTCGAACAATATGCCTCTCACGTAACTAGTTTATTGCCGTTATGTTTCAATTTGTCATGATAAATAATGCGCAAACTTATTATTAACCAGCGGTAATAATTAGTTATGCTCGCTTCTAAGGAGCTAGACAAGAAGGAAAAGCTGAGAATACACGAGTCAGACAAGGTAATCATTATACACAGCGAAGAGTCAGACTGGGCAAAGAGGCTAGCAGAGGGGCTAAAGAGGGAGCTAGGCCTAGAATAAAAAGAAAAAACAAATAGACCGGCAACTCCCAGGACTCATCAAACGCGTAAATATGGCACCACTAAACACATGAGGATACCCTGTATTCTAGTTTCAAAAGGGGAGCGGGTGCGGACTGGGAACCGTGTCGGCCCGCAGGGGAAGATTTAAATCTGGGCCCTTTACAATATTCATGTCGCACCGGAGCCCGGTGGTGTAGCGGCCAAGCATGGCGGGCTTTGGACCCGCAGATCCGGGGTTCGAATCCCCGCCGGGCTACCAGCCTATGTTTCTGGATTTTCTTGAAGCCTAAAGAACAAGGCGCGACCATCTCTATGGAACGTTTACAAACAAGCTGTACTCTTTTCCCGTAGATGTGACAAACGTTACTTGTAGTGTCTGCGCGCTGGTCTCTGTTTCTAGGGTGTGAGTGGAGGTTTCTCCGGGATTTATGGTTGCCTGGAATTCTAGAGGCTGGCCGTTTATCTTTGCAAGTATGATCGTAGCGGGCTTTGTTCCCCTGTTTTTGATGTATGCCGTGACTGTGACTTTTGTGCCTTGGCGCTGTGCCTGTAGCTTTATGTCTAGGAGCTCTATGTCTGTGTGCATAGTGGCGATGTTGCTCAGCCAGAAGACTGCAGCTATAGAAACAGCGATTACGACAGCGATTATAATCAGGTTCTCGAAGGTTTCCATAGCCTATATACTGCCTCCCATGGTTTTAAGCTTTATCCAGGGGGCTCTCTAAAGACGCCCCGAGGGCGTTAACGCCTGCATCCTAGACACGCAATCTCTTCTATATACGTTGGGCAGGCTAAAACCTTAGATAACTCTAATGAAGTTATTCAAATAGCGAGAAAAATCACACAGAAAAATAGCCCGGTTCTAGTGTGTTGTTTCTAGTTTTTTCTTTATGTCTCTTAGTGTGTATAGTAGTACTCCTAGACGTGTATCTTTGTTGAATAGGACTGCTAGGTATCCTATTTGGCCTAGCCTTGTGTAAATTATCCCCGAGCCGTCTGGGGCGTTGACTGTTATCCATTCCGCCTCGCCCTTTCCCAGCTCCGTGCTAGCCCTGTTGCCCACCTCGCTCAACACAGCCGTCAAAGCGGCGACCTTCTCCTCCAGCTCCTTGTCAGCAAGACTACTAAACAACGGCAAACCATCACTACTCGAAACAACAAACCCCTCAACACCACCAACCCTGGCCACACCTTCAACAACACGCCTAACCTCCTCAACACTCATCCCGACCACCCCTTACTTTACGCCTAGCTCTTTCATTATGTCTTTTAGTGTGACTGCCTGTAGCCTCTTGTAGACTCCCTCGTTTATCCCTAGGACTTTGTCGAAGAGCCTCTGCCTCATGACGTCGTAGCCGAGGACGATTATCCTCAGGCTCCAGTGGACAGACTTGAGGACGGGGGCAAGGTATGGGCTGTCCTTGGGGATACGGCTTATAACTTGATGCGTGACGAACGCGAGCTTCGATAGTAGTGTCGGCAAGGGTATCCCGGCACCCGCAAAGGTGAAGCCCATCTTCGAGATAGCCATGCAGTGATCCATGTCATAGTTGCCGTAAAAGATGGCTGTCATCCATTGCCCGAGCATCGCCTTCACGTTGTCTAGCCCTAGACTCTGCAAGAGGTTTGCCCCTTCGGGATCCTTCTGCAACCCCTCAATAATCTCTGCCACGATTTTGTCCTTCTGTGGAAGCACAAACTGCGACGCCTCGCGGAGCCTCTGCTTGTCCTCCTCGCCTAGACCCACGTATCGGGAGATCTCTGCACAGCCCTTTGAAATTAGATCCTGCATATGGGTCAAGCCGGTAGCGGACCCTTGGTTTATAAAAAATTTAGTTCAATTTTTGATGAGCATTTCTCTCTTTTATTTTTAAAAATTATACTTTTCCTTCTCATGATAAAACTACAATATATCAATAAAATTTTTGCAGAATAAAAGTTGCATAAATCATTGAATTGATATAAAGGCTTTATCAAAATAGGAGCCCCTAGAATATGACTATCTTAGCTCTTGGGATATTTCCTGGGCGAGCTCCCTAGCATATATCCTTATCAGCCTATTATACACGTCCTCGTTTATCCCCGTCGCCCTCTCGAAGATCCTCTGTCTCACAACCTCGTAGCCAAGCATAACAACAGTCAGGTTCCACCTCAAAGCCTTCAACACGACTGGGAAAAGATGGCCGGCTACTACATGCCTCGAAATAACCTCCGTCACAGTAGCAAGCTTCGCGAGGACAAAGCCTGGAGGCAAGCCGTGGGCGGCAAGCGTCAAGCCTATCTTTGACACCTCTAGACACATTTTTTCACCATAGTCCCCCTGAAAAGCCGCAACGAGCCAGCCCCTAAGCATGCCCTCCAACGCTTCCCTAGTGAGCCCAGCCTCCTGAAAGATCCTGGCCGCCTCGGGGTCACGGAAAAGCTCCCCAAGTATCTCGCCGACAATCTCTCCGCCCTTTTCGATGACGCCATGCGAGGCCTTGTGCAGGAGCTCTACCTCGGCCTGTCCCATCCCAAGAAACTCTGCTATCTGGCTACAGTTATTTGCTAGAATCTCCCTTAAAGGAGCCCTATGGTTAGGCATGGTTATTCCACCCTTGATACCTATATCCTTCCAAATATTTGTTGTTTTTATGAATAAAAAATCTATGTAGCCAACATAACCAAAAGCCTAAGGAAACTGGCTACTTCGCCTGGGGCCTCGACTCCTGTCTCTTCTTTGTTTCTGCCTTTTTCTTAGCAATTGGATATGCAAATATGCACTGGCCGTCTTCCTGCTTTGCTGGCATTTCTCCTCTCTCCATGTCGTATCTCTCCTTTAGCTTGAGCAGACCTAGCCCTTCTAGGTAGCCCTTAACGAAGCCTATTAATGGGCATGCAGTCAAAGGCGACTCCAGCCCACCCGTGTCCCTCGGGCATATCCTGCAAGACTCCCTGTCAAGCCTCACCTCCACGCTACCCCCTCTCTGCTCGACCACTAGCTCGTCTGTAAAGCCCATTAAGTCGTTGAGGAACTGTAATGCCTCCTCTGCGCTCTCAAAGCTCAGCCCGTGGACCGAGACGTACTCAGCCATACAGCGGCCAGTATGCTCCGAGGCCTCCCTTAACACGTTTAGACCTAGTACACCTGTTTCCATTAGCCTTGCCAGCATACATGCAATATACACGTGGTACGCGTTTGCATTTACCTTTAAGGCCCTCTCAACGTCCCACGCCATCTTCATCACGGGGCAACAAACGAGGAGGACGCCTTATAAGGAATTTAGTTCAATTTTTCCCCGGTTTCTTCCCAGAGAAAGCTTTAAGAATTGTATGTACTCATTAGCTTTGCGTGGTAGTGGCTCCGGGGATATCCTTGCCTTTGGCCTTTTTTCCATCCTGACGTCTTCCTGTATGGGTGGAGCCCTTGCCGGGGAGGGGCTGGCGAAGGGTGGCAGGGGACCTGTGCAGTTTTGCATCTACAAAACAGTCCCAAGCGTCGCGCCAAAAACCCAGGGAAAAATCCCGGCAAAAAACACCCGGCAAAAACAACAATCCCCCCGGCCAAAACCCCGGCCGCAAAAACCATTTAACAAGCAAATCTTCAACACAACATTTCAAAAAGCCTAGCGAAACATGGATCAGCCCAATGTCTCTACAACCACAGGGGATAGCCACACAGCCCTCCATGCGGAACCATGGACAAAAATACGTGAGCATATTTATTTAGCCACGTTACAATATATTGGGAGAAAGTGGATCGGCATGGAGGCTAGAGCCAGGCAGGAAAAATATATACCGATGAGGCTGGTAACGAGGGAAGAGTACCTAGAATACATCAAGACACATAGAACCGTACGCATAGAGGACGAGGAGATCCCCATTGGGAAACCCCACAGGATCGAGAAGTACGCGCCAGACGACTCCGCCCTCGAGACCACGACCGTGTGGTCCTTCCCGGACAGGGGCGACTGGGCAACGCACAGGGGCGACTATAGGGGGAACTGGGCCCCACAGATACCGAGAAACCTCATACTTAGATACAGCAGGCCCGGGGAGACAGTCCTCGACCAGATGTGTGGAAGCGGGACAACACTAGTCGAAAGCAAGCTCCTTGGGAGAAACGCCATAGGCGTAGACATAAACTACGAGGCAGTCATGCTCACCATGGACCGTCTCAACTTCAGCTATAGGCCCCTCGACCCAGACTACAGGGAGCCAGAGATAAGGGTCTATCATGGCGACGCCCGGAACCTGAACCTCATCGAAGATGAATCCATAGACCTTATAGCGACTCATCCTCCCTACGCAAACATAATCTCGTACTCTAAAGCCAAGAGAATTGAGGGAGACCTATCACAAGTCTACAGCCTGGAGGAGTACCTGCAGGGAATAAGGGAAGTAGCCAAGGAGAGCTTCAGAGTCCTGAAGCCCGGCAGGTACTGCGCGATACTCATAGGCGACACCAGGAGGCACAGGCACTACGTACCCATAGCATTCAGAGTCATGCAACAGTTTCTCGAGGTTGGATTCATACTGAGGGAAGACATCATCAAGATACAGTGGAACACAAAGACAACCGAAAAGAAGTGGGCCCGGCTAGCGAAGACAAGCGAAGAAAACTGGATAGACAAGCCAGAAAACAAAAAACACTGGACAGACTTCTACCTAATAGCACATGAGCACTTATTCGTTTTTAGAAAGCCAGCCGAAGGCGAGGACATAGAAAAGTACAGAGACAGCATGAAGTGGTGGTGAAACTGGTAAGATACCAGCTCCTAGGCTTCAATACAGAGGAAGAGTATCTAAAGCATTTCCTAGACACACTCCTCGAGACAAACTGGACATACGAATACTTCGTGGACTGGGACAAGGTCAGAAGCAACGTAAAGAGCTATGTCAAGGAAATCTGCCTCCTAAACGCCTTGACAAAGATAGAAAAAGAGAAAAGAGAAAGCGAGCTCAAAGATATATTCCTAAGATACCCCGAAACAATCAAGGTCATACCCCTACTTATCGCTGTCCGAGAAAACAGCATACCCATCCTAGAGATAAGCGAAAAAGCCATCTACAAAGTATTTGACTTTAAAGAACGCAAGCTAAGCCCCAAAGAAGCCGAGGAGCTCGTCCACTTCTGCAGGAACATAGGCATCTTAGACCTTTTCGCGGAAATAAGTGACCTATACGCCTACCTACTAGGAGTAGAAGTCGGACTAGACACAAATGCGCGAAAAAACCGTAGCGGGAAGATATTCGAGAACTTGGTCGAGTTGCTACTAAATAGGAAACTAGCAGGAATCAAAGACCTTAGGATTAAAAAGAACGACAAGAGCGTTAAAATTTCTAGGAGCAAGAACGCTGACTTTGTCATATACTATAAGGGAGAACCCAAAGTAATCATCGAATGCAGTTTTTACAGCGAAACAGGAAGCAAACCCATCGAAACGGCAAACTCATACATAGACCTACAAAAGAAAATCCAACAAAAGAACATATACTTCATCTGGATAACCGACGGCAGGGCATGGAAATCAATGGAAAACACAATCAACCAAGTCGCCAAGGAAATCGACTTCCTATTGAACTACAACATTGCCAGCGAAAAAATAGACAAGCTAATCGAGCACATTTTATCTGACAAGAACAATTCTCGACAGCCCTAGCCAAGCCAACCGGCCGGAATCCCCCGCTGCTCGTCCACCACGCGCTGGCCAGCCTTGTCCACTACGCCAAGGACATAGCTCCAAGCCCTAGACACCCTCTCCCTCACGCCCTGCCCCGCCAAGGACTGCGGCACAAACACCCTCCCAATGCTCGCCCGCGAAAAAAGCCACGCAGAAAAGAATCCCTCGCCAAGCCCCTCGACCATTGTCCTCGAGGGAGCCTCTCCAAACAGCCAGTATAGGTCCCGGGCAAAGTTGCCCGCAATGTTCCTCAGCAGGTCCCTCTCCAGCTCCGGGAAGACGCTTGGCCCAAGCCTCTCAGCAACGTATTTCGGGAAGCTTCCGCCTTCCGGAACAAAATACGCGCCACTGGCAGACATAAGGTAAGCCTCAGACCCCAAAATTATGGACGGATCCCCAGCCAGGTACACGGCAGACGCCACAGTGAAAGAGTGGTAAATGCTCTTGAGTAGCCGGGCGTAGGCCTCCTCCAGGCTTTCAACATAGATCCTGCCCTCTGCAACGAGAGACTTGACCTCGTCGTCCTCAAAGTACCCCTGCAACACGACCCTGCCGTCTATGGAGAAAGCTGGCACACCGAATACGCCCTTCTCTAGGGCATGGAAGGGGGCCTTCTCGACATTTAGAAAATTTATCCGGCCCAGCAGTCCCTCCGCCTTTAAGATTGTGTACACGTGGTATGACTCAGAGCACCTTGGGTGAACATATACTTCAAGCATACATAAGGCAGATAAGTTGAGGAATAAATCTGTTTCGCGTGCGGGGAAAATGTGCATTGAACAAAGGAGCAATTAGGAAGGTCACATAGTTTGATGCACAACACGGCTAGGTCTAGAAGCACCACTTAAAGACACAAGGAACCAATATAGATGGGTTAAACCATGCAACCGCCCCTGCGAATAGATGAACCGGAGTGTGGGTATGGGAAATGGAGCGCTAGCGGGAGCATAGATAATAAATATGGTGTAGATAACTTATCTCGCAATTGAGAAGGTACCCAAGAGAATGGTTTAGAAATTTGCTTCGACTTTTGGTCTTTGTTGGAGAACTCAACGAACTGGAGCAAAATTATCCTTGTCCAGGAGCTTTTCCAATGTGTTGGTAAATTTTCTTCCTTTATTTAGCTATTTTAAATTATGTGTTATGTTATAATTCTTCTGTAATTCGTATTACGGATTACAGTATACGATTTATGATATCTGTCGTATGAGTTTTGTGTTACGGGTTCTCCGTTACTGACTTTCTCACCTTGTTTTGATATTCATTGAGGGTTATGTTTTGTTCGCTCCATTTGTAAAATTACTTTTGTTATTTAAAAGGCTAACATTTAAGATAAAAGGAGGCTTCGTTATTTTAAACAATACGTTTATTTAAACATGTAAGGTTTTTTGGAAACGTTATTTTTAAAAAGAAGAGTGTTATAATAATCTTTGAGCCTTTTTTTGATTTTAATGCCTATGTGTCTTGGATTAGTTAAACATTTATGTAGCTAATTATGTAATAATTTTTGTGATGAATCCTGAGGCATTAATGAATGCTTTGAGGGAATAAGTGGAGAAGGTAGATGAGACTCAGATCCCCTTTGAGATAGTCAATATGATGTCCATTCTTAGGGAGATTTCTAGAGCGACGGAGCCTAGACAACTCATTGTCAACTTAGTTGAAATGAATGAATATACGGAAAGGTTGTTTAAGATCTGGATAGAGGGTGAGGAGTATGGTGAGAATGATTTTATTGTCCGTTT
Source organism: Thermofilum adornatum (assembly GCF_000446015.1). Classification (NCBI taxonomy): domain Archaea; kingdom Thermoproteati; phylum Thermoproteota; class Thermoprotei; order Thermofilales; family Thermofilaceae; genus Thermofilum; species Thermofilum adornatum. Next base: position 211,098 of record NC_022093.1, read on the forward strand.
TAAGTACATAGGCAGGGTAGCAGAGTTAGATTGGGATCTTTTTCGTAAAGAGGGACAAGTTGTTTATCATTACAAGGATGAAGGTGAAAGGACTATTATTGAGATTTCTGGAAGTCTGGACGAAGTGCGGAGATATGTTGTCGCCATTTTGTACTTTCTTGTTCGTTCCTTGAACTTTGTACATTTTTATGACCGCGAAAAAGCGGTTATGTTGAGTCGTTTGGTTTGGGAAAAATAGTTTTTCTTCATACCAGGTGTTTCCGGTATAGCGCGCGCTAATTCTGCTCGACATGCCTGGGTTGGCGTGTTTTGCTTTGAATATTTCGGGGTCATTATTTGTTGTTGAATTTATGGGAGAAAGGGTGAGACTTAGCTACGGGCCTGGTGAGCCGGACTAGATTGTTGTATACTCTGGGAACTCGACAGTGGTAGATGTAGGGAAGAAGTGGAAGGTTAAGTCTTAAAGTATTTTTCTTTTTGGGCTTTAGGGCTTGGATAAATTAAAAACATTTTCTTGTTTTGTTTATGTTTTTTGATTATCTTGTTGGGGAAAGCAAAAAATTTATAGTTGTTTTTGTTATGCTGTAGTTGTGAGCGGTGAGGAAAAGGAGACTATTCCGGAGGAGTGGCTTGATAAGTTTATTAGCGAGATGATCGAGGGCGATGAGGCTTTAAAGACAATGTCTGAGCGTTTCAAGATTACAAGGAACCTAGGGGAGGCGCTTGATTTTGCTGTTTCTCTGCTTGACAAGTATACTGCTGTTTCGATTAGTGGTTTTCCCCGGGAGGTTATCGTTGTTAGGCTTTGGGTTGTCGAGGCTAGGCGGACTAGCGGGGAGGAGGTTGTGAGGAGCAACCGTGATATTGGGTACTATGTTGTTTACCGGTACGGTATGCCTTGGGACCCGTACGAGAGCTTTTTTGTTGCTTCTAGGGAGGAGCTGGTTGAGCGGTTGAAGGGGCTTCTTGAGAAGCTCTTCAAAGAGGATCTTGAGAAGGGCGAGGATGTGAGCATTGACGGCAGGAATTATACTTCTGTGGAGTTTCGCGGTGATGGCTATGTGGTTTTGATGGCTTTGGCTCGTCCTCATGCGAAGACTTGGTTTATGTATATTTGGTGAGGTTTTTGGCTGTTTGATGGTTTTTGGGCTTTGTTTTTTGGGTTTTGTGGGCTTGTTTGTGGCGCGTTAGTTTTAAAGTTTTGTTTTGTGTGTGGATGTGTATGGGCCTGCTTGTTGTCCGTGATGCTGAGGCTGTTTTGACGATGGATAGTGCTGGGACTGTTTTGAGGAGGCAGTCGATACTGATACAGGATAATAGGATTGTGGCTGTGGGTGATTATGGGTCTCTTGTGTCCGGGTTTGGTAGCCCGGACGAGGTTGTTGATGGTCGTGGTAAGCTGGTTTTGCCTGGTTTCTATGATATGCATACGCATGTTGCGATGGCTGGGTTTAGGGGGCTTGCTAGCGATGTGGGGGACGTGATTTATCGTGTTTTTTGGCCTCTTGAGCGTAGCCTGGACGGGGACACGGTTTACAGGTTTGCTCTTTTGGGTGGCCTCGAGGCAGTTAAGAGTGGTGTTGTGCTTGTTGCTGACCACTATTTCTTTATGGACCATGTTGCCAGGGCCCTGAGCGAGGTTGGGGTTAGGGGGCTGCTTGGGCACACGTATATGGATCGTGACGGCCCGTTTACTGGGGAGAGGGAGCTTAGGGCTGGATTGGAGTTTGTTGATAGGTGGTCTGGGCACGAGCTTGTTGTTCCAGTTTTGGCTCCACATGCGCCCGACACTGTTACGCGGGAGAATTTGAGGTATCTGGGCGAGCTGGCCCGTGAGAGGAATCTTTTCCTGCACATGCACCTGGCGCAGACTCTTAGGGAGTTTAGGGTTGTGAGGGAGGAGACCGGGTATACGCCTGTGAGGTATGTTGAGAGGCTTGGGCTTCTCGGCAGGAGGACTATTGTTGCGCATGCCAACTATGTTGACGAGAACGAGAAGGCTTTGCTGGCTCATAGTGGTAGCCTGGTTGTCCAGTGCCCTTCGACGTACATGTTGTCTGGGACGCCTTTCCATGCTTATGACTATTGGCAGCTTGGGGGTAACGTTGCTGTTGGGACGGATGCACCGTGCTACAACGATAACTCGGACTTTTTCGAGGAGATGAGGCTACTCGTTTATGGCCAGCGGGTGAAGTTTGAGAGGAGCAGTGTGTGGAGGGCCTACGACTTGCTCGAGATGGTTACTAGGCAGAGTGCGAGGTTTGTTGGGCTGGATGGGGGCTACATTGGGAGGGGGGCGCTGGCCGACCTGGTGCTTGTCGACTTGTCGAGTGTGAGGCTTAGACCTTTCCTGAACCCGTATGCGAACCTGGTGTATGCGGCTAGTAGTGGAGACGTTGATACGGTAATTGTTAATGGTAGGGTTGTGGTGAGGGGGAAGAGGCACCTCTTCCTGGACGAGGAGCGAGTTGTTAACCAGGCGGAGGCGGCTTCTAGGATTCTCTTGCGTAGGGCCCTCGACGAGGACCCGGAGCTGGAGAGGATAATTGGCGTGGATAAAGTAATATAGGGGGTTGCCGAGATTTTCTTGATGCCGAAGCCTCTACATATTTTAGCAAAGCCGGAGGACATTGCTCCGAGGGTCATAGCTTCTGGTGACCCTGCTAGGGTTAAACAGCTTGCTGGGTATCTCGAGGGTGCCAGGCTCGTAAACGAGAACAGGGGGTTCCTCGTATACACTGGGAAGTATAAGGGTGTAGACGTCACTGTGGCTACGCATATGATTGGTGCGCCTTCTGCAGCGATTGTATTCGAGGAGCTCATAATGCTCGGCGCCAAGCTCATTGTGAGGTTTGGGACCTGTGGGGGTTTCCTGCCAGAGATGAGGGTTGGTGACTTTGTCATTGCTACTGGGGCTTCCTATAGCGGGGGCGGCACGATGAACACTTATAGCCCAGGTGAGTGCATGGCGGCTGTCCCGGACTACGAGGTTCTAAAGGCGCTGGTCGACAGTGCGAGCAGGCTGGGCTTGACGTTCCACTTGGGCCCCGTGATCAGCAGTGATAATTTCTATTCTGGGCTCGAGTACTTGAATAGGTGGATTGCGAGGGGCATGATTGCTGTAGACATGGAGGCCGCAACGTTGTTCCTCGTGGGGAGGCACAGGCGGATAAAGACTGGTGCAAGCTTCGTGGTGAGCGATGTTATTGGCCACGCATACGAGAAGATGGCGACCGCCGAGGAGCTCAGGGAGGCTGTAGACAAGGCTTCACGGGCAGTGCTTGATGCCGTTGTAAGCGTGAAGGTTTAATGTCAAATGTCTCGCCTACCAATAAAATATCCTTTTTTCTGGCCCGGTTTTTCTCCCAGCTTGGGGGAAAGCTACCTCTAGAAAGCGTCGTGATTCCCTTTGGAAGGTACAGGTTTATTGTTCCTAGGAGGTGGCTGGAGGCCAGCCTGCTTAATATCGAGCACATCTATTTGCTGGGGGACTATGAGCGGGTTCCCTGCATGACGTGTGTGGAGCCAGGCGGGGCTGTGCTTGATTTGGGGGCGTTTGTGGGCTTATTCAGTGTGAGGGTGGCTTGTGAAAACAGGGATGTTAGGGTGTATGGTGTGGAGGCTAATCCTTTTGCCTGCCGGTATCTAGAGGCTAACTATAGGCTTAACGGGGTGAGAGGGGGTGGGGTTCTCTGTGGGGCGGTTGGTGTCAGGAGTGGCGTCGCGAGGCTGTTCGTGGCTGATAATGGTGTGAATTCTTCGCTTGTGCCTGGATACGTGGATGATTATTCTGTGAAGATTGGCGAGGTAGGGGTTAGGGTCTATTCTTTGCGGGAGGTTTTTGAGAAGTTTCAGCTTGATAGGGTGGCACTTGTGAAGATGGACATAGAGGGGGCAGAGGAGGGTGTTCTTTATTCTTCTAGGGAGCTTGTTTCCCCAGACAGGGTGGAGAGGTGGATTATAGAGGTTCATCCTCCCTACTCTTCTCCTAGCAGGATCGTGGGATTGCTAGAGAAAGGGTACCGTGTCGCCACGTTTTATGACTATGATGCTCCGGGCCAAGTGTTTGTGTATGGGTGGACGCGGAGGTAAAACCTATATGTGTGTTGTGGGGTTATAGGGTATGCCTTTCCATATACGTGCAGAAAGGGTTTCCGATAGGGTGATCGTTGTCGGGGACCCGGGGAGGGCAAGGCTTATTTCCAGCATTCTAGAGGACGCTAGGCTCGTAAACGAGAACCGTGGGTTACTCACATACAACGGTTTCTGGAGGGGAAGAGAGGTTACTGTGGCTACCCATGGTATGGGCGGTGCCGGGGCAACAATTGTCTTTGAGGAGCTTATCCAGCTGGGCGGCCGTTTCCTGGTTCGCTATGGGACGACTGGCGGCATAAGGGAAAACGTCGAGCCGGGAGACTTCGTAGTGCCGGTTTCCGCTTTTTATCATCCCGGGGGGCTATTCAAGCAGTATTTTGGGGATCTCTGTGTCTCGCCTGCGCCTGACCTCGAGTTGACGTGGAGGCTGAGCGAGTCTCTTAGGGGTAGGGGTCTCCGTGTGTGGGCGGCGCCCGTTGTGAGTAGTGATGCTTTCTATGCCGAGACTCCCGAGGTTGTAAAAAGGTGGAGCGAGTTTGGGGCTGTGAGCGTGGAGATGGAGTGCGCTTCTCTTTTCGCTGTTTCGCGCCTGAGGGGTGTTAGGAGCTCATCGGTTCTCTTGGTTAACGGGAACATATTGTACCCAGGAAAGAGGATGATCTCTGAGGGGGAACTAGAGGATAGGCTTCTAGCCGGGGCTAGGATCATTTTGGACGTGCTTGCCGAGCTGAAATGAGGTCATAGAGATGTCTCTAACTTATAGACGCCTTACTGAGTTTAATGTTGCTGGGAGAGAGCTCCGCGAGAAGCGGAGGCTACTGGTTTATGGTAGCTGTATATTCCACGAGTACCCGGACATATTGTCAAGGTTTAGTGAGGGACGTGTGGCTCTGGGCGTGTGTCTCGAGGCGGAGCATCTCAATGTTGTGGCTTTGAAGCTTGCATCTATTTTTGCGAGGGTCGACCTGGAGGAGGTAGTTGTTTTGACTGTTGACGGTTCTCCGCACTGTATCCAGCTTCACCATGCTGTCGAGGAGGCTAGGAAGGTTACCGGGAGACAGATCAACGTCAGGCATTTCGTGATCGAGGGGGGAGAAGCTCTAGAGGTCAGCCCCGAAGCCGTGAAAGTAGCTAGGTACTTGTCAAAGATTCAAAGACTACTGAATAAGACTTAATAATTTCCCCTCAAAATTATGATAACGTGAGTAAGGAGAGCAAGAGCAGTTTAGTTATAGCTGTTTCCGCGGTCTTCGCGGCTTTAACAACAGTCCTGACATATTTGCCTGGACTCGCCTTGCCCTCGCCAACGGGAGGATACACCAATGTAGGTGACACCATTATCTTTATTGCAGGCCTGCTTTTCGGCTCCAAAGTTGGCCTTATAGTTGGCCTAGTGGGTCCAGTGATTGCCGACTTTTTGGTGGGTTATCCTAGGTGGTATGTGACACTTGTCGCCCACGGCCTGGAGGGGTTTATCGTGGGGATGGGTGCTAGGAAAAGCTTCAAGGTGCAACTGATGATGATGGTGATTGGAGGCCTAGTGATGAGTTTTACGTATTTCGTTGTAAATGTGTATGTTAAAGGGCTTGCCCCTGCTGTTGCCTCGCTTATCAGGGACGTGTTTGGACAGACCCTTGTATCAATAATTCTTGCCTCGCTGTTGCTAAAGCCTCTTGAGAAATTAGCTGTGATCAAGAGAGTTCAGGAAGTCATCCTGGGATAACAAGACTTATTATTTTTCTTTTTCCTCTATATTGATGTGAGTAGAGAGGCTTTTTGCTGGGAGGGGAGTCCCACTAGAATCTCTTATCTTGGACAATATGCCAGGGCACTGGTTCCCCTTGCTTCGCTTGGCTTGGTAGCCGTTTTCCGCTGGTTCGCGGGCGACTTTCTTAGGGATGTGTCAGGAGTGGCTTCTTTTGTTTTACGTGAGATTTGGCCGGACATGCCGACTCTCGATGCCCTTATATATGCTGGAGGGGTTTTCTTGTCATTACTCTTGGGATTGCTGGTTTGGGTTGTTGCCTTGGATATTTGGGTTCTTGTTTTCGAGGTATTCGCGTATCTGGCTGTGGAGGCTGTCCGGGTTAATTTAGGTATTGGCCTGGGGCTTGCTGGGAGGGTCTTGTTTTTGGCTCTTTTTTCTTTTGCATGGATGCTCCTAGTAGATGCCCAGCGTAAGACATACAGATACTCTGTGTCTCATAGGGGTGTTGCTATGTCTGGGGGTCTTTTGAGGAGGGTCGAGAGGTATGTTAGTGGTGACGCGATTAGCGACGTTATTGTTGTGAAGCCGTTGCTTGGCAGGCTCTTTGGCTTTGGCCACGTGGTCGTTGTTACGCCTAGCCAGCTGGGCCTCGGCGAGACCTATAGTTTGGGCGGTGGGGCAACTTCTAGGAAGGGGCTAGGGGCTATAGTTGGGGGTGGGAGGGCTGTTAGGGAGGTGTTAGCTAAGCCCTGGAACTGTATATTTGGCGTAAAGAATCCTGACAGGGTGAGGGATTATATACTTAATGGATGCTAGAATAATGTCGAGAGGTAATGGGTAGATACTAGGAAAATGATGTAAAAGATAGAGAAGTATAGGTCTTTTCTCGAAATTTTGGTTTCTTCCAGGTATGTTCTGTCAGGGTATTTACCGAAGCCTCTTGCCTGCATCGAGATTGCAATCGCTAGTGATCTTTTGACTGTTAGGAATAGGAGCGGGAACACGTAGGATATTATGTATCGGTGTGGTTTTCTCCATGAGAAGTATCCCTTGATTTTTCTGAAGGATATCATGTTTTCCAGGTCTCTCTGTATCAGTGGTGCAAGGCGTAGGGTTATGAAGGACATGTAAGCGTATATGTATGGTACTTTGAGCTGTAGTGCTAGGGAGGTGGCGAGCGACTTTGGCGTTGTGGATGATACGAAGAGTATTGAGTATTCGATTATGACTAGTATTCTGGCTGTTAGGGCTAGGGACATTGATAGGGCCTTGGTAATCGTGAGGGAATAGTTGTAGATGTATAGGGCAAAGTTTACCCATGTATAACCTATGAGTGTAGAAATTATGCCTAGGAATATTGGCTTTGTTATTCTTGGCTTCTCATATGCGAGAAAAATGCATGCCATTGTTATGTGGAAAAACGCGATAGTTGGGTTGCCCGTTAGGGCTACTTGAAAGATTCCTATGAGGAATAGGGAGAGCTTGACGAGCGGGTTAAGTTGTTGGAGAAGGCTTTTCATTTCTGCCGGTCACCCCTCGCCAATTGCTTTAATGTTTCACGGTAGTCTTGCAGGGTCTCTTTTAGCTGAGCTGGATCCTCGGCTTCCTTCAAGAAGCTTGGCGGGTCAAAGTTTATGCGTTGCCATATGTCCCTGTTTAAGAGTAGGTCTTCTAGGCTTCCTGCGAAGACTATTCTGCCCTGGGACAGCCCATAAATTTTTGACTGTAGGAGTGTTACTAGCCATGAGTCGTGTGTTACTAGGATTACTGTTTTCCCAGAGTTTGCCAGGTGTTCTATGTTCTTTAACACGAGGAGGCTGTATTTTAGGTCTAGGCCAAAGGTTGGCTCGTCTAGGAGGTATACTGGCCTGTCCAAGAGGATCATTTCTAGTAAGGATACGAGCCTTTTCTCTCCTTGGCTTAGCTCGTAGACAACCTTGTCTCTGAGCTTTTCTAGACCAAATCTTTTCAGTGCCTGTTCGGGGTCGAGACTGGTCCTCCTGGATCCATTTGACACAACGCTTCTGATTTCTTCTTCGACTGTTCTCTCTGTGAACTGGTGGTCTGGTATCTGTGTAACGTAGGCTACACTGGTGGGTGAGGGCTTTTTTCCTTGCACTGTTATCTGGCCATTTTTTGGCTTTATGAGGCCTGCTATTGTTTTGAGGAGGGTAGTTTTACCGCTTCCGTTGGGACCTATTATGACAGTTGTTTCCCCTCTTTTTGCTGTGAAGTCTATGTCGTGCAGGATAATTTTTCCGCCTAATTGTACCTGTAGGGACTTTGCTTGGACTGTTGGGTCTGCATCTTCTACTGTAGGGTTGATGCTTTGGGGTTCTGTGTTTAAGCTGGGGAGGTAGCTTGCAGGTATCCAGACTCCCGAATCTAGGAGCTTTTCTAGGCCTACTTTCTCTATGAGTTCCTCCATGTTTTGTGCCATGATTCCTTGGCCATTGTCTATGTATAGTATCTTGTCAACGAGATCGAGGACATATTCTATCCTGTGTTCTACTAGTATTATAGCCGCGCCGTTCCTTTTTAGCTGTGAGAGCTCGCTGTATATTTCCCTTGCCGTTTTGGGGTCTATGTGTGCTGTCGGCTCGTCGAGGAGGTAGATTTTTGGATCCATTGCCATTATGCTTGCCAGGGCTAGTTTCTGTTTTTGTCCCGTTGAAAGTATATCTGTTGGGTAATCCTTGAAACTGCCAAGTGAGGTTTTGTCTAGTGCTTCCTGGGCTCTTTTGATTATTTTCTCTCTAGGGGTCTTCAGGTTTTCGAGTGGAAAGGCCACCTCATCGAATACTATCGGCATTACTATCTGTATTTCTGGGTCCTGGAACAGGAGACCAATGTCTCCAACAAGCCCGAGCATCCCGACCTCTAGGGCATTTTTTCCAGCAACAGTTAGAATTCCTTCGACCCTTCCAGGTATATGATGTGGTATAGCGCCCGCTATAGTTAAGAGCAAGGTAGATTTCCCGCTTCCAGTTGGACCCATCAGTAGAAGACATTCTCCCCCGTCGATGCTAAAAGAAATATTCTTTACGACGGGTTTCTCGTTATTGGGGTAAAAAATAGTTATATTTTGGGCTTCAACTAGGCTCAATATTTTTTCACCGACTTGCCTACCGCAAAGGCGTCGAGTAGCGAGGATTTTTTAGCCACGTAGTCTAGTATCGCCTTTACAAGTATCCCTGCGAATATCGCGCCGCTTACAAAATACAGGGACCAAAAGACGATTCTCTGTTCGGGCGTCAGGGGGTTAGTTATCCCGTAGAGAATTGTGTCGGCAGGAGCAGCCCAGAGGGCTGGGGCTGCTCCTGCAAGTGCCATTGTAAGCCAGTCCCACTTCTTATATCTTGTAAGGAAGAAGACTGCTTCACTCATTAGGCCCTGCATGAAGCCATACAGGAGGACTGTGGACGCAAATTGTGACCCGTAAAAGAGTTCAAGTATAGCTGCGAGAAGCTCGCCTAGAACTGCTACGTAGGGCTTGCGGATGATATATGCTGGGATTGTTGCTCCGATGAACCATACGCCATAGATTATAGGCGTGAGTGATAAGCCTAGAAGTAGCTTTGTGGCGTCCCAGACGATGTTGGACCAGACGAGAAAGATTGCTCCTATGACTGCTGATGTTGCCGCTGTTAGTACCAGCTCTTCAATTCTTAGTTTTTCGTTCATCATTTTTTATTTTCTAAAACTGATTTATATGCTTAACGTTTGCACTTTCCACCATTTAAGAAGAAGTTATTTCATTTCTTTATAACCGAGTTTTGAGGTAAATGAGAACATAACAGAGTTATAGATTACCTTTAAAAGTTTCTCGTCGTAAGATTTATAACTGAGTTAAATGCAATTCTTATTAAGGATTTTGATGTTTCCTGAGACAGTTGCATCTAATGTGTTTATTCCTTATCTCAGGAAACTACTGATTCTCGAGCTTCGAAGGCTTGGCATGTCTCAGACAGATATTGCTCGTCTCACTGGTGTTACTCAGGCGGCTGTCAGCAAGGTTCTTAATAAGGAGTATTTTCACAGTGAGAAGGTTTCTGGTCTGGATTTGGCTGAGCAGGAGCTGAAGGCTGTCTCGAAGAGGATAGCGAAACTGCTGTATAATGGCAACTTGAATGAGGCTGGATATCTGGCCAATAGGTATTGGTGGCTTGTGGCTGCGAGTGGAGACGCGTGTAAGGCCCATGAAAGGTATGGGTGGCGTAAGAGCGAGTGCTTTATTTGTACCAAGGTTGTTTACCCAGAACTCGATGTCAGCCGTGGTCTGGTGATGGCCGACCTAGAGAGAGCCCTATTAGTTTTGTCTTCGTCCGAGTATTTTGGTTTCTTGATACCGGAGGTTATGAGCAATATTGCTGTTGCTATTCCTGGCGCCAAGAGCATATATGACGTGGCCGCAGTTCCGGGAAGGATTTCACGTTCAAAGACGAATGAAGTTTTGTATAGGAGGCCAGAGTTTGGCGCTAGCAGGCATCTGGGCGGAATCCTATTGTCTATCAACGGGAAATTTAGAGCTGTAATGAATATCAGATATGATGAGGTCATCCGCGAGTCACTCATAAGTATGGGTATTTCATTCAAGGAGTTTAGTAGTGAGGATTATCCTTCAGCAAATCCAGCTGCCTCTGCGGCTGCCGACTTGCTCGAGAAGTGTCCTGACTGCCGGGCACTGGTCGATGTTGGTGGGACGAATATTGAAAGTGTTGTCTATCTTTTTGGTAACCGGGCGATAGAGGTAGCGAATTTGGCTGTGTCTCTTGGTGACCTTTACTATGCGGTTTCAGTTAAATATGGGAAAAGTCTAGGGAATCTATGATTAATCTATATTTACTTTTATTCTTAGAATTATGACAATTAAATATTAATACTTGTTTAACAGAATATAGGAATGAAGAAGTATGGGTGAAAGGGGTCCTGGAACGTTGGATGCGGGTTCCCCTAGGGATGTGGCTGTTCAACTTTTGAAGTTCCTGGGTCTAACTGGTCTTGAGGCTGAATTATACCTCTTGTTGCTTGAGAAGGGTCCAATGAGTGCTCCTGAAATATCTGACCACTTGGTTAAGCATAGGCCCCAGATTCACGTTGCCTTGACTAGGCTGTCTTCTAAGGGGTATATCGAAGAGCTGGGCGGCAGGCCTAAGAAGTATAGGGCTGTTGATCCACAATTGTTGCTGAATATTTTTCTGAAAGATTTTGATGTCTTGGCGAAGAAGGCTCTAGCCTATATGCAGTCAATTTCGAGACCATCCCCCGAGGAAAAGTACGGCGTGTGGATTATACGGGAGCCGGAGGTAGCTAAGAACAGGATGGCAGAACTTTTAGACACTGCTACTACGGATGCCTTGATAATGGGCGATATAAAGTTCATACATCTCCTCAGCGAGAAGATCGAGAATGCTATAAACCGTGGGGTCCGCGTGTATGTTCTTTCATATTCTCTTGGCGAGAGGGGAGCCAAGTTTATCTTGGAAGACATGCCGTTTCTAAAGAAGCTCAGAGTTGCTGTTTCCGGAGACCTGGTAATTGTTGTCGACTCTGAACGGGGAGGCGTTCTTAAGGCTCGCCCGACTCTTCCAACTAGGCATGGGTACCTTATCGAGGAAAGAACGCTTACAGACTACCTTTCGCATGACTTTATGAATAGATGGGTAAACGCTAAGGTGATAGTTGATGAGGACTACGAGTTGCCTTGGAGGTTTACTTTTCACAGGATGGCCCTCTATGAGACAAAGAAGCTTCTCCTCGAGAACAGGAAATTGAGGCTGAAGGTTAAGGGCTACGAGATAGATACTGGCGCAAGAGTCGAAATAGATGGAAACATAATAGATGCGGTGCTTGACGTTCCGGCAGGATTTGCCCATTTCAAGGTTGAGACTGATTCTGGAATAGTTAGAGTTGGTGGACTGGACGCTATTGTAGAGGAGGTTGCCGGAGAATTTTTCGAAATATATGAGGGATCTAAGCAGTAAATTTGTACTTTATTATTTCCCAAGCTAGCCGCGGAGTCAAGTAGGAGAGTACAATTTTCTTCATTGGGTAGAGCTCCTCTTCTTTTAGGGTTTCCTTGGAGTCAAAGACCCCCGCTTTTTTCATTTGTCGCGCCAGACTTATGCTCTGAATAACTGCGGCATAGTATTCGTCGTCGATGAGTCCAACCTTGTGCTTGCTCTTGGCTAGGCTTTCAACAGCGTTGTATGTTGCTTCTGCTATTTCTCGTCTTGTCAACCACTGGGTTTCATAGTTTAACATTTCGTGCCAGTTTTTAGCAAGAAGCAGTTTCCGGTGGTCTGTCAGGGTATAGGCGTATAGCTTGTATCCATATTTTGCCGATTTGTGGAAAGCTATGCTTCCAGGATCAACGAAGGGTGCAAGTGGGGCGACGAAGGCATCAACGGTGTTTGGGGCTTCTTGCCAGAGCTCCTCGAAAAAGCTTCCAATTGGTCTTACGTTTTCAACTGTCTGGCCGGGTAGGCCTATCATAAAGTAAAGGTCTATTCTTTCGAAGCCTAGTTGCTTGGCGTTTCTTAGGAAGGTTTTGAGTGTTTGGTTTGTGTAGGGTCTACCGTAGTGTCTTCTTATTTCTTCGTCCTGAGATTCAGGCGAGATCTGAAGGTAAACTCTTTCGCTGGCTTTCCTCATAAGTTCCAAGACCTCTCTCGGTGGGGGTACGAAAAATTCGAAGAATACTTCCAGGTCTTGTTTTTCGCTACTTAGGAGCTTCGTTAGCTTTTCTATGTAGGTTTTTCCTAGAACCTGGAGGTCGTTGACAAAAAATATTGGCGCCTTTAACCTCTCGGTTATTTCCTTGTATTCCTCAAAAAGGGTTTCAGGCTTCTTTATTCCTAGATTTTTCCTTTGAAAGATTACGCTATAGGTAAAGTGGCTTCCCCCGCATGCTAGACAGTTGTAGGTACACCCCTTATAGGTTATTACAGCCGTGACGGGGTGCTTTAGAAATGTGCTCCATGGAAGCGAGAGGGTAACCCCGCTTCTGACCATAACTTTTACGACTATATCGTACTTGGGGCGAAGCTCGTCGAGTTCTGCTGGGACGTATTTTAAGCCTGTGAATTTTATTTTCCCGTCTTTTGTCCTGTAGGCTATATTAGGTATCTCCTTCAATTCCTCTAGGAGACCTTTCTCGAGCTTTTGAAGAAGCTGGTAGAATATGGGCTCGGTTGTGTCGCCAAGGACAATGGCGTCTACAAAGGGATAGTTTTCTAGTATCTCGCGCCAATAGTAGGTGGATGAGAGGCCGCCAAGAACAACTGGATTCCCCGTGATTTCTTTAACTAGCTTTGCAACTTCAAGGGCACCGTGGGAATGAACCAGCCAGTGGAGATCTATACCGTATACTTTGGCGTCTATTTGACGGATCAGCCTTGCTACATCTACATTGGGATCGTTCACCATTTTAGCGGCGATGTTGTATATGCCGGTCTTTATTCCTCTCTCTTCTAGGTATGAAGCCAGCGAGAAGAAACCCGCAGGATACATGTCGAAGATAGGTTTAGATGGTATAACGTCGCTTATGGGACCATAATTTACGTAGGTATGTTTCCTGAAGTCGTATACGCTTGGTGCATGTATGAGAGCCAAGTCTAAGTGCTTCACAGAAAAATGGAGCCCTTAGGTTAATATTAGTTTTTTGTAAAATTTTTCCTTAATAGAAAACTAGATTTCGTTCAGGCTTTAGGGAATGACTTCGACCGTATTATTGTAAGGAGGGTAAAGAATGTCTTTTAGAGTAATTCTCCCCTCTTTTAAGTAGTTTTTTATGGTTGGAAGTGCCTCTAGAAGGGAATCTATGAGGCCTATAGTTGCTTTGCACACTTCTTTGAAGCCGTTTTCGCCCCAAAGCCTCTCCATGTATGCGTACAAGCACCTTCCACCACAATACCTGTAGTAGCTACAGGAGATACAGGGTTCACCTATTTTTGGAGCAGACTCGGGGCTAAGTTTGCCTTGAGAAATATTTCCCAGCTCTGCCCATTTCTCCTCTACAGCTATGGGGCAGGCAAGAATCCTCCCATCAGTTAAAATCGAGAAAGAATTCACTCCAGCCCCACAGGGCGGAGCGGCATAATTATCAATGAATGTTTTTGTTATGATAGCCTTAAATGGGGCAATTCCAAGTACTGTTCCCCTCGACATCTCTTCAACCCAAACATCAACCAGCTTCCTTACCCCGGGAAGGTACGACGCATCCCTCCATTGCTGGAAGTTTTTCCATCTGTCGCTCCATACAACGTCTAGCTGCCAGTGTACATGGGTGAATAGTTTCAATGATAAAAGATGCATGACGTCTAGATAAATATCTGTATCCTCTGTCACAGTCATCCTTGCTATTAAATCACCTGTGAAACCTATTGTCCTTAGCCACTCTGCGGTAGATATTACTTTTTCGTAGACCCCTTTTCCGCGATACTTGTCCGTAACTTCTGGCCTGCCGTCTATAGACAAGAGTATTGCATCGAACTTGAGCCAGTAATCTTTTGGAAGACTCCTGGGAATCGTCCCGTTTGTCTGAATGACAAAATGTTTCACTTTGACATTGTCAATCGCCCACATTATAAATTCAGGGTTTAGAAGCGGCTCGCCACCATAAAATGCAATGACCGCCTCGGGGTCTTTCTCAATAAACCTTTTAAGATACTCAGGGTTGTATTGTATTTTCCAAGGCACTTTTCTGGGGTCGAAGCTTCCCCCACAATAAGCGCATTTCAGGTTGCATTGACCAGTCGTGTGCACTATGTAGAGCATATTTAGGGGTTCACCATTGATGTTCTATGTTCCTAGACCCGTAGCAGTAAGAGGATATAACCATTCAGCAAATAATTTTATTCTAGAAAAATTCGCTGCAGTGTTTTCTCTCCTAGAAGCGGCTTAAAAGATCCTCTATGCATCTCATGTAGGCATCATGTCTTTCGCACTTGAGGATTGTTACGCCGGGCACGTTTTCGTATCTAAGGTGGAGCTCGATCACTTCTCCTTTTTCCTCGTGGAACCTTACCTTTGCCGTCTTTGTTCCCAGCTTGATTATCAGCGTTTTTTCTCCTTCTTCCTCTGTTTTTGTTACATCGTATCCCCTGAATTGTAGCGTCTTCATTACTAGGTCAACTGCCTCTTCTACTCTCATGGTTCTCTCCAATCGTTAAACAAATGGATTAATTTATATTTTAGCATCCATAACTATGAGACAACATGAGGATCGGGTTTATTGGCACAGGTCAAATGGGTTTCCCAATGGCCCGCCACCTCGCCGGAACAGGCAACGAAATAACTGTTTGGAACAGGACTATTGAGAAAGCTAAACCACTAGCCAACTATGGAGCTAGGATCGCGGGAAGCATAAAGGAGCTTGCAGAAAACTCGGACGTGATTTTTATCATGGTTGCCGACGACGAGGCTTCTAGAAGCGTCCTTAAAGAGGTTTTCAGCCATGGGAAGCCCCAAATCATTGTGAACCACAGCACAGTTTCGCCTATACATACACGGGAAGCCTACGAAAATGCTATTGCAGTCGGAACCGAGTACCTAGCCGTACCCGTAATGGGTAATCCCACAAATGTTGAAAAGGGAGACTGCCTCTGTATTGTGGGTGGAAGCGAAAAAGCGTTTCAGCAGGTCAGCGGCTTGACTGGAAGGTATTGCAAGGAACATGTATATGTAGGCAGTCCTGAAAAGGCCTCGGCAATAAAGCTGGCGCTAAACAGTATGTATTTTATGGCTCTAGAGTCTCTCGCCGAGGCTTTGCTCTTGGTAAAATCCTGGGACGTCGGCGAGAACGAGTTTCTGGAAATTGCGAGTAAACTATGGCTTAAAGTAATCGTGGATAGATATGCACACAGGCTATTAGACGAATCGACCCCCACTAGCTTTCAAATGAAGCTCGCTACGAAGGATCTTTTTTATGCTGTCCTATCGGGGTATCACAGGGGCCAACCACTGCCAGTAACAACGAGGCTTGCAGAGATATTCTTGGAGGCCTCCAAATTGGGGAGGCTAGGCGACAAGGACTATACGAGAATCTACAAGTTCTTAGGCTCCAAGTAGGCTAGATTTCTGCAATTTCGACCCACCTGTGTATTTTAAGCCCAATGTAGTCCTCAATCTTTATTGGGGAGAGAACAGCTTGTCTTATAATAAAGGAAGCAAGCTGCGCTGGAATCCTCGCTTGAACCTCTCTGGGGACATTTCCTACGGAGACTTCGAGGTCAGTGTCGCGTACAGCTTCCGGCGGAAAGCCGTCAAAGCCCTGTAGTTCGAGTTTCTGGTTGAAGTACCACCGTGCAATTATCCTCCTAGTGGTATTCTTGGCTACTACTACGGCTCGATAGCCGCCGTTTACCTTGAAGAGGTTCTCGTCTATGAAGACGACTAGCCTGCGGACTTCTCTTTTTTTCTCAAAGGGAAGCCTAGCCTTAGCTACCCAGCTTTCCAGATCGTCTAGAAAATCATGGGGGGACCTGTATTTATTTGCGAGGATTTCTTTGGGCATTCTTGCCACGGGTCTCTCAATCATTATTTCGAGTAATCTTCTCATGTTTTTCCCAGGAGCAATGACATATTGCCATGGTATGTCTAGCCAGTCTTCATACCGATCTATCAGGTTCCACTTTTTCAATAGTTTTACGCGACTGTTGAGTTGTGGATCGAGGACAGCTTCCATTTTTACATCCAGTTCTGTTTGTGTTAGTGTCCCAGCGTAGGCAATAGCAAATGCTTTTTTTGATACATGTTGTCCCGGTATAACTGCTAGAAAAGTGTCCTGGGCATATGGCTTAGCTAGCTCTGGCTTTGTTGAGTTCATTACCGCTTCGAGTAAGGAGTCTAGGTTTCCTGGTATAAAGTTGGGATGTAGCCTTATTATTCTTTCATCTATGTAGGGAAGTTCTAGCCTAGCTGAATAGTCTTCGGCCACAATGCCCCCAACTATAAATACGTCTTGTTTTTTCGCCTCTAGGAGTTTCTCGGGGCACTGTTTGTTTAAACCGTTCTTGTCGTAGCATTTCACTGGTGTGAGGTTTTCGTCTAGAAGTATCTTGTGGAATACAGACTCGTCGCTTATTGCTATAGGGGCAGGTGATGCCCTCTTTGGGTCAGGTATGTATATTACGAGCATTAAGTCTTTTTACCTTTTCTGTGCATATATAAGTGTAAAGGGTCCCTGGGCATGGTATCGTATTTGTGTGAAACGTGCGTCTTGCAGGTCTCTGAGTATTTTTTCTAGGGGTGGATACTCTGGTATCTTCCATATCTTTAGAAGGGTTCTCAGGCCTTCTCTGGCGTTGTCTGGGAACATCGCTATAAGGGTTCCACGTCTTTTGAGCAGCTTTACGGCTAAATCCAGGACAGTTCTCCAACCGAGGCTCATGGCTTCCAGGGATGATGAAACAAATATATCTACATTTGTTGCCAATGATGAAAATTGCTCAGATGTTTCCAAGGTAAAGGCTTTAAGATTTAAATTGTATTTCCGGTTGTATTCTTCTATGGCTTCTTTGAATATTGTGTTTTGGAGTATCCATCTTTCAGCTAATACATGGTTATTTGTATTGAAACGTGAATTCATTTTTGCAAGCATTATTGGAGCAACTGGGTTAACCTCGACTGCGACGGCGCTTTGCGGGACGGAGAGGATGTTTAGAGCCCATTCTTGGAGATTTTCCACAATAGCCATTCTATTGAAAAGTTCGGCAAAAAGGAGGTATGGTCTCCAGTCTCCTTCAAGGTAAACTTCTGAATAGGCCGTTATTCCATATTGGAAGATTTCTTGGAACTCTTTATGCTCTATTCCTAGCTGTGCATTGTTTAGACGTGTAGTTGCCGATGTTACAAGAGATGGAAGTAGCTTTTCGATGCTAGCTAGGTCTAGCAACTGGGGTGCAGATGTTTTTCTGAAGTTTGCCAAAGCCTCAGGAAGCAGTGTTACAGCGATGTCGTGGAAAACCTCTGGATATGACATTACTCTACCACCAAGTCTATTATTTTCCTTCTTTGAAGTGAGAGAAGGGCTTCAATATATGAATAAATAATCTGGGGGTTTTCCAGACCGAGAAGTTGAGAAACTTTTGTGTTTGATACTTCCATGACCCTGTTGATAAATCCTCCATTGTGTTTATCGAAGAGGATCATAGGCCTGTATTTACGTGCCAGCATGGCTTCTCTTTCGTGTACTTTTACCGTTATGTTTGAAGCGTTAGTAATGAGCCAGAAGACCTGCTTAATGTACTCGAAGGGTTTCTCTTCTATGAGTACGTCTAGGAGCCTTATCGCGTTTACGTAGTCTGCCTGGTTGAATGAGAAGGATGTATCGAGCGCCTCGGCTAAAAGCTCTAGCCATGATCTTGCTTGCTGGTAGCTAATGTCTCTTGCAAAGTCGACTTCGAGAGTAGTTTCTCCTTTGTAAACCTTGATGCTACTTGATGGTTGTCTCAGGTATCCACTTATGCGGTAATTTATTCTTTTGCTTTCAACTGTAAAACCGGCAATGTTTCTAAGGCCTCTTAGCCACTCGTCGGGGACTTTAACTTGGTAAAAACCCTTTGCAACTGGCTGTAAAAGGGAGAACACCCTTGTTCCTCTTTCCTCTCCATTTCTGTCGACATACACAATCAGCACATGATTATCATGTGGAAAGGCTACCCCGGCTAGCCCTAAAGGATTGCTCTGCGCATCAATCAAAATCTTATCATTTACTTCCACGGTTTCGACGGTATTACAAGTAGGACATCTTATTTTAAATACCCGAACCATCCCCTGTTTGCTCATAAACTCCCTCTTTCAATAATGTTTTTTAACAAAAAAATAAATGCCTCATTAACATTTATTCCTTTCGCTACTGAAACCTCAAAATATTCTAGCATGCCTTTTGAGCGGGCATATTCTCTAGCCAAGGAATACGGCACGATCTTAAGCTCCTCTAAATCCGCCTTGTTTCCAACGAGTATGCTTGGAACGTTTCCGACAACTCCTTCACTTATTTTTCTCCACTCTTCAATCTCAAGAAAAGTTTCTTCGCGTGTAAGATCAAACACATAGATAATGCCTTTTGCTCCCTTCAGAAACATGGGGGCCAAGAAACGGAACCTGTGCTCTCCGCCTAGATCCCATATAGCTACCGAGATTTCTTTACCATCTAGAACAAGCTTCTTGAAGAAATGCTGTATCCCTACTGTTAATTTTTCTTGTGGGTTAAATTGTTGTCCAGTAAAGTATCTTGCAAGGCTTGTTTTTCCCACGCCTCCGGGACCGCATAGGGAGATCTTAATTGGAATTGTCAATGTAATCACTCTCTAGATATCCTTTGGAATAATGTTAGTTTTTGAATAAAAATTTATTCCTTGGAATATGGTATTTATTCTAGCTCTCCACCCATTCCTTTATTCTCTTTATGCCTTCTCTTATCGCGTTTTCGGGCACGGCGAAAGAGAATCTAAGATGATTTATGCCTCCATCTTTGGGGAAGGCTGTGCCGGGTAAAGTTACCACCCCCTTCTCGTATAGAAGCCTGTCGACCAGTTCTCTTTCGTTTTTCAGCCCCTTCTCTTTTATGACTTGGGTGAAGTCTGGGAAAATATAGAATGCGCCCTCTGGCTTTACTGTCCTGACACCCTTAATCGATAATAGTTCCTGGTATATTAAGTCTCTCCTTCTCTTGTAGCCCTCTAGGATCTCTTTGAACCAGTCCAGCCCATAGTCTAGGGCGCGTGCCGCGGCAATTTGCTCAAAGGTTACTGGGCACGAGTAAATGTTATTTGCGACGACGGAAAGTTTTGAGACTAGGTCTTTGTTGGTGATTACGTAGCCTAGCCGCCAGCCTGTCATTGCAAAGGTCTTGGAGAAGCCGTTTACATAATAAACTGTTTCTCTCCAGTTAGCTGTTTGGAGAGTCGAGAAGTGTTTCTTTTCATATACAAAGTGATCATATATCTCGTCTGAGAGAATAACTATTCCTTTCTTTGAAGCGAAGTCTACTATTTCCTCTATGTCTCTTCTATCTATAGTTGTGCCTACGGGGTTCTCGGGGTAGTTTAGGACAATCATTTTAGTCTTGTCTGTAACCAGCTTCTCTATTTCCGGGAAGGTTATCTTGTAATTATTGTCTCTGTGGAGCCTTAGAAAAACAGGTTTGGCCCCTATATATCTGGCGACAGACTCATAGAGTGGATATGAGGGGTCGGGTATTATGACCTCGTCTCCGGGCTCTAGAAGTGTTATCATCCCTATAAAGATTGCAGACTTAGCTCCAACAGTTACTGCCACTTCTTCAGGCTTTACGTCGGTTCCATATTCCTGCGAGACGAAGTCGGCAATCTTTTCTCTTAGCTCTGGCATTCCAAGGCTTGGTCCATAACCGTTGAATCCCTCATCCATCGCTTTCTTGGCTTCTGCCAACACGTGGGGAGGGGGCTGAAAGTCCGGCTGTCCTATCCCGAAGGAAATTACGTCTACGCCTTTCTTCTTTAACTCGAGGCTTTTTGCAAGGTAAACAAAGGCTTCTTCTGCTCCAAACTGAGAAGAAGCCCTACTAACCCGAAATGCCTGTGGAGTCACGAGATA
The DNA here is from genome assembly GCF_000446015.1 of Thermofilum adornatum. Taxonomy (NCBI): domain Archaea; kingdom Thermoproteati; phylum Thermoproteota; class Thermoprotei; order Thermofilales; family Thermofilaceae; genus Thermofilum; species Thermofilum adornatum. Next base: position 231,481 of record NC_022093.1, read on the forward strand.
TATCTTTGATAATGTATATTAATTGTTTTCCCTCGCGGGTATGCATCAACGCAAAGGTAAAATTAAAGATTTTTTAACTAGTTGTATATCAAATAAAACTTTATAAATATTTTTGCATTAAATTTTATAGGTGAAAATTATGGAGACCCTTGTCAAAAACGTACAAGAAATTTTAGCATCTATTGAGTCGGGCATCAAAGAGAAAAAGTTTCCAGAGCAAATAAGAATATATATCGAGCAGTTGGGGAGAAATTTAAGGCAATTCCTAGAAACAATCGAGATCGCTACACAGCTAAATACAATACAGACCCCTATAAGCCCGAGCTCAAGAAGCGCTGTATTTAACTTGCGGAAAGCCTTCTATGCTATACTAACTAAAGAGATCAAGCAAAGCGGAGTAAATAAGGATAAGAGCTTGGAGGAGTGGAGGAGAGCTGCTTCGAAAATAATTGAGACATATGAGAAAAGTGGGTTGACAGAGACACCTTCAAAGATAGTTTTGAGCTACGAGATTAAAGAAGAAGGAGGAGTCAAATACATCTCATTCAAGAATGCAAAAATATTCTACTTTGAACTCGAAGGCATTCTACCAGTAGACCTGTCAACCGGAGAGAAAAGATAAGAGTTGAGAAGGGAGTCATCTATATCTGGGGACTCTGTATAGGGTCCAGTGTACCATCCCTTTGCTATTTTTATGAGTTCCTCCTGTGGGAGAATGTCTTCTGCCAGTTTCAGTACGTCTTCGAATGTTCCTTTTTTCCTTATTTCTCGGATTCTTTTTTTGAGATAAGGCTTCTCGTAGACAAGCATTCGGGCCATCTCTTCAAAGATTTTACGACCTTCACTGTTAAGTGAACCATTAGAAAAATAGTTTGAGTTTTGTTTTAGGAGCTTTTTCATGAGGTTCTCTACGTCACGACCCACGTCGTCCATTGGCTTCTAAGGTATAATAATTCGATCCTATTTTACTTTTACTTTGTAGAGGCTTCCATGAGACTCGATGACTATTGCTGGTGGTGCCGCTTTTACTTCTCGCACTTTAATCTTTTTGCCAGCAATTTTCCTCAAAAATTCTTCCATGGTTAGTTCTTCCACTTTTCCACCTGTCTTAGTTTTGCCTTGGACAATGTATAGTTCTTACAATGCTTTTCATAGCGTCCTAAGTCCTGAATACAACTGTTTTACGACTAGAGTGCCATATGCATGTACAAAGTTGGAAGATTATCTTAATTAATGTGGGAAAACTATTGTTGCCTGCATGTGCGGGATAGTTGGGATAGCATCTTCAAATAGAAATGTTGGACCACTGATAGTCGACTGTCTAAAAAAATTGGAATATAGAGGCTACGACAGCGTGGGTGTAGCTATTGTTGGAAAGCATGGCATTCTTATTCGTAAAGGCGCAGGCAAAATAGACTCAGTAGATGAGGCAAAGTGTTTAAGGTGCCTGGAGGGAAATGTAGGAATAGGTCATACACGTTGGGCTACTCATGGTCCTCCAACTGATGAGAACGCTCATCCCCACACGGATTGTGAAGGTAGAATTGCCGTTGTCCATAATGGTATTATTGAAAACTATATGGAGCTCAAAAAGATGCTCATCGCTAAAGGTCATGTTTTCAGGAGTTCCACTGATACAGAAGTTATAGCTCACTTGCTTGAGGAAAATGCAAGAAATAATTCTGACTTTTTCGACGTGTTTCGAAGAACAGTTCGTTCTCTTTCTGGTAGCTATGCTTTAGCTGTGGTTTCGGTCATGGCTCCTGGAAAGATCTTTTTTGCCAGAAAGCATTCGCCCCTCGTTATAGGTCTTGGCAAAGATGTCATGTTTGTTGCTTCCGATATACCGGCCTTTCTCGATTTTACAAACAAGGTTATCGTGCTTAATGACGGCGAGCTTGGCTACATTGATAGTGGAAGTGTTTACATGGAAACAATAGAGGGCAAACCGATAGATGTTTCCAGCAGGATATTAGTCGTCCCATGGACAGCTGAACAGGCAAGGAAAGAGGGGTTCCCTCACTTTATGCTAAAAGAAATCCATGAACAACCACTCGTAATAGGTGAGACTATTCGTGGCTTTGGCATAGACTATGAAAAAGGCGCGGAGATGCTGGTCAATGGAAAAAACATTTTTGTTACAGCGGCTGGGACAAGTTTTCATGCATCACTCTACTTCGCGCTCCTCACGATGAAGCTCTCCTCCCAGAAAGTTATACCTTTTATCTCTTCTGAATACGAAGTCTACGCTCATGTAGCTAGCGAAGATGATGTTCTCCTAGCTGTGTCGCAGAGTGGTGAGACTATTGATACACTGGCTGCTCTTAGGGCCTTCAAACAGAAGGGTGCAAAAGTCGTGTCCCTAACAAATGTTATTGGCAGTGTGATTGCCAGGGAAAGTGACCGTCAGATATACATGAAGGCTGGACCCGAAATAGGCGTAGCAGCAACAAAAACATTTACCGTCCAGCTAACTGCTTTGACTTGGCTTTCCATTCTTATTTCGCACCATACAGGAAAAATAGGTGAAAATGAATTAAAAGAAATCAATTCATCACTTAAAGAGTTGCCCTCACTCGTTGAAAAGACAATTAATTTGTATAGTGGATGGAGCAAGGAGCTGTCCAATTTCATGGCAAAGAAGGCCAGTGCTTATTACTTGAGCAGGGGACTTGGTGTACCTATAGCACTTGAGGGGGCCTTGAAACTGAAGGAAATAGCTTATATACATGCCGAGGGGTATCCAGCTGGGGAAAGCAAACACGGCCCTATAGCACTTGTCGAGAAGAATTTCCCAGTAGTTTTTGTCTCAATTGAGAAATCGCTCGAAAAGCGTCTTCATGGAAACGTTGAAGAGATGAAAGCTAGAGGTGCACATACAATAGGAATAATTCCAAAGGACTCGGAGCTACGGGAGCTCTTTGACAGGACAGCGATCCTGCCCTCCAGCAACGAGTTTTTAACTCCTATTTTAGGCGTTGTTCCTTTACAGCTACTTGCATACTACACCGCCGTGGAAAAAGGTTATGACCCGGACAAGCCTAGAAATCTTGCAAAAACAGTTACGGTGGAATAAAATGTTGCCCGTTGTTCTGGCAGCAGGTAATCCGAGACGGATGCTTCCTTTAAACGAGGGACACCATAAGTTCCTTTTAAAGGTTGCGGGAAATCCTATATTCCTTTATTCCCTCAAGAGTCTTCTAGACGTTTCTGGTGGAAGATCCTTGCTTGTCATAGATAGGGATATGCCACAAGAAGAGGTTCAGAAATCTCTCACTGCTAGAAAACTCCAGGATAAAGTAGACCTAGTAATCCAGAAAGGGAGTAGTCTCGAAGAGGCTCTGAGACAGGTTATAGATGAGGCGAGTGAAGAGTGGTTTCTCGTAGCTTATGGAGACGTAATTGCTCCAGCTGACGCATTCAAGCTCATGATAAAAACACATGAAGAGACACAGAGACCTGTAGCCCTCGTTATCCCTAGACCCGAAATAACTAGCTACGGTGTAGCATATGTGTCCGGTAAATCCTTAAAGAAAGTTATTTCTCCTGAGAAAGCACATGGAGAAGCAATTGACACGAGTTTTGTTCTTGGCGGAGTATTTATTTTGCCGAGACAAACCATTGACCTATTAAATGACGGAAACAATTTCTACGAGGCAATGAATTACCTTATCGAGAGAATGGGGATAGAGATTGCCCTATGGAGCGGCTCGTGGGTCTCCGTTGATTATCCTTGGGATCTAATAAGTGCATTGTACGAAGTCCTTGGAACTGACTGTAAGACTGTTATTAGTCCCCGTGCAAAGGTTTCGCCTCTCGCCGTTCTTGAGGGGTGCGTAAAAGTTGAAGATTATGCTTTTATAGATCATTATGCCGTGATCAGGGGACCAGCCTATATAGGAAGAGGGGCCCTCGTAGGCAAGGGCGCATTTGTCAGGGAATTCACATCTTTAGAGGAGGGCAGTGTTGTCGGAGCACATACAGAAGTTAAGAGAAGCATTTTACAGGAAAAGGCCACTGCTGGAAGTTTTTCGTTAATCACGGACAGTGTTCTGGGGCCACAGAGTGTAGCAGAGCCGAGAACAACTGTTATCAGTGACCTTCCTAGTGATAGAAGAGTTTTACGGCCTTTGCCTTTGCAGGGTATTCTTTATGAAAAGCAGAAGTTGGGCGTGTTCCTCGCTCCCAGAGGCAGGATAAAGGCTGGAAGCATTGTTGGCCCAGGTGTAAAAATATTTAGAGATGGCGGTATCGAGCACATATAGGAGCTGGCTGTGTCACACCCGAAACTCAGTGTAATAATAACGGTGTATCGAGAGGCAAAAATGTTGCCAAGCCTACTAAGCCAGCTTTCCCGTCAGAAGACGAGTTTCCCTTATGAAATAATTGTAATGATAGATGAGCCTGCAGACAAAATCATTAGCACTCTAATTGAAGAATATAGGGGTAGAAACGTTAGGTTTGACGTTTCACATGTGCGTAGGGGAAAAGTTAGCGCCCTGAATACAGCCATAGGATTGGCCAGGGGCGATGTATTAGTATTTTTAGACAATGACGTGGAAATTAGAGACGAGTTTTTCCTTGAAAAGATAAACCGCTGGATGGAAAAATTTGATATCGCAGAAATAAAGAAAAAGATACACATAGACAGTTTTCTTAGCCGTCTAGTATATTACGACTACGTCTCTTTCGGCGTTGCCAGCTATATTTTCGAGAAGCATGTAAAAAGATGCGCCGGCCTAAACGGTGCAGCAATGGCTCTCACCAGGAAAGCCATCAAGGATCTTGGAGGATTCAAGAACTGTATACTGGAAGACATGGACATAGGATTTAGAAGCTACTTTACAGGCTATCCTTTCAAATACATATTTGACACCGAAGTTATTGTTTATTCTCCTCACAGCATAAGGGAATGGCTAAATCAGCGGATGCGATGGTCTGTGGGGGCGTGGCTGTGGATCAGAGAGCACTTGTTTCATTTTGCCTATGCAGGAAACAGGCACAATGTAGAAGAAAGCCTGGCCGCTCTTTTCGCTATGTTTCCGGGAAGCATCTTTTTTGCTTCAATGTTTTTTGCGAGCGATACCCCACTTGTTAAAACTCTCCCTTTTGTTCTCTCCCTGTTTGGAGGTCTGATCGCCCCGGTGATACCAATAATGACGATCTTCGAAATGTTTACTTCGCTCCTTCCACCATTCATTTTCGTATTTCTTGTTCTCCTAGTGTTATACTCGTTATTAGTGTTGCCGATTTCAGTAAAACTGGGCTTCCAGGTGCACTTAGTAAATTTTTTGTTGTATCTGTTTGTTTATTCTCCACTTTGGTTTTCAGTGCTTATAGCGGCCTTCATAAGGGTGTTTATTTTCCAGAAGAAAGATATATCAGGGTGGAAAATATAATTCACTTTTTGGATGTGATGAGGGAAGAGACGCCTGAAATAGTTGATGAATACACTAGAGGCTGAGCTTTATCACTGTTTTTGCGTGGCTGTTAGGGCCTTGAGAATCAAGTTTTCCCTTTCGCGTAGAAGAGACTCAATATCATTGACTAGAGTTATTGCCTCGTTGACTTTTTCTAAAAGCTCTTTGGGTTCCAGTGTAGGGCTTAGAATTATCACTTTTTCGAACATTCTAGAGGTATAGGTTAATAGCTGAGCATCTTCTTCGAGGATTTTTGGGACCAGTTCCTCGTTTACGCTTGGCAATTTATTTGTGTCCGAGGTATAGGAGTACCTCTTCAATAGCTGGGCAACCTTCAGGAGCTCGATACGGAGATCATCAAGCCTCAGTCCAACAGAGACGTTTTTCTGTTTGACAAATGCCGATATTCTCTCCACCCTTATACGGGCTTCATCAACCAAAGATAGCAATCTTTTACGTACCAGCTTATCATCTTGGAAAAACGTGTTGGCTTTATAGCCCGTAAAACCTGGAACTGCACCTGAAATCTTTTCAACCAGCTCCGAAACATTACTCATTCTGACACCCTGAGGCTTGGTTAAGTTGGTGATAATAGGAAATATATTTTTGTCTTCAAAGAAGAAATAAAAGAAAAAAATATTTTGTTTTGGTTCGCTCTAGTGCTCCTAGTGCTAGTTGTTTACTGTTTTACGCGGCCTACGAACCTGTAGACTGTTGTGCCACAGTTGGGGCAGGTGCCCTTGTAGGCGAGCCTTCCGTTCTTGAGAGTTACTTGCTGTGGGTTCTTCATCTCAACGGTTTTGCGGCATTTAACACAGTATGCTGTTATTTTTTCTGGCATATTTGTCGCCAATAACTTTTTCACATGAGAGGTATATATTCCTTACGCTTCAATTTTTCTCTTTTTGTGAAAAGATAATCTTTTTTGCCGTAGTTTCTAAAAAGAGATTTTTTATTCCAATTAATAAAAGAGACCATTTTTAAAAAGAGATTTTTTTAATTTTCTTAGTTTTCCCATAGGTAACTTCAATCGGAAGAGACCAACCTATGGAAATGTTTTTATTTGACAGTGTCATAGGTAATTCCTAGATGCAAGGTGTCTAGGTTTAAGGCTCCATGCGAGGAAATTAGCAAAGAATGGTTGCCAGCTGTTAGAGGTCTCCTGGTCGAGTACCTTTATCGTGAGGAAAAAAAGTCGCAGGCTCAGATAGCAAAGTTGCTTGGAATCAGTCAGTCAAGTGTAAGTAGATATCTGAACGAGCAAAGAGGAGTGTATAGGGGGAAATTTGAGAATATACCTGGCTTCTCGGAGAAAATAAAAGAAATCATCAAAGAGGTTGAGGCTGGAAAGTTGAGGGGCGGGGAGGCTCTCTGCCTTATATGTCGCTATGTCAGGTCGACTGTTTAGCAAGCTTGTCAAGAATCTCGCCGAAGATTTTAAGGCTTCTGGACGTTGGTTCAAGGTACGAGTCTACGCTTTCGGGTTTTTCACCTTCTTTTTGGCTTGTCGCAAAGATTATTAGACTTCCTCTTCCACTTCTTCTCGGGAAGGTTTCATAGTCTTGCTGAGGTATTTTTATGACGTCTTTGTCTGGGTCAACGTTTTCAATGATTGTCTTGAGGAGCTGGAGGTGATTGTGTATGTTTGTGTTTGGTCCAACAAGAATAATCGTGTCTGTATATGGGTTTAGGGTTTTTGAAAGAGAGAGAAGATTTATACCTGTATTAATTAGTTTTTCCCTTTTGAATGTGTTAACTTTTGCCACCACGGTTCTAAACGCGTCGTTGCCGAGAAATGTTAGGTCTATTACATTTGGAAGCAGGTTTTTGTAGTTAAGTAGGAATATTTTCTCAACGAGCCTAAACAGCTCTGCTATGTCGCTTTGTGTCGGATGAATTGTTGAGTAGTATATTATTGGATTGCTTTCCATCAGGATCTTTTTAGCATGAATGACTGGCATTGGTGTCCCACCTAGTATGTCTCCATTTTCGTAGAGCATTTTTCCTTCTGGGCGCTCGTCTCCTGGGACAATCTCGCCTATAACAGTTGTTTGGAACGAAAAGGGGACGTATATGTTGTCTTCTAGCTTGGTCGTTGCTAGTTTGGTTTCAGAAATCACGCCAGCGAGCAGTAGTTTTTCTGTAAAGGACAGCCAGGAGAGAAATGCTGGAGGATATATACTTGCTGGTGCTCCAAGAACAACAGCAATCTTTAAGGGTTTTCCTCGCCTTGATGCTTCCTCTATTAAGTGTTGTATTCTGGAATTCCTGGGTACGTGTAGCAACATTGTTTTTTCGTCTACTACTTGAACCCTTTGAACTGTAATTTCCGTCTCGTCTATGCTATCCAAAGTGGCGATTATAAGTGGATTGGTCATTACAGGATACTCCTCTTGAGAACTGTGCTTTAATGCCGGAATTAATGTGAGGTCTAGGTCGTAGCCTTGGAGAACCCTAATCGTGGAGCTTTGGAACTCTTTTACATCTGGATAGTAGTCTGCTATCCACGCTAGGGATGCAAGTAGATGAAGTTTGTCTTTCTGAATAGGGGAGAGAGGTTCAATTAGGCTTACCACTCTCGATGCCCGATTTATTATTTGTTCCTCGGACCCGGCGTTGAGAGCTAAATGGATTTTCTTGTAAAATACGTTCGTCAGAACTCTGGGTGTTTTTCCTGAGACTTTGCTGTATAGTAGAGCATGGTCAAAATGCTTCGCAAGCTCAATGGATAGCCATGGTATCTCGAAGTCTGGCGAAACTTCATTATTTATTTCGAGGAGTTTTCCTCTCTGGAAGAAGGCCATTAATAAATCGCTTATAGTCAAATGTTTCACCGGCAGATTAGTAGCTTACGCGGAATCTTTCTTCAACTCTCTGTTGTTGCTCTCTTGGGACAAAGAATAGTGGGTTTATTTTACCCGTCTCGGAGAGGTTTAGCAACATGTCTCTGAAGGCAGCAGTGTGTTTGATGTCTAGCTCTAGTAGTTTCTTGAGGATTTCCCAGACGTTCTTTTGGACTTCTAGCAACATTTCTCGGGGCATATGTCCCACGATGAATGGGTCCTGGAGCCATTTGTCGAAAGCTTCGATTGTCTTTATCATGTGGTTAAAGGCCGTCCTCGTGGCAAGTATTAGTTCCAGTCTATCTGAAGTTTCAAGGTCTTTTTCCATGCTTGTTACAGTGTCGAGGAACGTTTTCTGCGCTTCTATCCAGTTTGTCAAGTTGTTTGCAAAGAGTTTTACGAATTCGCTCAAATAATTCACCATGCTCTTTGTAGATTTTCTGTCTTAAAAGCTTGTTTATCTTTCGAGGGGCACTAGTCTGGTTGGCTGGTATTGTATTTTCTCTAATAGCATTCTTCTTCCAGCTGTTCTACCCACGAGGATGGGTGTGTTTTCTTCTATGAGCTTCTCGACGAGTTGTAGCTTTGCACTGCTCGATGAATAGATAGTTATAAGTGGTTGTCCTTTCTTGACCTTCTCTCCGAGTTTTACGTGAATATATACTCCTGCCCCTTTGTCTATCGGCGCTCCAGCTGTTTTGCCAAGGGTTGCAAGGAAAGAGTTGTCAATATAGTAGACGAAGCCCGAGTCGTTTGCATGCAAGGTATATGTCTTGTCGCCGAGAGTTATGTCTTCTGGCTGTATGTTTGGATCCCCTCCTTGTGCCTCGATGATTTCGCGAAGCTTCTTTTCAGCTTTTCCACTCTTCAAAGCCTCTATCGCCATCTCGTAGCCGTCTTTTTCGCCAACCATTTCCAAGAGTGTGCCTGCAAGGCTTGCAGCTTTGTCTACAAGATCTGGAGGGTTAAGAGTTTTTAATGCTTGAAGTGCTTCTCTTGCCTCCAAGGCTGGTCCTATCGCATGCCCAATGGGTTCCTCTGCATATGTGGCCACTGTCTGGAGATTCATGTTTAGCATTTTCGCTATCTCGTGGAAGCTTTGTGAGATTCTTCGTGCCTCCTCGAGTGTCTTTACCTTTGTTCCTCTCCCAGTAGGGATGTCTAAAACAATGTGTGTAGACCCGACGGCTAGCTTTTTTGCAAGGATGGATGGTATAAAGAAGGGGTCTATTCCCAAAGGGTATTCAACCCTTATTATGATGTCGTCTGCTGGCGCCAGATTCAGAGAACCACCCCACACGATGCACCCGTTAGTTTTGTGTATTATTTCCTCGATTTCCTCTATCGAGAAGGTCACTGGTGCTAAAACCTCCATCCTGTCTGCTGTTCCAGCTGCCGAGGTTATTGCCCTTGAGGAAGTTTTTGGTATGGTGTATCCTAGAGAGGCAATTATTGGAACAACTAAAAGACTGGTCTTGTCTCCTGGCACTCCTCCCAAACTATGCTTGTCAAGTATTGGCTTCTTTTTAAGGTTTAGTGTTTGCCCCGTATTTACCATGGAGATTGTGAAGTCATAGATCTCGGAGGGAACCATTCCCTGGAAGTGAACTGCTGTAACGAATGCCGCTAGTTCTAGCTCGCTTAGTTTTCCCTCGACAATATCTTTAACCAGGAGATAGATTTCGTCAGACTCAAGTTTTAGGCCTTGGAGTTTTTTCCTTATTATCTGGAGGGAAAGTGGTGGGCTTGTTGCCTCTACCTCGACTTCGTCTCCTTCGGATATGCCTAAGACCCTCGCCAGGTTTGTATAAATTCCTATGGAGTCGATTGGGAAATCCTTTGCCGTATTGACGATCGCTGTTAATGAACGCCCGTTAAACCTGACAATTACGCGATCCCCTAGCTTGACGTCAAGCTTCTTTGCTACATTATGGTCAAGTATAACAGTAAAATTCGCCGATTCAAATGGAAGCAAGCGAGTTTTCAGCTTCATGGGTAGCCACCGCAAGGAAAGGGAATTTTATTATCCACAAGGTAATATATTAACTTTTCCCTCTAAAAATAATTTAAATACAAGAGTTGCAAATTAGTAATGTATGACAACAAAAGGTTGGTGGGGGAAGCTTTTATGGATTGACCTTTCCCGCAGAGAGGCGAAACAGGTAGAAATCGACAAAAACCTTCTATCAAGCTACGTTGGCGGGAGGGGGCTGGCTGTCAGGCTCCTATGGGACTATACGCGCCCCGGGATCGACCCACTTTCACCCGAGAACCTCCTTATTGTAGCTATAGGACCCATTACTGGCTTGCCTGGACCCAGCACTGGAAAAGTTGTCGTTGCAGCGAAAAGCCCGTTGACACATGGCTATGGCGATGGTAATCTAGGCTCAAGGACGGCTGTAATGCTCAAGAAGGCTGGGTTTGATGCAGTAGTTTTCTCTGGCAAATCCGAGAAGCCTTCCTATGTCTATATCGAGAACGAGAAAGTAGAAATAAACAATGCAGATGACTTATGGGGTCTAGATACATTTACTGCTGAGAAAAGGCTCCTGGAGAGACATGGCAAGGATGCCGGCGTTCTCCTCATTGGCCCTTCGGGAGAGCGAAAGGTAAAGATGGCGACTATAATCTCTCAGATGGGTAGAAGCGGCGGCAGGCCGGGAATTGGAGCCGTAATGGGTAGCAAAAACTTGAAGGCGATAGTTGTACGTGGCACTAGAGACCCGCCAGTAGACGACCTCAAATCATTGAGGGAGACAGCGGCCAAAGCCTATATTGAGGCCAAAAACAAGCCGGCATATCCCTTCTGGATAAGACAGGGAACGATGGCTACGATCCAATGGTCCCAAGAGAACAGCGTCCTGCCCACCTACAACTTTAGTGAGGGAGTCTTCGACGAGAGTAGCGGTATAGATGGCTTCACAATGGAAAAGATGAAAGTCTCGCAGAGGGGTTGCCCCAACTGTAACTCTATTTGTGGAAACGTTGTACTGGACGCTAGCGGCGAAGAGTCCGAGCTTGACTATGAAAACGTTGCAATGCTTGGCTCCAATATTGGGCTTGGAGATCTGAAAAAGGTAGCCCAGCTTAACAGGTTAGCCGATATGTGGGGTATAGACACGATTGGATTGGGTTCAGCCATCGGCTTTGCGATCGAGGCTTCTCAGAAGGGATTTATAAATGAAAAGATGGAATGGGGAGACTTTCCGAAAATTCTGGAACTAGCTGAGGACATAGCATTGAGGAGGACAAAGCTTGGTGACGACCTGGCAGAAGGACTGGTACATGCCTCCAGCGTTTATGGATGCGAGGAATGCGCTATTCACGTTAAGGGTCTAAGCGTCAGTGCATACGACTGCCACGCCGCTCCTGGTATGGCGCTTTCATATGGCGTTAGTAGCGTGGGTGCACATCATAAAGATGCATGGGTTATATCGTGGGAGGTCTCTCATGGAAGGTTTGCCTATTCTCCGGAAAAAGCCAAAAAGGTTCTTGAGTTGCAGAAGATACGAGGCGGATTTTTCGAGAACATAGTGGCATGCAGACTGCCCTGGGTAGAGCTCGGCCTAGAGCTGGACTGGTATGTAAAGCTGTTTAACTTTGCTACAGGCCTAAGGTGGAGGCTTGACGATCACATGGTAGTAGCCGAAAGGACTCTGACTCTTATAAGAAGCTACTGGGTACGAGAATACCACGCAGAAGGCAGGACATGGAATAGGAAAATGGATTATCCCCCAATCAAATGGTTCACAAGGCCTTACACGCGTGGACCACTTAAGGGGGCAAGGCTAGACCCACAAAAATACGACGAACTCTTAGGGTACTATTATGAGCTTCTGGGCTGGGACCATAGAGGTATTCCTAGAGCCTCGACTCTGAGAAGGCTTGGGCTTGGCGACGTAGAGAGCACCCTTGGAAAAATAATTGAATTAACGAACTGAGTCACATGGGCTCTGGGCAAGTAAAAATAGTATTTTTTGGCTTTTTAATCGACTTTTTCAAGGGACGCGAACATATCTTTGAGGTAGATTCGCCCGTTAAAATAAGAGACCTGCTAAGAAAAATTTCTCCAAATTTTAATTTTGAAGTAGTTGTCGTCGTAAATGACTACCCAGCCACGATGGATTCTTATGCTAGACCAGGCGACATTGTAAAGGTTTTTCCACACATTGGTGGAGGGTAACCGAAAACTTTACCTTTTTTACTCCGCTAAAAAAGTTATGACATGCGTATCCGAGGATTTTTTGGCAAGAATCATCAGCATCCTATATCAGAAACTAACTCTCTCAGCTGGCCAAATAGCGATTGCCAGTAGAGTCTTAGCTCAGGAAGCCTTTGAAGAAAAGGCAAAGGAAGGAAAAAGGAGCCTAGATGAAGCCATAAGGCTAGCTACCCATTATTTGGGTGTGTCAGCCGAGTACTCGAAGGAAAACGACGCGCTTAAAATATCGATAAGCCCAAAACAAAACGTTTGTCCCTTGCAAGAAATATGTCCACTGCCCTTCTTTTACTCGGAAGCCATAAATCTCTTGAGCGAGTGGAAAAGCTACCCGATTAGAAGTTCCAATAACAAGTTAGTGGAGACTTCAAGTGGCAAGTGCTTTTTCCAGCTGAGACTATATGGAGACTAGCTCTAGAAAAACTCCTATCATTCACAGGCCTTGGCTTTACTGTTTCAAGTGTGGCTTATGTTGCCATTCTACAGAGATGATACTTTTAGAAAGTGATTTAAAACGCATATCCCAATATACTGGCCTAGATCCCGAAGAATTCAGTGTGAAGAAAGGCAGGTTCCGCGTCTTAAAAAATGTTGATGGAAGATGTTTCTTTTATGACCAAAAGAATGGAACATGTAGAATTTATGCCGCGCGGCCTATAGGGTGTAGCCTCTATCCCTTGGTCTTATCGGAGGATGGCCATGTAGAGGTTGACGATTACTGTCCTCTCAGCAGACTTATTCCTAGTTATGAAAAGAGAAAAGCAAAGTTATTAGGAGGTGAGATACTTAGGGAGCTATTCAGCCGAGGATAGTAACCTCAACTGTGTCGCCATCTTTCAAGTGAAGCTCGTCACGGAGGCGTACAGGGGCAATTAATTCGAGTATTTCGTCTCCGTGCTTTGTTTTATCAATATCCAGGGCTCCGCCACTTATCGATACTCCGTTCCCCATGATTATAGCCTTGTAGACTGTCACTCCTCCATATTCTTCCCTATTTGTTTTGTATGGATTAATCCTGAAACCAATTTTCTTTTCACGAAGAGTTTGCCTCAAAGGAATATCTTCCTCAACAAGCCTAATATTAAGCGTGCCTGGATATGGCTCAAATCCTAGTATCTCCTTAAATGCTTCAACATACATGGGTATGCTCATATAGATTGCTCCCTCCCCCAGACCTGGCACTACTTGTCCTCTAAGAACCGTTGCGTTCGCATAGTTAAGGACTCTTCTCAGGTCATCGTAGACTCTCGAGAGGAGGTCGCGACCCCTCTGTGTTATAGCAAAGTATACTCGTCTGCCAAAATATTTTTTCTCAATGTAGCCCTCCTCTTCAGCAATGTCGAGCAGTTTACGCAGTTTCCAAGGGGTAGTACCCATACTCTTAAGTATCTCCACCTTGCTTATCCTTTTTGGGCCTGACAAACAACTCCGCTTTGCGAGCTCGATTAAAAGGGGGAGCACTTCATACTCGTTAGACATATGGTGCTTTCGACGTCCATCTATAATAATTTTTTAGTTCAATAGGTAGAGAGCGCTATTTCGGATATGCCATTAGAACGAGAAATTCTCGTTTGTCTGAGTATGTTTTTAGCAATAGTATTATTGTCAAGCATATAATCGTGTAAATTGTAATTATGACCCAAGCATAATTCATTACGAGGTTTAGAAGGAAACTTACACTTGCGAATAAAGGTATAAAGCCTGCAATTTTTCCATTAGTTTTGCTTGAATCGTCCAGCACAATTTCTGCTACATAATACAGGGAAGATACCCCAAAGAATAGGGAGGCTATGACTGGTGGAAGGATTGCTAGAGTCGTGTTTCCCAGAAAAATAAATGGCGAGAAAATAATGTAGCAAATTATCAACAAGTTGATGCTTTTCTCTGCTAGTATAATTGTTGTGTCAAGTATGTCGCTGAATCCTTCGAATGACATCATTTTTAGGAGAACGTAAGCATATTTCTTTTATATGGATAGAAATTTTAGATAATGACTTCTCTTATACAGATGTAGTACGGTGGTGTGAGTGGATGATTATCATGTCAGGATATACGGGGTGAACATTGAAGAAGAAACATTGCTGTGGCTGAAGAGCCGAATCGAGAAAGTACTCAATGTCACAATAACAATAAATACAAAAGACGTAACCCCCGGCTTTGTCCTTAAATTTCTAGACGAGGAGCGGGACCAGATAGATGCCGAACTACTAATAGAGGCCTTAATGGAAAAGATTGGAGTTGCTCCAACCCAGCGTGTCCTGGTAATTATTGCGGCAGATGGCTACGTTGAGGGTTTGAACTTTGTTTTCGGGGTTGCCAAAAACGAGTGGGGAGGCATTGTTTTTACCGAACGATTGAATCCTGCATTTTATGGAGAAGCATACTCGGAGGAGCTGTATAGAATGCGGATTTTAAAAGAAGTTCTCCATGAATTCGGGCACAGTCTGGGCCTGGAACACTGCAGAGAAAACTGCGTAATGAGGTTTAGCAATTCGGTCTACGATGTAGATGCCAAGCCTACTTTCTTTTGCAAAAAATGCCTTGCAAAGCTAAACTTTTCCCATCCTGGGATCATCAGAGCAATTCAATCTTGATTCTTCCTTTAAGAGATTCCAAAAAGTTTTCTAAGTATACCCGTAGATTTTATAAAATCTATTGGTAACATTTCCCAGAAGATTCCAGGCGGTTTCTTATACTTGCCACTGCTGACCCTTATTAGTCCTGATGGAGAGGCTATCATATCTACTGGGACATCGTGAATAAGCATAGGTATGGGCTCATTTATTATCTGGGTGTCGTGGACAAGAGTAACTATAGGTGTAGCCGCCGTTATTGAGTATGTTTCTCGAAGAATAGCATATTCAAGGTCATACAAACCGTCTCCTCGGCCAAGACGAGCTCCATCATTATTAACAGCGACACTGCCTAAAACGACAAGGTCTATCTTTATGTTTTCGAGGAACGGTATTTTTTCTCCTCTCCTAACAGCCCCCTTCATTGAAGAGACATATCTAATTTCGGATGCCTTAAATACTGCTGGATCTAGCAGAATATATCCTCTTAGCCCCGGGATAGAGATAACTAGTTTTTTGCCATGCCTGAGTGCTTCTTCCCTGAGGAGTCTTGTTGAGACGTCTGGGGTCGTATATATCGTGGTTGCCGTCCTAAACGCCTCCGTCTTTATTATTCTCTGTGTGGCGCTGTGGAGACCTACGAATCCAGGTATTTTGCCGTAGCAGGGCCGAGGGGCAGTCACGACTTCCATAGATTCCATCTTGCTCCATATCATTCTTCTGAGAGCTGCTTTTTTCTCGAAAGCTTCCCTGTTCATGCTAGACATTTTAATCCTCTATGTTTTTATGGAGATAGAAATTAACGTTTTTGTTTTGTTATTTTAATTTGTCCTACAAACATCATGCTGGCTTCATTTGAACAGGTTATTAACGTAGTAAGCTACAATGATACTGATGACGCAAAGACCAGAAATGTCTAAAAGCTTCTATATAACGGAAAGAGGAGACTATACATCAATAACAAAGATAGTAAGCGTGAAGCTTCCAGTGGGCTTGATAGACGCTTTGGACGAGTTGATCCAGAGAGGATACTTCCAGAATAGGAGCGATGCAATAAGAGAAGCCATTAGGAAACTTTTGACGAACTACCGTGAGCTCGACAGCCAAAAAATTAGTAGTGGCTTGATGATAGGCCTACGATAGAAAAACAAGTTTTCTTTTTCTATTTTGATCTTTTCATGATACTTTTGAGCCTACTTTTACTTCCTTGTCTGGTACAAGTAGCACTGGCTTGTCGTCTTCTACTGCAGCCAGCAACATTCCCTGCGAGATGAAGCCCATTATTGTCCTCGGCTGGAGGTTGGCTAGGACTACTACTTCTTTCCCTACAAGTTCTTCTGGCTTATAGTACTGTGCAATACCTGCGACGATTTGGCGTTGCTCTGTTCCAAGGTCCACCTTGAGGAGTAAAAGCTTGTCGCTACGCTTGATTGGTTCAGCGGATAGTATTTTTCCAACCCTGATGTCTAGTTTTTGAAAGTCGTTGATTGTTATTTGTGACATATTGTTTTAAGCGAGCTGGGGGTTAATTTTTATTTCTGGGGTTTTCGTATATATGTATAGGTGTTGGTCTTGAGTAGTAGTCAAGGCATTGACAGGGACAAGAGAATAATATTTACAGAGGCCGATTTGATCCTCCTATGTCTACTGGATGGGGAGAAAAAGATAACTGATTTACGGCCGCAGACAGGTCTATCGACGACGTCTATCTATAACAACGTTAAAAGGTTGCTTGACTTGGGCCTGATAGAGGATGATAGGAAGGGAAGTCCAGGAAACAGAATACTCAAGCTGACGGACAAGGGTTATAGGGTGGCTAGGCTACTGAAGATCCTGAAAGACGAGCTAACTCCCAAAGAGGTTGAGTTAAGGCCAGAGTAGAAAAGACATAAATAAGCCAAAGTTCAGAATTTCTATTGATGCCGGAATATGCAGTTCTTGTAGTTGACATGTTAGAAGAGTTTGTTAGGGGCAGGTTGCGTGCTGAAAACGCTGAAAAAATTGTGGAACCCATTAGGAAACTTGTTGCATTTGCACGCGAAAAAGGCATACCAGTCATTTATACTATTGATCAGCATTATCCCGAGATAGACTACGAGTTTAGGCTTTGGGGGCCGCATGCCGTGAGGGGTTCAGCAGAGGCAAAGATTATTTCGGAGCTCGCCCCTCGGGAAAACGAATACATTGTGGCTAAAAGGCGGTATGATGCTTTCATGTTTACAGACTTGGACATGTTGCTCAGAGAGCTAGGAGTCAAAAATCTTATTGTTACAGGTATACATACTCATGTCTGTGTATTGCAGACTGTGATGGGGGCTTTCTATAGGGGATACACGGTGATTGTTCCAGAGGAATGTGTCGCCGCGTTCGATAGCTATTGGCATAAAGTGGGGCTTGAATACATGAAGAACTATGCAGGTGCACAGATTGTAAAACTGGGCGATTTGATTTCAAGGCTCAATAGCGAACTACAGGAAATGCCTTCAGCTGTATGAGTAGATCCTCCAGTACATGTATAGAGGGTTCGGTTTTTACTCCTTATTTGTGTCTTTGAGTATTTTTTCCCAGATGCTTTCGTAGTCCTTTCTTAGTCTCTCTCTTGACACGTGTGTATAGATCTGTGTTGTATTCAGACTTGAATGTCCTAGAAGCTCCTGTATCTCCCTAATATCTAGACCTGAGGCCAGGCTTAGAGTTGCAAAGGTATGTCTCAGTACGTGTGGGGTAACACGCTTAGTTATGCCAGCCTTCTTCTTTAAACGTTTAAGGATTCTTTCCACAGTTGTATAGTGTATATGGTCGGACGCCTCAGAGGGAAAAAGCCACTCACTGTTTTTAATGCTTTCTAGGTGTTCCTTTAGTATTGGGAGGACAAACTCGGGAAAATAGACTATTCTTTCTTTTGCACCTTTGCCTCTAACCCTAATGGACCTTTTTTCGATGTCTATGTCCGTCAGTCTCAGCGAGACAAGCTCGTTAATTCTAAGACCTGTTGTGAAGAGTAGCAAGACGATTAATCGGTCCCTCGGATTTTCCGCTACATCGACTAGCTTAAATACTTCTTCTACTTCTAGGTATTTTGGCAACCTTTTTTCCCTCCTAGGAAGTTCGAAACCAGCCAAGTTATCACTCAAGCCTAAAAACTCTAGGAACCTCTTTACAGCAACTGCCGCGGTGTAGATGCTGTCTTTTTTCCAACCCTTTGATCTTAGAGTTGCCAGGAAAAAGTCAATATCGTAAACAGTGACCTGGCTAACGTGCCTGTCACCTAGAAACTCGACAAATTCTTGTAGGATGCTTTTAAATGTTTTAATTGTTCTCTCGGATCTATTCCTAGCTATTAGGTGGGAAATGTAGAGCTCGATTAGCTCCTTGTTGTCCCGAGCAAGGATAGAAGAATTTGTTTTTTCTGTTGGCATGTTATATTCCTATCTCCTCCATGCTTCTTGCATACTTCTCAAGATGCTCGGCGACAAATATGGGTGCGCCTGTCCTTACAGCTATTGCAATACCGTCGCTTGGTCGTGTGTCAATGTTTATTTCTTCTGTTTTGCCGTTTATCTCTCTTTTCAAGACAAGTGTTGCGGTATAAACTGAATTGTCTAGGAGAGCGTCGATAGAGACTTTTTCGACTTCGACTCCTAGTGCATCGAGAATAGAGACTATTAGGTCATGTGTGAGTGGCCTCTCGTACTTGAGACCTGACAGTGCGCTCTGTATAGAAAAACCCTCACTCTCACCTATCACGATGGGTAGTGCTTTGTCTTTCCACTTGGGGGTTTCCAATAGAAGAAGAAAAACTGTTTGCTCTCCACCAGTCTCTGCGACCTTCACGGGGTAGATGCCTGCTATTTCAGCCTTGAGATATCTGATTTCTTGTTTTTCACTCAAAATGGCTCCCCCCTCTGGCTTTCAAAAAACAATGGGTTTAGTCTAACAATCACGAGATTTCCCCTGTAAGCACTTAATTCCTTGACTTTTTTCGTTATCTCATTTAGAACAAAGGCGGGGTTCTCTTTCAAAAACCGGATTGCTTCTGCCGGATCCTGGGAGGAGAGTATTTTGAAGATAATCTCCTTTACAACTGTTTCTGCGAGTAGCCCAGTGAAACAAACCTCTCCATGCCTGATTAGCGATCCTATGGCATATCTTTTAAACCATTCATACAATTCGGGTATAGAGGGAAGCACGCCTTGAACCTTCTTCTCGACTTCTTCGTTTATCTTAGAGCTTTCGTCCTCCTTTACTGCTAGCTTTACTCGTTGTTTCCATTTCAAGGACCACACTTCGAGCCACTCGGAAAGCATGTCGTTTAAAACTAGTGGCTGGTTTTGATAGATATATTGTATCGCTACGAGTGTTTCTTCTTCATAGTTCTCGTCGAAGATAAAGTCTCTTGTAACTGCTACGTAATTAATAAAGTCGGAGTAAGCAATGCTGAATAAGTATTCCGCTTCTTGTTCAGACAAATCAGTAAAATACTTGTAGAGGGAAGACTTAAGTATCGATTTGATCTCGTTTTCTGTATTTTCAGGGATCCAGTACATTTAGACCCACTTTGAATATCTCTGTATACTTAAGTCACATGCTTGATTTAAAGTTTAACCCTGCCTTTTCTGGCTCTTTCCTATTTCCTATATATAGAATCATGGATGGGGTTGTCAGGTTCTTGGATAGGGTTTCAGTCGCGAGAAGACTCTTCATATGTTCAAGAGACCGTCGTCTCATCACCGATCTTGAAGCATAATTATCGTATTTTAATTTTTTCCTGGCAATTCAAAGAAGAGGAAAAATCTATAACAAATCATCCGAAGTAGCTTATTTTAATGCGAATCTGGCATCTGCAATTTTTACCCATTCAGACGATACAAAGGTTGGATTTAGATCCATCTCTTTTATGTATTTAGCGTTTTCAGCAAACATTTGGGAGGCTTTGCTTAGGACTTCTGCCAATAGCTTTATGTTAGCCTTTGGGAGTCCCCGATAGCCTTCGAGTATCTGATATCCCTTTATCTTTAGAATTAGTTCTTGGGCTTGCGCTATGGTTATGGGGGCAATGTCAAAGACCACGTCTTTTAGTATTTCGACAAATATTCCTCCTAGGCCGAATGCTACAACAGGACCAAATTGCTCATCATTTAATCCTCCGATAATTACCTCGTGCGCGTTTGAGACCTGTTCTTGTACTATGTATCCCCTGATCTTGACTGCTGGGTTCTTTTCCAGTATTTTTTGTCTCATTTGTGATATTGCAGTTTTGAGTTCATCCAAGCTTCTTATGTTTGCTTTGACGGCTCCCAGCTCTGTCTTATGAACAATGTCGGGCGAGTCTGCCTTCAGAACTACTGGGAAAGACAAGTCTCTTATGTCTTTGATTTCATCTCCTTCTTTGATATAAATATATCTTGCTAAAGGGAGACCATATGATTCAATGACTTCGAAGGCTTCGAGTAGAGACAAATGTTTTCTGTTTTCTGCAAGCGCCGCTTTAAAAATTTCTTCAGGGTTCATTTTTGTCACCGTTTATAATATGTCAAGACCTTTTTTATAGCATTTGCTGTGTCAATGGCATCCTCTTCGGTCATGCCTGGAAGCGTTGGCAATGTAATAACACTTCGGGCTACCTGTTCGGCTATTGGAGAAGACCCCTTTTTGTAAGTGATTTGTTTCCCGTAGAAGGGACACAGCCATGGACAGCCTTTGCCATAACCTGTTAGCCTTTGGAAAAGTGGGTTCTCATAGATTACTCTTGGGTATACGACCTGCACCAAGACATTTTCAGCCTTGAGAGCTTCTATGATTCTGTCCCTGTTTACACGTAGCTTGTCCAGATTTAATAGAACTTGGAAAATGTGCCATGTATGCTTCACATAGGGTTTCAAGACCGGTAGCTTTAACAGGTCACCGTTTAAGCTTGAAAGCTCGTCCATGTATATTTGTGCTATTTTCTCCCTAGCGGCGTTCAACTCGCCTATTCTCCTTAACTGGCCGAGGCCTAAAGCTGCTTGGAGCTCGGTCATGCGGTAGTTCCAGCCGAGAATAGTGTGATAGTATTTAGATTCTTGTCCTTGGTCGACAAACATCTTGGCGTAGCGATATAGTTCTTCTTTGTCTGTAGTTACCATGCCACCTTCTCCAGTAGTCATGTTCTTTGTCTGGTAAAAGCTAAATGCGTTTATGTCTCCAAAGGTTCCAACTTTTCTGCCTCTATATTCGCTTCCAATGGCTTGGGCACAGTCCTCTATGACATATAGGTTGTGTTCCCGAGCTATCTTCAGTATCTCATCCATCTCCGCGGGATAACCAGCTAAGTGGACTACGAGTATGGCTTTTGTCCTCGGTGTTATCTTCTCTTCTATTGTCGCGGGGTCTAGATTTAGGCTATCCTTTTCTATGTCGGCAAACACTGGGACAGCATTATTGTGCAGGATTGATGTGGCTGTAGCTATGAAGCTGAAGGGGGTCGTAATAACTTCGTCTCCTGGACCAATGTTAAGGCTTGCCACTGCAGTATGTAGCGAAGCAGTCCCATTAATCGTTGCAACGGCATGTCTTACGCCTAGGTACCTAGCAAACTCTTCCTCGAAAAGTTTAACATATTTTCCAATGGAGGATACAAGTCTCCCTGAATCCAGCACGTCAAGAACTAGCTGTTTTTCTTCATCAGTTAATTTGGGAAAATACTCTTTAAAAGAAGGCCTTACCGGCTTGCCTCCTTCAATTGCTGGAAGCTCCATGTTTACCTCGCTAAAAAACATGACACTCGTAATTAACTCTTTTTATGGTTCTTCCTAGAAGCGAAGCACAGAAAAGCGCGCGCTATGTCTGGCCCTAAATTGCAAAAAATCTACGTAGCTACGCTGAATACTTTGTTATTTTTGGAGTCAAAGATATCTATTCTAACCATTCCTTTCAGTTTACCGCTTTCAAGCTTGGGGAGAAGCACCCTCTCTACTTGGAAGAATCCAGCCATGTCTCCCAGAAACACCTCTACAACGATTGGTACTGTTTCGTCGCAGGTTAGCTGGACACGTTTCACATTGAGAGCTGACAAGGAATGCATATCTACCTTTCCCATTTTGTATGGAAGCCTTGCTCTGCCCTCAGACATGTCTAGACCGTCTGCTAGCTTTACGATGCTAGCCTCAAGGGTTAGAGGCTTAGTCTCCATTTCGGTGGAAAAAATTGCGGAGAGAATTTCTTGCCTTAGGAAGTAGCGCCGCGGGCCTATGTTTGGAAACATGCTTTGGATTATCCTGTCAACTATGTCTTTTGCTAACAAGCTACCTATGGCTTCATGATACTCCCTGTGTATCGAGTTGCCTATGTCGTGCAGGTAGCTTGCCATTACGAGTATAAATTTTACTTCGTCTAGATTTTTGGCTGTTCCCTGCTTTAGGGTTGTTAGCTCGACGTTTTTCTTCAAGAGGAGGCCTAGTATTTCTAGTGAGGTTCCAGCTACGATTTTTGCGTGGACGGGTCCATGATCATTGTAGCCGAGTCTACCGACGGCATTTATATTACTCATTTCAAGGAGAGCTTTTACTTCCTCGTCTTTCTCAATTATGTTTACAAGCTCACCTACAAAAGGGTCATATTGTTTCCATTTCTCAATCAATTCCTTCGAAATAACAGACACATTACACATAGCGTTCCAACTTCATCTTGGTACTAGCTAAAAAACTTTGTTTTAGGTTTACGAAAAGAGTCTAGCGTTTATAGTGTTTAAAGGCTCCTAGACCAGGATACTTGGCCCTTGTGCCGAGATATTCCTCTATCCTGAGAAGTTCATTGTATTTGGCTGTTCTCTCGCCTCTTGCTGGCGCACCTGTCTTGATCTGTCCAGTGTTCAATGCGACTGCGATGTGGGAAATTGTCGTGTCTTCTGTTTCACCGCTCCTATGGCTAACGACGACAGAGTACCCGTTGCTTATTGCAAGCCTAGCAGCTTCAAGTGCTTCGGTCAATGTGCCAATCTGGTTTACCTTTAGTAGCAAGGCGTTGGCCGATTTGTTTTCTATTCCTCTACGTAGTCTCTCGACATTTGTTACGAAGATGTCGTCTCCTATAACTTGAGTCTTGAGGGTTCTTGTTATGATGGAGAAGCCTTCAAAGTCTTCTTCGTGTAATGGGTCTTCTATGGATACGATGGGATATTCTTCTACAAGCTTTTCGTAGAGTTCAATCATTTTTTCCCTTGATAGTTCCTGGCCATCAATTATGTAAAGGCTTCTTTTTTCGTCGTAAAACTCTGAGGCAGCTGCGTCTATTGCAAGCGCTACGTCTTTTCCAGGCTCGTATCCTGCATTCCTAATAGCATTTATGAGGGCATCTAGCGCTTCGCGTGTATTCTTCATCGGGGGTGAAAAACCACCTTCGTCTCCAATGTTTATGGCTTGTGGACCATATTTGTCTTTTAGGTAAGCCTTGAGGGAGTGGTAGACTTCGCTTCCTATTCTTAGAGCTTCACTGAATGTTTTTGCGCCGACTGGTGCTATGAGAAACTCTTGTATCTTCAGCTCATTGCCGGCGTGTTTTCCTCCGTTAATAATGTTCATTAGTGGAACAGGCATTGTATATGCATTCATTCCGCCTAGATACTGGAAGAGTGGAAGCGAATAAGTGTCTGCCGCTGCATGTGCCACTGCCAGCGACACGGATAAGATTGCGTTTGCTCCTAGCCTAGACTTGTTTGGAGTGCCGTCCATCTGTAACATTTTCCCGTCAATGTCTTCTTGTCTCCTAGAATCCATGCCTAGCAGTTCAGGCGCGATGATCTTGTTGACGTTTTCTACTGCTTTTAGGACCCCTTTACCGTGGAAGGCTTTACCTCCGTCTCGAAGTTCTAGGGCTTCATGTGTTCCAGTCGACGCTCCAGAGGGGACTATGGCTTTGCCGTAGCCCCGGGCAATTGTCAGAACCTCTGTTTCGACCGTTGGGTTTCCCCTAGAGTCGAGGACCCACCTTGCTTTTATAGATGCAATCGAAAATTCGTCTTCCAAGTCGTACAACATAGCTATCAAGAAGATAAGGCCTAACTTGTCTATTTATTAAGCCTATTACTGTCTCTTATTAATCTAGATGTTAGCCGGATTTTGAAAAACAGGGCAAAAAATAAAAATAAGAATAACCATGTTATATGTATGAGCACCAAAGAAAAAACTGTTGGAGTTGTTCTTTGCGGAGGAGAGGGAAAGAGGCTTAGACCCTTAACATATTATTTTCAAAAAGCAATGATTCCCGTAGGAGCACAACAGAAGCCTCTTCTAGAATATATTGTGAGACTGCTTTCATATCACGGACTAAAGAAACTTGTCCTGCTTGTGGGCTATAAGGGTCAACAAATTGTGAACTATTTTGACAATGGGGAGAGATATGGCGTAGAGATCTCATATGTATGGGACAACCCCGCATATGGCGGGAACGGCGGCGCCCTCTACAATGCTTATGAACAGGGACACTTCAACAATGCAGAAAACGTACTCGTATATTATGGCGACATACTATCAGACATAAACATCGCGGATTTCTTGGCTTTCCACGAAAAAAATCAATTCACAGCAACCCTCGCATTGTCTACTAATTACAGGGTTGCTGTCGGAGTAGCCGAAGTCAAGGGAGAAAGAGTAGTAAATCTAGTCGAGAAGCCCCCGCTTGGAAAGCCTGTCACAATTGGACTTGTCGTTTTCAGGAGAAACTCTTTTGAATATCTGAGAGAGCTTATAGAAACAAAGAAAGAAGTCGACATTATGGGCGACTTTATAAGAGTCCTATTAAATAGGGGCCTGAGCATTGGAGGATACATAACGGACGCCTTCTGGTTTGATCTCGGAACAACCGAGGCATACGAGAAACTTGACCCTAACGAGGTTGATAGGAGGTTTTCCTTCCTTTTCCAGAAAAAATAATTTTTTCCATGAAGGTTTCTTCTCCCTTTATTATCTTCGTTAACAAATCCTCAGGGAAAAATCTCGTAGCCACGGGGGCTACCTCCCAGTGATCATACAGAAAGTCTACCAGTGCTCTGTATTTTCTCCCAATGGCCAGGATTTTTCCGATCTCATTCCATGCCCTTTCGCGGTAAACGTCTAGATTTTCAAGCCAGATGCTTTCAGCTGCCAATACGCCTAGAGCCATTGCCGTGAAAATCCCGCCGCCGTTGATGGGGTTTACGGCGCCCAACGCGTCTCCGACAAACAGTGTTCTGCCTATTACTGGAGTTGAATAGAACCCGGTAACTGGGATCCATCTGCTTCTTGGGGGTTCTAGGGGCTTTGCGTCTCTGAGGTAGCTACTGTTAAAAACCTTTATAAACTTCTCAAGGAAAACCACGGGAGTGATGTTTCCTTTTATATAGTTGCCCCTTATTCCTATGCCGACATTTGCCATACCATTGCCTATTGGAATAATCCATGCATATCCTCCTGGGGTATCCTTGGAAGAATACATGTAGATATCACTTTGGGGAAAATTTGGAACCTCCATTTTTAGGTTTATTCCCAGTGCATAGTCTATGGGGTCGAGTGCTGTATTGTCGCCTAGAAGCCTCCTAGTTAGCGAGGGGAAGCCATCAGCGGCAACTATGTAGTCTGCCTGGATCTCTCTGCCCTTGCGAGTCTTGACTAGGTAGCCTTTTTCAAGTTGTTTTATTGCTACGACGTCGTCTCCTGTTACAACGTTTGCGTTCTCTATGAGTTTGTTTACCATTTCTTTCCTGCTAATGGTAAAGCCGCCAATTTTGAGGTGGTATTTTCTGTAGCGTTCAAACTCTAGGAATATTCTTTTTATTATGTTTGTTTTCTCGGTGTAGCCTATATATTCAAACGCTTTTTTAACCGATGGGTATTTGGAAATAAAAGTTATTTCTGAGGGCTCGGGGAGGAATTCTCCGCATACTGCTGGTTCTTCTGGAGTTTTCTTTCTTTCGATGCCGATTGCACTTATCCCAAGCTCATTGAGCCTTTTAAGGGCGGCAGCTCCGGATGGGCCTAAGCCTATGACAACTGCCTTATAAGATTCATGAGACATTTGCCGTGCCCTCTTCGGGGAGTAGGCTTTATGGCAGGCAGACTTTTTCTCTTCCAATTATCTTTATGGCTGTCTGTATAACGTTTAACGAGTTTTCTAGTACCTCTTTCAGGAATTCTAGCCCCTGCGGGGTTAAGGAGTATACTCTTTTGTCTCGTGATCCTGCTTCTTTTGAGACTAGGAAGCCTGCTTTCTCAAGGCTTTTAAGGAACGGATAGATCTGTGATGGACCGACGGGAACGCCTATCATTTGTTCAAGTCTCCGCATAAGCTCGTAGCCGTGTTTGTCGCCCTCGGCGAGAAGTATCAATGTGTACAGCTTTACAATGGTGTTTACCCTTATTTTTTCACGGGTTGTTTGCATTTTTTTGTCCTGGGTAGGCTCTACACTCATAATGAAGCCTAGGTTTTGTTTTTAAAAATTATATATAAAAATTTTTGCTAATTTTGTACTTTTAGGCTGGCAGATAGACTACGCCTAGAGACCCCAGTCCTACAGTGGCGAGAGTTTTTCCGCCTAACTTTTGGAAGAAAGACAGCCTAGGCATGAGCCGTATGGTTGGCATAAGGAGCCGCCACCCTCTCCCTGATCCGCGTGAAGCTAGGTAGCCGAGTAGAGGCGCTATGGCTTGAACATATGCATATAGGAAAGGACGGAACAGAGCTGGTGGATTAAATATTTCAAGCAGTAATACCCCCCTCCTGGCTACCCTTTTCATCTCGCTTAGCCCCCTTGCTTTGTCAAGAAAGTCTCTAAAGCTAAACATTGCGGTGGCATAGTCGACAGATTTTTCTCTTAAGGGCAAATACTCTGCAACCCCGCTTATCCTGTGTAGACGTGGATCGCTACTTTTCGAGGAAAACTTGTGGGCTAGTGGATCCACACATACTACTTCTTCTGCTCTTGTGAGAAATGGAAAAGAGTAGGTGCCGTCTCCACACCCAATGTCTACAATCTTGCCGCTAACACTTCTATAGATTATGTTTCTGAGCTTTTCGTCGAGCCCAAAGCTCATGGCGTGGTTTGCAGGTATATAGGCATTCGATGAAAATAATCTCTCAAGAGTTGTTACTACGTCGCTCCAAAAAGTAGGGTTAAGTCCACGTGTCATAATATCTTTTCCTCTACTTCTTGCAGGATATGCTGAACACTCTCGCCTGCCTCAGACGCAAATTTTTCCATGCTCATAACTGCGAAATCCATGAGTGAAGGGTGTAACTTAATAGAGGCGTCACGGATTTCTGTAAAATATTTTGATACAAGTTCTTTGACATATCTCTTGATTCCTTCTCTTTCTTTTACCTGCATTAAAAGAAGACGCGAGCTCCCACTATCTACATTATTGTTGGCAATGTCAGCATAGTCATCAAGAACTTGGTAGAGCATCCCCAATGACTTGCCGTAAGTTTTCCCTGCCGAAATTAGATCCCTTTTGCCTAGTGCTATTAGTGGAAGGCTACATGAAGCTTCAAAGACAGATGCAGTCTTGTACTCGATTAGCTGTTCGTATGCTACCTGGACTTGTTTTCCTTCGAGTATTCTGGTGTCCCAGAGCTGTCCCAGTGCAGCTTTTCTCCATTGAAGCATGCTTTCGATGACGGCTTCGACTCCTGCCTCTGCCACGAGGGTTATTGCTACTGGGATTATAATGTGAGGGAAAGTTACAGCGTCCTTCAAGCCATACTTTTTCCAGAAGCTCTGTCTGCCTCTCCGCGACTCAGACTCATCAGCTATGTCGTCATGTATTAGGCTGGCCGCGTGCATTAGCTCGATGGAAAAAGCGATTGGGAGAACCTTTTCTATGTCTGACGATAATATTCTTGCAATTAGTAAGGAGAGGCTTCCTCTAATTAGTTTCCCTCCTTGGATGGCGTAGCTTGCTTCTTCGTATACTTCTGGGAAATATCTTTTAATCATTTCAGCTGAGTATTTTGCAAGGGTTTCTCTAAGTGCTAAGTACTCGTCGGTTAGTGAGGCTTTCCACATTCGTGGTCTCTAGAAACATGGATTCGACAAAATTATAAGTTTTATTTTTTTCAAACTGTCTGTGATTGATTCGCATTGTCATTTAACTTATCCTGGACTCGTCGAGAAGTTAGACGAAGTAATTGAAAAAAGCAGAGAAACGTTAAAAGCAATTATAACTGTTGGCTTCCCATTTGAGGGGGAAAAGAGGGAGAGAAAAGAGGTTTTCGAGGGGGCGTTAGCTGCCCTAAGATTGTCTGAGAGGTTTCCCGGCTTCATATTTGTGACGCTTGGTTTGCATCCTACACAAGTCCCTGATATGACAGAGGAGGAAATAGAAGAATATATTGAATTCATTCGTAGAAACAAGGAGAGAATAGTCGGAGTCGGCGAGATAGGTCTTGACAGGTTCTGGATCAAGGACGAGGATACCTACAAGAGAACACTTGAGGTATTTCACAGAATGCTGGAGTTGGCAGAGGAGATAGGCAAGCCCGTTGTTATACATAGTAGGAAGGCTGAAGAAGACGCTGTCGAAGTATTGTTGAGCCACTCTCTTAAGAGTGGCGTTCTTATGCATTCATATACTGGAAACATGACGGCCGCAAAAAAGGCCCTTGACAATGGGTTCTTCTTTAGTGTCAACTACAAGCTTACAAACAATAAGAATATGCGTAAAATAGCGAAAAACTTTCCACTCGAATACTTGCTCACAGAAACCGACTCCCCCTTCTTATCGGAGACAAACGAGGTAAATACCCCGCTCCAGATAAAGTTGATTGTCGAAGAAATATCGAGGCTCCGCGGTTTGAGTTTCAGCGAAGTTGACGAAATTACAACGTCGAACGCTGTTAAATTTTACAAACTTCCCCTATAGCGTTAAGGTTTTTATCCCCAAAGATAAGAAAAGATTCTATGTCTCTTGGTGAGCCCTTAGAAATAAAAAAGGTTCTCGTAGCTAACCGAGGAGAGATAGCTGTTAGGGTTTTCCGTACATGCCGAGACCTCGGTATAAAAACGGTTGCTTTATACAGCGATGCAGACAGGGACGCGCTTCACGTGAAACTTGCAGATGAAAGCTATTACTTGGGTCCGCCTGAGCCCCTTAAAAGCTACCTAGACGTCGAGAAAATAATTTCAGTCGCTAAGAGGGCGCGGGTAGACGCAATACATCCAGGATACGGATTCCTGTCTCAAAACCCTGTTTTCGCGGAGAGGATAATCGAGGAAGGATTTGTATGGATTGGCCCAGACCCAGAGACAATGAGACTAGTCGGCGACAAGCTTGGCGCACGGAGGCTCTTTTCAGGAAAGGGGATCCCAGTTGTTCCAGGAACCCTTGAGCCCGTCAATGATAGAGACGCTGTAAGCATAGCTGAAGAAATAGGCTTCCCGGTAATTGTCAAGCCAGCTGGGGGTGGGGGCGGCATAGGGATGTTTGTTGCCACCTCTCCAGAAAAATTAGACGAGTATCTGAAGCGAGCAGTAGAGCTTGCAAAGTCCTCCTTTGGAAAATACGAAGTCTATATCGAGAAGTATTTTCCCTTGTCTAAGCATATTGAGGTTCAAATCATCGGCGACAAGAATGGACACATTCTTCATTTGCATGAGAGAGAGTGTAGCGTGCAGAGAAGGTACCAGAAAGTCATAGAGGAGGCGCCATCGCCCTCGCTTGATCCACAGGAAAAAGAAAAAATCCTAAAAACAGCACTGGAAGCGGCAAAAGTAGCTAAATACACCAACGCTGGCACCTTTGAGTTTCTCTTCGATACTCAGAGCAGAGGCTTTTTCCTGTTAGAAGTAAACTCTAGAATCCAGGTTGAACATCCCGTGACAGAGCTAATTACAGGTCTAGATATTGTTGAGCTACAGTTACGGGTTGCAAGCGGAGAATCATTAAGCTTGAAGCAGGAGGAAATAGTCGTTAGGGGACATGCAATAGAGGCACGTATATATGCAGAAGACCCCTCTGCAGGCTTTGTCCCTTCACCTGGGAAAATAGAGCACCTGTCTTTGCCCAGCGGTCCATGGATCCGCGTGGATAATGGCATTTATGAGGGCTACGAAGTGCCACCCTACTATGATCCTCTCCTAATGAAGGTTGTATCGTTTGGACTGACCCGTGGACAGGCTATAGCTAGACTAAGAAGGGGGCTCTCCGAGCTTAAAATCTCTGGAATAAAACATAACAAGTTCCTAGTTCTTAGAGTTCTAGAAGACCAGAGATTCCTTGATGCATCTTATACTACAAGGCTCCTAGAGGACCAAAAGTTCTACGAAAACCTACAGAACGAGGATCCACTACCTCCGATTCCTGGAAAATCAAGGACAGAAACTGTTGAAGAAAGGAAAGAGCCAAAAACGAAGGTCGAAAAAGAAAAAGTGAATTTATGGCGTGTAGCCTCGAGAGTAAGATATGAATCCTAGTCAGAGCTCTATCTGGAATGGCTGAGCAACAGTAGATATCTGCTTGTATTGTTGCATCTTTTCTTTCAAGTACCTTGGAAAATGGAACAAGTGATAAAATATTTCTTCGTCTAGGAATTTGAGCCCGAGCCTACCGAGTCTCTCGCTAAGCTCGTTTCTAGGTATGCCGAGGGGATCTCTTGATTTTGAACCCAAGGCGAACCCCCACTCACTGTAAAATGTTGCTACGTGTGCCTTGTATGGCCTCTCAACTGGGAAGACAGAGGCTACAGTGTTATTGATTACTGAAAAAGCATCTATGTTGTATCTTGTAGACGTAGCCTGAGTCACCATGACCCCGTCCTTGGATAGCTTGTCATATATCTCCTCATAGAACTCCTTAGTGTATAGTTGCACGCCTGGCGTTCCTTTAGTGGGGTCAGTCAAGTCTAAAATAATAACATCGAAAGTTTCGGAGGTTTCTTCTAGGTATTTTTTCCCGTCTGCTACTACAACTTCAGCCCTCGGGTCATTGAAACAGTTCTGGTGCCATTTTACCATATACTTTTTAACTATTTCCAGGAGCTCCCCGTCAATGTCTACCATTACAGCTCTTTTAACTGTGGGGTGCTTGAGGACCTCCCGTAGTGTTGCACCTTCTCCGCCACCAATTATCAAGACTTTTTCGGGTTTTGGATGAGTAAGCATTGCTGGGTGTACGAGTGCCTCGTGGTAGACAAATTCGTCGTACTCTGAGCTCTGTGCATAGCCATCTAGGAATAGTGTCAAACCAAAGGAGCCTGTCTCTGCCAAAGTTACACGCTGATATTTTGTGTATCCGTCAAAAATTATTCTTTTGATAGCGTGTATGTGTGCTTCTTGTGAGCTAAGCCACTCAGTGTACCATAAGACCCTGTATCCCTGGGATTCTGCCACAACTAACAATTCTACGTGGAGTTTTTAAACAATGCGTTCGCGGGTCAGATGTCCCAATGCCTTCAGCACCTGCTAAGCAGTTCCAGCGGTCTTCATCCCCACTAATAAAAACATTCAACTGATAAATTTAGTTTTCCAGGGCTATGCTCTTATCTGTGAAATACTGTCGACTACCGTCTTGATTTTCTGGAGAGTACTTTCAGGACTTGTTGGACTAGGTACAAGTAGTAGTGGTATATTGGTTTGAGACGAAAGCTCCTTGAGCTTCTCACCTAGGCTGGAAGCTAAGACATCGTCAGTGGCCACGATGAAAGAGGCCTTCCCTTTGTCTAATAGGTCCTTTGCTTGTGCAATGTCCTGGGGGGTTGCAGGGAGATCATGCTCCTTTATTAGGAGAAAAGATACGTTGATCCCCATCCAGTTTACCGCGTATTGGACAACTGGCGACGCGCCGATGGCATTGACTTTTAGTCTAGGAGCCTTCTGTATGATTGCCGTAATGTTGCTTTCCAAGATAGATTCCTTGGTTTTGTAAGTGTCCCTACATTCTGGCCTAAGATTAGCGAAAACGTTGCTTAGAGTCTTTATGTAGATGAGGTAGTTTGCGGGGTCATAGATTGGCCAATGATAGTTTGGGTTTCCCGTGGCGGGATTCCTGAGAATTTTTATACCATCTATGCTTGGTATCTCCACTAGTTTGGCCTTTATCTCCCCATTCCTTACAAGTTCAGCTATTTTCGTTTCAAAGGGTGCATGAGCTGTTGAAATGATAATGTCTGCTTCCTTCAATTTAGCTACATCTGCAGGTGTTAACTGGTATTCGTGGGGGTCGACACCAGAAGGCGTAATTGAAAATACCACGTCGCCTGTGCAGGTCAGTAGATCTATATCTGGCTTCAAGGAGTAAAACGTTACAGCTATTTTTAAACCATGAGTAGGAGCTGTCGTTGGATTATTCATATACAGATATGCTAGGAGGCCCGCGACTATGACTATTGCTATAACTACTAACAAGATTGATTTAGATGTGTGCACATTTTTAGTATTGTCTCTGCTCATATGTGCACAATTAGAAAACCTCCATATAAATATTTCCTCTTTTCTCGCATGTGTTCCGCAAAATTAATATAATTGTGCATAGTAATTAAGGTGGTACTCTATGAGTAATGTGCACAGCCCATCGCTAGTAGTAGAAAATGTGACTTTTCACTATGACGAAGATGACAAAATCCTCGAAAATGAAAATCTAGCAGTCCACGGCCCAGGGCTTGTTACAATACTGGGACCTAATGGTTCAGGCAAAACAACATTTTTCAAAGTCATACTAGGACTTCTTAAACCACAGACGGGAAAAATCTTTCTCAATGGAGAAGAAGTGACAGGAAACCCAGTGAAAGCCGGAAGACACGCAGCATTGGTTCCGCAGTTGACAGCAGTGAGGAGAGACTTGCCTGTTACAGGTGCAGAGATAATCGAGTTTGTTCTCAGAAGTAGGAGGCAGTGTTCAGGTAAGTCTTGCAAGGAGAAACTTAGAGAACTTGTGGAAATTGTAGGAGCTGAGAACTATTATAAAAAGAAGTTAAGCGAAATGAGCGGAGGCCAGTTGCAGAGAATACTGATTGCAAGGGCCCTTGCAACTGGTTCAAGCATACTGTTATTGGATGAGCCTTTTTCTGGTATCGATCCAGGCGGCAGGGAATATATCGTGGATTTTTTAAGGAAGACTTCTAGAGAAAAACTGATTCTCCTAACCACTCATGATCCGGTATTGACTATTAACTCTAGCAAAATGATAGTGATATTTAATAAGGGGGTCAAGGCTTATGGCTCTCCCGACCAAATATTCACTTTAGACTTATTGAGAAAGGCCTATGGTTCAAGTGTCCTGATGATCGAGAGATGCCTCCATGTCGTGGGCTGAGGTGGTCTGGATGTACTTTGACCCACGTTGGCTTATAGTGATACTTGGTAGCGCCATATCTTTCAGCGTTCTTAGTCCAATTATCTATGCCAGGAAACTCAACTTTTTTGCTTCCACGCTTCCTCATTCCTCGCTTTTAGCCGTTACAATCGGCTATATGCTTGGCTTTTTGACTGGAACCCATCCGGTCTTGTGGGCAGTGCCTGTAAGCATTGTTCTGTCTCTGTTCCTTGTTGCCATTATTCATCGGGGTGTAAGCGAAGATAGTGCAACTTCGGTCTTTGTCGGTTTCTCTGTCTCTGCAAGCGTTGCGGCAATGTATTATATCTTAACAAATTTTCCTGCACAGACTAGTCTATGGTCCTATATCCTAGGCGACCCTCTGCTTGTCTCCTGGGAGGATACACTTCTCACTCTAGCAGTATGCATTCTAATAATCTTGATAGTGCTACCTATTTACATGAAGGAGATAGTTATTGGGCAGGACAGGGACGTGGCCCAAGTGCTAGGAATAAACGTCAAGCTTCACGATTACCTAGTCATCTTAACCCTAACCGTTGCATCAGTCACCATGCTTAAAACAGTTGGATTTGTAATTGAACACGTTGCTTTCCTAATGCCGGCGGTCATTGCCGCTGGTATCGCAAAGGACGCAAAAATGTTCCTAGTATACAGTGTCCTTGTCTCCGCTTTTGCTGGAATACTTTCTTTACTTTTGTCTATCTGGCTTAATCTAGCTCCATCAGCAGTATATGGCCTCCTCCTGGTAGGAATTTACTCAATCCTGCTTATGAGAAGGGGGTCAGAATGAGCAGAAAGGAAAGGTTTGGAGTCTCTATGGATAAAGAACTCTTCGAGGAGTTGACAGATCTTTGCAGAGCCCTCAAAACTGACCGTTCACACATTGTGAACATGGCTACAAGGTACTTTATCCTTGAGAAGTTTCACTATGCGAAGCCGCATCAATGCGAGGGCGTAATGATTATGGGTTATCACCATGAAAAAGGCGAGGAGGTCAATAGCATAGTAGAAAAATACAGAGAGTTAATTCTCGGCAGGAGCCATTTCCACACTATGGACGATAATTGCTTGGAGGTTCTCTTTGTACGAGGGGATTCTGAAAGAATTTTCTCGCTTGAAAAAGAGGTCGAGAATTATTGTGTAATGTGTAGATATATTCCTAGCCACAAACCATAACTATTATTTGCAGACATCCATTAATTCCTTTTCTAGCCTGTGAAGCCTCTCCTTGCCCCTTGTAAGCATGAAGTTAGCTATATCTACGAGCGTCGGAAGCTTCTCGAGGTCGATTATGTTCTCGCCCTGGTATCTTAGCGGAACTTCCAGCTTCTCCATGGACATTATTTCCACTACTATTCTCTTGCCGAGACCCTGTATGCCGCTATGCTTAAATCCAGTGTTCCGTGCGGTAACTACCAGCTTCCAGGCAACCTTCAGGTTTTTTGCTACAATGTGGAAGATCGGTGGATGAACCGAGAGCCAGAGAGATGGATAGTCACAATTTGCGAGGACAAAGTTTAGCTCCTCTGTGCTTATTGTCCTGTGCCATTTAGCTATCACCAATATTTCTCCTTTTGCTCCTGGATACTGACCAGCTGACAATTGTATTCTCCCGCTACAACTGGACGTCGTATAACAGTTGCTAGTGGAGTTGACTTTTTTCAAGAAGTCTACTATGTCTTGATCTACGCGTCCCTCCTGAAGATGTATCTCAAATTGCTTCAGTGCTTTGGAGCGATAATATTCCCACTTATCATCCAGTCTGGTTTTCATATTTGTAGCCTTCTTAGAGCCTCCAGCCCAGCTTTCATCATTTTTAGCTCTAGTTCTTCTCTGCCTTCGGTCAGTTCGCTACCACTAATCATGTTGTCAACGATTAGGGCCATTGCCCCCGTCTTTAAGCCGCGATACCTTCCAATCGTAAACAGTGCCGCAGACTCCATCTCCAAAAAATCTATGCCGAGCTTTCCCCATCTGGATGCGTTTTCCTCGACTTTGTGAAAGGCATCATGCGACAATGCAACTCCCCTATGATACTCGAGGCCCATTTCTCCCAAAACCTCAACTATCTTTAGTGTGACCTCTGGCGTGGCGTAGGCAGGCATAGAGACCTCTCCAAAATATTGCCTTAAAGTGCCACTATTCTCATATGCTGAAGCCTCTATCACTGCTATTTTTCCAGACTCGGCTTCAGGCGACAACCCGCCACACGTGCCAGCCCTTATAACAATCTTTGCACCCAACATTGCAAGCTCTTCAAAAACGATGGCGGCCGAGGGGGCGCCTATACCGTGGCATGCTAGAGTTATTTTTTCTCCCTTATATGTTCCAGTGATTACTGGGAAACCTCTATGCCTGCTTACGAGTACGGGATCTTCTAGTAGCGAGGACGCGATCTCTATGCGGTCGGGGTCTCCAGCTACAAGCACTTTAGGAGAGAGTTGTTCAGGCCTGGCCTTCAAGTGATAAACTCGTTTCGAAAGCGGATTCCTAAAACTCATAAGTAGTCAACCACATGGAGCTTTAAACCCTTTTCGCCAATGACTAAGACCACAGGTTTAGATCTACGCCAGTAAGGCAGATTTTTAAACCAATGTTTTTTCCACGAGCCAAGATTTACTATTTTTTCCTTGTCATCCACACCATATATATGCGTATGACCAGCCACAAGCCACCCTGATTCAAGCCTAATTTTTTCTCGGAACTTCCTCTCTAGGAATAGGTTTTGACCGAGAATCTTTGCAAGATAATTTATGATGAATGCGAGTGCGCCACTCCTGATAATTATATCGCCATGGATGACTACGACTTTACCTTTAGAGGTATAGAGCGGAGTTATTTGTCTAGCTACAAACAAGGTTTTTCCGCTAGTGGTCTTCACAATTAATTTGTCAAGTATCGGGTCGTGTGAGCTCCCACTTAGAACTATTATTGTTTTCGCGGGTAGACTCTCGATGCTACAAATTTTGCCAAACTCTTTGAAAAAAAGTTCAGCATCGGCCGCCTCGTGGAAATCGTCGAAAAG
Source organism: Thermofilum adornatum (assembly GCF_000446015.1). NCBI lineage: Archaea > Thermoproteati > Thermoproteota > Thermoprotei > Thermofilales > Thermofilaceae > Thermofilum > Thermofilum adornatum. The sequence continues at coordinate 267,839 of NC_022093.1, forward strand.
GTCCCCGGCAACAACTAGGCATTCGGTGCCTAGCTTAGAGGCAGTCCTAGCTATGGCTTCTAGCTGGGGACACTTTGAGCCTTTTTTACAATGCATATCAGAAGTCATAAGGGCACTTCTACATGAAATTAGGTCTCCTGTCTTTCTATGGTTGTCACCTTCCATATTAACAGCCTCTATAGGAATGCGTGACATTTATTATGCGAGGCTGTCTTTTAAAATCTTAGATGAGACATGAAGGCAAAAATTAGCATATTCATTATTGCACTCTTTGCCTTCGCTTTCCTCGAACCGCTACTCACTGCTCAGCCAGCAGGAAACAAGGTAGAGCTGTCTGCATACATAGATGTTTCAAGCGATGGCAATGCAACTGTAAAGATAGCAATACAATACAAGGGCAGAGCCACATTTTTCATGACTTTGCCAAAGTTTCAGCCAGTATACCTCTGCAACGAGACAGGTATTGGCAAGCTTAATATACAGAACGAAACCTCCTCGGCCTATTTCTACTACAACTCAACAATTACAATAAACGACGATAACCCTGGACGACTCGTATTATGCTATTCATTCCCAAGCGCCGTTCTAATGGCCGGCACGCGTGGCTGGTTTATGTCTCCTCTCTTGTGGACCAACCTCGACAAAGTAAGCGTCTACGTTAGTTTGCCCATGGCAAAGAAAATCACATATGAAAGCCCAGTTTCGACATCAATTTCGGGAAATTATAGGGTTTTATACCCTTTCGGCCGGGATTCCTCAAGACATAGGAAACAGGGTGACAATAGAGTTCGACCTCAAGGAAAACGTCAAGGAAAACATATTGCAGGAAAAGACCCCGCAGACAATTATAACTGTGAGGTATCCAGTCTTCTACAGGAACATTGCTGAAAACACGCTGAAAACTGCTATAAAAAGTATCCAGTACTTAAACAACTTGACGGGAGTCACGCCGAGAAACGTCACACTTGTATTTTATCTTCCAGAGAAAAAGATGGGCGGCATATATGCACTGGGCTTCGTACTTGGCGAGGACGTGAATGCTGGTGGTAAGGGCCCAATATATCTGAATCTTGCATTGACAAGGTATGCGCCCGGGTATATGGAGACAACAATTATACACGAGCTTGTACATGTTTACCTTGGGATAGTTGGAGTAGAAGCTAACGATGCTACAAGGTGGTTCCATGAGGGCATGGCACAGTACCTCTCAATAAAGATAGCAGAAGCCATCGGAATAAACGTGTCTGAATATAAGAACGACATGTACAATTCTTCTAAAGCGTTATACTACTATACAGGAGGAAAATTTGGATTCATCCAGAAGTGGCCTTCAGACGACGTAAGTGAGCAGGAAGCCTATCTCGCAAGCTTTTACATCATAGCCAATATCTCAGACAGCCATGGAGGATTATCCTACGCTCAGAGAGTATTCTCAGAATTAAGAAAACACCCCGTATCTACGAGTAGCGATATTGTAATTGTCCTAAGCCAAGCAGCAGGAAGAAACCTAGCGCCATTTTTCAGAAGCCTAGGTTTCAGCAACATCCAAGACTGGTCACCTACGCCAAGTGCTGGAAACACCGTGACAACAAAGGATACACCCACACTGAGTAGCTACATGTCTCTTATAGTAGCCCTAGGGCTCAGCCTCTTAATATTTCTCGTCGTATACTACGGGAATTTTGAAATCAACCAGAAACTGAAAATGGGCATCTTTGAGATGCTTTAAAAAAGAAAACAAAAGAGAAAATATTTATTCGACTTTTTCTACCTTTATAATTGAGACTGGGCAGGCTTCTGCCGCGCTTTTGACACAGTCTTCTAGTTCTACGGGTACTTCTCCCTCGCCGAGGTTTCCGCCCACACGGTATTTGGCAACAATGGCACTTTTTCCATCGTTTTCGTTCATTTCGAAGACTTCTGGGCAAAGAGAAACACAGGCCATGTCGCTTATGCATTGATCCCTATCAATTGTTACCTTTAATTTGGCCATTTTTGTTCGCCGATAGATTCTTTTTTAAAGAAATATAAAATTTTTGCATATATCTCCTATGGGATAAAGTCTTGTAGAAAAGATTTATAAAAATGTACCTAAGTTGAGGAATGGGGGTGAATTTGCACCGCCAAATTATGTAATTCCCTGGAAGGGCGGATCCCCAACTAGACATTCTTTAGGCGAAAACATTTTGTATTCATTTTGTGGGGTGGAGTTGTATGATAAAAAGCTTAGAGCAGAAGTTTGATCCTAAAAGGTATGAAGAAGAGATACTTAGATTCTGGGACGAGAATAAAGTCTACAAGCAAATAAAAGAGAAAAACATGTCTTCGCCCAGAAAGTTCTATTTCCTTGACGGTCCCCCGTATCCATCGAGTAATGTTCCACATGTTGGAACGCTCTGGAACAAGATACTTAAAGACTCCATTGTCAGATATTATAGGGCGAGAGGCTATCGGGTTAACGACCAGCCCGGGTACGATTGTCACGGCCTGCCCATAGAGGTTCAGATAGAAAAGAGACTTGGATTTAAGACAAAAAAGGAAATAGAAGACTACGGCGTTGAAAGGTTCATCGAGGAGTGTAAGAATTTTGCAAAGAGAAACCTCGAAGAAATGAACCTGCACTTCAAGAATTTCGGAGTTTCTATGGACTGGGATAATCCCTACCTTACAATGAACAATGAATACATAGAGAGCGCGTGGTGGCTAGTCAAGAAGGCAGAAGAAAAGGGGTTACTCGACTATGGTTTAAAGGTTGTTCATTGGTGCCCAAGATGTGAAACCACTCTAGCAGACTACGAGGTGACCGAATACAAGGAGCTTGAAGATCCATCGATCTACGTAAAGTTCCCAGTTGCCGGCGAGAAAAACAAGTATCTCTTGATATGGACTACCACGCCTTGGACTCTGCCCGCAAACGTAGCAGTAATGGCTCATCCGGACCTGGAATACGTTTGGGTAGAAGTCAACGGCGAAGAATTGCTCATGCTATCTACACGGGTCAGTGAAGTGATGAAGGAAGCCGGGATTCAAAACTACAGAGTTGTGAAAAGCGTCAAGGGAAAAGACCTCGAGGGGTTAAAATATATTCATCCCCTAGAGGAGGAAGTAACAATACAGAAATTACTGAGAGACTACCATAGGGTAGTTCTGTCAAGCGAATATGTGACTTCTGAAGAGGGTACAGGGCTAGTTCATATGGCGACTGGCCATGGAGAAGAAGACTACAAGGTTGGAGTTGATCATGGATTTCCCGTTTTCTCTATTCTTGATGATAAAGGCGTAATGGTGAAGGATGCAGGAAAGTATGCTGGAATCTATCATCGAGACGCCAACAGCCTCATAGTGGAGGATCTAAAGAAGAAGGGTTACTTGTTCCATTATGGAACAATCAAGCACAGGTATCCCGTCTGTTGGAGATGCAAGACTCCGCTGGTTCTCAGAGCTACCCGGCAATGGTACATTAGGGTAACACAGCTTAAAGAAAAGTTCCTAGAGGAGGCATACAACGTTGACTGGGTTCCAAAGTGGGCTGGTTATTCGAGGTTTAAGAACTGGTTGCAGGGGCTCAGAGACTGGATTATCTCTAGGCAGAGGTATTGGGGGACACCTGCCCCTATATGGATATGTGATAAGTGCGGGCATAGGGTTGTAGTTGGCTCTAGGAAAGAGCTGGAGGGGCTTGCCGGCCAAAAGCTGGAGCTGAAGGATCTCCACAAGCCATGGGTTGACAGAATAACATTGAAGTGTCCCAAGTGTGGAGGAGAGATGCACAGGGTACCAGATGTCCTTGATGTTTGGCTCGACAGTGGAGTCGCTTTTTATGCGTCGCTGGGCTACCCTCGGAGACGCGAGCTTTTCGATTCATTAATGCCTGTAGACCTCATAATAGAGGGGCACGACCAGATAGCTGGATGGTTCTTCTCGACGCTTAGAAGTGGTCTGATAACTATTGACAAATGTCCCTACAAGAGAGTCTTGATGCATGGATTCGCGCTGGACGAGCAGGGTAGAGAGATGCATAAGTCGCTGGGAAACTATGTGGAGCCCCGGCAGATACTGGAATATGAATACGGCTCTAGAGACGTATTTAGATGGTTTGTACTGAAGAACACTATATGGGAAGACCTGAGGTTCTCTTGGGCTGGACTACAGGAGACATATTCCGATCTAAACATTCTCTGGAATGTTTACTACTTCGCAACCCTCTACATGAACCTTGACAATTACAGTGAAGAATCCCACGGCCTCGAAAAGTACCTCAATTCCTTAAAGCCTGAAGACCGATGGATACTTTCCAGGCTGGGCAAGCTTTATCTCTCATTTACTCAAAACTTTGAGAGCCTCAATATCCACAAAGCGGCCAGAGACCTTAGAGACTTTGTTGTCGAGGATCTTAGCCACTGGTACGTAAGGCTCGTCAGGCCCAGGGTATGGATCGAGGAGAGCGCTACAGAAAAATACTCTGCATACGCGACCCTCTATACAGTCCTCTTTAACCTCCTTATAATGGCTTCACCTATACTGCCTTTCACTACTGAGAAAATTTATCAGTCCTCTTTCTATAGTCCAGGGAAAACCATATCTATACACATGTACGAGTGGCCTAGCGGGCTAGACAAGTTCATTAATGAAGAACTAGAAACAGAGATGGAAAAAGTCAGGAACATAGTAGAGAGAGCCTTGTCGCTGAGGATGAAGAAGGGCATAAAAATAAGACAGCCTCTGCCGGCCCTCTATGTCTTCACATCTGACAGCCTTGTCGAGAAAGCCGTAAAGACCTTTGAACACGTGGTAGAGGCACAGGTTAATGTTAAGAGTATAAAGGTTCTCCCGCTAGAAGAGGTACAAAGTTACAGAAGAGTTGTTTTGGAGCCGGTATACAAGGAAATAGGTCCTGTATTTAAGGGTAAAGCCAAACAGATAGTCGAGAAACTTGCATCTATAAGTGATCCCTCTATTGCCGAGAAACTTTTAAAGGAAGGCCATATTGAGTTAGAAATAGACGGCGAAAAGGTGACTATACGCAAGGAAATGGTAAACGTGCTGGAAAACTGGAACGAGGGGTTCCTCGGCGAGAAAAATGACTTTGGATACATAGTCCTGGATTTAAGATTCAGTGAGCGCGAGCTCGCTGAGGGGCTTGCCAGAGATCTACTTAGACGTATACAGTTCATGCGTAAAGAGTTGTCCCTCCCAGTGGATGCCAACATTATAACTTATATGTGGGTTCCCAGCGAGGTCAAAAAATACGTTATCGAGTTTCAAGAGTACCTCCAAAATGAGTCTAGAAGCAAAAGCTTCTCGCTGGTCGATTCTCCAGAAAACGTTAGGGGCGAACTGGTTAGAGAATGGGAAGTCGGAGACCTGAGAGTCGTTATCGGTATTACGCGGGCCTCCTAGATCTTGACCCCTTTACTTGCAAATATTTCTATGAGTTTTCTCCCATCACCCAGCATGTCATGATTATTGTTGAAGAATATGTAGGCTTTTTCGGGAGCTACCTGGATAATTTTCTCTGCTACCTCTTCTAGTTCTTCATCGAGATAGCCGTAATTGTACCATGTTAGCCTGCCATGCATCCTGACATACACTATTCCATTGATTTTCACAACGCCGTCTGGTGGTAGTCCTTCGAAGATTGGAGAATCAGGAGTTACAAAGTGTATTCCTTTTTCTTCAAAAAATTCGTAGACCTCCTTGTTGAACCAGGACTCATGTCTAGGCTCTATAGCTACCTTGTGGGACATAGAGGAAAACCGCGACAGACGTTGTTTTGCCTCATTGTTGAATTGGAATGTTGGCGGCAATTGGAACAAGTAGAAATCAATTTTGTCTTCTAGCGGCTCAAAAACTGAGACAAACTTTTCCCAGGTCGGGATGGCTTTCTCGTTTAGCCTACGTAAATGTGTTATACTCCTATGAACCTTTATCGACCACCTTAGCCTTCCCGATTCTTCGCTCCACCTTTCAACTGCTGATTTTTGGGGGAAACTGTAGAAACTCATGTTAAGCTCTATAGCGTTGAAACCGCTCTCCCTAGAATACCACTCTAAGCCGTTAGGGTTCCAGTCATATTTCCATCCAGAGGTGCCAACGTACAGCAACATAGCCCGTAACTAATAATTACTAGAACAGTCAAATATAGTATGCGGTTCATATGTCTGGGGACAGCCTAAAAAAGCTTGTAGCCATAATCTTTGCTTTAACCTTGTTTCTCAGCCTCAGGACTGTGTATAGCCAGGGAAGTGTTTTCTTTTACGGGCAGGTGGTAGACGAAAATGGTTCACCAATAGGCTCTGCCCAGCTCACTGTTTACAGGGGAATCTACATAGTAACTTCAGCTACGACTAAAAATGATGGAAGCTTCTCCTTGTTTGTACAGCCGGGAAGCTACACTCTAGTCATATACAAGAAGGGATATTCTCCCTTGTATTATTCCTTCGAGGTTACGCCCGAGAAAGGCGGGAGTCTCGGACTCATAGTTTTAAAGAAGGGGGTAAGCGTAGTGCCAGAAGCCACATCCATCTCTGCCTCTCAGGGCGACAACGTTAGGATAAATTTGAGGATCTATAATTCTTGCCTCGACCCTCTACTCGTAAATTTCTCGTTCGTTGCTCCTAGAGACTGGGAAATAGCTCTGGTAGACTCTAAGGGTCTCGCTGTGAACAATGTATACCTGAATCCTGGAGAAAACAAGACGCTAACACTGGTAGCCAATGTCCCCTTGAATGCTACGGAGCTTTCCCTGGTGTCTCTCTATTATTACTGGGCGAATCTATCCTCAAGAATAGACTTTACTTTCAGGATAGCCCAGAAAAACTGGAAGTTCTTCAACGTACCGACCGCTGTGATCAAGGGCTTTCCAGGAGCACAGATCGCAATCCCGATAAATATCACAAGCCCACTAAGTAACGATATACCTGTCACGCTCTACCTCATAACTCCTCCAAACATAATAGCAACACTTGTAGACGAAAACGGTCTAGCCGTCCAGACAGTCATTGCAAAGCCGTCCATGCCAAGAAGGCTTCAGCTCATCCTATATGTTTCACCCAACGCCCAGCTCTCCACATACACCATAAAACTTGTTGCAAAAACAAGCTTTGCCCAACAAATCGAAAACATACAAGTTGATGTAGAAAGCTCCTACGACTTGTTAAAGATAAACGTAAATGCCGCATCGCTGAATGCAACCTCTGGGTCAACATTATCGCTAAAGTTTATCCTAGAAAACGATGGAAACATGCCCACCGTCGCACTTGTAAAGGCCTCCGCTAACTCGCCCCTGATACGCGTATACATCTCTACCTCGGGGGAAAACCTGGCTTCTATATACCTTATGCCTGGAGAGAAAAAGACACTATCGCTTGTTATTGAGCTTGACACCCTTCTTCCTCCAGGCGTCTACCTTCTCACCTTAAGTGCGAATGGGACAACAAGTACTGCTACTCAAGGAATAACGATAGTGGTCTCTGGAACAAGGAGGCTAGAAGTCTTAACTACCAACTTTAAAGTTACAGGTAGGCCCGGATCTGTAGCTACATTTAAATTAGTGCTGGCCAATAAGGGAACTGTAACACTCAAGGATGTTGTTTTGCAGGTCGACTCTCCAAGCAAGGATATTAGTGTAAGCTTTAACCCGACGCGCCTCTCTTTGCCGCCGAATTCAACTGCCAGCTTTGACTTGTCAATATACATTTCTCAAAATGTAACTGAGGGAATGTACAATATACCCCTCACAATTATTGCTGGAGAAATAAAGACAAACAGGATCATAGTCCTAGAGGTAACGGCGGAACAGGGACTAAGCTATCCACTTATGGCTGTAGGCATTTTCGTAACAAGCCTAGCAGTTGTATATTATTCAAATAAGAGACAGCGGAAATAAGAAGGGACCATATTTGGGCAACGTAGCTCAATATTTCTTAATGTTCTTCTTAGGGCTGCAGACAGCTCTGACGCCATGCTACTTGCCCGTATTCCCTGTGTTCCTTGCGTTGTCAACTAGGAAAAACGCAAAGACGTGGCAGACAGGCATATTTTTTAGCGTGGGAGTTGTTCTTAGCTTTATCTTGTACGGGGTTCTACTCGTAGTCGGAGGAGGTATTATCAGGATTTTCTTGACAAGTCTAAATCAACAATTTGTAAATATTGCTCTGGGCATAGTCCTAATAGCGCTAGGAATATCATTGCTGACCCCGTTAAGAGAATTTTTTACAGTGCTACCCTCGGCTACACCTGTAAGCAAGATATCTGGGCGCCTAGACTCACTTTTCTTTGGCTTCTTTTTCAGCCTAGCTGCAGCCCCCTGTGCAGCTGCATTGATGACGGCGGCGCTTTCACAGGTGCTTTTATATGCATTGACAAGTCTATTCGAGCCCTTGCTTCTTATGTTGCTCTATGGTTTGGGTACAGCCACGCCTTTCCTAGTTATCGGTGTTTTAGGTGATCTAGTGAAGACATTCTACAGAGGAAAATCGTTAAGAAACTTCTTTTTGAAACATAGCGAAACAATTAGTGGAGGACTTTTGATAATTTTTGGAGTTTTCTCGATCTATACTATTGAAAACTTTGACGTAATTCTTCCAGTAGTGTCTAGGAGCCTTCTTCCTGTGCTAGAAATCTTCCTCTTTACTGCAATTATTTACTATGCTTATTCACAGCTAAAGGTAGGTTTTTATCTTGAGGCAACCGAGCTGACACTAGGGGGTGCTGGCTTTTTGCTCGCCTCTTTTACATTGATTAACCTCGACTACTTGGACGCCATTATTAGAGGTCCTCCATCCGATAAAATATCGTTTCTTTTGGACATAATTGGAACCCTCGGGAAAATTTTCCTATTGGCAAGTTTCAGCCTGTTAGCGGTAAAGACACGGTTCCTAGAGGTGGTTCCCATTGGTATCCCCCTCAAAACAGGCATAGATGCTTTACTCTTTTTTACCATGCTTCCAATCACCAAGAGGGATAAAGAAACACGGTTCCTACTATTATTTGTTCTCTACCTGTTTTTAAAAGACGTTGCGATGCTCCTCCCTGACTATATTTACGTTCTAAGTGCTGTTTTTGCTATTGAGAGCAGCCTCGGCGTATTTCTGGCTGGAAGAAAACTATCCACAAAATATACTGTTCTAAAACTATACCAAGAGGTCTAGCATTTGTCTCAATACGTAACTGTTTTTATTGAGCCTGTACGATATCGGATTCTCATCGACAATTTCCAGGATACCGAGCGAGACAAAACGCTGTAAAATTGGACGCGCGTGGCTAACCAGTGCTTCTTTTTCGACTCGGTAGCGCGTAAATGTTTCTTCGGGGTTTTTAAGGAAAAGTGCAAGGATTCTAAGCGTAGACCTGGCCTCTGGGAATAGTTCGCCTAGATATTCAAGAAAGTTTCCAAGCTTTATCAGTTCAGCCAAAGAGCTCGGCCCTCCTGTTCTCGAGGACGCTTAGAAGCTGTTTTCTAATTTCCTCGGGGCTTGCTACGTTTATTTCTCTAATTTTTCTGGCAAGCTCTACGTCGCCTACAACATATTCAATCCAGTTTGCGAAATCCTGCAGGGACTGGTGGTGAACTATGGTTTCTGGGGGCACTTCGCGTAGTGCCTCAATGAATGAAAACATGTTCCATGCCTGTTTTCCTAGGGGTTTTCCCGGACCCGCATAGAAGTAGAACTTGTTTTCGTCTGGGAGGCTTCGCATCCACGCGTATCTCATAAGTGCTTTTTTATCGTTTTCCAATGCGAGGAGCGTCCTTGTCTCGAGGTCTCCTATAGCCTCTGAGAAGAGCATGTGGGCTTCATACGGGTTTTTATATGGACTAAAATAGGAGTGAACGTCGCCTGGCCCCCCGCCTTTAGTTGACATGTAGTAGAAGTGGTCGCTTATAGATAGTAGTCTCCAAAGCCTTTCATAGCCAGGGTTGCGTAGAGCCTTTATCTGTAGCCAGAGATCTCTCAGCCTGTTAAAAGCGTCCTGTTGCATAAAATTGCCGATCCATGCAGATAGGTCTCTCTCGAGGTCTGCCCATGAAATCGTCATGTGTTCTGGAACGTCTATCTCGTCTCTCGGCTGTAGATGCTCCGCTACCTCTGTAGGCGTTGAAATAGTTAGGTTTTCCCATTTTAGTATTTCGCCTGGAAGCCACCTTAGGAACTCAAATATACCTGTCTCGGCGGGGAAGTGTTCTCCAAAGGTTTCATAGTCGATGGCTATTAGTATGACGTCGCCAGGTGTCGCCGCTAGCCATGCCGAGTATTTTTCAGCGGTAAGTGGATACTCATTCCACCATGTAGAGCCAAAGCGGAAGCCTATGTCGTCCGACAGCCTGTAGTTCCTCATTAGGACACGTATATTGCAGTTCTTTGCCTTGTATAGGTAATTGGGGCTCCTCCAGCCAAGTATTCTTTCGACGCCTTCCGTTAATACAACTTTGTATCCAAGCCTGTCAAAGAGGCAACCAACATAGTTGTTGTAAATGAACTCTGTGTTTTCTATAGCTCTGGGCTCGTAATTTAGCTCTTTCTTGATAAGCCTCCTGTGCTCGTTGACCTGATATATAAACTCTTCTTCTGCCACTAGAAAAGCCAAACTATGATAATATGTTTGGTCTAAGAACTCAACCAGCCCTGTCGAGGCAAGCTGTCTAAAGCTTTCAACAAGCTCTGGGAACCATCTAGAAGCCTGCTCCAAGAGGACGCCAGACACGCTATAGGCTACTTTGAATTTTTTCCCAGAGTCCTTGAAGTACTCGATCTGCTGCTTTATTGTATAGTTTGCAGGCAAATAGCATCTCTTCGCAACCCTCTCAAAAACATACCTGTTTAGATCCTCATCAAAGTATATTTTTTCTAGGTCTTCTGGGGTCAATCTTCCCTTTCTTATGAGGTTGCTTAGGAGAAGAGATTTAATGTTTCTGCGGAGCCTATACGGCTGGTGAACTTCAAACATAAATACGATATGCTTCAATCTTCCACCAAGTTTTATAATAGAAAATAAAAATTTATAGATGTTGCGTGGAAGCCCTACTTTTGGGACTTATTGTACCTATCGATTGCTTTTTGTATGGCTTCGAGGGCAGCTTCGCGTCCTTTCCAGTTCCTGACTTTGACCCATTTCCCCTTCTCTAGCTCCTTGTAGTGCTCAAAGAAGTGTTTAATACGCTCTTTCACTACATCGTCTACATCGTTGATGTCCTTTATTTTTGCAAACCTGTTGTCTATTTTTTCGTGGGGCACAGCTATGATTTTGCTGTCGGGTCCATTTTCGTCTTCCATCTCGAGGAGACCTATTGGTCTAGCGCGGACGACACTTCCGGGAGCCACTGAGTCGTAGCTGAGTAAAACCACGTCTACTGGGTCGCCGTCCTCTTCTAGCGTCTTGGGGACAAAGCCATAGTTAAAGGGGAAGACCATGCTCGTGAAAAGAACCCTGTCGACAAATATCATCCCGCTTTCCTTGTCGAGCTCGTACTTTATGTTGCTCCCAAGGGGGATCTCAACGACAACATAAATGTCTTCTGGAGGGTTTTTCCCTGGGGGAATATTCAGAGGCATTTTCTCACCAATGGATACAATCTCTGGAAGACTTTAAAAAATGTTGTGTTAGATCATGACAGGCGTAAATTAGTCAATTAGCCTTGTTATCCGTCCTATTGCTCTCGTCCTAGAATCTCTCAGTATTATCCTTGTGTCGGTTTCCAGGTACCAGGGATGGTAGAGAAACCTTAGCCTAACAATCCCCGAATCCCCTGTCCTCATGGGTTCAAGGCTCATATAAATAAACATTACTGGGCTCCTAATCGAGTGGGCATGTAAAACTGTCTGGTATCCTCTTCTAATAGTCGTAGGGTGTTTTAGCACGACGATGTGTGCCTCGAACTCCCATACAGGCTTTAACTCTTGCTGAGTTACTACAAGCCCTTTCTCCAGCTCCTCATAGCTTATTCCAGAAATTGCTAGAGTAGCTTCTTCGCCAGCCTTAGCTTTGGACGCTACAGTCCTGTTTATGTGAATGGATTTTACACGTATCTTTTTCCATGAAGAATCCTGAAGGGGTCCGATGTACACCTCGTCGTCTTCTTTGATTACTCCCCTTTCAATTGTTACAGCCACTACGGGTCCAACGCCTTTCACATCGTATACATCGCTAACATATGCTAGAAGTGGCTTGTCGATGTTCTCGTTCCACCTGAGCCTGGGTGGTAGAAGGTTTAAAAACTCTGTTAAGATGCTTAGTCCTTCGCCTGTTGTGTTTGATATTAGAAATATTGGGACGACGCGTCCACTCGGCATTAATTCGACTAGCCTGTACACATCCCCTAAAGTCTTTACGACGACAGGCTTTCTGTCTACCCTCCTGAGAGTTTCAACCGTATCAATGAGGGTGGCTTCTAGAACCTTTTTATCCACCAAATCTATTTTTGTCAACACGATGAAGACTGGGATACGTAGGGCAAGTCCTACGCCTAGATGTTCCCTCCCCATCACCTGTAAACCAGAATTAGCGGCGACAACAAGCATTATGTAGTCTGGTAGACGCGCCATTACTCCCCTAAGCGCAGTTCTCAGATACCTTTCGTGCCCTCCAACATCTACAAAGTAGACAACCTTCTTAGAAGACAAATATATCTGTGCTTCATCTAGTGGGTTTGGAAGGTTCCAGTTTATTGGCCGGCCGTCCATGTCGAATCCAAGCAGTCTTACAACAACGGAGGAAGTTCTACCCGTGACTATTTCATGTTCGAACCTTGCAATTTTTCTCATGCTTCTTCCTCTTCCATCATCAAGTTCACCCGTGCAGAGGGTACCTATCGTTGTGCTTTTCCCCGCGTCCACGTTCCCCATAACAGCTATCGTTGTCTGAACAGGTGGAGACTCCTCCCTGCCTACCCGCACGAGAACTCTAACTAGACTCCTGTTTCCGACTGGGGCTTTCTCGAGGACTCTTATTTTTGCCCCTATTTTTCCTGCAACGTCGTCTAATATTTGGAGGGTTTCTTCTTCCTCTTGTGGCGTCAAACCAATTGGTGTCCCATCATCGTCAAACCCAAGAAGATATATTGCCTCGCCCCCGCCCTCAAACAGCCTGTAACGCATCTGTGAAGCTAGATTCTCTATTCTTTCTGGGTTGTTACACGAGAGCCTAGACTTGTACTCGATGGCTCCCGTCTCATTTTCTTTTGGAAGTTTAGAGGACATTGCTTGCCACTATCTCGAAAATAGAAACTACAATGAATCTAATTAGGCTTTTGTCTTATATGCTTAAAAATATAAATAGTCTCCCAGCGATAGTATAGTCTAGATGCAAATTGCTTTACCCAAGAATTCTAATAGGGACATCTGGCTGGGACTACGATGACTGGCTAGATATATTCTATGAGACAGATAGAGGAATGTTCACTTATTATACAAGGTACTTCAGCACAGTAGAAATAAACTCTTCTTTCTATACTCTCCTAAGCGAGAAGTTCTATAAGGGGCTGTCCGAGTCCTCGCCAAGCGAGTTCTTGTTTTCTCTAAAAATGTATAGAGGAGTAACGCATAAACACATGCTTAACCCCAAGCTTATAGGCGACGAGTTCGACGCTTTCTTCAAATCTATTGCGCCGCTTAAAGAGGCAAAAAAGCTCGGAGCCATACTTATACAGATGCCTCCAGTACCAAGGGAAAAAGTACCCTGGTTCGATTCTTTCCTGGATTTATTACCGAAGGGCTACAGATATGCTGTAGAGTTCAGGGACCCCTCTTGGCTTGAAAAAGACATTTACAAGACACTAGAAGAACGGGGAATCGCCTATACAGTCGTAGATGAACCATTATTGCCTCCACTGATTCTGAAAACTTCAAACTTTCTCTACATTAGGTGGCATGGCAGGGGAGAAAGCCCCTGGTATTATTATCACTATTCAATCGAAGAGCTCAGCGAGTGGGCGAAGAGACTCCAAGACTTTCTCAGCAGAGAAAACGTAGACCTTATTCTAGGATACTTCAATAACCACTTCAGAGGATTTGCTCCCCACAACGCCTTGCAAATGATGACATTACTTGGGATTACGAATAGGAGGCAAAGAGAAAAGCTTCAAGAAATGGATAAATACTTTAAGTCTCTGCCTCAGAAGGTTTTAAAAAGCCTTAGAGAAATTGTTGCAAAGGGAGACCTTGAGGGTGCTCTCGTGTTTCTCGCCGGTGAGAAGAGGTTTGAACGTTCCAAAGAAATAAGTGATGAGAATGTGAGTTTTAAGATCAAGGGCGAAAGTATTGTAGCAACAGTAAAGAACTACAGGGTTGAAATAGACGTTAAGAACAGGAGAATTTTTCATGACTGTGAGGATTGGAAAAAGTCCGCCGAGTCGAAACGCTTCTGCAAGCACCTCGTCAAGCTTTTTCTAAAAATGCCACGCGATATTTCCCTCAAAATCCTTGAGGACATCGCCGGCAATATTGATGACTGGAGCTTCGAATATTAGCCTTTTATTTGCAAGAGTGCTTCCTTCAGGGATGGGCTTGCTAACACAAGCCTACATCCGTCACTAGAGGAAACTAAAATGTATTCTTCTTTCTTATAGGCAAAGACCGTGAGGGCTGCCGTAACTGCATCCAAGAGGTCTCCATCTCTTGATTCTGGGAACCTTAAGCCCAAACGCCTCAAACCCAGGTAGAGTTTCTCTCGGCTTTTATTTTTCCTTGGAAGACCAAGCATGTCCTGTGTGCCCCCGGGATATATCTCTATGACTTCGTACCCTCTTTTTTCTAGTTCGCTTCTAAGCTGTATAGCCCTAAGCGTTAGTGACCTCATACCTTCAAACAGGGGTGAAAAAGCCCTTATACCAAGCCTCCGCAAGGCCTTTTCACAGAGCCTATAGTATCCTTTCTGTGGAAACGAGAGAGGAGCATCTATACCTACAGCTTCTGGGGAATATTCTTCAACTTTTTCCACCAATTCGTCGTCATGCTTGAAAAAGCCAGTTACACACGTAAGGTCTTCGTAGAGAACAGCATATGCAGACTTCTTTTTAAGTGACGCAGACAAGTCTACTCCAAAAAAGGTCTTCATAAATGGAGAATTGGTCAGCATGCAAAAATAAGTTTAGCTGGCGCTATTTTGGAAGAGTTACTCCCCTTTGTCCCTGGTATCTGCCCTTGTATGGAACTGGCTCCCCAACAAGCTTATAGAAGGCTACATGGGCGAATCTTTGTCCTTTTCTCAGGATTATTGGGAAAGCTCCTCCATGTATCTCAATTGTCACCTGGCCTTCGAAGCCTGCGTCTATTAATGTTGGAGGGACAGAGACTCCGAGCCGGGCGAAGGTGCTCCTGACACCTATTAGTGCACCTACGTCTTCGGGCATCTTGATGTATTCAAGCGTGGTGACGAGAACCTTCATATAGGGCTGTAACACGAAGTTGTCTGCCTTGAAGATTTTATAGTACTGGGAGAGATCTATTTCCCTGAGTTTTTCTGGGTCTATTGGCTCTGGATTATTAAGAAGAATTGCTATTTCATCTCCTATACGAAGATCGACGCCGTTTTCGCGGACAATTTCCTCGCTGTAGGGTTCAATCTTGAGCTTGCCCTCTTTTATCAGCTTCTTTATCTCGGCTCCTGAAAGCATGGCTCTTCACATCGTGGTTAAAACAGACCTCGAATTTCAAGGTTTTCGTTAAAACCGAAGGGTGACGAAACAGTACTCACTTTTGAGGCTTGTTTTTGTAGTAGCAACATAGAGCTGACACAGGACAAACATTGCACTTGGGATTTCTTGGCAGGCAAAAGGTTCTCCCGAGCTTTATCAAGTAGAGGTGCGCCTCTAGACGTTTTTCTGGCGAGAAAACTTTGTGTAGGTGTGCTTGCATTTTTTCGTAGCTACCTGGTGGCGCTAGACCTATTCTAATTGATGTTCTCTTTACGTGGGTGTCTATTGGTAAAACGGGGTAGCCATAGTTTGCAAGGAGAACGTCTATTGTTTTTGAGCCTATTCCGCGAATTTTTCCCAGTTCCTCCTTTACTTTTTCTGGTCCCTGTTTAAGGAGCAATTCTATCTGGCAACCATAGTTTTCCATGAGAAACAATGCTAATGATTTTATGGCTTGGGATTTCTGCGCATAGAGCCCTGCAGGTTTAATGGCTTCTGCTATTTTCTGCACGTCTGTCTGTGAAAGCTTGGCGCACTCTACGCCGATACGGCGTTCAAGCTCGCCGAAGGCTCTGTATGTGTTTTTTTCGTTGGTGTTTTGGGAAATTATTGTAGCTATTAGTGTCCTGAAGTAGTCCTTTGTCTGGGCCAGCTCGTAAGCGATAAAGTCTCCCTGCTCAATCCTTAGTTCTTGTTTAAGCTTTTCCAACAGTCTATCTCCAACTTCGGGCTCATCATGTAGACATTGACTATGTTGGCGCCAAGTTTTCATATCCCCCGTTTCATTCTAGGCTGTGGACAATAAACGTATCGTGCTGGTTAACGACGACGGCCCCGAAAGCCCAGGCTTATTGGCCCTAGCTGGAGTTCTAAGAAATGCTGGACACGACGTATTCATTGCTACTACTTCGACCCAGAAGAGTGGTTCTTCAAAATCAGTTTCTTTTGAGGTACGTTATTCTTTGGGGGAGCTCAACGGCTATAAAGCGTTGATTGTTGATGGGACGCCAGCCAGTGCTGTTACAATAGCGCTAACAGTCCTGAGGGTGCCGGCCGACATAATCATTAGCGGTATAAATCTTGGACCCAATCTGGGTCTATGGGATATACTATCTTCGGGAACAGTTGGAGCAGTATTAGAGGGGGCCTTGTTTGGAAAGCCCGGTGTAGCTGTCTCACTTGTAGCAGAGAATAGCTCAAAATACGAAAAACTCGGCTTTACTGAATATGAAAATGCCGCCGGCGTCCTGTTAAGGATCCTTGATTTTCTAGAGTGGAGTTTTCCATGTGATGCTCTGAACATAAATATACCCTTGGAGAGAAGTGGAGAAGTAAAGGTAACTATACCCGAGAGAACTCCCCCCAGAAACCTTTACATGTGCAAAGATAATGCATGTAGAATGGGTCATTGGAGTCTAGACAATAGCTATCCCTGTGTAGACAGTATTAGCGATATATGTGCAGTTAAAAATGGAGCAATATCTGTTACGCCGCTCTTTATAGATTCATTCGGAAAAAGAGGCATGGATATAGTTGAGAAGCTTCAAAACTTATTTTTAAATAAGAGATTCTAAATGGTGAAGCTGTATGACAGAAAAAGTAGACGTAGCCATAATTGGTGGAGGCCCCGCTGGGATGACAGCTGCTTCAAGGATAAAGAGAATTAACCCAAAGCTGAGGGTAGTTGTTTTCGAGAGAAGCAACTATGTGAGTTATGCCCCATGCGGATTACCCTATTACCTGGGAGGAATCGTCAAGGAATTGGACCAGCTAGTTCATTACCCGTTGCGGGTTTTCACCGAGGAAAGAGGAATAGAAGTACACATTAAGACTACTGTTACTGAGCTTGGCCCCGGATACTTGAAGGCGAGAAACAGTGATGGAGAGAAAACATATGAGTGGAATAAGCTCTTAATAGCAACGGGCGCAAGACCAAAGATTCCCAAGGTAGACGGCATCAATTTGCCAGGAGTTTTTACTCTGAGAATTCTAGAAGACGGCGAATCGGCAAGAAAATACCTTCAAAACGTAAACACGGTCGCAATCGTGGGTGGCGGATACATCGGCCTGGAGCTCGCCGAAAACCTGAAAAACTTGGGTAAAAAAGTCCTACTGTTTGAGCTTTTGCCCCATGTTTTGCCCGCTGTGGACCCAGATATAGCCGTCCAAATCGAGAAGGAACTCGTAAGTAACGGGGTTGAGCTTCACCTAGGGGAGGGCCTAAAGGCTATCCACGGAAAGGAAAGAGTTGAAAGTCTAGAAACCACAAATGGAGAATACAAAGTGGAAGCAGTATTCATTGCTACTGGTATCGCTCCTGAAACAAGCCTCGGCGAGATGCTTGGAGTCAAGAAGGGTGCCACAGGTGCTCTCAGTGTAGACAAGGCTATGCGTACAAATGTCGAAAATGTATTTGCCGCTGGAGACGTCGCTGAAGCCATAAACCTTGTAACAGGAAAGCCAGACTGGTTCCCGCTCGCGCCAGTAGCGAACAAGATGGGCTATGTAGCCGGTGCGACAATGTCTGGCATAGACGCGGAGTTTCCAGGCGCAGTTGGAACGTCTGTTACGAGGGTTTTTGGTCTCGAGGTGGGGAGAACAGGACTGACAGAAGAAAGGGCAAGGAGGGAAGGCTTCGAGCCTGTTTCAGCCACTATCACAAGTAATACTAAAGCCTCATATATCCCGGGAGCCGGACAAGTCACAGTAAAGCTAATCGCGGACGCCAAGACCGGCCGCTTGTTAGGAGGACAAATCGTGGGCAAAGACATCCTCGCAAGGATAAATACCCTTGCGACACTACTAGCCATGGGGGCAAAGGTAGAGGATGCATTCTTCGCGGATCTAGGATATGCACCACCCTTTGCCCCTGTATGGGACCCACTAATAGTGGCAGCGAGAGTGCTAATGGGAAAAATCAAGGGTCAATAACAAACGGGCCTCAATACGTATAGCCAGGTTCAGTTGTATTTTCTTTTGTATTTTGTTTCTGCTCGAGCTTTTTCTTTGCTAGATACTCGTAGAGACCCCCAGTTAAGAGAGACATACCCAGAATAGAAGTAAACATCCCAAAAAGTGTAAGTACATCTGTCACGTTCCTGTCAAATCTAGCGTAATAAAGCGAAATATCAAGCCTGCTTCTACACGTGGCACAGGTCGATTCAGCCTGAACCCTGTATGGGCTCTCAGGCAATATAATCCATCCGCTCGAGTTTCTCGAGGCGTCTTCAAGATATAGACCTCCAATAAGGATATCTCTGTCATTGTAGAAGGAAATATTTAGATTGACGTGTCTGTCGCCGGTAATAGAAATGTTGTAGTAGACTTTTTCAGCTATGTTGTGGCCGAGCAAAGAACCATTTATATTGTGGTCTGGCAGGGAGATGTGTAAAGTCGTCCTCGTACTTGGCGACGCAAGGTAAGATACATAGAGAGATGAAAAAAGACCTAAAGCCAAAAAAACGAATCCCAAAGAGATAAATAACTTGTACTTCATCACGTGGATAAGAAAAATCCTGGATTTAAGCCTTTGCTCCTGCGTATAGCCAGCACTTTACAAAGTGTTTGGGCTCAACCTCTACTTCTGGGGGTTCCTCGGTTCTGCACTTGCTTGATGCAAAGGGGCATCTAGGAGCAAACCTGCATCCAGGAGGCGGGTTGACTAGGCTTGGAGGTTCGCCGGGAGGAACTTCTCTAAATTTCTTCCTATTTTCTGGGTCCGGGTCGGGAATAGCCGAGAGGAGTGCACGGGTGTATGGATGCAGTGGGTTTTGCAACAGTGTCTTCGTGGGAGCTCTTTCAATTAATTGTGCAGCATACATTATAAAGATCCACTCGCTGAAGTATCTGGTAGTTGAGAGGTCGTGGGTTATGTAGATGAAGCTGATGTTCCTCTTTTCCTGCATCTCCCGCATCAAAGTTAAGATCTCCACCCTAACAGAGGCATCGAGCATCGAGACAGGCTCGTCTGCAACTACTAGGCTTGGCCTAAGTATCAGTGCACGGGCTATTGCGACCCTCTGGAGCTGGCCACCGCTAAGCATATGTGGATACTTGAATGCAAAGTCCTCTACAGGGGTAAGCCTAACCTCCTCAAGGGCTTTAAAGACCATTTCTGCCCTCTCTTCCTTGGTGCCTACTTTGTGTATTATTAGGGGCTCTTCCAGTATCCTATAGATATTCATGAAGGATGGCATCGCTCCATATGGATCCTGCTGAACCAGACCCGTTTCGCGCTTAAACCACATTAGATCCTTTTCTGGTGTATGCGTTATGTCTTTCCCCTTGAAAATTAGTTTCCCATCCGTAGGCTCATACAATCTCAGAACTGTTTTTCCAAGCGTAGTCTTGCCGCTTCCAGACTCTCCTACGACAGAGACCGCTTCGCCAGTGCCTAGTTCAAAGGTGACTCCATCAAGGGCTTTTACCTGGGCGGTTGCGCCAAACAAACCTCTACGTATGGTGAACCATTTCCTGAGGTTCTCAACCTTCAATACTATCCTGTCTTCGCTCATGGTTTTCACCTCTTACCCTCATGATAAAGCCAGCACCTAACAATATTTCCACTTTTTATCTCGTATGGGGGCGGACTCTCTTTCAGGCACTTCTCGAAGGCATATGGGCACCTTGGATTAAATCTGCATCCCTGAGGCGGATTTATTAGGCTCGGTGGGGCTCCTGGTATAAATTCGAGCTTCTTGTCTGTTCTGAGTGTGGGCACGCTTGCCATGAGCTTCTCGGCGTAGGGGTGCTTCGGCCTGTAGTAGAACTCGTCGGCGTCGCTTATCTCGACTATCTCGCCTGCATACATTACTGCAACGCGGTCGGCCAGTTCGCTTGTTACTGCTATGTCGTGCGTAATAAAGATGTAGCTGAGTCCAAGCTCGTTCTTGATCTTCTTTAAGAGGTTGATTATGTTTGCCTGCGTAATCACGTCCAGCGCGGAGGTCGGCTCGTCCAGGATAATTATTTCTGGGTGGGTTATAAGCGCCATAGCAATGACTGCTCTCTGCTTCATTCCACCGCTAAGCTCGAACGGGTAGCGGTCGGCAAAAGATTCATGTATACCTACAAGCCTCAGGTACTTTTTGGCTTCTGCCAACGCGTCTTCCCTCGAAACATTGTTGTGGATCATAAGTGGCTCTGCGACTTGGAAGCCCACCTTTAAGACTGGATTGAGAGAGTTCTGTGCCCCCTGAAAAACCATGGAGATTTTTCTCCACCTGATGAGCCTGCGAAACATCTCGTCGCTAAGCTTCATCACGTCGTTTCCATCAATCAATATCTCGCCGCTATACGTGTGGACGTTTCTGGGCAGGAGGCGTATAAGTGCCTTGGCAAGTGAACTTTTGCCACAGCCGGACTCGCCTACAATGGCAAGGGTCTCTCCCTTCTTAAGGTCGAAGCTTACATTGTCAACCGCCTTGACCACGCCCTTCCTGGTCGTGAAGTAAAGCCTTAGGTTTTTAACGGTCAACACGGTACTCACATTTTTCACCTCTACATTTCCCTTAACCTTGGGTTAACTATCCTATCGAGTGCAAAGCCGAGAAATGCAAACGCGAATGCAGTCAGCATGAGTAGTATTGATGGCTCCAGGACCCAGTAGTAGTAGCCACGGTAAAGCGCGCCTGCATTCTGCGCATCGTTGAGAATCTTGCCCCATGTGGGTAGGAACGGGTCGCCTAGACCGAGGAAAGAGAGCGCTGCTTCTAGGAAAACGTATCCTGGAACTGCTGAGATTAGGCCTGGAACTATTGGCGGCAGTATCTTGGGAATAATATAGAGGAAGATTATGCGAAGGTTAGAGGCTCCATAGGTCTTTGCTGCCTCTATGTATGGATACTCCTTGAGTGATAATACAAGTGCCCTTGTGCTCTTAATGTTGGGACCGAAAATACTAAGCACGATAACGGCTGCTAGTATCACCCAGATGTCCAACTTGTAGAAGGCGGCTATGAGTATAAGGAATTGTAGGAATGGTAAAATTAAGTATATTTCAGTGATCCTCTGAATGGCGCTGTCAATTATGCCTCCGTACCATGCACCAATAGTGGCAATTATGAGTTGCAGAAGTGAGGTTACAAGCGAAGCGGTGAGTCCAAAAGCTAGCGCGATAGGAGTGCCCCACAATAGTGCTATTTCTAGGGGACGCCTCAGATGATCTGTACCAGCTGGCCCATAAACCTTGCCATACACTACGACACGTGCATCGAGATCTGAATCCTCGCCAAAGCATGTGGCCTCAATGGTTAGCCTGTAAACCCCCTTCTCAACATCTAGAGTGCCCTTTTCGAGGCCTTCAGCTGTATCCTTGCCAAAAGTAAGCTCCAGTGGCGACAATTTCTCGGATATATTGATTTTCCCATATTTTGAAACATAGTGGCTTAGAAGTGTATTCAAAACATCGTTGCTAATGGAGTAGTATAGGGTATCGTTGGGAGCTTTAAGTGCGAACCTGGGAAATTCAATTGTGTCACCGCCAGGTTTTTTAAGCGTGATTTTTACTAATGGTGGGTCTTTTTGGTACTTCGCATAGAAAAAGATGTTCATCTCGGATGGAAAATCGTCATAGTTAAATTCGAATAGATAATTGATGGTTACTAGTTTCATGTTTGTACCTGCTACAGGTGTGACCGCTTTTGACACGCCAAAGGTAGCAGTTTTAGAGTCAAGAATTATTGTTCTGGGAAGTTTCTTACCTACAAATATTTCCCACCATTCTGGCAGTGCATTTCTCGGATTATTGAGCCAGATGCCTTCTGCCCCCCTCCAGAGCTTGATTGCCTGGTCGTATGGTAACGCTACCATCGCATATATAGAGAGCCCTATCAGAAAAACAAGAATAGCAATACCTAGGACGCCGGACTTGTAAGTGAGCAGTTCCTTTATGGTCGCTTTTATCCCAGACTCCATTCGTTTCGACATGTCTCCACCCACCTATGCGAAACCAGCCTTTATACGTGGATCAATAAACGCATACACAATGTCGAGTATCAGGACAGTAGCAGCTAGGAGATAAGCATAGATAACGGTTATTCCCACCAGCACTGGGGTATCAAAGCTCTGTATCGCTTGCCACGTGACAAGCCCAAGTCCAGGCCACTGGAAAACAGTCTCAGTAATTGTGGCTCCGCCCCATGAACCTATCAAAGATAACGCGAAGCTTGTAATTATGGGTGGCAGAGATGGCCTGAGAATATACCGTGTTTCTATTAGTCTGGGAGGCAACCCTTTAGCCTTTGCGGCCTCAACGTAGTCCTCTGTAGAGAATATCAAGAAAAATGTCCTCGTACCATAAACGCCTAAGAAGAAGCCTGAAATGATCCAGGAAGCCATGGGGAGAATCATGTGTTTCAGAACACTTAGCGCGTAGGACACAGGGTCAGGTGGCGGGGGGACGTCTACTAGGCCGCCCGGTGGCAAGAGATGGAGCCAGGTGTAGAAGATAAGTATAAGGAATATTCCGTAAAACCAGCCGGGAAGAGTAGACGTTGGAGATAAGGCAACAACTAGCCTATCAAAGAAACTGTTATAGTGGCGGGAAAGGTAGAGCCCCAGAAATAGATGTATGAAAAAGTTAAGCACAGTCACAGTTGTAAAGAGGAGCACAGTATTTGGCAATCTCTCGAGAATTATATTGCGGACAAACCTAGACCCGCTATCGCTCACCATAAATAAGGCTCTACCCAGATCCAGCGTTAAGGCATTTTTGAGGTAGATAAGGCTCCTCTCGAGAAATGGTCTATCATATCCTAGCCTTTTTACCTCGTTTTCAAACATTTGCCTAATGAGCTTGTCCTTTTCGGGACCTGGCAACGACCTATACTGTGGATTTCTATTCACAGTCTCAGTTATTTGAGTGTAAAGGTCGCCTAGAATGAATTCATCAATCTTGCCGCCCATGTTTGCAACAATAATGGTAAGGTAGATGGCTACAACTACTGTTAAATAGATAGCTATGGCACGGATAGCTATGTACTTTAGCAAATTCTTTGAAACCATAGCAATTACGAGTCTAAACAGATAATTAAATATTTTTCCATAAATAAATAAGCAGTTAGATCTAGAAAAAATAAAAACAAAAAAAGGTTAATTTTTGTTGTGAATACTCGATTTATTGTCCAGTGCTGGCCTTACTGGTTTCTTTTGGCTTGCGCATTGCCAGGAAGACAGCAACGAGAGCTATGATCAAGCTGATGACCGAGACCGCGAGGACCATGTTGACTGTGCCCTGGAGTGCCGAGACACTGTTTGCAAGGTCAGAGACTTTGCCTCTAACTTCGGTTACACCTGACTCTACACCAGCAATTCTCGACTCTAGCTGGCTCCTGATTCCTGCTACCATTGTCTGGAAGTATGCTATCTGTGGAATGACTGTGAAGGGCGTCTCCTTGATTGCTGGCGTGGCTACGTCTTTGCTTAGTGCTATCACCATGATCTTGTAGGAGCCAGGCGTCAGCTTTCCTGTGTCTTCTGGGCTAAGCTTTGCCTGCCAGGTGCCTTCTGCGGATGGTGTTGCTACGCCTTTAGCGAGGACGTTTCCAGCTGGATCCATTACTAGGAATTTCACGAAGTCCATGCGGCTGTTGGGGTACGGCTGACCCTTATAGGAGATCTTGATAGTGAAAGTTGCGTCAAGCCCAGGTACAACGTTGTCTGGCGGCTGTATTGCAAGTTCAGGTATTGGTGGAGAGCTTAGCCAGGCCCACCTGTCGGACTTGTCTGGGTAGTTCCTGTTGGCCTTAAGCACAGCTACATGGGCGTTGAAGTCTGCTGTGTCTAGGTAGTATGGTCCGTCTCCTACCCAGAAGTGTTTGTGCTGGGTGTACCATGTTTTGAGTGCGTTGTATCTTGCTTTTGCATCGTCTACTGTGGTGTACTTGCTGAGGAAGTCTTTGAATGGAATGTATCCCTCGGCTATGCTCTCGTCAAGCATCTTTGAAAGCACTTCTAGGCTTGGGCCTCCAATGTAGTTCATCCACTCGACACCCATTTTGTCTGCCTTGTCAGCGCTGAATGCCAGCTTTCCTTTCTCCTCGGCCCTGATACCAATAGCGTATGCGTGCCACGGGAAGTTAGCCCATCCAGCAAAGTTTGAAACTACGAGCTCAACGTCGGGGCTGGTGTAGTTTACGTAGTACTCGATTACGAGTGGAGAGGTGCTGACGAATCTCTGTGCTATGAAGTACTGTCTCCAGGCCTGGAAGCTTGGTACAGCCGCCTCGTCGTATAGCGGGCTACTTGGATCTACCCTTGCAAATGTCAGCGGCCACCCTATGACCCAGTCAGCCATACTCATCGTTGTCCCATCGTGGTACTTAATCTTCCCAATAACGTCGCCATAGTTGACGACAATCTTGAACTGTGCAACTTTTACGCCTGCCTCTCCGGCTGTGATGACCTTGTTTGCCTTTACGTCGTAAGAGTACCAGGCGTCTGCTGGGACTTCTACTTTGTCCACGAAGGTGAGCTTGCACCAGTCACTCGAGCTTGTTGTCGGTGTTCCCTTGAGCGCGTACACCTCTGCGCTAACAGCTCTCTCTGGCAGAGGCAGCCCTGTGTAGGGGCTTGTTAGGAATGCATACCCTAAGGTAGCTGTTACCAGTATGTTGTCGTAGACCCAGTTTGACCCGGCTACTGGGTTCCATGGCTCGACTAGGACTTCTCTCATTAGCGCATTTACAGAGCCTCCAGCCTTATCGACGTACCTGAGAGTTCTTAGAGCTATTGGGTTGCTGAATCCTCCAGAGAGGTCGGCCGCTAAGTCTACTTTAGCGCTGTAGATGTATGGGCTTATTTGGTCAACGAGCCATACCCTGACGGAGTCCTTTAAAGCCAAGGTAACTGCTTTTGCCATTAGTTCTTGCCTTTCCTCGATTGTTTTGTATTGTCCATTCCAGAGCCTTGTAGCTACATCCATGAATACTGGGTCAGGCTTGTAGGCCTGCCAGAGTGGCTCGGGGCGTCCCAGCGGTGTATAGAAGTATCCAAAGTTGCTACTGTCGTCCCTGCTCACAGCAGTGGTTATCCATCCACCTGTGTAGATGTGCCACTGTCCATCGGCTGGGTTTCCACGTATCCATATCGGGCTTGCCTCTCTAGAGGTTTTGTACATCCTTTCAACTGTGAAGCCGAGTTTCTCTAGCTGGTCGGACACGTAGTCTCCTATTTGCCTCCTCTGATCTTCTACCCTTATCAAGAACTTGATTACGACTGGTTCTCCCTTGTAGTACCATTTGCCGTCTTTATAGGTTGCTCCCATTTTGGCCATTTCCTCGAATATTATCTCTTTGCCTTTCTCAAAGTTGTAGCTGTACTGTGCTTCTAGGAGCTTTACTGTGTCTGCGAGTTTTGCATATTCTGGGAACTGTGAAACTAGCGGCAAATACTTGGGAACTGCGAAGCCGAGCATTATCTCGTTTACAATGTAGTTTCTGTCAATGATGTAGTTCATTGCTTCCCTTATTCTCGGGTTGCTGAATGGGTTGAGTTTGCCTGTCTTCGGGAACTCTGGTCCAACAGGGTTAAATGTTAGCTCGAAGTATAGACCGAATGCATACTTGTATTTTATGTTGGGGTCTGTTTTTAGCTTCTGGGCTATTGACGCGTCTACACGGACGTCGCTGAAGTAGACCTGTGCGTCTCCCTTGTCGATCATGTCTATAACTTTTGCCGGATCCGACTCCTTTGAGAAAGCTACTTGGTCTACCCATGGTCCCTGGAGGGGCTGTGGCTGTGCGTTTAGGAGTGGAGCAATGAGAGCTACGAGGAAGATGGCTACAAGTAGTAATGAAAGTTTGTTTTTCATGGTTTGTCGATTATTTTTTGTATCTATGTCTATATAAAGCTTGCTCTGGATTTTGCTGGAAAAGATTCTGGGTATTATTTCTGCTTACTAATTTGACATAGATATAGCTTTAAATACGAATTATATCATATAAAAACATTTCTGAAAAACTTTTATAAGAAAGGGTGTTTCTCTACTTGAGTTTTTCAAGGATTATTGCTGGGCAGACCCTTTTTACGCCTGGTATTTTTCCTATGTCTTCTATTATCTGAGTCAGGTGCTTGTTGTCTTTTGCCCATGCCTCGAGCATAAGCATGTGGTCTCCTGTCGTCAAGTAAACCTTATAGGCATATTCTTTTGATGCCAGCTGTGTCGAGACGTCTAGTATTTTTTCTGGCTCCGTGTCTATGCCTATGAGTGCTACGTGTTTGAAGCCCAGCTTTGTGGGGTCTACCTCTATTGTATATTTCCTTATTACTCCCTCTTTTTCGAGCTTCTTGAGTCTCTTTTTTATTGCTACGTCTGTCATGCCCAGCTTTTTGGCTAGATGTGTAAGCGGCGCTCTGCTGTTTTCTATGAGTTCGTTTACCAGTACGATGTCTTTCTCGTCCATTTTTGTCCCTGTTTGGAGAGTAAACTTTGGTGTCTATTAAACTTTTAGAAATGTTCAAATTTTTTAACGAGGTATCTTTGTTTTCGCCAGGATGATTAGAAGATCCTTTGTGTTCGTTTCTTTAAGGTTTTGTCTATTTTTTCCTTCTTATCTCGTAGAATAAAAGGAAAAATACAACTACTACGGGGACAAAGACTAGTAGAAGCATGTTTCTTTCTATCAGTTTTACCAATTCTCTTAGTATGTCGATTTTTTTCTCATATTGCTGGGTTTCGATGTGGAAGTCTGCAGTGGCTAGGTTTATTTTTTTGAGTGGCTGTACTAGTGTAGCTATGTAGAGTTGTGGTTTTTCTCTTGTCTTTGTTACTGAATATGTTGCTCTCCAGCCGTGCAACGTGGAGAAGTAAGCTGGTGCATATTTCTTGAAGTCGAGAAAATGTATTGTTATTGTTGAGCAGTTTTTGTCTAGGCATAATGCTTTCTTCTCTTCGGTGATTGTAACAAGTATGTTGCCCGCCTGGATCGCAAATCCATTATAGTGGGTTTTGAGTGGTGTAGGGGTTCCAAGGCTAGAATTTACAATGTAAATTGTTTGTGGCATTGTGTTCCAGTAGGCTTGTTGTGGATAGCTTAATAGAAGGGTGTAGATTTTTTCCTCCTCAAGCTCTCCGTATAGAGTTACAATATATGAATCGTTGAATGTTGACGCAGAGATGGCATACATGTTTCTGTAGCCAGGAACTGCTTCCAAGTATTGTATTCCCCCGACATCTGAGACCTTGGCGATAAAGGCATCTGGGGTTCCGTCTCCACCGACTGTTGTTCCAACGAGAATTATAGACCCATCTCTCGCCAATAAAGCGTCTTCTAGGTTTTCTCGCCCCGCGCCTCCAACCGCCATGTCGCCTAATAGCTTGAGGTCAGGTGTAAGTCTTGCTATGAGTATGTCGCTCTGTGAGACGTTGTAAGCATAGGTGTCTCCTGCTATAACTATGGTTTTCCCGTCGAAAAGCATCCTTTTTGGATAGTCGTCGAAAGCTTCGCTTCCAAAGACTATAGAGTCAATGATTTTTTCTGTTGTAATGTTGTACCTGATTACTATGATGTCTGATTCGCTGACTGGTCTGTAGCGGTAAATGTAGCCAGAGATATAGAGCGTGTCGTTAAGGGGTAATAGGTCAACACCGAAGAGAGGCAAGTCCGCATAAATTAGTATGATTCTTGGCTCTTCCCCCGGAGAAACATCGACAAGGAGAATAGCTGGAAACTCATAGATATATATTGTTCCAACGTAGAAGAATTTTTTGCAACATTCAGCCGCGTTCACTATGTATCCAGGCATTTGACCAAGGTATGCCGCTCTCCATTCGCCACTGGTTATTCCAAAAAACGGGAAGCTGTTTTCATAGGTTTTGACTGTTCCTCCGAAGAGTATTGTGTTGTTTTCAATATTTGAGAAGAATATTTCTGGTGCTTGTTGCTCGGCTGGCTGGAGGAGCAAAGGTTGCTGTGGCAAGGTTAATACGAATAACAAGAACAGCAAGAGAAATTTATGTTTCTCCATTTCCTCCCGTGTTGTGAATGAGCATAAAGTATATAAAGCTATTGGGACAAGAGGAGTAACTTGGACTGTAGTCTGAGTAGACGGTAGGGGGATGTCTTTGTTATTGCTCCTTTTTCTTTGAGCTTGCTGATTCTTTGTCCGAGCTCCTGTTTGGAGACACCTAGTTTGTCTGCGGCTTCCTCGAATGTGTTCGAGTTTGCCAGTGCTCTGACTGTTGCTAGCTCTTCTTCACTAAGGGGGCTAGTTGGCGTGGGAAATAGTTTTTCTAGTGTGAGATATACTGTTTCTTCCACTATTTGCATTATTTCCTCGGTGTCTATGAGGTGGAAATAGTCTGGGATGAGTAGAACCTCTATTCCTAGTTCCCTAGCCGTGATTCTGGCCGCTTCGTCGGAGAATCCCCTGGCAACTATGAGTGGTTTTCCTCCGGCTAGCTTCGCATTGGTGTATGCTTGCCGGATGTCCGTGACGGAGATTTTTCCTGACTTTACTTCTACGTAGTATGTTTCTCCTTCCTTCTTTGCTACGAGGTCTATCTCCGCTATGGGTCTCCCGTCTACAATAAGAGTGTGTCTGGTCTTTTCCACTGTGTAGCCTTCTAGCTCTAGTATGAGCTGTGCAAGCATTTCCACCCATAGTCCTTTGCTAGCCACGGCTGGCCACCCATAGGCTTGAGAACATTTCTCGAGCTTGGTCCAGTGTGAGCTTTTCGCTGTGTAGAGTTTCCTTTTCTTCTTGTAGCCTCAGCTTTGCCACTGATGGGGTGAAGCGCCATAGATGATAGGTAAGGAATTCTTCTAGTGTTGACACTTGTGAATAGTATTCTCTATATGTCCTTGCTAGGATCGAGTCTATGGTTCCCTCGTCTTCTACTTCGTGTTTCTCGGACAGCTTGAGCTCGTATAGGCCCCTGTAGGGACAGAATCTACAGCTAACCCTCGGCAAGCCCTGGATGTAGTGGGGGTGGACGAGGCCTTCTTTTTTCAGTAATTCTGCTATCTCGGTTATTGTCAGGTCGTGTACGAGGTTTATTACTCCCCCATTAAGGTAGATGCCCTTATTTGCTAGGCTGGACAGACGCTCGTATCTTTTGCCGGCCTCAAGCGCCCTCTCTGCCTTAGCTTCTATTTCTGCTTTTATCTTCTTTTTTACTTCTCTAAGGCTCCGTGTTTTAAGGTATGTGCACCATCTGTCTCCCCTCTTCGGGAGCCCCTGGGTAGCCATATAGTAGAGTAGCTTGTTTTTGTCCGGCGTGGTTGTTTCGAGGGGGACATCTAGTTTTGAGGCTATCTTCTCCACGAAGCTGTAGTTCTCGGTGGGCTCTAGTAGGGGCATGTGGATGTATACAGCTGTAAGCTTGAAGCTGACTTTTTCTCTCAGCTTTGTCAGAAGGATTAGGTTAGCTGTGCTGTCTTTTCCGCCGCTGAGGTCTGCCATTATGTGTTTTCCTTCGATGTTCTTGCCGTACTTTGCAAGAATGTAGTTAATTCTTTCGTCTACGTTGTCGAAGCGTTTCGCGAGACTCTCGTTTGTGGGCGGCTCGTATACGGCATTATAGAATGGCCCATTTCCAGTATAGAGTGAGCCAGAGTCGTTAGACCAAAGAAATATCTTTGCCACGTCTCCATGTGTGTATTCGACGAAGTCCGAGAAGGTCCTAACATAGCCTACAAGCTGGCCAGAATTGAAAACGGGGTATCTCTCCATCACGGAGGCTTCACTTTTGCTCTAGATTATTTCTACACGGACCTTGCCTGCGAGCTTTTTCGCAAAGTTTTCGGCATCGTTCTTGTTGCCGACTATTGCTCCATAGTGCATTGGTATCGCTATTTCCGGCATGATTGTTTCTGCGGCCTTAACGGCCTCGTTCCAGTCCATTACGTAGGTGCCACTCACTGGTAAGAGTGCTACCTGGACTTTTCCTCTCAGGTTAGACATTTCTGGGATGAGGTCTGTGTCGCCGGCATGATATATTGCTACTCCACCTATCCTGACCACTACGCCTATCCCCCTATACTCTTTGGGATGGAACCTTTTCCCAATGTTATATGCTGGAACCGCCTCGATTGCAACGTTCCTGACCTCTATCTTGTCTCCGGGGTTGAGGAGCTTGTATTCTAGTCCAAGCTGTTTCACCTTCGCCATGCAGTTTGTGCTTGCGATGATGACGGTGTCTTTTTTGGCCACCTTTTTCACGTCATCGGGACTGCAGTGGTCATAGTGGTCGTGTGTGCAGATAACTATGTCGGCGTCATGGGGCTCTGAGGATATCTGGAAAGGGTCGATGTAGATGGTTGTGTTGTGGCCTGTTATTTTGAAGGACGCGTGTAAAAAGTGTGTGATGGTTATTCCTTTGTATTCTATTGTACCCATGTTAACATTTTAGACTTGCCAGAAATTTATTCTTTGCGTGTCAAACAATTTTTAGTATGGGCTGTCCCTGTTTCACGACGTCTCCTTCTTTAACATATATCTCGGCAACTGTTCCCTCAAGGTTGGATTTGACTTCGATGAGTGTCTTCATTGCCTCGATTTTTGCAATTACGTCTCCCTTGGAGACTTTTTGCCCCTGAGAAACGACTATCTGGTTAATTTTTCCCGTGATGGGGGCGATTATTGTGTCTTTGGCTGTCGGCTGAGCTTCGACTTTCTTTATTACGCCTGTCTGGAAGACAGATAAGACTGTTTGTAGGGAAGGCTCTCCTTCTGGTACTTCTACTTCCACCTCGTATGCTTCTCCTTCAAATATTACTAGGAACTTTTTTCTCGTAGGCGACCACCTTAGTATGCAGCTAAAATGTCCTGCTCAGATATGTCAATGTAATATCCTATTCTCCAAGCGTTGAATGCAGCTTCCCGCTGGAGTAGGGTGTGTTTGGTTCTTCTCTTCTTTGTCTCTAGGTAGGCTATGACGGCCGCTAGTATGATTGCCCTCCTGTTTGGCTCCATCTTGATCACTATACTGGAGGTATTCCATGTTTACGTGGCGGCCTAGCATGTTTCTCTCTTTTGTCCCTCAGGAAAGCCAGCGCCTTGAATATGTATCCTCTTGTTTCCCGCGGCAGGATAACGTCGTCGACGTATCCCCTTGAAGCTGCAAAGAATGGGGTAGTGATTTCTCTGCGGTACTTTTCTGCAAACTCTTTTGCTAGCTCTTCTGGATTTTGTGCTTTTTCAAGTTCCTTTTTGTATATGATCTCTATGGCTTCCTTGGGACCCATGACTGCTATTTCTGCAGTGGGCCATGCTAATACATAGTCTGCACCTAGATGCCTGCTTGACATAGCTATGTAGGCTCCACCGTAAGCCTTACGCATAATGACGGTTATCTTGGGAACCGTAGCTTCGGAATATGCATAGATGATTTTAGCTCCGTGCCTTATGACGCCTCCATGCTCCTGGAATGTTCCGGGCAGGAAGCCTGGGACATCTACCAGCGTGACTATTGGAAAATTGAATGCGTCACAAAACATGACGAACCTAGAGATCTTGTCTGCAGAATCTATGTCTAGGCTTCCAGCGGCAACCGCCGGCTGGTTAGCCACGACACAGACAGGGCACCCCCCGAGCCTCGCGAATCCTACAACGGCGTTTGTTGCAAAAAGCGCATGGACCTCCAAGAATGAGCCTTTGTCGAATATCTTGTCGATTACCTCTTTGACGTCATACGGTTTTAGCGGGTCTTCTGGGACAATGCTATCTAGCTGTGGGTCTTCCCTGAACGGGTCATCTCCTGTATCGATGCAGGGAGGATCCTCTGTGTTGTTGCTTGGCAGGTAGCTTAGGAGCGTCTTTATGATTTCTATTGCGTGGTCGTCGTTTTCTGCCAGGAAGTGGGCTACCCCGCTTTTTGTTGCATGTACCTCCGCGCCTCCTAGCTCTTCAAATGTGACCTCCTCCCCTATAGATGCTTTGACAACTTTTGGCCCAGTAATGAACATGTAGCTCTTCCTTGTCATTATAATGAAGTCTGCAAGGGCCGGAGAGTATACCGCGCCTCCTGCGGCTGGTCCCATTATTGCTACTATTTGGGGGACTACTCCGCTTGCTAACACGTTTCTGTAAAAGATCTCGCCATAGCCCTTAAGCGAGTCGACGCCTTCCTGTATCCTTGCTCCACCCGAATCATTGAGACCTATGAGCGGGACCCCGAGCTTGAGTGCTAGCTCTATTGTTCTGGCAATTTTTGATGCATGCATTTCTCCAACGCTTCCACCCATGAAGCTGAAGTCCTGTGCATACACAGCTATCTTACGTCCATTTACTGTCCCTAGACCAGCCAGGACGCCGTCGCCATAGGCTTTCTTTGTTTCCATTCCGAAGCCTGTCGCCCTGTGAGTTATGTAGCGGTGAAGGGGTATAAAGGAGTCTTTGTCCAGCAACTTTTCTAGCCTTTCGTGGGCTGAGAGGCGGCCCTGCTCGTGGATTTTCTTTAAGAAGTCTTCGGGAGGCCTTAGCGTCTGCATTCTCTTATCTAGAATATCTGGAAAACTCGACATTGCACCTACCTCGACCTATTTATTCGAGTTCAAGAACCCACGCCTCAAATTCCCCTCCGCTAACCCTTATCTTGACTAGCTCGGCTCCACGTTGAACCGCGTCTGATACAAGGGATAAATGTCTCTGCAACTTTGAAACGGCCTCCAGCCAGTCTCCATTGGGTGCACGTAGACCCTGTGGAACTTTTAGAGCGGCGAGAATCTTGTCGGGAACGCTGTTCGGGTTGACTGTTGTAAGTGTAGTTCCCGGATTCAGCGGCTGTAGTGAGCTGGTTGGAATGACTAGGCCCTTGATAGCTAGGTAAGCTGTCTCGCTGGTTTTAACTGTTAGGGTGTTTTGTGCTGTGCCTGTCCTCCAGGATTCCATTTGCTTGTCATCGGCTAGAATCTCTGCTTTGCCTGTGGTGCCGAAGACTACCTTTTCCTGTAGTTCGAGGGTTATTGATCCTTGACGTATCTCGATTACTGGAGCCGTCGGCGGGTTAAATACTAGGAGGTTTGCTGATGCATGGAGGTATTTGTCTACGGATGATAGTGGATTAGGTGAGATATAGGACCTGTGGGATGAACGTATGACGATCGTCATCTGGAGCGCACCTGTTTTTTGTTGTAAATTGTTTGTGGTATAAAACGGTTGTGCAATTTTTGTTAAACAATTGTCGAAAGCTCTGAGCGAAGACTAGACGACCCAGTCTTCTACTTTCCTGTCTCTAAGGATCAATACTCTGAGAAAGCCTGCGAGGAGTATTGACAGCCAGAACAATTGGTATATGTATAGGTACAATGGGTAAAGATACAAATATGTCTTTGATTTTACTACTCGTGCCGCAATGTAATGCCATAGAGAGAATAGAACAAGTGGAATAAAGAAAGCTCCAACGGTTAAGAGATATGAGAGATGTATGTTTATGGCTATGATTGACGCGAATGGGAGGAACTGGTTGATGAACGTGGAGAGGGTGAGTGCTACCAGATAGGCTGTTTTTTCTATAGAGTGGTTGTAAAGGGAGAATGCTAAGAGAGTTGTCAGTAGGGATGGCAAAGCATAGATTAATGCTGGGATTATGACATGCGGCATCTTCAGGGTTGCAGTCAAAGCTTCCAGGAAGTTTTCTTGAAGCCATATTGCTAGGCCTATCGCCCACCTTTTACGTTGCTTAAACCACTTTGAGATGTTTTCTGGAGGATAGTTCAGGACATATGTTTCACCTATATATGTGAACCTGTGTTTCTTTTTGAACGACCTGAGAGCTATGTCGAAGTCTTCTGAGACAGATGGCTGGAAGTAGCCTATTTCTTCGAGTGCTTTTCGTTTCATAGCGAAGGCCGCACCGTTCACGGCTATTGTTCGCTTGGCGAGTTTCCCCATTAGCATGCTTGCAAAGTTGTAGGACACGTATTCTATGTAAACCATTTTTGATAGCAGTCCCGAGGCTACAATTACTTTCTTGATGTCGCCGATATCATAGTCTCTCATTTTTTCAACGATTTTGTGGAGAAATAGTTCGTCCTCGATTGCGACGTCATCGTCGAGGAACACGACTAGGTCTCCCGTAGACATTTTTAGAGCTGTATTTAGCGCTGAGACTTTTCCGGCCCTTTTTTCACGTATTACCACTTTCACACCAGGGATTTTTCTGAGTTTTTCAGCTACGAGGGGGGTCGGTTCGTCCACTACGACTATGAGTTCTTTACTGGGATAGGGGAGACTAGCAACTTTTTCAACGAGTTTCAACAGCCTGTCGGAGCCCCTATATGACGGTATAATTATGGAAACCTTTTGTTGTGCTTCTTCACGTGAAGAGTAAACTTGCAAGAGTGTACTCGACATATATGTGCCTCCACACCATCTACTAGATAAATAAAATAAGCTTTTCTAGTGTCTATCAGATAGATGGAGGAACTAGTAGAACAGTGCGAAAAAGTTATTCTAGAAGAGGCTAGGAGAGACCAGCTTAACGGTGTCGGAAGAGTCTTTATTTCAACGCTTTTGGAAAGAGGGTTCAGCCGAGACGTTGTGACAAGTTCCATAGAAAGGTTGGCGTCCAAGTACCGTGTTAGCGTCGTAGGCAATATTGTGAAGGTGTACTTTGAGGAGAGGAGTGAGGAATAGTGGAATATGGATGCTTCTCTACGAAGCTTGGAAAGCTGTGTGGACTAGTCGACGGAGGAAAGGTTTTTTATTTGGATACTCTGGATGTCCCAGAATACAGGAAGCACCCCCAGGGTTCATTTATACGTTTGCTCGAAAAAGAATTGACCGAATATTTGGACGGGAAGAGGCAAATTTTTTCTTTCAAGCCCGTCGTCCAGGGCCCATATTCGAGGCGCCGAGTCCTGGAAGAAGTTACACGCATACCCTGCGGAAAAACAATAACATATAAAGAGCTCGCTGTAAGCGCTGGGATTAGGTCCCCCAGGCTTGTGGGCAGAATCCTCTCTGAAAACAACATATTAATAATTATACCTTGCCACAGAGTAGTATCAGTGAAGGGTCTAGGAGGCTATAAGTTGGGTGTAGACGTGAAGAAAATGTTGCTCGACTTAGAGAGAAGCATGTGTGGTGATGGGAATGGTCGTTAAAAGGGTTTTGAGTTTCTGGGGGAAGGGGGGCGTTGGCAAGACAACTATTTCTTCTGCTTTTGCCGTCGCTTTAGCGGAGAGAGGTTACAGTGTTTATCTCTTGTCGTCTGACTTTATGCCCTCTCTGCATGACGTTCTCGAGCTCCCCTTGACATATGAGCCCGTAAAGGTAATGGATAACCTTGTCGTGGAACAGCTTTTCGAGGACAAGATAATTGATTTGTGGAAGAAGCGTTTCGGAGACGAGGTTTACAGGGTTGCTTCCAGCATATTTCCAGTGGGCCCCGAGATAATAGATTATGTGGCTGGCGCCCCCGGGATAGTAGAGGAGTTCACTCTTTATTACATATACGAGCTCTTTAGGAACCTTACCTGCGACATCATTGTTTGGGACACTGTTGCTACGGGAGGGGGACTCAGGATGCTAAAAATCGAGAAGGAATTCTATGAGCACCTCGGAGAGGCGGTAAAGCTCTACCTAAAGGTTAAGGGCGTGCTTGACAAGATAAGGACGGGTTCCGAGGAGCCGCTAAAGCTTATCGATTCTTGGCGTTTACTGGCACAGGACGTTCTAAGCTTTTTAAAAAATGCTTCTCATTTCGCTACGCTTGTTTCACGTCCATTCCCGATAGATTTTCAGGTAGCGGTAAGGGCATATCAAGAGTTAAGCCAGTTTGTCCCCATAAGGTTCCTCTTCATTAACATGGTTTCTTTCTCCGGGGAGGAGAAAGAATATCTCAAAAAATTTGAAGAAACTTTTGAGGGAAAACTAGACATATTTAGAGTCCCAAGGTTTGATCCGTCTCCAAGAGGAATTAACGCTCTTAGGAAATTAATTAGTGAAAAAGACCTAGAGAAAATAGAGTCAGTCGTTTTCTAGGTAAGCTACAAAGGTTCTTGCTTTTTTCTTGTGAGAAAGCCTAAAATTTAAAAGGTCAGACTAGGTTTTTATCCAGGGGTTGATGAAGCGAATAACCGCTTTCATAGCATTTTTCTATATACTCCTAGTTCTTATGGTTTCAAGTTATAGCCAGTCAGGATTCACTCCGTTGGGAAGCGACGTTGTGGTAGTATTTAGCTGGCTGGCGGACCTTTTTCTCGTCTTTTTTGCCCTTGTGATAGTCTTTTATCGCCGTGAAATCATTGAGATTCTAGTCAAGTTGTTCAGGTCAGAAAAGAATGAGGAGCCTCTATCTAAGACTAGAAAGCCTAAGTGGGAACGATTGATCTTTCTTGCCATGCTTCCTATTCTCTTAGCGATATATGAAGAGCAAGAAAAGAGTAGGAGAGCTACTGAATTTCTTGGTTCAACAAGTAACATGAGCATCCAAAATAGTTCTATAGGTGGACCTTTCGTAGTCTCGAATAATGCTTCAGCTACACAGCTGGGCTCGACTGTTTCTGCTTTCCAGATTCCTTTAATTTTAGCAATTGTCTCGTTTGGATTTGTAGTCCTCTTAGCCATGTTTGTTGGTTATGTAGAGTTTCAAAGAGAGTTAAAGGGAAAAGAAGAAGACAGTTTAAGTAGGGAAGTTAGAAGCGAGGTAAAAACAGCTCTTAGAAGAATTGAGGCGCCCGAAAGTGACCTCAGGCATGAAATCGTAAGGTTGTATAATTCTTTTTGCAAGACAGTTGAGGGACGCGGGGTAAAGATTGAGAAATCATGGACTGCCCGGGAAATCATGTCTATAATTGTTACATTGATTCCGGCTCTCCCCCGAGAAGCAGTTCAAGAGCTTACAGGCCTCTTTGAATTGGCACTGTACAGCAATTACCCGCTAGGTGAGCAGCATCGAGCTCTTGCCTTGAGCGCTCTCCGTAGAATATATTCAACGTTAAATGTCCCAGAAGGGGTGTCTATCTAATGAAAAAACGAGAAAAAATAATGACAGCTTACATAGCAATTCTTCTAGGACTTAGCGGCGTTAGCTTTTTCATAGACAATTTCCCGGGGACTGTCCTATGGTTAATGTCTGCTTTAGCTTTGTCATTTGTGTTTTTCGAATTTCTAGCGCCATATCTCAAGTATTCTCCCAGCATGATTCCCGAGGTAGAAGAAAAAGAGAGTTCGCTTATCGACAAAATCTTAGAGGGAAAGATTAGTGTCGAAGACGAGACAAAACTTCTTAAATTTGTTTTTCAAACAGAATAGACGAAAAGTGAAATAAATGTCGTCGCCCGAAAAACAGAAATTGGAAAAAGTCTTCACCGAGATAGAAAAAGCTGTCATCGGAAAGAGGAACGTGGTCGAAAAATTGCTGGTCGCTCTTCTCTCAGGCGGACATGTCCTAATCGAGGACTATCCGGGTCTAGCAAAGACGCTTCTCGCATCTACTTTCGCGAGGGTTTTGGACCTGGAGTTTCGGAGAATACAGTTCACTCCAGACCTTCTGCCTGCAGATATCACTGGTAGCCACATCTTCGATATGCATAGTTCTACTTTTAAGTTTAGACGGGGGCCAATCTTTACCAATCTTCTTTTAGCCGACGAGATCAATAGAGCTCCTCCAAAAACACAGAGCGCACTTCTCGAAGCCATGCAAGAGAGACAAGTAACGGTCGACGGTGTAACCTTCCAGCTAGAGACACCTTTCATGGTTATTGCTACACTTAACCCCATTGAGTACGAGGGGACGTACCCGTTGCCAGAAGCACAGCTTGATAGGTTTCTCCTTAAAATAAGGATGGGGTACCCATCATATGAGGAGGAAGTTTTGATCCTCAAGAAACGTGTTGAGAGAAAGAAGGATCAGGCAGATGTTGAAAAGGTTCTAAGCAAAAACGACATTTTAGAGCTGGTAAAGAAGGTGGAGGATGTATACGTGGACGACACAATATTCACATATATTGTCAATATTTGTCGGGCAACCCGCGAACTAAAAGAGGTAGAGGTAGGGGTAAGCCCTAGGGGAACCGAGAGCCTTCTAAAAGCAAGTAGAGCACTGGCCTTCATTAGGGGACGCGACTATGTTTTGCCAGATGACGTTAAAGAGATAGCTCCCAGCGTTCTGGCCCACAGGCTAGTCATGAAGTCCGAGTCGCTAGTAAGAGGGCTGACCCCCGAGATTCTTATCGATAGAGTCCTGCAGAGGGTTGAAGTGCCAAGGGACTTTGGTGGAAAAGCTTGACTCCCAAGGGGTTTTTCCTTGTTTTCACAGGCCTTGTAATCCTTACCGTTTCAATTATACTCCAGAAATGGTTTGTGTCTTTTCTTTCTATTCCGTTATTCTTACCCGTTCTCCTAGCCATCTATCAGACTCCCATAGACCCTTCTCTTTTACAAGTTCGTCGTGAAATTACTCCGAGCACAACATTTGTAGGGGACACCATAAGGGTAAAAATCGCTGTGAAAAATCTTTCGGGACGAGACGTCCTCCTCGAGCTCGAAGAAAAGTTATCCATCAATTTAAAAGTTGACGAGAAGCTTCCCCACGTGTTGATAGCTTTAAAGCCCCACCAAGAGTTCGCGTTTGTCTACGCTTTGTCTTCTGATCTGAGAGGCCATTTCCCAGTGGGGCCCCTAGAGGTCTGGCAGTTGGACCCGTTTCTTGTCACTCGGAGAAAGGTTTTAGAAGTGCCACCGGAGACTGTGGGTTTCCTGCCCCGTATGCATAGAGTTAGCTATCTGAAAATGCCATATGCGCGGACAACCCACATGGCTGGAGAGGTACCCTCAAATACGCCGGGCGAGGGCTTCGAGTTCCAGGAAGTAGCAGAAGCGCATGAGCTGACAGGTAAAAGAATAAACTGGAAGGCCGTCGCAAAGTCTAGAAAGCCTTTCGTGAATACATATCGTGTAGAGAAGTCTCTGGAATGCCTAGTTGTCTTGGATGTGCCAAGCAATAGATTGCTTGGCAAAGAATTGACAAACGTAGTTGTAGACAAGATGGTGGAGCTGACAGCCACACTTGTAAACTATTTGACAAAGAGGGGGAACAGGGTATCCCTGCTCGTGACTGGTAGCTACCGTGACTGGGTCAGGCCAGGCTTCGGTAAGAGACACATGCTCAGGATTCTTCATTCACTTGCTGACGTCAAGTGCCTTGAGTTTAAACCGCTCGTAGACTTTTCTGAAGTCTTTCAGCTTACTTCCCCGTTTCTAACTAAGAGTGGATCCCTGATCTTCGTTGTTTCGGCCTTCACCGAGCCTTCCGGCAACGGTGTTTTGAGAGAGGCGGTTTCCAGGGGCTATACAGTTGTACCTATCGCTATTAATCCATTTAGGATCGTTGAAAAATACTGCAAGGGCGAGAAGAAACAAGTAGTCAGTAGACTAAGCGAGGTCTGGGAGAAAGGAATAATTGGAGTAATTGGCTCAGGTAGAGATCTGAAGATTGACTTCCAGTTGCTCAGATTGGTTGAGGCGATGTTAAGTGCATATGCGTGAACTTTTCACCGCTATAGCTATTTTCTCTATTGTGGCCCTAGAGACAGTGGTGCTTGTTCCATCGCTGGTGATTCAGCTTATACTTATCCTAATATTTACTGGGACTTTAATTTCCTATTTTTATAAAAGTCCTCTTCTGCTAAACGTGTTTACTAGCGCTTACTGTATATTTTTGGCGCTTCTAGGCGCATTAAACTATCCGGCTGGGGTTCTTTTTGCCCAAATAATCACCATACTGATTATTAGAGACTTCTTTGAGATTCTCATGTACAGTGAGGTCCGGGGAGTCTACTATCTTGCAAGGTACTATTTGCCATTTTACTCCGTCATTATCCTTATCTTCTACCTCTGGGTCTCGATTAGTCAAGAACTTTCAAAAAGGCTTCCAATTCAGGCAATTGTCGTGGCTACAGTTGGTATTGCCCTCATCTATATCTACGCTGTCCGTAGCCTTAGGAGGCTGGACTAGACGTTGTATAGTTTTCTGAGCCTCTCTATGACTACAGGGACTACTTTATCTGCTTGCTCGTTGGCGTCTATCTCGACTAGTCTTCCACGCTCCTTATAGAACAAGATTATTGGTGTAAATTGCTCCCTGTAGATTTTTAGACGCTCCATTATGACTTCTGGGGTATCGTCTTTGCGTTGGATGAGTGGAGTTCCACACTTGTCGCATATCCCTGGAACCTTTGGCGGCATGTACTTTATGTGGTAAATAGCGCCACATTTTGGGCATACCCTTCTCCCGCCCAGCCTTTCTAGTATAGTTTCGTCCCTGGCCTGGAAAAGGAAAGCCCACTCCGGACTGGCAAACTGTTCAAGGGCTTCTGCTTGCTGAAGTGTTCTCGGGAACCCGTCAAGGATAAAGCCCTTCCTACAGTCGTCCATAGAGAGGCGTTGCTTTACAACCTCGATCACTATGTCGTCTGGGACGAGTAGACCCTTGTCTAGAAATTCTTTTACCCTTTTTCCGAGCTCAGACCCTTTCTTTATTTCTTCTCTGAAGATGTCGCCAGTAGAAATATGGGGTATCCCGAATTTTTCTGAGACAGCTTTTGCATATGTGCCTTTACCCACGCCGGGAGGACCAATGAAGACCAGTTTCATACCTGTTTTGCGAGTTGACCATGTTCTTTAACTTTTCTATATACAAGTGTGATATAACATGTCAGCTGTAGGCTTTCCTTTGTGTAAAACATGGAAAGACAAATATGTTTTTTGCATTTTACTTTCTTGAACAAAATGACCTGGAACTTTGAAGACCTAGTTGTAAAAGCTGTTTCTCACGGCGAAAAGCTAGGCGCAACCTACGTCGAGGCGCGTTACCACTCTATTTCGAGGAGTGGGCTCTCGGCCCGCAACGGGGAGATTATAGGGGCAGAGAAGTCTTTTTCCCAGGGAATAGCTGTAAGAGTAATTGTTGATGGCTCGCTGGGTTTTGCTTCTACGAGCTCACTTACACAGGAAGACGTCTTGGCAACAGTAGAAAAAGCATACAAGAAGGCGAAGTCTCATTCAAAGCTACAGAAGAAGCCAATCGTGTTTAGCGAGGAAAGGCTTGGAAGAGTCACATACGAGGCGACTGCCAAGGTTAAACCTGAAGACGTCGACTTCCAGGAGAAAAGCAACTATCACAAGGAACTCTGGAAAAATGTAAGCACAGCTATCAGCCAGGCCAAAGTCGCAACCATGACGTCTTTTTACGGTGAAAGCCTCGAAGAAAAAATAATCGTTAACACAGATGGGGCATACATAAAGAGCAGGATACCCAGGCTCTCCCTAGGATACAACGTCGTAGTGTCCTTGCCGAGCAAGGGCGTGATACAGAGATTCTTCTCGCATGCAGCCTCCGGTGGATATGAACTTATAAATCAGTGGAATGTACACGGCTATCTGCCAGAAGACGTTAAAACATTTGAAAAAATACTGCTAGAGGCAACTAAGCCACCAGTAGACACGCCTGTCGACGTCGTTGTTGGAAGCGAGATAGTTGGGCTAATGGTACACGAGAGCTGTGGACACCCCAGCGAGGCAGACAGGATACTTGGCAGAGAAGCTGCACAGGCTGGAAAAAGCTTCATAAAGCCTAACATGCTGGGCGAAAGGATCGGAAGCGAATATGCAACAGTAATTGATGACCCAACTATTCCCGGGAGCAACGGCTTCTACCTCTACGACGACGAGGGGGTTCCAGCTAGGCCAAGGTACCTCTGCAAGAACGGCATCATCAACGAGTTCCTGCACAATAGGTGGACGGCCTCCATCTTCAATACACACAGCAATGCGGCGGCAAGAGCTATGAGCCACGAGGGAGAACCGATTGTTAGAATGGCTAACACCTACTTTGCCCCCGGCGACCACACGTTTGAAGAACTAATCGAGGACATTAAGTTCGGGGTGTACATCAAGAGCTATATGGAGTGGAACATCGACGACGAGCGGTGGAGCCAGCGGTACGGTGGGCTGGAGGCATACCTAATCGAGAACGGAGAGCTAAAGGGGCTCGTCAGGAACCCCGTGCTCGAACTAACAACAAAGACATTTTACTCGAACGTGGACGCCGCAGACAAAAACCTAGCCTTCTATGCGGGGACATGCGGCAAAGGAGAGCCAATGCAGGGTGTACCTGTCTGGTTTGGTGGCCCAAATGTTCGTGTAAGAAACATTAAGTTGAGGGTGATAGGATGAGCAGGGAAATGTTGATAGAGATTGGAGAAAAGATAAAGCAACATGCATTGAAGGCTGGCTTCGAAGAAGTAGCCGTAATGACGTATAGCCGAGAAAGCGTAATGGTAAAGTTTGCAAACGGGGAGCCAAGCGTTGTCCAGAACTGGACAGACCGTGTAGCTGGAGTATACCTTGTCAAGGGCCAGAGGATACTGGGAACAGACATCCCTATACACAACCTCGACCAGGTCTACAAGACCATAGACTCGCTGTTGACTATGCATGAAAAAATCCCGCCCTCGATGCTCTACGCTCCGTTGCCTAGCCCAGAAAAGCATGAACCACTACCAGGACTAGTAGACCAGAAGCTATTGAAGGCAATAGAAGACCCGTCGCCCGTCTCAGAGGCCATTGTCGAGTCTGCCAACAGGTACAAGATCGACACCTTCGCCGGCATGGTACAACTCACGTATGAACAAAAATGCCTA
The DNA here is from genome assembly GCF_000446015.1 of Thermofilum adornatum. Classification (NCBI taxonomy): domain Archaea; kingdom Thermoproteati; phylum Thermoproteota; class Thermoprotei; order Thermofilales; family Thermofilaceae; genus Thermofilum; species Thermofilum adornatum. The sequence continues at coordinate 311,060 of NC_022093.1, forward strand.
GTAAACAGTAAAGACGCACAACTCGTAGAGGACTCTACATACCTAAAGGTCTACCTAAGGTCTTTTGCCGGAGATGGTTCTGGACAGTGGAGCCTTGGCTCAAGGCGCCTAGACATGAAGAAGATAGAAGAAGTCGCCGAGACCGCTTCCAGATTTGCATATGAGTCTAGGAGGCAGGAAGAATACCCACCCGGCAAAACAAACATCCTGCTTTCACCAATGGTTGCCGGGAACTTCTTTAACTATATCGCCGACATGGCTACAGCTTCTTCCATAATGATGGGCTTCTCGATATTCATGAACAAGAAGCCCGGCGAAAGAGTGGCCACAGAAAAACTGACGCTGTTAGACGACCCAAGGAACCCTGAACTGCCAGGCTCCACCTCGTTTGACGACGAGGGCCTGAGAACCTACAGCAAACCCATAATCGAGAAAGGCGTATTGAGCAATATACTCCACAACACGAAGACAGCGTCCAAGATGGGTGGCAAATCTACCGGAAACGCCGGCATGATATTCCCACGTGTATGGAACATAAATATACATCCAGGAGACCACAGCTTCGAAGAGCTACTCGCAGAGATGAAGGAGGGACTCGTAGTCACGAACAACTGGTACACCAGGCTACAGAACTACATAGAGGGAACATTCAGCACCATACTCAGGGACGCCATACTCATAGTCAAAAACGGCGAAATAGTTGGAGCCGCTAAAAAGCTTAGGATAGCGGACAGTTTCCCAAGAATACTACAAAACATAGTTGCACTTGGAAAAGAAACATATGACATGTACTGGTGGGAAGTAGAGACCCCCACTAGGACACCATACATCCTAGTAAAGGAGGTCGGCACCTCTAAACACACAGCCTAATTATAAACTACTTTTTCTCTCTTTTTCTTCACGAAGAAAAAATATTACGATAAAAACTAGCAAGGCGGCTACAAAGGCCATTATTATGATTAGGTATGGACGCCAAGCCGGTGGAATAAACACTTCTTGTCTCCTAGTAGCGGTTGCCCGGTCAAGCATGCTGTCCCCCGAGTAGAGCTCAACCTCCACTGGGGCGTTTCTCACATCCGGAAACACCAGTTCCTGTTTCTCGTTTACATAGAGGTATACCTTCCTGGCCTGGTCTGGGGTCGTAAGAGCCCTAACGTAAACATAGCCACTCGTTGTGCCAACGTTCTGTACCACTACATGCAGACCGTCGCCGAGAACCTCTGCAGAAACTATTTTTGCTTTAACCTCCGGCGGCTCGCCCACCTTTACAAGACCCGGTATAACTAGCTGAAACACATAGAAGTCTGGCGCCTCTTGCTCGTTATGGTTTACCCACACGAGCCTTCCCTGGGTTTCCTGCGGACCATGCGCGTAGGGAGGCTCCCATCTATAGCCCTGCAAGACTGTCCCGTTGAAATAGACCTCCAGGACGTCCAGCCAGCTACGCGGGTCGGTGCTCGTAAAACTGTCCCTTACCTTAACTTCAAAAAGTGAACCATTGAGTTGCCTCACGTAGTTGCTCGTGTTTAGCCATATCTTTACGGAGATAATATAGGCTCCTGGGAACTCCTGCATTCTTCCCGTGCCCGTAACGTCACATAGCACCGTCTCTCCATACCTCTTCTCAAGCGACTTTAATACCTGGTACTTGAGAAGCTTTGGATTGTCGCTAAACAGTAGTAGCGAATAGCTTATCATCCGAGCAATAGACTGATTCATGTCTCTTGCCACATCCGGATCGTTGAGAAGGCTTTTCCCGTCTACCGTGAATGGATGAAGCTTCTGGTCTACGGTCACGGTTCCGTCAGAGTTAAAAGTTAGACGGAAGTTGAGCCCTATCCAGTACCGTGGCTGGGCCCGGATATTGATGGCCTGCAACGTCAGGCTCAAAATGAAGACTGTTGCCAGTATTGCCCCGAGCTTCCTCACATTATTCACCTCTAAAGTGGTACTCCACATATTCGAGTGTAAGGTAGCTTGGTATCGCCGTGCTAGACAGAGAAGACCCATAGTACTTGGTTTCCTCGACACCAAACAGTATGTGCCTCGCACTGTATATCCCGACGTTTGGTACGAGGCCGTCAAGCATGTCGACGTCTATCCATCCATAGGGGTCGACGTATACTTGTGGCCACATATGGCCTCCCCAGTGGAGGAGAAGATTTTCCCCCTCAGTTTCTATTGTGGAGAAGTTTAGCCACATGTCCTGGTTGTATTTTTCCAATATGATGCCGAACGCTGTCCTCGAGGGTATCCCGAGAATCCTTGCTAGGGTTACGTAGACATCAGCAACCTCCACACAGTCTCCTGTTATAGCGTAGCCCATCCATGTACGCGTTAATGCGTGGTCGCTACCAGCCCTTCCCATATATACTTGGTAGTTCACTCTCTGGACTACCCATTTTGCCAGTTTTGTGACTGTCTCGAGGGGGGTATTTGCTGAGGCAACCTCTCTTGCTATCTCAATCAAGGTTAGGTTATATATGTCCCAGTAGCCAGAGGTAGTAGTGTATTTCTTGACGAGGCCGAAGGGGGGCCAAGCGCCTTTATGTGCAGACTCGTCTACTTGATAGCTGTAAACTGTAACCCTGTATGTGACATTTATCCAGTATTTCCTGCCAGGAACCGCCTCTACGAATACAACCGCATACGTATTTCCATCCTCGTCTACCACGTACCTGATAGGAGCGGGATTCATTGATACAACGAAGCTCTGTTGGTAGGACGTGTTTTGAGGCACGGAAACGTAGACATAGTCGCGAATAGTCGTATTATAGTCGTTTTTTAGTAGGAAGCCTCCAGTAATGGTATAGGTAACACGTCCCGTGATTATAACGCCCCTAGTTTCCTCATGCGTGACTGTGATGAAGCTTGACAATAGGATTAGAAGCAAAATGGATAATGCTTTCTTCAATTTGTATCACTATTTCATGGAGAATTTTAGGTGTTAAAAAGTGTTTTGCTTCCCTGGACAAATTATTTACATGGAAGTATCCTAGTTCCAAACCTTAAATCTACGGCGTCGAGGATCTTGTCTAGATGCGAGATCACAGACACTTTCCCAGTCTTCTGTGTGTAGAGGGCTGCTGCTTCAACTTTTGGCCCCATGCTCCCCCTAGGGAACATGCCGTTTCCAACCATTTGGAGAGCTTCTCCTGCACAAAGCTCCGGGAGCACCCGCTGCGTCGGCTTTCCATAGTCGAGGTACACCCCGTCGACGTCAGTTAGGATCACGAACCTGGAGGCGTTAAGCTCGGAGGCGAGGAGTGAGGAAGCTAAGTCTTTGTCTATAACGGCGTCTACTCCCTCATAGCCCTCTCCACGCTTTATAACAGGTATGCCGCCGCCCCCCACGGCGACTACTATGTCAGAGTTTCCTATAAGCCTCCTTATAACGTTTAGTTCGAGTATTCTCCGCGGCAACGGCGAGGGGACAACCCTTCTCCATCCTTTGCCTGGTACATGTACAAGATCCCATCCCTTCTTTTTCAGTTCCTCGAGCCTGTCTTCTGGATAAAATGGGCCTATAGGCTTGGAGGGAGACCTAAACGCTGGGTCGTTTGGGTCAACTTCTACACGTGTAGTTACAACGGCCACGTCTAGGCTTGGATCAGCAGTCGAAATGGCCTGTTGTATCATGTAGCCTATGAGGCTCTGGGTCATCGCTCCACATGCATGTAGTGGCATGGGCGGCACGTCCTTTGTTGTCTCCTGCTGGAGGTACAAGTTCCCAACTTGGGGGCCATTTCCATGTGTTATTATAAGGCTATACTTCTCGGCCAACTGGACAATGTAGGTAGCTATCTTAGAGAGGTTGGAGAGCTGCTCCTCGAAAGTGCCTCTCTGTCCTGCCCTTATTAGTGCGTTACCTCCTAGGGCAATTACGACTAGTTCTTTGCTCACATGAATATATGCGGGAAGTTTTTAAAAATATTTAGCAGAAAATTTATGAAGAAAAATAATTTGGGAAAATAGGATATACAATAATTAATACCAGGCAAAAAATGGGGAACTATATAATATAGGAAAACTATTCAAAACTTTTCACAGTCTTGTCTATCTCGTTCTCTATCTTCTTGTATAGTTCTAGAAGCTCTCTGCCTTCCTTTGTTAGCCTAGCCCAGCCCTTTGTGGCCCCACCTCTATGGAGCTCTACGAGTCTAATTCCAAGGCTGTCCTCGAGCTTTTTCAAGTATGACCATGCAAAGCTGTATGAATATCCAAGTTTTTGGGCTGCGGCTTGCAACGAGCCCGCCTCATCTATTGCTAATAGAAGGTCTACGCCACCTTTGCCCAGAACTGGTTTACCGTTTTTTGTAAACCACACTTTGTAGTTTACTTCTATCCCGAAGTCTTTTAGTGTCGTGCCTACCCACCAGCTATTGGAGGGAAGACCGCAATTGTGTCTCCATCCTTTAGTTCCTGTGTTGTTACAAACTGTATGTGCCGGCCATTGATAAGGATTATACGGTCTTTTCTGTAGGAGCCGTCCTCGAATATCTCATTGTAGAATTCTTTTCCCAGCTTCTCAGAAGCCTTAACAACTGCATCCTTCAGTGTCCCGTCGCATTCAACCTCAATTTCTTTTGTATTGTATGTTTCTCTCAGGGTTGCAAACAGTAGAAATTTTACCTTTACCATTTTCCCCTCTTTCTATCTAAAAAAAAGGAATAAAAAGTTTTACCCCGAAGGACTAAAAGAAAAAAAGAAAAATAATTTTTTAGAGCTCTATGCCTAGCTCTTTGAGCTTCTCCTTTGTTGGAACTCCGTCGACCCAGCCTCTCAGCTTGTAGTACTCCGCGAGCATCTTGTCGAGCTCTACCACTTGGCCTTTGACGGGTCCCTCGGGCATTGGCTCCTTTGTTAGTCTTGGAGGCAAGGTGTCGTCTTTGGCGCTAAAGCCGTAGAGGGACATTATGTATCTTTCTAGGTTATAGATCCTTTCACCTATCTTCAACACATCGCTGTCAGTGAAGTTAAAGCCTGCAATGGTGTTGAAGAGGTCTGCATAGTCTTTGGCCCCTATCTCGAAGGTTGTGAAGAGACAGTTTACAGCTGAGTTGACGACGCTTGTAAGGTCCTGGAAGATTTTGACCCACTGGGCTTTTCCTTCAGGTGTCAATGGGTCGATCTTCTGCGGTAGTCCAAGTATCTCGGGAGAGATTGTGTAGCCTGTTACGTGGCATCCTCCCCTGTTAGCGGTTGCATAGTTTAGCCCTATGCCTTTCGAGCCTCTTGGGTCGTAGGCTGGCATTTCGAGGCCCTTTACGCTCATTGATAATTCTGGTGCACCGTACATTTCTGCTAGCCTCTTGCTTCCCAGGGCGAGTTTTGCGCCGAAGCCTGCCTTGTAGGCCGTGCGCCAAACAGCTTCAACAACTGCCGCGGCGTTTCCAAACTTCATGTCCATGCCTTGCAGGTCTTCCTCTGGTATGTAACCCTTCTCGTACAGCTCCATCGCAGTTGCAATGGTGCTACCCATAGTGATTGTGTCGAGACCTAGCTCGTCGCAGAGGTGGTTTGCCTTGATGACTGCGGCTAGATCCATTACTCCTGTATCATTGCCTAGCGCCCAGATGGACTCGTATTCTGGTCCCTCGCTGTACATTATCTGGTACGGTCCAAATGGAACCTTCACGACTCTCCCGCACCCTATCTGGCAGCCCCAGCATGGCCTCCTCTTTATTAGGTATGTCTTTTCAAGTGTCTCTCCGCTTATCTTGTCGGCTTCTGGGTTGTAGCCGAATTGCCAGTTCTTGTAGGGGAGCATCCCCGCCTGGTTGATAATGTTTACTAGTACGGCTGTACCGTATTTTGGCAGTCCTCCTCCGGTAACTGGGTTCTTCCTGATCCTCTCTATTAGGTTCTTTGAGAGTTCGCGGAACCCTTCTGGATTAGCGATTTGTGGTTTTTGGTTTCCTGAGACGACTATTGCTTTTAACTTCTTGCTTCCCATTATTGCGCCTACTCCTGTCCTGCCAGCTGCCCTGTGCTCGTCGTTCATGATGTTCGCAAAGAGAACGAGGTTTTCGCCTGCGGGCCCGATACATGCAACGCTGACGTTTTCGCCTTTGACCCTGCTCTTCAGTATACGTGTAGTGTCGAAAACGTTTCTGCCCCAGAGGTCAGAAGCGTCTTTTATCTCTACGTGTCCATTGACTATTTCTAGATAGACTGGTTTCTCTGCGGCGCCCTCGATAAAGATCATGTCGTAGCCTGCAAACTTCATGTATGCGCCGAATTCTCCTCCAGAGTTTGCACTAGCAATAGAGCCTGTGAGTGGAGACTTGAGAGCCATCACGTGGTGTCTGCCTGGAGATGGGACTCCGGCTATGCCCGTTATTGGTCCCGTTGTAAAGGCTAGAACGTTTTCTGGTCCTAGCGGGTCAATGTCCTTTGGAGAGATGCCCTTAGCCATGTACTCCTTGAGATATCTGTGATAGAATACGTATAGGGCGTAGCCCTTGCCGCCAATGTATTTTTCTGCTACTTGTGGGTCAATTGGTTCCTCTTTAATGGTATTGTCAGAAAGGTTTACCGTTAAAATCCTGTTTACGTAGCCGGCTTTCATTTTTGGTCAAGTATTATTTTTTTCTTAGAAATATTTATATTCTCCGTTATTTTTAAACATGAATATCAAAAATTTTACCTAGAAAATTTTAAAATTGTCCAAATGTAAAAACCCGCGTGATAGACACAGGCCTGCTTTCAAGTTTAGCCAATGCTCTTGCACCTTCGGGCTTCGAGAAGAACGTTCGGGAAATCATCGCCGAGAGGCTCACCGAGCTCGGCTATGAGCCTGTTACAGATAATATTGGAAACGTGTACGTCGTGTTGGGCGAGGAAAGGCCAAGCCTTCTGCTTGCGGCACACATGGACGAGGTTGGACTTTTGACGTCTTTTATTACAGATAATGGTTTCCTTAGGGTCACGCCTCTAGGCGGGGTTACTCCAGAGGGGCTTCCGGGACAGGTCGTGGAAGTGTTAACAGCGAGGGGCACCGTAGAGGGCGTGATAGGGAGTACTCCTCCGCATCTAAGGACGGGGCCCTCGAAGGAGCTCTCAATTGATGACCTATATGTTGATATAGGTGTTTCCACGAGGAAGGAGGCAGAAGAAAGGGGCGTCGAGGTAGGGACACCTATAAGTTTCCAGGGAAACTTTAGAGACCTCGGAGACATCATAATAAGCAAGGCCCTAGACGACAGGGTTGGATGCTACGCGTTGCTAAAGGCACTGGAAGAGGGGGCCAAGCCTAGAAGGGGCAGCGTCATTGTAGCCTTCACGGTCCAGGAGGAGCTGGGGCTGAGGGGGGCATCTGTCCTTGCAAAAGAACTTGAGCCCAACTATGCTGTTGCTGTTGAAGGTACTCTTGCAAACGACGTGCCAGGCGTGCCGCCCGAAAAATACGTTACTAGGCTGGGTGCTGGCCCAGCTATCAGAATTATGGATAGGAGTATGGTTGCTGGTGTAGAGTTCTTCCGTCATATCAGGACGCTCGCGGAGCAGAACTCTTTGCCGTACCAGCTACAGATATCTCCATACAGCGGGACCGATGCCGGAAGCTTCCTGGTTCACGGTGCGACTGTCTCTGCAGTCTCCGTACCAGTCAGGTATATCCACTCGCCAGCGTCTCTAGCCAGCAAGAGGGACATCGAAAACACGACTAAGCTTTTGCAACTATTGATAGAAGACCCGTTCCCGTGACGTGGGTCACTCATTGATGGCATATTTTTCTCTGCAGATTTTTTCTGCCCTTTCCATGTCCTCATACGTGTTGATATTGAATGTCTCTATTTCTGGTCTCGAGAATACCTGGTCTACTGGGACATAGTTTATTCTCAGCCTTTTCAGAGTGCTGGATATTTGTAGCATGTTCTTGGACAATGATTCTTTTACTGCTTCTAGTGCTGGTGCGACCCTGTATATTGCTATGAGTGGCTCTATATAGCCGCTAGGCCAGATAGGTATCGCCGCGTCGAAATCCTGGAGTTTTGCTCTAAGCCTAAGGAGCGAGGAGGCTTCAAGGAAAGGCGTGTCGCTGGGAATAACTATGACCGCGTCACCCGTTGAACTGGTAAGTGCAGTATAGAGGCCTATAAGGGATGCTTGGCTGTTTATCGCGTCTCTTATTATTCTAATGTTTGTCCTTTGCTTCAGGGCTTCGAGCTCCACTTTAAGCATGTTTTCTTGTTCCTCTGTATGGACAACAATTATTATGCTTGGCTCTAGTTTTTCGAGTTTTTCTATCATGTTCATGAGTATTGGTTTTCCACATATGCGTAGTAGTGGCTTGTAGCTGTTTCCCAGTCTTTTTCCCTCGCCGCCCGCAAGTATCGCTACCTCAAGCAACCCTGTGCACCACTTTTGTTTTGTAATGATTGGTTATGGAAAAAACATATATTTTTAAGAGCAAGCTAGTGCTTATGAGTCATAGCATAGCGCGGATTTCCCATTACTTCATATCTATCCTGGAACTCGCAATAGCAATCTTGCTTGGTGTCAGCGTTCTACTGTCCCTCTTCAAGCTTGCAGGAGAAGCCGTCGACCTTGCTGTTACATCTACCTTTCAGCGCCAACACTTCGTCACCTTTCTAGACGAGGCACTCTTAATGATCGTGTCAATTGACCTTATGCGCACCCTGATAACGGGTATACAGGAAAAACACATCTCCGTGATCATCGTCATAGAAGCCGCCCTCATTTTCATCGTGAGGGAAATTATAACCATGGAGCTCCGCGATGTGTCTGAAACAAGGCTTCTCATCTATGTAGTTGTTTTCGGGGCCCTTTTTGTAGCTTGGCTAATTGGAAGAAGGCAGGTAGGGATTCAGTCACAGGACGAGGTATAGCCCGACAGCTTCTCGTGGAAAATCCTTCTAAACGTCTCGAATGCTTCTTGCCCCCACAAGACAACTCTTATCTCTTTCAAGTTATTTAGGCTTGGCGAAAGCTCCTTGACTATGTCGGCCATTATTTGTGCACATCGCTCGTAGGGGTATCCATAGATGCCAGTAGATATTGCTGGAAGGGCTATGCTCGATTGTCCCAGCTCCTCGGCCTTGAGGATAGAGTTGCGTATAGCATTTCTGAGCTTGACGTCGCCCTCGGGGTCGCCAAACTTAGGGCCAACCGCGTGGACAACGTATTTGGCCTTGAGTTTCCCAGCAGTGGTCACGGCTACTTCGCCTTCTGGGACAGGGCCGTTCCTTTTCACCCATTCATCGCTCTCTTTCTGTATTATTTCTCCACCCTTGCGGACTATGGCTAACGCGACTCCTCCCCCGTGCTTGAGATAGCTGTTAGCCGCATTGACAATGACATCTACGTCTTGCTCGGTGATGTCTCCTTGGATAAGCCTCACAGTAACATTTCCTATCTTAAAACGGGTTTGAACCACGACAAAAAATATTTCACTGGAGATAAAAAGGTTATTGGAGAACCAATGCCGAAGATTACTATTCCTGAGGGCTACACGCTCATAGTTGAGGGCGAGTCTTCTTTTAGGGTTCTAGGCGGAGAGCTTAGAGCCTATGGATCAATACTTGAGGCGGACCGCGAATACACCGTGGAGCCGCTAAGAGCTGTTCCACTCTACGCATTGAAGGATTCAGAGATAGACCTGTATACTGGCAGAGTATCCTTTGTTAAGGGGGACACTGTCCCGCCTTCGCGTGAGGAAGTCTTCCGTATTCTCGAAAAAGACGCCAAGAAGATAATGATAGTTGGCGGACTAGACTCAGGGAAAACTTCCGTGGCTACTTTCCTCGCAAACAAGTTCGCCGAGAAAGGCGAAAAAGTCGCAGTAGTCGACGCGGATATAGGTCAGAAAAGCATTGGCCCGCCCACGACTATTGGGCTCGGCATAATAGAGAAGCCAGTGCTTACGCTTTCTGAGGCACACTTCATAGATGGGTTCTTCGTGGGAAACATAACGCCAGCAGGCCTACTACACAGGCACGTTGCAGGCGTGAAGCTCCTAGTCGAAAAGGCTGAGGACGAGCTGAAGGCAGACCGGATAATCATCGATACGACGGGCTGGGTTACAGAGCTCGAAGGCAGGGAGCTTAAGCTTTTCAAAGCCCTAGTCGCAAAGCCAGACGTTGCCCTAATCGTGTCTAGACCAAACGAATGCATACAGATGGAGAAGATACTGGGCCAAGTAACGAAGACCATCAGGATAGACGTCCCACAGCTTGTAAAGGCTAGGGACCGCGTAGACAGGAAAGAGTACCGGAAATACCAGTACAGGAAGTATCTGGCCAATGCAAAGACAACAAAAGTGAGCTTCGTGGGTAGAAAAATCCTCTACACCTTGACCTTCACAGGGAACGAGCTGGGAAAAAACGAGCTCACAAGGCTTGAGTACATTCTAGGTAGCAGAGTCCACTATGCAGAGATGTCAGACGACCATGTAAGCATATTCTCTGAAAAAAGCGTCCCAGAAGAGATTTCCTCCTTCCTAAAAGCCATGTATGGACACAGGCGGGTAAGAATAATGACGGGAGCAGAGTTCATGCATACCCTCGTCGGAATAAGCGGCGACGGCAAAATGCTCAAAGGCATAGGGATAATATCTGGGGTAGATCTGTCTTCCCGTAGCTTTGAGGTACTGTCCAATGTCGACATAGGAGAAAACGACACAATAATGTTTGGACTAGTCAAGGTGAACCCGTTGACCTTCGAGGAGGAAACAATAATAGAAAAAAACAGTATTTTTTAGGGAGCCACGTCCCCTCCAAAGATTTATTCTGCCTCTACCGGGACAAACCTGTTCTTCAACTTCTCCAGGACAACAGGCAGAGTCGTGTATTCCATTTCTTCTGGTCCAAGCCTGTGGGGCATGAAAGGCCCATGCCGCCTCATATAGTCAGCTATTATCTGTGCCTGTTTCCGCGTCTCGTCAAACGCCGGGTCGTCAAAGAGGTCTACTGGGCCCTCTAAGTGGCCGTCATGCAAGCTGAAGCCGAGCCCGACAACCCTTGGAGGCCCGTCAAAGCGTGTACACTTGGCGTCTTTAAGGGGGACAGGCATCAGCGGCCCCGTGTGTGAGCCACGCATCCACCCCGCGACCAGGTGTGGAAAGGCAAAGGCTTCTAGCACTTCTCCCGTTGCTGGGAAGCCGTGCTGGGCTCTCACAATCAGGACCGGGTCGTCCTTGCCCACGTAGCGGCCAGCAATAAGGTTTAGACGTGTAGCTGAGGAGACGGCAGCTATCTCGCCGTCACTCTTCCTGTAAACACGCTTCACAATGTAGCGGCCAGTAGTACCTATGAGCGCCAATAGGTCGTAGGTCTCTTCCGGCGTCGAGATCTTTACACCTTTGTGCTCGTACACGTCGTATACCTCAAAGATGAAGCCCGCATGCATCGAGGGGTCAATCACGAGACCCGCGGTATTAAATGGGTCAGCGTAGACCTTGTAGAGGATAAAGTTCCAAGCGCCTGGCTCTGTCTTGTCTGCGGAGAACACGAGAACAGGCTCGCTTTTCCTCTCCTCGAACTCCATCTCTGCGACTCCTGGACCCATACCCCTCACGTTTCCCGAGAACGCCTCCTTGAGCAGGTCTTGGCCGGCTCCGTACAGTTTTAATGGCTTGCTTATCTTTTCGGTTGCCTCGACAAATATGTCCCACGCCAATTTATGTATCTCTGGGTTGTTCTCGCCACGTGTATGTGTCATGAAGAGCTGAAGGTCGTCCCCTGCGTGATATACATAGAAGTCTATTATGAGTCCTGTTTCTTTAGCCTCCTGAAGCTTTTTCCTAGCTAGCTCCTCGAGCTTTGGATGAACAACAACGTGCCCAGCTACTCCGCCAATATCGGCCTTTATTAAGCTGGTTGTTATTCTCATGTATTATTCATGTCTCATTATTAATATCAACTTATAAATTAATATGTTAACAAGCTTAATTATGTTTTGCTGATAAAATTTATTAATACTTTTTTAAAATCTTTCTTTACAAAATAAAATAGTTGGCTAAAAGAGCTGAAACACAGTGCTAGTGGTTGAGGAACTTCTTAGCTATCTCTACCGATATGAACATGGTCACAGCCACTATCGCTGCATGTGCCAGATCGTAGGCCGTAATCGGGGATATGCCGAGTAGGTTTGCAAGTTGAGGTATTGATAGGACTGCAAGCTGTAGGAGTAGAGATAAGATGAGTATCAGTGCTAGCCATTTGTTGTCTAGCGGGTTTAGTTTTAGGGATGGCTTATGCAACGAGCGTAGTGCATAGGCCATGACAAGCTCTGTGATTATAAGCGAGGTGAACACGGTTGTTCTGGCCTCGATTTCTGGCTCGCCCCTGGCCAGCAATATGTGGAAGCTTCCTGTTAGTAGGAGAGTTAAGAGGACGGGCACCACTACAAAGTAGACTATTATCTCTTTCTTGGAAAATAGTGGCTCTCCTGGCTTTCTCGGGGGCCTGAAGATTAGGTCTTTTTCTCCCTTTTCCAGGCTCAGGGCGAGTGCAGGAGGACCGTCGGTTACGAGGTTTACCCAGAGGATCTGTGTGGCTGTGAACGGGAGGGGTAGCCCGAGAACTGCGGTAGAGAGTGGTAGGAGTAGCTCTGCGAAGTTTGCCGAGAGGAGGTAGACTATGAACTTCTTGATGTTCTCGAATATTTCTCTGCCGAGCTTTATTGCTTCAACTATTGTGGCAAAGTTGTCGTCTGCTAGGATGAGGTCTGAAGCTTCTTTGGCTACTTCTGTCCCTGTTTTGCCCATTGCTATACCTATGTCTGCGGCTTTCAGGGCTGGAGCATCGTTGACTCCGTCGCCTGTCATTGCGACGATGTGCCCCCTCTTCTTTAGGGCGTTTACTATGCGGAGCTTGTGTTCTGGCGATACGCGTGCGTAGACCCTTATTTTTTCCACCTTGCTGTAGAGCTCCTCGTCGCTCATTTTTTCTAGGTCTCTGCCGGTAATCGCTATGTCTTCTTTATTCATCATGCCTAGTTGCCGTGCTACAGCTACCGCTGTTAGTAGGTGGTCCCCAGTGATCATGGCAACGTTTATTCCTGCCTGCTTGCAGGTTTCCAGGGCCTCCTTGACTTCTGGCCTGGGGGGGTCTATCATTGATACTATGCCTAGGAAGACCAGGTTCTTCTCGGCGTCTTCCCCTATTTCCTCTTCGTCGCCCTCCAAATACCTGTATGCTAAGGCCAGGTTTCTCAGCCCCTGGGAGGCTAGTTCATCGTTTGCTTTGAGTATTTCCCTCTTGGTTTCCTCTGTTAGTGGTTGTACTTCTCCATTTATAGTAGCTATTTGTGTAGAAAGAGCGACTATTATGTCTGGGGCCCCCTTCACAAAGAGAATCTTTTTCCCGTTAAGGATGTGGAGAGTAGACATTCTTTTTCTCTCGGACGAGAATGGGACCTCGCTTAGCCTTGGCATAACCTCCTTTACTCCGGCTTTGTATGCAAGCGTCTTTAGCGCTATTTCTGTTCCGTCTCCCTGGCCAATCCATTCACCATTGATCTCTTGGAGCTCTGAGTCGTTGTTGTTTAGCCCAGCAAGTAGCAATAGTCTTAGGCCTTCGTATTGTTTCGGGTCGATGACTTGTGTGTTTATTCTGAATTCTCCCTTGGGGGCATAGCCCGTGCCTGTAACATCTATTATTGTGTCCCTCATCCATATCTTTGTGACGGTCATCTCGCCCTTTGTCATTGTCCCCGTCTTGTCAGAGCAGATATAGGTGGTTGAGCCCAGGGTTTCTACTGCTGGGAGACGCCTGACTATCGCGTTTCTCTTTGCCATTTTATATACGCCTATAGCCAATGAGCTCGTCACGACGACTGGTAGTGCCTCTGGGACGGCGGCAACGGCCAGGCTAATCGTCCAGATGATTATGTCTAGTACAGAGTATCCCCTTATGAAGAAGCCTGTCAGAGAGACGACGAAAGCTACGCCGATCATTAGGACTAGGAGCCACCTGCTTAGACCAGAGAGCTCCTTTTCAAGTGGCGTGGTTTTCTCCTCGGCGGACTCGATTGCCGACGCGATTTTCCCTAGCACGGTGTTTTTGCCCGTGGCTACTACGACGGCTTTCCCCTTGCCGTAGACCACTACTGTGCCGGCGAAGGCCATGTTTACCCTGTCCGCGACTTCTGTGTCCTCTGGAAGCTTCTCTGTGGATTTTTCGACAGGGGTTGATTCTCCTGTGAGGGGAGACTCGTCCATCCTGAGGCTCACGGTCTCAAATATCCTTGCATCTGCCGCTACTTTGTCCCCGCTCTGTAGGATGAGGACGTCTCCGGGGACAACTTCGCTTGCGTCAATCATTACTGGTTTTCCGTCGCGTAGAACGAGTGCTCTTGGGGATGCCATCTTCTTTATGGCTTCTAGCGCGCGTTCAGCACGGTATTCTTGGTAGAAACCGATGATAGCGCTCAGGATCACTAAGACTATTATTATGATTGAGTCGAAGGCTTCGCCTATAGAGAATGAGAGGATAGAAGCGAAGATCAAGAGTAACACAAGGGGATTTTTAAACTGGTTCAAGAAGATTATCAAGGGGTGAGTCCTCTTTTCCTCCACGACAACATTGTATCCATATGTTCTGAGACGTTCCCCTGCCTCTACGCTTGTTAAACCCCCTGGGGAGCTCTCTAGCGTCTGGAAGACTTCGTCTATGTCGAGGGCGTGCCAGGGAGGCTGTTTATGGCTCATGGTCTGCACATAGCACTGTTGAAAAGGCACGGTTTAAAGTTAACTTATTTTAGAGAAGTAACAATAGTCTAGGCTAGACGTACCAGCTTGGTAGCTGTTCGCCTTCTTTGGGTTTGGCCTCTTCTAGTATTTTTTTGGCCTCTTCCTCTTTTTCCCTTATCTGGTTGATGACCTTTTCTATTTCTTCTAGGCTTATTGATATGCCGTAGAGCTTGGAGAAGGCGATTATTACCTCTTTGGCGGCGGCGAAGTTTGGCTCGGAGGTCTGTGTGCTACCCATGAGGACGAAGGCGTCTAGTCCCCTTAGGGAGGCTAGTGCTGGTAGGAGGCCGCATGCGCCTGTGATTGTTCCTCCACTGCTCCTCTTTGCGCCGATGGATTCAAGTTTTTCTCCTAGTCTTTGGGTGGCCAACGCGTAGTATACGCCTGTCTCTGCTTCTTCTATTGCTGTCCCGCATAGGCCGACTACTTCCCTTCCACCGAGGGATACGAAGAGATCGAGGACTTTTTCTGCTACCTCATACTGGGCCCATACGGTGGGCTGTACCTCGCTTGTCAAGAAGAGGAAGTCCCGCTCTGTGCCGCTGTAGTAGTAGAACTTGTAGGAGGGTAGCTGGAGTTCTCCCTGGTTTGTCACGAAGACGCCGACGTTGCCGGCCGGCAAGAGGATCCCGGGCCCTATGAGTTCGGCTACTTTTTCTAGGTCGAGTCTTGAGACGATGTAGTCAACGGCTATTTTGCCGACGAGCCCTATGCCGGGCAGTCCCTGGACTAGGA
The DNA here is from genome assembly GCF_000446015.1 of Thermofilum adornatum. NCBI lineage: Archaea > Thermoproteati > Thermoproteota > Thermoprotei > Thermofilales > Thermofilaceae > Thermofilum > Thermofilum adornatum. The sequence goes on from NC_022093.1 coordinate 326,511, forward strand.
CGCCGTCTCTGAGCTTGATGTCCTTGTATGTTATAAGCGTGTACCCGTCTAGTTTTTGGATCTTCATTTGTACCTGAGTGGTTTTATAGATGTCTAAAATAAAAAGACTGCGACTATCGGGGAAACTGTTTTTAAACACATGTGTGTAATTTGAGACAGTGATGACCGCTTGCGAAGCTGACTAGTGATGTGTACCAAACCGGCTGAAAAAGTCAGACGGGTAAGTTGTCTTCACGGCGGGGGCTCGTCGCCGAGAGTACTCATCATCTAGGCTTTATTAGCGTTAAATAGGTTTAAGAAGTTTTGCCATACCTTGTTCTTTATGTCTTGGACTGGCACATTCTTTATTTGCGAGAGTATTTGCAGTGTTTCCGGCACGAGTTTGGGGTTTAGGTAGAGGCCCCTATAGTTGTATGGCCCGTCACTCTCTGTCAAAATGAGGTTTAGCGGCAGTTGTTCTGCTATCTTTCTGGATTTTTCCTGGATCTTGATCGAGGCATTGATTGTTACGTAGTAGCCTGACTGGATGATTTCTTTTAGGAGATTGATTGGCCCCGTCCACCAGTGTAACACGACTCTCTCTGCTTTTTTCTCGCGTAGAACGTCTAGGACTTCTCCCCACGCCCCCGCGGAGTGAATGTTGAGAGGCTTGCCGGACTTTGTGGCCGCGTCGACGAATTGGTTGAAGATTCGTAGCTGGTCCTGTAGCGTGTTTTCTGGCACGAATTTCTTGTCGAGCCCGACTTCTCCTATGCAGTCGGCGTCCCTAACTAGGTCCAAGACTTTTTCTGCTTCGCCCTCAAGATTCGCTTGTTCTTTTATCTTCCATGGATGAATACCTACGCACGCCTTAATGTTTTCTGGGAAGAGGTCTCTTAGTTCGAGTGTTCTAAGAGAAGATTCGTAGTCCTCTGCCACTGCTACTAGGATGTATCCTTCGTGGATGAAGTCTTCTATTTCCTCTTTTTTGAAGTCTGAGAGGTGTACATGTGCATCTATTATCCTCACTTTATTTCATCACCTTGAAAACGTCTTGGATGTCATAGCCGAAGCTTTCCCTATAGAGGGACGCAATACTCTCGGCTAGGTCTCTACTTGCGGCAACAAGTATGTAGACTCTCTCTTTGAGAGATAGAAGGGGTGGGTTCCCGTCTTTGCCCCCTATGAGTGTATATGCTCCAGCCTCCCGTGCTATGAGTTGGGCGGCCGCCATGTCTACGATTCTCATTGTTCCCCATGCATCTATGTATGCGTCTATGCTTCCAGAGGCGAGCATCGCGAGCTCTAGGCTGGCTGAGCCTAGCATCCTTAGGGCTACCCCGTGTGTCGCAAGCCTCGACACGAAGATTGATGGGAGAAAGCTTGCCTTGGGGGGAGAACTGACAGCTATTACTTTGCTTTCGAGGCCGTCACTACTGGTTTTTGCTTCAATCTTTTTGCCGTTTAGGTAGGCTCCTCTATCCCTCAGGGCATAGAATTCCAGGCTTAGGAGAGGGGCATATACAACGCCGCCAAAAACGTTTTCGAGGGTCTCTCCCCTTGCAACAGCTATGGAAACGGCAAATAAGGGGGCTCCGCGCTTGTAATTTCTGCTCCCGTCAAGTGGGTCTATAATAAAAGTGTAGCTTCCTCCGTCCCCAAAGGTTTTTTCCCCAATTTCCTCTGAAACTACCCTAAAGCTTCCAATTTTTTCCTGGAGGTAGCTAATCGCCGTCTGTTCGGCTACTAGGTCTCCGAGAAGTGAGATATCTCCGCCGCTCCCCCTGCCCTGTTCTTTGGCCCCAGTTCCCTCTTCTAGTACTTTGAGGGCCTCGGCTGCCGCCCTTCTTGCGGCTGTCCTAATTGTCTCGAGTATCTCTGCATCGTCCATGAAGCTTCATCTCTCCTGTAGCGGCTAGAGTTCAACTATGTCTGCCTGGAGCGTGTCCAGGTTTACTATTGCGTATGTTCGTTTTCCTGCCAGGTATCCGGACAGGGTGCCCGGGTTCAAGACAAGGGCTTCGCCTACTTGTTGGACGTCTATCTGATGGGTGTGGCCATACACTACGAGCCTAAAGTCCCCGCTCTTGGCCAGGGCCTTCGCAAATTTCTGTGTTTTTTCTAGGCTACCGACGCCGTGGATCACGGCTATGCTGTAAGGCTCAATCGTTACGAAGAGGGGCTGCTCCTCAAGTGTTATTCCTAGCTCGTCTGCCGCCTTTTTTAGAAGCAGTTTCTCGCCGTCATTGTTCCCGAAAACTGCGTAGAGCTTCAGGCCCTTAAACATTCGTAGGGCAAATGGGGATACGATGTCTCCCGCATGTATTATGGCTTCAATGTTTTCCTTTTTTACATGCTCGATGAAGAGGCTTATCGCCTCTAGATTGTCGTGGGAATCCGACACAACTGCTATTCTCTTCACGTTCGACACCAAGATATTAATACTTGAAGTGTTTTAATCTTTCCGTAATGACCAGCAATAACACTAATCAGGTTCATCATGTTGAGAGCGGGGGTGGCGGCCAAGCTAGCAGTGTAACTACCAAGATGATAAACAAGGCGGCTTGGCTACTAAGCGAGGGCAGAGTTGTCAAGATTAGCCCCTATCTCTACTACGTTATCGGGAAAAACAGCAAGCACCTGGTTAGATACGAGAACGGCAAGTTCATTTGTACATGTAAAGGGTTCCAGGAAAAGGGTGTATGCTCTCATGTCATAGCAGTTGTTACGCTTAGCGAGCTGAAGGACGCAGACGCGTTTCTAGACGAAAGGATAAGGGAGAGAATAAGCAGAGAACTGAGGCAACTCTACAGGAAATAGTTTTCCTTATTTGTCTTGGCGCTGGGAGCCATAGGAAAAACCATATTCTTTTATTGCTTTGTCGATTGTTTCCTTTATCGAGGAGAAGCTCGTAGAGCTGAAGACTTTCCTCGCGAAGTGTATTCCTATTGGGTAGATAAAGGAGATCGAGAAGATTATCGTTATGCTCCTGCCTAATAGTGTTGCCACTAGGGCCTTTTCCTTGGGGACGCCAAGTAGAATATAGAGGGTTATGAGTGCCGCGTCTATGCTTCCAACCATGAATGGGATGCCTATGGACGCAAGCGAATATATTGTGAGTATCGTGTATCCTGGACCTATGAGAAATGGGTTAACCTCTACACCGATGGCCTTGAGAGAAAAGTAGGGAGTCATGATGCCCGCTACCCACTGTACCAGGAGGAATATTATTGCGCCCCATAGGTAGATGTTCCTAGGATTAAAGTCTCGAGAAGACTGCGCCACGTATGCTAGAAAGGTGTCTAGGTCTTTCTCAAATTTGTCTAGAGACTTTGCCTTCAGCCTTACAGCTATGCCTAAAACAGCCTTCTTTATTATTTGAGGCTTCCAGAGAAAGAGGTATAGCAGTGCAGACGCAAGGAGGGTCGCTACCACGATGCCCATGTATAGGAGAAAGTATTGCTCATAGAATTTAAGGAGGTTTATGGCCAAGAGAGACGTGAAGACAATGAAGATAACCATTGTTATGTTTATGAGGAACCTATAGAAGACCGTATAGCTGACTGCTCTCGGCCAGTCCCCCTTTGTCCTTAGAAATATAGCCCTCGCGACGTCACCCTCTATGAAGGCCCCGGGCAACAATATGTCTACGAGCCATGCAAGCATCGAGCCACCTAGCGCGTCCCAGAAGGAAAGATTGAAGCTTTTCTTGCAGAGCAACCAGAAGGCCGCGGCGTGTGCAAGGTAGTAGGTCGCCTCAAAGACAAAGATGGGCAACAGGTCTAGTGGCTCGATGTTTGAGAGGGCTTCTAGGAAGTTTTCGACGTTGAAATTGTACAGTGTATATGCAAAGATGACTAGAACGATTAGGAGCTCCAGGACGAGTACAAGCCTCTTCTTTGCTATGGGCATAGCAGGGTCACTTCGGGAATATTTACCTTACTTAGGTTACCGTGTGGGTCTAAAAAAATATTACTAACCATGAAGATAGCATTTGACGTGAAGATAGCTGTACTCGGAGGTGGACTGGCGGGAACCGCTTTTGCCTACGAGGCGTCGAGACGCGGCTTTAGCGTTACACTGGTAGAAAAGGAGGAAAGGCTGGGGGGCCTTCTTAGGAGCGAAAACATCGATGGATATGTTTTCGACGCTGGGGGCTCACATATACTTTTTTCGCGTGACCAGCGGAGGATGAGGTTCTTTTTGGGGTTGCTTGGTAACAACGTTGTGAGGCATAGAAGGGACGCCCGGGTATACTTTGAGGGGAAGTATGTAAAGTATCCTTTCGAGAACGGGCTATACATGCTTTCCCCTGATTTCCGCTATAGGGCTCTGCGAGACTTGCTAAACAAGTATATCAAGCATAGATGTGGCGAAGCGGAAAATGTCTCGAACTTTGAGGAGTGGATATACGCAACCTTTGGGGAGACGATTGCCGACAGCTATCTTATACCCTACAACCGCAAACTATGGAAACGCGACCTAAAACAAATCTCGCTTGAATGGGTCGGCAACCGTGTTCCGAACCCCCCGCTCGACGACCTCTTGAAGACAGCCGTAGGCATAAACACGGAGGGCTACCTTCACCAGCTCAACTTTGTCTATCCACGCGTGGGGGGAATACAGGAACTCGTCAATGCGTTTGAGTCAAGGCTGAGAAAAAACGGTAATGTCGAGTTAAGGCTCGGGCAAAGAGTAGATGCCATAGACCCTAGAGCCAAGAGTATAGTGCTGAGCAACGGCGAGACCCTGCAATACGACAGGGTGGTTTCAAGCCTGCCTCTCCCCGAGGTGGCGAGGATAGCTGGGCTAAGGGGCTTCCCACACCTCGACTACAATTCCCTCATAGTCGTCGGCATAGGCCTCCGGGACACGAGGCTTCCACGCTACCACTGGGTATATTTCCCAGACGAGGAGACAATTTTTCACAGGATAGCGTTCCTAAGCAACTATAGCCCATTCATGGCGCCCCGTAACGGCGCAAACATTATTGCAGAAATAACTGTTCCACCCAGCGAGAGGCTCGACCCCGAAAAATCGGTGCAGAAAACAATCGAGGGCCTAGAGGCTGTGGGCTTGATAAGGGGGGACAGGGTAGAGGTTGCCAAGGCGTGGTTCTGGAAGTATGGCTACGTTGTCTACGACAGGAACTATTCTAAGAACGTTAAACGTGCAAGGCGGGAGCTACGAGACGCGGGTATAATGACCATCGGCAGGTTTGGGCTGTGGAGCTACCTAAACATGGACGACGTGGTCTTCAGCTCCTTCGAGGCTGCACGCGCCCTGAGGTGAGTAAGTGTGCCAGAGAACTATCCAAAAGTAAGCATAATAATAGTCAACTTTAAGGGCACTGCTTCTCTGGTGAAGTGTCTAAGGAGCGTGCTCCAGACCGACTACCCGGACTACGAGGTTATAGTCGTCGACTCTCTAACAGAGAACATTGAGGAAAAGATACGGGAAGAAATAGGGCCCACAGACAGGGTCAAAATTATACATTTCGACAGGGACATAGGGGCTGCTGGCTCACACAACATTGGCGCGATGGCTAGCTCGCCCCAGAGCAAGTACCTAGTCTTCCTCGACAACGACGTCGAAGTAGAAAAAGACTGGCTGAAACACTTGGTAAAGACAGCCGAAGAACTGCCCAACGTTGGCTGTGTACAGGCAAAAGTCGTGTCCCAGAGCAACCAGGGCAGAATGGACCACGCGGGCCTCGCGATAGACTTGACGGCGACGTGGGTCTCCACATACGGCTTCGACGAGCAGATCTTTAGACAGCCAATAGCCCTCTTCGTGGCTTCCTCAGCGGCCCTGCTAACCCCACGCGAACTATACTTTAGGCTTGGGGGCTTCGACAGTAGCTACTTCATATATGACGACGACACCGACTATACTTGGCGTGTGAGGCTCGCCGGCTACAATACTGTCCTAGAGCCGCGGGCGGTCGTCCACCACGAAGACAAGATCTCGAGCAGGCTACGGTTTGACAAGCTGTACTTCGGCTACCGGAACAGGATACAAAACGTGGTAAAAAACATGGAGCCAGAAAACATGTTGCCAACATTCCTTGTAACACTCTACCTGGGGTACTTGTCGTCAGTTGTGCTCGCGTTGTCTGGAAGGAAAGAGTCCGCAGCCTACATGCTCGCGGCCTGGAGAGTACTGACGAGCCTCCCGAGAAACATTGCTAAGAGAAGAAGAGTTTACATGCTGAGAAGGGTCCCAGACAGGGCTTTCTTGCAAAAGGGTTTCATGCAGCGAAACCTCTTCGGGGCAATAACGATGAGTAGGGCCCTCCTTATACGCGCACTCAAAACAAAAAAGTAGTCTGAGGCTTTGTGGGAAAAATTCCCTTGCAACAACACATTTATAAGCACCGGTCTACGCTAAGTGCTTGACGTGGTGAACCCACGAGCGAAAAGAAAATGTATAACTCGAATATAGAGACAAAAGAAGTAAAAATAGCAGATATAACTCCAAACACACGCAAATTCTCTGTAACCTTTAAAGTACTAGACGTTGGAGAAGAAAAAGAAATAACCTCTAGGAGGGACGGCACCTCTCACAGAGTAGCAGACGTCCTCGTAGGAGACGAGACAGGCGTAGCAGTCCTCACCGCCTGGGACGACCAGATAGACCAGTTCAAAAGCGTAGTTGGAGACACAGTCTCACTTGTCAACGGCTACGTTTCACTCTACCAGGGAAAGCTCAGGCTCGGCCTCGGAAGATTTGGATCCATAAAGGCCGCAGAAAACAAAATCGAAGAAGTAAACCAGGAAAACAACATTTCAGAGAAAGAGTTCGAAGAAGATTTTTCCTCGAGAAGGAGAGGACGCGGCTCTTACCAAAGATCCCGTAGATACTATTAAAGAGTAAAGAAAAAGACTCAACATTTTAGCTTTATTTTTACCTTGGATATTTCTATTCCCATGGGTTTTCCTTTTCGACAACGATTACTACTAGGTCGTTTACATTTGTACCAGTATAGCCTGTCTTTATGTGTCCTCCGGCTTTCTGGAAGAAGCTGTAGCTGTCATTGTTTTCTAGGTATGCTTCTGGCGAGAGGCCGAGTTTTTGTGCTTTTTCATAGGTATAGCCGTCTACTACTGCTCCCGCGACGTCTGTGGGCCCGTCCCGGCCATCGCTGCCGGCCGAGGCTATTGCTATCCTTTGTTCTCCCTTCAGGGCTATCGCGGCTGAGAGGGCTAGCTCTTGGTTTCTCCCGCCTGTGCCCCGGCCTCTGACGGTTACGGTGGTTTCTCCCCCGGCGAGTATGACTGCTGGTGGGGGGACTGGGTTCCCGGTTTTGAGGACTTCTTTTGCTATGGCTGCAAGTATTTTTCCGGCTTCTCTGGCTTCTCCCTCGAGCATCGAGGTGAGGATGACTGTGTTGTAGCCCATTTCCCGTGCCTTGCTGGCCATCGCGTTGAGTGAAATTATGTTGCTTGCGATTATCCTGTTATGTACTTTTTCGAATACTGGGTCTCCCGGCTTGGGTGTTTCTGGAATTTTGCCTGCTATGCCGTCTTCCAGGATCTTCTTGATTGATTGGGGGACCTCTTCCCATAGGCCGTACTTTTTCACTATGTTGACCGCGTCGTGGTAGGTCGTGGGGTCTGGGACTGTTGGGCCAGAGGCAATTATGTCCATCCTGTCGCCGACGACGTCGCTTATCATGAGGGCTACAAGTGTGGCTGGGTAGGCGTGCTTGGCGAGCCAGCCGCCCTTAAGCCTTGAAAGGTGTTTCCTGACCGTGTTGAGCTCGACTATGTTTGCTCCTGCCTTCATTAGCTTGATGCTGAGTTCCCCTATCTCGTCTATGCCTACACCCTCTACTGGCAACTCTGCTAGGGCGCTTCCTCCCCCCGAGAAAAGCGCGATAACTACGTCCTCGCCGCTTAAGCCCCTAACGCTTTCAACTATCCTTTGGCCAGCTTCGACACTTTTCTGGGATGCCCTTGGATGCGTAGCGCCAACTACTTTTACCCTTGAAAGCGAGCCAGAATACTTTTCTACGAGCTCCTCTGGTATAGAGACTACTCCCCCAGTAATCCTGTTTCCCAGCATCTCTTCTACCGCCAGGGCCATGCCGCCAGACGCTTTCCCACTTCCAACGACGATTACCTTGCCCTTGAGAGGTATCCTTGTCCAGTCCCCGAGAACGAGGGTGTCGCCGTCCAGTTTGAGGAAATTCTTTACCGCCTTTACTGGGTCAGCCGCAGAAATCCCCTCGAGAATCAGTGTGACAGCTATCATCCGGGCGTGCTCAGACGCTTCACTCATATGCATTATAGACAGAAAACATGTTTAAAAACTAAATCTGAGGCCTGCCAAACTGCGCGGGCTAGGGAAGACCATTGTAGATGGGTATATTTGCGATTACTGGCGTGACGAAGGCTTCTATTATGGCTGCTACAAATAGGAGCGCGGCCGTCAAGGCGAGTTGCTTCAATAGGGTTATAACCTCGCCGCTGATGTCGATGTCTGCTTTATTCATTATTTTTCTCCAGAGGTTTAGCCAGAAAATTGTCGAGGCGGCCGCGATGTTTATTATTGCCGGTATCTCTACGACGCCATGCGGGAAAATAGCGAGGAAGGCGGTTATTGGGGATGTTTTGCTGGAAGCATATAGATATGCCGCTGAGACGACTGCCCCATTGATGAATAGTATGATGAGGGGCCCCGCTATGAGGATTCCAGAGACAATGATTAGGAGGGACACGCGTAGATTGTTGGTAAAGATCAGCATCATTAGTAGCAAGGGGGACAAGGAAATATTGAGCCCGCTACGCCTTAAAACGTCCCGCATATAGTCAAGTATTAACTGGGTGAGGGATGGGGGTATAAGTAGTCCTGCTATGAGCCCGAGCAGGAAGCCGAGGGCCATGATGGAGAATGCCTTCCAGTACCTCATATACGCTACCTGTTTCTATTTAGACAGGGGACACAAATATCTATTTTGTTTTTGCGAGTTTAAGCTCTGTAATCGTGACTTTGCCAGCTGAAACCCTGATGGTGGCAGAGTCGCTGGAGACGTAGACAGGTATCCTGGACGAAGCGTTTGGGGCAACAGAGACGTGGATCTGGCTTGAGTATCCCTCTGCCTGTACTGCTACGCTGAGAGTAGCTGTTGCCTGGTTCCTGTTTGTCAGCTCTAGGAAGACGTGGCTGTTTGTCCGCTCAGAGATCTTTACCTCGACTGTTTCCAGGATGCTTTTTGCTATTTTTCTAGCCTCCGCGAGCCAGGCCTTTATGAATTCTTGTTCCCGCTTGTCGTCTCCGTACCAGTAAAAGTCGCTGTCGAGGCCTATTGCGAGGGCCTTGAAGAGGCTGTATAGCGGTGAAGACGGGTCTTTCAGCATTTTTTCTGAGTCTTTTCCGAGTAGCTGGTAGGCCGCCTCGGCCAAGAGCATCGTTTCCATTGCTTCTTTCCATAGCTCGTCCTTCACGCCCCCAGTCCACTGCCTGTCTGTTAGCTCTATCCAGGAGCCAGTGGGAAGATAGTTCAGTGTCCTTTTCGGGGGGTTTTTCGCTAGGTAGCCTGACAGGGTCGTGGGGACGAGGATGTTGCTCTGGTCCATGTATTCAACGATTCTCTCTAGGAAGGATGGTGCATATTTCCTGTAGTTCGGCATTATCATCCAGTTTTCGCCGTCGAGCGCGATGACTACTATGCCGCCTGGGTGCTGTTCGCGTCTCTTCGCGAGCTCGATTACGAAGCGCCTAGCAGCGTTGTCGGCGTCCTCGGGGTCCCTAAAGTCTACGTGGAAGCTTACCCAGTTGCTTAGCGCCAGGTCCCTGAAGAACACTACTATCTGGCTTCCAGTGTAGGAGTCCCGGACAAGGTATGGCTGGTAGATGTCCTCCTTGTCTCCGCCCGACTTTATGAAGTGTTGCTCACAGAGAACAGTGTAGTCTATGCCTAGCGAGCTGTAGAGGCCGACAAGCTCCATGTGCCAGAACATTTCGGGTGTCCACATGCCACGGGGCCGAGTGCCGAGAACCTCCTCAACTATGCCGAGTCCGACTGTTATCTCCCAGGACAATAGCTTCCTCAGGAAGTCCTCTAGGCCGTACTGTTTAGCCTTCCTGAACAAGAGGCCCTGCACAGTGTGGGCATATACGCTGCCTAGGGGCTCGATTTTTCCCTGGGAGACACCCTCCCTTATGGAGTCGAGAAGTGCCTTGATATCCTCCCTGGAGGCGGCCTTTGAATCCAGCTTGCCCTCGAGGAATAGTTGCCACTGTTCAAGCAGTGATGGGGAGAAGTGGTCTACGTCTATGAATCCAGGCTGTTTCTTGTGGAGAAGCATGTGGACCTTGTATGGGCCGCCCTCGTAGGAGTAGAAGTCCCCCTTAGCTACATGTATGAAGGCCCATTCGTCTTTGAGCTTGCCGTCTGGATAAAACTGTGGCGCCTGGTGGTGGTGCCATACAAACGAAACGTAGATTGGTGGGCCCTCGCTAGCGATGTAGATTGGCTTCTCAACACAGTTAGTTGTCTCTTCCTCGAAGCAGAAAGACGCGGTGGCCTCCCCCACCGGTAGGTCGAGTTTTACCTCGAACTCGAATGTCCTTTTTTCGTGGGGCGCCAGGGTGATGGGGTCGTAGACGACGTAGACTTGTTGCTTTGTGTGTGTCTTTATGTGGAAGAAGGGCGTCCCCTTGGCGGGCTGGTCTTTGTCGTTTTCCACTGTAAAGCTGAATTTGTGTTTTGAGCCTTTTATATAGACAGCGCTGAGACTGCCGGGCTGTATTTTTGTCATTTAAAACTCCCAGAAAAAGAGAAAGAAACGGTTAGGTTAATTGCTTTGTGCCGTGTCGCTTATTCTGTCTTGACGAGTTCGATTTCGATTGTTGAGACTGTCCTTTCCTTGCCTGGCTCGCCTACCTTCTCGCTTCCGATCTTTATGCTGCCATAGTTGACTTTTCCGCCGAGGAACCTCCTAATGAGTTCGGCGGTGTCAACGGCTCTGCTGATGGCTCTGCCTCTTGCCTTTAGGACGACTCTTTTGCTTCCGCTTGTGAACTGTGTTACTGCTGCTAAGACGTAGCTGCTTACAGGTTTGTTCCCTACGAATACTGTTCCAGCTTCTGCCATGTTTTCCACCTTTTTGTTGTTTGGTTTAGTGCGGTATTGTTATGAGGCATCTTTTAATAAATCTTTCGCATAGTAGTGCTTTGACAAAGTACTATTCTTGGCTGGACTCTTTTTCCTCCATGACGACGTAGTAGTACTCTTTGAGCACTTCTTTTTGGTATCTGTCGAGCCACGAGCCTGGCTTGTTTATCCTCGGCCTCTTCGTGTCCGGGTCCCTCCTAAAGGTTATGCCGACGTTTCTGAGGAAGAGGTTCATCCCGTCACGCATGTTCATGGGCCTGGTCGCGGTGCCGTGCCTCCCCGGCTCGCCCTCGAAGACCATTATTGTGTTTGCTAGGAAGTCTATTGCCACAACGTCGTGCTCAACGACGAAGGTTGCTACCCCCTTCTCGGCTGTGAGCCTCTTGACCACCCGGGCGACGGCGTATCTCTGCTCCACGTCTAGGTAGGCCATGGGCTCGTCGAGCAGGTAGAGGTCTGCCTCTTTGCCTAGAGCGGCGACAATCATTACCCTCTGAAGCTCGCCTCCGCTCAGCTCCTCAACGTAGCTGTCAAAGAGTGAGTGTACCCGTAGCGGCTTTATGAGCTCAGACTGTACGAGCGACGACGAAGTGTCTACGCCATGCTCCCTGAGGAACTCCCTAACTGTCCCATATGCCTTGACTTCGCCCAGGAACTGTGGCTTGTAGCTGAGGGTGAGAGTCCCTATTCTCTGTATCCACCCGTTGTCTGGCTCGAGCTCTCCTGCAAGCATCCTCACGAAGGTGGTTTTGCCTATGCCGTTCGGCCCAAGGATTCCTACCACCTCGCCCCTGTGTATTTCTCCCTCTTCCACTTCTAGCTTGAAGTCTCCCAGCGTCTTTGATAGCTGGCTCCATCTAAGGAGGACTGTCTCTGGCAGGTATGAGGCCTCGGGGGGCTTCTCGTAGAACTCTAGCCTGTAGTCTCTGAACCTTATGTTTTCTTCCCGGAGGTATCCATCGATATAAGTGTTTATGCCGGCCCTGACTCCCTTAACGGTGCCAACTATGCCGTAGACGCCTGGCTCGCCGTAGATAATCGCTACAAGGTCAGAAATATAGTCTAGGACTGCGAGGTCGTGCTCTACGACTATTAGGTATGTCCCAGGCCTGGCGAGCTCCCTAATCACGCCTGACACTCTAAGCCTCTCCCTGACGTCGAGGTAGCTTGCGGGCTCGTCTATCAGGTAGACCTGAGCGTCCTTGACAATGGTGGCGGCTATGGCTACCTTCTGCATTTCTCCCCCGCTGAGGGCCTTTACGGGCCTGTCCCATAGGTGTAGCAGTCCAAGCCTCTCTGCAACTTCTCTAGCCGTCCCCTTCTCGTCCACCTTTTTGAGGGCCTCGCCGACGGTCAGGGTTACCTTTGACAGCACGTCGACTGCCTGGGGCTTGTAGGCCACGCGTAGCTGGCCGTTCGACAGCTTCTGGAAGTATGTCTGTAGCTCCGACCCCTTGAAGAAGTCTATTATGTCGTCCCATTCGGGGGGCTCATCTATCATGCCGAGGTTGGGCTTCAGGACTCCCCCGAGGATCTTTAGCGAGGTAGACTTGCCCACACCGTTGCTCCCGAGGATTCCGAGGGCCCTGCCCTCCTTTGGCACTGGGAGACGGAAGAGCTCGAAGCCGTTTGCCCCATACCTGTGTACGAGGTTTCTCTGGAGCTTCTCTGGGAGGTTCACGATGGTTATTGCCTGGTAGGGGCACTTCTTGACACAGATGCCGCACCCCACGCAGAGCTCTTCTGCTATCCTCGCCTTGTTCTCGGCCTCGTCTATCCATACACACTTGGCGCCAGACCTGTTTATGGGGCAGAACCTGACGCATTCCTGGTTGCACTTGGACGGCCTGCAGAGTGCCTTGTCTATTACGGCTACCCTCATCTATGCTCCCGCGCTATTCTTCTTCTCCCGTCTCCTCTGCCTCGGAATAAGTCTCGAGAAAAACCTCGTAGTATTCTTCCTTTGCCTGTTGCCTCTCCTCCTGTGCCTGGCTTACACTCCTCACGTCGAATACAGAGACCCTTGTCTTCTTTTCCTCTGTCACGGTTTCACGTGTAGAGTAGCCCTCGGTCTTCTTGACCTTGACCTTGTAGCCGCAAGACGAGCATACAAGGTAGAGGTTTTTCCCCTCTTTTTTGGGAACCATGAGTCCGCCGCACTTTGGGCAAAACTCCATCGGGATATCACCAGCGTAGGACTTCTTATTAGCTTAAACAACTATTAAAATTTATTTCGCAAGGAAAACTCTGGGAAAAACGGTCTTGGGGCGTGAGCGTTATATAGTTGCATTGTTTTTCGGAGCGTGGTGTAAAACTTGCTGGACGAGTTCAACCTGGTCGTCGCCACGTATAGGCAACGGGAAAACGACTGCATCTCGGAGCTATGGTACTTTGCCCGCGAAATAGGAGACACAAGGTTCGACGCGAGCAAGACGGGGCTTCCCTCCCTTGTCGTTGCTAGGACAAGCCTAGACCCAGAGTTCTTCGCTTCTAAGGCATACGAAAAGATACTCGACAACCCCTGGTACTTCAGATACATACTGAAGCTCACGCCTATACATGTAACAGTAGAGGCGAGCCTAGAAGCAATAACCCAGGCCGCCCTCGAGCTGGCATCGAAGAAGCTAGGCCCAAACGAGACCTACAAGGTGGAGACACACATCAGGCTCTCCGACCTGACGCGGGACGAAGTGATCACAGCGATAGCGGGGAAGATACAGAACAGAGTCAACCTCGACTATCCAGCCAAAGTGATACTAGTAGAAGTGATAGGCGACAGGGCAGGAATAGCAGTCATCCCTCCAAAAATGGTCGTCTCAGTCGAGAAGACAAGGAGGGAGGCTAGACAGAGACAAAAACAGCAGGAAAACGTCGAGGAAACGGGAGACCTAGACCTCGAGGGCTTCTAGAGCCATCCTGGCCCTCAAATGGTCTATCGCTTTTTCCCCGGGGACACCAGCGATTTCGGCATAGAAGTCTATTGACTCGTTCTTGCCTTGTTCCTCTACCTGGAGGCCTAGACTGCCCAAGACACCTTCAACTGCTTGCCGCAGGTCTTCGGGCTCAACCCCCAGGGCGAAGAACACTGCGCCAATCCTCCTGCCACAGCCCGAAGAGAAACGCTGCACGGCCACGTGTATGTTCCTGTCGCCCTGCAGGTAGAGAAGCAGGTCGAGGCCCGGCTTCCGGGAAATCGTCCTGCCTTCCAATAGGCCTCTACACGTGTAGGCAAGCGCGGACAAGAGGAGGCCGTGTGGGGGAAGCTTCCTGCAATCGTCGAAGAGAGACACATATATGTTTTTGGGGAGCAGTGCCTCTACCCTTGGCAGTAAATCTTTGACGCATAGCTCTCCACCGCTGGACAAGCAGAGCTGGACCGCTACGATGGGCGTAGACTTGAGCCTGAAACTTAACGTGGACGCGTCCACGTGTCTTGCTGGCAGATTCTTTAAATATTGTTTTCGCATCTAGCTTGTGAGCACAATGCCGAGGCGGATAATAGGTTTTCTAAGCGACTTCGGGACCCGCGACTACTACGTGGCGGCAGTCAAGGCAGTAATATACGGGATGTGTCCAGACGCAGAGGTAGTAGACATAAGCCACGAGGTCACCCCGTGGAGCATACAGGAGGCCTGCTACGTCCTCTCGTGTTGCTACGAAGACTTCCCCCCGGGGACAGTTTTGCTAGCAGTCGTGGACCCTGGAGTCGGGACATCTAGGAAGCCAATCATAGTCCAGACCGAGAAGTACTTCTTCGTGGGCCCAGACAACGGCCTCCTGACATGCGTGGCGCCCAAGCCGTATAGGGCCTGGGAGATAACCCGTGTACCTGGCGAAAGGAAGAAATTCTCCTATACTTTCCACGGGAGAGACGTATTCGCCCCGGTAGCAGCTTTCCTCGCGTGTGGCGGCAGAGTAGAGGAGATCGCAAGAGAGTATGGTTCCCCCGTAGACAAGGGGTTCCTAGAGCCACGCATAGAGGACAGCAAGATACACGCAGAGGTCCTCCACGTGGACAGGTTCGGCAACGTGGCCCTGAATATAAGTGAAAAACACCTTGAAGAGCTGGGTAGGCCAAGGGGGCTAGTCTTAAAGATTGGGGGCGTTGAGCTGGCCGTGCAATTTGGGAAGACTTTTGGAGACGTCCAGCCCGGGGAGCTAGTCGCCTATATTGACAGCTGTAGATACCTGGAGATAGCCGTGAACCAGGGCGACGCCTCTAGGAGGCTGGGCGTGAAGCCTGGGAGCAGGCTAGAAATAATATTCAAGTAAATGCTACTGTGGGGCCAGCCCTACACCCTTTACCCTTATGAGCACACCGTTAGGCGTCTCCTGCCTCGTATAGTTGATGCCCAATATCTGTCTGCACAGCTCGAGCGCTGTCTCAGTGTGGGAAGTCATCTCCGAGACCAGGATAGAGGACTCGCCCTGGGCAAGAGACATGTATATCACGAGGTTGTCCCCGGCGTGTGGGTCTACTGGCGAACCCTTCTCTACCACCTTTAGGAGCTTCTCTGCGGCCTCCCTCCCCACCTCTTCTGCGGGCTTGCCCTTCTCCCCCAGAGAGTCCGAGCCTATTATGCCGTCCCCCATCCTTGTCCATAGGACTATGCCCGTTCCTTTCCCGATCGCCGGCTGGTTGCAGACCACGTCTATCTTGCCTACCTTGACTCCCGCAGACTCCAAGACACGCCTCGCAGAGTCCTGCTGTCTCTCAGCTATGTGACATGGGAGATTCCCAACGTAGGACACGCCATTGACCGCATCGGGCCTAGACGGCTTCGAGACGTTTATCGGGTGGAGAGGATAGCTTGGCAATGTCTCCACGTTGACTATGCCGCCGCCCTCCGGGTAGAACCCCTCCCTGACAAGCCTAGCCGTGACCTGTGCACCAAACCTCGAAATCAAGGCGAGCAGAACCCTCTCAAAGTACCTGTAGGGCGGGCTCCACCTAACCGAGGTGCCACCAGTTATCCTCAACGAAACCTTCCCACGCGAATACAGCAGGACAGGCAAAGCGGCCTGCAACACGAGCGTCACGCTGCCAGCCGTGCCAATATCCACACTGTACTCACCGGGCCTCGGCGCCCTCTCCCTAGGCCTAAAAACTATCTCAGTAGAGCCCACCCTCAAGCCCTCGACCTCCCCAGACACGAGCTCCGCGATAAACCTCAAAGCCGTCAAGTGCTGGGGCCTCAGGCCCGGCGGGTCCCTCTTAGCCCTAATATTGTAGACCCTCAACGGGCTACCAATAAGGGCAGCCAAAGCAATGCTATACCTGAGCAGTTGCCCGCCCCCCTCCCCAAACGACCCATCAACCTCGATCATACCCAAACCAACAATACACACAACAAGGGGGCCTAATAGCATTTTGCCCACAAACAGCATCAACCAACACACAAGCAAGAACACTTTTCAAGGAGACAAGGAATACACTAAATCGACCCACAACTAGAAAACTTCACAACGATTCTTCCAAAATTGCACAATAAGAACCATAGACATCAGTGCCACCTTGAGCCCACCGACCTTTCAATTATTTCTGAGTTGCATCGGGACAGGATACGCTACTTTCCAATCCTACTATATTACCTTTCAATTCTTTCTGAGTTGCATCCGAAATTTTTTACCGAGGAGGGGTTTATATGTTTAACGTTTAGTTTTAGCAAGAAGTCTGTAAAACTGCCCTAGCACTCAAATTTACCCGTTGGAGGCTTCTGAAACTTCCCAATTGGGAATCTTCCCGGAATAGCCCGTTTGAGGTCGGGAAGTTTTCCCGTAATCTCTTTTTAAAAATAGGCTTCCCGTCGAGAAACTTCATAAATAACTTTTAGTTTTCTTATGATGTGTGATTATAAAAATTGGGCTTTAATCTGGTTCTTGGCATTGGTTTTTGGAGAACTTATGCGCTGGTTGGGGCGCGTGTTAGGGTTTTGTATGCGTGGGTTATTCGCTGTGCGACTGTGTAGTATGTTGCGGCGACGAGTGCCCAGAACAGTATGTATGCTGGTGTCCAGTAGTTGAGGGCTAGCAGGAGGTATATTGAGACCTTTGCTATGAGCCTTTCTGCCCTCTCTGCTAGGCCTACTCCTGCCATCTTTACGCCTAGGGACTCCGCGCGGGCCCTGGTGTAGCTTACTAGGAACTCGCCTGTGACGAGTAGGAGTGCCTCGTAGGTGCTCGTGAGGCCTGCCGTGTAGAGGGGCAGGACTGTCAGTGCGTCTGTGGTCCTGTCGAAGGTTGAGTCTAGGAAGGCGCCGAAGCTAGTGGCCCTGTTTGTCTTTCTGGCGACGTAGCCGTCTATGGCGTCCATTAGGCCCGCGAACGCGAAGAGGCAGAGGAAAACTGGGAAGGAGCCCGTAAAGGCGAGGGTAGCTACTGCGACGGCTCCAAGCAGGAAGCCGAGAATGGTTATTTGGTTGGGGCTGAGGCCCAGGGCTACGAATAGGTTTCCGAGGGGCTCGACTATTTTTTCTAGTCTCTGCTTTATCCTTGTCAACACGTCTGGAATGACTAGTTCATAGACAAAAACCTTGCTGTGCAACGCAGGTGGAAAAAAGAAGCCTAGGCCTTTTTCTGGCTGAGTAGCAGGATTGCCCTAGCTATGTCTCCCCCTGCCTCGATGAGAGCCTTCCTTGCCTCTTCCTGGCTGGCGCCCGTCTTGAGTACGACTAGCTCGACGTCTTCCTGCGATATCTCTGGAACCTCTTGTTGCGCCGCGGCCACCTCTTCTTCTATGCCCGACACGTAGTATATCCTGGAGCCGCCCTTGATCTCGATTACCTGGACTTCCGGAGACCTGATAACTATGGTCTTGCCCTGCATCTTGAGCTGTACCTCCTGGACGCCGTCAAGGGGCTTAAAGTTGAGGCCCATGCGTTCCAGGAGCCTCCTCTGCTCCCTATTCAGCCTAAACATACAAACACCACAAAGAAAAACCACAAAGAACTATATAATTCTTAACACCCGCAAACAAGCACGAAAAATCCCGCACCCAGCCCAAAAACTCATTCTATTCCTTTCCCCACTACATCTAGTCCCATAGACAAGCACATAAAGGTAAAAGGCCCAGATCCATTCGTTTCTGATACCTTTTTGCCGATATCTTAGATATCGTTGTCCTTATTTTCTTTCAATTCATTCGTTCCTGATATGTTGCGTAAATATTTCAGTCGTATTGTCGTCTTTGCAACCTTTCAATTCATTCTTTTCTGATACAAATCCCATTAATTGTCAGTGTAAAGCGTAACAACACTTTCAATTCATTCTTTTCTGATACCACGATTTCAATGCGGTCATCTTCATCTTAAAAAACACTTTCTTTCAATTCATTCTTTTCTGATACTGTTTCCCAGTGGTTTATTTTGTTGGGGTGTTATTTATTTGTTTCTCTGTTGTGTGAAAGTGTTTTTGTGCAAGTGTTTCCCATTTATCATTGTAGGATTTCTTTAGTTTTCTCATTGTGCATGGTAAATGATATGAACTGGGAAGAGGGACCAGGGAGGAATGTATTTTACAAAGATGCTTCTTCCCGTAAAGCGTTAAAGCTTCCCGTGGAAAACATTTCTACAGAGATTTCCAAGGGAACCCTTTCCTCCCACCCCGTATCACGGTGGGGAAATCTCTGTTTTTCTCTTTATCTTTTTTGTTGCTTGGTGCTTGCATGGGAAGAAGGCTAAGTTGTTGGGTGCTTGGTGGGGGTTATTGTTGTTGTTGGAGTGTTTTCTTTACTGCTTGGATTAGTGCTTCTTTTATGTTTTGGGTTTCTGTTATGTGTCCTTGGTATAGGTCGTTTACTCCTCCTCCTTTTCCTTTGAGGGCTTGGGATATGTTTTGGCCGATTGTTCTGGCGTCGAGTTTGTCTAGTAGGTCGTTGGTTATTTTGAGGGCGAAGTTTCCGTTTGTGTTTAGTGCTAGGACTATGCTTTTTGTGAGGTTTTTTGCTATGGTTGTGGCTGCTTCTCGTGGCGTGTAGTCGTCTGAGTGGAAGATGTATATGTTTATGTCGCCTATGGTCGCGGCTGGGGCTAGCTGTGGCTTTCCTTTTAGTGCTTCTTCTCTTAGCCTTTTTACTTCTTTTTCTAGCTCTTCTACACGTCTGGCTAGCTGTTTTGCTTTTGTGTCTACCTCGGTGTAGCTTGCCTGTAGGGCTTCCTGTATGTTTCTCAGCTTTTCCTCTGTTTCCTGTATGTGTAGGAGGGCCGGCTTGCCTGCCTTGAAGATGACTCTTACTACTCCGTCTTGTATCTTCTCGAATCCGAGTATCTTTATGAGGCCTATCTCGCCTGTCCTGTCGCAGTGGGTGCCGCCGCAGGCCTCTGCGTCCCAGCCTGGTATCTCGACTACCCTTAGTGTTGTCTGGGGTACTGCTCCTCCCTGGTAGAGGGTGAAGCCGAACCTCTGTTCTGCCTGTGTCCTGTTCATGAGGTACTTCTTTACTGGCCTGTCCTCCATTACGACTTGGTTTGCGAGTAGCTCTATTTGTCTCGCCTGCTCGGGTGTTATGGGCTTGTGGTGGGTGAAGTCGAACCGCACGTATTCTGGGGTCTTCTGGGCGCCTGCCTGCCACACGTGTTTGCCTAGGACTTTTCTTAGTGCTCCTAGGACGATGTGTGTGGAGGTGTGGTGCCTCATGAGGTTTAGCCTTCTCTCGATGTCTATGTTGCCGTGGACCTTTTCCCCTATTTCAGGTAGCTGTCCCTCGCACTCGTGTAGGATAACGTTGCCGACCTTGTAGGCCGCCTTGACTGTGCATGTGCCCTTGCTGTGGCTTATCTGGCCTATGTCTGCCAGCTGTCCGCCGCCCTCTGGGTAGAAGGCTGTCTGGTCGAGGACTAGGTATTTCCCGTTCACGATGGCTACGACGCTTGCCTCGAAGCTATGCATTTTCTCGTCCTCGTAGTAGAGCGTCCTGGTGGGGGGCAGGTTTGAGACTGTGGCTGGGTCTACTGGTAGCTGGATTGCTTTTTTCTCCTCGGCTGTTGCCCTGTTTTTGAGCTCTGCGAGCTTGCTGTAGAAGCCAGTGATGTCTACTTGTAGGCCCTCTGCCTCGGCCTTTTCTTTGAGCATTTCTGGGGGTATCCCGTGGCTCTCGTAGAGCCTGAGGACCTCGTCTCCCGGTACAACCCTTGCCCCCTGGTTCTTGAGGGACGAGAGAAGGTCGCTGACTACCTTTTCTCCCCTCTTGAGGGTGTCGGCGAACTTTTCTTCCTCGTAGTCTATGATGTCCCTTATCTCGTCCTCTATCTCCTCGTATTCTGGGAAGTCGTTCTTCCAGTACTTTATCTGCCACGAGATTATCTCGCTGAGTGGGAGGTCTAGCTGGAGCATCTTTAGGAGCCTTATGCTGCGCCTTATCAGTAGCCTCGCCAGGTATCCCGCGCCGCTGTTAGAAGGCACTACCCCGTCCCCGATCATCCACGTGAGTGTCCTCGTGTGGTCGGCTATGGCATAGATTGCCTCGTTTGGCGCGAGGATCCTGCGGACCTCGTCTAGGGACAGGCCTATCTCTGAGGCTACTAGCTTTAGGGTCTCCATTGCTTCTAGGGGGTTCTTGTAGTCTAGCCTGCCGCTCTTCACTGCTAGCGAGTATAGGAGGTCTTCCGGCGGCTTGGAGACGCCTGCCTGCTTCCTGAGCTTCTCGACTATGCCAGAGAAGACTGCCTCGTAGACGTTGTAGCTCCCCGTGAGTAGCCAGTAGATCCTCTCTAGGCCGTAGCCAGTGTCGACGATCCTGTTAGGCATCGGTATGAATTCGCCTGTGTCCGTCGTCTTGTAGTGCATGAAGACGAGCGTCGCTACCTCTAGGCCCCTGACCATGACCTCGTAGTCTTCGCCCGCGTTGCCGCCGCCGCTCCACACGTCGAAGATGAAGGTTATCTCTTCTGGCTTTATCCCGTAGACCTTCGTGAACAGCTCGTAGGCAAAGGTGACTGTCTCGTTTGCCCAGTAGACCCTCTGGTCGCCTATGTTGAATGCGTGGTGGGCCATCATCTCGAAGCCCGTGAGGTGGCGCCCAGTCTTGCCGACGTTATCGAGGTCTGTCAGCCTGATGCTGGGCTGGGAGATGACTAGGGGGTTTGCTGGGGGCGGGACTAGGCCCTCTGTGACCCAGGGCTGGAAGTCGTATATCGAGGCGCCGACTAGGAAAACGTCTTCCCTCCACCTAGCGACGACTGGGTACCTCTTAATGGGGGTGTGACCCCTGCTGGCAAAGAAGTCTATGAACTTGGATCTGACCTCTGTGAGGGACTCGGGCCTTGTGCCGACCCTTTTGTTTATGAAGCCGTATTCTTCGCATGGCTGGTCTCCGCAGACCTTTCTGTCTGGGTTAAGGGTCCAGAAGGTCCTCCCGCAGACTGGGCAGGTCTTCTTTATCCAGCCGTTCTCCTTGAAGAATGGCAGGTCGATGAACTCTTCCTTATTCATAGTTATGACTCACCGAGAACAGATATATAAAATATGCGAGCAAAAAGTATAGGATGCCTTAGAGCTCGGGCTTTATGGCCTTTAGCTTCTCGTAGAGGGCCTTTGCCTGTGCCTCTGCCTTGGCCAGTATCATTGGGACTGCTTCTTTGGCTGGGAACCCTGCCTGCGCCGCGAGGGCGATGGCCTCCATGTGGGCCTTGCCAATTATGGCTGGGAGCACCTGTGGCAAGGGCAGAGCGGCGTTGAACGCTAGGTTGTATGCCTGTGTATGGGCGCTGGAGAGCCTGTCCCTCCAGAGCTTTACGTCTAGCTCTACGTCCTTCGGAGAGATTATCCGGCCGTCTAGGTATATTGCCTTTATCTGTAGCTTGCTCTCGATGGGCTTCAGCCCTAGCTTTGTCAGTAGCTCTGCCAGCTCAGGCGATATAACGTCTCCTGGCCGGGCCACGACTGTGTCCTTGGCTATCCAGATGCTTCCCTCCTGGACCCTTGTCGGTATGCCGAGCTTGTTGAAGTTGCTGATCATTGGGCCTGGTGGTATGCCCGTGTTTCCGGCCGGTAGGACGATCTCGTTTGTCGCAACGTCTCCTGCCCTGGCCTCGCGCATTATCTTCTGCTTGTCGAGGAAGAATATTATCGAGAATGGGTTTTTGTTAGTGAATATGACGGCGTTTTGGCCCTTGAGGTACTGCTCTGCTTCTTTTGGGTTTTTCCCAGCCTTTTCGAGGGCTATGAGGAACACAGTGTTCTTTACTACTTTGAGGAGGGAGCCGTCCTGTCTGAGGAGGCTCTTGCTCTGCTTTAGGACTGATGCCGGCAACCCAGTGATGGATGCTATTAGGAAGTAGCGGTACTGCTGTAGTGCGTTGACGTATTCTTCTAGCTGCTTCGCCTTTCTCTGGCGTGCCGGGCTACTCTTAACCGTTACGGCTTTCTGTATGCTCACTTTTTGCCACCCTCTCTAGCAATCTTAACAGGTTTACCCATAGCCAGCTTGAAATATATTTTGCCAATGTTTGAAGCGGAGAACTTCTTGAGTATCTCGCTTAGCACGGCGTTGGCGTTTTCGACCAGTTGTTCGACTGGCTGGGACTCTGTGCCTATCCTGCAGGCGATCTGTGGCTGGTCCTTTATCCTTATCCTTATAGACTTCTTTGCGCGGTCAATTAGCACGTTTACGGGGGCATTTGGCGGAACCGGCTGTGGCATTTTGCCGCGTGGACCCAGGTATTTACCTAGGATCCTACCCACGAGGGGCATAAGGTCTGTCGATGCTAGGAAGAAGTCGTACTTCTTTGCGAGCTTCCTCAGGGCCTTCTTGTCGTTGGCTATCTTGTTGAGCTCGTCCTTGTCTATGACTATGTCTGCGCCGGCCTCTTTGGCCTTCAGTGCTAGGTCTCCGCTGGCAATCACGGCTACTTTGGCGAGCTTTTTCGGGGGCGCGTATGGAAGCACGACGACAGTGTTTATCCTGTTCTCGGGCTTCTTGACGTCTACGTCCCTGAGCACGACGACCATTTCTACGCTTTGCTCGAACTTCCTCTTCTTTGGCGAGGAGGCTAGGGCCTGCTTTATGCCCTCCTTTAGGTCTCCCAGGTGGCTAACAACCTGTGTACTCATCCTGCTTCACCCTCATGCTTCTTTATAAGCTCGTCGTATAGACCCTTCTCGATTTCCTCTATAACCTGCTTGGGGGGCTTACCATCAATAGTCACGCCCATGCTCTGGGCTGTGCCAACGACAGTCTTTACGGCCGCCTTGAGGCTTGAGGCGCCGATGTCCTTCATCTTTATCTTGGCGATCTTGATCACCTGCTCCATGGACAGGTTGCCGACTGTCTCCTTGGATGGCTGGTGGGCACCCTTCTCAACCTTGAGCTCCTTGACGATCAGGGCGGCAGTCGTGGGTGTGCCGACCTCCACCTCGAAGGTCTTCTTTTCAACGTCGACTATGACCTTTACGGGTACACGCATCCCGGCATAGTCGGCTGTAAGCTCGTTTATCCTCTTGACTACCTGCATCACGTTTAGTCCAAGTGGGCCGAGGGCTGGCCCTATGGGTGGGCCGGCTGTTGCCTTGCCCCCGTCCACGAGGAAGTTAAATACCTTTGTGTTCTGCGACAAGGCGTCCACCCGCTACCTACTTCAAGGCCACAAACATTGATGACCTTGTTGCTTTTAAGCCTGGCTCTCCGTGCTCAACCTTCTTTGTCGTCAACGCGAACTCTCCGAGGTAGTGCCCGATCTTTTCCGGCGTTATCTCGACTGGTACAAACTCTTTGCCGTTGTGGACGTGTATCGTTAGCCCGACCATCTCTGGCAAGATGATGAAGTCCCTCAGGTGGGTCCTAATGGTCGGCTGCTTCTTGCCCTTGCTTACGAGCTCCTCGGCCTTCCTTATCTTCTCGAGAAGCTTGAGGTGCTCCTCGCTGGTCTTTTGCTTGAAGATCCTTAAGAGTGTTCTCCTCTGCCTGGCTGGGAAGAGCTCTGCAAGCTTCTCTATCGGCATCTGCCGTAGCTCGTCGATCGTGTAGCCCCGATACGTAAACTTTAGACTGCTTTCCAACTCTATCCCCTCACGTATACCTCAAGGAAATGTTTTTTAGTGATTTAAATTTTTTGTGCAGAGCCACTGTTTTCCTGGCTAGGCACGCTGAGGCGCCACTGAATGGAGACATGGTTTTGGCTATTAGGGGAAGACCTGGAGGGGCTGGCTTACCTAGTTAACTGGGAAACATATAAAACGTTATATATAATACGCATTATTTAAACAAATTAATTCTACTGTTTAGCTATAACTATTTGTGAGCGAAAAAAGGATCGTAGTCGTTGGAGGAGGATTCGGCGGCTTCTATGCACTTAAGACACTGTCAGAGCTAGGCGTAACAAAGAGACACGAGGTAACACTGATAGACAGAAGCCCTATGTTCGCGTATCTGCCGTCCCTGCCATACCTCTTGTCAAAAAAGAAGACCGTTGAGGACCTCACGGAGCCCTTTGAGAAGATCACTAAGAGGCTGGGCGCCAAGTTCATACAGGGCGAGTTCGCGGGTGTCTCGATAAGGGAGTCAACCGTAGTACTTGGCAACGGCGACAGGGTCCCCTATGACTACCTCATAATCGCTGTTGGCGCGACGACGGAGTACTACAACATACCGGGCGCCGAGCAGACGCTTGCCTCCTGGAGGCTCGAAGACTACCTCAGGATACAGGAGGAGCTGAAGAAGCACGGAGACAAGTGTAGGGTGTGCATCGCCGGCGGTGGCCTCACGGGCGTCGAGGTTGCCGGCGAGCTTGCAGAGGTGCTTGGCGGAGAAAACGTCACGATAGTAGAGAAGATGCCCTACCTGATGCCCACGCTGAACAGGCCCAAGGCCTCGGAGATAATAGAGAAGTTCCTGTCCCAGAAAGGCGTAAGGATAATCAAGGGCAACGGCGTCGTAGAGGCGTCGAGCAACCATTTAAAGCTTGAGGACTCGACAACGCTGGACTGCGACTTGGTGATATGGAGCCTAGGCGTAAAGGCCCCAAGCATAGCCTTCGACCAGCCAGTGAAAACGGTTAAGCGTGGATGGATAGCCGTGAAGCCAAACCTACAGCTACAAGACTACACAAACATATACGCAGTCGGCGACATAAACCACTTCGCCCTAGACTCTGACTACGCAATGAAGATGGCGGAAGAAGCAATACTACAGGGCAAGACGGCAGCCAAAAACATAGCCCAACAGCTTGAAGGAAAAGACCCAACATACACACACCAGCCAATATTCCTCGCGTCCAAGCCCAAAAGCCTCGTCTCAGTAGGCTACAACACAGCACTAATGGTCTGGGAAAACAGGCTACTATTCGGCAAAATGCCATACATAAGCAAAATGCTCATAGAAACCGTAGTCATGAGAGACATAAAGGGCAAAATAGGAGGAGGAACAGCGACAAAACTAGAAAGCACACTACTCAGAACAATATCAAGATAAGCCAACAACCTTCTACGCCATGTATTTTCTCCCCTAATTTCTTCAAGAAATCAAACAAGCGATCCACCAAAACAATCTCTAGAGAAAGCCCTACCTAGTGCGCATCCAGACACGTTTACACGTGGATGGCTCAACAAACTCCTACCTTTGAATTCTTTCTGAGTTGCATCGAACGGTGTCTTATTGTTGAAGAGTAGAGGTACACGTTCGGACTTTCAATTCTTTCTGAGTTGCATCCGAATTGTTTTGCCCATGAGGGGTTTATATGTTTAACGTTTGATTTTTTGAAGAAGTCTGCAAAACTGCCCTAGCACTCAAAATTACACATTAGAAGCTTCTGAAACTTCCCACCAGGGAAGCTTCCCAGAATGCCCCGTTTTGGGTCGGGAATTTTTCCCGTAATCTCTTTTTAAAATAACCTTCCCAACGAGAAACTTCATAAATAACTTTTAGGTCAGACAGTTAGGTGGACTTGACGTAATGCCATGTATATTTTCTATGTTTTGGTTGTGATGCTTGGCGAGGCATGGAGGAGAATCCTTTGGGCTTCTATGCAGTTTTTGGCTGAGCAATTGTTTTTGTGTGGGATTTGGCTGGCGATTTGGCTAGGTTATCTGGTTGGGTAATTTGAAGAAAACGGTGGAGGGATAAAGGGAGAAATGTCTAATAAGGGGGCTTACTGTGTGGGGGTTCTTGATGTTCCCTTCTTTCTTCCTGTTCTTCTTGGTGCTATGTGTCCTACTTTTCTGCCTGGTGGGGCGTTTCTGGGGGCTGGGGTTAGTCCTTTCTGGTGTGATCCTCCGCCTGCTGGGTGGGCGTATGCAGACATTGCTTTGCCGCGTACTGTTGGGTACTTGAATGACTTGGCCCTTGACTTGTGCCAGTTTTTGCCTGCCTTTAGGAGTGGCTTTTCTATTCTGCCACCTCCAGCGACCATGCCGATGGTTGCCCTTGCCTCGCTATCTACTTCTTTTACTTTCTTGCTTGGCAACTGTATGAGTGTCTTACCGTTTGAGTGCGCGAGGACTAGGGCGTATGCGCCGCTGCTCCTAGCGATTTTTCCTCCGTCTCCTGGCCTCAGCTCGATGTTTGAGACTATTGTTCCCTCTGGCACGTTTCCTATGGCTGTTATGCTTCCTAGGACTATTGGAGCCTTTGCGCCGTAGTATATCTTCTGGCCGACTGCTAGGCCCTCTGGGGGTACCATGTACATTGTTGTCCCGTCCTCGAACCTTACAATTGCTAGTGGCGCGCCCCTGCCCGGCTCGTGGACAATGTCCTTGACTACGCCTACGAGGACCTTCTCCTTGAATGTTTCTGGGTTGTATGGCGGGTACCTTGCAGGTGCTATCCTCTTCCAGCCGGGGTTCCTAAACACGCTGCCGCCGCGGCCCCTCCTCTGTACGAGTAGCCTTTTACCCATTCATCACCACCCTAGACTAGACCCATCCTGCTCGCTATATCCATTGCGGAGTACTCTTTTGCGAGCTTTACATAAGCTTTTTTCTGCCCAAGCGGAGTTATCAGTGTCCTGACCTTTTCGACCTTTACGCCGAACATGGCCTCTACGGCCCTCCTTATCTCGTCCTTCGTAGCACGCCTGTCAACTATGAATGTAAGGGTGTTGGTCTTCTCGATCAACTGTAGAGTCTTCTCTGTAAGGTGGGGCTTGACTATTACCCCTATGTCTCCCTTTTTACCCGTGTTACTGCTACTCATTTATACAGCACCTCGTCCTTCAGCCTCTCCTCCAGAACCTTTACGGCAGAAACAGTATATAAGGTGAGCCTCCCAGGAACCCCGCCCGGGGCCAGGTGCAGGACGGACAGGTCGCTTGCCCTGACAACGTCCACGCCAGGCATGGACCTCGCGGCCTTCTCTACGCCCTGCTTCTCGCCAACAACGATTAGCAGGCTCTTGGGCTTCTTGTATCTCCTCCCACGCATCTTGCCCTTGCCAGCCCTAATCCTCGTGTTTTCCTGTGCCCTCTCTACGTCTTCCCAGAGGCCGAGCTTGCCGAGCGCCTCCCTCAGCTCCTTTGCCGTTGATATCTTCTCGAAGTCGTCCGCTACGATGATGGGCAACTCTTTGTCTGGGACAACGTGGCCCCTAGAGAGGACAAGATCCTTTACCACCGTAGCCGCGATAGCGGACAACAGTGCCTTACGCTTCTCCTTCTTGTTTACCTCTTCGTGTATGACCTCGTCTACCCTGGGCGGGTGAGCCTTGCGGCCCTTGACCGCCTGGACTACTCGTGCGGCCCTCATGCCGCCCTTTATGCGTGCAACCCTTGCTATGCCGTGCCCTACGCCTAGGCTCTCCGCGGTTGTCCTTAGGCCCGCTAGTGGGTCTGTGCCCTTTGGCTGTAGCCTAGACGTGAAGAGGGCCAGGTAGACCCTCCTGATGAGGTCGACCCTTATCGGGGACGCAAAGAAGGCTGGCAACTTTATCTTTTCTACTGGCTCCCCGTTCAAGTTGTAGACGGGGACCTCTAATAGTTTAGCTGTCTGCGTCACTGCCTATTCACCCCGAGACCTGCCATTGGGCAGTACTTAGATAGGTTATCTGTGGCACAGGCGTGACCTTGCCTGGCCTAATTGCGTGCCTCAGCTTTATGAGCCTCTTCGTAGGCCCTGGGACGCTGCCCTCAATGATTATGAACTGGCTCTTTACTAGGCCGTAGTGCTTCCAGCCTCCCGGCGGGTTGATCTCCTTCACTGTCGAGGCGTCGCCGATCTTGAGGATCTTCTTGTTGTACTCTGTCCTCTGGTGGAACCCAAGCTGTCCTGGGAACGGCGCGTAGAACATTATCGAGGGCTTCTGTGGGCCCACGCTACCGATCCTGCTGTGGCCCTTCCTGTGCTTGTGCCAGCGGGGCATCTCTTCTACGCCGAACCTCTTGACCGAGCCGGCGAAGCCCTTGCCCTTCGTCACGGCTATGGCGTCGACATAGTCGCCCTCCTTGAAGACGTCAGCCACTGTGAGCTCCTTGCCGAGCTTCTCGAGGGCGAGCTGGAGGGCCTTGTCCGGCTGGCCGCCGACAGCTATCTCGAATACCTCTGGCTTCTTCTTGCCGAGGCCCGCGAGCCTTGGCTGCGTAGCCACTATGACCCTTACCTCTGCTATCTTGTCCTTGACCTCTTCCAGCTTCTTCATCTGCTCCTCCTGGCTTGCCTGCTCCTTCGGCACAGTGAAGACCCTCTCAAGGTCCTTTGGCAAGTCCTTGGCCCACACCTCGCATAGGGCCTTCTTGCCGCCCGGCGTCTTTCCGTAGACCCTGACGGCCAGAACCTTTAGAGGCGGGACCTCGATCACCGTTGCTGGGTAGACTACTTCCTGTCCCTGGAACGGGCTAAACTTGTGCGTCTCGACTCCTATCACGTGGAGCATGCCGACCTTGTAGCCTGCAAACCCCAAGAAGCCTTCGCGCCCAGTAGGCCACCTCCTAACCCTGCCAACTATACTGCGTGCTCTCTTCCTCGGGTGATACGCGCGCGAACCACGACGCGGTCTATGCCCCTTAGCCACTATACATCACCAACCATGACTACAAAAAGCTACCAATAAACAACACTTATTAAGCTTTTTGCATACACGCCGCCACCAGACACAAGGCACGAAAAACACCAACAACGCTACACAGAAAAAGCATCGAAGGCTCACGTGGTCTTGTCGGAGCCACACGTTTACCAGGCTAGAAAAGCTACTCGCGGGAAGTGAATGTTATGTACATATACACGTACCTCTTCTCATCGGCAACAATAACATAGTCATACTTTAACCCGTGCCTCCAGGCAATCCTCTCAACAGCCCCTACAAGCTCCTTTGTCAAGCCGTCCTCCCCACTAGTAACCGCGAAGTGGTACTCCCACCACTAGTTGCCAGAATTAAAACTAGCCTCAACAATCGCCCACATAGTTTCTAGGGCCCTAAACTCCCCCAACAAGACATTAAAGACCTCCTGAGCCCCACCAACATAGTACCTCGACACCCTAACCGGCCTCACGATGCCCTCAACCCACACGCTCCCACCCCTCCCAGTATCCAGACCTCTATTCCCAGATTTAAACACAATTCCACCCCCAAGCTTTTAGAAATTTAAGCCACCCCCATGCAAGCAACTTTCAAACACAAAATCATAAGCCCCCCAGAACCCAAAAAACCACTCCTCTCTGATACAGAACAAATCTAGACTGAACAAGATTCTCAAGGAAAAAGCCTATCAATTCATTCTTTTCTGATACAGCGATATAGTGAAGAAAATGAATGAAATCATATCTACAAACTTTCAATTCATTCGTTTCTGATACAATTCGCTGAGAAGGCGAGGCAGAGTGTCAAGCTCTACACCTTTCAATTCATTCGTTTCTGATACTATGATGATAACCCACCGTGGATTCTTACGTCTCATCGCATATCTTTCAATTCATTCTTTTCTGATACTGTTTCTTTGGGGTTTATTTTGTTGTGGTGTTATTTATTTGTTTTGGTTTTGTGTGAAAGTGTTTTTGTGCAGGGTCTTCCCATTGGAAGTATTAATTTTTCTTTAGTTTCTTCATTGTTGACTGTAAATGATATGGAATGGGAAGAGGGTCTAGGGAAGAACTTATTTTACAAAAAGTCTTCTTCCCGTAAAGCGTTAAAGTTTCCCGTAGAAAACGATTCTACAGAGATTTCTAAGGGAACTATTTCCTCCCACCCCGTATCACGATGGAAAAATCTCTGTTTTTCACTTTTCTTCAATATTATTTGAGTTATACTCATAGGAGCGACACGTGAATTTCTAGGGGTGTCTGTGTGCCTTTGGTTGGGCCTACTGTTTGATGAAGGGGCTGTTTATTTGATGTTTGGAGGTTGTGGTGGTTTCGGTGGGGGTGTTTTTGGCTGGTTTTTGGACTAGCTATGTTGGCGTCCTTGTTATGGGTGATTTTATGATAATTTTGTTATTATTGATAATAACTTTGTTATTTTTATTTTTCGCTGTTTAAAATAACTGTGATAACTATGTTATTATTTAGGATAACGTTATTATTATCACTGATCGTTTATTATAGATATGCCCTGGTGTCGGTGGTCTGAGCCGAATGCGTCGGGTGTTGGTTCTTGGGTTGTGGCTTTTTTGCCATTGTTTGTTGTGAATGTTTATATAGGGCTTGATGGGATTATATAGGTATGAGTGAAAAGTCCAAGGTTCTTGTTGTTGCTTCTTGGGGTGATCCGAGGAGGTGGGATGAAGTTAGCTACCGTCTGTCTGTTGAGAGCTTGGAGCACCCTGGCTTGAGGAAGGTTCTTGGCGAGGGGGCCAGGGAGCTAGAGTGCAGGAGTAGGAGTTCTACGGTGTCTCTTTTGTGCCTGTTGTCTAGTGCGGGGCTCGATGTTCATGGTGTTGTTTTTGGTTTGGATACTGTTGCTAGTGTCTCTTCACAAAATATTCGCAACGATGCATTGAATGTTTATGATAATAGTCTGGAGGAATTTGTCAAGGGTTCTACGTGTTGTGAGGAGATAAAAGAGGAGATAAAGGAGAGGATTGAAGTTGTCGTTACTCCTGGAGTCGGCACGTATGGGGGTCTATCGTACAGGGGTAGTCCAACACATATTTTCACACAGGCATTCATGAAGATATATAAAAGGCTGGCAGACGACCATACTTTTCTAGTCGTAGACATTACTCATGGGATTAACTATCAGACGACTGCCATTCTCTATGCGGCCATGACTAGCGCGATCGTTGCGGGGAAGGAAAAAAACCTAGTAATTTTTAACTCCGAGCCGCCTAGCCCTCCTACCAAGCCCCAGAGAACTGATAAGTCCCCTCAGCCAGCACAGCTTGGCGCTGTGCAACCTGTTCCACAGGCTACCTCCCAGCAGGCCTCTAATCCGCAGAGCCTGGGCATATTGGATGTTACACTCTTGTCGAATGCCCTTCAGTTCGCAATGGCTGCTCGAGACATCCTGTTGTTCCGCTCCAAGAGTATCTCTGAGCTAAGGAAGGCATCAGTAAAGGGTTCCAAGAGGGTTGCCGAGGCGCTTGTCTCTCTTGAGACGTTTACAAGGCTCCTAGAGAACGCCGCGGTGGCGTTGACTTTTCCCGGCGCCTTAGACGAGAATGGGGAGAGGCTTGGTTACAGCCTGTGCAGCTTCCTTGAAAGCTTTACTAGTGACCCTTGTAGCGAGATTGAAGACCAGCCAGAGAAGGACGATGTAAAGAAAGTCGTTACATACCCCTCTCCCGAGACAGCTAGGGTGCTAGAGTGCATCCTTTATAGTGTCCTTAGGAGGCTCGCCGAAGACGAGAGAGGAAAAAGTAATGGCTTATGCGTGGATGCGGCGAAGAGCGACCTCGCAGAATACCTTAAACGTGTTGCTGAGAGGCTCCAGGAGGCGGGGCTTAAGTATGCATCGTTAATAGCAAAGCGTGAAAAACAAAAACTGGACACATTCATTGGGACATTCCAGAACTGTCTAAACGAGTTCGACAAAAATAAGGCCATGCTTGGGGGCATAGCCCAACACCTAGTTTTGAGAGAGAACGAGGTCGAGGTAGATGTCAGTCTTTTCCATGCATTTGAGGAGCTAGAACAAAAGAAGAGCAAGTTGCCGTGCATCTATATTTTGAATGATGTAGAAGAAAAAGTTAGGAATTTCAAGAAGGAGGAGGTAATAGACGAGAACAATGCTAGGAACATTTCGGCACACGCTGGGCTCTCCTACACCATAATTGAAAAAGTTGTAGTTTCGAGGCAAGCTGACAGGTGGACGGTCTCAAAGATAAAGTATAATAGGGGCAAAGTTCAAGAATATCTGAAAATACTTAGCAGAATTTAAAAAAGATATTATAGATTTTTTGGCTTTGTTTTTCGGCTGGATTGCTACGTAGATCTTAGTTTTTCTATGAAGGCCTCTATCGATATGGGTTTGTCGCTGAATGGGAATGCAAGCTTCTCGCCGTGCTGGTCTTGGTCTTTTCCTGGCTGGAAGGCGTATATTTCTGCTTTTTGTAGGGCGAGGAGCCCGAGGCCGGGGCTTTTTCTTCCCCCTATGTTGAGGCCTAATGTTTTCACGTATTCGAGGGTGCTAGCTAGTAGCCTTGAGGGGGTGTCGCCGGTGGAGTCGAGGAGCCCTATGATTACTAGGGGTATTTGGATTTTTGCGTCTGTTGTTTCTACTGCGTATAGTGTGCGCACTCTTATATTCTTTCAATTCATTCTTTTCTGATACTTGGTATTACTATCAAGGGTAAGAGCGTTAGCTTTCCGAACTTTCAATTCATTCTTTTCTGATACATGTCAAATTATTAGAAAAGGTGAGCGGGAAATGAGCGACTTTCAATTCATTCTTTTCTGATACCGTTTCCTTGGGGATTATTTTGTATTGGTGTTATTTATTTGTTTCTCTGTTGTGTGAAAGTGTATTTATGTCAAAGTTTTCCATAGAACACATTATCTTGTTTTAGTTTTCCAATTGTGACTTATAAATGATATAGATCGAGAAGAGAAGTTAGGGAAGACTTTATTTTACAAAAAGTCTTCTTCCCTTAAAACGCTATAGTTTCCCTTGGAAAACATTTCTACAGAGATTTTTAGGGGAACCCTTTCTTCCTACCTCGTATCACGATGGAAAAATCTCTGTTTTTCTCTTTTCTTCAAAAATTTTAGCTTTAGACGAGGTAGAGAGTCCTTTAAATTTCCTATGCTGTTTATGCGTCTTGGTTGGAGTTGCGTCTCTGATAGGGAGTGCACGCGATGCGGTTGTAGGTGGCGTGACTTTTTGACCGTGAAAATGGCAGGGGAATTTTAGTGTGAGGCTGGGAGGGGCAGTGGTTAGTTTTTTGGTGAGGGGCTTTTTGGCTTAGATGTGAGGTCTGCGTTTTTGGCTTGAGTTTTTTGTCGAGGATTCTGGTAATAATTATGTTATTTTAGTGATAACTTTGTCTTTTTGTTTTTCTCTGTTTAAAATAGCTGTGATAACTATGTTATTATTTAAAATAACTTTAATATTATTTTGTTGCCTGAGTATGCGTTGTTTTTGATGAAGTTCTCGATTCATTTTAAATTTTATATCTTTATATATCTTTGTAGTGACCTGGCTATATGTGTGGAGCTAGGCGAAAAAGCAACAGTCGGTAGACAGGATGAAAAGTGGGTAATTGCAAAGGTTGGAATTCAGCTGGGGGAAAAGAGTTTAAAGTTATTTATTATTATGTGCTAAGAAATTTTATAGTAACTGGGGTAAGTTTTTGCTTCGTTCCTTCATGGCTAGCTATGCTCCCCACTGCTTAAGATAGGAAACAATGTCGTTATATGTGCCAAGAATTAATTTATAGTCATTGTCCCCTCTTCTTTGTATTATTGAGTGCTTGGTTCCTCTTACTAGCCCTAAATGTGCATAGAAATCTCTTTCCTCTGGTTGACCACTCTTGGGAATGTAGATTTGGAAATCTTTGAGTGCCCAACACTCATAATATTTAGACGGCTTCTCGCTGGCTGTGTTGTCGAAATAACTTTTTATTCTCTCGATCTCTGTCCTAGCAATAACGCTGAAGGGTTTTGAGTAGACTTTTTCTGCTAGTTCAGCTATTTTGTCTAACTCAATAGAGGAGCAGCTTTCTGCTTTAAATATCTCATGAACGTCTACCACTGTACTGTGGTCCTTAGAGTATGTAGGGCTCTTTTCTAAGTCACTTATGATTTCATTTGTGTAATCGCACGACGCTAAGATTTTCTTGGATGCCTCTTTTAATATAGCACTTAAAGAAAGCAACGTGATGGCATCTATGTCTGGTGTTCCCTGCTTATTCCATCTATACGTCGCTATATACTCGAAGTTTCCTTTATTTCTCGTAAATTCTATTTCTGAAGTTTCTAGTCGCTCAATCGCCTGGTTGAGAATAGTTTCGATCGACAAGTCTTCACCGTTTTTGTTTAATTTTGTGAATCTAGCTATGTGAAGTGCCCAGGGAAGAATACCCCTCACAAAGAGTAGTGCAGTGGCTAGGATTTGTTCCCATGTATCTATACCGGGTACTTTATTGTGTAGTCTCTTATATATGTCTTCAAATCGCTGTTGGGAGAGTATGCTCTCAATCCTTGTTCTCAACGTATCGAAAAAGACTCCGTTATTTACGAAGAAGCCTTGTTTCTTGTAGAATCTCATTTGCTTATATGAGACTAGATCAAGTGAAATTGAGGGAGTACTCGAAGCTTTAGAGACAGATATGAGGGGTTGTGAATTATAATGAAATAGATGTATCTGATATTCTGGCGTATCTGTAAATGCTTTTTGAAGGGCAAGCAACGAACATGCGAGAGGTATAGCTTCTTCAAGCGCTAGAGCAAAATAGTTGACCCCATGAGATGTATCATAAATTACAGCAATATTGTTTTTTCTGGAAAGTCTCAATTTATCCATTGCATAGGCTAGAATGCCTCCGAGAATATAAGAGAAGAAATCGTCGCCACGCCAAATAAACAAATAGGTAATGTTAGAGTTGGAGTTAGATTTAGATTGATATTTATAGGAAACTGTCCCGGGAAGTATTTTAAATATTTTAGAGGCATCTTCTTTATCTTTAATACTGATCTTTGAACTTTTTCTAAAGTCATTTTTAAAAGCTTCAGTATTCAGGATGTATCGTAGAATACTTTCAAAAAGGTCTTTGCGATGCTTTATATTGTCCTGAGAATCCCTCCACCAATATTCTATCTTTTTCTTCAGTTCTATTTTCGGCTCTATTATATGGTTAATCAAGAGAGTGTCCTGTAGGAAAATGCAAATTTTATCTTTATCCAGGATATTCGTGGGAAGGATATTTATAATACTTCTAGTCGTAGAAAAGAACTTTTCTTGTGAGGATTGGAGGCATTTTTTAGTTTTCTTTTCATTTATTATGCATTCTATGCAGTAATTCTTGCTTTCCCACTCGGCGGGGTCTCCCCACGTTGAAAATAAAAAAACTTCCTCGTATTTTGAGAAGCACTCATCATCTTTGCTTGAGGAAAGACCTGATGAAGTCATGGCTATACCCCCAATACGTAGAAACTTCCAAAACCAATTCTGCCAAATAGTGACTCTTCTTGTGTAAGGTTATTGTGTAGGCATCCGTATAGGCCTAGTCTGAGAGTGTCAGAGCAGTTCTTCACTTTCAGGATTGATCCTTCGAGTATTGCCGGAAGTATTGGCTTTCTCTTTGTCTCATTTACTGCGAAGCCAAGACCTTTTATGTCGATGCGTCCCATGATGATTTCTGCTTGCATGTCTCGGTAGCGTAGTTCTATTATGCCATCGTTATTTACGACTGCTTTGGGCGTCTCAAGCATTAGGAAAGGCGACAAGAGCACTACGTATCCTTCGTTGAATTTTTCTAAAGAACTAGCTAAGGGAAGTTCTCCGTCCAATTTAGACTCAACGAATCTGTTTTCGCCGCCTAGTTTGACTGGCTTGTTATTAAGATCCTTTAGAATATCGTCCGAAGAAGACCCGACCTCCACTGCGATGGCATTGCGTTTTAGCGATACAAACGTCTCGGCGTAGAGGTAGCCTTCCCGCACGTTTTTTATTCCTTTATCTCTGCTCGTTAATGCCGTTCCAATTTTTTGAATGCTAATTGGCAGTCCTGAATATTCTGTTATTCTCTTGATGACTTCCCAAACATTTATCTCTTTGTTTATAAATTCAGTGATGATTTTAGCAATTATTTGTGGAAAGGTATAATGCAGAGCTTTGCCCGCAAGAAGTATCGGTACTCTTACATATTGAGTCTCGTCCCATAAATAGGGTCCACGTATCCATTCTATTGCAAGTCTATCCAAAAGGTTCATGTAGTTGTCAACAAATTTCTCCCACTCACTGGCAGGGTTGGATGGATGAATTCCTCTCATAGACATTACTTCAGATAGAATGGTGCCAGTTATTGTGCTTATAGAGGGCCAGCCTGTGGACTGTGCCAGAGTCGCGACTCCTCTAGCGCTTGGGTCTAGCTCGCCTGGTCCTCTGAACATTAATGGTTCAAGTTCTTCGAAGAGTATTCTGGTCTTCATGTCCTCATACCACCCCTAATATTCCTAACACCTCTGATAAGTGATACAAATAGGTGGATTTCTTTTTCGTTCTTTTCTTTTGGATTAGTGTTGATGACCTTGGCGTGAGATATCAATTCCGACATCTCTCCAAGTATCGAATTGTATAGCTGTTGCGCGTACTGTGGCTTGGCGTAGGTGTTTCTCTCAATTATCCTTAATATTAATCTTTGAGACAAATTAAATTTTGATCCCAACTTTGTAATCGTGCTTGTGAGTAGATCTTTGTATTCTTCTATGTCGTAGAGTAGGCTTACAGTAAACTGTGGGTTACCTAAGCTTAAAGGTTCGATGAGTTCTATGACCCTTTGAACTACTTCTAGCGGTTCAGCCAAATATTCAAGATACCTGTGGGTATCTATGTATCCTATTCTCCCCAAGGTTATTGGTACATAGGTTGTAGAGCCTCCGCCCCGCGGACTATACGTGAACGCTGCAAGGTCTTTGTGAACGTCAAGAATGACGGCTAATGAGGGCTCCCAGTAGGAGGAGACTATTTTCTCTTTGGCATCCTTAAGGCGTTCCCTGGCATCTGAGATGACCAGCTGAAGCGGATATAGATAGTGGGCAGTGTTTATGTTATAGCTACGTCCAACGCCAGGGAGCATGGGTAGACACGCATTGTTTACCACTAGGAAGCCGTTCTCTAATCTCACATTACTAAACGAATGTTTGCCCCGCTTGCACGAGCCAGCAAAGTGGGATCTTGTACAAATAGCTATTTCAACAGCCTTGTGAACTGGAGAGAAAGCGAGAAGGTCGTCGCCTCCCGCGTAGACAACGAATCCTCCTAGCTCAAGGATTGTAGCAGCGTCTAGTAGTGAGACTCGAACTAGCGCGGCGCTTAATGCTGTGTGATAGGTTAACGTTAGTGGAAGCTTGTCCTCATCATTGAGTATATTTTCGAGTGTTTGTAAGAAGTTGTTGAGACGCTGGGCTACCTGCTGGGAATTCAGCATGCCTGCGGGATAATGTTGTTCTAGTATCTTGCTCCATTTTTCAATAAAAGTATCACTTGCTAATGACTCTAGAGCTTCAATAGCATCTTTAATAAGTTCGCTATATGTTCCAATAGCGGAGCTCTCAATAATTTTCTTTTTTAAGACCCTTACATCATTTCTTACATTTCTGTTATCCCACGATGTGCCAAAGAAAGCTGAGACTCTGCCATCATGCAGAGAGCTAATACTATCCCCATCAGCAATAATGAGTGAGTAGTAGCTCCATAGCCACTTCTCAAGGTCGAGTTGTTTGAATAGCCTTAGCCACTCCTTTTTAATATCTGTCTCTCTTCCAAGCCAATATGTTTCTGGGTCTAGCCTCACAACAAGTCTTAATGGTAAAGTTTCCTCGTCTCGAAGTTTACCTGCTATTTTTTCTTCGAGCCGTCTTTGTGCAGTCCAAAGCAACGAAAGCCCAATAAGATTTCTAGAGCCTTGCTGAGCGAGTTGCGTCCCTAGCGATTTGCTAAGTACTTCTGTAAGATCTTTCAGTAGAGTCTCTTTTTCTAGTTTATGTATTACGGTATTGATGAGTTCTTCTTTTAGCTTATAAGTAGCTATATCCGAGGTTGAGGGGATCCTAATTCCAGGTGTTTCTTGAGAAATTAGCTCATTTACAAGGCTTTCCGGATCCTTGTCTTCTAGGAGTATACGTAAGAGCCTGGGCTCCATGCTTACGACGCGTTTGAGGAAGCACCACGGGCAAAGTCTTTCACCCGGTGTAAACACTGCTTTGAAGGTTTCTAGCTCTGCTGTATAGTCCTTGAACCATTTCTCAAATTTTTCTATTTCTTCTTGAGGTTTTTTATGCCAGAGGCTTTCAGCTTCAATGGGATCAGAGTTTTCTTCGACTACTTTAAAAATGAAGAAAGCAAAATCTTTTCCATCTTCGTCTTCTTCAGAAGGAAGAATTATAATGGCGGGCAGAGTTCCGCATAGGGTGCAGTAATCAAAGGCTTTTCTTGATTTCTTGGGGTATCCTAGCCCCTCTTTGAAAGCATTCTTTGTGAGGTTAAATAAGTTTAGCTTAACTCGTGCATCTGCCCTAACATTTTTCAAATTTTCAAATTTCCTTGACAATTCTCGATAGGCATTGTCATATATCTGCCATAATGCTTTTTGACCGTTGATCCTCACGAGTTGGACACGCAGAGTGACTGGAGGAACTTTGTCGAACCCGGAATTGCTAAATTCCTTATCATAGTACTTGAATACTTTATTAATGAATTTCCATACAAGACTCGCATCCTTCTCTTTGACACGTGCCTCTGAGAGTTTTTCTGCTGTTCTCCAGAGCCGGCGCCACGCTTCAGCTAGCCTTTCATGGAGAACCTGCTCAATATTGCATGATTCAACTTTCTCGACTGGAAGCACGAGAACAGCTTTTTCTGGGAAAGAAGCAAAGGGCGGCATATTGAGTACGCGATAAAGGTCTTGAAGGTCTTTGCTGATTAAGACATACTTTTCCATAAGCTGTTTGATCTTTTTTTGGACCTCTCCGTGAAGCCTGGTTGAGACCCAATGGAGGAAGAATGGGCTACTTCTAAGCGAGGGAATTATCACTACGTCGGGCCCCAACTCTTCTATGAATGGCAACATAATATACCAGGCGAATGCAGAAATGATGTAGCTCGAGATAGCCGCGTCACGTAGTTTTCGGCTCGAAGCTATGTATTCCTGGACTCCTGGAATGTCGAATCCTACTAGGTAGCCGTCGTACCCGTCTTTTGTGATCCAGTTGAGGGCCGTAGCAGTGGCGTAGTCATGGTCGAAAACCGTGTTGGTTGGAACCCTGGTGTCTGCAGGACCGACTGGGAGATTTTTGTCGATCCACAGCAACTCATAGATGGAGTAGAGTGCGAGATACTTCTCCTTAAGGTTAAGACCTCCAAGTGTTTCCTTTAGCTCCTGGAAAAACTTGTCTGCTTGTGTCTTGTCGCACTGCTTGATATCTATCTCAAAGAGTGGGTTGATTGTGTTCTTCAGCTTTATCTCTTTTGTGGCCAAGAAGCCAGGAATATACTTGTCACCCATCAAGATAGATAGCAGGTACCGGTCTATGCTTGAAGCCAGTCTGTCTGCTCTTCGAACCTCGTCTGGTATCTGTGCTTCGCCGCCTTTCCCTAGAAGCTCACCTATCCACTTCTTAGCTGTCTCTTCGTGGTTTTCAAGCCATTGCTTGTGTGGGGGATCGTGAAGAAGTGCCGCGATTTTCAACTCGAATATTTGTTCCCCGTGGGGGGACAGGAACGAGCTACTCATATTTAATCACCTCGAAACGCGAGTAACCAACAGAGGTCTTTGCACCAACCCCCATTGCAAATGCGTATAGAACGCTGAGGTCTAAAAGGGGGATTGTATCTGGGTCAAGCCTCTCAGGGTCTTTAATTTGAGATGCAAGGTTACCCCTAAATATGTCGGCTTGTCCACTATTGTCTCCAATGTTGTTGACCACCTTTAACGTATGTTTTTTCGATTCTCTTCTCCCCGGGATCCCTTCTGGTGGAACATAGAAGAGCATAGTTCTGAAAGTGATGCCCCTGGACATAGCAATAAACACATTTGGAATTGGCTGAGCCTCCAACTCGTTCTTTGCGTCTTGATAATGAGGAGTAACAACGTCTGGGTCAAGCAACCTTTCGTCATATTTTATTGGATAAGCATCTACAAACCCAACAAGGCCCGCATGACCCCTTTCGCCTCCCTCGCCAAAAACTCTAGCAACCTCACTTGAGACTCTGGAATCCTTTACCTGATTTGTTGTTCCCACTATGTTCAGCCTTTTGGCCAAGAGTTGTGCAAAGGCCATTCTAACCGCTCCCTTTATGCTTGTTCCAGGTATAAATGGAAGATTGTAGACTGGATCCCAGAAGAGGCCCACCTCGAAGGGTATCGAGAAACTAGACTCGCTGGTTCCTACTAAGCTCCTCCACGTGGACTTGAATTCTAAGACCTTTACGTAGAAACCGTTGCTTTCAAGAGCCTTTTTAACTTCTTCAAGCACATTGTCCATTCCTAGTGGAGTCCTTGCAGTCACAAGCCTCTTTGCCAATTCCCTCTTCAATTCTCCAAGATTTTCATATTTTTCCAAACATGCATACGTGTACAATGACGCAAACGACAATAAGTTAACCTCCCCAAGTTGTGTTAGAAAGATCTGCTTGCAAAATAATTGAGAAAGCCTTCCTCTAATGTTCTGTTCGGCCATTTTTACCACCACTGCAACATTTATTCAAAATCTTGGAAATAAAGCTCCAAGCTGCTTCAAACGCTTTTGACAAAAATAATTCATTATTATTCTGAGGTTTGAACCGCTGACCATCGGCATAAACAATATCTTCACGTGAAACCCGTGTTTCTTTGCTTCCTGCAAAATGATTAAGCTTGTCTATTTTCCAATCTTTGCTAAGAAATCCGTAAACAATAACGAATGTTTTATTCTTGTTTTGCCATAGCTTAAATTGAATAGCTGAGACCCTCCTACCTGGATCCCTTTTAGATCTATCTAAGTAATAGCCTTTACCTTTAGAGCTACGTGGGAGACCCAGGATCCATGTATGAAGTTGAGACCTGTAAATAGGTTGAGTCTCCGAAGCCTCATCAACATTTAGCAGTTCATTTTTCAGTGTGTTTAGCCATTCATTTTTCAGTGTGCTCTTGGAGATGCACTGCAATGCTATTGAGGGGTCACTACACAGGTATACTTCCATTTTAAAAAAGTCTCCATTAGGTATCACTGATGGAACTTCGGGAAAACTAGTTGTATTAACAATGTGGGATAAGTCCTCCTTGAAGTTCTCCTTGAAGCCTTTGGCAACTTCGTAAGCTTGGTTTACCAATTCGTCTAGCTTCTTTTCGATTTTTTCACGGTCGCCATTATTTAGAGTTGCAATTATCTCTTTGAGTTTTGCTAAGTCCGTTCCTAATTCGGGGTAATACTTCAAAAGATCTGGGTTTTCTTTGATTTCTTGAACAATTATCGAGCCTAAACCTCTTCTTGAACCATAACCAACAGAGCCTAGGATCAAAGAAACAAAGAAGCTCCAGAGGGCAAATCGAAGCATGTTTAGAGGATATCTTTGCTGGGTAAATGGAAATGTTAAAAGCAAGTCTATAGTTATGTGTAAATTGTTATACTTATCGATAACTGCAACTTCGCTTATTTTTTGCTCTCGCTGTGCACCTAGGGAAACTAGAAAAAGCCTGGTAATGTTGTGCTTTCGTGTGAAAAAAACTTTAATAAGATTTTGAAGATCTCTTTCATTGTTTAGATATTTTCGTTTTAAATAATTATAATATGTTGAAAACTGTTGCTTTAAATCACTATAGTTTGTTGCAGTTACCGATAAGTGAAACAACGAGGTTTGTGGCGTTTCTTCGGTTCTACCTAGGAATTCCCCAATTTCTTTGTCGAGAAATTTATAGTCCTTGGTTCCTCCGTAGGCTCCTGAAAGCAGGCTTCTTGCCCACCAGCGCCATAGGGCCTTTATTTCGGTAGGTCTTGGCGGCTCCAGTGTACCTGTCTCGGGGTCGTAGGGTCTTGAAGTATAGCCCCCGATGTGTGGATATAGTAGCCTTGCTTTTACACTTATTAGCAGGTTTTCTTTTTCCAGGATCTTATTTTGTATAGTGCTGAGGGTAGCCATATCGTTTCCCTATTTTTCTCTTTCCCATGTTGCTTCGCATAGTCTCTTGAATTCTATGAGGTAGGGGTCAAGTAGATTTTTTGCAACGGATGATTTGTTCAGAAGATCGTCGAGAATAGAGAGCATATTTTGTTTTAATTGTTTTCCTTTTTCCTCTATTTGCTTGTTTTTTCCATCCCCGCTGGCATCTTTTTTATTTTGTAGCTCTTCAATTTCTTTTTGCAGGTAGAATACTTGGCTTGCATTTTGAATTATACCTATCTTTTCTAGGTATAACAAGATGGCTTTTAGGTAGAGCATATAGGCGACGGGCTCGGGTTCCTTTTTCGATGATAGGAGGGCATCTTGGGCCTTGGCATAGTAGAAGGAAAGCGTGGGTATAAGCCCCATTGTTCTTATGAGTTCCGGCCCCTCTCTTGCTCTTGTCCGTAGCTTGGAGCCTATTTTTTCACTTTTTACGTCATTTTCTGCAATTTCCTTGAATATTTCAAGCGCCAACTCGACGGGGCCTACTTTTTGGGTAGTCATTGAGCTTCGCCTCTATAATTTGTGAAGTTGAGTTTTACGATGCCTTTTCCAACGGTTTCTCGTCCGCCGATTATTATGTAATTCTGGAGTTCTTCTATAAGACTCTGAAAGGCTTTTTTCGTAACCTCAGCGTAGTTTGCTATTTTTTGGTCATTTGGAAAAAGTTTTTGTAGAACCTCCTTGTAGGTTTCCTCAGTTAAATTGCTATTTTTATTTTGCAGATATTTCTCAAGCATAGCCTTAGAGATTTGTGGTTTCTTATAGAGAGCCATGCTTAGGAACCTTGTTTTGGAGGGGATGTATTCGGTTGTCCACGGCCCGTTGTCTACTGTCTTGTTTTCATTTAGACTTACGTGTGCAAGAACGAGGATACTTCTGTCAATGACTTCTTTGCCTGTCGTGTCGTTTAACACGATTATGGGTTTCTCTGTTATGGCTAGGTTATGGTAAAAGCTCTTTAAATTGTTAGCATCGAGATTCTTCTTGCTTTGGTATGGATCCAGAACCATGTCTTCCACAAGTACAATTTTGTTATCCAAATTTTGGATCTGAACTTTTTCGCATAGATTGTTATATCGGAGACATAAGTACTGGTTTTCTGAAAGATTATCTGCCTCTTCTATCAGTGTCTCGAGAGTGTCGGAAATAAGCGAGAGAGGCGACTGAGAATTTGAGGTCACGTTTTGGCTTGAAGATGCTGAAGCATCTTTAGAGATCCCGATCTGTATAGCAGAATAGAGATCCAAGTACTGCTTAAATTTCCTCAGCAATGTAGGCGTAGTGACATAGGCGTATACACCCTTAAGGCTCCTAGCAGGCATAGCCAGAAGGTATGCATCGAGAATAGCCACGCTAGACTGGAACGATTCTTCGTCTCCCGGCTCTGATCCCAAAAGGGCTCTAACGAGATCCAAAGCTTCGTCCTTGGTGTGACCCATCTTAATAGCTCCATGGAGGAGAGACGTCTTGAGTGCTCCCTTCAGGCTACTAGCATAGATACATGGATAACCGTTCTCGTCCCTTTGAACTGGCAGATCTATAGCTCCGCCAGTCTTACCTGAACCAACGTGCAGGTGTGTCAAGGCCTCAATTATGAAGACATCTGCTAGTGTGTAGCTGGAAGGTAACCTAAAAAAATTGTTTGATGACAACATACAACTATATTTACTGTAATTCCATATAAAAATTTAATGGTTTTTTGTGTAGTAAGCACAAACTCCGAAATATAGTACAGCCATGTTCACGACCCTTCATCAAAAATCATACCGCAAAGCCACACGCGCTTTCCTAATTTATGCTTTCAATTCATTCGTTTCTGATACAGGGTGGGATAATGGGAACAAGAAGTGAGATAATAGTTTGCTTTCAATTCATTCTTTTCTGATACGCTTCGTCTTGTTCTACAGCATAATTGCCACTATCCTCTTTCAATTCATTCTTTTCTGATACTCATAAACAAAAACTTCTCTATTCACAAAAAAACATGGCTTTCAATTCATTCTTTTCTGATACACTTTCCTTGGGATTTATTTTGTATTGGTGTTATTTATTTGTTTCTCTGTGGTGTGAAAGTGTATTTATGTCAAAGTTTTCCATGGAACACATTATCTTGTTTTAGTTTTCCAATTGTGACTTATAAATGATATAGATCAAGAAGAGGGGTCAGGGAAGAATGTATTTTCAGAAATGTCTTC
Source organism: Thermofilum adornatum (assembly GCF_000446015.1). NCBI lineage: Archaea > Thermoproteati > Thermoproteota > Thermoprotei > Thermofilales > Thermofilaceae > Thermofilum > Thermofilum adornatum. The sequence continues at coordinate 370,963 of NC_022093.1, forward strand.
TTCCCCTAATCTGCAAACTTTTCCCGTGGAAAACGTTTCTACAGAGATTTTTAGGGGAACCATTTCCTCCCACCGTGTATCACGATGTAAAAATCTCTGTTTTTCTCTTTTCTTCAATATTGCTAGCTTTGTATGAGTGTGTAAAGTGTTTGGGGATAGAGGGAGGTTTCGTGGGGTATTTGTGTGGTGGTTTTTGGGCTAGGTTGTTGTTTGTTGGTCTAGGAGGTTTAGTATTGCCATTGTTGTGAGTACTGCTTCTTCTGTTCTGATTGTTTTTGTGCCTTGTAGTGGTGCGGTGTTGAGTGTGTAGTGTATGTAGTGTTGTGGGTTGATGTTTTCTTGTGTGGCGATTTCTTGTATGCCTTTGTTATGTGTGCCGAAGAGTACTAGGAGTGTTTCTGCTGTGGCTATTTTTGTTTTTAGCTGGGTGGCTAGGGTGTTTATTGGTGTGCCTTTTCTGGATGTTGCTATGACGAGTGTTTTTGGGGTGGTGTGGTTTTGGAGTGTTTGTTTTAGTGATTGTTGGCAGGTTACTGTGTAGCCCCAGTAGACTGGTATTTGTTCTCGGTCTATGTATTGCCAGTGACCTTGTTTTTGTGTGAGTGTTACTCGTGGCCCGAGGCCTGGTGGTACCTTTGCTTGGACTGGCTTTTCTAGGCCTATGTCTACTATTGCCTTGTCTCCTGTGCGCCTCAATATGTAGCCTTCGCGGTATGGGCTTTGCTCGTCTCTGAGTAGGTGGCTTGGGGAGCGTAGGGGCGGGGCAGCTCCGATGTAGCGCAGGTGCCTGGACTTTGGAACTAGGTATTTTCTCAGGTACTGTGGTGCTTCTAGGGCTTCGAGGACTGTCTTTATTGGTGTGCAGGGCTTGTTTGACTCTTTGTAGATTATGATTTGTTCTACGCGGAAGATGGTTGCGGCCCGGGCTAGGAGTGCTATATGTAGTGTCCTTGCTGGCTCTTTGAGGTTGGAGAAGTTAGAGGAGGCTATTGCTATTATTCTTTTGGGCTTGGGTTTTGGGGGAGGCCACATTAGAGAAAACCGTCTGGGGGACTAAAAAACTACTTTGTTTGTGATTCTTTGCCCTTTTTCTCTCTTAGCTCCTTTTTCTTTTCTAGGAAGATTGATGTCCTCTGTCTTCCGCCCATTTGTTTTCACCTGTGTCTTGTAGGTTGCCTTTGTTTATATGTTTTTGCCACGCTTATTCGAGGGCGACCCAGTAGGCCATTTTGCCTCTTCTTTCTTCTTTTACTTTGCCCTCCCTGAGGAGGAGCCTGAGTATGTAGAAGACTTGGCTGTGTGAGAGGCCGAGCTCTCTTACGAGTTCGACTGTGGGCATTGGGCCGTGTTTTTTGAGGAAGTCGTGGATGAGCTTTTTCCTCTCGATTATTTTGTCTGTTACCTTTCTGGGCATATTTGGTCAATGTATTTTAAATTGTGAGTTATTAAAATTTTATCCATTTTATTGTGTAAAAATGTAGATAGACTAAAAGGTTTTTCGTTAAAAATAAAACTATTCTCCTATGAGCCTCGCTAGGGACGGGTACATTTCTAGTGCTCTTTCACTGGCGAGTATCGAGTAGTACTGTATTATGATGCCTACGAGGAGGAGGATTCCTGTGCCTCCGCCCATCACCCTGAGTAGGTCGCTTAGCACTGCTATTACTCCTATAATGATGCTACTGAGAATGGTTAAGCCCCAGATGTAGCGCCTGAGCATCGACGCTATGACTTTTTCGCTTTTCCTGAAGCCTGGTATCTGGAGCTGTGCTTCTACTAGCTGCTCTGCCTGTGTCTCGGGGTCCATTCCCGAGGTGAGGATCCATGCGACTCCGAAGAGGACTGCTAGCCCAATGTAGAGCAACGCGTAGACAACTAGGTGGACGGGGTCGTGTAGAGCGGATGCGAGGGATCTTGGGGGCGAGATGTAGTAGACGAGTGAGCCTGGCAAGGGGACGGGGCCGTACTCTGTGTAGTTGTATCTTGCTATGATGTTTAGCCAGGGGTTCTGGTTTCCCGGGTTGACCCTCGGCCATAAAACCTGGGTGAACATTGCTATGTTTGCGTATAGGGCGCCGACCAAGATGACTGGCATGACTGAGACGTAGAGGAACTTTAGGGGTATGCGTGTCTTTACTCCTCCGAACCTGGTGCTGGAGACTGGTATGAGTATCTTCATTGACTCCATGTAGGTTAATACGAGTAGCATGGCGATCATTCCTAGGAAGCCTACGAGGTCTGGGTATCCTGCGGGCCTAGAGATAGCGTACATTATGAGTGTAGAGTTTCCACGGGCGAGCGCGACTACGAGGGACGGGAAGAATCCGTAATATAGCCCGTCGGCTAGGGGGCCGATGGGGCTGAAGAGTTCCCAGAATATTTGCTGTGCCACGCCAGCGGCTATGAAAAGGGAGACGGCGCTTCCAATGCCCCAGCCTTTTTCTAGCATGTCGTTCATTAGGATAATGAATGTGCTTGCTATGAAGAGCTGTATGAAGACTAGTATTTGTTGTTGCTGTGTTAGTGCACCGTATACGCCGCCCCATATGTAGGCGAGTGCTTCAATGGCAGCGAAGAGGAAGGCTGTGAGCTTTTGGAGTCCCGCGAATGTTTTTCGTCCTTCTGGGGTTGTGAGGTCTAGGTTTATGAGTTTGCTTCCTACTAGTAGTTCCCACACGATGCCTGCTGTTACTATGGGCCCGATGCCTAGCTCGATTAGGGTTCCTCTTTTGGACGCCATTACTATTCTCAGGAACTCTAGTGCACCTATGCCTCCCTGGGTTTGTCTTGGTATGCCGTAGAGTGGTACTTGTCCCATTATGAAGTAGATTATCAGGATGACGCCTGTCCAGAGCAGTCTTTCGCTTAGGCTTGGCTTCCTGGCAGGCCTCGTGACTTCTGGCAGGATTCTAAAGAAGCTGTTGAGTGAGTCTTGGAGGCTCAACCTTATTCACCGGTTGCTGGTTTTTCTGCGAGCAGTATGACGTCGCCTCCGGCCTGCTTGATTTTTTGGACTGCGTTTTGTGTGGCGAATGGCACTTTAACGATTATCTTGTTTCTGACTTGTCCTGTGCCTGTTAGCTTGTTTATGCCTATCTTTGTTAGGTCGACTACGTAGGCGTCGCCCTCGCGTGTAGCTATGCCTTTCTGGTACAGGTCAGCTATCTTCGAGTCAAGTACGCCGACGTTGATAATGTTGAATTGTGTGACGAGTGAGGGGTGGCGTGTGAAGCCGTGTTGACCGTACCAGTCCGGGGCATATTTTACTGTCCACGACCACTTGTGCTTGTGGTATCCTACGTATCCCCTTCCGCCCCTGCTTCCAGACTTCCTGTGTTGCCCCGTGCGTCCATAGCCGTGAGTCCTGCTTCCACGGTAGGATCTAGACTTCTTTTCGCGCCTTATGACCAATGTTGACACCTTTTCGGCTTATAGACATTCGACTTTAAAAAAATTTCTGAAGGGTTTTCTGGCCGATGCAGTGAATTGACAGGCGTTTTTCTTTTTTGTACCTCGGCGTATAAGTAGAGTCTGCAGAAGGAGTGTCAAGTTTGAAATCTGCAGGGCTGTTAACTAGGATTCTGGGCAAGAATATAATGGATGTATAAGAGACTCTGGCATAATTTGGGGTTGTTGAGAAACAAGCCAAATAAGGTAATAGTAAAGAAATGTGTTGGTCTAGAGCATTTTTCTTATGAGCTCGTTGATTTTTGGCCCCCTGTAGCCTGCTTCGCCTCCGGCTTTGACGTTTTTCCTTATTGTCCCCCTGAATCCGCCGCTTGGGGGCCTTAGCCTGAATACGGGCTTTACGCCGGGTAGCTGGTCTAGCGTCACTTTACCTGCTAGTAGGGCGTCTGCTAGCTCGTCGAAGCTGTTGTAGCCTAGTTTTTTGAGATCTTCCTCGGTTATCTTCTTGTTCCCGGTCATTCTGCCGCGTTTCTGTAGGAGCTGGACTAGTGTTTCTTTGTCTATTTCTCCCCATGTTACGACTGTGGAGAGGGTTTGGGTCAGCATGCCCCTAATTGATGGCGTGTCTTGGACGAGTGTAGCGTGGTAGGTCTTGTGGAGTCTTAGTAGTTCGAGGGCTTTTTCTTGTTCTGGCGTCCTGTCGGGGGAGCCTCTGAGCCTTAATACGAATAATAGTGTCATCTCAATCACCAGTCGGACGGTGGGTAGAATTCATATGTCTTTTTGAGTGCATTGTAGACTGCTTTTGCCATGTTGTGGGTTGTCCTTGTCTCGCCGTAGGACCTTGACCACACATCGCTTATTCCTGCTAGCCTGAGGACTGTTTTTGCCACGTCGCTTGCAACGATTCCTACTCCCCTCGGGGCGGGTATGAGCTCGATCTTGACGCTGCCTGCTTTTCCTTCCACCTTGTATGGAATGCTGTGTGGCTTGCCGCAGAGGCACTCCCAGCTTCCGCATCCCCTCCTGACTGGTATGATGTTTAGTTTGGCTCTCCTGGTTGCCTTCTCGATTGCTATTCCGATCTGCCTGGATTTGCCCATGCCTACGCCGACGTAGCCGTTCTCGTTTCCCACGACAACTGTTACCTGATACTGCGAGACTTCGCCCGAGTCTGTCTGGCGCTGTACGAATCCGACGCTTATGACTTCTGATTTGAGGTCTGGGAGGAGCGTGTCAATTATTTCTACTTCTTTTATTGGGATGTTTTTGGCGAATATCTCGTCTATGGACTTGATTTTGCCTTCTAGCACCATTTTTCCCAGGAGTGTTCTTGGTTGCCATTCCGACGCCATACGTCTCACCCATCTAATTTACAGGCATATTAAAACCTTCATGCTACTTGACTGACTCCTCGATTTTCTTCTTTATCTCTTCGAAGTGGGATGGCAGGTCTTCAGGCTTTAGCCCGTTTTGTAGGTACTGGGAAAAGAACGCCTTGTAGGCCTCTGGATCCTGCTCGGACATCTGCTTCGCGTAGGACGCTATGTGTTCTCCCTTTATTCTCTCTTCGCTTGGAAGCATCTCTTCGCCGACTGGCACCTCTAGCCCAGCGTCTATCGCGCCTTTTACCGCCGCGAACACGCGTGAGCCCTTGACGGGCCTGTGTAGCCCTATGTCTAGGACGGCTTCCTTTATGCCCTTCTTTGCCGCCTTTAGGCCTGCGAGGTATCCTAGGAGGTAGAGGGCAGTGGTGTTGCGTCCGTATCCTTTCCAGCCGAGCTTCTTTAGCTCGTTTGAGTGTGCAGAGACCAATATTATGTCTCCTTTGGGCGCCGGGATCGCTACCTGTACAATTGCCGTCTTGGAGAGTACCCTGACTACTAGTCTAGGCTTCTTTGAGAGGATTAGCTTTCTACGCTTGTAATAGTTTGTCTTGCCTTCGCGTCTCCTCTTCAACGCGACCCTATAGTGTGAGCCTCTAGCCATGCTGTTCCACCTTTAGTATCTTGTGCTGCGTCATGTATAGCTTGAGGTGTGCAAGGCTCCTGAACATTCCTCCTTTGACTAGCCTGTATAGCTGGCGGAAAGTCTTGGGGTCGATTTGTCCCTTTTCCTTTAGGTACTTGAGGTAGCGGCGCTGAACCCTGACTTTAGCTATCCAGGCCCTCTTCTCGTCTGTCCTGGGCCCCTTCTTGCTTCCTGGGCCGCGCCCCCTACCCTTCTTTCTTTTCTCCCTCTTGATTCTTATTCTCCCCCTAGACGGGGTGCTCGGCGGGAGGACCTTTATGACTCCACTCTTGATAAGCCTCCTAACATCGCTACGGCTTATGGCTGTTGATACCTCGTCGAGTTTTTCGGGGTCTATCCAGATCCGGCTCTCGCCTACTCCAAGGACTTCGGCCGCGAGCCTCCTAGCTACAGATACGTCCACATTTATCACCCGTTAAGGACCCTTACACCTATTTCTTCGGCCTTTTTAATTATTTCTGCCCTCTTGCGTCTGCCTACCGTGCGGGCTATGCGCACGGCGTGGCGTTTTGGGTCGACGTTCTGGAGGTCTTCTACGTTGTAGACAACTACTTCTTCGAAGCCGGATGGGTGGAGACCCCTGACGAGCTTGGGGCCCCTGTAGCCGATCTTGACCAATGGTGGGAAGCCTTTCAGCTGTTTCCTTATTTGGTTGTCTATGGATGTTCTCGGGCTTCTCCAGGTGTCTTCCAGTCTCTTGATGCGCCAGGAGTTCATGCGTATGAATCTGGGCCTGTACCTAGATATTAGCTGTCGTAGCTTCAGCATCTTCTGTTGCTCGGCTGTGAGGGTAGGCTTGTATATTTTCTTCTTTTCTTCTGTGCTGGCTTGTGCTTCTGTTGTTGGGGCTGTGGCTTCTTCTTTTGGGACGTTTTCAGTATTTACCTGTTTTTCCTCAGTAGACATATGCGAGTAACACCCCTCCTATACCTTTTTGTTTTGCCTCTATATGTGACATTACTCCTTGTGGTGTAGAGACTATGAGTAGCCCTATTTCTCTTGAGGGCAGGTATTCCCTCTCCCATGCCTCAAACTCGTCCTTTTTAACTGGGAACCTGGGCTTTATCACGCCGACCTTGTTTATCTTGCCTAGTAGCTTGACTACGACTTTTCCTCCTTTTCCATCGTTGATTAGCTCGTAGTCCCCTATGTATCCGGCCTTCTTCATTGTGTTGAGGACTGCTATGATTAGCTTTGAGGACGGGTAGATGACGCATTCCGTTTTTCCGCGAGACTCGTTGTTCATTATTGTTGCGAGGGCGTTTGCCAGAGTGTCGAACATCATTTTGTCATCACCCCTAGCTGTACTTTATGAATCCTATTTCTTCTGCGACTTCGCGGAAGCATCTCCTGCACAGGTTTAGCCCATATGCGCGTATGACCGCCTCGTGTGTGCCGCAACGAACACATCTCCTGCTGCCTTTACCGTATTTCCTCTTTTTTGGTGGATGAATCTTCGCCATTCACATCACCTGCGTGTCTTAATGACTTTTACACCTAACACCTTTTCTAAAAACATTATTGTTTCCTCTTTTGTGACCCTGTGCCTGTTGGGTATCTTGGACTTTTTGCGGCGCCTCCTTGCCACCCTGTAGCCCGGCCTCTCCATCGCGATAATGACGTCGAAGCCGAAGATTCCCACTTCTGGGTCGTACTTGACTCCGGGGAGGAGTATGTGTTCCTTGATACCAAAAGAGACGTTGCCGTGCTTGTCTATGCTTTTCTCGGGGATCTTGTAGTCTATGGCTGCGAGCGCCCTCTTCAGGAAGTCTATGGCCTTTTGGCCCCTAAGTGTGACCATTACGCCTATGTTTTCTCCCTTTCTCACTCCGAATTCGCGGACAGTCTTCTTTGCCCTCCTAAGGGAAGGCTTCTGGCCCGTGAGCTCTTCTAGTAGCTTGGCGGCGCGTGCCAGCCTTTCACCGCCCTCGCCGATGCCCATGTTTACTACTACTTTGCCTATGAATACTCTCCGCATTGGGTGGTCTGTTTCCAGGACGAGCTTTGTCTTCGCCATTAGACCTTCACCGTTACGAGTGGTTTTTCTGTTCCTACTGGGAGCACGTACTGGAGGATCGTCCTAGAGATTTCTCCCTCTGGGGACTTTAGCTCTACGAGTGAGCGCGCCCTCTTGAAGACCTGCTGTATAGACTGTATTGTTCCAAGGAAGCCGACGTTTCGCCCCTCGTATACGATGGCAAGTGTGCCTTTGTCGAGTGGTATGTGGGTCTGTAGTGTTTGCTGGGGTATGGTTATTAGTAGGGCGTCGTATGTCTTAAAGGAGAGGGCCTTCTGGTATAGGTCTGAGTCCTTTTTGACAAGAATGTTCCTTCCGTCGTGTAGCGTGAACTGTAGGTTCCCATTGCTTACAGTCATTTTCCTCCTGATCTGGGCTATCTTGAGGCCGGCCTCATCCGGCTTTATCTCTGCCAGCCTGAGCTTCCTGGCCGGGTCGGGTATCACCCTAAAGTATTTGTCTTCAGCTGGAACATGGATCACGTCCATTAGCCCAACTGGGAACTTGTAGTCCTTTACTGGCTTTCCGTCGACGATGATTTTTCCGGAGGAAATTATTCTCCTTGCCTCCTTCATTGTCTGAGCGTAGCCGAGGACGTCCCTGACGATTATTCCTAGTGGTATCGAGTTGTCTAGAGGGTGTGGGCCTGGGGAGGGCTTAACTGTCCAAGTGTATTCTTTTCGCTTTATTGGCCAGAAGGGCGGCGCTACGCTTCGTCTCAAGTGTCTAAGTGAGGCTTTAACTCGTCTGACCACTTACCACCACCTGTTTCTTTCTTTCTACTAGTTCTTTTCTCCTGGGGTCAGATAGGTCCAGTTCTAGGACAACGACCTTTGATGGATGTATTGGGTATGGCACCTCTGTGCCGTCTGCTTTTCTGAGCATTGCACCCTCCACGTGTATCCTGCCCCTTTTAACGTCAACCGAGGTGATTTTTCCCTCGTGTCCCTTAAAAGAACCGCGAACAATGAGGACCCTGTCGCCCTTCCTTACACGTATTCTTTTCAATCCGAGCTTTTGGGACAGCTCTTTGGATAGAGGGGCGACTAGCCTCTTAGACCGGACGTGTAGCTGGGCTGTATATATTTCACGCTTTCGTACTTTTCTCGGCTGCGAGGATACCTTATCACTACTCATATAGCACTACACCAACGCGAAGTTAAGGGTAAGTAGGGCAATATAAAAACATTTTTTCAGAAAGAGCAATCAAATTTGGCAAGGGAGGCCTGGGAAGACTCTCTGCGTAAAAATGCAGTAATTATAAGACAATTACTGGCTTTGTTCCTCTTTAATTATGGATTTTTTCTCTTTTTCACGCTTCTCTTTTGCATGCTGGTTTCTAAGCTCGCTGAGGAGCTGTTTCTCGGGGAACACGTTCTGGTACTCCACGTCAATTATCGGGATTATTGTGAAGCGTGTGTCAGATGTCCATTTGTCTGTGATGTCTACTTCTCCTGTGAAGTTGTTGAAGAGGAGGAATTTTCCTTCGAGTCTGCGTTCGTTCTCGTAGAAGTATATTATGCTGGAGTCTGTACTGAGAAAGAATGGTATAAAGTAGATGTGCCTCGAGTCTAGTGCGAGGTGATGCACTATGGGGACCTGTACCACGTTTAGGACGTGGATCAGGTCTTCGAGCCGTTTTAGCCTTATCAGCCTGATGTCCATCACGGAGCCACTGTTAGGGATATATCGTTTCTGGTTAAAATTTGAATCGTTTGTTTTGTAGGGTGCGAGAAATTCTAAATTTTAAGTTTAATTTTTCCCAATGATTCTTTTTATATTCTTCTCGTAGGGCGGATATATTATGCCCTTCTCTGTGAGTATACCTGTAACGAGTTGCGGCGGGGTAATGTCGAAGGCATAGTATATCGCCTTCACGTTTTCAGGGGTTATCCTCATGTTTCCAATGTAGACTACCTCGTCTGAGCTACGGATCTCTATTTCTATGTCCTCGGGGCCCCTGGCTTTAAGGTCGAATGAGCTTGACGGGGCCGCCACGTAGAAGGGTATGTTGTGTACACGCGACATGAGCGCTAGGGGGTATGTGCCGAGCTTGTTTGCCACGTATCCTATGCTTGTTATCCTGTCGGCCCCAGTGATTGCGAGGTTTATCTTTTCTTTCATGGCCAAAATGCCTATGCTGTTGTCGGTAGCCACGACGACGTCTATGCCGGCCATGCTTAGCTCCCAGGCCGTCAGCCTCGCCCCCTGGAGGTAGGGCCGGGTCTCGAGCGCTATAACGCGGAAGCTTTTACCCTTTTCTTTTGCCACGTAGAGTGGGGCTGTAGCAGTGCCCCAGTAGCTCGTGGCAAGGGAGCCGGCGTTGCATACCGTTATGACCGTGTCTCCGTCCTCTATGAGTGGCTCGCCTAGTTCGCCTATCTTCCTGTTTGCCTCCTCGTCCTCCCTCTGTATTTTTAGGGCTTCATCTAGGATGAGCCTCCTCGCCTCCTCGACGCTTGTCGCTGTTTTTGCAACGTTTTTTACCCTTTCTACTGCCCATGAAAGGTTTACCGCAGTCGGCCTGGCAGTTGCAACTATCCTGGAGACTTTTTCCAGGTCCTGCATGAATTTTTCTAGGTTTTCTCCGTCATACTTGTTTGCGAAGAGGGCTACCGCGAAGGCGCCTGCAACCCCTATTGCGGGTGCGCCTCTAATCTCCATGTCCTTTATTGATTTTACGACTCTTTCCCAGTTGTCCGTCTCGATATATTCGAGCTTGTGTGGCAAAAGCTTCTGGTTGATAAGTTTGACCCTGCCATTTTCCCAGACAATTGTCTTGGGTAGGTTCAACATAGTGATTTCTAAGCTGTCTGGATTCAAATATTCTTTTCGTGCATGCCTGTGTCTGGGGGCTGTATTCCTAGTAGAAGGGGGTCAGCCGCTTCTAGGAACGTGTGGACGGCTCTGGCTATCATCTGGGATATCCTTAGGGGCTCTGGAACCTTGCCTGTCTTCGTTGTGGCGTCGAGTATTTGTCTAGCCTCCTCTAGGGATAGCCCCTCAGCTCTGACATAGACATATGACCGTGTAGGCCTGACGTAGACGAGCTGTCTTTGCCCGAGCTCCCGGTAGGCTTTTATTCTCTGTGTGTCGCCTGGGAAGTATTCCCTTATGTATTTTTCTATCCCCTTGGACTCCTCGTAGCTTACACATATAACTGGGAGGCCTGTTTCTTTGTTTAGCCTCTTTAGGTCGACAATATTGAACCAGGAAATAATGCACCCGTTAAGCATTATCACATTGATGTCTTTCCTGTTCATGGACTTGTAGAGGCCTAGGATCGAGTCTGTTGCATCCATGCCTCCTATACTTGTAAATGTAAAATAGACCCCGTCCAGATAGCCGTCCCGACGATAGACAATGGCTGCCAATACAGACTTCTTTGCACGTTTCCTGAAACACTCCGAGATTCCTAGAACCCTGAAGGCCGGCTTTGAAATAAGCATGGCGCACTATAGGGCTATGTCCTTGGTAAAGAATGTCAGTGTCCTGCTTGTTCCACGCTGAACCAGCAACATGTCCTCTATTCTGACACCGCCGTACCCAGCCAGGTAGACGCCCGGCTCTATCGTGACCACGTCTCCGACTATGAGTTCTGTTTCGCTCTGCGAGTTTAGGTAGGGCTCCTCGTGTATGTCTATGCCTACCCCGTGGCCCAGACCGTGGTTAAAGTATGCAGAGAGGCCTTCCTCCTTTAGGACATTATATGCAATCATGTGTATGTCTTTAGCCTTTACACCCTCCTTTACAGCGTCGATGGAGGCTTCTTGCGCCCTTAGAACAGCCCTATAGATCTTTTTCTGTTTCTCGGACGGGTCTCCATACACGAATGTTCTAGTCATGTCGGAACAATACCCCTGGTACTTTGCACCGAGGTCTATCTTTACTAGGTCTCCTCTCATGAGTTTTTTGAGGCTTGGCTTTGCATGTGGGTGTGCAGAGTGCTCTCCAAAGGCAACTATTGGCGGGAACGAGGGCTCTGCGCCTGACGAGACTATTACCCTTAGTATTTCTCCGGCGAGTTCTGACTCGGTTACTCCGGGCTCGATCAGGTCTATTGCTCTTCTCAGCGCCTGTTCAGCTATTCTAGAGGCTTGCTCCATAAGTCTTACTTCTTCGTCGTCTTTAGAGCGCCTCAGAAGGTAGAATTCCTTTGTATAGTCTGCTAGCTCTCTGTTTAGCTTGCCTTTGAGCTGGTCTTTTAGCTCGAGGCTACCGCCAACTATTCCTATCTTCTCGCCACTGCCAACGATTTGGGCTATGGCTTCGTACAAGTCTCCCTTTATTATCTTCTCGTACTCGCTTACCTCGTCCTGCTTCGTGAATGCATATGCCTCTCCTAGCCTCATTTCGGATACTGCCCGAACATATTCGAGCCTAGTGACCAGCGCAGAGACTTCCCCGTTTTGAGATATCACCAGTGCTGAAGGCGCATCGGAGCCTGTTACATAGAAAATGTTGGAAGGCGAGAATACTAGGAGAAATGACAAGCCATTTTTATGAAGAATCGACTCGATAACATTTTCCAAGTGCTTTTTGTAGTTGATCACGACTTTTAAACCGGGGGTCATCTTAATAAATAATACTCTTTTATCCCCCTAGGCATGTGCCAATTCGACATTAAGATTAAGGAGACAAAGTAACCAGCGATACCCTTTTACATTGGTGTGTACCTTTCCACTATTAGTGAAGCTATGAGTAGGGTCGTGGCTAGAAACCTCCTGGCTGGGGTCAGCACCTATATAGCAGTGACACTTTTCCTCAAATTAATCGAGGAGCCCCCTAGTCCATTTTCTCTTGTCCCACTTATAGCTTCTCTTGGGAGCCCAACGCTGGGCGTAGCCTTTGCCACGCTTTTGCCGGTTCTGGTCAGCTACCTTAACGGTAAATATGCATACGCCTTGATTTTTCTCCCTGCATCGCTTTTCATCCTTTTCAAAAATGTCCAGAATTGGCGCGGGGCCGTTCTGATACTGTTGTCTTCTCTTTTGGCTGTGCTTGCTCCAGTAACTCTCCCCTTTGTTTTGGGTGTTTTGCTTAGCCAGGTCGCGGGGGAAGATTACCGGGAGGCTGTTTCCTCTGGACTAGTTTTCTCCTTGGTGTTGTTTGTTTTCTCGGGGGTCAGGGCTGAAAATACATTTGTTGATTACTTTCTCCTATTGCCTGGCGGTATATACTCGAGTGTTTCTTCCAATAATCCCATAAGCGCGGCGAGCCTTTTTTACCTTGTGCTCTTCGAAGAGATAATGAAGAACCCCTTCCTTCTGGCAAGCCTGCTCGGCCTTATCTCGGGTTTCATCGTCGCCTCTGTTTCTGGCAAGAGCGGGAGGCTAAGAGGCATAACGTTGGGAAGCCTAGTTGTCTTCGTTCCCTCTTTCGCGTACACTTTAAACTATGTGAGCTCAGTTGCTGGCCTGCTCTTTATGGCTGGGACTGGTCTAGGTATAGCTCTTCTTGGAGGATTCTCTATTCCAAGAATTTCATTTTCTACGCGAAGAAAGAAGGGGGAGGAGAAAAGACCTAGGCCCGCTGTAGACATTGTATTTAGGGATATTTCAGCTATATTGAGGGGGGCCGAATCCGAGGGCATACTTAGGAATATTTCCAATGTAGTAGTGATGGGTCTCTGTTTGAAAGACGAGGAGTACGTAGCGGGTTTAGTCAGGAGGATGATTGGTGAAAATGTGCATGTTTACTTGCTTCACCGCGAAGACAAGGAAAGGATTGTTTCTTTGCCGAAGGACCAGACAATTGTTGTATATGTTTCGCCGTTTTCGCCAGAAGAATACAGAAGTGTTCTGGCACAGTTGACCCGTTTCCCCCCAGAAGTCTTTGAAACAACAACGCCAAGCATAAGAATGACTGTGCCACGTATGTGCAGGTCGCAGTTTGTAGAGGTTGCCTATACAATGCTGTCTCTGGTCGAAAAGGGTTATACAGCTAGGAGGGCGTTTGAAACAGCTATGAGTAGTCAGAGGCCCTCAGTTGGTGAGGAATTCTTTTATTTGCTTGAATATTTATCAAGTGAATACGTGGTGTTAGGCTTCAGGCAAAGGTGAATAATGTGGCCAGATTGGCAATGAGCTATGAAGATATTCCCTTCATGCATTGGGGCATAGTTTCGAGGTTCAACTTTTCCGATGACAAGGCTAGATACGTGCCTAGGAAGAGGTGGGACCCCTTATCTGCGGCCGAGATAAGGCTTGTCGACGAGAAAACTGGGAAAGTTGTAGCTATCGGGAAGTGGAAAGGCCACTTTAGCTACGTTAGCCCTGTTAGGTCGTATAGGCCAGGCGAGTCTAGAGAATCAATTGTTAAGGACGCTTTCAAGGATATATTGGAGGGAAAAGACTACGTTATCCCAGTAACGCTGAATGACCAGCCTCTGGACTCGCCTTTCAGTGTTGAGCCTATCCTCTGTGACACTCTTAAAAACTACACCGCAGTCACGATAATTAACCGTTTCCCGGCGATGGTCCGCCACATAGACCCGGAAATAAAAGAAAGAGTCGAAAGGATGGTTGAAGACAGGTACACAAAGATAGCGCTTGGGATAAACCTGGTTACTTTTCCTACGGGGTACTATGAGACCCTAAGCGATGTCCCAGTTGAAGTCCTAGCCGCTATGCTTAGCTCGATGAAGAAAGCTATACAGTTTTCTGTGGAGGAAAGCTTCAGGAGGGGCTTTCGGCTGATACCTGTCTACCCGTTCTTCAACATCGGTAGGCTGGCGGGAGGGAGCCAGCCGCGTCTCCACTCTCAGGTATACTTTGACCTCAACGAGGACGGCCACGGCGCATTCATGGAGTCTATTCTTCAAGCCTTTGAGGAGATGCGTAAAGAAAACGACTGCCACCTCTGCACGTCGCGCCATGACGGGAGAATGTTTTACGAGAACTCTACTTGGATAGCTTGGGCTACATCGTCTCCCCGCCGCAACTACCATGTGAGACTTGCACCGAAGAGGCACGTAGCTAGGTTTACTGACTTGACGAGTGACGAGATTAGGGGACTTGCTGAGACATTGAAGCTTGTTTCAATAGCCATGGACAAGGTAGGAATAGCACGTGACCGCAACGTGTTGTTCTACAGCTTGCCCTTTGGCTACAGCTCCTATTTCCACCTCTTTGTAGACGTGATCCCGTTTGAAAGCATAGGGGGGATAGAGATGCTGGACTCTGTACGTGTAGCCCGTGTGGTTCCAGAGGAGGCGGCTAGCCAGCTTCGAGAAGCACTTTCCTCTCTACAGCCTGGTTTTTAGCAATAGTGATAAATATTTCATAAGCAAGTGTTTCTTGATGATGTCTCTAGCTACAAGTCCTTTGACGCTTTATCAATTACCCCTGGACAGTTTGATCCTAGTTTTCATAGCTGTTGGTTCTCTCGGCCTGTCGATTGGTTTACTGATTTCATTTATTTATTTTTTGAAAACTTTTTCTGGGAGGGTTCCAAAAGAGAAAGAACACGAAAAAGAAGAAATTTTCCTTAAGATTTCAGCAGAAGTAAACAGTATCGAGGAGAAAGTTTCCCAGTTACAGAAAGAAATCGAAACTCTCAAAAAAGAAATACTTCCCCCGTTGCAGGACAACATTGTCCAACTTACTACAAAAGCGTCTCAGCTCGAGACAAAGGTTCTTATACTCGAAAAAAGAGTATCACGTGAACCCACCCTACCCAGACCCGTACAGCCGGCCGTACGACCGACACCCACCGTGGTAAAAGAGGTTGAATTGTCAAGCCTTTCCGATATACCTCTTCATTTCCCAGAAGTCAAGTTTGCCTGTATCATCACGTCTCAGGGCTACACTGTTGAAACATTTGGAAAAAGTAGTGAAGAGCCGGCTGTCCTTTTGGATGTTTTAAAGCTCTATAATTCTCAAAACGTGTCGCTTGTGAGGGGTGGAAGGAAGGCTGAGGTCTTTTACTTGGGCGAGGTTAAGGATCTATCTGTCTACGGCATCCTAGAGTTCTCTGACGCCGAGGAAGTCCCTAAGGAAACCGTAGAAGCCGCTAAAAAAGCGATAAGCAAATATTTCGCGAATGTTGTAAGCAAGAAAAGCTTTTAAAAATATGTGAAAATGGTGTAGTCGAATGAGTGAAGTAACTAGAGAGCAACTTAGAGGTGTGCTGGCAAAAATAGTAAAGGAGACACATGACGCAATAGTTTCTATTGTCTTTGCTTGGAGAGATGGTATACCAGTTGCATTTATAGCTCCTGACCAGCCCCAAGCAGAGTTTTTGGCGGTAGCCTCTGCCGCGGCCCTAGGCTCGCTTGACGCTCTTGGAGACATCTTCAACTCGAAGGTAAAGAGGGTCGACGTGGAGTTTGAGAATGGAGAACATATCGTGATTTCTTCTATTAACGGCTCCTTTATTGCGCTTTCGACCTCACCCAAGCCTAACCTTGGACTAATACACCTTGTTCTTAGAAAATACGAGGAAGACGTAGTTAAGACTGCCGGTGTTGGGTATGTTGGGCCATCAAGGCTATCTCAAAATCCTGGTTAGCGGCGCGTATGCAAGCGGCAAGACCACGTTTGTGAAGACAGTCTCCGAGACCATTCTCACGACAGAGGTTCCAGTAACCTCGCCAGGGGAACAAAAGGTAAAAGAATACACCACAGTGGCCTTCGACTATGGAAAAGTAACAGTGGACGGAATGCCTGTCTATTTGTTTGGGACTCCTGGACAGACAAGGCTACAGTTCATGTGGAGAGTACTAAGCTATGGAATGCATGGCTACATTTTCCTTGTAGATGGAAGCAACATGATGGAAGTCTACAGGGCGAAGCCATTGTACTTGTATATGAAGAGCCTCGGCAATTACCCACACATTATAGCTGTGAACAAGCAGGACGTTAAAGGCGCAGTACCGCCACGCCAAGTTGCGCAGATACTTAGTGTTAGTCCAGAAATTGTCTATCCACTCGTTGCACGAGACAAAATAGTAGCTCTGGGAGTCCTGAAACAGCTAGTAAACCTTATAGTAACTACAAAGCCCAGCATAAAAACAGACCATTGATAAAGAAAAATTGTTTCCATAACAAATTGTATCATCTTATCGCTATTTTAAACGAATAAAAAATATACCCGGAAAAATACATTATCTATTGAAAAGGTGAGAACATTGAGCTTAGATGTAGAAGCTATTAGACGTGTTGTTGAGGGTGTTACTAGGGTTAGCGGTGTTGAGGGTTTTGTTGTTTCGAGTAGTGATGGTTTGCCTTTGTTTAGTAGCCTTGCTGACAAGGAGCTTGAGGAGAAGGTCGCAGCTTTGACTGCTGTGCTAAGCGAGGTCGGCAACAGGGCTAGCACGGAGCTGGGAAAGGGAGAGGCAGAATGGATCACGGTCAACGCCCCAGACGGCTCAGGAATAATATACACCAAGCTAGGCCAAATAGGATACCTAGCAGTACTATTCAACAAAGACACACGTCTAGGAGTACTACTATACACACTAAGAGACATAAAGAAGAAAATTGGGGGATAAACCCCAATAGCAAATGCTTAGCGAAAAAATGTTTAACAGTTTTTACATATAGCTGTAGACGTACGCGTTCATTCTCTTTAATCCTTCCTCTATTCTCTCTTCCGGTTCCGAGACAAAGGTCATCCTAACGTGGCCCTTACCCATTTCTCCAAAGTATTTGCCTGGAATAACTACGACGCTTTTTCTGTAGAGGAGCCTGTTTGCGAATTCCTCGTCGTCGCGCTCCATAGCCTTTAGATATTCCTCCAGGTTTACGAAGAAGTAGAATGCTCCCTCTGGGAGTGATGTCTTGGCCTCTGGCAAGTATTCCTGTATGCATTTATACATAAAGTCGCGTCTTCTCTTGTAGGTCGGTAATACTATCTCGTTGAGGTACCTATCCTTTATACCGCTTTCCAGGAACTTTATCATAGCTATTTGCCCGGGTGTGTCCGGCGCAAGCGAAACGTACTGTTTTAGCTTTTCCATGACCTCAATTGCCTCGGGGGGACCCGTGATGTATCCTAGTCGGAACCCTGGAATAGAGGCTTCCTTGCTGAAGCTGTTAATTGTGATCGTTCTTTCCCGGGCACCCTTAAATGAGTCTACCCATGGCGTAGGCCTGCCATAGCTTATATGCTTGTAGACCGCGTCGAAAATAATCCAGAAGTCGTGCTCCACGGCTAAGTCTACGAGGTCCCTCACGAATTCCTCTGTGACCACTCTGCCCGTCGGGTTGTCTGGGCTAAGAAGGATAAAGGCCTTCGTTAGTGGAGAGATTACCTTCTTGACGTCTTCTATTTTTGGCTGGTACCCGTTTTCCACGCTGACTGGGACTGTGCGGACTCTCCCCCCGAAGAGCTTGATTGGCTCGTGGTAGCCGAGGTATGTTGGATCTAGGACGATTACCTCTTCGTCTTTTTCGAGTATTGCTCCCAGCGCTAGGTAAATGCCCTCGGTTCCCCCGTTGACGATCATTATTTCTTCCTTTGGATCATAGCTTACGTTCCAGTATTTCTTTAGGTCTTCAGCTATTAGCTCCCTAAGCTCTATCATCCCCCTAGTTGCGCCGTAGCCTACGGCCTTTTGCGGGTAGCTCTTTATGTAGTTGATTAGGTGATCTATAACTTCTTGTGGTGGGGGCAGGGAGGGGGCACCACCTCCAAAGCTGATTATGTCACTTTTTCTACGTGCTTCGTCTAATAGAGTAGCTATTCGCCTAATCGGAGAAGCGGTTATTGTTTGGGGTTTACTTGCTAATCTGGGCATTGTCTCTCGATTAATTTATGCGTCTAACTCATAAATATATTTTTAGCTATCAATCTTTAAAAACATAAAATCAGCACGAAAGATTAGTTAGGGGCGATACCAATGTCTCTAAAAAGTTTTTCGAGCGCTTCTTTCTCTTGCCTGTTAGCCTTTTTGAACTCGTAGTACTCGAGTAGAGATTCTTTAAGCTTCTTTTTAAGGGGTTCAGGCGCCGAGCTATACACTTCTTTTATCTGTTCATACATTTTTTCCTCCGCGAGTAGAATAACGAGCCGGGGGATGGTTACTGTTTGCAATTTGTTGCCTACCATTACTATTGCTAGTCCCGCGTCGTAGTCAACCTCGTATTTTATTTCTTTTTTCTCTTTTTCTAGGAGCTTTTCTCGGACTTCACTGGATAGTATTTTTGTGACTCCGTAGACTGACGCTGCTTTCTCGACTTTTTCTATGTATTTTTTACCCATCTTTTCGATTTTTGCTAAGTCTTCTAGTGTTAGTGGTAGGTCGAAGATGTTTCCAGCGATAATTATCTGGCCTTTTAGCCCTTTGACCTTGTTTGTTGGCATCCGGACGTCTAAAAAAGCGTCAAACGTGTAGATTGGAATTATTCGCTGAGAACCGTCTGGAAAGATAATTTTAGCACCCTCGTCCCACAGTTTAGCGGAAATCTCTCCGAGAACCAAGTGGGGGCCGCTTTCGAGAGAGAGGCAATTAAAAGTATGTGACATTTCCTCTGCGAAGCCTTCTATCATCCCGAGAACCTCGAAGACAAGGAATGGTACCCATTCGTCTCCGACTTGTACCTCTAGCTCAATTTTTCTTACGTAATGGATGCCATTTTCCATTAGATATTTCTCGATATCTTTTTCCTCTACGCATCCCTTGCGAAGCCCGATCCAAGGCACTTTTCTACACCACGAACTATGACAGCTAATTATAATGTGCCAAGAGTATATAAAAGGATACCCATCTTTTCTTCGGGAACAATAGGCACAAGATTTAAAATCCACGAAGAGGAAAACATGTATAGAAATGATGACCCATTGCAGCACAGATAGATGAAGAAAAGGTTTCCGGCCTGATCCCTGCAAAAATATTCTCAATAAAAAGAAAAAGGACTTTGAGAAACAACGGCGGCTAGACGCGTCTTCCTCTTCTGCCGCCAGGCTTCCTAATGCTGTCCGTGGGTAGCGGCGTGACGTCCTCTATCCTGTCTACCATTAGCCCAGCTCTTACAAGAGCCCTTATTGCTGGCCCAGCGCCTGGTCCAGGTGTCTTGGGGCCGTAGCCTCCTGGAGCCTTTATCTTTACGTGTACAACTTTTATGCCCTTGTCAAGCGCGGTCTTAGCCGCCTTGATGGCCGCCTGCATTGCTGCCCACGGGGAGGGCTTGTCCCTGTCTGCCTTTGCAACCATTCCTCCAGATGCGAAGGCAATTGTCTCAGAACCAGAGAGGTCGGTAATGTGGATAATGGTGTTGTTGTAGCTTGCATAGATCCAAGCTATGCCGACGTCTCCCCTTACCTGTTTTGAAGAGCGCTCTTCGCGTTTTTCTTTTTTCTCCTGCTTCTCGGCTGTTTCCTCTACTTTTTCAGTAGTTTTCTCGACTTCTTTTTCTTCGGCCATAGTTACGCACCTGCCTGAACCTGTTTAGCTATTGGTGAACCCTCATAATAGCCTATTAGGTTTTCTTCTTCCCTACTGACAAGGTAGCCTGGGCTCCTCACGCGGCGCGAGTTTATAGCAATGTGACCGTGCGTAATCAATTGGCGGGCCTGCCTGATTGTCTTTGCAAGCCCCTTCCTGTAGACTATTGTTTGGAGCCTGCGCTCCAGGACATCGCGGACAGTTAGGCTCAGGACGTCGTCCAGGCTGGCGTCTTCGCTTGGAACCAGGCCCATTTTGTATAGCCTCGAGATCAATGGTTTCTCGAGCTGTATCCTTTCTTCTTGTGGAAGTGCAAGAAGCCTTCTTGCCTTTGCCCTTATCTCCCTGAGCAACGAGCGGGCTATCCAGAGCTCCTTTTTGTTCCTGAGGCCGTACTCACCTACTAGTTGCATTTCTTCCATTAGGGTTTCTTTTCTCCATGGATGTGTTGGTCCCTGCCACTTCTTCCTTGATTTCTTAGGGTCACCCATACCTACTCACCTTTCTTCTGCTGTTGTGGGGTTTCTTTTCCACGCTTTACACCCACTGTTAGACCCGTCCTACCAGTTGTCCTTGTCCTCTGTCCTCTAACCTTCAAGCCGAGCATGTGCCTTGTGCCTTTATAGCTCTTGATCTTCTTCATGAACTCGATGTCGTTTCTAACTGTTATGAGGAGATCCGAGGTTATTAGGTGCCTGTCTACCCCGAGGAACGGGTCTTTCCTACGGTTAAGCATCCAGGCCGGTAGTCCAAGCTTCTCGATTTCCCTTAGTGCATTGGACAGTTTCTCTATTTCCTCGTCGTAGAGCGTTCCAAGAAGCCTCTTGGGGTCTAATCCAAGCTTTATGGCGACTGCTTGTGCGGTTGACACGCCTATACCTTTTATGTCGGCTAGCGCATACGCTAACGCCTTGTCTCCTGGGAGGTCTACCCCAGCAACACGGACTATGTATTTGAACTCACTAGACATACATTCCCTTAGCTTTGATTTATCTATAAATAAAAATTTTTCTTTTTCTTTTGTCTTCCCTGGGAAACTGCTCTATGGAAAAAGTCCTGAAAATTAGTCTAGGAGTGAAGCGTTGAGCCAAACATTTGGGAGGACAAGAGTGGCGCCGGGGCCGGGATTCGAACCCGGGCACCCTTTTGGGGTAGTGGATCTCAAGTCCACCGCCTTGGTCCACTCGGCCACCCCGGCTATGAATAAGCTTTCTCTGGATACTTATTAAGTTTATCGCGTCTGTATGTTTTTCAGTGTCTGGCGGGAAACATTTATCCAGCTCGACGCCATAGCTAGATGCAATGGAAAACGTGGTATTCCGCAGGACATCCACCATTGAGGACTACAAAGGCGTCGTCGAAGTTATGCGTGAGGCATGGTCCATGGAGACAAGCGAGATCGTCCCGGTACATGTTCTTAAGGCTGTAGACGAGAGTGGAGGATTTTTGCTCCTGGCAGAATCCAATGGAAAAGTCGTTGGCTTCGCTCTGGGGTTTATAGGGTACAGCGAGGAATATGGATACTATCTATACTCACACATGCTCGGCGTTTTGCCCGAGTATAGGGGGACCGGTATTGCCCAACAACTAAAATTGTTACAGAGAGAGTGGGCATTGTCGAGAAAATATGACCTCGTCACTTGGACATTTGACCCTCACCAGGGCAGAAACGCCAGGTTTAACTTTGGGAAGCTCGGTGTCATCGCGCGGAGATTTTACGTGGACTACTATGGCGAGCTACATGACGAGCTTAACCGTGGATTGCCGACTGACAGGTTTATGGTGGAGTGGTGGATTAATAGTAGGAGGGTTAGGGAGAGGCTAAGTGGAAAGTATACGCCTCCATCTTTTGATGAGATTGCTGGGGAAGCATATTTTCCCATAAAAACGGCTAGAAATGGCGTGGTGAGGATTGCGACCAGTCTTGAGGTCGCAGAAAAAGACCTTGTTGCACTAGAGTTCCCATACGACATTAACAAGCTTAGGGACATTGACCTGGAGTCTGCCATAAAGTGGAAGCTCCTTTTTAGGGACGCTGTCCGCTTCTATCTTTCCCGGGGATACATAATATGTGAACATGTTCTGGGAAACATAGACGGCGAGCCACGCAACTTTTATCTTGTAGTAAAGTCTAGTCTTGACGAGGTTTTGGAGGGGAATTGTCTGTGGAGATAAGGAGGCTGGAACTATTTTATCTCAGGATGAAGCTCCGAGACGAATTTAGGACTAGTTTCGGAAGTGTCCAGGAGAGGCCCGTTGTACTTGTACGTGTGGAGGAGAAGGGGGGCGAGGAGGGCTGGGGCGAGCTCGTCGCAGACCATGGGCCATGGTATAGCTATGAAACATACGACACATCGTCAACTATTATCCGCAACTTTATTGCCCCAATCGTCCTCCAGAGAGAAATCCAAGACGTCTACGATTTTCACGCGGCAGTGTCGAGGATAAGGGGCTACCCGATGGCTAAGACGGCTGTCGAGGAGGCTCTCCTCGACCTTTATGGCAGGCTTGAGGGGAAAAGCATTGCAGATATCGTTGGTGGGGTTCGGAAAGAGATAGTCTCAGGTGTAAGTATAGGCATAAAGAGGAGCATTGACCAGCTCGTCTCAGAAGTTGAGACTAGGCTTGAGGAGGGCTACAGGCGTATCAAGATAAAGATAGAGCCCGGCCACGACGTTGAGCCAGTAAAGGCCATCAGGGATAGGTTCGGAGACATACCTCTACAGGTCGACGCCAATGGGGCCTACACGTTGAGGGACATGCAGGTCTTAAGAAAGCTTGACAACTATGGTTTACTCATGATTGAACAGCCACTTGCATGGGACGACCTGGTAGAACACAGCATCCTAAGCCGCAAGCTCACTACACCTATCTGCCTAGATGAAAGCATCAAGACGCTGGGAGACCTCCTAGTAGCATACAAGCTGGGCTCATGCGAAATAGTTAACGTAAAGCCTGCAAGGGTAGGCGGGATACTGAGGGCAAAAGAAATCCTGGAAACCGCGGCGAGGCTGGGCATCGGCGCGTGGATAGGGGGAATGCTGGAAACGGGAGTTGGGAGGGCTTTCCTAGTGGCGCTAGCATCCCACCCGGCAGTCAATTACCCCAACGACATCTCTGCCTCAGACAGGTACTGGGAAGAAGACATCGTTGAGCCCCCGTGGAAACTGACAAGCAATGGGACACTGGAAGTACCAAGACAGAAGGGAATAGGTGTAGAGGTTAGAACAGACCTTATTGAAAAATCCTTGGTGGAGAAATGGTCTGCCACGAAGTAATTGTCAGCGTTGAAAGTGGCCACGAAAACAGGGTTGCAAGAGACTTGTTAGACTTGTTATTCCCATACGACACGTCGGTCAATCTCAAGGAAAAAAAGGCCGGAAAAATAATCCTAAACACATGTATCAACGCAGAGGCTCTAGCTAGTGTTCTCAAGAAATATCCAGTTAGACATTTACTCAAGGTAAAATTCGTAGTTAGGCGGATAGCGGGTAGCGACATCAACAAGGTTGTCGAAGAGGTAGTGTCTTTCTTTACACAAAACAGGGTTCCTGTTGGGAAGATATCCGTAAGGCTTGGGAAACTAGAAGGGTGGAAACAAGAATTTTACACACAGATAATGGAAAGACTAAGAAAGGCTGGACTCCTAAACACGAACAAGGGTACCTATACCATCGAAGTAGATGAACACGGCGATGTCCTGCTCACGGAAGTGGTATACACACGCGAGAGTCCAAAAACGTAGGAGCTCCTCTAGATTCTCTCGTACCAAAACATTAATTATTCTATGCATTGTTTTTTCTGGGAAATATCTGTTTAGGAGAGACGGATAGATGTCTATGAGTTTCAATGGCTACTTTAACGGTAGAAGGATAATACTAGACGAGCGAAAACTTAGCAATGAATATGTTCCAGTCAAGCTTCCACACAGAAGAACACAGATCGAGGAAACATTAAGTATTCTCCAGGACGTGTATAGGGGGCAAAAGAAAATCCTAAGGACGGTTATCTATTCGGGACCCTCGGGTACGGGGAAGACAGCCGTTGCGAGAAGCATAGGTAAAGAGATCAAGGAGAAATCTGACCAGGGAAAAATGCCTCCAATACTTGTAAGCTATATAAATGCGCATGAATATCGAACAAAGTTCCAAGTATTGAGGAAGCTTGGAAACGATAGTGGTCTAGATATCCCGAGAAGGGGATTCTCATCTGAAGAGCTAACACAGTATGTCTTAAATTTCATCGATAGGCGCGGCCACAACTTAATCATTATACTCGACGAGGCCGACATTATCGCAAAACTGGGGGACGGAAACGACTTGCTATATGTTTTTTCACGTCTAAACGAGATACTGCCAGAAATAAGAATGGGGGTGGGTCTAATAGTTATCTTTAGGCAACTAGAGGAAAGCCTCGAATACCTCGACAAGGCAGTTGTTAGCTCCTTGTCTGCAAGGGTAGTCCGTTTCGACCCGTATACTTCGAGCCAGCTCGAAGACATACTGTGGTCCAGGATACAGGCTGACAAGGCGATCAAAGAAGAGGCCGTCTCGGAGGAAATCATATCCATGATTGCGGATACCGTTGGATACGTTCCAGAGACAAAAACGGGTCTAGGCGACGCGAGGATATCGCTAAAGATCCTGTATTATGCCGCACTCAAGGCAGAGGAAGAGGGCAAAGACGTAATCCTGCCTGAACACGTTAGATACGTTATGAATAAGGGTGTTCTCCCTAGCTATATAGACGAAGAGATGATAGAGAAATTGTCTCTACACGAAAAATTGATCCTCCTAGCTGTAACTGAGCTCCTCTTGGCCGAAAAAGAAAAAGCATACGTAAACATGGGAACCGTGGTTCTCCAATACGAGGACGTATGTAATAGGTTTGGCGAAAAACCACTGAAATATACAAGGGTATGGGAAACTGTTCAAATGCTCAAGAAGCTGGGATTCATAGATGCTAGGATCGGCAGGAGCACGTATAGGGGCAAAACCACGCTGATTTCGATTCCAAACGCCAGCGAGAATAGCGAGGTCGGGATAAACAGGATTCCTCTAAGCGTACTAGAAAAGATACTCAGAGATTCTATCAGTAGAGAACTCAATGCGAGGCAACGGGGAGAAAAGCCTCCTCAAGAATGAGCCTTTTCCTCTGTTTTGAAAACAACGTTTATCTTGTTTTCTGGGATGCCTAGGCTTCTCAGAATCATTTTTCCTTCTTCTTCGTCTTCCTCTAAAATTACCTGGAGATATGGCTGGACTTCTGTCCGGAACTTTGAAGTGGACACATGTAGCCTGCTAGACGCCTCCCTTACTACTTTTCTGTACTCTTCAAACTTCTCTTTTTGACGCGCAAGGATCCTTATTTTTTCTGGAAAAGAGTACTTGACAAACTTGAATGGTGGGCGTTCCCTAGAGCTAGACACTCCGGCTGTCATAAGTTCAAGCGCATATGAGAGGAGGGACCACTGTTGTTCACGTTTCATCCTTGACAACATTATATCTGCCCACGAGAGTGCATTGTAGGCGTCTGCAATGGCTTGGAGGCTTTGTTCGTACTGGTATGGGATGTTTTCGCTTAGCCACTGGAGGAGCATTTCATAGTCAAGAGACGGCAACCTCGTCACGCTTAGAGCCTGTTCAGGGCTCTTAGCTGTTAGGACGGTCCTAACTATCTCGAACATGTTTTCCTGTTCAGCCCTGTCGCCCAAAACCTGTAGGTCTGCAACGCTTAGGGTTTTCTTGCCTAGCGCTATAGACTGCAAGTCATTGATTGCGGCCCTTAGGTCGCCCTTAGAGTTGTCGGCTATAGCTGAGAGAACCTCTTTGGGGCACTCGATTTTTTCCTTTTGGCATATCGATTCGAGAACCTTTACCACGTCTCTCTTCCCAATCTTCTTGAACTCAATGAGCTCGCATGCGTCGCGGAGTGTCCTGAGCTTGGGGTCCCAGGGGTCATTGGCTGTCAGAACGATGGGCCACCTTGTTTTCTCTATTAGCTCTAGGATGGCTTGTAGCCCCCCAGCGTCTTCCCGGGTGGATATGCCGTCAACCTCGTCTAGGAGTATGATTTTTCCCTGGTAGCCGAAGACGGAGCCCGTGTCTAGGGCTCCCGAGACCCTTTGTCTCAGAGCCTCCCTGGACCTTACGTCGCTTGCATTTAGCTCGATTAGTTCCCAGTTGAATTCGCGTGCCGTCGCGTGGACTATGCTTGTTTTGCCGCTTCCAGGCGGCCCGTAGAGTAGGGCGGCTTTCTTCTGGGGCTTGCCTCTAAGCCAGGCATTAATCCATGCCACATACTTCTTTTTGGCGTCCTCGTTGTTTACTACTTCGGCTATCTTGCTTGGACGGTACTTCTCGACCCATGGAACCTCTAGTCGAGGCTCACTGGTAGACATCTCGGCTTATCCCTTCTTGGACTTGTTTGCAAGGACTGCAAGCTTTGACAGCAACGCCATTAATTGTATCTCGTCATCTGAGCCCTCGACAATCCTGTAGTTTGCCTCGGCAACTAGGACGAGCAGATCTGCTAGTGTTGCTTCGTCAAGCTTGATTGATTTCTGTGAGAGAACCTCCCTATGTATATACCTTATGATGTCGATTCCCGACAATCCGTAGTTGTAGAGGAGCACCCTTAGCTTGTCTCTGGCACCTATAATGTCTCCCCTCAAGGCGCTTTCGATCATTTCCTTGACTTCCCTAGGCTTTACACGGCCCAGCGCCGCGTATACAACTTCCTCTGTGACGTTCTTGCTTATCGCTGACGCCGCCTGTAGCGTGTTTATCGCTTTGCGTAGGTCTCCCTGGCTCTCCTCCCATATTGCTTCAAGGGCCTGCTCGTCGACTGTTATCCCCTCATTCTTCGCTATCCATTTCAGCCTGCTGAAGGCGTCGCCCTTGGGCAGTGGCTGGAAGCGGAAAACCGCGCATCTCGACTGTATAGGCTCAATAATTTTGGACGCATAGTTGGCTATCAGTATGAAGCGAGTGTTCTTCGAGAAAAGCTCCATTGTCCGCCTGAGTGCCTGCTGGGCGTCCCCAGTCATGTTGTCGGCTTCGTCAAGTATGACGAGCTTGAATGGGACGTCTCCTAATGGGAGTGTACGCGCGTAGTCCTTGATCCTGCTCCGGATCACGTCTATGCCTCTCTCGTCGCTCGCGTTGAGCTCGAGGGTATTGTCGCGCCAATAGTCCCCGTAGAGGTCGTGGGCCAGCGCGAGGGCGGCAGTGGTTTTTCCAGTACCAGGCGGGCCGGCAAAAAGGAGGTGCGGCATGTTTTTCTGTTTGACAAATTCTTTCAGCCTCTTCACGATTTCTTCTTGGTCAACAATTTCGTCGAGACTTCTCGGCCTATATTTTTCTACCCAAAGCTCTTCAACCATAAACGCTCACACTGATACGTATGTTGGTGAAAAATATAAGTATATTACACAAAAAAGGCTGAAACTCCTGGAGAAGCTTTTACCTTGCGGCTAGTGCTACACGCTCGATTTCTTCCTTCTTGCGTATCGCGTAGCTGTTGGCATCTCCGTATGCCGCGGCGACAATCTCGTCGGCTAGACACTCTTCAATTGTTTTGGGATTGTTCATTGAGCAGGCCCTTGCGCCTTCAGAGATAAATCTTAGCGCTAGGTCTACCCTTCTCTGCGGCGAGACGTCTACTGACACGTGGTAGAGGATACCACCGTAAACAACTCTGGTTGTTTCTTCGCGTGGCGACGCGTTCTCAATTGCCCATACAAGGACCTGTATGGGGTTCTTGCCCGTCTTTAGTTCGATGATTTCAAAAGCCCTTTTCACAATGTTGAGCGCGAGCATCTTTTTGCCTGCGTTTCTCCCGGGTCTCATCAGGTTGTTGGCAAGCCTCTCGACGACTGAGACCCTCGACTTTGCGAATCTCTTCTTTGCGTGTCTTCCCTCTGTGTGGGGGACAAGGACAGGCTTCAGTGATAGGTACCTCTTTAGGCTTTGGTCCCTAATTTCTACGTCACGCGTGCTCCACTTGTCAAATATCTTGATTTCCTCGCCGTCAAGCGTTGATATGAACTGGTCGCCTTCAGCCATTTACTCTCCCACCACTTGCATTTTGAGAAAAATATAACTTTTTCGCTTTGACGCACGTTACCCCTTAACCACAGCTATCGGCGTCATCCTCACTACTTTCTTTACGAACCCAACAGCGTCTGCAACGGCGACAACCCTGT
Organism: Thermofilum adornatum; assembly: GCF_000446015.1. Classification (NCBI taxonomy): domain Archaea; kingdom Thermoproteati; phylum Thermoproteota; class Thermoprotei; order Thermofilales; family Thermofilaceae; genus Thermofilum; species Thermofilum adornatum. The sequence continues at coordinate 399,013 of NC_022093.1, forward strand.
CCACATCCTTGTATGCGTCTGGCGCCTCTTCCGCAACGACGGCCAGGCTCGCAGCCCTAACGACTATGCCCCTGTTCTCGAGCTCGGCCTTGATCTCTTGTCCCCTGACCTGCCTCCTAGCCTCTGCCCTGCTCTGCATCCTGCCGGCCCCGTGCGGCGAAGAGCCGAAAGTCAGCTCCATGGCTTTGGGCGTCCCAACAAGTATGTAGCTAGCTGTGCCCATTGATCCAGGGATAAGGACTGGCTGGCCTATAGTCTTGTAGTCCTGTGGGATCTCCGGGTGACCGGGCGGGAAGGCGCGGGTCGCCCCCTTCCTGTGGACGTAGACCTTTACACGTTTCCCATCGACAACGTGTTCCTCGAGCTTAGCAATGTTGTGTGCAACGTCGTATATGATTTTTAGTCCGAGCTTGTCTGGATCAGTCTTGAAGACCTGCCTAAAGCTTTCACGCACCCAGTGAGTGATCACCTGCCTGTTTGTCCAAGCGAAGTTGGCGGCTGCCTTCATTGCCGCGAAGTATTTTTCGGCCTCGGGAGCGGTTGCGGGGACAGAGACTAGCTCCCTGTCTGGGAGCGGCATGTTGTATTTCCTGACGAGCCTCTCCATTATCTTGAGGTAGTCGCTGGCTACCTGGTGCCCTAGGCCCCTCGAACCAGTATGGATCATCACTGTTACTTGTCCCTCTCTCTCGATGCCAAAGTATTTCGCGACCTCGGGGTCGTAAATCTTGTCTACCCTTTGGACTTCGAGGAAGTGGTTGCCACTACCCAGGGTTCCAAGCTGGTTGTTGCCCCTCTCCTTTGCCTCGTTTGAGACCGCGCCGGCGTCTGCACCCTCCATTCTGCCGCGCTCCTCTATGTGTTCGGGATCCTCTGGCCAGCCATAGCCCCTCTCTATGGCCCATTCTACTCCCTCTTCTAGAACCCTGTCTAGCTCTGAAAAGCTGAGCCTCAAGCCACTTGTGCTTCCCAGACCAGATGGGATCTTCCTGAAAAGTGTCTCTGCCAGCTCGCGTAGCTTTGGCCTAACCTCCTGCTCCATTAGGTTTGTCGCGAGAACCCTCACTCCACAGTTTATGTCGTATCCGACTCCTCCCGGGCTCAACACGCCCTCGTTCGCGTCGAATGCCGCTACGCCCCCAATGGGGAACCCGTAGCCCTGGTGTCCGTCTGGCAGAACAATCGAATACTTGTATATTCCCGGCAAGACAGCAACGTTTGCCACTTGTTCGAGTGTGAGGTCTTCCTTCATTTTGCCTATTAGCACTTCGTCAGCTATTACGAGACCTGGAACCCTCATTCCAGGCTTGTACTTCTGTGGGATCTCCCACAAGTAGTCAGTTATCTTTCTTAATGGTGGAGCCATATTTTTCACCTAGTCTCTCTAGCTGGCAATAAACATAAACATTTTTATCCTGACATGATAAATTTTTCCTATAATGATAAAGGTCTACCTCGAGAGAAAAATTACACGGGACGACCTTGCCCCCGGAAACCTCGAGAAACACCCTGAACTACGAGAGCTGTACTCCCTCTACGAGGAGGAGGGGGACTTCACTTATACATGGTACATAAGGGAAGAGCTACCTCCACACGTCGCAAGAAAGATTCTAAACACGAGAATCCTCGAGCTTCTAGATTTCCTGTCGAAGAACAAGGACATAGGGGTAAGCGAGCTTGCTAGAAGCCTTGGGAGGTCTGCGCCAAACGTTTCCCGGGATCTAAGGTTTCTCGCAAGGTGGAAACTGGTAAGGCTGAACGAGCAGGGAAAAAAGAAAACAGTCGAAATCACAGCTAGAAGAATCGAGATACTTTTCGCAGAGAAATAGATACCGCTAGATGTCGGGTGTATACTCGACTACGTAGAGGCCGCCTTCTTGATAGATACGCATCCCGTGGTAGGTAATGGCCTTTACGAGTACCCTGGACTCGTGCCTCTCTGGGTCGAAGCGCTCCCCCGAAACAGTGGCCTTGACAATGTATCCATCCGGTTGGGGCTCTATGGCTATGTTGTCTACGCGGGAAACAAGGAACTGCTCCGTGTCGAACAGGAAAAGGATTTTTTCGAGGAAATTGTAGAGCAGGTTTTCTAGGTCGAAGCCTTCTGCTGTGACCTCTCGTTTTTCCCGGGGCTCGATGCTCTCCACGTTTGTCATTACCCCGAATAGCCCTATGACCGCGTAGGCGAAGGCCTCCTCTAGGCTCCTTCCAACCGCTCTCACAGTTATGTCGGCAGTGTGAGGCAACAGCTCGAAGCCGATTTTTTTCTCCATGGCGCGCATGCCCCCTGCCTATTCACTTCTAATTATGAGTTCACGCTGTATAATCCAGTCCTTGAGTTTCCCAGTCACGATTATTGGCGCCTTCTTTAAGTCTTTGAGATCTTTTCCCCCGACGAGGTAGACCGCTATCCTTAGCTCCTTCAGGGTTTTGTCCAGGAACCTTCTGCCCCCTGGGACACCGCCATGATAGACGCTCCTAACCACTGGCAGGGCCATGCCTGCAAAGTCTGCCCCTAGCCTTATCACCTTGGCTACTTCTACGCCGTTCCTGACACCACCCGTCGCTACGAGCAGGATGTCTGGGAAAACCGACCTGACCTCGAGTATGCTGGCGGCCGTGGGTACACCCCAGTCGGCAAAGTCTCTTGCAATCTCCTCGAGAACGTCTAGACCCATGAGCCTCGCCCTCAGGCCCTCTATCACGGCGAAGGACGTGCCCCCCGTGCCGCCTACATCTATACCCTTTATGCCGATGCCAACGAGCTTCCTCGCTGACTCCCTCGCGAAGCCTTCCCCGGTCTGCTTCAGGATAACTGGGACACTGACAGAGCTGACAAGTTTTTCGAGGCCTGCCAGGAAGCTTCTAAACACTGGCTCGCCTTCGGGCTGTAGAACTTCTTGGAGTGGGTTCAGGTGGACGGCAAGGACGTCTGCGTCGATCATCTCGATGAGCTTCTCGGCGTCGCCCACAGATAGACCCATGGATACCTGGCTCGCGCCTATGTTAGCGATCCTGGGAACGTCGGGCGCCTTTTCCTTTACAACCCTGAACGTGTCTGCAGCTGACGGGTCCTTGAGGCCCGCCCTCTGGCTGCCGACACCTATCGGTATATGGAACTCCTCGGCCAGCTCGGCGAGCATAGAGTTTATTTTTCCGGAGAGAGGTGTGCCGCCTGTCATACCGCTTATCACTAGTGGGGCGTTTACCTTGTGGCCAAAAAACTGGGTGGACACGTCTACTTCGGAAAAGTCGTAGTCTAGTATCGTCTGGTGGACAAATTTTACGTCTTCGAGCATAGTAGTGGCCGTGGACTCTACTTTTTCTTTTACAGCGAAGATTAGGTGCTGGTCCTTGCGCGAGAAAATCAGTTCCTCGTTATTCATTCTATATCCACCATACCCCTATTTTTCAAACGATAGAGACGCGTAGGCAACAACACTGCTCTTGTCCCCAGTAACGTCGCCGGAGTCCGCGTACTTGAGAAGCCTCACATTCGTATATCCTAGTTCACGTGCAACCTGCATCAAGACCATTACTGGGCCGGGCCCACACATCGATATGTCCTCCTCTATAACAGTGTCGTACAGCCCCTCTACGTCTAGGGCCTTTATCTTCTCTATTGCCTTGAAGTCCTTCTCCCTCGCTATCCTGGCCTCGACATAGTGGCTCATGTCGCTACTCGCGATAACATACGCCTTCAGCCCCTTGTTCTTGATAAGGCTTGCAATCGCCTTTCCAACCCTGACAGCAGCCTCGGGCGTCTGGAGCATCATCGAGATCGGTACAATCCTCGGCGTCTCTGGAAAAGTGAACTGTAGAAATGGGATCTGTACCTCTATCGAGTGCTCGTAGAAATGCGCCTGATAGTCGAACAGGACTATGCGTTCCAGCGAGGAGAGCTCCTTCGCCAATTCCTTGTCGACCATTACCTGGCCGAGCGGGGTCTCCCAGGCGTCATTCTCGTCGACAGCAATTGGAACCCCAAGCGCGTGGTGGTTAGGCCCCAAAATGAATACAACGTCTGGCCTGCCGGCGTCTGAAAGCTCGAGATACGAGTGGGCCGCGACGTGACCAGAATAGACATAGCCCGCGTGGGGCGCAACGACCCCTATCACTCTACCAGTGTATTCACGTGGAGCCTTCTCCGGCAACCTGCCCGGGCCGAGCCTATGTAGGAAGCTGGCCCTGAGAGTCTCGGCGAGCTCGCCTGGGTTTGCGGGGTAAAAATAGCCAGCGTTAACTGGGGAGCGTACCCTCACTCCTGAAGCCATACCACTCCATGAAAATGGGGACTCCGAGCTATAAAAACTTACACTAAAAACTGTGGACAGCCTAGACTACTTCTCCGGTCGTCAGGATCCTAGCCTCAAAGTCTGAAAGAGGCACTGGCAACTCGGCCGTAGGTGCAAGTTCGCCCCTCGCCCTGAGCACCTCCCTAGCGAGCAACCAGAATACGAGGGCAAGCGCCTTGCGGCCCCTATTATTCGTCGGAATAATCAGGTCGACATAGGATATGGGCGAGTCCGTGTCGCAAAGCGCGACAACAGGGATACCCATCTGACCTGCCTCAGTAACGGCCTGCTCGTCCACGCGGGGATCAGTGACGACCAAGAGGTCTGCCTCAGTGAAGTGTGCTAGAGCCGGGTTTGTGAATGTCCCAGGCAGAACCCTTCCAAGAATAGGTTTACAGCCAACAAGCCCACAGAACTTCTTGACAGGTCTGTGACCATACTGGCGCCCAGAAACCACGACGACCTTAGCCGGGTCATACCTCGCGATAAACTTCGCGGCTATCCTTATACGCTCGTCAGTCTTCTTCACGTCGAGCAGGTAGAGCCCGTCAGGCCTAGCACTGTAGATAAAAGGCTTCATGAACTTGCTCTTCACCTTAGTGCCAATCCTTATACCCGCTGCCAAGTACATCTCCAAGGGTATCAGCAACTGCCCCTCAAGAGACCTCAACTCCTCCAGACTCATCAGCAACGCCTCCATACCTTTTCAAAAAACACTATATAAACTTGTCCCTCCTGCACAAAACAAACATACCAAAAACCATCGATCCTTTCTAAGTTGCATCTATTGGAGCGCGCGCTTTCTGAGTTGCATCGAAGTCGTCGTTAAGTGTGCATAGGACAGTCTTCCTTTCGCTTTCAATTCTTTCTGAGTTGCATCGTGGAAAGCTGAATGGGAAAATGTTCTAAAGATGAGAGCTTTCAATTCTTTCTGAGTTGCATCTTGAGCATAGAATTTAGAGGAATCAACATCAACAAAGGCACATCACTTTCAATTCTTTCTGAGTTGCATCCGAATTGTTTTACTCGGGTGTGGTTTATATGTTTAACGTTTAATTTTATCAAGAAGTCTGTAAAACTGCCTTAGCACTCAAATTTACCCGTTGGAAACTTCTGAAACTTCCCGATAGGGAACTTTCCCGAAACACCCCGTTTTGGGTCGGGAATTTTTCCCGTAATCTCTTTTTAAAATAACCTTCCCGACGAGAAACTTCATAAACAACTTTTAGTTTTCCTAATGGGAAAACATTGACAAAATAGAAATGCTTTATTGATGTAAGCTAGTTAATGATGGGGCGTGTTTCCTGTTTTGTGCTGGGTGTAAAGCTTGTAGATCCTTGATGCATGATTCGTGCTTTGGGGAGAAAAATTTATTACCCATCAAGCTCTACTATTCTGCGACGTCTAGGGCCCGTCGTCTAGCGGCAGGATGCCTCCCTGACGCGGAGGTGGTCCTGGGTTCAAATCCCAGCGGGCCCACCATTTTCTCTTCGTGAAACGTTTCATGATAGCTTTATTCTGCTTATTTTGTCGGTGTCTTGGGCTAGGAGTATTGTGTCTGACTTTTCTTCATATAGGATGGCTAGGGTTTTGGGGCTAATGTTTGTGAATATGAGTAGGCTGTTTTGGAATATGTATGTGAAGGTGGAGTCGAAGGGTATTCTGCATGGCTTTGTCAGGAGGAATATCTGTGCGGGGTCGAATGTTTGGGTGTGGGTGTAGAGTTCTAGCCATTGCCTGCATGTGAGGGTTATGAAAGTGGATGCAGGCGCCATGGAGGCTTTTGATGCCAGCAGGGCGTGGACGAGTACGGGGTGTGTGGTTAATGTTATTGTTAATAGCTGGACTGGCAGCTCTTGGCCGCATGTTGTCTCCGGTTTGACTTGGCTTGTGGAGGCTATTTCTAGTAGGGTCTTGTATATCCTTTGGTTTTTTGGGTCTTCTTGTGCTAGGAGGGTTGCGGCTTCTCTGGGGTTCTTAGCGGTGAGTATTTTCTTTGCGAGGCTAGGGAGCATTGGGTCTGTTAGGCGGCTCTCAAGGCTCTTTGTGAATGTGTCTAGCGTGGGACTGTCTATGCATAGGGGATCTACGTTTATGAACTGTTTTACCCAGGAGGAATAGTTTTCTGAGAATGCTAGCAATATGTTTGTCTGTGCCTTGAGGAGGTTTCGGAGCTGGTTCTCGAGGAAGTGTAGAAGGTTTTCGTGCCGGAGCGAGACGACTAGGGGTCTCGGCGCTGAACTATACACGGGTCTATGGGGTTAGGAAAAGTTAATAAATATGACTGTGGAAATGGGCTGTTGAGAATTCATGATATTCCCTGTCAGGTGCTTTACGTGTGGCGCCCTTATCGGGGACAAGTGGAGCGAGTTTGCCACGCGTGTAAGTAACGGGGAGGACCCCGGAAAAGTCTTGGACGACATGGGTATTACTAGGTATTGTTGTAGGAGGATGTTTTTGTCCCACGTAGACGTGATCGACAAGGTCATAAAGTACGGCACGATAGAAGAATTTGTTCAGCCTGCCCCGCCGGCACGTTCACGCCAACCCTAACAGCTTAGGTTCCCGGCGGCATTTTTCTCGGAACAAAAATAATCGGAAAGTTTTTTGTTTGTGAAAATTCTACGTGCCAGTCACGAGTCATGAGAATTTAGGAGGTATGGGGAGAGACTGTCAGCCGGTCGCCTATGGACTTGTAAAATTGAGAAGAAGAGAATGGAGAGCTGGACCCGTTTACCTGTAGCTTTTCTGTCTCTTTGCCCTTGCTGACCTGCCCCTGGGCTTCTTGGGCTCTGTTTGGCGTGGATCCTCTACGAGTAGCCTCCTGTCATATGTAAGGTAGAGCTTTTTGAGTTCCTCGCTTCCGCTCCACTCGACTAGTGCCCTGGCGATCGCGGTCCTGATTGCTGAGGCTTGTCCAACTATGCCTCCGCCCTCTGCTTCGGCGTAGATGTCTACTTGTTGGACAAGTTTGCCTGCGAGCTTTACTGGCTCCATTATTTTTAGGCGTATGACTTCGGGTTCTAGGAGCTCGAGTGGGGTCCCGTTTATGAATATTCTTCCTCTGCCCTCGCGGAGTATTACCCTTGCCCTAGCGGTTTTTCTCCTCGCAGAGGCTAGCACCATTTTCATGTGGATCTACCCCTCTATATCCTTGTTTGTTAGGCTTTTATATAGTTCGCCCAGCGTTATGTATGGGACTAGCTCGTTCTTGTAGAGGGCGGCGGGTATCTTTACCTTATTTGCGTCTGCATACTCGGACGGGGTACCAATGTAGACATAGAGCCTCTTGAGGGCCTCTCTGCCCATGGCTTTTTCCTTCGGCAACATCCCCCTAACCATCCTCTTGAAGAGCCTGTCAGGCGTCTTTGGATATTTTGGTCCCCTCATGTCGGGGTTGTAGTATGTCTTCCACTCTACCCATCTCTTACTGTACTTCTCTACTACCCTCTGGGGCTTGCCGGTTAGGATTATTTTTTCGGCGTTGACTACGACTATTTTTTCTCCTTTTAGGAGCTCCTTAGCTATTACGCTGGCCAGCCTCCCAGCTATGTGGCCGGCCCCATCAATAACTATAACTTTTTCCTGTGTCGCCATTCTACATCACCTTTCTACGCGATTATTTTTACACCTTTCCCTTCTGGGTTCTGTTCAAGGAGCTCTTCGATAGATAGAAGCTTCACGTTTCCGTCGAGCCTGCGGGGGACCGAGCGGCTGAACCTCCAAGCAGCAATGGTAACGTTTGTTTTTGTTATTGTTCCTCCTCCTAGGAGCTTGCCTGGTACAACTACTACGTCTCCCTCATTTATGTACCTGTCGATGTCGCCAAGGTTTACTTCTACCCGTTTCCTCCGCGGCCTCTCGAGGAACTCTGCGACGTCTCTCCATACTGGGGCATTATACATCCTGCTGTACTTTCTAAGCTTGCTTATCAGCAGTCTTAGATGTATGTTTGTGGGTCCTGTTCTCTTCATATCAACACACCTCTTTATTCAAAAAAACAGTAGATAAAAACTTTCTCATTGGGGTTGAACCTCTCCTGCCAGAGCTTGTTTAACGGATTCTTCAACTAGATGGCTGAACCTCTCAGTTTTCTTTATTAGGACGTCGATTGCTGTCTCAATGATTTTTTCGGGTGGGAGGGTGCCAAGCGTCTCCATGTTGAACTGTATCACGTTGGGGTTATACGTGACCTCGACGGCTTCTGGAAATGCTTCTACGCATTCCTTGCAGAGCGAGCATGCCCACTCGTTTAGGACGACTAGTTTTCCAGAATTGTAGCCGAAGACCCTCCTGGGGCAGGTAGCTATAATTTTAGAGACATAGTCCTCGGGGAGATCTTCCTTTAGGACCCTTATGACTGGCTTAAACTTGTAGCCTACGGGGCCTACGGGCTGCCACTTCGCGTGTTCCTTTCCTGTCCCCATCCTTGCAATGGCAGTCAAGACGAGCCTCTGGCCTTTGGCCAGCTTTGCGATGGGGATATTCTTTGAGACTGGCTCTATGCTTGATGCTTCACTTGTGATGACTGCGCCCTCGACGCCTTCGAATCTGAGGTGCCCGCTGAGGACGGTTTTCGGCCTTTCCACGGCCTCCTCGTCGAGCGTAAAGATTACCTGTGGGTCTTTTCCATCCTCGTAGAGTTCTCTCAGGGCGTCATAAGTCTCAGTGTCCACCTTGAGGGGAACCATTGCCAGTCGGTGGGCGATCATTTCGTCCCATAGAACGCTGGTATTTTCCTGTATTATTACTTCGTCTATTGCGAGGGAGGGCGTCTCAGATATTATTGCGCGGCGTAGCGCGTTGGCAAACGCTGGGGTAGCGTCTTCAAGCTGGAATATAACCTTGTTTCCCTTCTTGGATAGAAGGCGAAATTTGGGGGGATTAGACACGAAGCCTTACCTCGTTGGTTTCTGCTTTCTGCCTCTGAGTATCTCTTTCAGCGAGACGCCGTTAACCTTGATTACCTTCCATCTTACTCCTGGCAGGTCTCCATATGCCCTGCTTTCTGGTCCACCGATACCCTCGATTATTACCTCGTCGTGCTCGTTTACGAAGAGGAGCGCGCCGTCGCCTGGGAGGAAGGCTGTCACGACTTTGCCGTTCTTTAGTAGCTGTACCCTGACACATTTACGTACAGCGCTGTTGGGCTGCCTGCTCTCGATACCCACCTTTTCTACGACTATTCCCCTGGCCTGTGGGGCTCCCTCGAGGGGGTCTACTTTCTTTTTGAGCTGTAGCATGCGCCGCTTGTATTCGAGGTCGCTCCACCTGAACTTTTTCCTCTTGAGTTCTAGTTTCCTAGCGGCAAACATTCCACGAGGAGACTTACTTCCTGGCAATCTATACACCTCGACTTTCTTTAATTGGGCTTTTTATAAAGTTTTTTGGTCAGGCTCCTGGAGAAATAAAAAGTGTAGAGACAATGGGCCTTCAAGCGCTTGGCTGAACCCTTACCTCTGTTACACCGTAGTATCTTCCAAGGATGAGCCGCGCTCGCTGAACGTTCCTGCCGTTTCTGCCGATGGCTATGCCGACCTGGTCAGGCGGGACAATTGCTATGACTATTTTCCTGTCGCCCTCCTCCTTTAATTTTACCTCGACAACCCTCGCGGGGAAAAGAGTCGACTTTACGAGCTCCTCTAGGTTTGACCCGTCCTCGACGACCTCTACGTCTTTTTTGAGAAACTCTTTGAGCATCCTGATCTTGGAGCCGGCTTTGCCCACTGCGAGGGGTGCCAGGCCCCTATCTACGAGGAAAATGTATCGCTGGAAAGCCTCGTCGTAGAGAAGATCCTTGGGCGGTATCTTCGTGATGTCCTCAAAAAAACTCATCAACTGTAGCTCTTCGTTTGTTAGACGCCTGTTCGCGCCGGCGCTCATGCTTGTCCCTTTACGAGGTCTAGTAGCCCGCTCTCGCCCTCGTCTATGACGGCTATAGCCGAAACAAAGAAGGGCTTGTTACAGGCTGCGCCGAGGTCTTTGCTTGACCCCTCGAACACGTATAGCGGTGTATTTGATATTTTCGCCTTGTACTTTATTTCCTCGGCCACGATTGTGGGGGCGTTTTTGGCAAGGATGACTAGCTTTGCTTTTCCAGTTGAGAGTAGCTTTATCGTCCTCCTAGAGCCTAGCACGACCTTGCCAGTGTTTATGGCTGTCTGTAGCTCCCTTATGAAGTCTGCACCCATACCGATCACTGTTTGGGAAATTCATACCTCATTTTTAATTTTACTGCGCCTGTACCCAGGGGTATAGGCCTGCTACCAATTATAACGTTTTCTATGACTCCCCTCAGCTCGTCCACTTCGCCCCTCAGCGCGGCCTCGACGAGGTTCTTGACTGTTACCTCGAAGCTTGCCCTCGCGAGTACGCTTCCCTTTTCGCCTGCCACGCCGTGCCTGCCGACCTGCCTAACCTTGCCGGAATAGGTCATCGCGTCTGCAACCATCATGATGTGCCTGTAGTCCACGTCTAGGCCGTGGTCGTCTAGGACCCTCTTTATCTCCTTGATTATCGCGTTTCTCGCCGCCTCGATGCCGAGAACCTCGTATATCTCCATTATGTTGTTTGTAGTCGTCCTGGTCGGGTCGACCCCCTCTATGCCTAGAACAGCCTTCAGGTTGCTTCCCTCTGTCAGAATAACGTACTCCACGAGCTCGCCGTTGTCGTCCCTCACAGGCTTGACAATCGCGTGTTTTATGCCCTTTATGCCCTTTATCCTGAGTCCCAGAACCCTGTCATACATCCTCCTTAGCTTCGTCAACTCTTCTAGGCCCGTGTAGAAAATCACCGTGTTGCCTTCCCGCTCGATTCTGCCCTTCTTACCCTTTACCTTTTCAAGCGCGCTCTCTACGTCTTCGAAGGTTACACCCCTGTTCTCCATCATCTCTGGGTCAAACTCCATGATGATGGCGAACTGGTAGAAGTCTATCGTGATCGTGTTGCAAAGGTTCTCGATTGTGGTCAGCTCTATCTCCTTCGCAATCTTAAGCGCGAAGTCGAGGTCTTTGGCGTGGCTGGGGTCAAGATAGATCTCCATCAGAGGCGTCGACGGCTCGCGCCTCAAGTCGACTATTTCTATGAGGCGCGGCAGTCCGAGCGTCACGTTTAGCTCTCTTACTCCTGCAAAGTGGAAGGTTCTTAGGGTCATCTGGGTTGCAGGCTCTCCAAGGGACTGGGCGGCAACCATTCCTACGGCTTCTCCCGGCGCAACGAGGCTCGACAGGTATCTGCGTATCGCCTCGTTTATTACTTGTAGTGCCTCGTCCCTGGTCAGCTTTGCGTCGAGTATTTTCTGGTACAGCTCTTTGCGTAGGGAGAGAGGCAACGTTTCGTGGTATTTCTCGATCTCGTTCCAGAGCTCTTCTGGAGACATAACGTTTGCTTCCTTACTCATGCCTTTCACCCCTCATCGCAAGAACTTTCTTAATCAACTTGTCTACGTCTACCGGCTTCCCGTGGTCACTCCTAGACGGGTCGACGCCGTCCTCGCCGTACCTGTACTGTATCACTAGGCCCTCGCTGTTCCTCACGGTGCCGTCGTAGGACACGTAGAAGTCCTGCATTGCGCTCTGGAGCCTGCGGTACATGTATCCGGACTGGGCAGTCCTAACGGCCGTGTCTACCAGTCCCTCTCTTCCAGAAATCGCGTGGAAGAAGAACTCTTCTGGGGACAGGCCCCTGCGGAAAGAGCTCTGGACGAAGCCCTTGGCCTGTGGAGACAGGTCGTTGACAGGGAAGTGTGACAGCGTCCTACCGCTGTAGCCCCTCTCTATCCTCTTGCCCCTAACCGACTGCTGTCCGACAATCGCGGCCATCTGTGTCAGGTTCAGCATGCTTCCCCTTGCTCCCGTCCTAGCCATTATGACCGCGTGGTTAAGTAGTCCAAGGTGCCTGCTAACTATTTCTCCAGCCCTCGTCCTCGCCTCAGCCAGCACATTCATTATGAGGTCCTCGAGGGTCTCCTTACGAGTCTTGCCCGGCATCGGCTGGAGCTCTCCAGACCTGTACTGCTCTATGAGCTCCTGGACCCTCTTTTCTGCCTCCCTTACTATTTCCTGCACGTCCCTCTCTGCCTCTGGGGGTATCTCTACGCTGTCGACACCCATCGTGAAGCCGTACTTGTCGAGGTACTCTACAAAGACCTTAAACATGCCGTCCATTAGCTCCCTGGCCTTTTCCACGCCGTATTCACGTACAATCTCGTGTAGGACGGTTCCATGCTTCTCTGCGCCGATAGCCTGCTTATCAAAGACTCCTAGCAGGAGCTTGCCGTCCTTGATCAGGATGTAGCCGTCGTTCTCACAGTACTCCTCGTCACATTTCCCAGAAGAGGGTGCAACACTTGCGCGTCCAACATAGTTGAGGCCCTTTGGCAGAAACATGCTGACTAGCTGTTTCCCTGTCCAGTAGGGCCCCGGCTTGAGTATCGCTGGCTCGACTAGGGGCTCAGAGTTGTTTCCGAGGTAGAGCAGCCTTAGGGCCTCCTTCTTGTCTAGGAGCGTGTCCTTCCTAGTCAACAGGTAAGCCCCAGTAATATAATCGTGTAGACCACCGATGATCGGCGCCCCATATCGCGCCGTCATGATGTGTCTCTCCACGAGCATCAGCTCCCTTGCCTCGGCCCGGGCCTCCTCGCTCTGCGGCACGTGTAGGTTCATCTCGTCACCGTCGAAGTCCGCGTTGTAGGGTATAGTTACGAGGAGGTTTAGGCGGAAAGTCTTGTATGGGAGAACCCTCACCACGTGTGCCATTATCGATATCCTGTGTAGCGAGGGCTGCCTGTTAAACAAGACGATGTCGCCGTCCATGAGGTGCCTCTCAACAATGTAGCCCGGCGCCAGGGCCTGGCTGAGCTCCTCCCTGTGCTTAGCGAATCGCAGGTCAATCCTGGACCCGTCCGGCTTTATGATGTAGTTAGCGCCTGGCCAAACGTCGGGGCCATTAATGACGAGCTGCCTCATTTTCTCGATGTTCCAGGAGGTGACCTTTTCGGGCACAGTCAATACCTTTGCAACGTCTATCGGGACACCGACCTCGTTAATGCTGAGGTTAGGGTCAGGAGAAATGACCGTCCTGGAAGAGAAGTCTACACGTTTCCCAGCAAGGCTCCCCCTAAACCTTCCCTCCTTGCCTTTCAGACGCTGTGCAAGGGTCCTAAGGGCCCTTCCAGACCTGTGCCTAGCAGGCGGTATACCTGGAAGCTCGTTGTCGAAATACGTCGCGACGTGGTACTGGAGAAGACCCCAGAGATCCTCGATAACTAGGGATGGGGAGCCAGAGTCAATGTTCTCCTTGAGCCTCTGGTTGACACGGATAATGTCGACAAGCTTGTGTGTCAAGTCGTCTTCCGAGCGGTCTCCAGACTCGAGCGTGATAGACGGCCTAACGCTTGGAGGAACAACGGGGACAACCCTTAGAACCATCCACTCGGGCCTAGCCTCCTTGGGGTCTATGCCTACTACCTCGAGGTCCTTGTCGGGTATCCTTGAGAGGCGCTCCCATATCTCTAGGGGCGTCAGCCTGACAAGGCCCTCCTCCCTCTCCTCGTAGAACGTGTAGGGCTTGTCAACCTTGATCTTGTACTGTGGGGCGTGGCAGTGGGGGCACTCCGTTGCCTTTGCGGCCTCTTTTAGCAATGTGTTGGCGTACTTTATCTTTAGGCTGGGCCACTTGCGTGAATAAACCTCCATCCTTTTCCTGGCCTTCTCTATGCGCTCCTCGTCGAGCTTAAGCCTGCCACACTTGCTACAAGTAGCCTTCAGGAGCAAAGCGATATACGGGGTGAACTCTGGGTGGACGACGGGCCGGGCCAGCTCGATGTAGCCAAAGTGCCCGGGACAATTCGTGAACCTATTGCCACACGTCTGGCAGACAGCTCCAGGCTCTATTGAGCCCATCCTCCTGTCCATCAGACCTCCTGGAATCGGGAAGCCCTCGTCGTCGTACAGCTCGCTTGTCTCTATCCTTAGGACGGCGAGCTTCCTAATCATTTCTGGCGAGAGAATGCCGAACTTTAGCCCGGCAATTATCTTGGACGACTCGCGTGTACTCATACCCATCACCTATGCATGTACCTTGTCTTTTAACAGTATCTTTACTGAGAGGCCTAGACCCTGGAGCTCCTGTAGCAACAGCTTGAACGCATAGGACACCTCTACTGGGTGCAGGACACCCTTGTCCCCACACACTGGGCATACGGGGGCGTTCTTCTTCGCGTCAAACCACCCCATGTAGCCACAGTTCTCGCAAACCCAGATAGTGGTCTTGTCCGAGCTGTCTAGAAGCCTCTCCCTCAGCAACATGGATGCACCGTGACCGACCAGGCAGTCCTTCTCCATTTCTCCGAACCTTAGACCGCCCTCCCTCGCCCTTCCCTCTGTTGGCTGCCTCGTCAGTATCTGGACTCTTCCCCTTGCACGTGCATGCATCTTGTCGGCTACAAGGTGGTGCAACTTTTCATAATACACCACGCCGATGAATATCTCTGCCTCAAGCTTCTCTCCGGTTATACCGTTGTAGAGGACTTCCTTGCCGTCGCTCCTGAAGCCATAGCTCTTCAGTATTTCACGTATGTCTTCCAGCGACGGGGGCTCGAAAGCCGTGGCATCTATACGCGTGCCTTTGAGGGCCGCCGCCTTCCCAGTTAGGGCCTCCAGCAACTGTCCAACGGTCATACGTGACGGGATGGCGTGGGGGTTGATCAATAGGTCAGGCGTTATGCCTTCCTCGGTGAACGGCATGTCTTCTTGTGGGACAAGCATGCCCACTACTCCTTTCTGTCCGTGGCGCGACGCAAACTTGTCTCCAAGCTCTGTCGGCCTCAGGTCCCTGACCCTTACCTTTACGAGCTTTATTCCTTCCTGGCTCTCCATTATTAGAACCCTGTCAACTATACCCTTCTCGCCGTGCCTCAGGGTGACAGACGTGTCCTTCCTCCTAGACATGACCCTCGGCTCGAAAGTGCTCGTATAGAACCTCGGCGGGCTCGTCCTGCCAACTAGAACCTGGCCTCCGTGAAGCTCTGACTCCACGTAGGCAATGCCGTCGACTGGGTCAACGTTTTCGTATGCCTGTGCCGACTTTATGTCGAGGAGCTCTTCCTCCATCTTGGGCTTCTCGATCCTGTCCTCAAGGCCGCCCGGGTACCTCCTCTCCTCGACCTCGTACGTCCTGAAGAAGACAGACCTCGACATGCCACGCTCTATCGCGGCCTTGTTTATGACGACTGCATCCTGGATGTTGTATCCACCGCTCGTCAGCACTGCTACGACCATGTTTGTCCCGTAGGGCAGGTTGTCGAGCGGGATAAGGTCGAAGATGCGTGTCTTTACGAGTGGCTTCTGTGGATAGTACATTACATGCATCCTGGGATCCATCCTAAGCTTGAAGTTGTAGTGGGGTATGCCTAGGGACTGCTTGGCCATTGCCGCCTGGTAAGAGTTTCTCGGAGACTGGTTGTACTCGATGAACGGAATAGTCAAAGCGATTATCCCCAGCATTGCCGCAGGCACAATCTCCATGTGCGTGTGCTGGGGAGTAAGCTGTGAGGGGTCGCTGGCGACAAGCGCGTTTTCCTCTTCCTCCGCGTCTAGGTACTCAACGATGCCGTTCTCTATGAGGTCGCTCCACGTCCACTGGCCCTTCTTAAGCAACTCGACGTGCTCGTGCGTGAGCTTGGGGACACCGTTCTCCACGATTATTAGGGGCCTCCTAATCCTCCCTGCGTCACAGTTAATGTATACCTCTTCTATTGCACCCTGGACCCCGCCAACATTGTACTCGCTAATGTAGTAGGCCACGTTTATCTCGTGGCTTATCCTTCCCTCCCTCCTCAGCTTCCTAATTGTCCCGGCCAGCTCCCTCCCATTCTCCACGTAGCCAATAAGCCTGCCATTCAGGTATACACGGGCACCAGCCACCCTCTGCCCAATAGTCCTCTCGATAGGCGTAACCCCCAGCCTAGAAACAAGCAGATCATAGACCTGCTTCTCGTCCGCCCCGTTCGAGACAGTAGCAAGGAGCGCCAGGTTCTTGACCAGCCCACAGTTCTGCCCCTCGGGGCTCTCGACCGGGCAGAGCCTCCCAAGCTGCGTAGAGTGGAGCTCCCTCGCCTCGAAGTGTGGCTGTGTACGGGAAAGCGGCGAGACAACCCTCCTGAGGTGCGACAACGTAGAAAGATAGTTTGTCCTGTCGAGGATCTGGCTCACGCCCGTCCTCCCGCCCACCCAGTTGCCCGTAGCCAAGGCGTGTTTAAGCCTGTCAGTAATGATGTCGGGCCTAGCAATACTGATCAGATTGATGTCCCTGGACTTCGTCGTGTGCCTCTCGATAGAGTAGGTCATCTCTTTGACAAGCTGCCTAAAGGCCACACGGAAAACCTGTGCAATGAGCTCGCCAGCGTGTCTAAGCCTCTTGTTGACAAGGTGGTCCTTGTCGTCTGGGCCACGCATCCCAAGCTTGAGCTCCAGGAGCCGCGACACCATCTGGCCAACAAAGAAGGCCTTCGAGACCCTCGCGTTCGGAGTTCTGCCAATATGTGGAAGGAAGTTCTCGTCTAGAACCTGCTGTGCACGCTCTATCCTCACGTTCTTGGGCTGTCCAGGCGAGACCCTCGAGCCAATGTAGTCCAGCGCCTCCTCCACGCTCGAAGCAATCTTGGTCTGCTCCATCAATACAGGCAGGAACTCCTGCTGGATAATAGGGTCGCCACTAATAGCGTAGACAATGTCCTTGTCCGTCTTCAGCCCGAGAGCCCTCATCAAGACAACTACAGGTATCTTTGTGGGGCACGCGGGGAAAGAGGCATAAATCATGCCGTCCTTCGTCCTCTCGATCGTCAGGGGGGACCTCTGCCCAGAAGAAACACTGAAAACCTTCGCAGTATGCGTGACAGAGCTACTAGCACCACCATAGTCAACGAGAACCCTGTTCACGGCGAGGTCTTCCTGCATCACGATGACGCGCTCAGACCCGTTAACGATAAAGTATCCTCCAGGGTCATAGGGATCCTCCCCATACTTGATGAGCTCGTCCTCGCTGGTAATCGTGCTGAGGACACACTTCTTGCTCTTCACCATTATCGGCAAGTAGCCTATGAACACTGACTCTGTCCTCCTCTCCTCCCCGTCCACGTAGAGGCTCATAGTCAGGTAGAGCGGGGCAGCATAGGTGATGTTCCTGAGCCTAGCAATCATAGGCGTCAAAGCCACGTCGGAGCCGTCCGCCTCGCGGAAAACCGGCTGGCCAACCTCGATCTTGCCGAACCTGACCTCGACGCCCTGGCTCTCGACCTTTATTCCGCCTACCTCGTTAACTATTTCCTGCAGGCCCCTCTCGAGAAAAGCGTTAAAAGAGTCCAGGTGCTGCCTAACAAGCCCCAGCTCGTCCACGTAAGCCTTGACAAGGGCCCAGCGGTCACTGCTAGACAGCCTAGCCACACTTGGTCTACTCATCCCTTCATCACCAGCCTAAAGGCCACAGACTCCCCAGCAGTCGGGCTCTTCCTAATAATCATTACGACGTCTCCAGGCTTAGCCTTAAGCGCCCTCGCAACCGGGTCAGTAGAATAGATCCAGGGCAAGTCAGACTTCTTCAGGCCCATAGCCCTTAGAATCCTTAGAGCCTCCTCCTCAGACAGCAAGACATGTTTGGGAACCAGCTCATGTTCCAAAACATTGAACTTTTTCGGCATAACAAACCCTTACCGCGTAGCTAGAAACTATTGACAAAAACTTGTTTTTTAAACTTTTCTTTCAAAGAAAAAACGAGAAAAACTGGCGGGCCGGCCGGGATTTGAACCCGGGACCTATGGGTTAAAAGCCTCGACGTGCACCACGCCATCGCTCTACCTAGCTGAGCTACCGGCCCCACCAGAAACACAAAACACACATCAGGTTTTAAAATTTTTTGCGAATCATCTCGGCACTCTGCAAGGGAAAACTCAAGGCGCCTCTCCTACACACACCTCAACCAATAAACAAAAGACACACATAAAGCCCAGTCACAGAACCCAATAGAAAGACACCCAAGCTCACCCAGCTAAATCTCTCAGATACCCGCGCGCTAACTCGATGAGATAAAGGACGAGCTTTCAATTCTTTCTGAGTTGCATCGGTCTTGCACAAATACGAGGCGAGGGGCTTGATTAGGATTCTCTTTCAATTTTTTCTGAGTTGCATCCCGGTAGCAATGAAGGGGGTAGCCGTTGCGTCCCCGATATTCTTTCAATTCTTTCTTAGTTGCATCTGAGCTGGAGTACGATGAGGTTAACTGTACTGAGCATCGAACTTTCAATTCTTTCTTAGTTGCATCGGGATACTCTAACGATTCATGTCTTTGATGGGAAAGAGTGGAAAGCCTTTCAATTCTTTCTGAGTTGCATCAGTGAGATATGGGACGACTTGGTTGATACCATTCGAAAGCGCTTTCAATTCTTTCATAGTTGCATCCTGAAGACGCTCATAGCATATGGATACCTGGACATGACTTTCAATTCTTTCTTAGTTGTATCCATACACCTCTTACCCAGCAGACTCGTGGACACTCAACCTCACCGCCTTTCAATTCTTTCTGAATTGCATCGAGGGTCAGAGCGTATACTTTGGCCCGACACATTGTCAATCACTTTCAATTCTTTCTGAGTTGCATCACGACTATACGATTCCGTCAGGGATAAGATTTGCGGCCTTGCTTTCAATTCTTTCTTAGTTGCATCGAAACCAATCGAACAACTTACGGTTTGGGATTAATTTTACTTTCAATTCTTTCTTAGTTGCATCAGACTTCTCTGATTAGAATGCTTATCCCCCACCTTCTACAAAGCTTTCAATTCTTTCTTAGTTGCATCTTGAGAAATAGTTTCGTAGTAGCTAACGCAGACGCCCTAACTTTCAATTCTTTCTTAGTTGCATCCGAATTGTTTTGCTCGGGTGGGGTTTATATGTTTAACGTTTATTTTTATCAAGAAGTCTGCAAAACTGCCCTAGCACTCAAATTTACCCGTTGGAAGCTTCTGAAACTTCCCTACTGGGAAGCTTCCCAGAATGCCCCGTTTTGGGTCGGGAATTTTTCCCGTAAACCTAAATTTAAAATAGGCTTCCTAACGAGAAACTTCATAAATAACTTTTAGTTTTCCTAATGGGAAAACATTGACAAAGTGGAAATGATGTTTGTCGTAGAAGATTCTAGGGGTCTTGGTGCCTGTGTTTGGTGTTTGTTGGGGCTAGGTTTTTGTTGTTCGACCCTTGGGGAGAAAACTTTATTACTCTAGGTTGGCTCTATTTTTCGGCTCTTTGGGCCCGTCGTCTAGCGGTTAGGATGTCGCCCTCACAAGGCGCCGTGTTTGGGGCTCGACTCTGGGAGCGGCGGAGGTCCCGGGTTCGAATCCCGGCGGGCCCACCATTGCCGCGTGTTTGCTGTATTTTTTCTCGTGTGTGGACCGCATTGTTTAAAAATGGTTTTGTCTTTGTTGATGGGGAAGTGGGGAGGAATGTCTCAGAGGGAGGTTACACTTGACGAGTTGACGGACCTGTGTCTGAGGAGGGGCTTTGTTTTCCCGAGTGGGAGAATCTATGGGGGGCTTTCCGGCTTCTTTGACTATGGCCCCCTCGGGGTTGAGCTTGCGAGGAACGTCTTGAATGACTGGTGGAGGTGGTTTGTTGAGACCAGGGACGACATGTACGGCATAGACGGCGCTATTATCACTCATCCTAGGACTTGGGAGGCTAGCGGGCACGTTGAGAGCTTTATCGACTACATCGTGGTCTGCGAGAAGTGTGGGACCGAGTACAGGGCCGATCACCTCTTGGAGGACTTAGGCATAAAGATCCCTGAGTATACTGCCGAGACGCTAAAGAGGCTGATAGAGGAGCACAACGTCAAGTGCCCAGCGTGTGGCGGCAGGCTCTCGGATCCCCAGAGGTTCAACTTGATGTTCAGCGTGGAGGTTGGGCCTAGGAAGTCCATGACCGCGTATCTAAGGCCTGAGACTGCCCAGCTAATATTCACGAACTTCAAGAACGTCGTGTTCAGCATGGGTGCTACTCTGCCATTCGGGATAGCCCAGATAGGCAAGGCTTTTAGGAACGAGATTTCGCCTAGGAACTTCCTTTTCAGGCTCAGGGAGTTCACACAGATGGAGATAGAGTACTTCGTGAACCCCGAGAAGCTCGACGACTGTCCACGCTTCGGCGATGTTGCAGGCCTAGAGGTAAACATGCTGACCGCTGAGGACCAGGAGAGGGGCATAGGCGAGGCCAGGAAAATGACCCTAGGCGAGGCAGTCGAGGCCGGGATAGTCAAGAGCAAGTGGCACGCGTACTGGATAGGAGAGTCGATAAAGTGGCTACACGGCCTCGGCCTCCGGCCGGAAAGGCTCAGGGTAAGGGAGCACGTGAAGACCGAGCTCGCCCACTACGCTGTCCAGACCTTCGACGTCGAGTACTATTTCCCGTACATGGGCTGGAAAGAGATAGAGGGTATAGCCAACAGGTCTGACTATGACCTCAAGCGCCACATACAGTACAGCGGCGAGGCTCTGCACATAGTCGACGACGGGAAGACAGTCGTCCCATACGTCATAGAGCCCTCGTTCGGGCTAGAAAGAATAATCATGGCCGTCCTGACGGACGCATACGTGAGGGAAGAAAAGAGGACACTCCTAAAACTAAAGCCGAAGATCGCCCCCTACAAGGCAGCCGTGTTCCCACTCGTGAAGCGCGACGGGCTAGACGTCAAGGCGCGTGAAGTATACGACAAGCTCAGGAGGGTCGTGAGGTGCTACTACGACGAAGACGGGAGCATAGGCAAGCGCTACGCGAAGGCAGACGAGATAGGCGTGCCCTTCACAATAACGATAGACGGGCAAACACTCACGGACAACACCGTCACGATACGCTTCAGAGACACAAAGCAACAAGTCAGAGAACATGTAGAAAAACTGCCCGAAAAAATCCTACAACTCGTAAACACCTAGGCTCAGATACCGTGCCGTCCAGTCACAATTCTTTCCGGCAAGTCACTCATCATCAACAATGAAAACCGTTAAACCATATTTATCCACAACGCAAAAAATGGAGCCCCGGCCGGGATTTGAACCCGGGACCTTCGGCTATCTCGAAGCCCCCAAACACTCGACCTTACAAGGCCGACGCTCCACCGGAGCTGAGCTACCGGGGCTTTTAGTGCGCTAGTCCACCATCACTATTCAACAAGGGGTTTTATTTTTTTCTCCAAAACCCCACGCCTAAACACATCCTCGAACACGCAGAGGGCAGACAAGCCAAACGCATGCCACAAAGCCACTTCAACTTTCAATTTTCCGGATATTCTAGATGAGTGATCTTTTTCCATACAGCAACCCTTCTAGGGAAGGCGGGAGACTGCTGGGCCCCTTGCTTCTACGAGACTATGCATAGGAAGCTTTAGCCGGGGCGTCACGCACCATCTAAATATACAGTTACTTAATGAGAAAAGTCTAACATGGGTCTACAATGGGTTACCTATTGTTTTTATCTGTATTTTTAGTTCGCGTTTAATAGCTTCCTCCTCCCTTTTGAAGCCATCATCAACCGTGACAAGTTCGTGTATCTCTTCCCCTGCTCCTTCAGGGCCGCAATATAGGCCAAGTGGAGAAGGTCGAGGATCTTAAGCCTGACCTTAGAAGACAGCTCTATGGCTAACGCGAGCGGCAAGTAAAAATCGCCCAAGGGACAAATGTTTCCCCGGCCATCAATTCTCCTATACTGAAGGCCGAACCTCTTCAACACGTAGAGGAGAACAACGGGCACTGCCAACTCGTCTCTAACCCCAATCCTCCTCAGCGTCTTGTGCAACACGGTTCTCCTCCTCGAAACTATGCTTGCAAGCTCCGCCAACACAAGCTCCGACACCCTTTTGTCCCTCAATTTCTCTAGCACTCCTAGGGCCAACTCGCGCCGAGGATCAAGAGGATCAAGAGAAGCCACAACAACGCTCGTATCGATGTAACTCATCTCTCCCTCTCCTCCAGAAGCTGCCGCGTCGCACCGCCCAGCTCTACCGGTATCCTGCCCTCTACCTTTTCGAGCTCGAAAAGCCTCTCAACTGCCTCCAACACCTCAGACACATAGGCAAGCTTGACGCCGAGCCGGACAAGCTCCCTAATGGCCTCGCTCCGTGACCGAAAAACACCATACTTCACAAGCACATCTATCTTCTTCAGCTCATCTTCACCCAGCCTGACGGGACAACCCTTGAACCCACAAGTATACATAGATGTATACATATAAAATATCTTTCCAACAAGCACTGCGCCGAACAACACCTAGCGCGCTTCTTAGCTGCCTAGCGGACTACAAGAAAAGGCAACATACACGGCGAGCTTGTCCTTTCAATTCTTTCTTAGTTGCATCCACGATTACGCTTGGAGCCGGTAACCCCAATGTAGTCAACTTTCAATTCTTTCTTAGTTGCATCGGAGACCCCCTGCTAAGAGAAGGAATTAAAATAGCGGACTTTCAATTCTTTCTTAGTTGCATCACAAGCTTGTACAGTACGTCTTGAAGTATTACGGCACCTTGAACTTTCAATTCTTTCTTAGTTGCATCAGATTTATTGTTATGAAGATTGGAGACAAGAGGTTTCTCCTTTCAATTCTTTCTTAGTTGCATCGCTCTTGTAGTTTACGCCATATTCGTATAGCGGCTCGCTTTCAATTCTTTCTTAGTTGCATCTGTACAGCTTCACTGTCGCAGTGGGGCTACTTGGATATGCATCTTTCAATTCTTTCTTAGTTGCATCCGATTTGTTTTGCTCGGACGCGGTTGATATGTTTAACGTTTAATTTTATCAAGAAGTCGGCAAAACTGCCCCAGCACTCAAAATTACTCGTTGGAAACTTCTGAAACTTCCCATACGGGAGGCTTCCCGAAACACCCCGTTTAAGGTCGGGACGTTTTCCCGTAATCTCTTTTTAAAATAATCCTCTCGTCGAGAAACTTCATAAATAACTTTTAGTCTTCAAATGTATGCATGTTATGAGTTTCTATGTGGCATCTTCTTTGGTGCATCTACGTCTCTTAGATGTGTTGTGGTGGGTCTCTGTTTCTCTTGGTTGGTGTGGGGTTGGCTTGCTGTGTGGGTGCTAGAAATACTTAAAGGTGGGCTTGGTTTTACTATGGATATGAGTGAGGCTGGTATATCGTTTAGGGCGAAGGTCACGAATATCTCGCTTGTGGATACACCATTCGGCGAGAAGCTTATCAGGCTTGAGCTGACGGAGGAGAGGGAGGTGCCTGGCCCCGTGGTGATACAGCGGGACGACAGCGAGATCGCTAGGGAGATTGCGCCGATAATTTCCCAGGTGATGCGCATGATGCCGGGGCTCTCTGGCAACGTGATGAAGATCCCCAGGGTAACCGTGGTGCTTACGGAGGACGAGTGGGAGAGCTTCGCGGAGAAGCCCAGCATTGGGGACTTCTTTACTGTAGAGGTTTCGGGAAAAATAATCAGGTTAAAGAGGGAGTAGGGCCGCTAGGGCGGATGCAGTTTTAGGTATTTTAGGGGTATCTCTTGGATCTTTCCCTCGGGCGTCCAGCGGACAATGATTATTGGCAGGAGGCCGGACTCGAGCTCCTTCTCGGCTATGCGTATAGCGTCTGTTTCGTGGGACCCCACCTCTACGAGGACGGGGGCGCCCAGAGAGATCTGGAGGGCCCTGATGCCAATGATCTTGGCTCGCTCGAAGCGTGTGAGCCACGGGGGACCAATTTTTATTTCAAATCCTTTTTCCTCTGAACCTAGATTATCTTGACTAATCATAAGGACAAGAATGACAAAAATAAATGTATTTAAGTTTTTTTATCTAGGAAAAAGGTGGTTTAGAACTCGGGCTTCTCTTCTTCGCCGCCCTTTTTCTCCTTCTCCTTGGACTTGGGCGGCTGGGCGGCGATGATGTCGTCGATCCTCATGATCATTACTGCGGCCTCAGTGGCGCTCTTCAGTACCTGCTTCTTTACCACGGCAGGCTCTGTGACGCCTATCTTGTACATGTTCTCGATCTTGCCAGTATAGGCGTTGATGCCTGCCCACTTTTCTCCCTTTGCGTGTCTAGACTTGAGCTCTGCGAGGACGGTGACGGGGTCTTCTCCGGCATTCTGTATAAGTATGCTTACAAAGTTCTCAAGGGCGTCAGCGTACTTGTTGACGGCTAGCTGCTCCCTGCTGGGCAGAGTCCTAGCGAAGTCTCTAAGCCTCATGGCGAGCTCTATTTCTACTGCTCCTCCGCCGGCGACGATCTTGGGCTCCCTGATAACGTTCCTGACAACGCTCAGCGCGTCGTGGATAGCCCTCTCAGCCTCGTCTACGACGTGGTCTGCTCCGCCCCTTACTAGTATTGTGACGCTCTTGGGGTTGGGGCATCCCTCTACGAAGACCATCTTCTCGTCTGCAACCTTCCTCTCCTCGACGAGCCCAGCTGTTCCGAGGGCCTCAGGCGAGATGTCCTCTACACGTGTAAGTATCTTCGCTCCAGTAGCACGGGCAAGCTTCTCCATATCACTCTTCTTCACACGCCTAACAGCCATAATACCGGCCTTAGCAAGATAATACTGAGCAACATCATCAATACCCTTCTGACAGAAAACAACATTAGCACCACTCTCCTTAATCTTCTCTACCTTCTTCCTCAGTATCTCTGCCTCCTGGTCTAGGAACATCTTTAGCTGCTCCGGGTTGGTGACGTTTATCTTCGCGGTCCACTCTGGCTTCTCGATCTCGAGAGGCGCGTCGAGCAGAGCAATCTTGGCGTTGGTGACCCTCTTCGGCATCGCCGGGTGCACAACCTCCTTGTCTAGGACAATGCCCTTAATAAGGGTGGTCTCAGTTATGCTTTCGCCCCTCTTCTTCTCGACCTTGATGTCGTCCAGGCTGAGGTCGTACTTGCCGTCCTTCTTCTCGACAACGTTTAGGGCAGCGTCCACAATTATCTTTGCAAGGAAGTCCCTAAAGTCGGCAACAACCTTGCTCGAAAGAGCAGTCTTGGCCACGTTCTCTAGGACAGTCCTGTCGAGCGGGTCAACCTTCTCGGCAATCTCGTCCACTATCCTTGTAGCCTCGACAAGGGCCTTCTCGTATCCCTCGACAATAGTGGTCGGGTGGATCTCCTGGTCCAGGAGCTCCTCGGCGTTGGCCAGAAGCTGCCCAGCAAGGACAACCACGCTGGTCGTTCCGTCGCCGACCTCGTCGTCCTGGGCCTTAGCAATCTCGACCATCATCTTTGCGGCCGGGTGCTGAACCTCCATCTCTTTCAGGATAGTCGCGCCGTCACCAGTAATTGTGGCATTGCCAAAAGAGTCTACGAGTAGCTTGTCCATGCCCCTAGGACCAAGACTACTAGCCATAGCCTCGGCGATGACCTTCGCGGCGTAAATGTTGGACTTCCTGGCGTCTCTCCCAGTTGTCCTCTGGGTTCCCTCCTTAAGTATCAATACAGGAATTTGACCTACCGGCTGAGACATATCTACTTCACCAGCACTTCTCAAAAATTATCGCTTCTATAAAAACTTTTCTATAGGGAAAACAAGCCCAAAGAGAATGAGAAAGGGCAACAAATAAATAACGACAAAAACCTAAACCCCACGTGAAGGACTCGGAAAAAGAGATACTAATCTACGCTATAGCGATAATCGTCGTCTTCGTAGTACTCTTCATGTTCTCCAGCATAAAGACCCCACACCTCCTAACACCCATAGCTGTCGTCTCGAGCTGGTCCATGGAGCCCGTATTACATGTCGGAGACATAGTAATAGTAACGGGACAAGAAAACTACACCCCAGGAGACATTGTCCTATACTACTCCGGTCAAGACATAATTGTTCACAGGATAATAAAAACACAAGGATACAACTACACGGTCAAAGGCGACGCCAACCCCGTGCCCGACCCAATACAGCCAACAAACGACATTATCCTCGGCAAAGTAGAAGTCGTGGTCCCCTACATAGGTAGCCTAAGACTAATGCTAAACCCACTAATCGAGTATGTCCAAAAATACATCATAAAACCACTACTTGAATTCCTCCGCGGTGGCTAGACGGGGCCTAAACACTGTTTTCTGTATCGACGCTTTCCATGCAGAAAGGGAAAAAGAGCCTTATCTCTAAACATAGTTTTTAAGGCTTAAAAATATATATGTCCTTTATTAAACCATAAATAAAAAGGGGTGATAAAAATAGCAAAACAACCCACATATGAAATACAAAACGTTGTAGCCTCCGTGACGCTAAACCAGCGGCTAGACCTAGAAAAAATAGCGGAACGTATTCCTCATGCTGAATATTCGCCTGAGCAGTTCCCGGGACTCGTTTTGAGGCTTCCAAGGCCCAAGACGGCGACGCTGATCTTTAGCAGTGGCAAGATGGTCTGTACGGGCGCGAAGTCGGAGGCGGAGGTACAGAAGGCGGTCAAAAGCATTATCAAGCTGTTGAAGGCGCACGGCATAGACATAAAGAACGAGCCGATAATCGAGGTGCAGAACATTGTTGCGAGTGCAAACCTCAGGGGCACGGTGGACCTTGAGCGTGCCGCGTTCCTGTTAGAGAACTCGATGTATGAGCCTGAACAGTTCCCTGGGCTCATTTACAGGATGTCTGACCCGAAGGTCGTGCTATTGATCTTCAGCAGTGGAAAGGTCGTGTGTACAGGGGCTAAGAAGGAGGAGGAAGTGAGGAGGGCTGTGGACAATATTCATAAGTTGTTGAAGGAGCAAGGCGTCTTGTTCGAAGAGCCATAAATATAAAATTTTTTTGTTTCTTGTTTCTGGGAGGGTGAACTAGACGTCTCAGGAATACGTTATTCGTGAGGTGCGCAGGGAAGAGCTGGACGACGTGATGGAGATTAACCGGAGGGTGTTGCCCGAGAATTACCCGGCGTTTTATTTTGAGCTACACTACCGGAATTTTGGGAAGGCTTTCCTGGTCGCGGAGGCGCAGGGCAGGATTGTTGGCTATATTATGTGTAGGGTGGAATACGACAACCTGTATACGGCTAATAGGGTGGGTAGGAGGGGCCACGTTATCTCTATCGCGGTCTTGGAGGGTTGGAGGGGGAAGGGTATAGGGTACAGCCTTATGACTAGGGCCATGGAGGCGATGAAGAAGTATTATGGGGCTGAGGAGTACTATCTCGAGGTGAGGGTTAGCAATGAGCCCGCGATTAGGCTGTACAAGAAGCTCGGCTTCAACGTGGTCAAGGTTCTGCAAGGCTACTATCTGGATGGAGAAGACGCATATCTAATGGCTAGACCAGCCTAGTCAAAAAATTTCTGATTTCTTTTCAAGGAATATTATCCGCTAAATGTTGCCGTGTCTGTGGCTGAGTTGTACCATCCGACTAGTTGCCAGTCGTAGCCTGTGCTTGTCTTGACTACTTGCCATATTGCGTAGTCTCCTGTGGCTTTGTCTCCGTTTTGGTCGAGGGTGAGGAGGCCTGTGACACCGTTGTATTTTTGGGCTACGAGTGGGATGGTTGTTACGAGTTTTTCACCTGTGTAGGTTCCGGTGAGCATTACGGAGAGCGCTACTAGCCAGACTGCGTCATATGAGACCATTGCGTATGCGTGCGGTTCTTCGCCTCCACTGCGCTGCTTGAAGCGCTGTATGAAGTCTTGGAGCCTCTGGTTTTCTGTGGGCTGGAATATTGTGCTTGGTAGTCCTCCGAGTGTTACTATTTCGCCTCCGGCCTCGGCCGTGAATTTGCTTGACTGGACTACAGCGTCTGTGCCGAACCACTTGAGCTTTGAGAGTACGGGGTCTTTTACTGCGAGCCTAAATATGTTTATTCCGTCGTCCTCAAAGGTTATTGATAGCACTGCCGTGTTGGCTCCCATTGCGGAGGCGATGTCTGAGAGCCTTTTAACCTCGGCGCTTAGATCCTTTGCGTTGGGGTCGTATGAGACTCCGGCGACGTTTCCGCCTAGCTGTTTAAACCTAGCGGAGAAGGACTCGTAGAGTCCTACGCCCCACGCGTCGTTCCTGTAGATTACTGCCACGTTTCTGTAGCCGAGGGTGTAGATTATGCGTGCGAGGGCCCTGCTCTGGAAGCTGTCTGGTGGTACTACTCTTAGCACGTAGTCTCCTGGGAGGGCGAGGGACATGGCCGTGGAGCCTACGCTTATGACTACGAGGTGGTTTGAGTCTGCGAACTGTTTTACTGCTGAGACCTCGCTACTAGCTTCTAGGCCGATTACTGCCTGTACGCCTTGGGCGGCAAGGGTCTTTATCCTGGCTAGTGCCTGTTCTGGCGAGGTGCCCGAGTCTTCTACGAGGAGTGTGAACCGGAAGGGTGAGCCGATCTTTTCAGCGAAGCTGTTGACATCTTCGATTGCTAGTTGCATGGCGAGCTGGTCTCTCTTTCCGTATGATGAGAGGTCTCCTGTTAGCTCGACTAGGGCTCCTATTGGGACTGTGATTGTCTGCTGGGTTGTTGTCTGGGCTTGCGGGTGTTGGAGTAGCGTGGATGCCCCGTAGCCTAGGATTGCCCCTATTAGGAGGCCGACTATCAGTATGACCAGTGTGTTCTTGAACAGGGGGTTTTTCGCTTGACCCGTGTTTGACATGTTTGGTCGAGGGGAAGCCTTCGGTTTGCTTTATTTAAAGGCTGTGCTATAACCGGCACATGGGCTTCATTTAAAAAAGGTTTTCTTAAAAACATTGTCATGCTTGCTTATATAGTGGTTTCTGTTTTCTTCTTTGTGCCGGCTATCGATAAGCTTAAAAGTGGCTAGATATGTGAATGTAGCTAGGTGGTACTCTTGCCGATTAGGGACCCTGAAAAGCTCCAGCTGGCTCTGAATCACCACTTCAGGGTAAAGATATGTAGGAAGTGTAACGCCCGCAACCCGTGGAACGCCGAGAGATGTAGGAGGTGCCACAGCAGGGACTTGAGGCCCAAGAGGTACAAGAAGTAAACGGTATTTCTCCCCTAGATGTTTTCTAAGACATAAAGTTATATCTCTGTTGAACCCATTATTTGTGGTGGTTTAATGGGTAAGATTTCTAAGGGCGTGACGTGCTCGATAAAGGACTGCAACGAGCAGGCTGTTAGGTCGATTTCTAGGGAAGAGTTCGAGAAGAGCAAGTCTGGACTCGCGTTGAAGGAAGACGTGAAGGGCAGGGTGTACCTTTGCAAGAAGCACTACAACGAGTACAAGAAGGCGTACCGCAAGAACGTGTGGAGCCTGGAAAGGTTCTCTAGGTGACATAATGCTATACCTCCTCTCGGTCAAGTACAACGGGAAAGAAGCAAGGGCTGAAATGTATTTCTATGACGACGAGAAGCACGTCTTGGTCAGGGTTCCCGACTACAGCGACCACCACCCGTATCTCCTCACCGACCTGAAGCCCGACGAGCTGGCCGAGAGGTACCCAGACGTCCTGAAACACAAGGGTTTCAATAGGCTGGACGTTGTCGAGAAGTACGACCCGCTGAGCGACAGATGGATCTTGATGACGAAGGTGGAGGCCCTTGACCCATTGTCGATAGGTGGAGCGAAGGACAGCATAAGGGAACAGTTGAAGGGCCACGCGTGGGAGGCCAAGATAAAGTACCACCACTGCTACATATATGACAGCAACCTTATCCCGGGGATGCCCTATACTCTTGAAGACGGCAAGCCGAAGATAGTCCTATCGCCGATACCCGAGCACATTGAGAAGCTAATCAGGGAAATGGTGAAAGACAAGACTGAGCTCGCAGAGTACCTCTCGTGGGCCCAGATACTGAACACTCCCATACCGAAGCTCAAGAGGATAGCCATAGACATAGAGGTCGAGTCGCCCCAGGGGATAATACCCAAGCCCGAGAACGCGGAAAAGCCAGTCATCGCTGTGGCCTACTATGCGTCTGACGGCCAGAAGGGCGTACTGTTGCTGAAGAGGTGGCAGGAGGTCCCAGAGATAAAATTGGGAGACGCGAAGATAACTGTCTTCGAGGACGAGAAGAGCCTGCTAGCGGCCGCCTTCAGCCTTATAAACGCGTACCCAGTCGTCCTCACGTTTAACGGGGACAACTTCGACCTGCCCTACCTATACAACAGGGCCAAGAAGCTTGGATTCAAGCCAGAAGAGATACCGATCGAGTGGAGCCCAAAGGCGGAGTACGCAGAGCTCAAGAACGCTGTCCACATTGACCTCTACGCGTTTTTCACGAATAGGTCGATGAGGGTCTACGCGTTTGGAAACAAGTACAGGGAGGGGAGGACCCTTGACGAGGTCGCAAGCGCCTTGCTCGGCATCGGCAAGGTCAAGCACGACGAGGCTATCAGCGAGATGACGCCTGAGAGGCTCGTGGAGTACAACCTGCGGGACGCGGAGCTAACCTACAAGCTCACGGCGTTCAACGACGACTTGGTAGTGAAGCTCATTATACTGATGATGAGGATATCGAAGCTCCCAATAGAGGACCTGACGCGCCACAACATCTCTGCGTGGATCAGAAACATGTTCTACTATGAGCACAGGCAGAGGGGCTGGCTTATCCCGAACCCAGAGGACATACTGAGCATAAAGGGTCAGACCTCGACAAAGGCCATCATAAAGGGGAAGAAATACATGGGCGCAATAGTCATCAATCCCAAGCCCGGCGTGTACTTCAACGTCGTGGTCGTGGACTTCGCCTCACTATACCCAAGTGTCATCAAGAAGTGGAACCTGAGCTACGAGACCGTCCGGTGCCCACACGAGGAGTGCAGGGACAACAAGATACCTGGCACGCCGCACTGGGTGTGTAAAAGGAAGAGGGGGCTGATGTCTGAAATTATAGGCATCCTCAGGGACCTCAGGGTCTACGTCTACAAGAAAGGAGCAAAGGCAAGCAAAGACGAGCAAGAAAAAATGCAGTACGAAGTCATCCAGTCGGCGCTCAAGGTCTTCCTAAACGCCAGCTATGGAGTCTTCGGTGCGGAATCGTTTTCCCTCTACTGTCCACCAGTCGCCGAGAGCACTACAGCCCTGGGCAGGTACTCGATCCTGAAGACCATGGAGAAAGCCGTCAAGATGGGCATCCCAGTCCTATATGGCGACACGGACAGCCTGTTCCTCTGGAACCCCACGCAAGATAAGCTGGAGAGCCTCCTACAGGGCGTCCTTAACGACCTGCAGATCGACCTGAGCATAGACAAGGAGTACAAGTGGGTCGTATTCAGCAAGCGCAAGAAGAACTACTTGGGCCTCCTAAAGGAGGGCAAGGTAGACATAAAGGGCCTCACGGGCAAGAAGAGGAACACGCCCGACTACATCAAGAACGTTTTCTCAGACATCATCGCAGAGCTGTCAAAGGCAGACAACATACTCGTATTCGAGAAATCCGTAGAAAAAGTCGAAGAGAAAGTCAAAGACTCGCTCAAACACCTAAAGAAACACGAGGTCCCACTAGACCAGCTAGCCTTCAAAGTAGCCCTCACAAAGTCCCTCAAAGAATACACCAAGACAACCCCACAACACGTCAAGGCGGCGAGACAGCTCCTAGAATACAGGAAGAAACTCAAACTCGTCCCACCCGACGTCAAGCTGGAAGAAGCGGTTCCAGAGGGCGAGATAATAGCCTTCGTGAAGACCAGGAACAAAGAGGGAGTCAAAGCCGTACAGGTCGCAAGGCTCGACGAGATAGACCCAGACAAATACATCGAAATAATGAAGACAACCCTCCAACAAGTCCTAGACGCGCTAGAAATAGACTTCGAAGACCTACTAGAAGGAAAAACACAGACACTATTCTAGGCCAAGGCCTCCTCCAGCTTTTTCCTGGCGGCCTCAAAGTCGGGGTTCATCCCTACGACCGGCACCTTCGTCAAGACATGTTTTATCGTCCCATCGTCGAACTGGACAAAGACCTGCGGGATGTCGGCTCCCCCAAGCTCGTCTGTCTCGCCGTACTTGGTCAAGAAGACGTAGTCCTCCTTCTTCTCCTCGAACTCTACGCCCTTCGCAGCGGCGACCTCCTGGCACAAACGCTTAAGCTTATCATTGAAGGGGGCCCAGTCCGCGCCGACAAATATCAGCTTCACGGCTTTACCCATATACATGCACCCAATGCAACAAAAAACCAGTCAACAAGTATATAAAGATGCCCTCCGAGGCCTACTCCTCTTCCTCCTTCAACATGTCACTGATAGACTTGACCTCGCCACCCTTCTTGTAGACAATCCTAGTCTCTATCCTGATGGGCAGGCCTATCTCCTGGAAAACCCAGTAAACAGCACTAGCATCGAGGCTCCCGCTGAGGCGCCCACTATGATAAAGCTGGCCAATCTTCACGGCAACCTTCTTCGCGACCTCCCCGTACTGCTCAAGGGCACGATTAAACATCTCGCGCCCATCCTCGGTCAAGTGCTCCAAGAAAACCGAATAGTAGTCCACCGCCTCAGCCGGCTTCTTAGCCTCCCTGGCAAGCATCTTCCTCTGCATCTCAAGCAACATCCTACGCTTAATCAGCTCAATATCCCTCTCCACAACAACCACCAAAAACATAAACCCAAACCAAAATAAATACATGCCGGGCGCCCAAAAGGTCGCCGCTCGAGACGCACAGCGCACGCAATGAAAAGCGGCAACCCACGCCCGGCACACCAGCCAAAACACTCCAAGATGATTCTGAAAAGCCTAGACACCCCAAGCAATCAAGCGAAAACTGGTGGGCCGGGAGGGATTTGAACCCCCGACCTTCGGGTCTGGAGCCTCGACCTCTCTAAGAGACCGCCGCTCTACCTTGCTGAGCTACCGGCCCAAAAGGTCATTTTGATATTTAGCTCGTTTGGTAATAAATTTTTCTTTACCGTGAAAGGTTGAGATTTTTCTGCGGGCTCGAGCGGTCAAGTCAGAAACAGAGCAACGCCAAGAATAAAACATTGAGGAAGAGAACTACTTGCCTCTACCAACCTCTATCGTAAATGCATAACGCCTTTTTGTCAACGTTTTCCTTGAAGGAAAACTAAAAGTTGTTTATGAAGTTTCTCGTTGGGAAGGTTATTTTGAAAAGAGATTACGGGAAGAATTCCCGACCCAAAACGGGGCATTCTGGGAAGATTCCCTGGTGGGAAGTTTCAGAAGCTTCCAACGTGTAATTTTGAGTGCTAGGGCAGTTTTGCAGGCTTCTTCAAAAAATTAAACGTTAAACATATAAACCCCACCCGAGCAAAACAATTCGGATGCAACTGAGAAAGAATTGAAAGCGAAAAGTCCTGCTATGCAGTAGTCATTTTCGCACAAAAGAGATGCAACTGAGAAAGAATTGAAAGCTAATAGCAAAATCTGGTTCAATTTTCCATGTCTGCGATGCAACTGAGAAAGAATTGAAAGCAAGTCTATGGCATGAAAAACGACGCGCCCGTCGGTGAGGATGCAACTCAGAAAGAATTGAAAGAGAGATACATGCAAAGTACCGTGTCGTACAGCCACCCACGGATGCAACTAAGAAAGAATTGAGAACCACATCTTTTTCCCTTGTATGTGGGGTCGAGCTGGAGTGCGCGCACACTTGTTCTAGGGTCTCCTTTCTTGTAGGGGGTTGCCTGTGTTTGCCGGGATCTTCTAGATTGGTTTTCCAAGTTTTTCCTGGTGAGTATCTCTTTGGTCTTCTCAGGCGTGCTATATGATTTTTCATGGATGAAAGATGTTGGCGTCTAAAACTTTTATTAGCTGTCAGTGATCAGTATATTTGGTCTTAATGCATGGGGAAACACATAAGGTAGTAACTCAGAGGGCTCTTTCTTATCTTAGGTCAATGGAGTTGCCAGTAGTGTTACCAAGAAATTTTGATAGAAAGCTGGTTAGAGAAAACGTGAAGCTGGATGAGGAAGCCGAATATGCTGAAATGAGATATTTTGACTTCGAAACGGGTGGTACTAGGGTTTATAGAAGAAGGATAGCTCATCACTCAGAGAATATTGATGTTGCTTCCCAGAACTTACCATCTGATGTACAGTTATTCTTTGCATTATACAACAAAAAGAGAGATATATTGGGCAGACTAGATAAGGTACGCAGGGAAATATTAAGGTATAGAACTGTTTCTGAGGCGGGAATAGCTGAGCTAGGAAAAGTCCTGCACTATGTTCAAGACAGATGTGTCCCTTCTTATGATAAATGGCTTCACGACGAGATAGAGAAGAAAGCTAGAAAATATCATGAGT
Source organism: Thermofilum adornatum (assembly GCF_000446015.1). Lineage (NCBI taxonomy): Archaea > Thermoproteati > Thermoproteota > Thermoprotei > Thermofilales > Thermofilaceae > Thermofilum > Thermofilum adornatum. The sequence continues at coordinate 433,477 of NC_022093.1, forward strand.
TACTAGATGACCCTACTATTTTCGATGCAAAGCCTATCGGTCGAAAAGAATTAAGAAAAATGCTTGATAGGCAGCCAGTGGCACGGACGCCTCGAGAAGCAGTAATTTGTGCGGCAAAATACACTTTTGCAGTTTTGTTTGCAGTGTTAGGAAATGCTCTGGAAGCCCCTGCTGGTCACCTTGAGAAGGCAGTTAGGCTAAGGGGAAAATTTTCTGGAAGAGTCCTTCAAGTTTATATCGGCCTGGCATTATTGGCCCTCATTAGTTTCGCTTTGGTGCTCTATGAAGTATGGAAAACAAACATTTACTACTTATTTATAGCGGCTTTATCAGCTGTTTCTCTACAACCTGCACTTTTTGCATTCAAATCCCTATCCAAGAATATGCAGACTTTTCTAAATGGCCTATTCGAGGCAACGGACATTATAGAAACATTTAGCTTCCTGATTCCAGCACTTTCACTAAGCATTCTGATGAATCCTTTACCATTCCTACTGTTTTCGCTTTCGGCCACGATGCTAGTTGTCTTTCCATTTCTCTTCAAAGACTTTAGAGAAATTAGAGAAGACATCCCTTGGTTTCTATGGCGCACAGCCTATCCAAGCGAGACAAAAAGAGTTAAAGTAAAAATTTCCTAAAAAGTTCATCATTTTTCGAAATCAATTATTTATAGAACTGTTTTTAACAATATAAGCATGGCCACTAAAAAACGCAAACGTATACACAACCCGAAAACGAAAAAATACTATCGTGTAGCCACTAGAAGCGGAAAGAAACATAAAAGAGGACAAATAATTGGCGAATGGAGCCCAAAAGGATAGAAATATTGGAATTATGATGCCTGCTTTAGGCTTATAAAATTTAGTTTTTTGTATATTAAGTAAAGTTTAAGATACTCTGCTCGATGTATTATAGATTACTTGGAGGAATCTGTAGACTTCACTGAATGTTGGCCTAGACGTTGGTTCTCTGGTACTTTTTGGTACCCTTATAGGTACTATACAGTTCAGAAAGATTCATTTCTAGCAACCATAAACACTAATTTTAAGTACCTCTTGGTACCGTTATAGTACCGAGGCGGCTTGAGGCAGGTAAAGTTCTATATTGACGAGGAGCACTACGAGGAGCTCAAAAAGCTGGCCCAGGAGCAGGGGCTAACTGTGCCTGGTTACGTTAAGAGGCTCGTGCTTAAACACCTCGGAGAGATTGAGGGAGGCATAGAGGAGAACTTGGAGTACTTGCTCCAGAGGCAGGACCAAATGAGGAAGGAGCTCGGGAGGATAGGCCTCGACCTCATCAAGCTGCAGAAGCGGGTGGAGTACCTTGAGCGGTACATCCGTAGAGAGGCTTCGACAAAAACTTAGACTGTATAACCCGTGGTGGGTAGATGGCCTTTGGTACGAAAAAGATAAAGAGTTCTTGGAGTATAAACGTGAACCCTACAAAGTCATCAGCCGGATGTACCGTTATATCAGGGATACATTAAAGAGGAACCGAAACAAATACGGGATAGTAACGATTAGAGGTCCTAGGCGCGCGGGTAAAACTACAGTGATAAAATTACTTATATATTCTTTAATCAATGAGCTAAGAATCGATCCTCAAAGCATCTACTATATCTCACTTGACTACCAGAGACTTGGGAATACTAGCCTTCTTGAAATATTAGAAACGCTGGCTAAGACCGAGGGAGATAAGTACATTTTCTTAGACGAAGTCTCCATGTATGAAAATTGGTCACTGGTTCTAAAAAACATCTCAGATCAAGGATTACTTTCTCAAGGAAGACTAATAATAATAGCTACTGGAAGCCACTCAATGGATCTGGCACAGGCAGCCGAAAAGCTTAGTAGCAGTAGACGAGGCGAACTAGCAACGGCATTTAACTTGGGAGGAAACTTGCTTTTTACTCCTTTACGTTTCTCAGAAGTAGCAGAGGGGTTAAGTAGCGAGTTGGATTCGTACCTAAGCAGTGGTAGAAAAAGAAAAGCAGGTATAAGATTCAATATTCTTGTTGATTTGAAAGAAGGAAAAATCAATGAAAATTTATGGGATCTCTACAACGGATTTGGTGCATCGCTTGAAGAGATGTTTGAGGCTTATTTAATCCATGGCGGTTATCCAAAAGCAGTCAAAGAGTTTTATGAGAATAAAAAGATCACGGAAAACTTCTATTACGAAATAGCCGAACTGCTTATCAATGATTCAAAAAAGGCAGGGTTAGATCCACAGCTTCTTCGAAAGATTCTAACTGAGCTTGTGAATCCTAAAAAGCTATCCGGACCTTTTAACGTATCCGACCTTACAGAAATAGAAAGAAATTTAAAGGAAAAGCAAATCAGGGACCAATACTTACAATATCTAAAATCGACATGGGCATTTTTCTTCTCATATAGTGAAAGGAAAGACACACAGTGTCAGCCAAACTACAATGAAAACCCTAAACTATACATACTCGACCCATTCCTTTTCTACTCGCTATATGCATACCTAAACAACATACCCGATCCGCTGGAAAAGTCGAGAACACTCTTAAAAGATGAAAAATTCAAGGGGCTCTTCGTAGAAAGCGTGGTGGCTTCCCACCTCTTGCTAGCACAGCAACTCTTTGAACACTTGCCAGGAACAATAAACTACGACAGAGTACTAATGTATGGAAAAACACCCACATCAGAGTCCAAAGAAATTGACTTCATCTCATGCATCAGAAAAAAGAACAATTATACCGTTTCCAAATAGAATGCAAATATCGCAAATACCTGAATAGGAAAACAATATCCCCAAACACCATAGTACTCACCAGAGACATTTTAGACTCCGACCCAGAGAGACACATATCCTACGTGCCAGTACCACTTTTTCTTTTACTCTTGTAACAACACAATATTGGTACCGATACAGTACCATTTAAGTACTAATAGAAGTTAGAAACATAGTACCATTTAGTACTAGTAAGGTACCTATAACAGACTTCTCTTTATCAAAGAAAGCTTTGAACCCTATCTCGATTTTTCCACAATCTCTGGGAACTCTTCTAGGTAAAGTTCAAGCGCCTCTTTCAGGTTTTGGATGGCCTCCTCGATTGTTCTCCCTTGTGTCGTTACGCCTGTAGTGACCTCCTTGATTATGTACATGTCTTCTTCTTTCCACAGGACGGCTTGCAACTCCATGGTTGCCCCTAAAATAAAACTGATCGCCATTTTAAGTCCTATCGGCAAGGCAAGCCACAAAATTTCATCGTGAAGAGTCGGGCTTTGCCCAAATATTCTGGTGCTAGCAGTATGAGCCTCGGTGCCTTGGTTGGAAGAGGATTCTCCTTGGAGAGCTACCTTGCAAACCTTCAAGGCAAGAATTAATAACGAAATTATTCTTAATAATAACTTTGTTATTTTTGTTTTTCTCTGTTCAAAATAATATGCATAACATTGTTATGCTTAGAAATAACATTGTTATATTCAAATTTTTCCACATATCCACAACCTAAACGGTAGCAGGAATTTATTTCCAGCGATGAGCTAAAAGAGGGGCGTGGCGCCCCGGCCGGGATTCGAACCCGGGTTCTGCGGCTCGACAGGCCGCCATTCCAGGGTTAGCCTTCCTGGGCCACTAGACGACCGGGGCTACGAATAGTTGTTGTTTGCGGTTATTTATTCTGGGGACTGCTTAAAAATGTTTTGCTGTGTGGGGCTAGGAGTGTGAGAAGGAGGTGGGTGGTGGGCCCGCCGGGATTCGAACCCGGGACCCCCCGGTTATCAGCCGGATGCTCCACCAGGCTGAGCCACGGGCCCTAAGGTCGTTTTTTAGTAGGGGTTGTCTGGTAATAAATTTTTCTTTGCATGTGCATAGTTTTTCTGCTGGCTTTTGATGATGAGTTTGCACTGGATGTGTTTGGGCATTTTCTTATAGGAAACATGTGGCAGTCTGTGAGATATGGTCTTGGGGAGGATGTAGCAGTATTCCTGTTCTTATTAGAGTAGCAGGTGTCTAATTAGGTCTATTTTGCTACGGTTGTAGAGGTATGAGAGGGGTATGATTTTTATTTCGTTGTGGGCTTTTCCTTCTGCTTCTTTTAGTCGATCATCTTTAACTATAAGTATCTTTTTCTCAGCATTCACGTTTTGGAGTCTGTAGAGTGCTTCTAGGATGCTTCCCTCTATTACTATTTCGAAGGCGAATTTTAGAAGGCCCTTGTCTAGCCAGGCAACATCTATTCTGGTGTTCCCAAGATTGTATTCGATGATGCTTTGAAGTTCTAGTTCTCTGCCCAAATTAGCAAGGAGTTCTTGAACTTCTTGATGAAGATTCGTTCCTTGTTTGTTATTTGGCTTTGTGCTTGATAATCTGAATAAGCCGCTTTTTAACAAAAACTCTTTGTCTATGCCTTTTACAGTCCTTAGAAGTAATTTTTCAAGTTCGTTGTCTAGTGTAATCTTATCTTCAAAGCTTATCTGGTACTTTTTAATCTCTTCGTAGCTTGCCATGGAACTCCATATTGATTCGCATGGGTTTAGAAATATGTGTATACTGTACCATCTTGGGGTTATTCCGGCCCACAAAGCACCAGATTCTTCTGTTGCAGAAATGAACACTTCGAGGATTAGTTCACTGTCTCTAACGATGTCTTGTGGTACTATTACAACTCTTTTGTCAACATATTTTAGTGTTTTGCCAATTCTCTCAAGCCGTATAAGTGTGTCGCCTTTTTTTAGGAAGTAATAGTTTACTATACGCTGGTAGGAAAGAAGTATCGAAAGAAAAATATTTTTCTCGGGTATTATTAATTTGTCTGAAAACTCGTTTTCTAGGTCATCCAGGATTTTTCTAAATCTTTCTGGATCTTTTACTAGGACTTCTTTTGGATTGTCTCTATCAAAGACAAATATACCTTTCGCAATCAAATTACTAATGAAGTCATAGAAATCCAAAAAGTATGAATTGATAGTTCCGGCACTTTTGCATCGAATTTCTAGAGAATTGAATTTATGTACAAGGGGAATGTCTGTTTGTTCAATTGCTATAGTTACCGACTTATCTCTAATCGTGAAATAGGCCCTATAAGTAGTTGGCAGATTGGGCCTAGGTGATTTAATCTCGCTAAGGCTTGGTGTTAAGCCTAATTGTTTTGCCACCTCTAAAATTGTATCTTTGCTGAAGGAAATTTTGTTTCCTATTAGAGAAGCCTTCAGCATTTTTACAGCGACTTTTATGTCTTCGCCGAGTAGCGGTAGCGAAGTTCGTTTAAGCAATTCTTGAAGAATCACCTCTTTATATGAATCTGTTTCGTTAGACTGCGTCATTTTGGCATCTAATGTATATTCTCTTAAAAACAAGAATAAATAAATTTGTAAGTCACCCTGCATGCTGTTTTTCTTCACGCCAAAGAAAGGAAGAACACCAATAGTGGCTTTTTAGTTAGTCATGAAACATGTTTTAGTTTTTCTCCTAATAATCACCATTTATGGGCAATTTTTGTCCGCTTTTTCGTTTAGATTTTAAACCCCCGTGTGTTTATTTTAGGGTTATGAGGCTGGAGATTGGTAGGTATATTGTTATTGATGACGAGGTTTGTCATGGTAAGCCTGTGTTTAAGGGAACCAGGGTTCTGGTTAGTGATGTTGTTGAGCTTCTTGGGGCCGGCGTGTCTATAGAGGAGATTGTTAGGGACTATTATCCCAGCCTGAATGAGGAGATGATAAGGGAGGCGTTACGTTATTTTGCATCGTGTTAAGGATGGCAGGGGATACAGCGGTCAAGCTTGTAATAGGCTGTGTGTTTTAGGCTTAAGGGATCGTCTCTTCTAGTTGTCGGCTTCATGGAGTTCTCGTTGGGTTTATGTTATGCTTTTTTGGCATGTGGCGTGTGACCATATGTCTTTTAAGAGGTTTTCTGTTGTGTTCTTTAGATCGTCATCGCTTTTTCCGCCTTTGATTATCTCTTTGAATTCGAGCCTTGATATGTCTGCGTTTAGGGGTAGTACGTAGTTAGAGAAATTGATAACCTTTCTAAGTCCTTCAATTGATTTTTCTAGGTTTTTGCGTCTCTCATCACTGGGATGTTTGAGTGGGTTATAGCCTCTGGCTGGTTTTACGCCTACGAAGTTTAGGTTTAAAAGTGCATCTGCTTCTATTGTTCCTGACTTAGCTAGATTAATGACTCCGAGAAACCTTGCCATATAGTCTGGGGTCGACAGCCCAAAATCTTTTGCGTATTTCATGAGTCTTCTCAGCATTCTGGCTGTTCTCCTGGAATCTACTATGGATGGTCTTAGGACGACTACGTATCGTGTAGCAGCATATATGCTTAAAACCGTGTAGCGTACATCGAAGAATGGGGCACTATCAATAATTATAAAGTCGTACAAGTTATATGCTCCGCTTTTCTCTAGGAGTTCTCGAAACTCGGGGCCTGGACGCCCGGTATTCCAGAGTTCCTCCACAATTTGTTCTAAGTCTTCTCCTGGAGGTAGAATGTTAAGCTCTACACCTCCATGTTTTACCGGCGTGACGTAGTCACTAATTTTTCTCGTAATCAAGCCTTTGTTGTAATCTCTGTAAAGGTTAACCAGGGTGGACCCTTTTGTAAGACTGTCGTCATATTTATCTTCGTCCATCAAAGAAAGGCTTAGCCCAGCTGTGGGATCTAGGTCTAGTATTAGCAGTTTTAGTGGCGAGACAAGTCTCTTCTCGACGAGCCACTTTGCCAGGAATATTGCTAGTGTTGTTTTTCCAACGCCGCCAGACGCAGATACAAAAGATACAACCTTACATGTTGATGACATGTAAACCGCTCACCTCTGAATATACGCATGCCTTGAGATTGGTTGCAGTGCAAAGCTTCCTTAAATTTTCCATGTATTCTTCACTAATTGTCTTTACTACGTGGAAGACACATACATCTTTGAATCCTGCTATGTGTACAAGTGCTAGCGCTTGGCCAAAGCCACTGTAGAACCTTGAAGGATACAGCTTTACTTCGCAGGCTTCTGTGTCTATCGACAAATCTGCTTCTACACCGTTGATTACTGTGTGGGCTCTTGCTCCTAAATGATTTGCCAGGAGCTCGCAGAATTCACGTTCATTCTTGGATGTTTCAACTATTTCTCGGAGCTTTCCTATGGAATCTAAACTTAAAATGCCCTGGAGCAGACGCATGTCCCTCTATTAAGAAGTTTGTATTATCAAATATTAAGCTTTATCGCTTTGTTAGATAAAAAATCTAAATTGCGATGAATTACAGCTTTTTGTTCTTTTCTTGTTCAAAGTTAGAAAAAGGCTTCCTCATAGTTTAGGATTTTTCTTTCACTTAATATGACTGGCTCTTGATTAGCTGTATTACTTGTTGTGGTGTTTGGTTTGGGTGTGTGATTATGAGTTGTATGTGGGTGTCTGGGTTTTTTAGGTGGTTTTTGATGTGTTGTGGTAGGTCGTTTGCGGCTTTTTGGGACTGTGTCGCGATTGTGCGTGGGTCGATGTAGGTGCTTTTTCTTATTACTATGGAGGCTGGGTGTGTGGGGTTTAGGTTTGGGTTTCCGTGGGCGTAGAAGTGGTCGTATGTGTCGTGTTGTGGTAGGTAGATTATGATTAGTATTGGGGCTGGGGTCTTGATTAGGTTTAGGGTTTGTGGTGAGAGGTCTTTTGCGGCTTTGTCTGCTTTTACTCCGATGATGCAGTCTCCGCGTGGTGTGAGTTCTGGGTCTCTGGTTATCTCCATTGTGGTTTTGTGGGTTGCGCGTATGTTTGGGTGTCCCTTGGCGTTGATTATCTCTATGGGTGTGCCGTCTAGAAGCCGAACCATGTTTCCAGTGATTGTTGGCGGAAGTGTGTGTTGTATGCTTTTTCTAGCCTGTCTAGGGCGTTTGTTACCCTGTCTAGGGAGAACTGGTGCTTGTCTACTAGTAGGCTTATGATTTTTTCTTTGTCTGGCTGTCTCCACGTGAGGGTGTAGTTGTCTGTGACTGGTGGGTTTTGGAAGAGCTTTAGTATTTCTTGGGGCGGGACGTCGCTTTGCCACTCGACTGTTTTGAAGATTTTGTCGGGGTCCCTGAGCTCTTTGACTAGTTTTAGTGCCTTTTTTACGCCTATGTCTTTTGCGCCTTCTGGGGCGTAGTCTGTGCCTACGAGTATGCCTATGACTATTAGCTGTTCATGTGTTATGCCGTGTGTTTTTAGGAGCTGTTCCAGCTCTATTATTTCTGGCTTTACTTCTACGTAGACGTCTTTCCTGGGCAGCTTCCTCTTGCCGGTGACGCCGAGGTTTCTGACTAGTCTGGGGCTTCCGAACAACAGGGAGTCGAAGTCCTGGCTGCCCGTGGCCCAGGCGTCTCCCTTTTTTGCTAGGTGTGCGGCCTGGGCTTCTCCCTCGCTTGGGGCGTTTATGTATGGTATGCCCATGTACTGTAGGAGTAGCTTGGCGTCTTCGACCATGGACGTGGAGAGCCTGCTGGTCTGCTGTGCATAGACTCTGGCTTCCTCGAGGTCTCCTCTCTCGATTGCCTCCTTGTATTTTTGTTCTGCCTGGACTTTTACCTGTAGCCTTCTCTCCAGCTCCTTCTGTTTGAGTTCTGGGGGCTTGCCGTCGAAGACGTAGACGGGCTTTATGCCTACCTCTACGAAGTTTATTGTCCTGTAGAATAGGCCGTTGAGGTGGCTGGTTATGTTGCCCTGTGCGTCCATTAGGGGTGTGCCGTCTTTCTGCCTTATTGTTGCGAGGAACTGGTAGAGGATGTTGTAGGCGTCTATGGCTATGACCTTTTTGGCGAAGAATTCTAGGTCTACCTCCTTTGCTACGGGCTCTACTAGCTCCTTTATTTTAACTCCCACTTGTGTTCGCCTCTTTCTTTAGTAGCTTGATTATCCTCATGTTTTTCCTGGAGCCTTCGACCCTTATATAGCCGCGTGTCTCGAGTATGAGGAGTAGCTTGTTGAACTCTTTGGGCGAGATTTCTTGCCCGACGTATTTTAGGGCCTTGTTTACGTTTTCGTAGAGGTCTTTGTCGTTTAGTGTCCCGTTGTTCCGTTTAAGCTCGGAGAGAACGAATAGGACGGCTTCGTTGTTCATTTTCTTCACACGTAGAATCCTGTTACGGTTAGCTGTTGCTTGGAGACTTTCCTGGCCCTCTCGTTCCAGGCCTCGTAGAACTTTATAATGTCCTGTGTGAGGGACGGCTTGACCTTCTTTAGTGCCTCTTCGAAGTGCCTGGCATAGACCTTGTCAATGTTTATGTTTTCTCGTAGAGCTAGGAGACCAGCCTCCCTCACGAGCACCTCTATGTCTGCCCCTGTGTAGCCTTCTGTCTTTTTGGCTATTTCTAGGAGGTCTACGTCTTCTGCGAGCGGCATGTTCCTCGTGTGTACCTTGAGTATCTCTAGCCTGGCCTTCTCGTCTGGCGGCGGGACATATATCAAGCGGTCAAACCTTCCAGGCCTCAGCAAAGCCGGGTCAATAATGTCTGGCCTGTTAGTGGCGGCAATCACGACCACGCCCTCAAGCCTTTCTAGGCCGTCTATCTCTGTGAGGAGCTGGCTTACTACGCGCTCTGTTACGCCCGAGTCTGTCGAGACGAGTCCCCTCATCGGCGCGAGGGCGTCTATCTCGTCGATGAAGATTATGCTTGGGGCGACCTGTCTGGCCTTCCTGAAGAGCTCCCTTACTGCCCTCTCGCTTTCTCCTACCCACTTGCTGAAGACTTCTGGACCCTTTATGCTTACAAAGTTTGCCTCGCTCTCGGTGGCTACGGCCTTTGCCAACAGGGTCTTGCCAGTGCCTGGCGGACCATATAGCAGGATGCCCTTGGGCGGGTCGATGCCTAGGCGCCTAAACGAGTCTGGATATTTCAGTGGCCATTCTACTGCCTCGCGGAGTTGCTGTTTTACTTCTTCTAGTCCACCTATGTCGGTCCAGCGTACAGTTGGGACTTCTACCTCGATTTCCCTGAGGGCGCTTGGAGTTATTTCTCTGTATGCATTCATGAAGTCCTCCATTGTGACTTCGATTGTCTCTAGGACTTCTACTGGGATTTCTTCGCGTTCTAGGTCTATCTTTGGGAGAACCCTTCTCAGGGCCTTCATTGCGGCTTCTCTGCAGAGGGCGGCTATGTCTGCGCCTACGTACCCGTGTGTTATCTCTGCTAGCTTCTCGAGGTCGACGTCCTTTGCTAGCGGCATGCTCCTGGTGTGTACCTTGAGTATCTCTAGGCGTCCACGCTTGTCTGGTATGCCTATCTCTATTTCCCTGTCGAACCTGCCAGGCCTCCTGAGGGCTGGGTCAACAGCGTTGGGCCTGTTTGTTGCGCCTATGACTATCACGTCTCCGCGTGCCTCGAGTCCGTCCATTAGTGCTAGTAGCTGTGCTACTACTCTCTTTTCTACTTCTCCTGTTACTTCCTCCCTCTTTGGGGCTATGGCGTCGATCTCGTCTATGAATATTATTGCCGGGGCGTGCTCTTTTGCCTCTTCAAAGATTTCTCTTAGCCTCTGCTCGCTTTCGCCATAAAACTTGCTCATTATTTCTGGGCCGTTGATTGCTATGAAGTATGCGTCTGTCTCGTTTGCGACGGCCTTTGCCAGCAGGGTCTTGCCTGTGCCTGGGGGGCCGTAGAGCAGGATGCCCTTCGGCGGGTCGATGCCTAGGCGCTTGAAGAGCTCGGGGTGTCTGAGGGGCAGCTCGACCATTTCACGTATCTTCTGCTTGGCCTCCTCTAGGTCTCCGATGTCGTCGTAGGTGACCCTTGGTATTTTGCCTGTGTCTACTGGTCTTTCAAGTATCTTTAGCTGTGTCTTGTCGGTTACGACTACTACTCCCTTTGGCTTTATGTTTGTGACAGTGAAGTGTATCACTTGCCCAAGTACGGGTATCTGTATAACGTCTCCCTCTATTATCGGCCTGTCGAGCAGGCGTTTCTTGACATATGCAATGAAGTTCTCGTCCACCGCTAGCGTCATTGAGACTGGGGCCAGCCTGACAAACGTTGCTGGCTTTACTTCGGCCCTGCGCACCTTCACCTTGTCGCCGATGCTTACCCCGGCGTTTTTACGTGTCCAGCCATCCATCCTTATGACTCCTTTCCCCTTGTCCTCGGCGTAGCCCGGCCACGCCACTGCCACGGTCTTTCTCTTGCCCTCTATCTCTACGACGTCGCCCGCGCTGATGCCGAGTGCCTCCATTGCGTCTTCGTCTATTCTTACTCTGCCTCTTCCAGCCTCGTGTTGCCTGACCTCCAAGACCTTCAGCTCTATTTCTTGGGGTTTTTCTCCATCACTCAAATTAGTCACCAGAAACCTAAAATCAAAGATGAAACTGTGCTTATAAATTTGCTTTTCATGGAGGCTTGGAAAAGGTAAAATTAATATTTAGATGAATTCTTCGACACTGCGGCGATAAAAGTATGGGACTGCAGAAGGGAGAATTCGTACTGATCAACTACACGCTCACGGTGCTCGACGACACGCAGGAAAAAGTTATTGACACCACCTACAAGGAGGTTGCCGAGAAGGCTGGGCTCAAGACCGAGAACGTAGTCTTCGAGCCTGAACTAGTCATTATTGGGGAGGGCTTCGTCATAAAACCCATCGAGGACGTACTTGTAGAGATGAATGAGAATGAAAAGAGAGAGTTCGTCCTCGAGCCTTCCCAGGCCTTCGGCGAGAGAGACCCTAAAAACATCGTGATTCTCCCAGCGAGGGAGCTTTCAAGCAGGGGGGTCATACCAAGGGTCGGCGAAGAAGTAGAGATCGAGGGAAGGAGGGGCCGCGTCATAAGGATAGGCGCGGGCAGAGTTACAATAGACTTTAACCATCCATTTGCAGGCAAAAAGGTCAAGGTAGAGTTGACTCTCGAAAAGATCCTCAAGGACGATGCAGAAAAAATTAGGGAACTGTTCCACAGGTGGTTCAGGAACATCCCCAAAGAAAACATAAAGACAGAGATAGCCGGAGACACAGTAAAAATAGAGGTGCCAACCTCGATATTCCTCATTGAAAACGCTTTCACGCTACTCAGCGGCTTTGTGAGGGATGTCCAGAGGCACTTCGAAAATATCAACAATGTAGAATTCGTAGCCAAGGTGCCCATCGAGAGGCCAAAGAAGGAGGAAGAAAAGAAAGGAGAAGCAGCGAAGGAGGAGTCTAAGGAGTCTTCCGCTGGGCAAGAAAGTGCTTCGCAAGAATCCAGAGCCGAGGCGAAGGAGGAGCAGTAGCCTCCACTTCGCATAGGTAAAGGTTTTCTCCGACTTTTGCGACACGCTTTATAACGTTTATTTTTTCGCCTTCTTCTAGGTAGACCGGGTTGCACTCTAGGGGGTACTGCTTTTTTATGTCCTCGCCACAAGATGGCCTAGTGTATCGGACAGATGCACCCGGTATCGCTACCTGGGCTTCTAGAATCACCTGGAAGGGCAACTCTTCTACCTCGACTACTTGCATTCTCTCCGCCAGCGCCGGGCACACGTTGTAGTGGTTCCGGGTAGAGACCACCCTATAGCTGACTAGTGGCCTGAGCGCGCCTATGCATACAGAGAAGTTTTCACAGCCAATGCACTTGCTGGAAAGCATCGGCTGGAAAATTGACCCCTTCGACGCGAAGGACTCGGTTACCATTGATATTGTTTTTCTCCCCATTTCCCATCGACGCTCCTGCTTCTACATGGAAAGGGGGAATTACTTTACGTAGCCGTAGCCTATAAGCCTCCATTTGCCGGCGATCTGCCTAGAGATGGCGACCCTGTCGCCCTTTTCCGCCACTACTGGGATGCGGAGCTTCAAGTGTACCACGTTGTCTCTGGTGCTTGTCGCTTGCCCGATGGACAGGGAGGTGCCGATGTTTATCAGCAGTATTTCGCCCGCCTTGATTGGTTCGACCTTGAGGGGCTGATCAATTCCCACGACTCTCTCTAAAAGATATGTATCTATCTCTACGTCGTAGAGAGCCGGTGGCAGAGTGCCCGGGTAGCCTACAACGTTCCCAATCAGCGCGTCTGCCTTTGTGAGGCTTGGGTCAAGTGTTGTTCCCACTGCTATTAGGCCTCCTGGGTAGGCTTTTTCAAGCGGCTGGTTCCCCGTCTTTAGCGAGGTTATAGTGGTGTAGACTGGCTCGTAGACCTCTTGGCCGTCCTTCTTTAGCTTGATTCCAGGCCTTATCTCTATCTCGTGTCCAAGCTCGAACTTGCCCTGGACAACTGTTCCACCCAGAACTCCCCCAACCATGTCCTTGACGCTGGTGCCAGGCTTGTTGACGTCAAATGACCTTATCACGTACATTCTGGGGGGCTTGGATGTGTCTCTCTTGGGGGTAGGAATGTACTTCTCGAGGGCCCATATCAGCGCGTCTATGTTGACCTTGTGTAGAGCTGACACAGGTATAATTGGAGCATTTTCTGCTACTGTTCCCTCGACAAACCTCTTTATTTCTTCGTAGTTTTCCTTTGCACGCTCCTTCGAGACAACGTCTATCTTGTTTTGGACGATAACTATGTTTTTCACGCCGATTATTGAGAGAGCCGTCAAGTGTTCCCGGGTCTGGGGCTGGGGACACTCCTTAGTAGCGTCGATGACCAGGAGTGCGCCATCCATGAGGGCTGTGCCTGCAAGCATGATTGACATGAGCATTTCGTGTCCCGGCACGTCGACGAACGAGACTTTCCTAACGAATTCTAGGGGAGTTCCACAATACTTGCACTTCCCGTCCTTAGGCATCGTGGCACTAGTATAGTAGGCCTGCGGCGGGGGACACTTTGGGCACCTGTATATCTCGGCATCAGCGTAGCCAATCTTTAGGGTTATGCCTCTCTTTATCTCTTCGCTGTGCCTCGAGGCCCATATACCCGTAAGCGCCTGGACCAGCGTTGTCTTGCCATGGTCGACGTGTCCCGCGGTACCTATATTGACTAGTGGCTGTTTTTTAATGGCTTCTGCAAATTCATCATCACTCATATGGGGGAAAAATTATTGTCCTCTATTTAAACCTGTAGCAGATGGGAACGTGTAGCCGGAGCTCCGCAGAGATATTAATTTATATGTATCGCGTTCATGATGGTTAGGGTTAGGTATGGCTATTGAAAAGAACTTCCTGAAGGGCACAACTACTGTCGGAATAGTGGGTAAGGACTTTGTGGTTCTTGCTGCTGATAGGAGGGCAACGGCTGGGAGCTATATTGCCAACAAGCAGGTATGGAAAATAGTCGAGATAGATTCACATGTAGCGGCGACTATAGCTGGGACTGTTGGAGACGCACAAATGCTTATCGATAGGCTCAAGGTTGAGGCTGGATACTACAAGACGACTGTTGGGACACCTATACCTGTCAAGAGCCTAGCCACCTTGACGTCGCTTATCCTATTCAATTATAGACCAATACTGCTCGTCCAGATGCTTATAGGCGGGCTGGACGGCGACGGGCCATCCCTCTACTCGGTGGACTGGCTCGGCACGGTTACGCAGGAGAAATACACCGCTACAGGCTCGGGGTCTCCCTACGCTGTCTCGATGCTGGAGCACGAATACAGGGAAGACATGACGCTCGAGGAAGCCGTTAACCTCGCTGTCAAGGCGGTTAATGTTGCCCTGGCAAGGGATCCCGGGAGCGGCGAGGGCGTAGACGTGGCTACAGTTACAAGGGAGGGAGTAAAGCTGATAAGGCGCTAGGCTAGGGTTTATATATTTGATTTTTCACTAGCAATTTGGCTAAGAGCCTTTTCCAGGTGAAATTCTTGGAATCAATAGTTGCAGTTGCCAGGGAAATCCGTGAGGCAATATTCAGCACGGTGCCCAGGGATACAGAGATAACAAAGGTAGACTTTGAGGGGCCAAAGGTAGCCATATACACGAGGCGCCCACAAGTGTTCTTGGAAAACGACGGCGAGCTTGTAAAGAAGATTGCCAAGACAATTAAGAAGAGGGTCATTATTCGGGGCGACCCAGAAAAGAGAAAAAGCGAAAAAGAGACAGAGGAAGTAATCGAGAAGCTCATACCAGCAGAGGCCGGGCTAAAAAACGTCTACTTCAACGATATCACAGGCGAGGTCGAAATAGAGGTACTCTTTCCGGAGAAAGTTACACAGGACGCACTAAACGCCATATTCTTCGAGACGCTTTGGACCCCACGTGTATTGAGGAGGCCCCCGGTCCACTCGAGAACCGTGAAGGAGATCAGGGACCTGTACAGGGCGTCGAAGCAAGAGAGAATAGATTTCCTGAAGAAGCTTGGCTACAAGGTCTATAGGAAGCCTATTTTCCCGACACAGATGGTCAGGATAGTCTCGCTCGGCGCGGCAAGGGAGGTCGGCAGGAGCGCCATCCTGGTACAGACGCCGGAGGCAAACATCCTCATGGACGCTGGGTTAAAGCCTACGGGCAATGGTGACGAGCTACCATTGTTCGATTTGCCAGAGTTCGACGTGGACGACCTGGACGCGGTCGTTATTACCCATGCGCACCTCGACCATATAGGCGCCCTGCCCGTGTTGTTCAAGCACGGCTACAAGGGGCCCGTATACATGACCGAGCCAACCCTCCACTTGGCGAAGCTCCTCTTGGAGGACTACGTAAAGGTGTCTGAACGTGAAGGCAAAGACCCGCTATACTCTATGCGTGACGTGAACTCGTTTATTCTCAACACGTACACGATGACATATGGAGAAGTTACCGACATTGCACCGGAGATTAGGCTGACGTTTTACAGGGCTGGACACATCTTGGGATCAGCTATGATCCATCTACATATAGGCGACGGCCTGATAAATATAGTATATACTGGCGACGTGAAGTATGCGAGGACAATGCTTCTCGACCCTGCATACAACAAGTTCCCGAGGGCAGAGGTCTTGATTATTGAGAGCACCTACGGCTCCAAGACAGATGTTTTGCCAAGCGAGGATGACGCGAAGCTGGAGCTCGGGAAAATAGTCCTGGAGACTGCACAGCGAAACGGCATAGTACTTATACCTGTCCTCGCAGTGGGCAGGGCCCAGGAGGTTCTGCTGGCCTTGCTTGACCTGATGAAGAAGCAGGCCATACCACAGCTACCCATATTTATCGAGGGCATGATTGACGAGGTTTCAGCTGTACACATGACTTTCCCAGAATACCTCTCGGCAACAATCAGGGGCATGATCTATAACGATGAAAACCCGTTCACTTCTGAGAATATCCACGTTATACGTGGCGAGGCCCGCGAAGACGTGATAGAAAAGAGGCCGGCAATAATTCTCGCTACATCCGGCATGCTTACGGGCGGCCCCGTGTTGGACTATCTAAGGATGCTTGCAGACGACGAGAACAGTAGTCTTGTCTTCGTAAGCTACCAGGTTGAGGGCACGCTTGGCCGAAAGATTCTTGGAGGCCTCAGGAAGATAACGTTCTCAGACCCCTCTGGGAAAGCCATAACAAAGGATCTAAAAATGCAGGTATACAGGGTTGAGGGCTTTTCTGGGCACAGCGACAGGAGGCAGCTAGAGGCTTTTATACGTAGAATGGAGCCTACACCTAAAACGGTTATCCTCAACCATGGCGAGACAAGCAAGATAGACGAGTTTATGCGTTACCTTGGCAGCGAGTGGTTCAAGAAGAAGTCTGGCCTAAGCTTCGAAGTGAGGGCCCCGCAGAACGCCGAGAGTATACGCCTCGTATAGGGGCTACTTTGTTGAGAGGTTCCAGACCTCGTCTCCTAGATAGTGGAGCGTTTTTATGGCTTTTCCTTTTTGGCTGGTCTTGATTTCTTGTGAACTCATCAGGGATAAGCCTATAGCTATTGTCCTGGCCTTGTCTAGTTCCTTTACGAGGACCCTTGTGTTGGGCCCGAATTCTCCCTCTATCTTTTTTATTCCTGGAACCATTACGTCTGCACCGTTTAGGATTTTTGGCACGGCGCCGGCATCAACGTATACGGAGGGGTAGCTTGGGGATAGATTAGCCTTGTAGATATAGTATAGAGAGGGTATGAATCCGTCCCCTGTTACCCTGACAAATGCCAGGGTGTTGTCTAGAAAGTAGAGCTCGCTGAGCTCTGGATGTTTGACTATGGCTATTTCTACGCGTTCTGCTTCCTGTATCTTAGCGACGTAGTCTTTTCCAAGCTCCTTCTCTGCTTCTTCCTCTAGCTTCTTCCTGTCCTTCTTACTCAGAAGGTACCTCGAAACTATCTTCAGTTCCTTTGGAGACTTGCTCATAGCTTCCACCCTCAACAGTATAATAGGTTACGACGCCCTCTTTATCTACTACTGCCACGACGAGCTCCCTGTCGCTTTCTAGGGCCCTTCTAAACATGTCTTCAAACTCTTCGAACCCCATCTTTGTGCCCTCCACTACGATCCTTATGAGTAAGCGGTGCACCTTGTTCTTCTTTTTCCAGTCGAGGAGAAACTCGCGTGGGTTTACCCCCTGCCGGACTATAAATGACCTATTCCTCAGGTCTGCATACACGTTCAGCTTCAGCCAGAAGTCGGGGTCGCCCTGGGCCGCTAGCTTTACAAGTTCGCTGAACTGGACTTCTTCCCCCTTCTCGTTTTTCACTTTGAGTAGGCCCCTGTGGAGGAGGTATGCGGCTTCAACAAGTGAAAGTTCTAGCCCGGACGTCGTCTGGAAACCGTAGCCCTTCTCGGCAAGCTTCGAAACGGCATCGCTGTCTGTAACTATTACTTTGTCGCCTGACAGCCGGCCTTCGCCGATAATCTTCTGTGGCTCTTGCTGTGTTTTCCGTTCTTCCACGCGTTATTTTGACCATCGTACAATATAAAAGTTCTTGCCGCATAGTTAAGACTGGTGAATAATCGATGCCGCACCATACCCATTCTGGGATGCATGAGCACAAAGCCAAGGCCCTGAAAAACCTCAGGTATGCTTTTGTCACGGTCAGCACGTCGCGCTTCGAGGCAAAGCTTGGAGAAAAAACCATACCCGACGAGTCCATAGAAGTAGCTAAAAAGCTCATAGAGGCAAACGGCGACACGCTTGTAGAATACGTTTTGATTCCCGACAACCCGCGGCTCTTGCTTGAAGCATTCCTGGAGCTTGCAGTCAGGGAGGATATAGACGTGATTGTGTTTAGTGGCGGGACGGGGCCCGCGCCCAGCGATGTAACGATCCAGACGCTTGGACAAGTCCTCGAGAAAACCCTGACTGGTTTTGGGGACGTCTTTAGATATCTTAGCTACAACGAGATAGGGCCTCCAGCCTTCCTAACAAACAGTGTTGCCGGCATCTTTTCTGGCAAGCTCGTGTTCCTCTTGCCTGGCTCGCCGAACGCAGTGAAACTTGCATTGGAGAAACTTATATTGCCCGAAAGCGGGCATATCCTGTCGCTGGCTAGGGGTAAGTAGCTATGTCTGAAGCCGGGAAAGTGAGAATGGTCGATATAACTGGGAAAGAGGAGGTCTACCGTGAGGCTACGGCTGTTGGAGCTATAAAGCTACGCAGGGAGACAATCGAGAAGATTAGAGGGGGCGAGGTCCCAAAGGGCGACGTTGTCTCCGTGGCTAAGACCGCGGCTATTCTTGCCGTTAAACGTACGTGGGAAATTATACCCCTATGTCACCCTATTCCAATAACATCTGTACAGGTTGACGTGGAGTTGCTTGACGAAGAGGCAAAGGTCACTGTGAACGTGAAGACAACTGCCAGGACAGGCGTAGAGATGGAGGCCCTTACGGGTGTCAGCGTGGCCCTTCTCACGATTTGGGACATGGTTAAAGCCCTCGAAAAGGATGAGCGCGGCCAATACCCGCAGACAGAAATAAGGTCGATAAGAGTAATTGAAAAGGTAAAGAAAAAGGAGTAACAAAATTTAGCTATCTTTCTTTCCTGGGAACCCTTTTCGAGTCCCCAATTATCCAGTAGTCGCCGTCCTCCCTCTTTTCGAGCTTCCAGACGTATGCCTCATGCTTAACCCGTTCAAGCACCGTGTATAGCCCATTCACGGCTTCTTTTCTCGACACAGAGGCTACAGCTATAAAGAGAACGGGCTCGCCTGGGAACGCTTCGCCCTTCTTGTGGTAAATCATTATCCCGAGGAGGCCGTTCTTTTCGAGCTCCTCGCGGGCTATTTTTTCTAGGCTCTGAGTGGAGTATGGCTCGGCGGCTTCATATACAAGGCTGTTGACCTTTTTACCCTCCATATTGCCCTTGATGCGCCCTGTAAATATCGTTACTGCTCCAGCCTCTCTGCCCAGTGAACCTAGAAAATCGCCGAGTAGCTGGGCTGGCTCAATTTTTTCGACGAACCCCACCCGAATGAAGCCTTTCTGTGCCATTTTATCCACCAGATACTGGGGGCGCTATAATTATTTGGCTTTCGTCTGGAAGGTACTCGTCGGGGTCTAGGCGTTTACCGTTTACGAGCACCAGGAGCTCTTCGACGGGGGATTCTTCCATGCGATACTTCTCGTACAGGAGCTGTAGAAGCTCTCTGAGTGTAGCCTTCTCTTTATCTAGGACAATCACTTCTTGGTCCTTGCCTACTTGGTCCCTGACGACCGAGACATATTTTACGTATAGCTTCAGGGGCATCTGGGCTACGCCTTTAGGAATTCCACCATGAACTTTCGGAAGAACTCTATGTCTTCTAGATACACGAATTCGCCCTCACTGTGGATGTTTGTCCCTTCACGTATTGTTCCAAAAGCAATCACGTCCATTCCGTACTCGTCGAAGAAGGAGCCGTCGTTTCCGCCCAGCTCTGCCGCTATCCCGATATTGCCTCCTCTAGCCTTGCTGGCCGCAGTGACGACTTTCTGCACGAAGGCCTGGTTTTTCGAGTACCAGCCTTTTTGTTTCCCGAGGATCGTTGTCTCAAGTGTTACTCCATGCTTCATGGCTATAGAGGAAATCGTGCTGAGGAGCCCGCGTATAGCCTCTTCCAGGTCCTCCTCCGGCAAAAGCCTCATGTCGAAGCCGGCCCACGCCTCTCCCGGTATACGGTTGTGCTTCTCTGGCTCAGAGGGCGGAAGCTTCACAATATTAATTGTGAACCTCCCCCAGACATACGGCACTGGGCTTCCAGGAGGAGACGGAAACCTAGAAATCTTCGAGCCGCGGACAGCCTTGAACTCCATGAGGTCTCCGAGTACCCTTACCAGGTTCTCGGCCGCGTTGCTCGCTGTGTGCGGGTAGCCCGCGTGTCCAGACCTTCCTTTGACCTTTATCCATCCCTCCACGACGCCGGACGCGCCTACAGAGACGTACTCTGAGCCCGAATCCACTATGACCACGTGATCCCATCTAGCACCACTCTCGAGGAGCCTCCTGATACCTGTCCCTCCAACCTCCTCGTCGCCCGTAACGATGACTACGGGGTTGTATGCGAGCTCCGCGCCCGACTCTTTTAGATCCACAAGCCCAGCGATCGACGCGACGATGCCGGACTTGTCGTCTGCCGCGCCCCGGCCGTACAGCTTTCCATCTCTGACTATGGGCGTGTATGGGTCGATCTCTTCGCCGTCTATCTTCCAGGGCCCCTTTGCCGGCACAACGTCGTAGTGGGAAACAAAGGCTACAGAGGGCTTGCTCTTTGGAGGATTAGGGAGGGTAATTATCAGTGTTGGTATTTCTCCTCCCTCCAGGTCTATTCTCTCAACCTTTAAACCGTTCGACTCGGCTATGCGGGCAACAGCGTCCGCGGCCTCGCGGTAATGCTTCCTGACCAACTTGTTCTCTACGTAGTAGACCTCTGAGGGGATTTTTACAAGCTCACTTAGCGCCTGGACAATGTCTAAAGGCATAAACAGTCAACCTAACTATGTTTTATCTTGAATTTAAAGGTTATTTTAGGTGCTACACCATCTGTTCAAGCAGTTCCTTGAGGCCCCTCGCCACGGAAGGCGCGACAGAGACCTTCGAGACGGGCGATGGAACAGTGTCTGTGGCTACCACTTCCTCTATGCCCGCGTAGTACAGCTTGTCGAGCGCCCCCTGAACCATGACCGCGTGGGTGCAGACGGCCTTCACGCTTTTTGCTCCCGAGCCCAGCACGTTTTTCGCGGCCAAGGCCATGGTTCCACCCGTACTTATAATGTCGTCAACAATGATTACGTCCTTGCCAGCTACCTCTAGGCTCTTCGGATAAATCTTCACTTCGCCTGTGACTCTGTCCCTCTCCTTCACTAGGTAGTCGAACTCCGCGCCCAGGTGCTCTGCAACACTCTTTGCACGCTCCAATGCGCCCATGTCCGGGGCCAAGACAAGTGGATTAGAGACTTTCCCCTTGAAGTAGCCTGCAATCTCTTCGGCTGGCAAGACGTTTATAGACGGGACGCTGAGGTATTCGCCTAGCACACGGGGCTGGTGGAGGTCGACAGTGACAAGGCCGGACAGCCCGAGAGCCTCCAGCGACTTCAAGACAGCCTTGACACTTATCGGCTCCCCTTCCAGGAAACGCTTATCCTGCCTAGCGAATGCCAGATACGGCACAACAGCAATTATACTGCCCTCCGCGTATGCAGAGAGGGCCTCCACCGAGAATAACAGCTCTAAGAACCTTTTCTCTTGGCTAGGATACATTGATGAGACAAGTATGGCTACGCCCCTAGGCTTCGAGGGAACCCTCACATAGACCTCGCCGTCGGGAAAAGTCTTCTTCTCCAAGAACACGAGTTCATCTCCAAGATGTCTAGCCACCTGGGCAGCAATCCCGTTCGATGCTTCCAGAGAATATACCGTCATCCCGAGAAATACCTACGCAGAAATAAAAATCTTTGCATGAGAAAAAAATGGAAAACCCGAAAGTACCATGAAAAAATGCATGCACAGCAAAAAAGACATATCAGCCGCCAGCAAAGTTGACCTTTCAATTCATTCGTTTCTGATACAAAACTCGAAAGATTTTAGCATTGCTTGGACAGATTAAAAGCTTTCAATTCATTCGTTTCTGATACTTAGACTCTCTGTATCTGTATTATCGACCGAGAAGGTCCCCCTTTCAATTCATTCGTTTCTGATACACTACTTCGAGCTCAGTGAGGTTCACGACATCCCTGAGCTCTTTCAATTCATTCGTTTCTGATACAGGGTGGTGGACGAATGAAGCTCACGGTTTGGTACGAGGACCTTTCAATTCATTCTTTTTTGATACAAATAAAACACGAAATAAGGGAACAAATCAAGGACACTTTCAATTCATTCTTTTTTGATACTGTTTCCTTGGGGTTTATTTTGTTGGGGTGTTATTTATTTGTTTTGGTGTTGGGTGAAAGTGTTTTTGTGTAAGTGTTTCTCGTTAAGTACATTAATTTTGTTTTATTTTTCCTCGTTGTTGCATGTAAATGATATGGAACGGGAAGAGGGTCTAGGGAAGAGTGTATTTTACAAAAAGGCTTCTTCCCGTAAAGCGTTAAAGTTTCCCGTGGAAAACGTTTCTACAGAGATTTCCAGGGGAACCATTTCCTCCCAACCCGTATCACAATGGAGAAATCTCTGTTTTTCACTTTCGTATATTTTTAATTTTGGAGCGAGGGGTTTTTCCTGGTTTTCCGAAACGCTTGTGTGGTCGTTATGGATGTACAGCTTTGTGTGGTGTAGGCTTATTGTCGGGTAGCGGGTACGTGGAGGAACGTAGAGGTGCATTAATTCTTTCTGAGCCGCATCTATGCAAAGCTCTATGTGTGGTTAGATGTAGCCCTGAAGGTAGGCGTAGTAGATTTGTCCGGCGGATATGGAGTTGTCTCCGGGAGGCAGCTTTTTGGGGAGAATGGTGTTTTCCTTGCCAAAGATGGCTCTTATGCCCTTAACTATTGGGGTGTTGACTGCGGCGCCTCCGGACACGAGTATTTTCTTGGCGCCTTTTTCGCGGGCAATTTCTGCTAGTCGTTTTCCGAGGAGGAACTGGACTGTGTAGGCCAGGTCACGTGGGCTGTGTCTGAGCTCGCCTTGTAGCAGTTTCAGGAGGAAATCGTATGTCTTGACTGTGTCTCCCTCGGCATCTAGGAGGCTGTCTGATATGATGTTTCCCCCATAGCTGTATTCTTCTAGTGTTATTGCTGGCTCCCCCTCGTAGTTTCTTTTCCAGGATACGCCTAGCGCTGTTGAGACTGCGTCGAGGAAGCGACCCGCACTGCTTGACATTGGCGAGCCGCTTGTCTGCCTGGCGGCGAGCCGGGCCTCGCTTAGCCCTCCTGGGAGGTATCTTTGTAGCCCGTTGGACTGGAATATTTTTAGTGCTTCTTCTTCTCCAAGTGCCCGTGTTAGGGTTCCAATGAGTATCCTTGCTGGGTAGACTGTAGCCATGTCTCCTCCGGGCATTGGTAGGTAGTCTAGGTGTCCGAGCCTTTCGTATCCCTGGCCGACGTATAGTACTTCTCCTCCCCATATCTGGCCGTCGTCTCCGTACCCGACGCCGTCTATTGCGATGCCGTACTCCTCTGTGGAGGCTGTTTCAAGCATGACCGCCGAGACGTGGGCCACGTGGTGCTGGACTTCGACCAGGTTGTTGGAGCATTTTGACGCTATTTCTTCGGCTACGAGCCTCGAGGGGTAGGCTGGGTGTTTGTCTGTCACGACTATGGCGTCGCACTCTTTTATGCCGTATGTCTTGATGAGGAAGCTCAAGGCTTCCCTCAGGAACTCGAGGGTCTCCAGGTTTTCGAGGTCTCCTATGTGCTGTGTGGGGATAACGTATTTTTCTACGGCTACGCTGCCTGTATTCATTAGGAATGCGCCAGTAGCTATGGCGGGGCTCTTGATGCTTCTTGGAAGAATGATCCAGCGAGGCGCGTATCCACGGCTTCTCCTTATCATTACTGGCTCGCCGTCTGTAAATCTGACTACGCTGTCGTCTGCCCTGTTGACTATCCTCCTGTTATGCATCAGGAAATAGTCTGCCACCTTTCCGAGCTTTCTTAGCGCCTCGTCGTTGTCCTTGATTATGGGTTCTCCGCTCTCGTTTCCGCTGGTCATGACTAGGAACTTGTCTCTTGTATCCATGAGGAGGAGATAGTGTAGGGCAGTGTAGGGAAGCATGACCCCGACGGTCTTTAGGTTTGGGGCTACAAGCTCGGAAACCGCCCCGGGCTTTCTTGGGAGTATCACGATGGGCCTGGCTGGGCTTGTCAGGAGTTCTCGTGCACTGTCGTCTACTTCCGCTATTTTCTCGGCGACTTCTAGGCTTAGGGCCATCAATGCAAAGGGCTTTGTCGGGCGCTTTTTGTGTCTGCGTAGCTTCTCTAGTACGCTGTCTTCTGTGGCTAGGCAGGCCAGGTGGAAGCCGCCTATCCCCTTTACAGCTACGATGTAGCCCTCGTTTATTAGCCTTGCCGCTTCACGTATCGGGTCTTCGGCTTCTAGCTGTTTTCCAGTGGGGTCGACTAGGAAAACCTTGGGGCCGCACTTGGGGCACGATATTCCCTGTATGTGGAACCTACGCAGATTGTTGGGGTCTCTGTATTCTTTTTGGCACTCTTCGCAGAGTGGGAAGTCTCTCATCGAGGTGTTTTCTCGGTCGTAGGGGATCTTCTCGATCACTGTGAATCTGGGTCCACACCATGCACAGCTATGGAATGGGTACCTGTACCACCTGGAGGACGGGTCGAGGACTTCTCTCAAGCATTCTTCACATATTCCGAAGTCTGGCGGGATCATTGAAAGCTTCGTGATTGTTGTGCCGCTTTTGAGTATGATGAAGTCCTTGTAGCCTTTTGGGGCTTCGGCTTGAATGTGGATCTCTTCTATCTCTGCCGAGCGGGGCGTCTTGTTCTTCAGGTCGTATAGGAAGTCTTCTATCTGTTTAGGGTCTCCCTCTACCCATATCTCTACCTCGCTCCCGCCCAGGTTTAGGACATAGCCCTTTAGGCCGTGTCTTACAGCTAGCCTGTAGACGTGGGGCCGGAAACCCACGCCTTGGACAATCCCGGCAACCCTTACACGTAAAGCCTGCATTGTGCTTAGCCTACACATGGGCAACAAAAAAGGTTTTTCGATCTTGGAAAAGCCGGGCATGACTCTGCAAAAAACATATCTTTGTTTTTGGCCCAATTTTCTTTATGGAAAAATTCGACTATACATATGCATATAACATAGCGCTGGCCCTTTCTAGACAGCCCAGGTTTACGGGTACAGAGGGCGAGAGGCAGGCTAGGGAGCTCATAGTGAGGGAACTGGAAAGCCTCGGCTATAACCCGTCCCTCGAGAAATTTTCTGTCAAGACATACGACGTTGTAGAGTCGGAGCTAGAGATAGTCAAGCCCCATAACAAGAAGATAGAGTGCAGCGTGTTAGGCTTCAGCGGTGAAACGCCCATAGAGGGAGTAGAGGGAGACATATTATACATCGAGAACGCGGACAACATTCTTCTCCCAGAAGCTACAGGCTGGATTGGCCTCGCGTCGCAGAGGCCCTCCAGGGAGTACTGGAAAAAGCTAATAGGAAAAGCAAGTGGGCTGGTCATCGTTGAGGGTTCTCCCTACAGGGAGCTCAGCCGGGTAGCGATACCATACGAGTGGAGGGAAAAAATGGGCTCTCTCCCCAGCGTCTATGTCAGGTATAGAGACGCATATGAACTGCTCTCGGCCGAGAGGGCAAGACTAAAAGTTGTACAGACCTATAGGGACACTGAGACATACAATATTTTTGCCACAATAGAGGGATCCAAGTACCCAGACGAGGTCATATATGTTACGGCCCACTACGACAGTGTACAGGGGGTCCCCGGCGCCACCGACAACGCTGGCGGAACCGCCATGGTCTTGGCCCTTGCAAAGGCTCTCTCTGCCTCCAGGCCCAAGAGAACCGTCCGGTTTGCACTCTTCGGCGCAGAAGAGCTTGGACTACGCGGCTCACTCTTCCACGTAAACTCGCTTAGCGACGACGAGAAGAAAAAGATAAAGACAGTAGTCAACCTCGACGTGCACGGAGGAATCTTTGGCTCGTCAGCCGCAATCATAAGTGGCGCAAAGAGCCTCAGGTACTTTGTAGAGGCGCTGGCCAAACGTGTAGGCGTGAATCTGAGCATATCGGAAGACGTGATGAGTAGCGACGGTTCGTCCTTCGTTAAACACGGTATACCAGCTGTAAACCTCTATAGGGCTAGTGGTTCGGGCGCGGACATACACACGGTGAAAGACAGCTCGGAGCACCTACACCCAATCGCCTTTAAGACGATCGGGTACTTTACGTTGCTCCTCCTCGAGGAAATCCTCAACGCCGAGGAGATACCCTTCGAAAGAGAGATCCCAGAAGACATAAAGAAGAAAGTAGAGGAGTACTTTTCAAGAAGACAGCCCATCTAGCTTCCTGGAGAGCGCCCTGTAGCCCCCTTTAAAGCTCCAGGCTTTGTAGCCGAGCTTCCTCAACGTGTAGGCCGCTTCACGGCTGAGCCCGCCCTCGTCGCATATAAAGATGTATTTCTTGTTTGGATCCAGCTTATCCAAGGCTACTGGGAGCTCTGCGAAGTCAATGTTTATGCTTCCGGGCACGTGGCTTTCTCGGTACTTCTCTGGGGGACGCAGATCAATAACTATGCTGTCTGGGTCGATGGTGCTTATCTCCACCTCATCCAGTGACTCCGCCTGGATTCCCAGGGTTCTGAGTTCTATCTCCCTTAGACTCGAAACAACACCCTCGAAAACTGTCTTATCGATTTTATCTTCTTCTCTTAGAACCTCCTCAAGCCTGCTTCTCGTGCGCGGATGCACCGAATATACTCCGCAAACCTCTTTGACGCGTGCGCTGGCCTCGTATGTGCCTATTTCTCTCGCCCTAGCGATTATTTCCTCCTTGTCCATCCCTATGAGCGGTCTATACACTGGCAACGATACGGCCGTCGAGGACGAGTAGAGGTTTTCCAGGGTTTGGGACGAGACTTGCCCAAGGCTCTCGCCGGTGACTATGCCCAGGGCGTTTATCTTCCGGGCTACGTGCTCAGCCGTCCTATACATGTACCTTTTCAGGACGACGCCCAAGAGGCCTGGATCCACTTTTTTCCTAAGTTCCTTTACCAGTGGCCTAAAGTCCGCGACATACAGCTTGGGAGAGTAGCCGTAGCCCCAGTTATCTACAAGCATTTTTACAACCGATGCTACTAGTCTCTCTGTTAGCTCGCCAGCCATGTTACAGAATACAAAGTGGACCTCGGCCCCCCTTTTAAGCATGTACCATGCCGCGACTATGGAGTCGAAGCCCCCCGAGACTAGGGCAACAACTCTCCCCTCCACGCCCACTGGGAGCCCTCCGTAAGCCTTCACCACGTCTTGGAAGAGATAAGCCTTGTTCCCCCTGACCTCGATATACACGGTGAACTCTGGATTCTCTAGGTCTACGCCCCTCGAGCATGGGTAGAGCCGTCCACCAACCTCCCTGGCTATGTCCATAGAGGTAAAGCTATGCGTCCCCGTTCTCCTCGCCTTAACAGCAAAAGTCTTTCCCTTCACCTTGTCACAGAACAGTTGATAAGCTACTTCAACTATTTCTCCTAGGGTTTCGAACTCGAACTCCACGGCGCTTGAAATAGACGTGATCCCGAAGACCCTGCGTAGCACCTTTATCGCCTCCTGGGTAGAATATACGTATATTCGTCCATACTCTCTCTTGACCTCGCCCTGCAGGCCGCTAAGCCTCAAGGCCTCCTTGATGTTTTCGATAAGCTTCTTCTCGAACCTGTCCCTAGACTTTTTCCCCTTTATAGTTACCTCTCCAAGCCTGACTATCAGCACGTCGCGCAGTTTGTTCTCCATAAGCACTCATCTTAAAATAAACACTTGGCTTATATTACAGTTTTTAGACTAGATGATTATGAGTGAAATTGTCCTCGGGACGATGGACTTTATTCTCCTAGTGATAGGAACCGTCGCATTCATAGCGCTTCTCATTGTCTTCGCCATAGAGTATCACTACTGGAGACTGAGGAGACAAATGAAGAAAATCATAGTGAAGGCCGGGTAGACCCGATAAGCTTAAAGCCACAATGAAAAATAATTACTTGCAATGACGAGATGAACCCGAACGCGACCAAGTGACGATGGCCGTCGCTACTGAGTACTCTGATTCTTTTCTAGGAAACAAGAACTTTTCCTCCTACAGCTTGCCCAGGCAGATGACGCTCAAAATAGGCTATGGCCCTGCCCTTCCTCCCGTGCATCTTCACAATCCTGCCGACAAACTTCTCGCCAGTGACAGGATGTATCCAGACAACCTTCCTCCCTATAACTTTGTGGGCGTCCTTATATGTTACACCCTTCAGCTCGACTAATACCTGCCTAGGATAGTACCTTTTCTGTCCGCGCCTGAAAGAGACAATGTACCCTTCCAAGCGCATCACCCAGCAAATTATAAAGATAAAGCGTTTTTAACTTTTTCCCCAAAACGGGGAGACTAGTGTGTCTTCGAGCAGATATCTGTACACTTGTCTGCAAACTCGTCACATATATGGTCGCAGGCGTTCTTGTTGTCGTTACATATCTCTTCGCACTGGTCGCTGTATGCCCCTGGAAACTCGGAGCACTCCTCCATGCACTCCGACGCGTTCTCAGAACACTTTGCATGGCAATCGTCTACAAAGTCCATGCACTGTGAGATGCATTCATCCATGATTTTCTTCGCGTCTCGCCTGTCTGACATGTATATACCACGTTGCTGAATTATTATTTTAACTTTTGCCCTCGTTGTTAGCGTTAATCTTCTGGAGCAACCCCTTCTCCTCTAGCAAGCGCGCGGCCCGCCTCAACACGTCCCTGACTATGAAGCGCTGGTCAAGCCCTCCCAGAGCATACGCGGCCCGACGTATAGAGCCCGTCTTCGCGACGAGTTCTAGGACGTTTTTCTCGTAGTCGTCGAGCTCCAGGGACTGCAGGGCCTTTACTGCAACTTCTTGGAAAGACACGCCGTACG
Organism: Thermofilum adornatum; assembly: GCF_000446015.1. Taxonomy (NCBI): domain Archaea; kingdom Thermoproteati; phylum Thermoproteota; class Thermoprotei; order Thermofilales; family Thermofilaceae; genus Thermofilum; species Thermofilum adornatum. The sequence continues at coordinate 462,274 of NC_022093.1, forward strand.
GCCAAGAAATGTCCGCGTCTCGGACTGCGTCCTTGTAGACATGGATCCATTTAAAAACGATGATGCATAGGCGCGTGTCCTCGTTTACCCTTGGATAATGCTTCTTGAGCTGTATGCGTAGCTCCTGCAGACTCGTGAAGCCGTCAAGCAACGCCTCGTCGACAGTGATGTCGCGCAACTTTTTCTTGTAGACGGCCACTATCTCGACTTCCCCTATAACCCTCCCGCCGCAGTGCACAAGTGCCTTGTCGCCTGGCTTCAGGTTGGGACAGCGTACACGTATAGTTGCCCGCTTCTCGCCTGAAACAAGCTTGTCTAGGTAGTTCCTGGAAAAGAGGAGATGTTTTTCACGCATGTCTACGGCTGTAGGGAGATAGTTATTTCTGGGTATTCTGGAACAGCCCTGTCTCCTCTACCACTGCTTGTCACTTCTACTTTTTGTGCCCTGAGGGTACCCGCGATGTCCCCGGTAGCCTTCCTCAGCTCCTCGAGGTGCATAGTAGTATAGATGGTGAGCTTGGAGATTTCTTTGCTCAGCGGTATCTTTGCGTCGTGTTTTGCCCGTCTCCCCTCCGCAATTATGGCTACAACGATTTCTCCTGTCTTCGCCTTTTCCGCGTCGTATTCTACCTGCTCTGGCCAGGGCGAGGTAGTTATGCTTTCCCAGTTTTCGGAGCCCTTGAGAACTTCCTGGTAAATCTCCTCTGAGACATGTGGGGCAAAAACCGAGAGCATCTGTATAGTCCTCAGCAACACTAGCCTCAACACGTATTTTGCTACACGGTCGCCCTGAGACAGCCTATACTTTATGATCTCTAAGTAGTGGTCACAGAGCTTGTGCCAGGCAAAGTCTACCAGCCTCTGTGAAGCCTCCTGGAACTGGTAGTTCTCAAGCGAAGACGTGACCTGCCTTATAGTCTCGGACAGCTCTCGAAGTATCCAGTGGTCTACATGTGATAGCTCCTCCATGCTTGGCGGTGGAACCTCCTCTATAAATGAGCTCGCGAGCCGGGCAGCGTTCCATATCTTCACGAGGAACCTGTGCGCATAGTCTACGCCCTCCCACGAGAACCTCACGTCCTGTCCAGTGGAGGCCGCCATCGCGACCCAGAGCCTGAAACTGTCTGCGCCGTACTTTTCGAGGACCTCTGTGACAGCTACATAGTTTCCGTAGCTCTTGTGCATCATCCTGCCGTCTGTGCCGCGGACCATGCCGTTGATCAGTGCGGTCTTGAACTGGGGCTTGCCGAAGAGGGCTATACCCCTGAGCAGTAAATAGTAGTCCCAGGTTCTAATTATGTCGTAGCCGTTTGGCTGGAGGTCTGCGGGGAAAAGCCTCTCGTCAAAGTTGTCTGGCCAGCCAGCGTGGACGGCGGCAGTTATGCTTGAGTCCATCCAGGTATCCATGACGTCTCTTTCTGGGACAATGTTTTTAGACCCACACTTTGGACACTTCTCGAAGGGTGGACTGTCGAAGCGTGGGTCGTGTGGGAGCTTCTCTGGTGGCACGACGAGCTCTGCTCCGCAGTCCTTGCAGTAGTAGACGGGTATTGGCGTAGCGAACAGCCTCTGCCTGGAGATTACCCAGTCCCAGTCTAGGTTGAGAACCCAGTTCTCGAGCCTCTTGTACATGTAGGGTGGAACCCAGTTTATCCTCTTTGCTTCTTCGAGAACCTTCTCGTTAAGAGCCGTAGACTTCACGAACCACTGTTTCTTTGGAAGTATCTCGACGGGCGTATGGCAACGCCAACAAGTGCCAACAGTGGACTGTATGTTTTCAGTTTTGACAAGTAAACCCTTTTCTCTTAGTATCTCTGCTATTTTTTTCCTCGCTTCCTCAATTGGCAGTCCCTGCAGGGGGCCAGTGTTCCCGTTCATTCTGCCGTTGTCAGTGATAGAGATTATCAAGGGCAGGTTGTGTTTCTTCTGCCATTTTACGTCTGTCTTGTCGCCGTAGGTACAGATCATCACGGCGCCTGTACCGAATGTCTTGTCTACGTCTTCGTCGAAGATTATGGGAACCTTACGTTCATAGATGGGGACGACTGCATGTTTGCCTTGGAGGCTCCTATACCTCTCGTCAGTCGGGTTTACTGCTACAGCTACACAGGAAGCTAGAAGCTCGGGCCTAGTCGTGGCTATTACGACGTCCTCGCCCGTCTCGGCGACCTTGAACTTTATGTAGTATAGGGGACGAGATTTCTCCACGTATTCTACTTCTGCCTCGGCGATGGCCGTTTCGCATCTTGGGCACCAGATGACAGGGTGCTCCCCGCGGTAAATCAGCCCCTTCTTGTACATCTCTACGAAGCTTAGCTGTGTCCTACGCCAGTAGTCAGGATTCATCGTCATGTACTCGGTTGTCCAGTCTATGCTCAGCCCAAGCCTTTTAAGGGCGGCACGCATGTCGCCTATCCACTTGAGCGTGTATTCCTTGCACAGCCTGAGAAACTCCAGGGGGTCTACCTCGCTACGCCTCTTGCCGATTGCACGTTCAACCCTGACCTCTGTGGGAAGCCCGTGGCAGTCCCACCCCTGCGGGAAGAAGACATTGTAGTCCCTCATCCTCTTGTATCTAGCAACGAAGTCGATGTATGAAAAGTTGAGGGCATTGCCCACGTGGAGGTCTCCGCTTGGATAGGGTGGCGGCGTGTCAATCGAGAATGTTGGCCTAGTCCTGTCTTCGCGTCTGAACCGGTATAGGCCTTTTTCTTCCCATGTTTTCTGCCATTTTTCTTCGACAAGTTTGAAGTCGTATACCTTTGGTAGCTTGAATTCAGCCATGTGTATGCACCAAGGATGCTGAAAAAATAGGGACTTGCTGATAATTTAAGCTTAGCGTGTGGTGATGCTCCCAATATAAATAGAAAAATTATATGAGAGGTAGATGTATGTCTACGGTTCTAATGGTGATGGTGGTGATGGTGATGCTCGTGTACGTCTTCGACAGTTTCTTCTATTTCTTCTGAGCCTAGACCTGCCAGTTGCTCCTGTAGCTTTTGTGGAAGCTCGACACCATAGGCTTGGAGAATCTGTGCAACAAAGTAGGGGTCTGGAGCGGCGCCTTCAAATTCAAGCTTGTCTTCTCCATCTATTTGTATAACGTTTTTGGGCACCGCGTAGACCCCGTACTTGTCGGCTAGATCCGAGAACTCTAGGGCCTCTATCATGTCTCCATAGATATTTTTGTTCACCATTGCGAACCTGTGCGCCGCCCTGACGGCTAGTGGGCAGTATGGACACGTGGGCGTTACGAATATCATTATGCGTGTGGGCCTTGTGACGTATTTGAGCAACGCTTCCTTTATCTCTGGCGATACGTTGACTCGCCCAGTAGAGGCGTCTACAATGTCCTCTATGAATGCCCCGAACTCGTAGCCGGCGGGTATCCCAAAGTAGCGTATGTTCCACTCGTCGACGCCGTGGATTAGAAGCGCTGGGAACATGTCGATGTTGTACTTCCTTGTTTCTGGGTCGGACTTTACATGCTTGATTACTGTCACCTTGTTGTTTGACGTCTGCTGAACCAGGTCGAGGATCTGCTGTGTGTCTTCACAGTAGACGCATTCGGCATCTGGGTCTAGGAACCAGTGTATCTTTACGGGTGACTCTAGCCCTGCAAAAGTCTTCTTTAATTCTTCTACTAGTTCCTCATCATATTCTACTGGCATAGTGTAGCCCACGCTTCTTAGAATGGCCTATTTAAATTTTTTGTGTATACAGAGTGACTATTCAATGACTGTATAGCTTTCGCCTTGTCCAACAAATATCTTTGAAGGCTTCTTGATGGCAAATATGCCTGTCTCTAGAACTCCCGGCAGGGACTTGAGTTTTTCCTCTAGTATCCTCATATCACCGCTCCACTTGAGTGTCGCGTCTAGCAGGAAACCGCCGTTATCAGTGATAGCGGGGCCAAGCTTTTTCTCCGAGAAAACTCGTAGCGAAGACTCGGCGTTAAAGGTTTCCCGGAGAGCCTTCACCACTTGGCTGTATGACATTGGGTGGACCTCTATTGGAACAGTTAGGGGCCCGTCAAGCTTTGCCCGTAGCTTTGTGTGGTCAACAATGATTACGTATTCCCGTGCATAGTAGTTGACAAGCTTTTCTCTTAGGAGGCACCCTCCCCCTCCCTTGATGAGGGACTTGTCTGGGAAAACAGTGTCTGCGCCGTCTATGCTTAGGTCCGGCGTAAAGCTGTTCAGTGAGACTTCTATTAGGCCCAGCGTGGCGGCTAGGATGCTTGTATCGTATGATGACGAGACAATGTAGACTTTGAGGCCTTCTCTTTTGACCTTCTCGGCGAGAAGCTTCATGAAGATTTTGACTGTTGACCCGCTGCCCAGCCCGAGAACCATTCCGTCTTTCACGAGTTGTAGGGCTGCGAGCGCGGCGGAGGTTTTTTCTTGTGTTAATTGGTCGTGTTGTTTCTTTTGCTCCATTTGAGGCACGGGGATAAATATGCGTGCATTATTATAGTTTTGGCCCCCGGGAAACTTTGAGTATTTATTTTGTTCACTTATTTTTGCTCTTTATCTTAAATGTTGGTCTTTTATGCGATGTAGGCGAAAAAAGTGTTGGTGAAAGCCTCCGTGGAAACCGTTGGAGATTGGCCTTTGATGGACGAGGAGATACTTATCCTCGAGACAGGCGACAAGATGTACTTTAATTTTCCATACACTCTTTACAGGAAAGAGCTACGCAAGAGGCTAATAGACTACAACGTAGAAGCAAAGGTTACAGAGAACGCTCTAGGAGGCAAAAGAGTCGAACTCATCGTTGACAAACAGGTAGGCCTAGAGATCAAGGCTTGGCTGGCGCTACGGCTACCCACCATGGATGGAAAATACTTTATAACAGAAATGGAGGAAGTCTAGTCATTCTCGCTCCACTCGCCCGCTTTCCTTTTCCCCGGGAAAACAAAAACAACTTTGATACTTCGTCTTTCAATTCTTTCTTAGTTGCATCTAGGGGCGGCGGCTTTGGAAGCTGCGGTGGTTCCATTCTCTTTCAATTCTTTCTTAGTTGCATCCCAAAGTGGGAGGCCTTAAAGAGAATGAGGGTCTTACGCGATGTCTTTCAATTCTTTCTTAGTTGCATCGAGGCTGAAAAAAGCGGGCTACACGGAGGGGGCAATAAACACTTTCAATTCTTTCTTAGTTGCATCCCGTCAGAGTTTATTCCAAAGCTGGGCATCACATCAGCCTTTCAATTCTTTCTTAGTTGCATCAAAGGCGAGTTCGGCGTCGTGGGTGGAGAAAAGATTGCATTGGCAACTTTCAATTCTTTCTTAGTTGCATCACTGAAAAGAGACTTGTTTACCTCTACAAAGCGATAACTTTCAATTCTTTCTTAGTTGCATCAGGGCTTCCGCGTGCCTGATACTAACCGTGACCGATATTGAGGCTTTCAATTCTTTCTTAGTTGCATCTCATTCAGATATCAATGCCGCGCTCAACATCCTCAAAAAAGCCTTTCAATTCTTTCTTAGTTGCATCTGGAGGTTGGGGACTTCGAGGAACGAAAAACTCTTTTAGACTTTCAATTCTTTCTTAGTTGCATCCTCGAGGTCTAGGATTGCACTCTTAAGCCTAATATAGTTCTTTCAATTCTTTCTTAGTTGCATCTCTACCTGGCTAAAAGATTTGATTACTATTTCTTCCACTTTCAATTCTTTCTTAGTTGCATCAGAGAAATCTGAGAACTCATTAAAAGTCCTATTGCATACTTTCAATTCTTTCTTAGTTGCATCTCAACTCTTGATGCGTCAGGGACACGCTGTCATATTCACTTTCAATTCTTTCTTAGTTGCATCCGAAATTTTTTACCCAGGAGGGGTTTATATGTTTAACGTTTGATTTTATCAAGAAGTCTGTAAAACTGCCCTAGCACTCAAAATTACACATTGGAAGCTTCTGAAACTTCCTTATCGAGAAACTTCCCGAAACACCCCGTTTTAGGTCGGGAATTTTTCCCGTAAACCTAAATTTAAAATAACCTTCCCAACGAGAAACTTCATAAATAACTTTTAGTTTGGCTTTAAGGAAGATATTGACAAAAATCTATTTTGGTTTATAAGAAGGCTTTTGTATACTTGGAGAACTGGAGGGGTGAGTTTTCCTGTTTGGGTCTGACTAATCACTTGAATGTTTCCTGTCGGAGGTTTCGGGCTATCTGGGTTTTGATTTAGGATGGCCGTGTGTTTTCGTTTTTGAGTGGTGGATCCTGGGAGGCTGTGGCTGTGGACTGTTGTTTTGGGGGCGCTCGTTTTAAATAGGTCTCTACGTATCTAACAATGCAATGATGATCCTTGTAAGGTCTGTATAGGTGATGTGTCGAACCCCGCTGAGCTAGAAATTCTTTAAAGCGGCATTGTTGTTTCGTTTTTGTGGGTGGGTGCCAGTATATTGTGGCTATAGAGGTGCTTGAGCCGTTTATAAGCAAGTGGATGTTCCACGAGTTAAAGCATGTGTTAGAGGTGCTTCCCGGGGACTGTGTTCACATTTATAACGTTAGGAGGGAATGCGAGGTCTCCATTCTTGCGGGTCTTTTCGGCTATGTGTCTCAGGGGAGCATAGCGGAGAGCGGGGACTTGCAGCGGTTTGACAGGGTGTTGGTGCTTGATCCACGTGCAGAAAAAGCGCTCTCGCCGGGGGACTTCTCGGGCCGGGTTCTAGTCGTTGTTGGTGGTATTATGGGTTCGCATCCACCTTCTGGGAGAACCCATAGAGAGCTGACTAGCAGGCTTTCCGTGGGCGAGGCGAGAAATATTGGGGCTGGGCAGTATACGATTGACGGCGCAGTATATGTGGCTAGCGAGGTTGCGAGGGGGAAGAGGTTGGAGGAGGTCCCCTTTGTTGACGGGCTGACTTTGACGGGTGAAGGTTTCGAGGTGTTTTTGCCGTATCGCTACCCATTGAGGAACGGTGCCCCGTTTATTTCTGAGGAAGAGAAAAGATACATTCTAGAGGAGCTAGAGGAGGACGAGTACCAGTTTTTATCCCAGGGCAGGCCCCCGGCCATATGCTAGAGACATGTTGCCGTGCCGGCGCCAAGCCCTCTTGGTTCTTGTTCAACGGTGCGTTTACTCGCTTGTCTTGACTCTTTCTACAGATACGAGGTCGGTTGAGCCGCGTCTCCTGCCAGACGTGAAGACTACTAGTTCTCCCACGTTGACTAGGCTGTTTTCGAGGGCTTTTGCGAGCATTTTCTGGAAGATTTCTGGGTCGGTTTTTTGTATCTCTGGATAGTAGAGTGGGGTTGCCCCGCTCATGAGGTTTGTGTAGCGTGCTGTTTTGAGGTCGTTTGTAATGAGTATTACTGGTTTCTGTGGCCTGAACTTTGAGAGCCGTCTCGCGGTGTTTCCCTTTTCGGAGAACGCTATGATCTTTGCGTTGATTATTTTTGAGAGGAGAACTACTCCTTCCGCTATCGACTCGTATAGGTCGGCCTTGTCTGACGTTATCTCTAGGGGTTCTGGGGGGAGTTTCTCTGCCTCTGTGATTATTTTCTTGAGCCAGACAACTGATTCTACTGGGTATTTGCCCGCGGCTGTTTCTCCTGCAAGCATGAGGGCGTCGGCCCCCATTCGGACCGCTGTTATGACGTCTACGACCTCGCTCCTGGTGGGAATGGGGTTGTTGATCATTGATTCTAGGAGCTGGGTGGCAACTACGCTTGGTTTTCCCTGTCTTCTAGCCTCTCTTATTATGAAGTTCTGTAGCCTGTAGATTTCTTCTAGCTCATAGTAGTTTGCTAGGTCGCCTCGCGCAACGAGGACTGCGTCGCTCAGCTGGAGTATGCTTTCAAGGGACTCCACTGCGCTTTTCGTCTCTATCTTTGCCATTATCTTGACGTCTTCTGCGCCCAGGTCGAAGAGAGTGTCTCGTAGTTGCTGTATGTCTTGAGGCTTTCTTACAAAGCTGAGAGCAATAACATCGAAGCCTGTTTTAACTGCGAACTCTATGTCCTTCATATCCTTCTCTGTGATCGTGGGTAGCGGGACATCCTTGCCCCTAATTGTTACAGTCTTCCTGGGCTTGACTTCGCCTTCTACCACCGCTTGGCAGACGGCTTCGCCGGCGCCGACCTTTGTGACTCTAAACGTGAGTGCGCCTCCTTCGACTAGTACCTCGTCTCCCTCCTTAGCTATTTCAAAGAACGGGGCATAGGGGACTGGGACTTTTTTGCTCTCGGCTGTCTCTTTCGCGTTTACAAAGACTACGTCGTCTCCTGGGTTAACCCTGAAGCTGTTGAAGTTTCCTAGACGTATTACTGGTCCCTGCAGGTCTCCCAGTATCGTTATTGGACGTGTCTGGGTCTCGAACTTTCTGAGAGTATCTACTATTTCCTTGTATTTTTCATAGTCTGCATGGGAGAAATTTAGCCTGAATATTCTTACCCCTTCCAAGATTAAGCGTTTTATTGTTTCCTCGCTCCAAGATGCGGGTCCAAGCGTTGCCACGATCTTAGTTCTTTGCATGGGTTTTGTTTGCCTGGATTTAATATAAAGCTATGTTTGTTCCTCTTTTTGGCCTAATAGAAGCCACAGGAGATAAATTATCCTCGCGTTCTCTTCGACAAATTTTTTGAAGAATTCGTCGTAGGTTTCGCTTACCATGTCTGGATAAATTTTCCTGGAGTTTTTTACCTTCAGCTGGAGGTTTGTTATCTTGAGTTCTAGGTCTTCTAGCCTAATGGGCTGTGTTACCCCTATTGCCCTGTATGCGTCGCTTCCAAGGAACTGCCTAATGGTCAGGAGGGTGGCAGGCGAGCCAAATTTTTCTTCGGCTTTCTGCTTGAGGTCTATGACTAGTTTGAGCTGGATGAGTCCGCTTAGGAGGGCTGCCTGGTATGTTAGGCCAGAATTGTGGAGCTCGCTTCTTACCCTGTCAAGGTCATAGACCAGGATCTTAAAGCCACTATTGACAAGATTCATGAGCGTGTTGTTTACTGTGTCTACGGGGCCGCTTGACTTGTAGTAGTACTTGTCGAACGAGGATACCTTGGCTTCTTCCCCGTCGTAGATGCAGATATAGGTTCTGAGGACTTCTCCCGTCTCTGTTAGGGGGATCTGGAGGGTTTCCATTGATAATACTTTGAGGTGCCTGCCAGGCTTCGGCACGAAGAACTCTTTTCCGCCAAACTGAAGTCTTATCTTGTTCTTTGCAAGTATATATTCCAGGACCCTCTTCGCAAACATTTTCGCAATGTCCCAGCTCCCAGACAGCGAGACCCATTCAACGTGTGCCTCCTCGTCCCTCTGCAGAAGGTATATCTCGCTGAGATCAGAGGGGGCGAAGCCGTCTATTTCATTGTAGATTTTTGCCCAGTCTAGCTTCTCGATGTAGCCTGCACATTCTTCTTCCCACAGTACAAGGGTTTTCCTGCCCCCAAAAGATGAGAGGGAATATGAGAATGTCCACAGGGGAAGATTGTATTTTTCGCGCAGAAAGACTGAAAGCGTGGCCAGCCCGAGCCTTATCTTGTTGGTGTCTTCCCGAGAATCGAGCTCGTATAGTTCTCCGTACGTGAAATCACTGTACCTGCCGGCCACGAATCCTGGAACCTCTATTACCTTGCGTCTATGCAGGATGAGCGTTTTTCCGGAAAGGTCGTACACTTGGCCCCTCTCGCTCTCCGTTATCCAGAGAACCTTGTAGGGGAGCTTAATGTACATCCCGAAGCCAGTAGTTGGCGGTATCACGTTGCTGACGGCTTCTGAGCGTAGCAGCCCCCTATAGAAGTCTCTGTAGAGGCTTGGTTGCTCGCCCCACTGTATCTTTGTTTTTTTGTATTCCTCGATGGTGTAGGCTAGGGCATCGTGGCTGTAGAGGAGCTGCTCGCTCAATGGATACACTTCTATTTTCCTGACTACTCTCCCCTTGCTACCGCCGATCTGAATATTTGCAACGATGCCATCACTAGTGTAGTCGAAGCATCCAACTTGGAACTTTTCCACGAGGTCAGAGAACGAGACGTCTTCTAGGTATTTCTCTGACGAATCTATCTTGAAGACTCTTTTCACGCCGAACGGTGGGGCATATTCGTAAAAGTTGATATAGTACCATGCCTGTTCCCCTCTTTTGGTGAGCCTGTTCCCCTCGAGAAGCCCTAGACTCTGCAGGAACTCTGCTTCGCTTCTTGACAGCTTTTGTCTCGCCTTTACCTTGAATAGGTAATAGAACAAGTATGCATACTTGTTGTCCTTGTTTATCAGCGTGATTTCTAGTGGAGACTTCACCCAGCTAAAGAAGGCGTCTACGCCACGCGAGAGTAGTTCGCGGTCCCACCTAGAGATAGGTATTATTATAGACTCGGTAAACTCTTGTTCAAGCCTTCTACCTTTTCTTCCCTCCTTTTGGTAAAACTCCCTTACATCTTCTGGAAGCCCAAGATGTATTATCCTGGCTATGGTTCCAATGTCTATTCCCTGGGCAAGGGTCTTCGGAGAAATAATGATCCTTATTTCTCCCTTTCTGGCTTTTTCCTCTATTTCCTCTCTTTGCCTTTTCGAAACAAGGTGGTGATGTGTAGCCACGAGTTCAAGGTTTTTCTCGCCGAGCCGGCTCCTCAGCTTCCTGTAGAGGTCTTCTGCAGACTCAATACTACGTGTAAAAACAACAGTAACGACGTCGTCCTCCAGATATGAGGAGACAATTTCCACGGGGTCTATAAAAGGCGATGGGACATCTACTCCAAGCGCCCTGAAGACCTCCACTATTTTGTACAAGTTTTTCTTGAAAAGGTCGAAGTCTTTTAGTGAACGCTTTATGTCTTCACCGACTCCGGCCTCTTCGAGCAGATATGCGTGTTCCTGTGCAAACTTCCATAGTTCTTCCAAGTTTTTCCCGAGAACCAGTATGTACTTGTTCCTCCTCTTGAAGGGCTTACCTTCTATAACCACGCATTCACGTGAAGTTGTCTCTGTCAGCATGGCGCATAGCTCCTCGGGGTTCGAGATCCCGGCGGTCAGCACAGCTACCTGTAGCTGTTGCCTGATTTCAGAGAGAATCTTTAGCATAGAATAGAGTAGGGCGATTTCTCTTGGGCTATAGAAGTCTACCTCGTCTATAACGATTAGGTCTAGATTGTTAAGGAAGGCATACAGGATTGAGCTGGAGGGTTTTGTAGCTATTCTCTTTATCTCCATTAGCATGAAGGCTGGATTAGTCACAACGATGTCTGCCTCTTTTAGTTCTCCTCTCAGCGTAGAAATCTTCTTTCCGTCTCTTAGCAACTGCTCTTTCGAAACAGAGTCTATCCTTGCAGTCTTTATGCCAAGGCTACGTGAGTAGTCCTCTATCCTCTTCAACTGGTCAGAAGCAAGGGCCAGCGTGGGGTAAATTGCCAGGGTCTTTTTGCGGTGTTTCCACGCATATATGAACCATGCCTCCGTCTTCCCACTGCCAGTTCCAGCCCTCAGTATAATGTTTTTTCCCTCGGTCAGAGCCTGGAGTGCCCTTAACTGATGCACGTATATTTTTCTCGTCAAAAGTTTCCCAAGTAGTCCTTCAGCCCCGCTTATGCCAAATAGCTCTGAGAACGTTGTTTCAAGCGTTTCCGGCTCTGACTCCGGCTCCTCGCCTGTAGTGTAGTAGTAGGACAGCTTGTCTAATAATGTCTCCGAATTAAGCATGTCTTCCTAGCGTTGCGATATTTCTAGGCATTATTTTACCCTTTTGCTGTTTTTCATTTCGTATATAACTTTATAAGGAGAGTAGGTCTTCAACCTTAGAGTAATATGCATCCATTCATCAAATGGCTGTTTGATGTTGCTAATTGGGTAGGAGGCTACCCAGGGATTTTTGTCATTTCTCTTCTTGGTAACCTCCTGCCGTTTATGCCAATTCCCTACCTTTTCGTGGTATATCTCTATGCGACCTTTATTCCTGGCTCCAACCCAATCTTGGTTGGTATCGTGAGCGGCCTCGGTGGTGGGGTAGGCAAGCTTCTTGTCTACCTGGCTAGCAGGGAAGGTGCACATGTAGTTTTAAGCGAGGAGTCACAGAAGAGATATGAGCGAATCGGCAAGCTACTAGGAAACTATGGCGCCCTAATGGTCTTTCTCTTCGCAGTTACACCTTCTCCCGACGACGTAATTATTATCCCGCTTGGCCTCATGAAGTATGACCCCCTAAGGTTCTTCGTCGCAGTTACAATCGGAAAAATAATGATCAGCATTGCTACTGCATATTTAGGTAAAACTGTTGCATTTTTGACAAAAGAAAGCCTCCTATATGAGATCATAACATCCATACTTCTCTTTTTATTTGTAATGATATTGCTAGTTATCGTTGACTGGGAACTACTTCTAACAGACCTAGGAGAAAAGGGACTGCAGAGATTCCTCATGGAACTTAGGAGGAACGGCTTCTCAAGGTATCTCAGAAGAACTAATCGAGCAAGAGAAGACACGGGAAATTCTAAGTCCTAATAATCTCAACCCTCAAATAAAAAAGGATATTAAGCTGGAAAACTCCTGGTTTCTTCGTGGCCGAAAAAGACTATAAGTATGAAATCGAGATAATCAAGCTCGAAAAGCCTCTGAAGATTGACGCAAAGCTTCTAGAAGACCTAAAGCAGGCCAAGCTTTCCAGAAAAATGATTGCAGAAATGAAGAAAGAGGCTGTAAACTGCCCTGTTCTAGGCACACAGGTGCCGTTCCTACAATGCTATAACTGCAAGAACTTTGTCCGCAGAGTCAAGGGAAAAGTTTATTGTAGAGGCAACCCACTCTAAGATAAAGCTATGGAGAACCGTCCGGGAATAGAACAAATTGAAGAGACTGCAAAGAAATACTATTTTCCCGACAAGGATTTTTCCATTGAAAAACGCCAAGTAGAAGAGCTTCTCGAGGAGTCAAAAAAGACGCTATCTCGGGAAACTATAGTCATAGATGCAGAGACGGGCAAGGTGCTCTTTGTGGGAGATACTCATGGGGACATTGAAAGTACAAAAAACGCGTTGCTGAAGGCGGTTGAATTATCGGTAGACAAAGTTGTATTCTTGGGGGACTACGTTGACAGGGGGCCCTACCAGTTGGGAAATATTCTCTTTCTGTTAGAAGTAAAAAACATGTATCCAGGGTGGGTCTATCTTCTCAGGGGCAACCACGAAACAAGGGTGATGAATGAGGCGTATGGTTTCCTTAGAGCCGTGACTCGTATATATGGGCCAGGTTTGTACGACGTGTTTGAAGAATTGTTCTCGAACCTTAGTCTAGCATTTTTGTTGAACAAAAGAATACTTGCCGTACACGGGGGAATACCTATTCGACCTATATCTATCGAAGAAATTCGCGGAATTCCCAAGGGTCTAAAAGACCATGAGATTGAAGGGAACGATATAGTTCTCCAGATGCTCTGGAATGACCCGGACGAGTACATTGAGGACTATGCCGATAGCCCTAGGGGTCCAGGCATCTATCTCTTCGGCAAAAGAATTTTTGAAGAGTTTATGTCTAGAAACAGCCTAGATTTGCTTATAAGGGCTCATGAGCCGGTAGAAAATGGTGTCAAGTATTTGTTTGATGGGAGGCTGGCCTCAGTTTTTAGTTGCAGGTTTTACGGTATTTCGCCTGCGGCATTGCTACTGGATGGTAATAAGAGAGAAATTGTAACGCTCTAGTTTTGCGTCTAGTATGTTACGCGTAGTTTGAACTCTGCCTTCTTTCCTATGTTCCAGTTTCTGACTGGCCTATAGTATCCGACTATCCTGCTCCAGTGGTCTACCTCGTTGCTGCCGCAGTGTGGACAGGTGTCTATGTATCCCGTCACGCTTTTTCCACATTTTCTGCAGACGGTTATTGTTGGGGTTATGCTGAAGTAGACTACCTTCGTGTTTGTGGCTATCCTGTATATGAGGTTTCTAAGTGCCTTGGGGTCTGGCTGCTCGTGTAGGAATAGGTGCATCATTACTCCTCCCGTAAATTCTTGCTGAACCTCGCCTTCCCATATTGCTCTCTGGTATATGGGGACATCAGCATAGTATGGCACGACGCTGTTGCTGTAGAAGTACGCGGTGCCATCCGTGGGTATGAGTATGTCGCCGTTTTGCAGCTCTTCCTTGAAGAGCTTCACGTCTGCCGAGGCGAGTTTGTAGCCTGTGCTCTCGCCTGGTATCTCTTCAACGTTGTATAGGACGCCGTCTTTCTGTTCAAGCTCTTGTGCCCTCTCCCTTATGAGCGACACCATCTTTTTCTCGATGTCTATTGCCTCCTTCATGTCGCTTGTAGAGCCCTCGAACCACAGCTTGGGGTTTCTCATGAAGTTTGCAGAGGCTTCAGGTAAACCAATCACGCCGATAGTGTTGAAGTGGTGTTTAAAGTGCCCGAGGTAGGTCTTTGTAAGAGGCATCAATCCAGCCTTAAGAGATTTCTCATATCTCTTTCTAAGGGTGTTTAGCACGCTCCTGGCATTTTCCAGCAGAGAGTCCAACAGTTCCTCGAATCTAGGCCACTCTCCCCTGCTAAGTATCGCTAGCCTTGGCAAGTTAAGCGTAACAACGCCTATGCTCCCGGTGGCGTCTGGCAACGCCCATATACCGTAGGCTCTGGAGTTCTCTTTGGACTTCATGAATTTTTCAAACGCGTCCTCTTCGTCTGCATGGTCAAGCTTGAGCTTGAGCCCGTTGGACGCCCCATTCATTACGTGGCTTACGTCGATTGTGAGGCGGCAACACATCGCGTAGAGAGCTTCAACGTTGCTTGCATAGCCGTTGAGCAGGTATGCGGAGCCCTTCCTAGACAACGTCTCGAAGAATACATCTGTGAAATCTCCCCATCTCCTGCCGTTCCAGTCGAAATTCTTGGTAAGCATCACTGTTGGAATGGGGAAGGTGAAGGGTTGCCCAATTGCGTCCCCGTCCCTATAAAGCTCGAATAACATCCTGTCGGCTATTAGTGCCTCTTCCACGTAGTCTCCAAGGGTTCCCTTCTTTTGTCCCCCAATTATCGCCTCTCCTTCAAGCATGTCTTTGCTAGTATCCATCACTATCGTTATATTGGTGAATGGGCTTTGATAGCCGGCTCTAGCCGGATAGTTAAGCTCGAAAAGCATTCCCTGGAGTATCTGCTTTACCCTCTCTGGCGACAAGGCGTCTTTAGCTATGAATGGAGCAATGAATAGGTCGAAGGCGCTGACTGCCTGCGCGCCTGTCCACTCCTGGGCACCCATAAAGAAGAAGTTCGTTAGATGGGCAACGGCTGTGTCGAGGTGCTTAGCTGGAGAAGAAACAATCGTGGGAGTCTTAAGACCCATCTGTAGAACCTTCTTGTAGCTCCATCCGGCACAGTAGGGTATCCAGAGCGCGTCTGGAAGCTTGTGTATGTGCAGATCCCCCCTAAAGTGTTGCTCGACGGCTCCTGCAGGCAGGTACTCTGCAAGTACTTCTCTGCGTTTAACCATTTTCTCGAAGAGATAATTCCTAAAATTACTGTAACTAACATTATGATTAGCGTTTTCATTTTTCTCCCAATCTAAATCCGAAAGATACGATCTCTCAAACTCAACAATTTCTGGAACCTTTTTCTGGGCAACAGTTTCAACCATAGTGATCACGTAGATGTGTATGTGCAGACAAGTTTTTCACTGTCTGGAAATATATGCAGGAAGAACTCATAATCGAAAATGAATATCATAGTAAAAATGCTAAGACTAAATTTATTTTATGACTTTTTACAAAATTTCTCTATCAAGTATATCGAAAAATCTAGATAGTTTTTCGTTGCTTGTAGTAGATCAATTAAAGGCTAAGTGTTCATCTTTTGTAGTTTCTCCCATAGTAGGTCTTAACATTAATAATAAAAATATCTTCATTCCTATACATACAATCGGTAAGTATGACTGACCCGAATCTTGAGAAGTTTTTTAACCCCGAGAGCATTGCTGTTATTGGGGCTTCCCGGGAAGAAGAAAAGCCCGGCCACGTCATCTTTAAGATTCTGCTTGAAAACAGGAAGAGGGGCCTCTTAAAGGCAAGGGTTTACGGGGTGAACCCTAAGGCAGACTATATTTTAGGAGAAAAAATCTATCCCAGCGTCTCCGCGATACCTGACAACGTTGATCTTGCAGTTATCGTGGTTCCAGCTAACCTCGTAGAGAGCGCGATGGAGGACCTAGGAAAGAAGGGCGTGAGGGCCGCAATAGTGATCACTGCCGGCTTTAGTGAGATTGGCAACGTAGAATTAGAGAGGAGAGTTGTTGATAAAGCCAAAAAGTTTGGAATCAGAATTATGGGTCCAAACTGTGTCGGAGTGTTCTCTGCGTGGAGCGGTGTTGACACTATATTTCTGCCGTACACCAAGGTTCTTGGTGACGGTAGAGAAGTTTTGAGTGCACCAAGACCCGAGAAAGGTTACGTAGCATTAATTTCGCAGAGCGGCGCTGTAGGCACAGCGGCCCTTGACTACATGTCTGGAGAGGGTATAGGGCTTTCACACTTCATCAGTGTTGGCAACAAGGCCGATGTCGACGAGGTCGAGCTGATCGAGTTTTTGAAGAACGATCCACGGACAAGAGTTATACTGCTGTATGTTGAAAACATAAAGGAGGGCAGGAAATTTATAGATATAGTTAGCGAGGTCACAAAGGAAAAACCGGTAATAGCCCTGAAGGCTGGCCGAACAGCGGCAGGAAAACGCGCAGCCGCTTCACACACAGCGGCTATCGCTGGCGTAGACGAAATCTATGATGCGGCGTTCAGGAGGGCTGGCGTTATAAGGGCAAACGACATCGAGGAACTGTTTGACTTGGCAAAGGCATTTGTCAAGCAGCCTCCCGCCAGGGGAAACAGGATTGGAATAATCACCGATGGGGGCGGCGCAGGGGTCATGGCTACGGACATGGCCGAGATGCTTGGCTTGAGGGTTCCCGAGCTCAAGGGCGAGGCTCGGGAAAAGCTGGAAGAGCTGAAGGATAAAGGTTTTCTACCCAAATATTCACAGCTGTCAAACCCAGTTGACTTAACAGGCTCTGCTACCAGTGAAATGTTTGTAGAGTCCACCAGGATACTTCTCGAATCAGACGAGGTCGACGCTGTCGTTATTTTGGCTCTGCACCAGGTGCCCGGCATCCCTGACCCAGTAGCCCTCGCACGTGAAATCGCAGGCATTGCCAAGAACTACGATAAACCTGTCGTCGCTGTAGACACTGGGTGGAGCGAGACAGCCATACTGGAAAGAAGGGAATTCGACATAAATGGTATACCAGCGTATCCTACTCCCGAGAGAGCTGTAAAGTCCCTTGCAGGTCTGATTAGGTACGGTGAGTACCTTTCTCGCAAGGGGGTGCTTGATAGATACGTTGAGGGGATCCTAAGGCTAAGGGCTAGAGATTAAGGTTCTTCTCTTTATGTATATCTTTTTATATATATATAATGAGGTATTTGTTAATAGTAAATATTGAAAAATTTATATTGGTTTAGCCAACTGTTATATGAGGAAAATTGTCGCTACCAGAAAAAGTTGCAAGGTTTAGGGCAGCGGCTCCAGCTGAGCAAGAAGTAGCATTGCTAAATGCAATTATAAGTGTTGGCAGTGTCCACTTGGAAAGCGAGCTTGGGTCTTTGAAGAGTGCTCTACCAGAGCTTCTTGTAGATGTCCTAGAAGGCAGAGTGAACTATGCTAACCTGAATGTTGACGAGGCCTTAGAGGTTGCAAGGAAGGTTCTCCGCCCAGAAGACCCGTTCCTGCTTAAGCTAGAGGACAAGGTAAAGGAATTGAGACAAGTAGAGTTTATAGAGAAAATTTTGGATAAGCTTGGTGGAATAGGGGTTTCGCCTGACAGCTTCGGCAAACAGCGTCTCGGCGTCATAACGGGCTTTATGCTGGTTAGAGATGAGAACGTGCACGATGCCATAAGTGAACTTGTAAATGCTGGGATAATTGTTAGACGTGCAAGAGTCTCACCCGAGCACCACATAGTCATCATGATTTACAGCGTCAACAAGAGCCAAGAGGTAGATGCAGTAAAGAAAAAATACTCTTTAGGCATACAGTTACCGCAGTGGTTCTTTGAGCCCCTAGAAACGGCAAAGAGAAGGGCCGAGGAAGAAAAAACCAGGATCAAAAAAGAGATAATAGAGACGCTCGTAGAGATTGCTGGTGTCCTAAGAGACGCCTTTGAATTTGAAAGAGCCACTAGGATAGAAATTATCTCTAACACCTTGAAGGCAATAGAAAACGCTGAAAAGAACATCCAAGAACTAGAGAGACTCTTCACTGAACTCATGGCTTTTAACATCGTGCACGGGATCTGTAGAAAGAGAATCACTGTTTTCGAAGAAATCGGCCTTAAAAAACCAGTATGTGAGCTTTTAAGAAACATACTCAATAACGAAAAGGTTACACGTCAACAGTTCAGGAGAGTGCTGGCTCATATCTTTTCCCAGGAGGAACTAGACGAAATCGAAAACGAATATACAAGGCTTCTCTCTCTACAAAGCCTGTATAAAGCCTTGGGGACACTAAAATTAGAAGAATTAGCCGAGAAAAGCGTTTACATTGTGGCATCAGGAGGACAAAGACTAGAAGAAGTAGAGCGCCCAGAATACATTGTGAGTTATGGGTACAAGACTATAAACAAGTTTGCTGACGAAGACATGCGTATCTACATCTTCTCAGTCCCGGAGGAAACCTCGTCAGCTTTAGTCAATTATTTGAAGGACAGACTGAGGGCACAAGTAATTGTTGTAACTAGAGACAGCCAAGCTTTTAACAATACTCAGGAACAGCTTGCTAGAAGCCTAGAAACTGTAAAAAACAGTCTTTTGACAACTATAGTCTCAAGGAGCATCTTTAAAACAGGTACAAAGCCTGAAAGGATCCTCTCAATACTTAACAATGAGGAGCTGAAAAAAGCCTACAGCTACATATCCCAGCTTAAAAGTGGTGTTCCACAGAGGGGGCTACCAGAGGGAGACATATATTCATATCTAAAGTCTCTAACAGGGCTCGCAGATGAGACTTCCGAGGAGATAAGCCATGTGCGCGAGGAAATAGAGTTTGTAAAAGAGGTTCCATGTGAAAACGTTACGGAGAGACTCAGAAACATTGAAAAATCCCTCGTAGATGTCTCGAGCAAGCTTGTCGAGCTACTTTCATACAAATCCGTCGTTGAAACAATGTTTAGGGCACAGCCACTCTTGAGTGAGATCAGGGTCTTCAGAAGCAGGAGAATCACGGTCATAGAGGGGTATGTCCCAGTAAAATATGTCCCACTGCTAGAACAAACACTAAAAAGCAAGGTGCCGAGACTCTTGTACTTTAAGTACTTCGAAATCCCGAGGACAGCCACTGCTCCTACCTATGTCGAAAGAAAAGGCTTGAAGAAATACTTGTACACGCTTACGTCGATGAGGGGTACACCAGCCTACTGGGAGTTAGACCCAACACTCATCTTTACAGGGCTATTCATAGTCATGTATGGAATGATGTTCGGCGATATTGGACACGGACTAGTACTCTCGCTGTTCGGAGCATTCATGTGGAAAACGAAATACAGGCTGTTGGGAATAACAAGGGAGGGAGCAGCCACACTAGGGGTTCTCTCACTGCTAGCAGGACTTGCGAGCATGATTTTCGGCTACATATACGGAACCATGTTTTTCTTGGTGCCGCTCGGCAAACCCATTATTGCGCCTATACATGACGTTTACGGCATAATAGCTGTAGCTCTATGGTTCGGAGTTGCACAGCTAATACTGGCATTCATACTGAACATGGTAAACCTGTGGATATATGGAGACAGGCTTGGAGCCTTGTTCAGTGGCATGGGCGGCGCTGGGCTCGCCTTCTACGGTTCAGGAGTAGTAATCGCGTATAGGCTGGCCACCTCTGGCTTCAATCTAGCCATCCTGTCATCGTCCGAATTAGCCCCGTTCATCTCGGTTCTAGTTATAGCTTTGCTCAGCGTAGTGGGCTACGGCATGTTCGAGGCCTTGCACCGTGGAGAAAAAGAGAAATTTATGCACGCAATCAGCGAAGTCATAGAAATGATTATTGCATTCCCAGCTAACTCGTTGTCATATATACGGCTAGCCGCATTTGCAATGGCACACGAGGCCTTCGGGATACTCGCAGAAAACATGGCCGGCTTTACTGGGCCCATAGCTAGCTACCTTGTGGCAAACTTTTTAGTACTAGGAATAGAGGGGCTGGCCGTCGGCATACAGGCTATGAGACTTACATACTACGAATTCTCCACAAAGTTCTTCAAGGGCACAGGGATAAAGTTCGAGCCCGTTGCTACTCCGATATCAAGCATAGAGAAGACAAAAGCATAAGTAGTTAAAAGAATAATATTCAATAACATTTTTATACTCTTTTTCAAGATATCTTTTTTTGTATGAAGCACAAGAAAATAGCATACCTGTTACTGATGGCCAACATAGTCATCATGGTGCTAGGGCTAAGCGTCCTTGCCCATGCAACCTCGAAAATAGGCACCGTAAATCTCCAAGTACAAGAGACAACTAAAAGGCTAGAGCTTCCAGACGCAATAGCCCTATTGGCTGGAGCAATCGCTGTTGTTGGCTCAACCTTTGCTTCGGGTATAGCACTAAAAGGCGTAGCTACAGCAGGCTTCGCAGCAGCTGCAGAAAAACCCGAGCTGTCCACGTGGCTGCTGATCATGGGCGGTCTAGCAGAAGGTATCGCGGTCTATGGACTGCTACTAGGAATACTGATACTTGGAAAGATATAAAAGAAGATTACTCGAGAAAGATCAAATTTCGAATTATTATTTCTCCCGGCAGGCCAATTGTTTTGCCCAGCAGTATTTTTTCGAGGTTCTGGGCTTCTAGCTTGGCGTAAAAGTTGTATGCATAGACGAATGGAATGGTTGTGAAATGTCTAGTCTCTATTCTAGTTATTATTTTTCTCATTATTGTTTCATGTATAGTCTTTAAGAGGTCAGTTGTTGATTCCTCTTTTAATGTTATTTCTGCTGGTTTAGCGTCTAGGCCTGAGTATTTAGCTAAGTTTTCCACTGTTTGTGGCTTTAGAACTCTTATCCAGTAAGCTAGGTGTAGACTTGCCTCGCTTTTTATGGCTTCTTTTAGCTCGCTTTTCTCCTCCTTATCTATTCTTACAGCATCTAGCTGTTTCATGAGGTAGGCATAGTACTGGAAGTCGAGAAATGCTTCTCTCTCTGCTACCAAGCCCGTAGTAAAGTTGGGGACATTGGTTGTCAGCAGGTAGCTTTCTCTGAGTACCTCCCATATAGAGGACTCTGTTTTTAGGTTTGATATCTTTGCTGGGCCAATGTGCCTCCCGTAGGGGTAGTATATGACTGGCCTTGCGTAGCCGAGTATGTGTCTTAGCTGTATCTTTATGTTTTCAATTTCAAGCCTGTCTAAGAGCGCATAGATGAATGGCGAATATTCTTGTGACGCTTTTGCCAGGAGGCTTATGCGTGAAACGTATACCCGGTATATTTTTTCTAGTTTTTCTTCTAGTGTATCCTTCTCGCCAATCAACGAGTAGTCTTTGAAGGCGCCTACATCTTTGTCTCCATTTACTATTTGTTCGTAATCGTTCCTGGTTAGGAGCCTGGATTTTAAGCCGTGGGCCCTTACAGCAATATAGTTTTCCATTACTTGCCACCTAGGATTTTTACACGTACGAAGTCTTCTAGCTCCTCGTCTACTACTTTTTCTTCGACCCTTCTTAGTGCTGACTCGAGCTGTGGGATGACGTTTTTCTCGAGGCTGTTCACGACTCTGTTTATGTAGAGTAGCTGGTCGCTTATCTTCTCTACTGCTACCTCCTTGTTAGCTACATCGATCATTGTCTTGACGGCGTTCCACAGGTTCTCGATAACTCTCCGGTAATCGGGATCTGCTAGCCTCGTCCAGTCGGGCTCCTCTGTTATCCTTATCTGGGGGACTGGTATGCCTTGGTAGCTGACTATTATGTGTGTGAGTTTAGGCGGCCTTACCAGTGATGACATTGATCTAAACTCGTGTTCGCCCCTGGCCATACGCATTATGGCGGCGTACCTTGCAGCCTCTATGAATTGTTTCTCTGCCTCCGGCCGCTTCCTCAACTCGTCCATAATTGCTAGAACTTCTTTGGCGAGCTGGTCGCGCCTCATCTGCAGGACGTCTTTACCCCTCTTTACGAGCTCAAGCTTTCTTCGTAGATACTGTAGTGTGCCCCTCGAGGCCGGGAGAAAGGCTAATTCTTGTAGGGCCATAGTCTTCCCTAGCTCCTGTACTTTGGATGATATTTTTCGATAATTTTTTGCGGAATCCTTACTAGTTCTTCTTCTGGGAGTATTGAGAGGACTTGCCATCCAATGTCGAGTGTTTCCTCGATTGTCCTGTTCTCGTAGAAGCCCTGGTTGACAAACTTGTTTTCGAATTCTTCTGCAAACTTTAGGAAGCGCCTGTTTCTCTCGCTTAGTCCAACCTCGCCTATAATCCTGGCTAGGTCTCTTGCCTTCACGCCCCTTGAGTAGGCGTCGTAGAGCTGGTCGGCGAGGTAGCGGTGGTCTTCACGTGTCTTTCCGGGTCCTATTCCTGACTTCATTATCCTGCTCAGGCTTGGCAGAACATTGATTGGCGGGTAGATTCCTTGTGCATACATTTCTTGTGCCAAGAAGATTTGTCCCTCAGTTATGTATCCCGTTAGGTCGGGGATTGGGTGCCTGAGGTCGCCGCCTGGCATTGTTAGTATTGGGAAGAGAGTGACTGTCCCTTTCTTGCCTTTTATCACGCCTGCCCTTTCATACAGCGTGGCGAGGTCGCTGTATAGGTATCCTGGGTAACCCAGACGTCCTGGGATTTCTCCTCTGGCGGAGCTTACTTCGCGGAGGGCTTCACAGTAGTTTGTCATGTCAGTCATGATTACTAGGACATGCATGTCTAGGTCGAATGCTAGGTATTCTGCGACGGTCAGGGCTATCCTGGGGGTCCATAGCCTTTCTACTGCTGGGTCGTCAGCCATGTTTAATATTGCGACTAGTCTCTCTATTGCTCCTGTTTCCCTGAACTGCTCTAGGAAGAATTCTGCCTCTGTTTTCCTTAGACCTATACCTGCGAATACAACTGCGAACTGTTCTCCTTCGCCTCTAACTGTTGCCTGTCGGGCTACCTGTGCGGCTAGGAGGTTGTGGGGTAGCCCTGAGACGCTGAATATTGGAAGCTTTTGTCCTCTGATCAAGCTGAAGAGCCCGTCTATGGCTGAGACACCTGTCTGGATAAAGTCTTTGGGGTATTCCCTTGACACAGGGTTTATTGGCTCGCCAGTGATTTCTCTGAGCTCGCCCGTGACTATTGGAGGCAACCCGTCGCGTGGCTCGAAGCGTCCGTTGAATATTCTGCCGATTACGTCCTCTGAGACCCTTATTTTGAATGTTGAGCCCGTAAACTTGAGGACGGTGTCTGTGTCGAGGCCTTCTCTGTCGCCGAGAACTTGTACGGTCGCTTGTCCTATTTTTGTCTCGAGTACGCTGCCAAATCTCTCGCGGGCGTCTTTACCGAAGATCCTGACAACCTCGTTGTATGCGGCGTCCTCGATGCCGTCGACGATAAGGAGGTTGCCTCTGATCTCTCGTACTCCTCTGTATATTCTTCCTGGATACAGCTGTATCAATTTCTGGAGCATTGTTTCTGCCATCAGGCTACCACCTCTTTAGCTGTAACGCCTATCGTTACGCCGTGTCTTTTAGCTATCTCGTCCAGCTTGGACATGACCCTGTCATACAGCTCCTTCACGGCTGCGAGCCCTCTCTCGTCTTCTTTTACTCGCATCATCTCGTATATTTCTGGCAACTTGGATATTTCCTCGATTGATACACGTCTCCTGATGAGTTCATATGACTTGTCGAAGAAGTCCATCATGAGCTTGAGGAGCCAGTACTGTTTCTCTGGTTTGCAGAAGACGTCTTCGCCGCTGAGGGCTGTCTGCCTCAAGAATCCCTCCTTTATTATTTCGGAGGTCAAGAGTATTAGGCGCTGGTCGTCTGGCAGTGCTCCTTCACCCACGACGGAGGCTATTGCCTCTATCTCGCTTGCAACGGTTAAGAGCCTGAGGGCTTTCTTCCTGTACTTTGGAAATTCTGGAGAGACGTTCTTCACCCACCACTTTTCAACGATGTCTGCGTACTGGCTGAAGCTTTTAAGCCAGTTTATTGCTGGGAAGTGGCGCCTGTATGCCAGGTCCGTGTCTAGTGCCCACATTGTTCCTACGAATCTCAGGGTGTGTATTGTTACTGGCTCGTTGTAGTCTCCTCCAGGAGGCGAAACAGCGCCTAGGACTGTAACTGACCCGCTTCTTTCTGGTTGCCCCAGCGCCAATACGCGGCCTCCTCGCTCATAGAACTCTGCTATTTTGTCTGGAAGGTAGGCTGGGTATCCCCTTTCTACAGGCAGTTCTCCAAGCCTGCCGGCTATTTCTCTGAGTGCCTCTGCCCATCTGCTGGTTGAGTCGGCTATCAGCGTTACGTCGTAGCCCTGGTCCCTATAATATTCAGCAATAGTTACGCCCATATAGATTGAGGCCTCCCTTGCGGATACAGGCATGTTGGATGTATTCGCGATGACAATGCTCCTCTCGATAATTGGACGACCTGATTTGGGGTCCGTTAGCTCTGGAAACTCCTTCAACATTTCCGCAATCTCGTTGCCACGCTCGCCGCAACCAATATAGACAACTATCTGTGAATCGCTGTACATCGAGACCTTGTGCAGTGTTACTGTTTTACCGGTTCCGAATCCTCCGGGGATAGCTCCTGCTCCGCCTTTAGCTATTGGGAAAAACGTGTCTATGATTCTTTGCCCAATCAAAAGGGGAACCTCGCTGGTAAGCCTTTCCTTGTAGGGGCGTGCCTGCCTGACTGGCCACTCTTGCTTCATTGTTAGTTCTTGTCTTTTACCGTTGTTTTCAATTACGAGGACGGGGTCTTCGACTGTGTAGTCTCCTTCTGGGACAACTTCCACCACTGTTCCGCTGACGCCTATTGGCACCATTATGCGGTGTTCGACGAGTGGTGTCTCTGGGACGACACCTATTATGTCTCCACTTGAAACCTTTGTCCCTTTCTCTACCTTAGGGACAAAGTGCCATTTCTTGTTCCTGGGTAAGGGATTAACCTTGACACCCCTCTTTATAAATGGGCCTACAAGTTCCTCTATGTTTTTAAGCGGCCTCTGTATACCGTCAAATGTTTGTGCCATTAGTCCTGGACCAAGCTCTGCGACAAGGAGTTTACCCGTGGCTATTACTGGCTCTTTTGGCTTGACACCGCTTGTGTCCTCGTATACCTGTACAGCGAAAGAGTCCTGCATTACTCTTACTACTTCTCCGAGGAGCTCCTCGTTTCCTACGTAGACGACTTCTCCCATCTTTATGTCGGGAATCCCCTTAGCTATTACGACGGGGCCCGAGATGCTGGCAATATACCCCTTTCTATTGCTAGACATCATCAATCCCTATTTTCTAGTTTATGACAAGATTAGAAACAAAGGTTATTATTATTTATTTTTGTATAAGTCCATGGCCGTCGTGGATATGGTGCTCAAACAGAGAAAACGAACTGCAATATATATAGGTGTCATCGTTCTCGGCTTATCAATTTCTATTGTAGGTGCAGCCCCAATAGGCTCAAATACGTACATTATAAAGACAAGCTACATAGTAAATGGTGGATCAGGACAACTGCCGCTTGAAGTTTTCTCCCATAATCTTCACCTTGTCCCGTCACTGCAAGGCTTCCAAGAAAGAGTCTCTGCAAAGCTCTACGTAGATTCTCGAGAAGTAAATTTCTCCATCGGGATAGACGAAGAGGGAAACGAGTACCCATTTGTGAGCCTAAGCTATGCAGGCCGCCTCAACATAACGCTCGTACAAAGAGTCGTCGTTTATCCGGCCTCTGCCCGGGGCTTCTTTAAAACTGCCGACAACTTGCCCTGGCCTCTACGTCCCGAGGATGAACTCCCTAGGAACGGTTTTTGGCGTTGCAACGGGACAAAGATTAACCTACCCTACCTAGAAAATGTTTCTAAAACACTGTCCATGCAGTCTGCGTCACCCATTGAATACGCGGAGAAAATTGTTTCCTGGCTGAAAAACAGGGGTGTTAAATACGACAACAGTTTCGGCGGGGTTGTTTGTCCCTCGCGTTTCCTCGAGCAGGCTAGTGGGGCGTGCGGCGACTATGCCAGCTTTATAGCCGCGCTCTTCAAGATTAGAGGAGTCAAATCCTATGTATTTTATGCCCTGGTGTATGATGCAAAAGCTCTTGTAACCTCTAACTCGACAAATTACTCGTTTGTAACGAGGGGTGCCTATCCACACATGTTTACAGTGATAGATATCGATGGCAAAAGAGTACCTATAGACGCGACCGCGAACACTGGGGATCCAATAAAGGGGGCTTCTGCGGTAGCCCTCGACAATGTAGTTATTCTCTACAAGGTTATGAATAGAGACCCGAATGACTACCTGATACTATATGCCCCAAACAATGATGCCAAGGTATCACTGATAGTAGAGATTATACAGGCAAACACGTCGACTCCCATGCTGGACACCGAGATTCTGCTGGGACTCCTGGCAATAGCACTAGTCCTAATAAGTAAAAGATGGGACACAGTCGAAGAGGATTAATGCTTGCTTCTCATCGGAGATATTTTCCACAGTATGGGCATATAATGTGGAGGTCGCCATAGGGCAACTCGCGTCCACAGTGGGGGCAACGTTTTATACTGTCTTGACCAGCTTCGAGAATTTGTTCTTGTTTAGGCTCCACTGGAACCACAACCTGAACCGGTTCCTGTCTCACGGGTTGCATAGGTGCCCGTCTAGGCTGTTCAATGAGTGGTTGTTCAACTGGTGGTGCCTCGTATTTTCTTTGCGGTGTAGTGGGAGGAGGCCGCACTACTACTGGAGACGGCTGAACTAGTGGAGCGGCCTGGAGGGGTGCCTGCGGCTGCTGGATAATTGTTTCTTTGGTGGGCGTCTTGTAGAGGACTTCATAGACTTGCTTGAGTTTTAAGGTGTATGCCCTGACTGTTCTGTCAATTACTAGATAGGTGGAGACAAGAGCAACGGGAATCTCGGCGCCGATTGAAGCTAGGAGAAAAAGTATGTTCTGTCCTAGAAACAAGTATACAAGTATTCCAGAAATCAGTACAGAGCCAGTCACGCCTAGGGAAATATAGAGATATATTTTTGCTTCTTCACGTAGTTTCTCTGGTGACAACTCTGGTCTGATCTTAGCTGGATTTGGTTCTCGAGGGTTTTGCTTGGAGTTTCTCGCGGGTATTTTTAAAGGCAAATTCTAGCACCAAAAATCCATGGTGTTTTCAATATTTGTTGTTATCGTTTCTTGCAATGATTATGCTTCTTGTTGTGGCATCACGAGTTTTTTGACTACGGCTTTTTCCTCATCTATTTCCAGGTCCGCTATGTCGCTCTTACGTAAGAGATCTAACACGTCTTGGGTATTGCTCGAGATTCTTGGGTTAGAGACTTTAACCTCGAGACCCAGAGACTTTACGAGCTCCTGTAAAGTATACGTGATGTCTCTGACTTGGCTTCTGACTTCGACAAGTGAGTCTTCGGCCTGGGAGAGTAGCTTTAAAACCCTCATGAGAACCTTTTTGCTGTCGTCTGGTATCTGTTCGTTTATAACGAGGTCTTCTATAAGTTGCATTGCTTCCCCAATATAGTTCCTCATACTCATAGCATACAATAATTGGAAGACCCAAGATTTATCTGGCACGATCCATAAATCTTGTAAATATAGGGGTAATACTTTCTTCCTACAACGTAATGTCTAGTAGCTGTTGCTAGCTGAAAAGGAACTTTATCATTTCGAAAATGTGTCCCTTGATGAAATGTGAATGCTCTACTGCATGGAGTCTCTGGGTGGGCAGAGGGTAGCTAGCAATGTTTAGCAGGTTCAATATCTTTGTCACGGCTGTCTCGTGTCTTATCAATCTTGGATACTCGAGTTTGACTATTGTTTTTGAGTAGACGTCTCCACCGACTTTTCTTGTAGCATATACGTCTGCCCTGAGTTCTATAGCTTTAAAAAGAAGAGACAAAGAAACATAGTATGCTACGAGAAAAATTATAAAGAATGAGGAATGAGGGCTTGAGGAAAGTATCCAGTAGGCTATCGGAACTCCTGTCAAGAATAGAAGAGGTAAGATTACAGTATCCCTGTTTTTGATGTGAGAATATTCATGCATCAGGACGCCTTTTAGTTCTTCAGGAGTTAGCTCTGCCAATAGTCCAGTAGAGATAAGAACCAAGGGCCTTGGGAATGAGATACTGTAGGATACACGCTTTACCGTGTTAACTAAGTAGACCCGTGGCTTCTTTTTGTTTGTCTGGAAGACTTCTTTAAAGTCAAAGACGTATATTGATAGCTTCGTAGGATTTACACTGTTGTTCCTTAACACTGTCGATATTGTTTCTTCATCGATTTTTTGGCTAACCACCTGATATAGAGCTTTTTTTGTTGAGAGATATTTTTCTCTCGGCAATACTTGACCGTCGACCTGTATCTTGATAACTAGGAGTTGCTTGTCGTCAGCTCTCGTTGCCTTTAATACAATGGGTAATACAAGGCTCACTAAGCTAATGAAGACGAAGACCAGTAGAACAGTGTAGAGGAAAAGAGACCAAATAGATGCCTGGAAAATTTCTGTCATGAATATAAGTAAAGTTAGCAGTGGGACTGCAAGGAACGCCCAATTATATACTTCCCTGTTTTTCGAAAAGAATGTTTTAGGCTTTGCTTTTCCTTTCGAAAGGGGAAAAATGAATACAACTTCTCGTTTTGAGCCGCAGAGTGAAAAAATTTTTTGGTAGAGTTTTTTCAGGTCTAAGCCTTTATGATTCTTGTCTAGAAAAAAGGACACTTTATGGCCAGAAAAAATTACACCTATCTTCTCTCCACTGTATATGTTCTCGGCTACGACAAGATTTCTTTTTTCAGTTCTTACCCGGTAACCATTACTTGCTAGGAAAATTTTGATTTCAGAAAAAACTTTCTCTGTTTCATCGAGACATGCTGGAGGAATAAAGAAGTCTATTTTTTCGTCCATGAAACCACGAAAAAATACCTGGTTAGTCGAGCTCGATTTCTACTTCTTCCTTGTCTTTGCCTCTCTTTACGCCTGAAAGGAGCACGCCTGCAACCATTGTTGCGGCTCCTGCCGCAAGTGCCTCTACCGCAGTTATTGGTCCGAGGAGTGGGATGTCTAGTAGTATGCCCGTGTTGACTGTGACTTCTTGGTCGCCTGTAAGCGTTATTGTGGTCTTGGTTGAGATTCTCTTGTAGCTTGCCTCGATGGTGTACTTTGTAGTTGGTAGCTGCTGGAAGACCGCTATTCCGTTTGCATCTGTCTCCATTGACTGGGAATATCCACCGTCATTTGTAATGGTTACGGTTGCTCCGGTGAGGGTGTTGCCCAAAGCAGTAACTACCTTGACACGTAGGTTGTAGACTGGGCACTTGAGTACTATGTCTTGGTCCATGAGAGTGCCGAGAGTTATCGAGGCTATCTCGACTCCCTTGAATGTTCCAGTGATCTTGTAGACGCCCGGAGCATAGATGTTTATCTTTGCTGTGCCATCGGCTCCGCTCAATGTGTCAAGTGAGACTGGGCCTTCCACGTGAACCTTTACGCCTGAGATCGGGTATCCTTTCGAGTCGACAAATTTGAGTGTAAGTGGTGCCCAGTTAATGTTGAAGACGTAGGTTCCATCCTCCATGGCATCGCCGTTCTTTACCATTATTGTAGCCTCGTTTTTCTCGAGGACGGCTGTGCGCCATGTTCCAAGCCATCCAGTAGTGTAGTTTTCTACGTTTTGTATTACTTGTCCGCTTGGCAGTACTATTGAGGAGATTCTGGCGATTGCGGGTACCTGGACCACTATGTAGGCTGAGTACGCATTTCCTATGTCGGCCTTTGAAACCTTTACTACTAGCCCGTTCGGTGTCCAGGTTCCAGCCTCCTTGTAGTATATTGGAACTATCAGGGCCTGCAGGTCTCTATTCTGGTTGTTGTTTATCTTTACTGTTTGTCCAAACACGATGTAGCCCTTTATCCAGTAGTTCATGAGGAGCGGCGGTATGAGGAGAGACGCTCCCCTTATATCGAATTCTTCCTGCCTTGAAAAGACATAGCTAGCCATTGCAGCCTCGATACCGGTTGTTGGATCGATTGATAGGGGTCCAGGAGACACTGAGTAAAGGACTACTATGAATCCAAGTGGGCTCCAACCGTTTCTGTTCTTGAGGCTGAATACCTTGGAGGACTTTGCAGGCACAGTTATTTCGGTAAATGTGTCCTCTACCACGAGGAGCGCGTTTGGCATGACTTTTTCTTCTCCCTTGGCAACCGTTATAGTGTATTTTCCGAACCCGACTCGTCCAACATTTATCTCGACATGTTTTGGATCAACTTTTACTATCCCTGCACCTAGCCTCTCCTGTATGCCGAGATCCATTAGGTTGTCGCCATTTGGACCAATGACTCCAGCTATACTGTAGGGTGCATAGTTGTCGAGTGTAACTTTGAGTATGACGTCCTGGATTCCTAAGCCGGAAAATTCCGAAGTGTCAACTGTTAAGTTTCCATCGCCGAGCTTCTCATAGTAAGTCTTAACAAAGTACGTCAACACCCTGACACTTACTGTGCCATTGAAGCCGTTCGATGCTAAAACGACTTCCCCACTATTTGATGCTATCGACTTTACCTTTCCCATGGACTGACTAACCGAGTCATACTTTACTGGGACAATCTGTGGTGGAGCCGCGTCGTCGAAAACCACGACTACTTTCTCTAGCTTGAAGCCTGGCGGCTCAGCCGCCCCTGCTACACTAATAACGTTCTTGCTTCCAAAGTCTAGAACCAGACTATCCGATACGGCGAGCTGGACATCGACCTTAGCGTAAAACTCGGCGTTTACAGGCTGGGGAACCACCATGCTAACCAATGGTAGAGCTACAAGTAGCACTACTAACAATCCAATTATTCTCTTCATGCCAGTTCAACTAATCACATTTCACGGAAACAAAATTACTTGTTCAATCCTTAATCAACAACAAACCACTGTAAGAAAAGCGTATTACAACCAATATTTCCAGGGCAATGACTTCAGGTGTAAACAGTAAATGAGACGTATAATAGAGAAAGTGGCGCCGGGGCCGGGATTTGAACCCGGGACCCCTCGGTTAACAGCTTCACCCCACACAGGGTGGTCGAGTGCTCCGCCTGGCTGAGCTACCCCGGCCCGAGGTTTAAGTCTCCAATGCTCGCTCCATTATGTTTTGTTCTGGGTTTTATATTTTTTGTGGAAGGGGCAGAGTGCCTGCAAGTCCTACTGTGCTTGCCAGCCTGTTTTTGAAAAAAGTGGTGCGGGGGCCGGGATTCGAACCCGGGCAGGCCTACGCCAGCGGATCTTAAGTGTGGGCCTGTGTTTTCCAGGCCGCCCCCTTTGTCCTAGCTCGGGCACCCCCGCCAAGATATCTGTGTATTCTGAGGGCTATAAGATTTTCGTGGTTAATAGGTATATGATATCAAGTGGGTTTTCTCGTGTTTTTCTTTAATGTTTAATCTCTTTTTTCTTATAGAGGCCTTACTTTTTCTTTGTTGATGAAAAGTTAAAATATTTGTTTAAAATTTGTGTCTGTGGCTATAATGTATGTCTGATAGGGGTCAAAAATCGAGGGACCATGAGTTGCCTCTAGCTCCTCTGCGTAGGATTTTTCGAAGCCAGGGGGCCGACCGTGTTAGTGATGATGCTGTGGCGTTGCTCCGTGAGTATCTGGAGAAGGTTGCTAAAGAGATAGCTTTGGAGGCTGTGGAGGCTTCTCGGCATGCCAACAGGAAGACCGTCACAGATGAGGATGTAAAATTTGCTATTTCCCGTCTGCAGAGGACGTATATGCTCCAGTCTCTATGAGACATGGAAAAGCGGTAAATTTATTTTTTGGAAGTTTTGTTGCACGTAGGGGGGACTAAATGGGCAATGTAAAACCGAAGCTGGTCAAGAGGACAGCCAAAATGCTGGTAGAGATGCACCCAGACGCGTTTACAACGGACTTCGAGTTTAACAAGAGGAAGGTAGCAGAGCTCTTAGATATATCTTCTGAAATGTTGCGAAACCAGATTGCTGGTTATGTTACTCGGCTAGTTAAGAGGCAGAAACTTATTGAGCAAAAGCTGGCTATGCGTCAGGAAATTACCATGACGGACGAGGAGGAGTACATAAAGAGGATAGAGGGCTTCACGTCGTAGAGACTGTTCTCCAATTATTCTATTAGAAAATTAAAAATAGGTGAGGGTGAATATTATCTCTATGATAGGAAAAATTGTAGACGTAAATGATTTAGGCTATGCACTTGTAAAACGTCTCACAATTTCTTCTGGGAACGCCGAGGTGGACGTAGAGATACCTACACGTGTGCTACAGGAGGCAAACTTTTACGCGGTAAAGGACCGTGACGTAGAGTTTGAGGTTTCACACGAAGTTGGGGATCTCGACAAATGGCAAATCGTGATGTCGGGAGAAGTCTATTTGAAAAATGAGAAGGAGAAACTAGTCTTTAGTTCTCTTGGTGGTCTCCGCTTGGCTATAAAATCGGAAGAGTTTTACCGTGATTTAAAGGTTGGAGACAAAATATATTTTAAGCTCCGATCAGTTTAAGACTAGATGATGGTTGGCGCCAATTTCTTAGATAAAGTTTTGGACTGGACTCGCAGAACCAATTCGCTTGTTGAGTTCTTCTTTAATGAAACCCTTTACCGTGTCCGGATAGACAAATTTATCAGGGCGGAGGACGCCTCGGGAAACATTGTTCCGTGGAGCAAAGCCTTTGGGACGAAAAAGCCTATTGATGTCTTTGTAACCTTCCATATAAAGAGAATACTTGTTAAGAGAGACGGGAAGGAAGAAAATTACAGCAACCTCGAGGAGTTTCTAAAACTAATTTAGGTTGAGAAGAAAGAAAAAGAATAAGTATATATAAAAGATTAAAGAAGAGAAATATTAAGAAACATTATAAAGGGGATAAATCTTGCCAAAGATGCTTTCAGAAAAAGACCTAACATACCCGGAGGCATTGAGGATCCTAGAACAGGAAGAATCAAAAAGGGACTTAACGAATATCGAGCGGTACACACTTGAGTATCTCCGAAAATTTTCCAAAATAGGTGACCCTGCGAAGGCCCGAGAGGCAGTGGAGCGTCTAGTCAAGGAACTGGACATACCAGAGACAATCGCTGTCCAGCTAGTAAATGTAAAACCGTCCGACGTTTCAGAGGTCAGAGTTTTTCTTGCCACTTTAAACAAGGTCTTCACCGAGGAGGAATTAAAAAAGATAATTGAAATATTGTCTTCGACAGAGTAAAAAATTTTGGGAGGCGATTTTTCTTGCATTCAAGAGGAGACTATCCGAAGAGACCTTTTAAACCTTTAGAAGAGGAAGTCATTGTTCTAGACGTCCTTCCATACGGTGATCCTATCCGTGGCATACGGTCACCCCTGATACAGACAATTGGAGTTTCAAGGTTTCTTCTAATAGAGCTTAGATCACTTATACATCAGGCGCCATCCCTAAAGCCACTGGACTTGGTGTCTCTTAGTTCTAGCCTGGACGGCAAGATTCTAGCATTTGGCAGATACCTGGCATACGAGGACTTAACTGCTACTGCGAAGTCTACTCTTCCAGATGCCATCGCATTGATTGTCAAGTCTCAGGAAAAACGTTTTGTAAACTTTTTCAATAACGCCCAGCCATTGTCGAAAAAGGCACATACATTGGAACTTCTTAAGGGCATAGGCAAGAAGACATTGTGGACGATTCTAGATGAAAGAAGAAAAAAGCCTTTCGAGTCTTACGAGGACATAAAGAAAAGGGTGGACATTGACCCTGTAAAGCTTATCGTTGAAAGGATACTTGACGAACTTAGAAGCCCACAGACAATATACTTATTTGTTAATCCTCCCTATGGTCCTTCTCCCAAGAGGAGCTTTGAAGAACGTAGAGGCTGGGGCTAAGGGTTAGTTATGGTGTCAGAGGTTCTTCAAAAAGCAGAGAAGATTCTTCGTGAAAACCCCTCGGTTTGCGACTGGTGTCTTGGAAGATTTTTTGGTCTTAGAGGCTCCGAGTTGACTAACGCCGAGCGGGGAAAAGCCATAAAGACACTTCTATTCATGGAGGCGTATCAGGCTGTACCAAGAAATGTTGATGAAGAACTTCTTAAGGGCCTCGCGAGGAGCGGCTTTGCCCCCGCGCGGGAACTCGTCAAAAAGCTTTTTGGGGAAGAAATTGAAAAGTCCACATGTAGTGTGTGCGGTGGCCTAACAGAGAAATATGAAGAGATAGCGAAAAGGGTTTTAGGAGAAGCAAAGAACTACGAGTTTACGACTTTTGAGATAGGGATACGTATTCCTCCGAGTATTCTTCGTAGAGAAGAAGACTTCTGGGTGAGGTATGGATTATCGTCTGCCGAGAACCTCAAGAACGAGGCAAGCAGAGAGATAGGCAAAGCCTTTTCAAAGCTTTCTGGAAAAGAGTATAGCCGAAACAATCCAGAGCTCACCATCATTATAGACCTGGAAAATGATAGTATCGAGTTTCTTCCTGCACCCCTGTTCATATATGGGAGATATAGGAAGCTCGTACGTGGACTTCCGCAGAGTCCGTGGCCACAGCCAGATGAGCGTATAAAGTTCCCAACAAGTATTGAGGAACTTATCGCGAAGCCGGCCATTGAAATGTTTAAAGCTGAAAATGCTAAGCTCCACGCTGCTGGGAGAGAAGACATAGATGTTCGCACCCTCGGCAGTGGGAGACCGTTTGTTTTAGAGCTTAAAAGACCGAGGATAAGAAATGCGGACTTGAAGATTTTGCAGGAGAAGATAAACAAGGAGGCTAATGGCCTTATAGAGGTATTTGATCTGAAATTTGCCGACAGGAAAACTTTGAAGAGGCTCAAAAGCCTATCATCAATAGCTAAAAAGAAATATGTAGCCCGCGTCGTCTTCGAGGGATCTTTGGACGATGCCAAGCTACAGGAACTACCCAAGATTTTCCATCATGCCACGATTAATCAATGGACGCCAACAAGAGTACTCCATAGGCGTGCAGATAAGCTTAGAAAGAAAATAGTGTATTCCGTCGATGTTAGAAAGATTTCTGACAATGAGGCTGAGCTCGTTATTGAGGCTCAGGGAGGATTCTATATTAAAGAATTTATACACGGAGACAACGGCAGGACAACGCCGAGCATAGCTGAGTATCTGGGTGTAGGTGTAAAAAGTATAGAGCTGGATGTAGTTGAAATTGAAGAAGCTTTTTCAAGTTAAACAGCTAACGCCTAGTTCTGTGCTTGTTGTACTGCGAAGGGTTTCATATGCTCGGGAGTAGTTATTATTTTCTTTATTTTGCTCCCAACTAAAATCTCTATGACATATGCTCTTCCACGTTTTTCAACTATTGTCCCGATTTTTCCTTGGTAGCGTCTATGGGGCGCAGTTTCAATGTATGTGGGATCTATATCAATAATTACTTTGTCATTTATATTGTACTCATACATTAGTCTGCTAAGGCCCCTGTATCCTCTTTCGCGTGGATGCTGTCTAAGTAGTTTTCTTCCCCTGTTCCGGTATCCATGCGAGTGCCTCATAAGTTTCCCTCTTCGATATTTTGCTGTTTATTTTTAAACATTGCGGCGCCGCAAGTAGACAACGCCCTAGGGGGAATACATTTTAAGCTGGTGCCTTGTCTAATGCTAGATATGGTTTGGAGTGAAGTATTCGAGATAGAAGAGATAGATCTCCTCGGTAGAAATGGGAAGCTTTACACGAGAAGAGGAGTCGTAGAGACACCTACATTGACCCCCGTTATAAACCCGTCTAAACCCGTAGTTGAGCCGCGGGAAATCGCCGATATGGGCTTTAAGCTGTTGATGACCAATAGTTACATTGTTAAGCGTCACTATGGTGAGCTGGCTAAGGAAATAGGTGTCCACGGCGTTCTCGGCGTAGAAACCCCCATAATGACAGACTCTGGCGCGTATCAGTTAATGGTATATGGCCATGTGGAAGTGGATCCTATCGAAATCGTGAATTATGAAATTGAAATCGGGTCCGATATTGGAGTTATCCTAGACATCCCAACAAGGAAAGGTGTAGCCAAGGAGCAAGTCTTGAGCGAGGTAAACGAAACAATTCGAAGGGCAAGCGATTCTCTGAAGCTGGATAGGAAGGGTATGCTCCTTGTAGGTCCTGTGCAGGGAGGCCAGTATGTAGACATAGTTGCTTATTCTGCTAGCAAGATGGCTCAGATGCCTTTCGACGTGTATGCAGTTGGAGGCCCTACACAGTTTATGGAGGAATATGACTTCCCAGAACTCGTCAAGCTGGTCATGACTGCACGGCTAAACCTGCCCTGGGAGGCCCCCCTCCACCTGTTTGGTGCTGGTCATCCAATGATGCTTCCCTTGGCTGTAGCGATGGGTGTAGATACTTTTGACTCTGCATCGTATGTTCTCTATGCACGAGAAGATAGGATTTTGACGCCTAGAGGAACTCTTCGTCTAGAGGAGATAAGGGAGCTCCCCTGCAACTGTCCAGTATGTTCAAAATACACGGCTAGTGAATTGAGAGAGATGCCCAAGCAGGAAAGAACTGTCCTACTTACTAAGCATAACCTATACGTCATAATGAGGGAAATAAGGAACATACGTGAGGCAATCCATGAGGGCAGGTTGTGGGAAATATTAGAAGAAAAAGCCATGACACATCCATCCATGCGGGAGGCGTTAAAAACCTATGCAAGGTATGCTGAATACATTGCAAAGACACATCCAGTTACAAGGTCGCCAGTACAAGGTGTTTTCTTTTATAGTTGGCTGAGCAGGTACAGACCGGAGGTTGTAAGACACATTAATAGACTTGCTAGAAGACACCACAAGTCCCGTGACATACTGCTTGTGTTCGAAGAAACACCACAGAAGCCATTTACCCGTATGGGACTTATAAAAGAGCTTCTCTCTATTGACAAGGATCTACCAGTCGACGTAGACTTTGTTGTGCTGTCTGCATCTTTTTCAATTATTCCTCTTGAACTGGACGGAGTGTATCCTCTTTCACAATACGAAGCTGCAAGTACAGTATTTGAGGAGGCAAAGGACGAGATCTCGACGGATCTTGTATGGTTTGTTCTGAGCAAAGAATACAAGGGACTCATTTTTGTCTACCACTCTCTTCCGAGAAGCTTTGTGGAACAGCTTCAGCAAAAACTTGTGCTTGAGGGGGTACTCTTTATACCTATAAAGATTGAAAGCTATAATGATGCCTTAAAAAATCCCGGAGAACTCGATGCAAAGATAAGGCAGTCAATACGGTCTCTGGAAAATATCCTTTCTTCAGAAAAAAGGTAAGGCCTCAGCGTTTATACATGGTACACTAGCGATTCACGGTTTTTCATTGTGTCTTTTATTTTCTTTTCGAGCTCCTCTAGCTGTTTCTCTAGCTGTTCACCCTCCTCCAGCAACTCTTTAACATCTATCCCTATGCCAGTGATGTTTGAGAAAATTTCTACTGCTTGGGCAGCAGCTCTAGGATCAGGTCTATCGAGTGACGCATATGGAAGAATAGCTACGGCTGGAATATTTCCGGCTTCAAAGTAAGTAAGTAGGGTGGCTAGGGGTCCTACTATCCCTAGCCTTTCATCTATTATTGGAAGCCCATGTTTATTGATGATTTCGGCATAATTTGACAAGAAACTGCTTGTCGGTGCGATTCTCGGCCTTGAGTCTGGCTCTGCAAATGACGCGTCAAGGCCCCCAAAGAGTATGACCATGTCCACATGCATGTCGAATATCATTTGTGCGAGCATTTGTGGAACGATTATCGAGTCTTTTGGACTCACTGGCACATTTGGTAAAAATGCCAGCAAGTTGTCCTTCGCATATAGTTCATATGGTGTTACCACACCGTTTTTTATGCTGACAAAAGGGGTCATGTTCGGAGTTAAGACCATACCTACCCTTTTGGCTTCAAGCTTCGTGACTATGTGTCGGGTAGCTATCCAGCCGACATGCCCTACACCATGAAAGCCCGTAACAAATATTTTGGGAGAGACTCCTTCATTCAGCAATATTTTAGTGTTCTTAGCATAGACTATTTCACGCGTCCCCATATGAGTCTCTACTCTTCATACACAGTTGCTTAAATTTTTTGATGCACAAGGAAAGCTTATGCTACGAAACAGGAAACTCTTGGTTTCCCCTACCAGTTGATACTGGAAACACCTGAAAATATTTATATTTTCAGTTTTTGAATTGGAAAAAGGGTAGAGGTATGGGTATATACCACGGTAACGATTTAAGAAAAATAACAGGAGGACTAAAGGGGAGAATTGCAAAGAAGAAGAGAAAAGCCTTGACAGGGGGATATCCTATACTCACAACTATTGGACAGAAAAACGAGATTAAAGTTGTAAAAGCAACTGGTGAGACATACAAAGCCAAAGTAAAACAAGCTATGGAGGTAAATGTGTATATTCCGAAAGAAAAGAAAACAGTAAAAACGAAGATTACCAAGTTCATTGACAATCCCTCAAACAAAGACTTGGCTAGAAGGGGCATAATAACCAAGGGAGCAATAGTCCAGACAGAAATTGGAAAAGCTGTGATTACCTCCAGACCTGGCCAAGACGGGGTCTTAAACGCGGTTCTCGTTGAATAGAAATGAGAAAAAGAGACGGATATATTATCTGGCCGGAATATTTTGACTCTTCAAAGCCCAGAAAATGGAGACGCGTCTCTAAATCTCTCTCTGTCGATAAACCAACAATAGAAGAAATAAAGGACGCGGCAGTAAAGGCTGGATTCACGGTAATTGTCGACCCAGAAGCCAAACATCCTGGTTTCTGGTTTGACTCGAGAGGCAGGTTGATAGTAAAAGCACAAATGAAGAAAAGCGCCGTGATAAAGACTATTGCGTTGCACCTTAAAAAAATTAGGGAAGAAAAAGCACGCTCTAAGAAGAGATAGCCTTCTTAAGTTCTTCTCGGAGAACCTGCGCTACCACTGCTCCGTCTATTCGGCCTCTAACTCTTTCCATCACTATTCCCATCAGTTTTCCAAAGCTTTTTTCTCCTTTTTGCGAAACGTCTTCTCTGTTCTCCTGGATTACTTTCCTGACTATTTCTCTTAGCTCTTCAATAGTAAGCCTTTCTAGCCCAGCTCTTTTTAAAACTTCTTCGAGAGATGCATCAGGATTCTTTGCAAATTCCGTTAAAACAACTGGTATTGCCTCTTTTGCTATTTTACCATCTGCTACAGCCTTAAATGTGGCGAGTAAGTGTTCTTCTGTTAGGTTTTCTACTGGTATATTGTCTCGCCGGAGACTTACAATGGTGTTCGTCAATGTTGTAGCTATGAGCTGCGGTGCCAGGCCAGTTGTCTTAACAGCTTCTTCGAAAAAGTATATTTGTTGCTGGCTGAAAAGCTGGAACGCCATATCTTTTGGCAAGCTATATTCTTTCATTAATCTTTCAAGTGTCTTTTCTGGGGGCTCTGGCAGGTTTTTCCTCAACTCTTCTAGGTTTTCTGGAGTTATCCTGATTGGTCGTATGTCTGTCTCTGGATACATTCTAGCGCTTCCAGGCCGTGGACGCATAAACTTTGTGGTTCCATCAAGATTCGCCGCACGTGTTTCCTCTGGGACACCTTCTAATGCCTCTTTTGCCCTCTCATATGCAGCTTTTAATGCCCTCATTACTTTTTCGCGTGAATCCACAATTAGTATAAAGGCGTCATTCGCCTCGACTCCTAGCCTGGTCTTTATTTTTTCAACTTCGTCCTTGGTTATCCCGTATCCTGGTAGCTCATCGCTGTGAAATAGTCCCCCAACTCCGCCCCAATATCTAGCCCTGTCGGCTAGTTCTGTTCCAAGCCTGCGTCCTGGCTGGATTTCTCTGCCCAGTAAACCTCCAAACCCCTTAAGTTTAAGGGCCAAAGCTACGCCTCCAGAATCGAGAGCCTTCTTTACTACTTTTGACTGTGAACTTCTTAGTATATCTGTGACGTCGACAGGCTCAAAGACGAGGTCTTCTTCTTTGACATTTCTTCTTTTGAGCTCATCTCTTATATCGAGCAACGATAGTTGCCTTTGAATTTCCAATTCAACTATTTTAGGTATGAGGTCTAGGTATTGTACACCTTTAATTTCTATCCTTGCACCTCCCTCCACAGAGATGTTGAGATCCTGCCTAATCGTTCCTAGACCCCGCTTAACCTTCCCCAAAGCCCTCAACAGTAATCCTATACGTAGCGCGACTTCCCGTGCCTCTTCTGGAGACTCTATGTCTGGAGCCGTGGCCACTTCTATGAGAGGGATACCTAGACGATCCAATCTGTAGCTAACATACCCCTCATGTTTCTCCTCGGTTTTCCTGGCCGCATCCTCTTCCAAGCAAACAGTCTGAATACCAATCTTCTTTCCATTAACATCAATAGACCCACCTAGGCTTATCAGGGACGTTCTCTGGAAACCCGAGACATTCGAGCCGTCGATAACTATTTTCCTCATAACGTGTACTTCATCTACGATGCTAGCTCCAATCATTAAAGAGAATTTCAGCGCCAGCTCAAGTGCCTCACTGTTCATGTTGTGGGGAGGCTCCTCGTCCATCTCTACTAGACACACGTTATCCCTGTGACACTCATATCTATAGGCAAGCCCCTTCTCGTATTCAAACAAGGCCGCTGGGTCTATTTCTCCAATTTCACTCTTAGCGAGCCTGAGCCTCCTCGTAAACACAAAATGAGGCGGATCCTGGGTCAGCCTCGTTGGACAAGAGCAGAAAAGCTTTTCAGCCGTGTCTAGCATCTGGTGTATCTCTAACCCACATTTTATCTTCACGCCTTGCATTTTGCATCACCCGCGATAGGCTCCAGGATAATATTCAAACCCGGTCCTCTTGTCAAACTCAAAAGCAATATTTGTCTGGAAAAGCCTCTTTGCCTCGTCTAAGTCGTCCGTCTGCCCAAAAATCCAGCTAAGCTTGACATATGCTGTTTCAGGGGTCATGTCCTCGGCTGGCACGACGCCCGCCTTCAACAACTCAACACCAGTTCGATAAACGTTCAGGTTAACCCGCCCCCATAAGCACTGGGAGGTCATTGCAACAAATACACCTTGCTGTACAATGTCTCTAACGGCACCTATAAGCCCTTCATTTATGTGTCCCAGACCTGTGCCTTCAATAACTAGGGCTTTATAGCCCCTCTCAGAGAAGAAACTAAAAATGTCAGGAGTCATACCTGGATAGAACTTGACTAACGCGACCTTGTCGCTGAATCTGGGATAGGCTTCTACAGCTTTTTCTCTTCCCTTGTACTTGTCAGTCTTGAGCTTTAGCTCTCTCGTGTATGGATTAATCTCTGCAAGAGGAACTGCATTGATACTCATAAAAGCATCACGTCTGCTTGTATGCATCTTACGGGCCCTCACACCCCTGTGTACAAGAATTAAGTCGTCGCTTGTAGTTGCATGCATCGCTATGACGGATTCCGCAAAAGGAGCTTTGATTGCGGCTATTGTTGCTCCAATTGCGTTGAGAGCCGCATCACTGGAAGGCCTGTCTGAAGACCTCTGTGCTCCAACAAAGACTACTGGGCCCGGAGCCTTTTGTATAGCGAATGCCATTGCGGCTGCAGTATAGTGTAGAGTATCGGTGCCATGTGCTACAACTATTCCCCTTACGTCGGGCTCATCTCTGAGCACTTTTTCGATTTCTTGGGCAAGCTGGCTCCAGTGACGCGGAGTCATGTTCTCGCTGAAGATGCTATAGACCGTCTTCGTAGTGATATTTGCTATCTCCCTAAGTTCAGGTATCATTGAGTAGAGCTCTTCTGCGGTAAAATACGGGTAGACTGCTCCTGTAACATAGTCAACCCTAGAAGCGATTGTTCCACCCGTACTAAGAAAGTGCACTCTTTCCCCGCGTGGAGTTTCTCCGCTAGGATATAAGGCCTCTTTTGATGTTGGCTGAGCCTTGCCGCTAAATTTCTCTACCAACGTAATGGAAGATATTCTCTCAGCAGAAATCCCAATATTATAGCCATTATCAAGCTTTACAACAATCACATCTGGGTCTCCGAAGGAGGGGCGAGGCATCACTAGTCCTTCGAGGGTCTGCCCGTTTGTAAGAGACAGTTTTACGCGGTCAAAAGTAGACGCGCCTACACTTGATAAGAGTTCTTTAACCTTAGGACCATAGCCACTCAGAGCTTCCATAGATCTCGCATTCTACTTGAAAAT
Source organism: Thermofilum adornatum (assembly GCF_000446015.1). NCBI lineage: Archaea > Thermoproteati > Thermoproteota > Thermoprotei > Thermofilales > Thermofilaceae > Thermofilum > Thermofilum adornatum. The sequence goes on from NC_022093.1 coordinate 504,575, forward strand.
GAACTATAAAAAATCATTTATTTCGCCTTTAGGATAGGTCACCATAAAACACGGCACTTTATTTTTGCTGGGACGCTTTCCGGCCATAAGCTTTATATACGTTTTTACCCATACATGCATCGGATCAATATGCCGTCCCACGGAAGCTTGACTAAGGCTGGTAAAGTTAGAAATGCAACTCCAAAGATTCCACCGAAACCCAAGAAGAACCTCATTCCAAGAAGAAGGAACTACAGGAACTATAAAAGAAGGATACTTTACGCACAGTCTGCAAATCAATAAGAAATACTTGATTCAGGTCAAATGTTCTTTGAATACTTTATCGATTAACCCAGCGAGAGCTTCGTCTAAGTTTTTCCCCTTTTTAAGTGATCCGTATACAACTTTTACCCCATCCTCGCACGTGAACATGTTGTTTAGCCATGCATAAGCTAGAAAAGCTTCCACGGCTTCGCCCTTATCAATCCCCTCTATGTCTAACGTCGCAAGGATAGACAAGCTATAGACACTTTGGAGGATCTTTCCCGAAACTTTTATCCCAGTTGCACCCTTCTGCAGTGATAGTGCCGCTGAAGCTATAAAGTTAACAATTGCGTCGCCAAGAAGAGCTAGCTTCTTGTTTGAAAGTATCTTTTTGAAGTTCGCGGGGGAACCTACAAGACTCATTTATGCTGGGCTACCTGCTTCTTTAGTTCCTCGAGCTTGTTCTTTATATTTTCTGTTGCTTCTCGAAAAGCGTCAAGAGGAGACTTGGACCCACTGGTCCTAATCATTAGTCGTGCAGTCTTCAGCAAAGGATGTTCAACCCTATATGCTGCTTCGACATTTGGTATGCTGTTTAACTCGTCTACGATAAGATTTAGGAGTGTGTGACCTTCTCCCTCAATTTTTAGTTCAAGGAAATTCTGCGTATATTTCTCTACATATATTGCTGTTTTTTGGGTAGCACTCACTATTAACACCTCTTGTGCATGTTTTGAGGGTCTGCTATTAATTTTATTATATCTTTACTGATTGTTTTTCTTCCTCGCGTGAACTCTCACCGACAATATAGTAGTAGATTGTGTGTGACCTTCCACCCTCATTTACCTCTAGTATTTTTACAGGCTTCCATCCCGTTATCTGGAAATCGTGTGACACTATTCTTGTCTCGGGTTTTAGCTCCTTTTTCAGTTTCGGTTTTAGTTTCTCGTTTACACTTGTCAGAAGATATAGGAAAACTACGTCTGCTGGAGGAAAAGCCACATCAAAAAAACTCCCATTCACGATTAGTACGTTATCGGATACCCCCGCTTCAATAACATTTTTGTAGGCGCGTTCAAGCAGGTCTTTCCTAATCTCTATACCCACAGCTCTTGCCCCAAAATCTCTTGCAGCAATTATGAGGGAACGCCCATCTCCACATCCAGGGTCCAAAAAGAGCTCGCCACGCTTTAGACCAGCGATCTCCAATGCTTTCTTTATGACCTCATAGGGGCTCGGAACATAGGGGACGATAGTTGACATAGTCAAAAAAACATTAATTCAGCAATTTATCATTTTTCTTTGGCAAGCAATGTCATTGTATGATGATTTTCTGTCTTGAGCAAGTGAACAAAAGTATATATTTATCTTTACATTTATAACAACGTGATTCATACGAGCCTGACAGAAAAACAAATCGAACTGATAAAGCATCTCTTCAAGAAAAGCAAGCCAATGAGAGTATTCACAGTCACTGACACACAGTTAAAAATCTCACAGGACATTGGAATATCCCGCCAAGCGCTAAATATACATTTAAGGAAACTGAAGGAGCTAGGCTACATACGAACAGGAAGAGGATTCATAGACCTAACAGAAAACGTGTTGCCAATCATAGGCAAACAGAGGGGAGACGCTTTCATCTTTGTAAAGCTCGATCCACCCAAAAGGCTACCAGCATACGAGGCCATCAAAGAACTACCAGTCGACAAAATCTACAGAGTAACAGGCGACATAGACGTCATTTTACAAGTGTCACAGCCTATGCTGGACGAAGTTCTAGACAAAATCAATACGATCGACGGCGTAAGAGAAACAAAAACCTACGTGGTTATCGAGACATTAAAGTAGCTCCTCAAATTTGCTTCAAGAAAACAGGATTTCATTTATCTCTTCAACCAGTCTCATTTCTCTTTCATTTTTGTATTCCCTAAGCAGAAACCTGATTTTCTGGATCTTGCTGGAGTCTAGCATTAGATTCTTCGAGAGCTTTTCTGGTAAATGGGACCACTCGCCTAGAAAATATCCCATGAATTGCGCAAGGTTTGATCTCCTAGAAGAAACAGAGGCAGATTCAAAATCTATAATGTAGGGCTCCCTCTTCCACGGATCTATAATTACATGGTTAAATGGTCTCGACAGTTCGTTATGAGCTATGCCAATAGTGTCTAAGAGGTAAAGCTTATAGAGAATCTTATGGAATGTCTCTTGTAATTCTTCTCGGGAATTTATACCTTGCAACCAGTCGGCAAAGTCAAGCCCCTCTATAAATCTCCATACCAAGAAGTTTCTGGATGACGCTAACAATTCAGGCCCAATGTTTGTTCCCTTGATTTTTTCTAGAATCTTGGCCTCGTGCAGAAGTGAGAACCGATTAGCATCTGTTCTCCTAATTTTTACGGCCACAGGTTCGCCCCTAAGAAAGCCTTTAACAACGAGAGCCGTTGTCCCTTTCCCAACTATTCTTTTTCCATAGACTTCACTTCCCCCTCCGAGGCAAAGGGTTCGTATTCCCAGCAAGCCTAGCTCTACGCATCGTCTTATAGCACATGTAAGTTCTCTGGAAGGGTAGCACAGGACAGTGCTGAGCTCGTTTATTGTATACACATTGTCCAGTTCTCGACACCGGTAACCCATCGGTAAACCTCGACATAGTATTCCTGCGGAAGATACGAAACAATGTCTCTCAGTTTATTTATCTCCCATGAGAATCCAGGGTAGCTCTTTAGAGCTTTTAGCAAATAGTCTCGAGGGTCAAGTGGTATTCTCTTCCTCAATACTGCTACTCTTCCTTCGATTATTATTGGAGCGATATGTCTTGAAGCCCATTTTTTGACGAATTCGACACTGTTCGGGTGCCAGACGGGTGGACCCATGTGCAGATAAATAGGAGACTGCACCATGTTTTCAAAAAAGAACAATATTGCCGGAGACCCATTTATCTTTGTTACATGTGTTCTAAGGACTCTAAAGCCGTAGCTTTCCATTGCACTTGAGGATTTTCTAGCTATCCTTTGAAGCTTTGCAAGCAGTGCGTCTTCAGGAAGCTTTGGATACTTTGTCGCCATAGCTACAAGGACGTCATGGGAGTTAAGAACCGAGACGAGCTCCTCGAATGTAACTCTAAGGTTTGGGGGGTCCAGCAGGCAACACATAATGTCTTTGTTTTCTGAGAATAATTTTCCTATCAGAATAAGTTTTGATAATGCTTCTTGGCTAACCGAGGCCGCCGCATTGCGCTTATGGTCGACGGGGTCGATTACAACTATTGGCTGGCCCTGGAAGAGTTTTCTGGCCTCGGGAGATGGAGGAATGAAGATTTTTCCCGGCCTCCAATTCGCCGCTGCTAAGAGGAGATTCTCTAGACCGCCAAAATATGTGACAAGAATTTCAGCGAGATACCCCGAGAACCCGTGTACGCTTTGCTCGGCACCGTAGATGTCTAGATTCATCAAGAGCTTCTTGAAGAGCCTGATTTCGGCCTTGAGGTGCGGTTTTTCTGACAAAACCCTCTCTAGGTACTCTGTGTGTAGCTGGGTTCTATCGACAGGTGTTGTGACTTCTTGAGAGGAGGAAACCCTATAGGCTGGGACCAGTTCTACCTCTTGTCCATCTGGTAGTACAAGTGTATAGTAGGGATGCGATGCGTAGCGTTCCTCTACGTACGCGTTCAGATCTCCGGCAACGCTGTGGGCAACCTTCTTTACTAGCTGGCTCATTTCCTCGAGGGCGTATCTTTTGGGAAAGAGGACGAAGAGGTCTAGGTCTGCCTTGCCTCTAAGCCATGTATCGTGCCGATAAGAACCATGATACTCGGCCTTTACTGTTTCATCTCCAATTATTTCTCCAATACTTTGCTGTACAAGTACCCTTACTTTGTCTGCCAATTGACTTATCTTTTTCCTTTCCTCTGGGGAGGGCTCTATCTGTTTAACAACTTTTTCTAGACATTCAGGATAGCTCATACCTCATTAGCTCCTTGTAAATTGGACCCCTAGGCGTCAAGATACTCTGATATAGCGCAAAATACTTTATTTCTTGGGTCCCGAATAATAAATCTTTAGAGGAGTCAATTATTTTCCTAGCCTCAGCGTTGAGAGGTCCCTTGAGTCTAGCAATGGTAAGATGTGGGTGAAAATCCTCGTCTGGTTCTGGGAGCTTTATGGATGCAAGTTTTCCTCTAACTTGATTCGCCAGTGATACTAGATCTTCTGCTCCTTCCTCTACTCCTATCCAGAGAACCCTTGGCCTCGACATTGCCGGAAAAGCGCCTACGCCTTTCAGGGAAATCCTAAACGGGTGAAACTTGACTTCTGAAAGCCTATTTTTCACTGTTTCTAATGTTGTCAATGGTATTTCGCCTAGAAATCTTAAGGTGAGATGAAAGTTTTCTGTTTCCACAAATTTGGCGTGGAGGCCTGATTTTTGTAGATCCTGTTGGAGAATGCCTATGCGTGCCACGGTTTCTGGGGCCTCAATTTTCACCGCGATAAAGCTACGGATGAGCTCAGTCATCTTTCTCAAGCCACTCTTGGAGTTTTGGGCACGAATATATTTCTCTTTCTCCAGATGCACATTTTTGCAGGTATGGACAGTAGAAACATGGTATATTGTCCAAGAAATCTGGAAGCCTTATCTCCTCGTGTTTTCTCGCTAACCTGAGAATATAGGTTTTCCGCCCCTTATACGTCACTTGTTCTTTTACTAGGAGGCCCTGTGCTTCTAGCTTTCTAAGAATCTTTAAACCCTTTCTACTGTCTAGGTCGAGTTTTTTCCATATTTCTCTTTGAAGTATCCCGTTGTCTCCGGCTTCCCTCAGTATCTCGAGTATACGTCGCTCTAGAGCTTGAAATTGAACCGAGCTTTCTTCTAGCTCTTCAATGTCTTTTTCCTCGGTGAAGGCTCTTGTAGTTGGTGCCACACTATCCCCCTACTTTATTTTGATAAGAACAATAATATATTGTCTTCGATTGGCGCGCTAAAAGCTAATTTATTTATGAAAAAATGATTATTCTCCTAGGGTAGAAAGCATGCAACACTTGCTGGTATTCATAATTGGTCCAGCTGGTTCTGGAAAGAGCACTTTCACATCAAGCTTTAAAGACTGGCTTTTGTCCCAGAACGTTCCTGTATCCACCATAAATATGGATCCGGCCGTAGAATCGCTCGAATATGACCCAGACATAGATATTAGGGAATTTGTATTTGTGCGTGATGTATTGGAAAAATATGATCTTGGCCCGAATGGTGCAATTATAGCTTCACTTGATCTCGCAGTTGAGTATCTAGATAAAGTCACGGACCAGGTCAACGAGCTACCGGAGGGATATGTCCTAGTCGACACACCGGGGCAAATGGAGATATTCGCTTATAGGCAGAGCGGAAGGTACATTATTAAGGAGCTTTGTCCTTTGGATAGGAAGTGCTCAGCAGTATTTTTGATTGATGCAACAATTTGCATGGAGCCCTACGACTTCTTGTCGCAGATCTTTCTCTCGTCTTCGGTTTACTACCGTTTCAGGGTTCCCCTTTTAGCCCTCATTAACAAAATCGACCTCCTGGATCAGAAAGAAAGAGAAAAAATAGCGAAATGGGTCTCCGAGAAAGATGCATTAGAAAATGCCCTGGAAGGCATAGAGTCAGTTGACAAGGATTTCACGAGAAAAATTGCAAGGATGCTGTCTGAATATATGGAAATCGTACCGTTCATACCTGTCTCTTCAAAGCTAAGTGAAAATTTTGAAGAAGTCTATTATTACCTCCATCAAATATATCGTGGCGGCGAGGACTTCGAAAAAGAAGAGCTTGAAGAGTAAAAAACTACATTTAGAAGAACTCCTTAACTTTTTCAATACTCGGAGACTGTGTAATGTACCTTCCCACTACATATATGTCTGGATCTAGGACAGACACTTGTTTCATGGTTTGGGGCGTTAATCCGCCTGCAATCGCGATTTGAACATCCGGGTAGGTCTCTCTAACAGTCTTCACTATGCTTACCAGCTCCTGGAAAAAGTTTATGTTTGCTGTTTCCTCGTCGATCCCTCTGTGTAGGTAAAGAATAAGGTTATTTTCTGGGAAATTAGTCTCCTTTGCTACCTTTAGAGTTTTTTCTATTTCTCTTCTAAGCTCTTGTAGAGGCACACCGATAAAGTCTACTCCTGCTTGTTTGCCGTATTCGAGGCTAGTTTTAAGAAAAGACTTTACAGTTGCAAGCGGGGCACGTGCAAGGACAGATGCTATGTCTGCCCCGTTCCTGTATGCTAGAGAGGCCTCGAGCTCTCCAACGTCCGCTGTTTTTAGGTCTGCGAGGACTGGTAAGTTGCCAGAGGCTAGCTTAAGTTTCGGGAGAAACCTGAGCCCAAGCATTTTTATGAGGGGGGTACCAGCCTCTATAATTATTCTTTCTCCAGGAATCAAGCCTTGCTTGCATGCCTGACTTACCAGTGAAGAAATTTGCAGGGCTGGTTCTTCGTCGACTAAGTCGATCGCTATCTGGAGCTTGTATTTTCTCGACACGAAATAAGCATGTCCCTATAGTTTTAAAGTTTTGGCTGGCTGTGCTGGGTAGCTGGCTACTGTTGCTTGAGATTTAGTAGGTTGAATTCTGCTAGGAGCTTGTACTCTTCGAGGGTTATTGGTTCGCCTTTCTGGTATTTCTCGAAGGCCTCTAGTGCCTTTCCTTGTAGCAGCCTCCTCCTCTCATCGATGTGTCTGGCAAGCTCTTTTGCCTTTAACAGGATGGATACTCTTTCGAGTTCTTCTCTAATGGCTCTCTCCTCGCTCAGCAAAGAGATGTAGAGCTGGTGGTGCTGGTTGGCTTCTTCCCTAATCCTGTCACGTTCCTGTCTGAGCGATATTATCTTTTTGACGAGTTCTTCTCTTTGCTGCTTCAAGTTCTGCATTGACTCCTTGAGTTTCAAGTACTCTGCCACCGTGTTTTTCAGCTCTTCATTTATCTGTTGTATTTCTTGTTTGAGGGCAGGGATCTTGTTTCTGATTTCGTCTATTTTTGATCTGAGCTCATTCAGATGCTTGACGTTGACATAGATTGACTCGAGGCTACGGATCTTGTTAATTACGATTTTTTCGACTTCTGGCGGCAAAGTGGTTGTCTGGTACTGCCATTCTAGCTGTTCTATCCTGCTTCTAAGCTCGTCTTCATCTATTCTTTTTGCGCCAATGAAGCTCCTCAAGTTTTTGTATTCAACGTTGAGGCGTTTTAGTTCCTCCCTGAGGCGGTTGAGCTCTTCTGTCTTTGCTTTTCTATCCTCCCTTAGCTTAGAAAGCTTCTCGTATAGACTCTTTTTCTGTTCCGCAACTGTAGAGATCTGTTGCTTTAGCTGTTGATATTGTTCACGTAGGGTTCTCAGCTCGGCTGATAGCCTCTTTACTTCGCTATTTGCTGTGTCCCTTTTTGCCCTGGCATCCTGCATTTTGCCTGTGACTTCCTGTAATTTCTGCCTGAGGTCGATCAGTTGTTGTTTTAGTGATTCGATGGATTCTGTATCTGCAGACATATGTTCTGCGCCTTGTGTAGTCGTTTTGCAATTCGTGGATTTAACCGCTTCACTTATAAATCTTTGCTTTAAAGTGTTCGTAGTTTTAAACGAAGCATCATCAAAATTTTTGGGCTGTTTATCTTATGATGTAATGGAGATTAGGTCTATACTTCAACTATGACACAGAATTTCTGGCTTACTTCTTTTATTATTCTTCTCAAGGTCAGTGATGAAACTCCTGCCTGTTTTGAAATTTTTGACTGAGGAAATTTCGTATCAAGCATGGTAGAAAAAATGTATACAGACGCGGCCGCTATCCCTCTAGGCTTTTTTCCGTGCAGTAGACTTCCCAGTTCGTCGGCGAATTGTGCTAGGAGAGAGAGGTTTATTCGAGATTTTTGTTGAGAAAATTCTTGCGAGGAAATTATTTGTGAAATATATTTGCTTGGCTTTGCCAATGAAGACCTTTTGCTTTGGAGATAGCCATTCATCAGCAAGTATCTATAGGTTTTTCTTATCTTGGACTCTGATACACCTGTTATTTCTGCAAGCGTCCTGAAAGAGACATTTATGTTTTCCGAATTAGCAGAAACGAAGTAGATGATTGAAGAGATTATGGCCTTGTGGTTTTTCCCTTTCAGAATTCCCTGTTTGTGTAGCCTAGTAAAGATTTCTTTTGCTTCTTCAATGATGTACTGGGGGAGATTGACTTTCTTAGCAATTACCTCTGTTTGATACAATAGATTTTCTTCGCGTGAGACTCCACTTCTAGTAATTCTTTGAGCGATACGATGTTTCTCTGCGATTTCCGGAGGTGTAGTGTCTATTCCACGCTTTATGGGATGGTCATGTACCTTTCTCTGGAACTCTTCTTTTGATCTTGCTGATCTTCCTTCCTGTAATAGCTGCTCTGGGAAAACATACCCGCAGTTTGGGCAAACATATTCTCCTGTTTCTGCATTAATTATGGGGGCAACCTTTAGGCCACAGTTTGGACAAGTTATTTCTTGCCCTTTGCTTTTTTGCGTCGTGCCTGGTCACCTGTTCTTGAGGTATTACCCGTCCAGTAGAGCATTTTACCGACAAGTGACTCTGGCTTCCACCGTGACGCGTCTACTTTGACCAATACAAAGGGGGAAGAAACTGGACCTATAACGTCGTACACATAGCCGACCAGCATAGCTTTTTCATCGTAGACTTTTTCTCCTATCGGTGGCGCATTTTTTGCTTCAACTACAAGATTCCTGTTTCTCGAGAGTAGCCTTACACGACCAATGAGTTGCATAGGATTACTTTACACAGGCAAGTAATTTAACTTTATTATCTGGAAAGGGCCAAGACAAAAACCTATAAATGTTAGATTAAAGGCTACATAACTGTGAATGTTGCATGCCTCAGGAAGTCTACGTTCACTTTACGCCACTCGGAGTAATACTTTCAAGTGACGAAAAGAATATTATGGATGTAATTTGCTTGTTCAAAGACAAGACTCCAAACGAGCTGGCACAAATTCTGTATAGCATAGAGAATGCCAGCTTGCCAGATGACGTTTTAGACAAGGTGTTCTCAAAGTTTACAGGCGGGAAAGACTACGTATTGATACTTGAGGACGAAGACTTGGCCCGCAGGGTTTCTCAAAAGTTTCCAAGTCTAAATATTCGTGTTGCACCATCAAACAAAGTTCACAGAGCAATAAGGCTCCAACAAGTAGAGATTATTTCCAAGAAGTGTGGAGTTTCTCCAGAGGAATATTACAATATAGTCTGGCAAGCCACAAACGTTCTTTCGAGGCTAAAAGTGAGAGAAAAAGCAGAGAAAAGAGACTTATACATAGCACAGGCAGTAAATGCTCTAGACGACATCAACAAAACAATCAATTTATTCGCTTCAAGAGTGCGTGAATGGTATAGCCTGCATTTCCCAGAACTCAACGATATAGTGGAGGACCACGAGGACTACTTCAAAATCGTCAGCAAGATTGGTGGACGAAACGAAATTACAAAGGAAGCACTAGAGAAACTTGGATTCAAAGAAGACGTTATTAAGAAAATTGTTGACGCGGCATCCTCTAGCATGGGGGCAGAACTAACAAGCTTCGATTTAGAGGCGCTCCGGCTGGTATCAGACATAGGTTTACAGCTCTACGACGCTCGTAGGAAACTCGAGAAATACATCGATGAAGCTATGTATGAGGTCGCGCCAAACATACGAGGAATAGTTGGCTCGGTTCTCGGCGCCAGATTAATATCTCTCGCAGGTGGACTAGAGAAATTGGCGAGAATGCCAGCAAGCACTATCCAGGTTCTGGGGGCTGAGAAGGCTCTCTTCAGGGCGCTACGCTTCGGGGCCAAGCCGCCGAAACACGGTGTCATTTTCCAGCATCCATACATCCACAAGGCGCCAAAGTGGCAAAGAGGTAAAATTGCAAGGGCCCTCGCAGGGAAACTAGCAATAGCCGCCAGAATCGATGCTTTCACAGGTGAATATAGGGCAGACGAGCTTCGAGAAGACCTTGAAAAGAGAATAGAAGAGATCAAGACACTGTATGCAAAGCCCCCTGCGAAACCACCTAGGCCCCCCAAGAAAGAGGGACATAGAGAGGGCCACGGCAAAAAATTTGAAAAGAAAAAATTTGAAAAAGGTAGAGGTGAGAGAAAGTGATTAGACCAATAAGGATACGTGAACACGAGAAGTTTCAAGGAATCTATGTAGTCGAGTTCGAGGACGGCTCGCAAAGACTAGCTACAGCGAGCCTTGCGCCAGGCGTCAAGGTCTACGATGAAATGTTGATACCATTTGAGAACAAGGAATTAAGGACATGGAACCCGTATAGAAGCAAGCTTGCAGGAGCCATACTAAAGGGTATAGAATTAAACCCGATAAAGCCGGGAACAAAAGTACTTTATTTAGGCGTCGCGTCTGGGACAACCCCAAGCCACGTCTCCGACATTATTGGTCCCAGCGGTATATTGTATGGTGTCGAATTTGCCCCACGTGTGATGCGTGAATTTGTCGAAAAAGTTGCCAAGTACAGGAAAAACGTTATACCGCTCCTCGCAGATGCCCGGTTCCCAGCCAAATACGCACATATAGTTGAACTCGTAGATGTTGTCTATGCCGACATAGCCCAGCCGTTCCAGGCAAAGTATGTGGCAGACAACGCAGACTTTTTCCTAAAGCAGGGTGGCCACATCATGATGGCAATAAAGGCTATGAGTATCGATGTAACAGCGGCTCCTTCAGAGACCTATAAAAAGGAAATCTCTCACTTAGAAGAAAGAGGCTACAAAGTAAAGGATGTAAAACACTTAGAGCCGTACGATGAGGCACACGCGTTCGTGATAGCAGAAAAGACGTAAGGTTTATTGGGAAAAGTTTAAAAATAAAGGCGGTATTTCTTCTTTAGAAGAAACAGACACTATGGTCGACAAGATACACATTCAGCTCAAGAAGCCTAATTATTGTGTTGATGAGCTTACGGTAGTTTCTCGTGAAGTTATTGCGACAAAAAAGGTAAAGGATGCCTACAGTGTTCCACAAAGCATTGCAGATAATCTCAAATCTTTTAGCAAGTTCTTGAACGGCATTCCACTCATAGTGGCAGAAGAGTATAAGGGAGAAAACATAGAAGAAGAAGTAGTTTACACGAGACACAATATCCCTGTGGTTAGCGAGAAAACAGCTGAATCCCTGATAGAGGGGAGAAATAGCTACTTTATATATGTGAATAAGGGAGGGATCTTCGTAAAAATAGACGGGAAAAAGCTTAAAGAGATTAGAGAAAGAAAGGGTATCTCGAGGACACGTTTGGCACGAGAACTAGGGGTGTCAATCAAGGCTGTTGCTTACTACGAGGAGGGGGTAAGTGACGTAAGCCTGGAAATAGCTTCAAAGCTTGAGGAGATAATTGGAGACGAGGTATTTGAAAGACTTAATATTGAGTCTCTAAAAGAACTTGTTCCCCAAAAAGAGACAGTTGTCGAGACAAAAAACACGAAGTCTGGCAAGGAAAATAGGGACATTGAGAGGCTCATCCAGTTTTTAAAAGATATGATAAAAGAGAAATACTTCTTCGACAAAGCTCCTTTCGATGCTGGGTTCAAGGTTTCCACGAGCATGTTTCACAGGATAGCAGTGAAGACTGGTATCCAGGAAGACGAGGAGCTAGAAGAAATTTCCAAGATCTCTAAAGCAACACATACCCCCACTATTGTACTAGGAGAAGAGAATACGGAGACAGCAAGCGATGATGAAAACCTAATAACCCTAGATAAGCAGAAAATAGAAAAAATCCGAGAAATCTTGGCTAGAACCCCCATTTCTAGACAGTTTAGCATCGAATAACTAGTATCCTAAATCGCTGGGGATAAAAGTTCAATAAAGCGTTAAGCCTTCATTTTTACGCATGTCTGTGAAGAGCGACATAATAACAGTGAGGGAAGGTAAGGGATCATTCCTCGTCTACTCGCCACAGAAATATAAGGATCCAGCGTGGGCACCCGTATTCTATAATCCGAGGATGAAGTGTTCCCGCGATATTTCATCCTCAATTATTCAGGCATACGCAAGACTGCTTGGCAAAGAAAGCCTTGTAGTTGTAGACGCTTTGAGCGCCACTGGCATTAGAGGTATAAGGTACTTGCTTGAAAACACGGCAGTTTCAAAGGTTATACTGAACGACTTAAATCCTCGAGCAGTTGAGATTATACGTGAAAATGTTGAAATCAATAATGTTTCAGATTCAGTAGAGATACGCAACGAAGATGCTGTAAGGTTGCTAGCCTCCTTGAGAGGTATAGACATTGTAGATATCGACCCCTTTGGTAGCCCTGCAGAATTCATAGATCCTGCTATTCGGTCCCTAAAACACAAGGGTATGCTCTGTGTAACTGCTACAGATCTACCCCCTCTTCTAGGCAAGTTCCCCAAAACATGTCTCCGCAAGTATTTTGCGAAGAGTATTTTGACAGAATTTTCCCGTGAACTGGCCGTCAGAATAATGATTTATTTTGTGGCACGCGAAGCTGCAAAGCTCCGGAGAACAGCTGTCCCCGTGTTTTCTTTTTATCATAGTCACCATATTAGGACATGTTTCATCGTACTGAGAAGAGAGACCCATTACAGTGGGCTAATTGATTCAATAGGGTTTGTATGGTACAACCCATCGAGCCTAGACCGGAAAGCGGTAAAGCTACTTGATTTTCGACTCGCTGGTAATGAATGGCTTATAGGTGGTCCCCTCTGGATATCTAATCTTGCATCACAAAAAATGGTAGAGACGGTGCTAGAGATTTACAGGGAGAGAGAACAGAACATGGATCTATGCAAGAATGGAGAAAAAATTGTCTCGCTAATGCTGAGTGAGAATGAGATGCCGCCTTTCTATTTTACCACAGAAAAACTGGCGGGGACTTATTCCCTAAAAGAAATGACAACAGAAGAAACTATAGAGAAACTCGTGAATGCAGGTTTTAGGGCTTCACCTACACACTTTGAACCCAAGGGCTTCAAGACAGATGCCAACATAAATGATATAGTAGCTATCCTTAGAACGGCTTAACTGGGGAAACAGCGCCACAGGCCATGCACTTGATATACATGAATTTCTTCTCCTTGACGAGGAATGTGTCAGGAGCATTGCATACTGGGCATTTCACGTATTCGTTGAAAAATCTTTCAAGCAACTTGTTTAGAGTCTGCGGCGAAACTTCGCCGTGTATAACTGCGACACCGTTTTCATAAACACCCGGCAGGGCAATCTCTCTTAGTATGAACCTCAAAAGTACAGGTGGATCTCTGTTCAGAAGGTCTGCAACCTCCTTAAAGTTGTGAATATAGACCTTTTTGCCCACTTTGCTGACCTCAAAGGATGGCAAAACAAACCTTTCGCCTTGGCTTCTTTTCCTTCTCTTTGGTAACAGACTGTAGCCTCTTTCCAATAATTCATCGTAACTCATGAAGCCTTCACTTGTAGCCACTGGTAGACCCCTTCTCCCTATGCACTACAGAGTAATAAGAGTTACGCTTGTAGGTAAGTTACTCGTTACTCACTTGTAATCTCTATAATCTCTACGACTCCTTTTTTCTCGAGCTCTATGGCTAGACGTTTTGGTATATGTGCTGTATCTCCCTTATTGTAGGGTCCTCCCCTGAAGTCCTTGTCCAGAATCATAGAGTAAGGCTCTAAAAATGTTACGAGGGACATTTCCATCTTTTTGGGAGCTTCTTTTTGTTTCTCTTTTACCTCTTTTATTGGTTTACTAGTTTCCTGTAACTCTGAGGGTTGCACTGGAGGACGGCCTCCTTCACGTTGCGACATCGTGGAGAGAATCTTGTCTATTATTTCTTTTTCCTCTGGAGGGAGTTCTCGCAACTTATCCATTTCGCCTCTAATGATTAGATCAATTTCTTTTTTAAGCCGGATTAGAAAGAGAATCCTAATTGTCTGTAAAACAGTTATACGTATCTGTGAATCCTTTTTTAGCTCTTCTATCGCCTTCAAAACCGTTTGATAGAATTCAGGCTCAAGCGTTTGGAGATTAATCTCGGTCAACTCTCTCTTGAATACATTGTAAACCTTTGCCGGCAAATCCGTACTCATTAAGCCGAATCATTTTATCTGGGGAACTGGACAATTTATATTTAGCGCGCAGAACAAGGCTTCCACTTGGCTTCCTAGGAAACTACACATTATTGACCTAAAATGTCTCGGAGAATCTCCTCGGTTAGCCCGGCTTTCTTCAGCTCTGATAATAGGCCTTGCGGCAGAGATGCATTTTTGAGTGTTTCTCTAATCTCATACGGAAACACGACCCAGCTTGAATATTCACGAACATAAAAGTCAGGTTTTATGGGAGACCAAGACTTAACGTAGAGAGCAGCTGTTTTTAGTTCTCGTGGTTTCTTGTCCAAAATGTGTCTAAGTGTTTCTTTCAGTGTTTCGCCAGTGTCTACAATATCGTCTACGACAAGTATCTGCCTAGACGCCAAGTCTACATTCAGCTCTTGCAGTAGAGTTGGCTTGTCTCCAGGTTTAGCTACGTCCCTGTAGAACTTTACAGTAACCGCGTATACCTCTCGTATACCTAAAAGGTCCGAAAGAATTCGGCCGACAACCCAGCCTCCCCTAGCTATAGCAACCATTACATCGGGCCGGTATCCTGAATGGGCAATTTTTTTAGAGAGCTCTAGGGTGTCAAGATAGAGTTGCTCCCACGAGATATAGACAAACTCAGTTTTCTCCATACTATTTTTTCTCTCTCCAGAAAAATATTTCTTTCGGTTTTCCTAGGATATATCTTCCTCTACGCGACCCAATATTTCGGAACTGATGACTGGGCGCCCGTACATTTCTTCTATGATGATGGCCGCTGCCTTTGGGGGTATTATACCGAGCTCCGTTATTATGCCCGTGATGTAGTTGGGTGGCGTAACGTCGAACGCTGGATTAAGGATCCTCAAATTGGGATGACTTTTTAAGAAGTCGACGCCTACGATTTCGCTGGGCGGCCTGAATTCTATGGGGACGATGTCGCCTATTAGTGTGTAAGGACTAAACT
The DNA here is from genome assembly GCF_000446015.1 of Thermofilum adornatum. NCBI lineage: Archaea > Thermoproteati > Thermoproteota > Thermoprotei > Thermofilales > Thermofilaceae > Thermofilum > Thermofilum adornatum. The sequence goes on from NC_022093.1 coordinate 519,879, forward strand.
TGAATGTCTCTGTGGCAACGAAGAAGTCTACGGCTCTCTCGTGGGCGGCTAGGGCGATAAGGCTCGTACCAATCTTGTTTACAACGGCGCCATTTGCCGCCACTGTGTCTGCGCCAACGATGACCCTGTCAACCTTCCTGATTATCTGTCTCACCGAGGACTCAGGGATAAGTGTCACGTTGACGCCTTCTTTTAGTAACATTTCAGAAGTGATGTAGCCCTGGTACATGGGTCGAGTTTCAGTTGCGAAAACATGTAATTTCTTGCCCTTTTTATGAGCCTCAACTATGACACTAATTGCCGCCAAGCTGTTACAGTGCGTTAGAACTGTGTCTCCGTCTCTAAGCATTTTTTCGCCATATTCTGCTATTTTTCTCAGAGCTTGGTCTGCATACTGGATAAAGGAGTTGGCCTGATTGATTACAGCTTCTCTGGCCGCTTGTAAAGTGTTCACGTTGGTGTTTAGTGCCTTTAGAACCCAGCTAACCGCGTTTGGTAGCGAGACTGCTGTGGGACGTGTAGACGTGAGAAGCTTCGCCGCTTCCTTAATATATCTTTTGAAGTCTTCTAGGTCTTCGCCCTTGTAGCTTTCAGCCGCAATCTTCAGGGCTTCCGCGGCGGCCTTTGCTATTCTCCCGGCTCCTCTTATCTTCATGTCCCTGATATCATTGGCTATTTGGTATACTTGTTGGGGGAACAAAGCCGTCTCCTTGATCATGAGAAATTACCCTGTGAGTTTATTGATTTTCTCTTTTAGCTTGTCTATGTCAGCCTGATACTTTGCCAAGGAGTGTGGCCATCCAAATGATTCCCTAAACATCATGACGGCAAACTCGGGCGCTATTACTCCTTTTTCTGTAATGATGGCGTCAATGTATGATGGCGGTGTGACGTCGAACAATGGAGATTTAGGCTTCAGCGCTTTCAACTTTTCCCAACCTTCAGGCATATATTCGCTAATCTCTATTTCTGGGATCTCTACTAGCTCGCCGACAAGGGTCTCAGGGCTAAATTTAAACGTGGAAGATACCACGTAGACCCGAACCCTGGCCTCGTGGGCGGCTAGGGCGATAAGGCTCGTACCAATCTTGTTTACAACGGCGCCATTTGCAGATATTGCTTCGCTGGAGAGAAGAACCTTGTCTACTTCCTTCATGAAAAACCTTACAGCAGAGTCGACAATGAGGTAGGTCTCTATCCCTTTGTCTGAAAGTTCTGCCGCAAATTTCACCCCCTCTCCCGTTGGCCTAGATTCTGTCACGTACACTTTGATTTTTTTGCCTTCTTCTACAGCCTTTTCGATTGTTCTCTTGACAAATAAACTATAGGAGTTTGTCATGACTGTGTCGTTGTTTGCGAGTCTGCGGGAAGCTATCGTGGAGGATTCTTCGATATCTGAGAAAATCTTCTTTACTATTGCTTGTCGAGTGTTCTCGTACGAGGCAATAAAGTCGTCTAGTGTAGATATCTCCGTTACAGCGAGATTGTTGGTTAGTAACCGTACGGCGTTTTGCAGCATTGAGGCTGTTGGTCTGGCTTTCAGGATTCTTTCTAGCGAGTTGACGAATAGTGTGGGGTTCCGGTTCTCTTTGAGAATTCTCCCAAGAAGTTCAAGCGTATAGATAACTGTCTCTGTTGAGCTATAGATTCTACCATTTATTACCTTGTCAAGCTCTGTTTCCAACATGGCTCATTAACCTCTCCAAAGCCTCACCTATGATTTTTGCTACAGAAACACGCATATAGGGATTAATAACTGTATCAGTAGCTATCAAGCTCTTAACTCCAGCTTGGAATATCTTTGCCTCGGCATCCTGGACAAGCAGAGCATGTGTGACACATACGTGTATAGACGTGAAGCCGTGTTCCTTAAGCTTCTCTGCGGCTTCAACAATTGTGCCGCCAGTACTAATAATGTCGTCCACTATAACCGCTGTAGTTCCCTTGGGTATACTGCCCGAGACCTCGACCTCAGTGTCGCCAAAGCGGTGTTTCTCCAAAACAATGTAGGGCGCGTTTACTTTTCCAGAGAAAAGTTTAGCCCACTGTTCTGCTTCCTCGTCGGGAGCAACGACAAGCGCCTCTTGATGATAGTTGTAAAAGTACTCGGCTAATAGAGGCATAGCTGATACTTTAAGCGTCTTCATTTTAAAGAGCTCTGACAAGTCTTTGAACCTATGAAGGTGAGGGTCAACTGTGACAAGGGCATCTATTCCGGCCTTGGAGAGCATGGTGGAAAACATTTTTGCGCTGACAATTTCGCCGGGGTTAAACTCGGAGTCCTGTCTAAGATAGGGTAAATATGGGGCCACTAGTATTACTTCGCCTGCACCCTTATCATGCAGAGTTTCCGATAAAAATACTGTTTCAACGAGAGCGTCGTTGGGACGCCTCGCAAAGCTCTCGAACAATATAATTTTCTTTCCTTTAACATCTGTGGGAAGCCTTAAATATAGTTCTCCGTCAGGAAAGTATCTGATGGTAGAGGGGTAATGAGGAATACCTAGCTGGCTTGCTACTTTTTGCGCCAGGGCATTCGCTTGGCTTCCAGAGATGATTACTATTTGTTCCACAAGTTTTTCTTATGCATCTACATATTAGTTTATTGCTTGGCTTCTAGTCCTGGAAGCGAGGAAACAATTCTTTTGGCTTTACGAAGTGTTCCAGTCACACGGATTATCCTGAACAAGTTATTGTCGTCTAGGATGAAAATTGACCTGAAAAGGTCTTTGGCATCGGCATTTATGCTGTATATGTATATGTTCCTCTCGTCACTGTAAACCTCTTTTAGATGTATCCTAGAAAGCCCATAAATCCCATAGAGCGCCTGTATCCATCCTTTGAGTATATCTTTGGGACTTTCTGTCTGGAGAAGATTACTTTTCAACCGCAGTATAACGTATCTCTTTTTACTTCTCAATCTCTACACCTCTAACAGGAATCTTGCCGCTCCTCTTCAGCTGGTTTTCACTTATCCTTTTATATATGCCATCAGACATGTCCTTTGAAAGCTTTGCCTGGTCGATCTCCAAGAAAATTTTTGCAAAGCTGATTAATGCCCTGGGATCCCTCGGCGAATATATCTGCTGGGGACCCGTTGATACTATTATTTTGAGATTTTTCTTTTTGATGGTTTTCAGAGAATCTCTCAGCGCCCTTATCCGATAGGGGTTAAGCATGTTGCCGGAGAAAAGACTTGAGACTGTCACTTCGATGAGCTTCTCTTGAGCCTTTAATTCTACTATGTCGCCTGAAAAAAACGGGGGAGCCTTTTCTGGGGGCAGACTAATGACATCTATCCTATGATCCCTACTACTGAAGGCCATTAGCTGCCTGTCCTGTGGAGATACAGATATCAAGTCACAATAGCGTCTAATGTTTCCTAGAATCCTTTTGAGTTCTGGCTGATTCGTTACTTCAATGTGGCAACGCGAGAATACGAGTGCACCTTCTTCCCTGGTATTTGCAACCGCTTCATCGAATTTCCTTACAAGAAGATACAAGTCCCCTTTGTACCTAGTAATTCTAGTGGTAACGGCACACCCTGCATATCCGGCTTCAACAGCAACAGAATAAGTGTCGTTTATCCATTTGTGAAGGTCCTCTCCCGACAATTCTTTAAGCCTATCTAGAGGTAGCTCGGCGGCGTAAGCATCTATGTACTTGGCTTTTTTACTCATGTATGGGCTCCTCTTACGCGGCGCGGGTTGGAGCCTTTCTCAACGAAATCAGGAAGTTTTCAATACTTTGGGGACTTCTTAAGTGTGGCTTCAAAGAGACAACAATCCTTATTACGTCGTCGCTCTCGCTAAGAGAAACGTTTCCCCCATATGCTTTTTGCTTGTCAACGCGTATGTACAGTTTGCCGTGGTCAAATCTCTCCGGTATAGTTGACACAAGTGATTGAAAATCGTCCTCGCTTAGGCTAGAAACTATGTGAGAAAAAGTATTTTCGGAGTCCTTTTCGCTCGACAATAACACACGCAAGATGACTATAGGGTTTCCATGGTAGCCATGAGTAACCATTTTATAGATATTTTTAGTAACATCTTCTCTTAGTTCCTCTGGAAAAAGGTTCAAAACTGCATTCGTGACTTTTGATTCTTCTTCAGTTGCATGGACAAAACAGGAAAATTCTATCCTGCTTACTGAATTACTGTGTGTTCTTCTGCTCATTTTCTACATCTAGCTTGGCTTTGGAAAGTATCTTGAGCAATAATTCTCGGGATGGCCGTGCTTTTTCTACTTTGTATCCGGATACCCAGCGGCGCTCAATATCTTTCTTTACTGCGGGGTGGTTCGGGTCGACCATTACCACTTCGTACCACTTGTATACTCCGTCTTCTCCGACATAGTAAGACCCTAGCACAACAAGGTTCGGGAACTTCCTAGCGGCTTTTTCCTCTGCAATAAGCTGTGCACTCTTGTGTGGGGAATAGCCGTACACACCCATTCTCTTTGGTCTCCTTCCGCTGGATGGACGCGGCCTATTTAGACCGCCCTTGCGAATCCTTACGCGTGCTACAACAAATCCCTGCTTGGCCTTGTATCCCAGTGCTCTTGCCCTGTTAATTCTGGTTGGCTTCGGGATTCTCACGACTGTTGGCTCTCTCCTCCAGATAAGCATCCTTTGCCTCATTAATTCTGCGTGTTCACCTTGCATGGGTCTTTTCCACTGTTCGGCCATGTATTTTAGATACCCCATTTTGTTATCCCTTGCTCTTCAGTAAAACCCTGTTTATAAGTTTTCCTGTTAAATCTTGGCGTTTCTGTTTTGAAAATACTCTATAATCTCGTTTTTTAGCTTGTCAATGTTTACTCCTTTTTCGGCGGATATTATAAAAAATTCATTAATGTTAAATTTCTTCTTAAAGTTTTCAACGTGTGAGGGGGAAGCTATGTCCGCCTTATTCAATACTATCCAAACGTCACAGCTGACTATTGACCTAACGGTTTCTAGGACTTTTTTCTGGTAGTCGAGTGAAAAGCCGCATGTTTCAGTTGGGTCAACGATAAACAGTACAAGGTTGGAAATGTGTTTCAAGGCGATGACCGCCTTTCTCTCTACGTTTTTCTTCTCTTCTAGTGGAGAATCCAGAAGACCGGGGGTATCTATTAATTGGATTTTTCCAAGCAAGTGTTCCAGATGGCCAACGATTAGTTCCTTGGTGGTAAATGGATATGGTTTTACCTCGGGCTTCGCCCTAGATAGTCTCCTTAGTAGAGATGATTTTCCAACATTGGGGGCACCAGCTATTATAACGGTTGGAAGGGAGACATCTATATCGGGAAGGTTTTGAAAGGTTACCTGGAAGTTCCTGACAGTTGAAAGACAATCTTCAATATCTTTTAGAATAGAATATGTCCTGCCAAAGAACTCTCTCTCGAAACGAACTATTTCATCTGTTTTCTGGCTTCGTTTAACTTTTATAATATAGCCGCGTCCAATCCTGTTTATGAGTTTGGACGCACTGTAGACACGCGAGGCACAACTCTTATAGTCCTCTATATTGACACTTATCTCGAGGAGTTCTCTGAAAAATGGATGAAGATCCTCAACGAATGGGCTCTTTAATGCAACATTCTTTAGTTTACCTGCGGCAAACCTTGTTGCCGACTTGATGCATTCAAGTGTTCTTATCCTCCTAGTCTCAAGCTTGTTTGCGCCTTTTTTCGTCGTCCTTTTTCTACATTGTTTGACCATTTGTTCGAAAAGCTCGCTAGAAGTCTTGGGTGCAAACACCATCTGTTGCTTCAGCCTAGCTATCTCTGCACACATTCAATATGTATCCACAGACATAGTTTTATATGTGTGTTCTTTCTTTCTTCATAGGCGAAGTGTATGGAGGCATTACCAGGCACAACAGTAGGCATAAAGGTTGACGGGGGCGTTGTTCTAGCTGCCGAGAAGAGAGTAGCTTATCAGCTTTACCTAATGAGTAAAAGCGGGAAAAAAGTCTACCTCATACTGGACAAAATGGGACTTGCCAGCGCTGGATTGATGGCTGACATGCAGACGCTTGCTAGGATAATCGAGGCAGAGATGAGGCTGTACGAGCTCGACTCTGGAATCTCGCCAAAGGTCCAAACAGTTGCAAAGACACTTTCCTATATCCTTTATGAGAGAAGATTGTTCCCGTATTATGCCGAGATCCTTGTGGGCGGGATAGATGAAGAGGGATCTCATCTTTACACACTTGACCCTATAGGTGCAATAATTGAGGACAACTATTCTGCCCTTGGCTCTGGAACACAGCTTGCAATAAGCATCATTGAGGCAGAGTACAAGCCCGACATGAAGGTGGAAGATGCAAAAACCCTTGCCATAAAAGCCCTCTACGCGGCCATGAAGAGGGACGCGTCTAGCGGCGACGGCGTGGACGTGCTTGTCATCAGCAAAGACAAGACATATGAGCAGACATACTCCGTGGGAGACATAGAAAAAATGTTTTCCAAATAGCCTTTCCGATTTTTCCAAGGTTTCTTCTAGAACTCTAAACTTTAAATCATTGTGCTTCATGTAAAATACTGTAGCATACTATGGCGACAAGCTTTACTCAAACACTTTCTAATGGAGTTTCAAGCGTAGAGTTTTGGCTACTAGACATAAACTACGACGTAATAGATGAAGAGCCCATAATCTATATGTGGGGAGTAACTAGAGATGACAAAAGGATAGTTGTAGTAGAGAAAAACTTTAGACCTTACTTTTATGTCTTGACAGACCCTGGAAACATAGAGATAATAAAGAAAAAATTGCAGCCATACAGGGTTCTCAGTATTGATCGAGTCGAGAAAAAGTACTTTGGAAGGCCCGTCACAGCAATTAAAGTCACGCTCAGCAATCCACGAACCGTCCCAGAAGCCAGAGAAGCAGTGGCGAGTTTAGCCGGCATAAGGGAAGTCCTGGAGGCAGACATTCGGTTCTATATGAGATACATGGTTGACAAGGGGATTCTCCCTAGCTCATGGCTAGAGGCAAAGGTTCGCGAAGTAGAGGTTCCAAGGGGCTGGCAAGTAGATGAGGCATATGAAGTCGTCGGTGACATTACTGTACTTGACGAAAAAAGGGCGCCAAAGCTGAGAACCTATGCGTTTGATATTGAGTGCTATAATAAATATGGTGAGCCTGACCCAGAAAGAGACCCCATAATTATTATTAGCAGGATGCACGACGCTGGGGAAGAAGTTTTCACGGCAGAAAACGGGGGAGAAAGAAGACTAATTGAAGAATTCGTCGAAGACCTGAGAACATACGACCCAGACATTATATTCGGATACAACACGAACCTCTTCGACTGGCCATACCTACTCAAGCGGGCACATGTAAATAATGTGAAACTCAAACTGGGAAGAAACATGGGAGAACCAGCGCAAAGCGTCTATGGGCATTTCTCGGTCGTCGGCAGGGCAAACATAGATCTATACGACTACGCTGGCGACCTGCAAGAAGTAAAAATAAAGACCCTAGAGAATGTGGCCGAATTCTTGGGCGTGGTTCCGAAGTCGAGGAGGATACTGATAGACACCAATAGGATATATGAATATTGGGACGACACGTCAAAGAGGCCTATATTAAGGCAGTATGCGCTGGACGACGCGAAGAGCACGTACCTGCTTGGACAGGTAGTTTTACCTTTTGGAATACAACTCTCGAGCCTCGTTGGGCTACCCCTTGACCAGGTTTTTGCCGCTTCGGTTGGGAACAGGGTTGAATGGTTCCTGATCAGGCAGGCGTATCGATTTAATGAGCTTGTTCCAAATGTGAAGGAGAGACGTGAAGAAACATACCAAGGCGCAATCGTTCTAAAACCGAAGCCTGGAATACACAAGAACATCGCGGTGCTGGACTTTTCCTCGATGTATCCAAACGTGATGATAAAGTACAACGTCTCTCCTGACACATATGTTCCGCCGGACGAGGATGTCCCCAGGGATATGGTGTGGGTCGCCCCAGAAGTTGGCCACCGCTTCAGAAAGGAGCCTCCCGGTTTCTATCGGGTTGTCTTGGAGAGCTTGATAAGGGCTAGGAAAGAAATAAGGGAAGCCATGAAGAGGCTCGACGTCAAAAGCGACGAATACAAGATACTCGATGAGAGACAAAAAGCCATAAAGGTAATTACTAACGCGACGTATGGCTATAGTGGCTGGAGCCTGGCACGGTGGTACAAGAGAGAGGTTGCCGAGGCTACGACTGCCTGGGGACGCGAATTAATCAAGAAGACTATTTCTTACGCCGAGGGGCTCGGGCTGGAAATAATCTATGGCGACACAGACAGCGTATTTGTAAAAAACGATGAAGAAAAAGTTGCAAAACTAATAGAGTTTGTCGAGGGAGAGCTAGGATTCGAGATAAAGGTAGACAAGGTGTATTCAAAGGTGTTCTTCACAGAGGCAAAGAAAAAGTATTGCGGCCTGCTTGCAGACGGCAGGATAGACGTTGTTGGGTTCGAGGCTGTTCGTGGAGACTGGGCAGAGATATCAAAGGACATACAGGAAGAAGTCGTCCGTATAGTTCTAACAGAAGAGGATCCATGGGAGGCAGTGGACTACGTAAAGAAAACCATAGGTGAACTAAGCAGAGGAAAAGTTCCCCTCGAGAAACTAATAATCTGGAAAACTCTCTCAAAGGACCTAGAAGAATACGAGGTTGACGCCCCCCATGTTCAGGCAGCAAGAGAACTCAAGAGGCTTGGCTACAGGGTTGGCAAGGGGTCCAAGATAGGATACATAGTCGTTAAAGGCTCCGGCAAGGTTTCTGAAAAAGCGAAGCCCTATGTTGCCGTAAAGTCTCCAGACGAGATAGACATAGACTACTATGTTAAGCGTCAAATCATACCGGCAGCGTTGAGAATCCTTGAGTATTTCGGTGTGAGAGAAGAACACTTCTTGGGAGGCAAGAAACAGGCTTCCCTGACAGACTTTTTCTAGCTCAGTGTTTCTAGGTGATTTCTAAGAGTATAATGTAGAGGTTGTTCACGATGTCGTAGAGGGTGTCAGAGCTGTCTTCCAGCATCTCTGCTATGCTTGTTAGCAGGAGCATTGTTCCGCTTGAGATATTGGACCCAAGAACCTCGAAGATTGTTTCTCTGTATAGCGCGTCATTGGCGTGCTCGAGTTCGGCGATTTTTCTCAGGTCTCCTAGCGACTGAGAGGGGTCGTTGAGCAACTTGTTCATAGCCTGGCTGAGTAGCTCGGTCATTGCTGAGACGTTGTCGCATATCTTGACGAGGTTTGTTGCGACATTTTCGGGGATAATCCAGTTTTTGTCCGTCAGGAATCCCAGCCTGTAGGATATCCCGCTCAACTTGTCAATTACAGCGAGGATCTGTGAACCAATTCTTACCCATTCTTCGCGATGCATCAGTGCACGCGAGGCCTTCGTTAAGTAGCTCAGGTAGTCTGTTTGGAGATTTATTGTTTCTTCTTTTGCCTTCTGTATCCTGTTTATCCGTGCCTTCTGGTCCTCCCGATACTTCTCGTCATTAATAGTCTTTATTATCCTCCGTATCTCCTCTAGCATTTCCTGTGAGAGCTGGAGCTCTTTCCTCAATGTCGCGATTAGTTTTGCGTCCGCGATGGATAGGTTGGACATTTATTCCACCCTTTTCGCCCTTATAGTAGCTATCGAGTTGTCTGCGACGCCATTGCTTTTAAGTTCATCGGTGTTGCACCAGACTTCTCCTCGTGGTACAGACTCATTTGGCATGGCTGTGAAGTAGAGTTTTTTCTTGCCGGCTATAACTACTTCTATGTCCGAGGATATCGAGAGCTCGTTCATTGTGTCGGGGTGCATGAATGCTTTGCCAGCCGGGACCTCTTCGCGCCATCGGAGCCTTAGCCTTCTTTCCTTGCGTTGCATAGCCATACGGACTCATGAATGTAAACGCTTGTAATAATTATTTTTTTCGCAGTTAGGATAAAAATACATGTTCAGGCATACTGAATCTATTCTACCTGTGCATAGATCTTTTTGCTCTACGCACCTTTAACCTTCGTATCCTACAATTCTCAGTTATGCATAATACGACGCCTCTTTTCAATTTTGTGTATTTCAGGAGCTCGGAGGCTTGAAGCTGGCATCCAAGCTTCTGGAGTTCTAGCTGGGTAAAACTGGTAAGCAAAATATAGCGCGAATTATAGACTGCCCTCTCTGAGAGGTCGTCTAGCCGCTGGGACACAGCTATCACGAGTTCTCCGTACTTTCTCAGTTCAAGAAAAAGCCTTTCACCTATAGTTGGCTGTTCCCATCTAGCCCTATATGTTAGTATGTTCCATGCCTCCTCTATTACGGTTGCATGCATGATTCTCCCTGGCCTGGTCTTGGACGTGACATAGTCGTACAGATGTTTCAGTATAATGAGTGAAAGAAGGCCGCGGTATCTTACCGGGAGACGGCTCAGATCGACTGCGACCGTCTTCTCAAATAGAAAACTCGGTGGGTTGTCTCCGTTAAGGGTCTTTCCAAGTGTGCCCTCATTGAGTATCGTTAGCCTCCTCAATAATGCAGACTTAATCTCGTATTCCCGCCAATCCCGTACAGCCTCCTCTTCGAGCAGTGAAATAACATCCACTAGCCTGTAGGGCGGCTTCCCCCTCTTCAAGGCCTTCAGCAAGATGTACCACTGTGGCTCTGATACCTGAAATACACTGCTGAGAATATCCACTATGAATTCTATTTCCTGTGTAGCCAGCATGTTAAAAGAAAGATCTTCGCCCGGAGTAACCCGGGGCAGTTCATCGTATTCCCCGTGAAAATCGAGAACAAGCGATGGTACCTCGTTTTTCTCGAGCTCCTCCAAAACAACCTTAACAGTATTTGTCTTGCCGCTACCAGTTGGCCCAACGACAAGCATGTGTCCCTGGTCGATTACAAGCCTTGGAAAAGGCAGGGAGCCCAGCGAGAGCTTTATCTTTGAGCGGATCACCATCAATATTTTCTGTCATCTAGCTTTTAAATTGGTCAAGGAAACATTTTTTACCGTGGGATATATTGCCATTGAAACAGGATGCAGGAAAACAGTGATACGAGGGAAATCTATCTGGACTGTTTTCTGAAAATCTACCCATGGGAAATAAAAACAAACAATGTAAAGCGAGGCACAAACATTTTCGTTAAGATACAGCTCGGCAACATAATTCTTTACTCGAGGAAGGTTTCCCTCGCAGGAAGGGTAAAAGAGATCTATAAAGGTGAAAAATTCACAGACATACTCCTAGAGGCAAAGGAAGATGTAGTACCCCTAAGGCTCTGGCCAGAGAAACAACATCTCCTCGACGTAAAGAACATAGAGGAAAACTCTTTCCTTAAAGCCTTCGGCACACTTAGGGAGGACCGGGACGGGAATATATATGTATCCGTTCTGGCTCTCAGCCGCATCCCAGAAAACCACATAGAAAGCTTCTACACAAGTGTAGGGGAGGATAGAAAGTTCTTCGAAAGATTCCTGAAAAACAATAATACAGGCGTGTCGTAGATATACGCGTCAACCTTAAATCCTTGTTGAATGCATTTCTAAATGAAAAGAGATAATGAGCGAGAAGACAACAAAAAAGACTAAGAAAGAGAAAAAGACTGAGGAAAAGCCGCAATCAATAGACCTAACAGCATTTCTAACTGGGCCGAGCTCCGAGACAAAAGAAAAGTCCCCCGAGGAAAAAACCGAGGAAAAAGCATACTTTACAGACGAAGTGGAAAAAATAGTTCTATCAGAGCTTGCCCAGGCAGGCAACAAGCTTCCAAAATCAAAGCTCTACGAGAAAGTTGTCCGTAGGGGAGTCAAGCCCGTAATATTCTACCAGGCCCTAACAAGGCTAATGGAAAAGGGCAAAGTCAAGCGGATATTTGATCCAGAAATAGAGGAATACGTCTATGTGGCCAGCTAGCATTATACCTTTGAGAACTTCTTTTTCAGCTCTTTGTATTCTTCCTGCTTCATCTGTGTAGCTATAGCCTTCCCCGCATCAGTCAAAACGACTTCATATCCCCTGATCTCTATGAGCCCCTTGTCTCTAAGCCCCTGAAGAGCCGCCGCGAATCCTTCAACCACACGGTTAAAGTTGGGATTCTTGCGTGGCAGGAACTCCTCGGCTATTAGCTCGGCTATAAACTTCTCCGCCTCACTGCCCCCGCTCTGGAAATAGATCTTGCCCCAGTATTCATAGTAAATATACGAAAGCAGAAACTTCTCCACGCCCGTAGTTGCCTGAGACATCCTAACACCGTCAATACTCGAACAAATCCATTTTTAAGCTTTTCTCCAACGCCAGAAACAGTGGTGCGGCCGCCGGGATTTGAACCCGGGTTCTGCGGCGTGGAAGGCCGCCATCCTACCAGACTAGACTACGGCCGCTACAACAATTTATCTAAAAAGAGCCGGCCTTAAAAAGCTTTCCACAAGAACGCTACGGTAGTGCCGGGGCCGGGATTCGAACCCGGGTTGACCGGATTATGAGTCCGGCGCCCTTGACCAGGCTAGGCGACCCCGGCTGGCGCGCCATAAAGGAAAATGCCTGGTGGAGATTTAAATCTTTTGTAGAGGACGTGCTGGATACCTCTTGGAAAAAGGATACCATGGATACAAAGCTACCCGTATTGTTGCCTCCTAGAAGGAGACTCTGCTACCAATGATTCTCTTTTCTGCCTCGTCTAGGAATATTTCGACGCCTTTCACTCTGGGGAGACGCGTCAAGACATCTCTCTCCGTCAGTACGCCGGTGATCTTGCCGCCCCTAGTGACGACGAGGGCGCCGATGCCGTGCTTCTTCATGTGGTTGACTGCTTCCCCCACGTCTGCCTCCTCCTCGACTGTTATCACTGGCTTGGAGGCCAGGTATACCAGGGGAGTCGAATAGACGGCGTCCCTGTCGCTCTTGAGCTTCGAGAGGCTCTCCTCCTTCGAAAGGTAAGCCAGCACGTCCTTGACTGTGACTATGCCTTTCAGCTCTCCCGAAGACGCCAAGGGCAATCTACGTATACGCCTCTCAGACATAACCCTCATGCAGTGCTGCAAGGTATCCATTGGCGAAGCCGTGACAACCTCTGGAGTCATAATCTCCTTAACCTTGACATGCGTATCAACGTCGGCCAACAGTGAAATCACGTGCCTCTCAGACACAATACCAACAACACGGTGAGCCTTGTCGACGACGGCAAGCGCGCCAAGCCCACGCTCAACCATTAACTCGATAACCTCGCGCACATCGGAATCATTGAACACAAATGGCGGATCATAACTGATTATATCAACAGATACGTCTCCCAGCGCCCTGTAAACGTCTCCACCAAACCTAGACACGACAATCTCATCGTATCTCTTGCCCCCAAGAAAGTCAACAACGCCACGCGCAGAAACCATTCCGGAAAGCTTCCCATCCTCGTCAACCAATGGGACATGACGCACCTTGTTCCTCCCCATAGCCAGCAATACGTCCATAACGCTTGACCTCCTAGGCAAAACCGCCAACGGAGGAAAACGGCCGATCGGTAGTTCTGCTACACGCATAACAAAAAAACCACAAAAATGACTAAAAAACTTTGCCGTTAGGCAAAAACAACTACAACAAAAAACGAAAAGCGCCGCACAGAGAGATTTGTGCCCAAGCTTACACCGGTAGACAGCCTCGGGCTATTGGGAGTGGCCGGCTCGCACCTCGGAAACCCTCGGTGCATACACCGCCACCCCATCAACCCCGTCTTCTACGGGTGCCCTCGTCCCGACCCAGCCCCCGTCGCCGGTAGGCCACGGTCGGGAGCGGCCGCCTCGTCTCGGGGTGGGTTTCCCGCTTAGATGCCTTCAGCGGTTACCCCTTGCGGCGTGGCTGCCCGGCAGTGCCCTGCCGGACAACCGGTACACTAGAGGCCACGGCCCGCAGTTCCTCTCGTACTGTGCGGACCATCCCCTCAGGCGGCCAACGGTCCCGGCAGGTAGAGTCCGACCTGTCTCGCGACGGTCTAAACCCATCTCACGTTCCCTTTTAATGGGCGAGCAGCCCCACTCTTGGCCCCTGCTGCAGGGCCAAGCTAGGAAGAGACGACGTCTGGGTACCAAACCGCGGGGTCGATGTGAACTCTCGCCCGCGACGAGCCGGTTACTCCCGGGGTAACTTTTCTGTCATGCCCGGCCCCCACCGAAGGGGGCACGAGCGTTCGCTAGGCCCCGGTTTCCCGCCTGCGCCCCGTGCGTTTAAGGGCGCAGTCAGCCCGGCTTTTGGCCTTGCCCTCTACGGCGGAGTTCTGACCCGCCTGAGCCGAGCTTTGGGCACCCCTGATACCTTCTCAGGGGTGTGCCGCCCCAGCCGAACAGCCCACCTGGCGCTGTCCCCCGGGTAACGCCCCAGGGTTAGGGACACAGTCGCGAGTGGGCGGTGTTTCATGGTCGCATCCCCTAGCCCCGGAGGGCTAGGTTCATCGCTCCCGCCTACGCTACGCACCCGCAACCGTATCCCAACGCCAGGCTGCTGTGAAGCTCCACGGGGTCTTCTCGCCCCACCGGGACTCCCAGGACTCTGCACCTGGTTGCGGGTTCAGCGGGTCCCAGGCTGGGACAGTGGGGACCTCGTTGATCCATTCATGCGCGCCGGAACTTACCCGGCAAGGCATTTGGCTACCTTAAGAGAGTCAGAGTTACTCCCGGCCTTCGGCGGCGCTTCGCCCGGTTGGACCCGGGTTTCACGTACCGCCAGTGGCCAGGATTCAGCCCCCGTACTCACCCTTTCGGGCTCGCGGGGACCTATGTTTTTATTAAACAGTCGGGTCCCCCTTGTCACTGCGACCTGCGGTTCCGGGGGTATGCCCCAAAACCGCAGGCACCCCTTATCCCGAAGTTACGGGGCTAATTTGCCGAGTTCCCTAGCCTGGGTTACCCCGCCACGCCTTGGGCTTTTCACCCAGGGGCACCTGTGTCGGTTCTCGGTACGGGCGTGGGGGCTCCTTCCCTGCTCCCTTTTCACGGGCCCCGGGAGTCGGGAGAACCCGCCTAAAGGCGGGCCCATCGCGCCTTCACCCGCTTCTCGCCATGACGGCACTCAGCGGGCTTCAGCGCTTGGATGGGACGGCGGTCCCACTCCCCCTATCCCGAGGCGTCAGGAGCAGGGCGTGCGTTACCGCGAAACGTACCCCCACGGCAGGGGAATATTAACCCCTTTCCCTTTCGGCGGCACCGGTTAAGGGCCGCCTTAGGACCGGCTAACCCTCAGCCGACGACCGTTGCTGAGGAACCCTTGCCCTTTCGGCGGAGGGGATTCTCACCCCTCTTGCGCTCTTACTACCGCCGGGATATTCATTCCGAGCGGATCCATCGGACCTCACGGCCCGACTTCTAGTCCACCCGGACGCCCCCCTACCGGATCACTCCGCAGTGCGGAGTGCCCCGGGGTCTCGGCGGCCGGCTTAGTCCCGGTAATCTTCGGGGCCTCCCGCCTCGGCGGGTAAGCTGTTACGCACTTCTTAGCCGATGGCTGCTTCTAAGCCTACGGCCCCGCTGTCTAAGGCGGGAGACACCCTTCTAGCTTGACGCTTTAGCCGGCACTTTGGGGCCTTAACCCCGGTCTGGGTTGTTCCCCTCTCGGCCTGGCGGCTTATCCGCCAGAACCCGCCTCTCCCCTTCTACGGTGCCAGTCGGTTCGGGGTTCGAAAGGGGGCTGGGACCTTTCGGTCCCCGGACCCCCAATCGGTGCCCTACCCAACTGGCCACCTCTGGGGAGGCCGGGTTGGGGCCCGCTTCGGGGGGAACCAGCTATCACCGAGCTTGATTGGTCTTTTGCCCCTAGGCCGAGGTCATGGGAACGAATTGCACGTCAGAACCCCTTCGGGCCTCCACCCGGCTTTCGCCGGGCTTCACCCTACCCCGGCCTAGATCGCTCGGTTTCTGGTCTCATGGCTGTGACTACGGGCCCTTTCAGACCCCGCCCCACACCAGCCTTGCGGCTGGCTACGGGCATGTCGGTTTCCCTACGCCTACGGGGCTTGGACCCCTTAAGCTCGCCACAGCCATGAACTCCCCGGCCCGTGTTTCTAGACGTAAGGCGCGACCCCGGTCCCCTCCCCTCGTACTCCTCGGTCGCCCGAGTTTCCTTCGGGGAGGATCTACCCTTTCGAGCCGCGCCACCTGTAGCTACCCGGTTTCAGGCTCTTTTCACCCCCCTTCCGGGGTACTTTTCAGCTTTCCCTCACGGTACTAAGTTCGCTATCGGTCTCGGGACGTATTTAGCCTTGGAGGTCGGTGCCCCCCAGCTTCCCACGGCAAAACCAAGCCGTGGTACTCAGGGACATCCGCTATCCCCCACCCGGATTTCGCCTACGGGACTGTCACCCTCTACGGTGCGGCATTCCAGCCGACTTCGGCTATCCGGGCTTGGGGGAGCGCGGAGCCCTACAACCCCACATCCGTCCGTGCTCTTCGCACGGAAGTTCGGTTTGGGCTCTCCCCCTTTCGGTCGCCCCTACTCAGGGGATCCCAATTGGTTTCTTCTCCTCCCCCTACTAAGATGTTTCCGTTGGGGGGGTTCCCACTCGGTACTCCCCTTGCGGGTTTCCCGAGCACCGTGGGTTATCCCCACGGCAGGAGGTCCCATTCGGCGATCCTCGGATCGAAGCCTGCCTGCGGCTCCCCGAGGCGTATCGCCGCTTGCCACGGCCTTCCTCGGCGCCCGAGCCGAGCCATCCACCGGGTAGCTTAACGCTGTCTACCGGTGTAAGCTTGGTCTGCACACTCTCTGTGCGGCGCTCATATTCTCCCACTGGTACCCCAGTGGGAGTTCACGCCCTTCACCCGGAAACGCTCTGGTTTCCGGGTTGCATCTCGGTAAGCATGAAAAGTGAGGCACGGTGTGCGTTTCTCGACCGGATCGAAAGGAGGTGATCCGGCCGCAGGTTCCCCTACGGCCACCTTGTTACGACTTCTCCCCCCTTGGGAGGCCCAGATTCGACCTCCCACCTCGTCGGCAGGAGGCCTCACCTGGGCCTCCCTCGGGTGGAGCGACGGGCGGTGTGTGCAAGGAGCAGGGACGTATTCACCGCGCGTTGATGACACGCGGTTACTAGGGATTCCAGGTTCACGAGGGCGAGTTGCAGCCCTCGATTCCTACTGAGGCGGGGTTTAAGGGATTGCCTCCCCCTTTCGGGGTCGGAACCCGTTGTCCCCGCCATTGCAGCTCGCGTGTAGCCCGGGGGTTTCGGGGCATACTGACCTGCCGTAGCCCCCACCTTCCTCCGGCTTATCGCCGGCAGTCCCCCTAGAGTGCCCCGGTCCCGAAGGACCGGGTAGCAACTAGGGGCGGGGGTCTCGCTCGTTCCCTGACTTAACAGGACACCTCACGGCACGAGCCGGCGACGGCCATGCACCTCCTCTCAGCTCGTCTGGCAAGGTCGTTAGCCTGGCCTTCATCCTGCTGTCGCCCCCGGTAAGGTTTCCGGCGTTGACTCCAATTAAACCGCAAGCTTCACCCCTTGTGGTGCTCCCCCGCCAATTCCTTTAAGTTTCAGCCTTGCGGCCGTACTCCCCAGGCGGCAGGCTTAACGGCTTCCCTACGGCACTAGGCGGGCACGAAGCCCGCCTAACACCTAGCCTGCATCGTTTACAGCTGGGACTACGGGGGTATCTAATCCCCTTTGCTCCCCCAGCTTTCGTCCCTCACCGTCGGGCGCGTGCTAGCCGGGCGCCTTCGCCACTGGTGGTCCTCCTGGGATTATAGGATTTCGCCCCTACCCCAGGAGTACCCCCGGCCTCTCCCGCCCCCTAGCCCGGCAGTATCCCTCCGCTCCCACGGTTGAGCCGTGGGCTTTAAGGAGGGACTTACCGGGCCGGCTACGGACGCTTTAGGCCCAATAAACGTCCCGACCACTCGCGGGGTTGGTATTACCGCGGCGGCTGACACCAAGCTTGCCCCCCGCTTATTCGCCCGGCTTTTTAGACCGGGCAAAAGCCACCCTCATCGGGTGGCACTCGGGGTGACTCCGTCACGGTTTCCCGCATTGCGGAAGTTTCGCCCCTGGTGCACCCCGTAGGGCCTGGGCCCTTGTCTCAGTGCCCATCTCGGGGCTCCCGCTCTCACGGCCCCTACCCGTTATAGGCTTGGCGGGCCGTTACCCCGCCAACTACCTGATAGGCCGCAGCCCCATCCTCGGGCGGCTACGGCAGGGATGGTGCCGTAGCCCTTTCGGCGTAGACCCATTCCAGAAGTCTACACCTATGGGGGATTATCCCCAGTTTCCCGGGGTTATCCCCCTCCCGAGGGTAGGTTAGCCACGTGTTACTGAGCCGTCCGCCGGAGCCGGCCGTGCCCCCGGCTCCTAGACTTCCATGGGTTAGCCCCACCCCGATAGCGGTCGGGTCCGGCAGGATCAACCGGAGTCTGGCCGCGTGCGGAGGAGTCGATAAGCTTACGCACACCGTGCCTCACTTTCTTATCCCCGAGAGTTCCGAGCTAGCGCTCGTTTTTCTCGGGGACGCACTGTGTAGCCATGGGCGGAGGCCGCCTTTTCATTGGGAGAGGTTGCCTCTCCCGTTATCTAGGCGAGCCGCCGGTGCCCATGGCGGCAAAATTATTGGTTAATGGGGTTGTTTATAAATTTTACTATTAGGCTATACTCCGGGAAGCATACGTGTCTATGTAGAATTTTGCTAGTGCCTGGGGGTTTACTGTGCCTGCGAGCCATTCTAGTAGCTTGCTCATATATAACGTTGCCGGGGGCAACGTGTCCTGCTTGTAGACTGCTTGTAGCTCGTTGATTGTTGTTGTGGCTAGGGGGTATGCTGTCCTGTGCCTTGCCTCGAGTTTTAGCCCCTCTATGTTTCCCCTTATGAGCTCGTCTAGGAAGTATGTTGCGATCTCTTCTGCGGTGAGGGGGAGTACGACGAGTTGGTGTGGCGAGGCTTTTTCCAGTATTTTGAGCTTGAGCTGGGTGTATGTTGCAGGCTCCGCGTCTATGGCTATGGTCTCTATGCCTGGCAGTTTTTGGGCTAGCTGGTTGATTTCTTGGGGGATGTTTCGGCCGATGTGTATGTGGCTTATCTTTACTTGGAACTCTTTCTCTATGTCTACGAGGAGGTCTAGTGATGCTTTTGACTGGAGGTTTGGCAGTGTCGCTACTAGGATGCTGTCCTGCCTCTTTATGCCTGCTTTCCGGAGGTTCCTCTTGTACCTGTTTCTAAGCGCTGTCTTTGTGACCATGTTTTTCACTCTATGAACGGCAAAGTGGACAGTTTTTATTTTGTGGGCTTCAAATAAAGTTATGTGGGCTACGTAAAGGAGGCGTCTTTCCTGCTTAACGGAGTGTCAAGCGATCAGCTTGCAGAGGTCTTGCTGAATATGGGTGGATGGGGGGTGAACTACTTCATCGAGGAGAGGAGGGGCGGCAGGTGGATGTATGCTTTTTTCAGGGAGGTGAAGAGGCAGGACGACTACTTCTTGGTAAAGGTTGGCCTCAGGGAGAAAGATAGGTGGAAGTGGGGCGAGGTCTTCATGGTGAGGCTGGTGGAGGACGGTGGAGGGGTAAGGATGGTTGTTAGGCGTGTGAGGGGTGTGGGTAGGATAGGTTCTGACCTGGTTGGGTACTGGATTGTAGAAAATGCTAGGAAGCATTACCCAGACGTCTTACTTGAGGACGGTACGACTTTCTAGACTCTCGCATAGGATTATAGGGGCGCGCCTACTCTGGATGCGGGATCTTGGCTTTGCGGAAGAGCTCTGGGTTTTTGTGTAGTGGACGTGTAGCGTCTATGCCGATCTTCGAGGTTTGAAGTGTTTCCTGGTCTGCTGACGGGTCGAGGCTGCTCCCCCTTGCCCCCCTTATGATGATTACGTCCTCGTCTGGCTGCATCCTTGTAGCCAGCGCCCATTCAACGTCCTGTGGATTGTCGGGGTCTATGTCTGTATCCACAACTACTACCGATTTCAGGGAGGGATGTGCAGCGAACGCCGCCATTATCACGTTTTTGGGGTCGCCCTCTATTGTTTTTTCCATCGAGATGACTGCGTGGAGCCACCCTCCACCCCCAGGCGTGAGCCTAACCTTTTTTATGCCTGGGGCTGTCTTTGACGCCACTGTGTAGATTGCTACTTCCCTTGGAAAACCCATCAATAGCAGGTGCTCGTAGCCCGAAGGCAGAATAGTATAGTACAGGTAGTCCTGCCTGACACTTATCGATTCAACGTGGAAAACAGGCTCTTTCCTAACTATGTCGTATGTCCCGAGGATATCTACGAATGGCCCCTCGTCTACCCGTTTCCCAGCTACGAATTCCCCGGTTATTATTATTTCCGTGGGAATAGGCAACGCGACTCCTTCAAGGAAGCTGTCAGTCCCCCTCAAGGCGCCGTTTACAAGTGTGTTTGCGACCTCGGCCTCGTAGACGCCAAACGGCGGGCTCATTGCTGCCGCTAGATACATTATCGGTGGTGCACCTATGAGTATGGCCGCTGGGAGGTTCCGTCCCCTCGCCTCTGCCTTCCTGTGTATCTGGTAAAGGTGCCTTGGGACAAGCCTTACTGCTAGGTTTTCCTCGTCTAGTACAAGTGCTCTGTGGATGCTCGCGTTTACTGCGCCTGTCTCGGGGTCTTTCGCTATGAATATGCCTGAAGTAATGTATCTTCCAGCATCCTTCTCGAAGAATTTAAGGATTGGTAGCTTGTAGAGATCGACGCTCGTTTCCTTGAGGCTGGGCTTTTCTAGAATCCTTATTGATGTAGGGTTTTCCATGGCTCTCGCTACACGTGTATATATCTCTGCGTCGGAGCCTCCGCCTAGAACCAGCGACAGGTTCTCCCGTTTCGCAAGCAGATTTGCAACAACTTTTCCGTTTGGCGTATCGAGAGCTACGGGGTATGGCTGGGCCTGCTGGATGTGCCAAGCGGCCTCATAGTCTAGCGCGAGTTGCCCCGGGATTTTTCTAAGCAGGCCAGATTCGTCTAAATGTGTCAAAAGTGCTCTAATATCAAGGGAAATATTTTGCTCCATGAGTACTTTAGACACATGGTTGTGTAAATAAACCTATACTCGGCTGTCATCCATATGCAAGTAGTCAGACTTCTAGAAGATGCGTTAAGACTCTCCCTCTGCCTTCTTTATGACCTTTAAGTCTTCGGCACTTATTGTAACTGGTAAAACAAAGACAGCCTCGGCCAATTCTACTTTTACCTCGTTCCTTGACTTGTCGATGCCCACAATTTTGCCACGCATTCCAGTGAAGGGGCCCCTAATTATTTCTACAAGGTCGCCAACATTAAGCTGTTCCACAAGTGGCTTGGGCTTCAGCATTTTCTCCATTTCGGCGAGGCTAACCGCGCCCCCTATGACGCCCCTGACATGTTTCAGGCCATAGGCAAGCCTTTGTGCCTCGTAGAGGGCGTCGCTTTCAACAAACACTAGGCCCTTAAGTGCGGGGATAACGAGTATCGAGTACACCTTGTAGTTTCCAGAGGTTGCACGTCTATACAGGAGATAGGCAACGTTGTATTCCTGGCCCTGGGTTACCCTCAGCGCGTAGAAACGGGAGAGCTCAACCTTCTTCTCCTCTGCCAACAATCTTCACCCAGGGGCTATATTTCTTCGCGTCTGCGTAGATAGACGGCGAGGACGAGGATTACCACTATGATGATTATTCCTCCTAGGAGTACGTATTCCCTAGAGATGCCTCCCAGGCCAGCAAATTCTAGGAACGAGCCCATCAGCTGGAATACGAAGCCTATGGTTCCTAGGAGGCCCAGACCAATTAGCACTACTCGTAGCATCATCTTGTATTCTTCTGGTTCTGGGCGTGAAACCATCCTCAATAGCCGGATAATTGTGTCGCTGAGTTTGCCACTTTTGCTACTCATGTCGCTCGGTTCTTCTGAGAAAAATGTAAAATAAATATCT
This sequence comes from Thermofilum adornatum, assembly GCF_000446015.1. Classification (NCBI taxonomy): domain Archaea; kingdom Thermoproteati; phylum Thermoproteota; class Thermoprotei; order Thermofilales; family Thermofilaceae; genus Thermofilum; species Thermofilum adornatum. The sequence goes on from NC_022093.1 coordinate 541,738, forward strand.
TGTGTTTCGGGAAAACTTTACTGATGTAAGGGCTGTTTGCCCAGATACTTGGTCCACTCTGGGTACAGCAGGTGAAGGAGAACAGCCTTAGACGTATGCAACCTGTTTTCGGCCTGATCAAACACCACGCTGTTTTTCGACTCTACAACCTCGTCGGTTATCTCTTCGCCCCTATGCGCAGGCAGGCAGTGCATCACGATAAAGTCTTCCCTCCCCACGTGTTTCAAAAGCTCGCTGTTTACCTGGTACCTTGGGAGAAAAGCCTTGAGCCTGGCCTCCTTCTCTTTTTCTTGCCCCATGCTCACAAACACGTCCGTATAGATAACGTCCGCGTCCTTCACAGCCTCATATGGGTCTTCCGTAACCTGGATCTTGGACAAATACTCTTTTCCAACTAGATCCTCCCTGGGCATGTAATCTCTTGGAGACGCCACTGTAATCTTGGCTCCAAGCTTGACTCCAGCAATTATAAGCGAATTGAGAACATTGTCCGTGCCGTCCCCTACAAACGTAATCTTTACTCCGTCTATCTTGCCCTTCTTCTCCAGGATAGTCATATAGTCGGCTAGCGACTGTAACGGGTGATACTTATCGCTCAGCAGGTTAACAACTGGAACACTTGAATATCTTGCAAGCTCCTCTAGATCCTCGTGCCGATAAACCCTGGCAGCTATGAGGTCGTGGTACCTGGACAAGACGCGCGCAACATCTTTTACGGGTTCTCCCCTGGCAAGCTGCAACTCGTTAGAGGAGTAGCTTACGGGGAACGCCCCAAGTTCATATGCGGCGACAGTAAATGAGGCGCGGGTCCTTGTAGAGGGCTTCTCAAAAATCATTGCAACTGTTTTCCCGGATAATAGATTCAGGTACTTTGCACCTGCATTTCTAAGCTTTTTGAGCAGGATTGAGTCTTGTAGAAGTGCAAGTATCTCTTCTCTAGAGAAATCTCTCAAGGTTAACAGGTCTCTTTTCTTCACGTTTCAAAAATTTTTGATCAAAAATTTAAAAGTGACGCAGGTAAACCAAGAAAATATATACCAGTTTATCAGACTTTGTGTCTTTGAGTCTGCATGTGGTCGATGCTGTATCTTTTAAGGAACAATCCCCAGCGTCTCATAGACAACATGAAGGCTAGGTTTCTGGATACGGGTCTGGTGGAGGAGGCTATAAGGCTTGACACTGAGTGGAGGGCGAAGAAGAAGGAGTATGACGAGGCAAAACACGAACTGAATGTTGTCTCCTCCCGCATCAGGACGGCGCAAGGCGAGGAGAGGGAACAGATCCTGGCCAAGGCACGTGAATTGAGCAGGAAAGTTGACAATATCGAGAAAGAGCTGGCCGAGCTCGAGGCAAAGAGAGACGAGGTTTTGAAAAAGTTGCCAAATGTTATCCACGAGACAGTCCCCATCGGTCCCGACGAAAGCTATAACCAGCCAGTGAGATACTGGGGAAAGCCGAAGGTTTACAGTGGAGACGTTGAAGCATTCTTGAAGGAAACCAAGGAGAAGGGCTTCAACGTTGACTATGAGGTAATTGACTGGAAACCGCTGGGCCACGCAGATTTTCTGGAAAGCAAAGGGCTCACAAACACTCAGAAGGCAGGCGAAGTTGCAGGAGCAAGATTCTACTACATGTTCAACGACCTTTTGTGGCTCGAACTCGCGCTAGAAATGTATGCACTGGAATTCCTGGCTTCGCAGGGATTCACTATACTTCTGCCACCCTACATGCTTAGACGTGAAGTCTTGGAGGGAGTGATAAGCTTCGAGGACTTCCGAGACATGGTCTATAAGATTGATGGCGAAGAACTGTACCTGATCGGCACAGCCGAGCACCCGATAGCCGCGCTACACTCAGGGGACGTTATACCAGAAAAAGACTTGCCACTACTTTATGCTGGCCTCAGTCCATCGTTTAGGAAAGAGGCTGGCGCTCATGGAAAAGACACCAAGGGAATCTTCAGGGTCCACCACTTCGAAAAGGTAGAACAGTTCGTCTTCTCGCATCCCGACGAGAGCTGGAAATGGCATGAAAAGCTGATAGAGAACGCCGAGAAATTGTGGCAGGGACTAGAGATACCCTACCGGGTCGTCAACATAGCTTCTGGAGATCTAGGAATGGTGGCCGCCAAAAAGTATGACTTAGAAGCATGGATGCCTGCCCAGGCTAAGTACAGAGAAATGGTGTCATGCTCGAACTGCACTGATTGGCAAAGCTACAGGCTTAACATAAGGTATGCTGAATACAAAGGAGGTGTAACGAAGGGTTATGTCCACACCCTAAACAGCACCGCCCTCGCTATTCAGCGGACAATCTGTGCTATAGTGGAAAACCACCAGACAAAGGACGGCTACGTAAAGGTACCGAAAGTACTTCATAAATACCTAGAACATGTAGAGAAAAACCTTAAGGTACTTGTACTTGAATAGTTGCCATTCCTCTTCTCATGGTAAAGATAATCTTTTATATACACATTTAACCATTTATGCTTGATGAAATATGAGTACACGACCCGAGGAAGCTGGAAACATCAAGGTTGGATCGTTCATAGTTATCGACGGTGAACCTTGCAAGGTAGTTGAAGTCGAGAAAAGCAAAACAGGAAAACATGGATCCGCGAAGGCCAGGATAGTGGGCATAGGCTTCTTTGACGGAAGCAAAAGAAGCATCGTTGTGCCAACAGACGCACGCGTAGAGGTCCCAGTGATAAGGAAGTTCACTGCACAAGTCGTTGCTATTGTTGGTGACAACCTACAGTTGATGAACCTGGAAGACTACTCTACATTTGAGATGCCGATGCCACAGGAAGAAGAACTAAAGTCAAAGCTCAGCGAGGGCGTTGAGGTCGAAGTCTGGGAAGTAATGGGCAGACCAAAGATAATGAGGATTAGGACTTAGAGACTATTTTCGTGATGAGCCAGGCAGGAGTGAGCCAAAAGCGATGACCGCGATCTTGAGTGCTGACACAAATTTTCTCCTGGCTTACACCTGAGGGATGCGTACTGCCACAAAAAGAGTGCAAAATTGGGCTTGTCGGTGGCACTTTTTCTCTCCTTCACCGGGGACATAGACACCTTCTGAGATATGCGGCCAGCAAGTCTGAGAAACTTATAGTTGGCGTGACTAGCGACGAATATATTAGGAAAAACCAAAAAAGTCATCCAGTAGAGCCATACGAGCTGAGAGCGTTATCCGTGATTCTATTCTTGATGCACGTTGACCCCTCGCTAAACATACTCGTAGTGCCAATCGACGATGAGTATGGACCAGCTTTAACAGAGGTGGAGGCTGACTGTATTTTCGTAAGCGAAGAAACATTCTCAGGCGCTGTAAAGGTAAACCTGGCCAGGAGAGCGAGGGGTCTAAAACCTCTCAAGGTGTATTCCGTTGAGCTCATAGGACATGAGGGAGAAAAACTCTCAAGTACAACGTTATGGAGAAAAATATTAAGCAGACAGACTAGAGGCGATTTTTCTCCGTATAGCTTCAACAAGGAAAATTACTAATAGCCCCCATATAGCCAGGATAAGTATTCCCAGGAGACTCCTTGCAAAACTCTGTGGAACAACTGTTGCAACCTTCTCAGCCAGTGCTACGAGGGCAATAAGAGACCCCCAGAAAACAAGTAACACCCCAGACAAGAGAGCAATGGTTCTAATCTTCCTATTTATGCTAGCCATCTACATCACCCCACCGGTGTTAACAAATAGGACAGAAAAGCAAGGAAAGCTGCTACAACTTCCAACCATATGTACATTTCAGCAACCTCTTTCTCAGTTAACGGCCCAGAGAAATGCAGAATCAGTCTAGTTAAGGTCAGAGGTGCCTTTGGGTCTGGGTTAGACCTTAATATCCCGTTCTCTACAAGAACCGGCCTCACTTTTATTTCCCGATGCTCCCTGAAGCCCCTAAAGCTCACTAGAACAAAGAGACCATTAAGTATATGTGGCAACAGAAGAACCAGGACAACGAACTCCAGGTGGAAAGCTACGGCAATTGCTCCAAGAAGAGCGCCCAGGAAGAGACTACCGCTGTCCCCGTTAAATATCCTCGCAGGGTAAGCGTTGAAAGGATAATAGGCGAGTAGAACGGCTAGAGATACTACTGTTAGTACAAAGAGAAGCGTGTCTCCTTTCAGTAAACTGATTATGGCAAGTGTTGTAAATATGACTATTGACGTGCCTGGGACAATGCCGTTTAAAACATCAAGCATGTTGACGACGTTTGCCGTGCCGGCAACGGAGACAGGTAGGAGGAGCCAGTATATTATTGTCATTCTCATCCTGCCAATTATTGGAACTACTGGTCTGCCCCATTCGATAGCTTTTGGGTAAAGAAAACCTATGACGGCTAGTGGAACAAATGTAAAAACGCTTAGAATAGTTTTCGTCAGTCCTCCCAGGATTTTTTTGTCATCTATGTATCCTATAGCGAAACCTATCCCAGCGCTGAGGGCGACTCCAACTAGTTTTGCTAGAGAAGATGCGTCCAGAGGATAGAAAAGCATGAACAATATCAGTCCAGATACAAAGCCTATAAAGAGGGCTACGCCTCCGCTGTGCGCAACGAGAGGATTTCCAGGCTTATGTGCATCGGGCCGGCTTAGGCCGTGCTCCAAGTGCAGCTTAATTATTTTAGGTGTGGCTATCTTTACCACTAGAAAAGCTACGATAGACGACAGCAAGACACCTAAAAAGGCTTCCGGCATACCTCATTACCTCCTAGACAACACCTGTTTTTTTGGCTACGTAACCCATCAACACTGGGAACAATATAGTTACATCCCCCGGCACTGTCACATGTTTGGCCTGAGGCTTTATTTTTCCCCAGCTTATTGCCTCCCTGGTCTGTGCTCCAGACAAGCTCCCGTCCCACTCTGGAGCCGAAGTAATTTGGACTGCATAGTCTAGTCCACCTCGGAACTGTGACCACCAAATAAGGTGGTGCTTAGATATGCCGCCGCCAAGAATTATACCCGTCAAGTTGTCAACACTGTATATGTATTCGGAGATTTTTCTCTCGTCTTCTAGCAAGTCAAGCTTGACTTGCTTGGCGTTGGGTCTGAGGCGTTGCTCCTCGTTAAAGGTAAATATGGCGGTTCCAAATGCAGAATCGAGAACTCCGGGTGCAAACAGGAGCTTGTTTCTCTCATAGACGGCTCTGAGAATAGATGACTCGTCTCTGAGTCTTTTACCAGACTCATGTGCAAGCTCGCTGGTTGTCCATGTATCTTTTATTTTTATTAGTTCCTCGAGCATCTCGTGGACGAAACGCTCAATTGGCGGGCCATAGTTTTCGACGGGAATAAGGATGTTTCCCAGCCTATGTATTTCGAGCTCTTTTAGAAAGACGTCGTCCATCGCGAATTCGCCTATATAGTAGTTGTTCCCTGTTCCTCGTGCAATGTCATGGTCGAAAGTGCCGCCAGTCGTCATGAGTAGTTCACATATCCCTTTATTGACCATATCGGCTATGATGCCCCTTAAGCCCGTAGAGACAAGGTTTGCTGGAAAAGCCAACGCAATCTTGCTAGAGGTGGTGATCGCATCGACCAGTATATCTGCGGCTCTCACTAGGTATTTTACCGAGAAGCCTCCCATCTGTTTATACTTCTCCATTAATTTTTCCGAGGCTTCAGCTATGTCGGCTAGCCTAATGTCTGTAACTGGCTCACGCAAGAGTTCTCGACGGATTTTTATCTTCTCGCTTTCATTCACAGCCACGAAGAAAACGTCCTTTCTAAAAAACCTAATGCAGGCTATACTGTACAGCTATTTCGGAAAAAGAAGGCCAACGCCCTAGTGCACCTTTATACTGAACACTCCTTTCTGACTTATCGACAGCATTTTAGCGGCTTCAGACTTCTCTGGGTCAATCACCGCTATAAAGCCATCCCACTCCTCGGTGAACTCTCTAGACCCGCATATGGGGCAAACCTCTACAGTGTCCTGGACAAGCGTTTTACACTTTACACATGCCTTTAACGGGAGCTTACGTTTCTTAGCCACTCTTTTCACCGGCTTGCTGCGTCTTAGACTTTTCGATAAGCTCCTTAATAAACTCTAACTTGCCCAAGTAGGGCTGACGCATCGTCAACCTAATTTTTAGCTGACCTTTCTGCTCATCGTAAGCAATACCAACTACTCTCGCCCTGACAATGTCGCCCTTCCTTATCGTCCTGGTACCCTTTTCGTCCTGTATAAGAACCACGCCATTTTCTCGATCATACGTTATGTTCTTCGATGGATAGATCTGTGACTTGTGCACAAAGCCATCAACGGGTCCTAGCCTCACAGTTAGGCCAATATTTTCAACGAGGACAACTTCTCCCTCAACAATCTCGTTATTGACAGCACTATAAACCAATGCCTTGAACCTCACATCGTGATATGGCGCGCCATCCCCCCAAGTCAAATAGCCATACTCAGATACATCCACATCCAAAACTGTGACAACCATCCCGATTCCCTGGATAACTCTGCCCTCAAACTCCTCTTTCAAAATCTCTAGTGCAACCTCTTTTAGGGGTCTGCCAAACATTCTCGGAGGAATCCTAATTACGTCTTGAAGCTCTACTAACTTGTACACATCTTTGCTTAGACAAACAGATATTTTAAACATTTTCTTTAAAGACAATCATCTCAGAATAATCGCGAGCAACCGAAACGTAAATAAGACTTCTCAGAACAAAAATAAATGCCCGGCGGGAAAGCCCCAGGGGGCTAGCCCTCCCCTGCACCACAAACGGGCTTTACGGTGGGGGGCGTCAACCCCCATGGGCGTCCAGCCTGCTGTGCGGAGACCCGCAAAGGTACCAATGAAAACCGTTTCCACGGGACGCCTCGTCCGCGTAAGGCTCCTCGTAGGAGGAGTCCTTGCGCGGCAGAGGCCGAACCGGGTTAGGCCCGGGAGGGAGCGGCCCTAAGGCCTCCGAGGCGTGTTCGTGGAGGCGACGGTTAGAGGGCTGCCTTTGCGGGGACCCCACACAGCAGGCTGGGCCACCGTGGGGGGATGCCGCCGGGCATTTCTGTATGCGAAAAAAATGTATAGTATCACTGTAATCAATTTTAATGGGCGCCAAGTGGTCCGGCGGGCGGCCTCCGGTCCGTCTCGGCGACGAGACGGGCTGTGGAACCCCCTCACCGCCGCGGACCTGTAGCCGCGTAAGCGGCACGGCGAGATGCCGTGGATCAGCTGTTGCTCTTGCCACGGATGGGGATGACCTACTTTTAGTGGTAGCGACGACGTGGCAAGCTTGCGTGGAACGCTGATCCTGCAGGGGGAGGGTCAAGCAGGAGCCTATGAGGCTCCGCGGGGAGGCTCCGGGTAGACCCTTAGACAGATGCCGCCTAAACATAAGGGGGGGTACGACCGGCCACTTGGCGCCCGATCGTAGAAATAGTTATTTCTGGTGCCGCGTTCCATGCATGGAGTTTGCAATGAAGGTCTTAGACCTGTTTGCCGGCGCTGGGGGGTTTAGCAGGGGGTTTCATCAGGAAGGGTTCGAAATTGTGGGGGCTGTAGAGCTGGACAGTAATGCTGCCTCCTCTTTTGCCCTGAACTTTCCTAAGGCCCATGTATTCGTGAACGACATAAGGGAGCTACACTCACTGGATATTTTGAGTAAGCTTGGGGAAAAGCCAGATGTAATTATCGGGGGTCCACCGTGTGAAGGCTATACGAGGGCTAACCCCAAGAGAGAAAAAGAGCCGCTAAACAGGCTTTATGTGGACCCGCTTGGATCTCTTGTCCTACATTTTATCCGTATTGTCGGGGACCTAGAGCCAGAAGTCTTCGTAATGGAAAATGTTCCGGGAATTCTTGACGGTGGACTAGGTGAAGTTATTAGGGAAGAATTTGCACGCGTCGGATATTCAGAAGTATACTTCAATGTGCTAAAGGCTGAGGACTATGGAACCCCTTCTCATCGTGTACGCGTATTTATCTCTAACAAAAAGATAGCCCCGAAAAAGACGGGCAGACAGGTTACTGTTTGGGAGGCGATAGGCGACCTGCCGCCGCCTGACCCATATTATGAAATTCCAAATCATGAGCCAGTCTCCCTGAGCACGGGGAAGCTCAAGAGAATAGCAAAACTGAAGTGGGGCGAACCACTGATACATTACAGAGGCTACGGAAAACGTGTACTAGGGAACTTGGTTAGGCTACACCCTTATCGACCTTCTCCCACCGTGATGGGGTCTACACGGTTTGTTCATCCGTTTGAAAACAGGCTTTTAACGGTACGTGAGCAGGCACGATTGATGGGGTTCCCAGATAGCCATGTTTTCGTTGGAAGCAAGGATTCACAGTTCAACCAGGTTGGGGAAGCTGTCCCAGTGCCGCTGGCGCGTGCAATAGCTGGAGAGATAAGAAAGATCCTATGACCCCAGCCATTGGAGAGTTTCCAAAAAGTTCTTTACCCAGTATGCATCCCTTGTAGCGAAAAAGTATGCTTGACAAATTCATACCGGTGCTCCACAACACCAATAGTTCACAGCGTGTAGCAGACACTGCCAGAATAGCCTTCGGCCTAGGATACAAGACACTAGTTATATCTAAGGCAGTAGGGCCGGCGGCACAGATAGGGCTCCCCGAGGCGCAGAAACTTGCGATCCGCTACAATGCAAATATAATTTTTCTCTCGGACCTGTCAGAAGTAATAGAGCTTCTACAGCCAGACGTAACCCTAGTGGTTGTGCCAGGCAAGTATGGAGGAGCGAATCTCTCGGAGACACTTAGCAAACTATCCCAGAGGCTTAGCGAGATAAAGAAAGTGCTCCTAGTTTTCGGAGGCTCAGAGCCCGGGCTTACCCAGAAAGAAATGAAGCTTGGAGAGGTAGTACACCCGGACAGGGTAATAGAAGATATAGGCACCGTCGGAACAGTAGCAATAACGCTTTACACGGTGTCACAGACAATACAGACTAGACAAGTCTGATGCGTGTAACTGTTTTCTTGTTCTGCCAGCTGTATTTTCGAATCCTTTTAGACTTTCCAAAGCCGCAGTGCGCACAGTAGCCCTTCCTAATGTTGTAGCTGTGGTGTCCACACCGGCGGCAACGTATATGTGTGATCTTTTTACCCCTTTTGCCGAAAGATGTTGTACCCTTAACCATTCCTCAACACCCCTCACGGGACTGGGGAAACCAGGATCACGTTATCCCCCCTAACAATTATGGTGCCTAGCTGCCTGGTCTTGGCGTTCTTTATTTCTTCGGCATTTTCTAGAACAAGGTTCAAGTGGTAGTCATAGCTTTTTAGGAGCCCACGTATCTCTCTTCCACCCTTTAGCCTTACAAGCACGTTTTTGCCCAAAGATTCTGCTAGGATCGAGATTGTCCCCTCTTCCATCTGATACTCGCCTCACTAACAGCCCCCTAGGAACTTTATAAAGTTTTTCTTAGCACAAGTTACACTCAGGGACGCTGAGAGTTTTTGTACTCATTTATTAGTAGCGTGACTGCGTGTCTGACGAGTTCACTCATAGAGGAGTATTCTCCCCTTTTAACGAGTTCAAGCGCCCTATTATAGTCCTCAACGCTCAGGCGAAAATTAACCTTTACCAGGTCGCCTTCCTTGCTCATCATCTTATATATGATGTAGCGCTCTATTAAATATTTGCCACAAGGACGGGGTCTATGCTCATGCAAAGCTAAAGTTTAAAAAGTCCGTTTTTGTCTATGTTGAGAGGTGTTCACGTGTCAGCTAAAACCTCGTTCAAAATCGTAATATCCGACCCAAAGACTGGAAAAGCAGAACAAGTCGAGGTAAGCGGTGAACAAGCCCTGAGGCTGATTGGACACAAGATTGGAGACATAATAGACGGCGCGCTCGTAGGAAAGCCCGGAATCAAGCTCCGCATCACCGGTGGATCTGGAAGAGCTGGAGAGCCAATGAGGCCCGATATCCAGGGCGCCAGGAAAGGGTACTTCCTGCTCTCTGGCCCTCCAGGCTACTGGCCCAAAGAAAAGGGTGAACGCAGAAGGAGATTTGTCCGTGGAAATACAATATCGGAAGACATTGTACAGATAAACGCTGTAATCGTCTACGAGGAACAAGCAAAAGCCTCAAGCTAGATTGTTGTAGTTTAAGCCGGCTTTCTTCAAACCGCAATTGTTGTAAATAGTTTTATAAGTGCGGTCTACCTAGCCTTAAATATATGAGTAAAACACCTGATGAGACAGAAAAAACAGAAGAATTTCCGCTTCCCGACAACCAAACGACACTTCTCTGTATAATCCAGCAACTATTAGGATTTGATAGGGCACGTGTCTATTGCAGTGACGGTAAGATCAGGCTATGCAGGATACCTGGAAAATTCAAAAAACGCATGTGGATGAAGGTCGGCGACGTTGTACTTGTCGCTCCGTGGGATTTTCAGCCAGAGCGTGGCGACATAATTTATAGGTATACCTCTAACGAGCTACAAAAATTAGAGAAGAAGGGGCTTTTGAAGGAGCTGAAGGACCTTCTCGGATAGCCCTACTCTCTGAGACAGTTTTTAACTGTGTGGGCCAAGTCGGAAGCGAGGTCTCTCGGCACGCCCGAATACCTCTTGACTTCCGTTCCTTTCTTTATCACAACTACTGTCGGGAGACCTAGAACCTCAAACTTCTCGGCAATCTCCTTCTCTACGTCAACATTTACCCTGACAAAGCATACAGATCCATATTTCGCGAACAACTTGCTAACCTGTCTAAGTATCTCGTCAACAGCTTTGCATGGGACACACCAATCTGCATAAAAGTCTATAACAACTACTCTCATGTTTTGCAAGAGCTGTATCAAGACGTCGCCAGTCACGTCTACTAGCTGGTTGCATGCCTCAGACATACCTTATCCAAGGTGTCCCAGGCACTTAATTTATTTAGCGCAAGGCATTAAATAGAACAGAAAGATGGGTACATATCTAACTCCTCTGATAAGCCCTAAACATGTTGAATTGGACAAGCTTCAGGGAAGAATACTGGCCATAGACGCTTTCAACTCTATTTACCAGTTCCTGGCCCTCGTGCGAGACAAGTATGGGAGACCCCTAACAAACAGTAGAGGACAAGTTACCTCTCACTTGGTTGGACTAGTGTCCCGGTATTCTAGGCTTGTATACGAGTACAACATGCTCTTTATCTTCGTATTCGATGGGCCACCCCACCCATTAAAGAGAAAAGAGCTGGAAAGAAGGAAAACCCTGCGCGAAAAGGCTAGACAAGAATATCTTGAGCTTTTGAGGAAAGGCGACCTAGAAAAAGCTTTCTCTAAGGCAGTAGTCTCAGCCTCGATAGACGAATGGATAGTTGAAAGCTCAAAGAAGCTTTTGAGACTTATGGGCTTCCCAATTATACAGGCTCCCCATGACGCCGAGGCGCAGGCTGCCTTCCTGGTGAAAAGTGAGCAAGCGTGGGCTGTGGGCTCCATGGATTGGGACTCTCTCTTGTACGGTTCACCCAGACTTGTCCGGTACGTTACGCTTACAGGGTTCGAATGGCTACCTTCTAAGATGATGGCTCGAAAACTTATGCCAGAAATAGTCGAGCTCGAGGAGACGCTGAATATGCTTGGCATCACGCATCAGCAACTAGTTGATTTAGCTATCCTTGTCGGCACGGATTACAATGACGGGATTCCCGGGGTAGGACCTAAACGTGCACTCTACCTGATAAAAAAGTATGGATCCCTCGAAGGCTTGCCGCTAAATCTGAAGAAAATGCTCCCAAACAACTATAAGGAAATACGTGAACTCTTCTTGAATCCTCCTATAACCACGAGCTATGATATAATCTTTGGAGAGCTCGACGAGGAGGGGCTTAGAAAGTTTCTCGTAGACGAAAACGACTTTTCACATGAAAAAGTAGAAACATATCTTAAAAGGTTAAGAGAGGCGTTCCAGAGGCGAACTAGGACTCTAGATTATTTTTTATAATGGTGTTGCAGAGTCTATTATCATGTGGCATTCTTTAGGGACCTAGTAGAAGTAGCAGACAGGGTTACACAGGTAGCTAGTAGAAAAGAAAAGATACGCCTACTAGCAGAGTTTCTTGAAAAGCTGTCCCCAGAAGAAGTGCCCATCGCGGCAAGGTTCCTGGCCGGCGAGGTTTTCCCAGAATATGACACGAAGGAGCTCGGCGTGGGGTATTCTTCGCTTAAACAGGCATATAGTGTGGTGAGGCATGCATCTATCCTGCCGATAGCTGTACAGCCTTTAACAATTACTGAGGTTTATCGTACACTTGAGAGGATAGCTGGCGCTACTGGAGAGGGTAGCAAAAACAAGAAGATCAAGCTTTTGCAGTCTCTCCTTTCTAGGATGGAGCAAAGAGAAATAGACTTTCTGCTACGTGTACTGTTCGGCGAGGTCCGGATAGGTGCAAGCAAGGGCCTCCTGCTCGAGGCGGCCTCAAAGATTGCAAATGTGCCAATAAGCGACGTACTGCACGCATACATGGTTCTAAGCGATGTGGGTGACGTGCTATTAATGGCCCGAGAAAAGCCTTCAATGCTTGGAAGAGCAGAGCTGAATCTTTTCCATCCAGTCAAGCCCATGCTTGCAGATATGGCATACAGTGTGGAAGAGCTTTTCCAGGAGCATGGGGCTCCACTATACTTAGAGTACAAGTATGACGGTATACGCTTGCAGATACACATAGACTCAGGAAGGGTTGAGGTTTTTTCTAGGCGGCTGAACAGGATTACCGAGTTTGTGCCGGATGTTGTAGAAAAAGTCCTAGGAAACGTTAAGGCGGAGAAAGCTATTCTTGACGGCGAGGCCCTAGCTGTTGTCGACGGCAAACCTGTAGCTTTTCAGGATCTGCTGAAGAGGGTGAGACGGAAAAGAGAACGCGAAAAGTTTTTCCGCGAGCTTCCGTTCCAGCTCCATCTTTTCGACGTGATATATATCAATGGCAGGACGCTGGTTAAGGAAACCTATAGTTCGAGAAGGAGCATCTTGCAGGAAATAGTTACAAGCGACGAGCTACTTGCCAAGATGAAGATCGTATACGAGAAGGAGGAGGCCGAGAATTTCTATAAGGAGGCGCTGAGCGAAAACCATGAAGGCGTAATGTCGAAGCGTGCATCTTCATTTTACAAGCCTGGAATAAGGGGGAGCGACTGGCTTAAACTTAAGTCTTATGATACGATTGACTGCGTCATCATCGCGGCAGAATGGGGGCACGGCAGAAGAAGTGGATGGCTCAGCAACTATCATCTAGGCGTTCTAGATGAGGAAAGTGGAAAGTTTCTATCTGTAGGAAAAACATTCAAGGGGCTCAGCGACGCGGAGTTCGAAGAAATGACAAAGAAACTTTTACAGCTGAAGACCAGAGAGGAAGGCTACACTGTATATGTGAAGCCTGAAATAGTTGTGGAGGTCGACTATAGCGAGATACAGAGAAGCAAGCGATACCCCTCAGGCTTTGCGTTGCGTTTTGCACGTATCAGAAGGATACGCTTTGACAAAAGCCCCGATGAAGCCACAACGCTAGGCGAGCTTAGAAGAAGATATCTCCAGAAAATGCAGAATAAAGAACTGGATGAGGAGGAGGGATAGAGCATTGGCAAAGATAAGTATAGAGCCTATTGCCGACGAGAGCCTCGGAGTCAGATCAATGGCGCTCTATGCAGATATAGCGGGACTAAAGATTCTCTTCGATGCGTCTGTTTCTCTTGGCCCGGAAAGGTATGGCTTACCCCCGCATCCAGAAGAATTCAAAGCACTGGCTAAGCGCCGAGAAAAGATTCTAGAAAAAGCTCGACAAGCAGAAATAATCACAGTGTCACACTACCATCGTGACCATTATACACCGCCCTACCCATCTCTCTTTGAATGTACAGGTGGAAACGAGTACCTAGAAATATATTCTGGAAAAATACTCGTAGCTAAACATCCCTCTGAAAAGATAAATCCCAGTCAGAAAGAGAGAGCTAGAAAGTTCTTTAAAGCTATCGAAGGCAGAACCAATGAGATACACCTAGTAAACGATTCTCTCCTAAGCTTTGGAGATACTAAAATTGAAAGCTTCCTGGCCCCTCATGGAGAAAATCTAGGCTATGTGCTATGTTTTATCGTTTATTTTCAAGACAAAGCCGAGCTAGCCTTCTTGCCCGACGTGCAGGGTCCCTACAGCAACGATGTCCTAGAAAAGATAACAAAAATCAAACCCAGAATCGTAATAGTTGGAGGTCCCCCAACTTATCTCTCGGGGTCGAAAGTATCAAAGGATGCTGTGGACAGGGGGATGAGGAACCTCTCGAGGCTTTACGCCCAGCTCTCACAAGAAAGCAAAATCATTATTTCCCACCACCTTCTAAGAGATCCCGAATGGAGAGAAAAGCTTGAAAGCTATGGTATCCCTGGGAACAGCATAAAGACTTATAGCGACATTCTCGGGCTCCCATACACGGGTTTGGAGGCATACAGAAATTTCCTCTTCGAAAACAACCCGCCGCCAAGCAACTACAGAGAGATACTGGAGGCACTGAAAAAAGAACGCGCGAGATGTGATAAGCTCTTTGATTTCCTGGAAAAATAAAGACTTATTAACTCTGCATCTGCTATAGCAAACTCCTTGTTGTGAAAAATAGTGAAGGTGATAAGGTTGAGGGGAATAATAGTAACCGTGCTATCTAAATCCCCAGAAAAAGCACGTGAAATAGCGGGGAGCATTGCAAAACTCGAGGACAAAAACAAGGTTGAAATCTACTATAGAAAGCTTTCCCCAGACCTTCTCCTCTCTCTACTTGTACCCACAGACTACCCAGACAGCATACTCAACGCTGTTTCCACGGCTACTCTCTCTGATGTGATCATATTTTACGGCGACGAGCCGCTAAATTCATTTGATGGAGAACTCCTACTGTTGATGGGCATGCTCGAGAAGAAAAGCATAATTATAGGTGGAGACGAAAGAATTAAGAAACTTGCGTCAAGCGCCGGAGTCAAGAACGCCCTCTTCGTAGACAGCCCCCACGAGATCCGCTTTGAAGACTTAGCAGTAGATAAAAATGCGGGCTTCATCTATATCGACAGAGTTTTCCCGGTGAGGGGTGTCGGCACAGTGATGCTTGGATATGCCAAGACATCCATAAGAGCACATGACAAGTTTGTCTCTCTCCCTGCAAAAAAGGAAATAGAGATAAAAAGCATACAAGTTTTAGACGTTGACTTTGAAGAAGTGGGCTATGGGACAAGGGTAGGCCTAGCTATTAAGGGCGAGGAGTACGAAAGACTCAAAGAGACTTATTCGCTGGTAAGAGGCAACTTGACTGAAAAAATTGAAGGCAAGATCGTAAAGCTCCCCTGGTCCGTCGACCTCAAAAATGGCAATGAGTACCATATATACAGCGAAGGCTGCTATTCTACTGGAATAGTTGAGGTTGAAGGAGACGGCATCAGAGTACAGCTTAGGAAACCGTTGCCTGAGGCAAAGGAATACTTGATAGCAACGCCTAATACAAATGGGAAAATGTCACGGATAGTAGGCAAGGTAACATTCTAACGCATGGCTAGTCAAGAAGCATTTCTAGGTACCATTCCGGATCGAATTCTTTTAGGTCTCTTATACCCTGCCCGACGCCGACAAAAATTATTGGCTTCCGTGTTATGTATACAATGGACAGGGCAGCACCTCCTTTAGTATCTGCATCAAACTTGGTGAGAATAGAGCCGTCGAATCCGACCTCGTTGTAAAATGTCTTGGCCTGCTCTACTGCATCGTTCCCTACAAGGGCATCTCCCACAAATATCTTTAGGTCTGGCTGAGATACTCTAACTATTTTCCTCATCTCGTCCATTAGATTCTTCTTTGTATGCATCCTGCCCGCAGTGTCGATCAAAACAACCTGAGACAAACCCTTTTCCCCGCGTTTCACAGCCTCATAGGCAACAGCGGCGGGGTCAGCATCATATCCCAGAGACACAAAGTCTGCACCAATTTTGGACGCCCAGTACTGTGCCTGCTCTATGGCACCTGCCCGAAAAGTGTCAGCCGCCGCTATGGTAACCCTATAGCCCTTTTCCTTGTATAGATTGGCCAGCTTGGCCACAGTAGTTGTTTTTCCGTGGCCATTTGGCCCTAGAAATACAATTGTGAAATAGCCTTTTTGTCGAATAGCCTCAGCAGTTCTCTGCCATATATCTATCTTCCCCGCCTGGGAGAAAAGGTCTTCGAGGAGCCTCCTGAACTCTTTAAGGATGATTTCCTTCTTGTTTTCTAGTCTGCCTACTTTTTTCCCAGAAATACGCTCGGAAAGATCCCTAAAAATAGACTCTGCAACTTCTAGGGCTACTCCTTCTTCGACAAGCTTCAATACATAGGTCGACGAAACCTCTTCTACAGCCTTGGGGTCAAGCTCCGTATAGGCAAGCTCCTCTACAAACGACTTTAAAACATTTTTCAGGCTAAAGCTCGGCATTAGAAACTACTCCCGGCAGGCTATTTTGTTGCCTTGATTATTCCTTCGATTTCTCTGATCCTAGACACGATTTTGTTCAAATCGTCTACTCTTTTTTGTATGAGCTGGTTCAGTTCTTCCTTTCTCTTGCTGAGGAAATCCAAAGTCTCCTCGAAGGTTTTCTCAACAAGTATGTCTCGCGCTATTGCCACTAGGAACTTCTCTTGCTTCTTCACATTTGCCCTGATATATATCCCTGAGGAAACCGGGACAAGTATCTCCTTTGAATCTTCCAAAGAATTTATATTTTTAAGAGCCGAAATAGCAGCTTCAACTTCGGCGACTAGGCTCTGTGCAAGGGTTATTTCCTTCTCGAGTTCTTCAGCTATTTGGGCCAGGTAACCGTATTCCTCGGCCAGCCTCTCCCTACTTATCTGTGACAATTATATTCACCTTAAAATATACGCGACAATCTTGTCTGCCTGTGCCAGATCCCTGACGTATTCGTCCTGAACCTCTTCTAGGGGAACCTCTCTAATACTTGCAATCTTTATGTGGTTTCTAGTGAGCTTGTGTCTCGACCCCAAGATACTGTATACTTTTTCTTTTGCTTCGTCCTCGCTTAGCCCCCTTACGTAGATCCTAAACTTCCTTTGTTCGCCGAGCCTTAGACGCATTGTTCCCGAAACTTCAAATGTTTTCACTGAACCCATAACGACCCTCAGAAAAAATGTAACAAGATTTATAGTTTTTTTGCTTCAACGCGGCCAAAACTTCCTCACAAAGCATTTGTCAGAAAAATGGTGGACCGGCCGGGATTCGAACCCGGGACCACCGCCGTTCTCGGAACCCCAACTTTCATGGTCCTTGCAAAGGCGGCATCCTCCCACTAGACGACCGGCCCCCTTTGTTTAGAATACTTGAGATTTTTAAAAGTTTTTGCGCTGAGCTCCATCGCTTTTCTTTCCAGTCATTGTTTTTTGTATAGGAGAGATAACTTTCAGGATTATTTTCGGAAGCAATTTCATGTTTTTGTTACAAACCTATTACGGGGTTCATATGGTCAACAAAGGAAGTGACACTTTTTTGATTAGCGGAGGAGATTCCCTAGTTAGGGTGGAAAACACTATGAAGAACCTAGTCTTGTTTGTTGGTAGTGATGAGGACTCAAAGAAGCTCCTCGAAGACATTAAGATTTGGGGGGCACACGACAAGATAAAGATTGTAGATGTAAGTGTAAATGGGTTAAGGGGCTGGCTTCTAGTAGAATATGGGTCTACAAAGACACCATTACTCGTCACTAACAATACGATTCTCTCGGGCTACGAGGAAATTAGGAATTACATTAAGGCCTCTTTCTCAAACCAGTAGATCGTGGAAAAAGATAAATTATAATCCTTTTTCTGTTTCTAGATGAGCCATGGATAGTGCATTTGCTGCCATTGACAATGTTCGCAAGGCGTTGCTTTCGAGCTTCCTAGTGTTTTATGGCTTCTACGTGTTTGTCCTTTTGGTTTTATTCTTCTTCACAATGGGGCCCAAAGCTCTCATGAATGTCTTTACCTTGCAACACGTGGTCAATGCTATAATCTGGATTTTACCTGCATACGTAGCAAACGGGTCGCCCGTAGTCATTGGAAAATTTTTCTTGTCAAAAAACATAAAGAGACACCCAATAGATTTTAACAAGCGTTTCTTTGACGGTAGGGAAATATTCGGCAAGAACAAGACATTTGAAGGATTCCTCGGCGGACTGGCCGCTGGCTGTCTCGCCTCCCTTATACTACAATACATGGGTCTTCACGACTTAGCCCTAGGGAGTTTGCTGGCGCTGGGAGCTTTGCTGGGGGATTTGGTCGGCGCCTTCATAAAACGTAGAATAGGAATAAAGCCGGGGGATCCCGCGTGGATACTTGACCAGGTGGACTTCCTAATAGGATCCTTCATTTTACAGTTTATCTTCTTCGGAGACCTAGACATGGGCCTCGCATTCATTGCCATGGTTATAACGCCTCTCATACATATCTTAACGAATTTCGCCGCTTATCTTCTAAAGCTAAAAAATGTTCCATGGTAAAGGGCTATTCTCTTCTCAAAGAAGTGTGTTGCCCGTTATAGATATCCGATAAATTTAACCGTTTGAAGATTTCTCGATAAACAGTGAATCTATGACAAGCATCGTTGAGCTCAGCGAGCTAATGAAAAAATACACACAAGAGTTCTCTGACGCAGTCTCGAGAAAAGACTACGACGCGGCAATCTCCCTTGCACTTATGGTGCTAGAAAAACTCGTCACGATAGCGAGAAACGAGGTCTTAGGGGTGATAATTGACCCTACTGTACGTTCATTGGCAGACAACTATATTTCGGGGTATGAAAAGACACTCTCATACACAAAGGGTGTCCTCGAGGGGCTGAAATACGTGAGCCCCCTCTATGCCTACGGGGAAAAAGAACAGCTAGTCCAGCTCCTGGCGAGCTCTGTTTCAGAACTATTCTCATTCATAATGGGGGCTTTGATAGTCGTTGCTTCTCTTTCTCCGCCCACACACGAGGAGAGATTTGGAGTAGTTTAGGACTCCAGGAAACACACATTGCTATATAACGTCTTTTGGACGCCTTATTTCAACTATCTCTACCTCCATGCCTGGGAGAATACCCAGCTTCTCTCTAACTTCTTTAGGTATGGTGAACTGTCTAGAGTCTGTGAACCGTGTCTTAAGCAACCTCACAAAAACAGTTACAGATTGATCGCCCCTGCGTAGGACTATTTCCGCATATTCAAGGGTCTGAATTCCCAGGGCTCGTACAAGCTGAGCAGGGATCAATACCTGATTGTTGGAATAGACTTTAACCTTGTAAGGCAAAGTCGTTATGCTGAGTCCCCGTGCTCCCCTTCTACCCCTTGAAATCATTTATCATCACCATTTAAAATAAGAATTTTCATAGATTAAAATTTTTTGATTAAGCCACCCAAAAATTCAAAACCACGAAACGGTACATGTCTCGATACTGCCTCATGACACACAATAAGCCATTTCACAATAGCAACCGTGGCATCTGCTAGAAAAACTTTTAAAGAGGGGTCGTCTGAAAGCCACTTGAGGGCATGTGATAGCTAAAACTGATATTGAGAAAAAAGTAAAGAGCCTTTTTAAGGATGCCGAGATAGACGTCAAAGTTGACGGAAAAGGTGTTAAGCTAGCGATAGAGGGAGTAGGCGAAGAACTCAACACGTTGTTCGTCAAGCTTGGCGACCTCGTCTCTGGCATAGCGAAGCTTACTGGCGCAAAAGACGCAGATGTCATAGTGAGCATACAAGGAGCCGCGTACGGTGTAGAAGTAGAGATTTACTAAGTCCGGTTGAAGTTGAATAGAGAACATATTTCCTTGATGTTTAAAGACATTCAGCAGTTTTCTTTCTAAGATGCTCTATTCTAGACTGCATAGCCTTAACAATTCCGGGTTCTGATACGGTTTCCCGGTCAATGGGTCCAAGTTCCTTTATGCATTTGCCTGAAACGCACGCCAGCATGAGGGCCCAGAGCCTTGCCACAACTTCGGGCTGGTAGCCTCCCCCTCCAGTCATAAGTATAGGTATTCCCTTAGATGCATACCTCGAAAGCATCAACGAGAAAGCGTAGTATGAATTATCAGTCAATCTGAGGCCTACAAGGGGGTCTCCTTTATACGCGTCGCCCCCCGCCTGAACAATAATGAAGTCGGGATGATACCTTTCAAGTATTTCGTCGATAAAAGCTAAAACGAGCCTGAATACGTCGTCCCCACTTGGGAAAGGCATTGGAAGATTAATGTTTCTACATTGGCCCTCTCCCTCGCCTAGCTCATCTATCCATCCTGTCCCCGGATAAAATCCATAGCCGTAGCCATGGCTACTAATTTTTAGAATTGCATCCCTATAGAGTATCTCTTGTGTCCCATCGCCATGGTGAGCGTCGATATCCACTATTGCTATTCGTTGCACTCCATTTCGCGACAAATGTCTCGCGGCGATAGCAATGTCGTTAAAAACGCAGAAACCGCCGGCAGACGATCTCCTGGCATGATGAAAACCTCCCTGAGGATTGAAGCCTATCCCCCCTCTTTCTCTCAGAAAATCTGCAAGCATAAAAGTACCTGAAACCGCCAGCAAGGCTTTCTCGTATACCCCTGGGAAAGCCGGAGTGTCTCCATAGTCGAGAAGACCGACACCGATTCTAGACACCTCTCTGACAAACGAGACATATTTCTCATCATGTGCAAGAAGCAATACATCTTCTTGAATAGGTCTAACCTCTACAATCCTAAGAGGCAACATGCTCTGAAGAAGCGGCAAAAATCTATCATAGAAAACTCTCCGGGAGCCTGTCCACCTATCCTTCAAAGAGGGAGGAGTAAAAGATATATCTCGATATTCTTTGTGCCAGGCTACCAATATTTCCATGCCTATGATTTATATTCCCTCTTATTAAAAACATTTTTATCCCACATATCTTTAAGTAGCTTGACGAGAAATGGAAAGAGAGTTTTACGAAGTCCGTTGGCATGGACGTGGAGGACAAGGAGTAGTCACAAGCAGTGAACTTCTCGCCCTCGCCGCCCTAAAAGAGGGTAAACACGTTTACCATGCTCCCGAATTTGGGCCGGAACGCCGGGGAGCTCCTGTGAGAGCCTACACTAGGATAGGGAACGTCCCTTTAGAACTGCACTCCGGCATATACGAGCCCGACATAGTTGTCGTGATAGACCCCTCAATGCAGAACGAGCCCTTCATATTTGCTGGGCTCAAGAAAAACGGGACACTAGTAATAAATGCGAAGACTCCTAGCGAAAAGGTTCTAGAAAATGTGAAGAACCTTGGATTAAATCTGTGGATTGTGGACGCCTACAAGATAGCAATGGAGGTATTTGGGCGCCCATTCTATAATACGCCTATGCTCGGAGCACTAGTAAAGGCAAGCAACATTGTTAATCTAGACTCTGTTCTCTCAGCCGTCTCTGAGCGGTTCTCCAAGGACAGCAAAATTGCACAGCTAAATGTTCTCGCAATTAAAAGAGCTTATGAGGAGGTGAAGAAATATGAGTAAGAGCACACCATTTGTCTTGAAAACCTGGAAAGAAATGCCAATTGGAGGCATAATTTCGGAGCCCAAGACGAGCCTATACAATAAGACTGGTAACTGGCGCGCGTTAAAGCCCGTCCTTAACAAGGACAAATGTATAAGATGCCTGCTTTGCTGGACCCACTGCCCCGAGCCTGCGATCATTAGACTTGATGACGACTATGTATCGATAGACTATGACTACTGTAAGGGATGTGGGATATGTGCGAATGTTTGCCCCGTACACGCAATTGAAATGGTGATGGAGGAATGATGGGAAAACGTGTCGGAATGAATGGGGACAGGGCTGTAGCATTTGCCGCTAAACAGGCAAAGGTCGACGTGATCTCCGCTTACCCAATAACCCCCCAGACAATAATTGTCGAGACACTCGCCGAGTATGTGAACAATGGTGAACTTGATGCCGCTTTTATCCCAGTGGAGAGTGAGCACAGTGCTCTATCGGCTGCTATCGGTGCCTCACTGGCTGGGGCAAGAGTATTCACGGCAACGAGTAGCCAGGGACTTGCACTAATGTGGGAAATCCTCTGGATAGCCGCTGGTCTAAGAGCGCCGATAGTCATGGCAATGGGCAACCGCGCGCTCTCGCCCAACATTAATATCCACTGTAGCCACGACGACGCCTATGCTGCACGCGACACGGGATGGCTTCAATTATTCGCTGAAAACGTCCAGGAAGCATACGACCTAACACTGTTGGCTTTCAAAATTGCCGAGGACCACCGCGTCCTACTACCCACAATAGTCAACCTAGACGGATTCATACTTACGCACGCCGCAGAGGGGCTCTACGTCCTAGACGACAAAGATGTTGACAGCTTCCTTCCGCCGCGGAAGCCAGTAAACCCAATAGACCCAGATAACCCAAAGACCTATGGGCCACTCGACTTTACCGACTGGTACATGGAGCACAGAAAAATCTGGTACGACACGTATCCAAATGTACCACAGGTAATTAAGGAGGCCTTCGCCGAATATGAGAAACTCACCGGGAGAAGATATGTCCAGATAAAGACCTTCAACGCCGAGGACGCCGACAAAGCCATAGTTATTCTAGGCTCGTCCGCAGGCACCGCAAGGTATGCGGCTAGGAAACTAAAAGAAAAAGGACAAAACATGGCCGTTATAAGTCTGACGCAGTACAGGCCATTCCCAAGAAAAGAGCTAAGAACCATACTTGAAAAATTCGACGTGGTAGCGGTCCTCGACAGGAGCCTAAGTTTTGGAAGCCCTGGAAACCAGCTCTTCATGGATGTCGCCACATCCCTGTACAACGCGAAAAAGAAGCCTCTTCTAGTTAACGTCGTCTATGGTCTCGGCGGCAGAGACTTTACTCCACGCCACGTGGAGCAGGTGTACCAGTTAATGGAGGAGGTACAAAAGAGGGGTGAAGCTCCCGAAGAGCCTGTTTGGGTAGGATTAAGGGAGGCATGAGGTGATGTATGTGAGCGTAAAGGCAACACCAATTAAAAGCCTGAAAGAACTGCCACGCACAGAACAGTTTGCGCCCGGACACCGTCTATGCGCGGGTTGCGGAATACCGCAAGTAGTCAGGTTTGCATTAAAGGCTGTCCCAGACCCCAAGGTAGTCGTCAACGCCACTGGATGCCTAGAGGTTGCAACAACTATTTTCCCATACACTAGCTGGGGCGTGCCCTGGGTGCACGTAGCATTTGAAAACGCCGCCGCAGTTGCAAGCGGGATTGAGGCTGCCTTCAGGGTTCTCTCCAAGAAGTACGGAACAAAGAAGCCGAAGATCATCGTATTTGGTGGCGACGGAGGAACATTTGATATCGGTTTCCAGGCTCTTAGCGGTGCACTAGAGAGGGGACACGACTTGATCTATATCTGCTATGACAACGAGGCATACATGAACACTGGTATCCAGCGGAGCGGAGCCACGCCGAAAGGTGCAAGCACCACCACGAGTCCAGCCGGCAAGGCTGTTCCCGGAAAAATGGAGAGAAAGAAAAACCTGATAGAAATAGCCATTGCGCATGGAATTAAGTATGCGGCCACTATGAACCCGGCCTTCCCGATAGACATGTACAACAAGATTGTAAAAGCCGCAAATACCCCTGGTCCAACCGTGCTACACTACTTTACTCCTTGTCCAACTGGATGGTACTTTGACCCGTCGAGAAGCATTGAGATCGCTAGACTGGCAGTGCAGACCCGCATCTGGCCACTCTACGAGTATGAAGACGGCAAGATCAGGATAACCGTGCCCGTGAAGGATCCTAAGCCAGTGGAAGACTACTTTAAGCTTCAAGGTAGGTTTAGGCACCTGCTTGAACCCGAGAACAAGTGGTTGCTAGACGAGATTAAGCGGGACATAGAGGAGAACTGGAACAGGCTCCTAAAGCTCGCAGAACAGAAGTAGGGCTTCCCCAGGCTACACCTGTAAACTACCCGATAAACATTATCTTTTTTTATTTAGAGTGGCAATTCATTTCTGAAGTTTACATGCATGATTACGAGCTGGGCGCAGTCTACAAGTCGATGTGCCCTAACTGTGGCGGAGACATCAGCGACCACCGTTTAGCCAGCAAGACCCCCTGTAGGGTATGTTTACCAGAAGACAAGCTATCCGAGCTAAAAAATACAGCAACTGGGAAGAAACATAGAGGAAAAAATGTCGACGACTTCCTTGCACATCTAGAACAGGTAATCCGGCTACTTGAGGCTCAGGGGACAAAGAAAGAACTGGAAAAGTTTTACAATGTGGAAAAGAAGTTGCTGGAGTTTGGAGAGTTTTTCTCCCAGGCACTAGGTAGCAGACCCTGGAGTGCCCAGAGGACTTGGGCTAGGAGGGTTTTCCTCGGAAAAAGCTTCGTGATTCTTGCACCTACGGGTGTTGGTAAGACTGTTTTCGGCATTCTCACCGCCTTGTTTCTCTCAAAGGAAAAAAGAAAATCTTACCTTATTTTGCCTACCTCTGCTTTGGCGTCTCAAGTATACGAGAAGGCTAGAGCCTTCGCGTCAAAACTCGGCCTGGACCCGGAGAGCATCGTTATATATCATGGTAGTCTCTCGAAGAACCATAAAGAAGAAGTCATTGAGAAGATTCGAAGCGGAGGATACTCCGTCCTCATCACAACGTCCCAGTTTTTGGCCAGGAATTTTGACAAGCTGGAGGGTCAAAAATTTGACTTTGTATTTGTCGACGACGTGGACAGCATAATAAAGTCTTCAAAAAACATTGACAAGCTACTCGTTCTGCTCGGTTTTTCCCGGGAAGACATTGACCTTGCTTTAAGGACTATAAGAGAAACCTCGAGACTAACTCGCCTACTGCGGAATGGTAATGTATCTGACGAGGACAGGTTGCAGGTCGAAAAGTTGCGTGAAAAACTAAGGGAAAACCTGTCTAAGAGTGAACACGGGGTTTTAGTCGTGTCAACGGCGACCGGGAGACCCCGTGGGACAAGGATTAGGCTCTTCAGGGAACTTTTAGGATTTGAAATTGGTGCTCGAGGAGAGTTCCTAAGAAACATTGTTGACACTTATACCATTGTTGCTAACAAAGACATTGTCGAAAAAGCTGTAGAACTAGTGTCAGAACTTGGGGGAGGGGGTCTCGTCTTTGTTCCTATAGGGACCCAGGAAGACTTTGTCCTTCGTCTCGCTGGAGAGTTTGAAAAGTCTGGCATAAGAGCCAAAGTGCTGTATGGCAAGCACAAAGACAAAAACGCCATAAAAGAGTTTGAGGCGGGAAACGTTGACGTCTTGATTGGGACCGCTAGCTACTACGGGACGCTTGTAAGGGGCCTTGACCTTCCACATGTCGTGAAGTATGTGCTCTTCGTGGGCGTGCCACACTTCAAGTTTTCATTGGATCTAGGCGATATCACCCCGCTGCGCCTTGTCCAGATCGCTTCTAATGTCAGAAATATAGCTACAAAAGAAGATCAAGCCTCCCTGGACCGACTAATCCTATACCTGCGAGAGGCCCTACAAAACATGGAGCCTGGAGAATACATGGCTTTCACTAATTGTATAAAGGATAATTCCTGTACCGGAAAACTGGCAAGGGTCGCGGAGAGAATCGACTTGTTGAAAAGAATAGTCGGGAAGTATCTTTCCTCCCTTGAATACCTGGACAGGCTCTCGAAAGAGACTTCCCTCATGATAGTGAAAGACGGAGAAACATTAAAGCTTCTGTTGCCAGACGTCATGACATATATACAGGCTTCTGGCAGAGCTTCACGTCTCTACGCCAGGGGTGTTTCAAAGGGACTCTCAATAGTCATATGCAACGACGAAATGTTCTTTGAAAAATTCAAAAAATTCACCAGTTTCTATGAGATTGAGTGGAAGCCTCTAGAAGAAATCAACCTGGAACAATTAATGAGGGAAATATCCCACGAAAGACAGGTTATTAGGGAAATAATGGAGGGAAAGATCCCTGCAGAGCTAAAAACAGACCTAGTAAAATCTGCCCTAATAATTGTAGAGTCGCCGACAAAGGCAAAAACCATAGCTAACTTCTTTGGCAAGCCCAGCCGAAGAAGGCTTGGACCCCTCATAGCCTACGAGGTGTCCTATTCTGGATACATAATGAACATCGTGGCCACACAGGGCCACATATTTGACCTAACCACCCAACTGTACAGCTACGACTCTGCCAGGGATTTCTACGGCGTCCTCGTAATAAGACGAGACTCGAAACTAAGGTTTGCACCCGTCTTTACCACGATCAAGAGGTGCTTGAGGTGTGGGGAACAGTTCACCGATCCGCCTCTCCAGAAAATCTCCCTCCACGGCTCTGTGCCAAACACCCCGGTAAAGCCTGGTATAGTGGTCTGCCCGAAATGTGGCAGTGACAAGATCTTTGACAAAGCAGAGGTCATCAGGGCGCTACGTGAGCTGGCAATGGAGGTAGAAGAGGTCCTTATAGCCACAGACCCCGACACCGAGGGAGAAAAAATCGGCTGGGACGTCTACCTATCACTTGCCCCCTATGTGCGCAAAGTGAAACGCATAGAGTTCCACGAGGTTACCCGCAAAGCGTTCGAAGAGGCCTTGAACAATCCGAGAGAAATAGACCAGAACCTTGTTCATGCACAGTATGTACGGAGGATAGAAGACAGATGGCTAGGATTCGCCCTAAGCAAGGCGCTTCAAAAACAGTACGGGTTAGCATGGCTTTCTGCGGGCCGCGTACAGACCCCGGTGCTCGGATGGGTCATCTCAAACTATGAAGAATCACTAAAAAGCAAAAAGTATGTCTTCTGGCTCACATTGAAGAGCATCGACAATACAGGCAAGCTCCAGCTACTCGTTGACACAGTACGCCTCGACGGCAAAACCCCACGCACAGTCGCAAGCGAAATGCAAGGCGCAAAAGTGGTTCTCAAGGAAGTACAACGCTCAGAGAAAACAGTCAATCCCCCACCTCCATTTACAACAGACACATTGCTCCGCGAGGCAAACACAGTCCTAAGACTCGACGTAGACAAAACAATGAGGCTGGCACAGGACCTCTTCGAAAGCGGTCTCATCACCTATCACAGAACCGACAGCACGAGAGTATCCGACGTGGGCCTAGCAGTCGCCAAGAGCTACATCTCTGAGAAGATTTCTCCTTCAAGCTTTGTCCCGAGGAGGTGGGGCGAGGGGGGCGCCCATGAATGCATACGTCCCACCCGTCCCCTAGACGTCGACGGACTTATGCAGATACTACGCCAAGGCGTCCTACAGCTACAGATAACCTTGACCCGTGACCACATCCGTCTCTACGACCTGATTTTTAGAAGGTTTATAGCGAGCCAGATGCCTCCAGCAAAAGTCCTAGAAGTAACGGTAAAGGCGTCTGGCCCATACTTCGAGAAAGACCTGGCATTCATCAAGGAAGTCCTAGAAGAGGGGTTCACCAAAGTCTTGCCCCTAAGAACTGGGATTACAAGTCAAGAGGGAGAATACATTATCGAGGACGTCGCCTACAAGAAAGTTGCAACAGTGCCTCTCTATACCCAGGCAGACATCATCAGGCTTATGAAGGAGAGAAACATTGGCAGACCATCCACGTATTCTAAAATCGTCAAGACCCTCCTCGACAGAAACTACGTGTTCGTGGTCAAGGGCGGAAAGCTGGTTCCAAGTAGCCTGGGCAGGCAGGTCTACCAGTACCTCTCAGAGATGTTCGGCGACGTTATAAGCGAGAAGAAGACCGCAGAAGTCCTGGCAAAAATGGACCTCGTAGAAAACGGCGACGCCGACTACATAGATGTCCTAAACGAGTTCTACAACGAGGTACACGAGAAGATATGCTCGAAAGTCCAGGAAGCATGTCCCCCACATTAACATGTTAGGCTGGGGACAACCTGTATAACTCCGCTATCCTAGCGTCACCCCTAATCCTCTTAATTATCTCTGCAACCCGTGGATGCACATATTTCTCCCAGTCTCCACCCTCGGCCATCAGCTTCCTGATACGTGTACCCTCGAGCACCTCCCTTTCGTGAAACGGTATCCCCTCAACCTGGAAACCCTCTTCCCTAAAAAGCAACTGCGACAAGGGATCATTCGTGTACACCTTGTCGAAGCAGGGAGACCAGCTAACCACAAGCCTCACCCAGAGAGAATGCTCGTTGTCAGTGTCGGGGACCACGCTGACCATAACCCTGTCAGCAAGATTTTCAGCTCTCAGGACTGCCTGAATCATTTCCAGCCTCTCCCCAACCGTAAACGGGTTCCTGAAACTATGCGAATACTGGGCACTACCAATAGCCAGAACCACCTCGGGCTCTCTCTCAAGAATCCACTTTAACGCCTCCAGATGACCGTTATGGAAGGGCTGGAAGCGCCCAAGGAACAAGGCACGCCTACAACTCATGGTTCACCTTATTGGGGCTCCAAAATAAATTTCTTTGTTGTTCTGCACATGTAAAACAATCCCCGCACCAATCCCACCCAATTCATTCGTTTCTGATACAACAATCAATGGCAAAGCATTATATTGTTCGATGGGAATGGCTACAGCTTCTTTCAATTCATTCGTTTCTGATACATGCAAAATGGGTGCCCTTACTATGCCCAACTCTCTGTCCTTTCAATTCATTCGTTTCTGATACGTCATGGTACTTGGGAGACGGTAAGAGACATCAATTTATTTCTTTCAATTCATTCGTTTCTGATACGTATATACGTATGACTTAAGAATTTCACATACACTGGCGGCTTTCAATTCATTCGTTTCTGATACACATAAGGGGCATATATGTGAAGATCCGTATCTATAATGAGGCTTTCAATTCATTCGTTTCTGATACATTCCCAGGCAGGCAATAATAATTGCGGTCACGATGAACACCTTTCAATTCATTCGTTTCTGATACTTGTTCACTGTGCCCGCGGAAAAAGGCGGCACGCTGAAGAACTTTCAATTCATTCGTTTCTGATACCGCCTTTTTCCTCGAGTCCATACAACAAAAATACAGAAAACTTTCAATTCATTCGTTTCTGATACCTATCTTCCGCTCGGCACTCGCCCAATCTTCAAATAACCTTTCAATTCATTCGTTTCTGATACAGACCTATGGTAGAACGTATAGATCTATATAAGCAGCTGTTTCTTTCAATTCATTCGTTTCTGATACTGTTTCCCAGTGGTTTATTTTGTTGGGTGTTATTTATTTGTTTTGGTGTTGTGTGAAAGTGTTTTTGTGTAAGTGTTTCTCGTTAAGTACATTAATTTTGTTTTATTTTTCCTCGTTGTTGCATGTAAATGATATGGATCGGGAAGAGGGTCTAGGGAAGAATGTATTTTACAAAAAGGCTTCTTCCCGTAAAGCGTTAAAGCTTCCCGTGGAAAACATTTCTACAGAGATTTTTAGGGGAACCCTTTCCTCCCACCCCGTATCACGATGGAAAAATCTCTGTTTTTCTTTTTCATGATTTTTTATTTTATGTCTCTTTGGAAAATAGAGGGCTATTGGGGTTTGTCTGGAGATGTTGAACGTTTTCTTTCACGTACGTATCTGCCGCGCATACGTATTTCTTTTACTTTCCGTAGTATTTGTGTGGTTTTTTCTTTTCCTCTGGCTTCACGGTAGCCTTTTACAAACGAGATGAACGCGGTGTCTAGGAGGGATGGGTGTGTGCTTTCTATTGCTCTTCTGAACAGGTGTATGTCTACTCCTGCGTCTTCGTCTCGGTTGGAGAAGAAGCCTAGGCCGAAGTCTATGATGACTGGCTCGCCGGCCTGGGTGAGTATGACGTTGCTCGTGGTGAGGTCTCCGTGTACTATGTTTGCCTCGTGGAGAGCCCCTACTTCCCGGCCGATTGTTTGGAAAATTTTTTTCAGGTTTTCAGGCTGGGCGGTTCCCATGTATTCTTTGAGTCTTTCTCCCCTGATGAAGCTCGTTACGAGGATTCCCTCCTCGGGGTAGACAAGCACGACGCTGGGGACGCTTACTCCAGTGAGGGCGGCTTTGCTGAGTAGCTTTGCCTCGAGTACTGTTCTCTCGTATCTGAGAATGCGGTCGAGGTCCTCGTTTCGGTAATTCTTCTTTAGGCGGTACTTCACTACGACTTCCTGTCCAGAAAGGGAGCCCTTGAGAAGTACTGCTTCGGCACCGATGCCTAGGACACTTTCAATGGAAAGGCCCAGCCTGTCCTCGATGAGGCCCGCGAGCCTTGCTATTTTTGTCTCCACGGTATTTCGACCTCGTCCATCCTCCAGTAGGGCTGGATGTGGCTTTTCTCTACTGGTATCGTCACGCCGTGGACAAACGCCAGGGCCCCGGTATACGCGATCATGGCCCCGTTGTCCCCTGCATACTCTGCGGGGACGAAGCTAAAAACCCCGCCCCTGTCCTCGATCATCCGTCTTAGCTTTTCTACGAGTATCTTGCTCCTTGCTACTCCGCCCGTCAGGACTAGCTGGGACTTGCCTGTGTGGGCGAGAGCCCTCTCGGCGACCTCCACGAGCATGGAGTAGGCCGTCTCTACGAGGCTGTAGCATATATCCTCTAGGCTGTGTTTGCCGCTCCTGTAAAGCTGGAGGGCCTGCGTCAAGATGCCGGAGTACGAGACATCCTGGCCCTTGACAGTGTATGGCAGTGCTATGTACCTCTTCCCCCTAGATGCCAGCTCCTCGACCTTTGGCACGCCTGGAAACCCTAGGCCGACCTCTCGGGCAAACGTGTCTAGGCAGTTGCCCAGCGGTATGTCTAGTGTCTCTCCAAAAACCCTGTAGCGTCCCTCATTAAAAGTAGTGATGATCGTGTTTCCCCCAGCCACATAGACAAACACGGGGTCCGAAAGCCCAGTTGTGAGCCTCGCAATCTCCAAGTGTGCAACTGAGTGGTTGACGGGGACTAGGGGTTTCCCGTATTTTAGTGCGAGATACCTTGCCAGGGTGGCTCCGACCCTGAGGCATGGCCCCATCCCTGGACCAAGGGCGACTGCGACTGCGTCGACGTCTCTCATTCTTAGACCGGCTCTCTTTAGGGCTTCGGCCAGGATTTCCGGGGCAACCTTGCTGTGGTGCTCGGCTGCTTCTGTTGGCTTTATGCCGCCAGATTTGGGCACATAAGTGTGGTTTACGTTGCTCAATATGTTTCCAGTATGAGAAGCTATCCCGACACCAAAAGTATGGGCGGTAGACTCGATGCCTAGAACGATCGCCATTATCGTGCACTATACAAACTCGGTGTAGCCACACTTACCACAATGCCATCTCTCGACTGGCTTCATGTGGTGAGCCATTACGGAGCCGCACCTTGGGCACTTCTTGTTTTTTAGCTTGATTGTGCCGGCCTTATAGTCGTACTCGTATAACTCGTGAACCTTCGACATTTACTTATCCCTCTTTCTTCGCCTCCTCCTGTATTAGCCCGTTGCGCTTGAGGATGTATCTGGGCTCGAAGGCCTTGGCCACAATTTCGTTGTCATACACGTGTACGAGGACATCTGAAACTCTCTGACCATACCTTGTAGAGACCTTTCTCACTATTATAACTCCCTGCGTGCCGAGGACGCTTTGTAGCTGCGAGACAATGTCCTTCTTCGAGGGGGTCCCTGTGGTTTCATGCATGATGGTGAAGAGTAGCTCGCGTCGCCCAATCACCCTGTTGACCCGTTCATGTACAAGCTTTATGGAGCCAACACTCATCCGAGGCACCTTTTACCCTGAATCCCCAACATAAATTTAAGTTTTTCTTGAAAAATGTGCAGCACTCCTAGTCACGCACACGCTCTCTCAAAAAGACCACGCAGAGGCGCGCGATAAACTTAATAAGTCTCCAAAGAAAACTTATTCATAGCCGGGGTGGCCGAGTGGCCTAAGGCGTCGGGCTGCAGTGGTCAACTAGCCTTAGACACCCGATTTATCCCGGGTTCGAATCCCGGCCCCGGCTCTAGATTCTCATGGGCCCGATGTCTTTGTATAATTGTTTTAAATGGAATGCTATGTGTTCCCTATAGGTGGTGGATGGTTTGAAGCGTAGGTTTGTGGTCTTGATACCGTTTGATGTGTTTAGAAGTGACGTTTCTCTAGTTAAGAGGATAGTTGTTTCCGCGCTGTTTACGTCTCACGATATCCGTAGGGACGTTGTTCTCGTTTTCCTCCTGCATGACATAGATGTGAAGGTTACAGTTTTAGGCGAGAAGGCTAAGCATGTCCACGTTGACGAGGCCTCGTACATGGGTATACACAGGAGGATCCTATCTGCAGTCGAAGAAGTTAAGGCGAGCGGACAGAAGAAGTTTCCACACTGGGGTTTCACCGTGGAAAAAGCGAAAGGTGATGCTAGGGACCTTCAGGGATACCTGGTCTCGACACGGGGAAGGGACATTTTGGAGGTGCTGAGAAGCGGAATAGAGGATATTACCCTTGTTTTTTCGGAAAAAGGGGACCTGCAGGGACTTGAAAGTGTGAGGATTTCCCGCGGCAAGAAGCCTGTGGATGTTTTGATTGCCCTTGCAAATATCTGGATAGATAACTATGCCTAAGTGGTTTTTGCCTCGCTCTGTTTTGACTTCCACATTTTTGGATATGTACCGGGATCCATGACTACGTACTTTGGCTTTACAGCTTCGCCGCTGTGTGCTGACAACATTTTCTCTGAGGTCATCTGTGCGCTTCCCACTGCTACTAGCTCGTTTTTGAGCGTTAATATTGCGACTTCTGACCCCACCTTTATGCCGCTTTCAAGCTTTACTATGCCGGGTACGGCCAAGGGTGCTCCATGACATATCGCGTCGACCGCAGAGTCCCTTATCCACACTTTTGGCAAGTGCTGTACCGCTCGCTCTACTGGGAGAAAGGTTTCGCGGAGGAATTTATCTATTCCTTCCTGCTTCCAGATGAAGTATGCATCTACCACGTCATGCAGTGTAGATAGGTGATCCTCCTCGGTGAGTGAGCCCGACCTTATCCTCCTGAGCTCCTGCATGTGTGCTCCTACTCCCAGGACTTCTCCCATGTCGTGGCAGAGCTTCCGCATGTAGGTTCCAGCCTCGCACCAAACTTGGAGGAGGACTGTGCGGCCCGAGACCTCTAGGATTTTGATGTCGTATATTTGTCGAATCCTAAGGGCCCTCTTTACAGCGCTACGCAGTGGTGGACGCTGGTAAATCTTTCCCTTGAAAAGGTTAACAACTTCCTCGAGTCTTTCCTGCTCGACGTCTCCGTGGAGACGCATCACGCATACGTATTCCTTGTCTTCCTTTAGCAGAACCGGCAACACCCTGATAGCATTGCCTATCGTTATGGGCAGTATTCCAGAGACCTTGGGGTCAAGCGTGCCGGCATGGGCTATTTTCTCTATGCCGAGCTGTTTCTGGAGCCAGGCAACGACTTCGTGGCTGGAGGGCCCAATGGGCTTGTCTAGATTTATGACAGAATATTTGAGCAGGACTTCTGGCGGGCGCTCTTCGGGTAGCCACCCATAAGAGAAATCTGTCTCCTCTTCTGACCTAATTAGTACTTCTCGTCTAGGCGGCGTCGCTAGGTATTTTGACGGCAATGTAGGGGCACCGGAACCTAGATGAAGGTTGCTGTAAGCTCTGGCTTCACTTTCTCCTTCATGAAGTCTGTGAGCCCGGCTTTCTCTATGGCTGCCAATACCTCCTCGTCGCTTGCACCCTTGTTGATGCTTATCTTTTTGTCTAGGGGTTCTAGGTGCTTGATGTTGGCTCTTCTCCTCTTTACTCCTGTAAGGCTCTTGGGGCCAGTCACCAAGACGTAGTTGTCGTCAATAATGTCGACTATCACGCATTTTGAGCCGGCCTCTCTGC
Organism: Thermofilum adornatum; assembly: GCF_000446015.1. Taxonomy (NCBI): domain Archaea; kingdom Thermoproteati; phylum Thermoproteota; class Thermoprotei; order Thermofilales; family Thermofilaceae; genus Thermofilum; species Thermofilum adornatum. The sequence continues at coordinate 575,499 of NC_022093.1, forward strand.
CGCTTGTCTTCACGCATATTCTTCCAACATCGTAGAGCTTCATAGTGATAACCAAAGCATGAAACAAGGGGTATATATTAAAAATTTTGTGTAGGCTTCTTCCCAGCCATGCCTGGACACGTGAAAACAAAATAGATATATTGGTGGATAGAAAAAGCTGAAACTTGGTGAAAATTTATGGGCGAAGTTGTGCCCCAGATTAAGAACGCAATTGAACTTTTAAAACAAATAGCGGACGACAGGGGGGTTCCCAGAAACATTAGGCGCGTAGCTACAGAGTCGATAGAGGTCCTGATGAACCCCGAGATGACCCCTGGTCTAAAAGCAGCCACGGTCATATCCAAGCTCGACGAGATATCAATGGATCCCAACACACCCCTATTTGCTAGGACAAAGATCTGGCAAATCGTCTCTCTCCTAGAACAAGTAAAGGACTAACGTGCAGTTAAATGCGTATAAAGCGTCTACCTACAGGAAGCATAGTCTACGGAAAACTCCCCCGCGGATGCAGGCTCTGCCAGCAGGGCTTAAAAACCGTTATATTTCTGACGGGCCTCTGCCCATACAACTGCTTTTACTGCCCACTGAGCGAGTACCGGAAACAGAGGGACGTCACAATAATCAACGAGACGGAAGTATCTTTTCCAGAAGAATATTTCAGGAAACTCGTAGGCGAAGTCCTAAAGTCTGGCTCTAGAGGGGCAAGCCTGACTGGGGGAGACCCGCTAGTAAAACACAGGCTCTCCGTCGAGACGATCAGGTACCTAAAGGAAAACTTCGGAAAAAATTTCCACGTACACGTGTATACGACTGGCCTCCTGCTAGGAGACGATAAACTCCGAGAACTGGTAGACGCTGGCCTCGACGAGCTAAGGATACATTCACCACTGGAAAAGCTAGAAAACATATTGAAGCTAGCCCACAAATACAGAGACAAGCTGGCCATTGGGCTAGAATACCCATCCCTACCAGGAAGCATAGAAACCCTCCTCAAACTCCTAGAACTAGCAGAAAAATACGAGCTAGAGTTCATCAACCTAAACCAGCTAGAATTCACCGAGACAAACTCTCTCGCGCTACAGTTACACGGCTACAAGCTTGCAAAAGACTACCGCGGAGCAGAGGGCAGCAAGGAAACAGCACTGGAACTAATAGACCACGCCGAGAAAAAAGCGTCAAACGTGACCATCCACTATTGCCCAGTAATAGTCAAAGACCACTACCAGACAGGTCTAAGATTCTATAGAACAGCCAACATAACGGCGGCCCCCCACCAAATGGTCACAGACTCGGGGACAACACTCGAAATAATATACGAGGAACTCGTAGAGAGCCAAAACACGCCACGAGAACTTTACCCAGACAACAAGCTACACCCACTCCTTGTAGACTATGTTAAAAAAGGAAGAATTATCGAAAAGGCACCCTCAATGCCGTCACTGATCCTCGAAGAAACACCCATAGAAAAACATCCAAAACCCAAAAAGAACACATAGCCTTTTAGCGCGCGCCCAGCACCCAGAACAAAACACAAGCCAAGACCCCGGCCTGCTCCTGGCGATACCCTTCGCAATCCTCATAGCCTTAGCTCTCCTAGGCTACACATTCTATGAGAGGAGTATCGATACATCTCGTAACGCTAACTTTTTGTGCTCGCCAGAAAGCCATTCTATACATGCAGTGGAAAATCCTTCTAGTTGCATTAGTGTTCGTTGTTGTTCTGGCATCGGCGCTCTTTTTCTTCGTGTTCAAGCCCAAGTTGCCAGGCCTGGCACAGCTAGCACAGTTGAAGCGATCAATGATTGTGGCGAGGATAGAGGCGAGCCAGGGAGGAAGAGTCCTAGCAAACGGCACAGAGACTGCCGCATGGAACTCCACTAGGCCATTCACCCTCGTGCTAGAAGCCAAGCCTGGAGAGTGCCACGTCTTTGACCACTGGCTCGTGAACGGCACGAGGCTCGAGGGTGAAATGCTGAGCCTAACAATCGCCGGCAACACGACGGTTAGTGCAGTGTACAGGCGGCTCAGCTACAAGCTTTCTGTTTTGTCCAACGCTAGCTGGGGCCTCCTAGCATTTAACGTTAGCACCGTGCAGCTGCCCTTCGAGGCAGAGGTTCCCTGTGGCGCAACAGTCAGGCTGGCACTGCTCCCCGGATCCAATGAGACCCACAGCTTCACGCCTATTGGCTTCCTCTTCAACGGGACCCCTGCGGGGACGGAGACAGAGATCCACGTACAGGGCAACATGAGCATTGAAGCGGTGTATAAGGTCGAGACACACGTCCTCCTCATCGAGACCAACGCGCCAGGCGTCAAGGTACTCGTGGACGGCCAAGAAGTCACGTTGCCAGCCAGGATCCAGAGGGCTAGGCCCTTCACCGTGACCATCCAGGCGCCCCCATTCATCAAGGTCAACGACACGTTCGCGTGGGGAAGCTCAGAGTTCCAGGCACAGGACTATATAAGGGGCGTGCTCTCCTGGATCACCTTCGCCACGGGCCAAACGCCAATACACGTAGAGGAGGCAGAGAAGACTATCAGGGTCTACTACCACCCACTCTACAGCACCGGCGGCGGGGTCTACGTCACCCCACTCTATGGCAAGGTGTCTGTTCAGGGCAACACAATAGTGACGGGGTCCTCCATATACTACGCCGTCAACATCATCCTGCCACCCAACTGGACCAAGGCAAGGGTCACCGTCGAGGCCAGCAATGCATTGAGCGCTGGGCTACTATACCCCTACAGCCAAGAGACTTCTTATGTATACAACGTTGCCTCTGCGAAGGTTGACGCTCAGGGCAGGGTATGTAGCTCCCTCACTGTGGTGTTCGAGGTCGTCAGGAACCCAGCATCGGCTCACGTCCTGTCCTACTACTGTAACGGTTGCGAGGTCAACCCTCGCGAGTTTTACGCGCAGGGCTTCTGGAACTTCGGCGAGGGCAACAAGCAGTACCTGGGCCGCCTCCTCGTAGTGACCGGCGACGGCTCCATTGTCCGTATCCAGGTGGAGGTCAATGGCTAGGCGAGATAATTATTTATGGCCCCGCTCCCAACCATCACCGATGAAGCAAACCAGGCTCCTAGCAGTCCTCCTACTCCTACTCCTCTTTCTGGTAGCCCAGCGTGTAGTCGTGGCCTGGCCCGCTGAGGCCATCGACTATGAAAATGTTTACCCCTCGTATAATACTCTGCCCGTTCCACTGAGTAAAAGCGGAAGCGGTGGCGTGGATCTTGATGGTGGTTACGGCGCCGTCATCGAGGCCAAGGTTGCACCGGCTACCGGCGTGTCATAGTAGATGGCACAGGGCAACATAGCACGCGTCAAAAATAGGTGGAAAGAATACTTCTACCTCGGCTTCTATACACGCGGCGTACTAAAACTAGCAGAAAAGCGCGCGCCACTTTTTTCAAAACAGGCTGGTAAGCATATTAGGACTTGTAGACACTTTGCCCTCGCACAAAAAATATAAAACCCAGAACAAAACATAATGAAGCGAGCATTAGAGACTTAAACCTCGGGTCGCCGGGGTAGCTCAGCCTGGGAGAGCATCCGGCTGAAGAACCTCGCAAGCGTGCGTAGACACCGGAGGGTCCCGGGTTCAAGTCCCGGCCCCGGCACCATTCTTGTAAAGGTGTTTCCAAAGGTTATACGATCTAGTAGAGGATTGGATTCTAGCCGAGAATGCATGTTTTACCGTGTAGCTATGCTTGCTTTTTCGGCGAGGATTTTTCTGAGTACTTGTTGTATTATTTTGCATGCTTCTTGGAGTTCTGGGTATGCCAGGGAGTAGTAGATGTTTGTTCCTTTTCTCTCTGCTTTTACTACTCCTTTTTCTTTGAGGAAGAGTAGGTGTCTCGAGACGAGGGGCTGGGGCTCGCCTAGCGTGTTCACGATGTCTGTGACGTTTTTGGGACCGGTTGAGAGGATACTGAGTATTTTGAGTCTGAGGGGGTGTGCTAGGGATTTGCAGAGTTCTGCCTGTGCTTCAACGAGTTTCTCGTCTATTTCACACATAATTTTTCACATATAGCATAAATATACTCATATATATCAATTTTTTACATAAATCCACAAATAGGCCGCTGGGGACAGGTGGAGACTAAGGTATAAATACCTCATTCTTGAAGGAGAAGCTGGGTAATATGTTGAGGGCGAGGATTCTTAGGAGTCTGGGGCTTTACATTGTCAACAAGGACCCAGAGGTTTTCTGGCTAGATGTAGATGTTGCCGGTTTGCAGAAGTTGAGGCACCCTGAGAAATACAAGGGCTATTTTCTTACCTTGAAGAGGTGGCTGTCAGAGTATAATCTCGTAGATCCCGACGAGGCTTTAGAGGAAGCTGTGTTTGTATATTCGCGTGGAGAGGGTGAGGGTAAGACTATCGTTTTGATGTTTTATTCTATGCGTAGGGGCAAAGTGTACAAAGTCGTGTTGGCGCCCTTGAAGCCAGGCGTCCTGAAGACCTTGGACGGTTTGCTTGAGAGGGCGGGCTGGAGGAGGAAGTTCTTGTTGGACATGAAGCCTGCTCGGCATCTTTCCTTGACAACGTGAGGGCGAATCTTTGGAGAACGCGTGTTTTCTTGTTGCTTCATTGTTTATGAGATAATTTTGCCTGACAATGTGTGGTGCGGGGGCCGGGATTCGAACCCGGGCAGGCCAACGCCAGCGGATCTTGAGTCCGCCCCCTTTAACCTGGCTCGGGCACCCCCGCCTCTAGAAACTTAGATAGTCCGTGGGCTATAAGATTTTCGTCTCTATGTTTTGCTAGAGTTTGCGTGCTAGGACCACGTAGCCTGTGTGTACGACGCCTAGTGTTTCTGGGCGTAGCTCTTCTGGTATTGGCTTGTATTTTCTGAGCTGTATTTCTGTGGGTTCTATTTGTTTGAAGCCTGTTTTTCTCAGGGATACTACTGTTTTTTCGAGCTGTGGCATGGTGGGTATGAAGACTGCTATTGTTCCTCCGTGTGTCAACGCGTTTTTTGCATGTTCTGTCACGGTCCAGGGGTCGGGCATGTCTAGGATGACTGCGTCGACTTCTTCCTCGTCTATGCCGTTTCTTATGTCTTTGTTTTTTGCTTCTACGTGCTGGAGCACCCCGAGGTTCTCTAGGTTTTTAAGGGCCTTCTCGTAGAAGTCTTTCCTGATCTCGTACGTGTAGACTCTTCCGCTGGGTTTTACGTACCATGCGAGTATAGCTGTCATGTATCCTGTCCCGGTGCCTGCTTCTACGACTCGGGAGCCTGGGCCTATTCCTGTGGCTATGAGGATGTAGGCGGCGTCCTTTGGATAGATGACCTGGGTGTGCTTGTGGATTGTTTCGAGCCTGTCGACGAAGTTTGCTCTTGAGATTGTTAATTTTTCTCCGACGTTTGTTTCTACTTCGTCGCCGTATTTGAGGCCTATAAGGCTGGAGAGGTTAATGCTGCCGTATGTCGTGTGGAACATTTTTCCCTCTTCCACCTTGACGACGTATCTATGTTTATCGCTGTGGTAGAGTATTATCCAGTCTCCCTGCTTAACGATGCTGGACACAGTCTTGTTCCCGGTTTCTGCCCTTTTATTTTTTCTTTTCTGGGGACGTTTCTTTCCACGCAATCTTTAAATAAATAGAGTTAGGGTTGTGTTAGGATACATATGGTAGATGCACGGCTCGTACCAGCTAGGCTATTAATAGAAGAGGTGGCCAAATACCTAAAAGAAAACGTCAGCGAGATTAAGCCCCCAGAGTGGAGCCTCTACGCAAAGACCGGGCCTACCCGCGAGAGGCCCCCTGAGGATCCAGATTGGTGGTATAAGAGGTGTGCTGCTCTTCTGAGGAAAGTCTACCTCAATGGTCCAGTTGGCCTTGAAAGGCTTCGAACGGCGTATGGCGGGAGGACAAAAAACACTGTCAAGAGGAAACATTTCAAGAAGAGTGGAGGCTCCTCGATAAGGAAGGCTTTGCAGCAACTTGAAAGCGCTGGATTGATAGCGAAGACGCCGAAAGGCCGCGTGGTCACCCCAAAGGGTAAGTCTCTGCTGGACAAGATCGCTCTAGAGACATTTAAAAAACTGGTTCAGGAGAGGCCTGAGCTCGAAAAGTACTTGGCGAAGCCGCAGGCGAGCCCTGCTCCTCAATCGCAGTAGGTAAGCTAGGCTTTTCAGAAACTTTAAAGTATACCTTGTCCCAAATGTTACATGGTGTTAGGCATGAGTTATGAAGATAGTTATGAAGATAATGTTGACGAGTTAGAGGAGATTAAGAGAAGGAAACTGGCAGAGTACCAGCGCCGCCTTGAGGCTGAAAAGGAGGCGGCTGCCAGGAAGGCCGAAGAAGAAGCCTTGAGGCAGGAACTTTTACGCAGAATATTGACGCCTGAGGCCAGGGCCAGGCTGACAAACCTTAAGCTTGTAAAGCCTGAACTTGTCGAGACACTTGAGGTTCAACTTATACAATTGGCGCAGACGGGCAGGGTAAAGCTTCCCATAGATGACGAGACGCTGAAAGAGATACTTGCACAGCTTTCAAGCACTAGGAGGGATATCCGGGTAAAATTCAGCTTTTAGCTACACCTAAAATTTATAAATCCATTTTCCTAAATGTTGGCAGTAAGTGGTGGAAATGGCACACTTTAAACCTCTAGGTAAAAAGCTCCGCCTAGCGGCCGCGACGCGTAGCAACCAGCAGATACCCATATGGATCATTGGCAAGACTCTAGGGAAGGTTCGCAGAAAGCCTAGAAGAAACTGGCGTAGAAGCAGGATGCAACTATAGGGGTGGTAGCTCATGTCCAGCAAGTTGCCTGAGGGGGAGCATACACGTAGCTATGTGATAAATCTTAGAAGTGTTTACAGCGCTCCCAGGAAAAAGAGAAGTAAGGTCGCGATAAGGAAGATTAGGGAGTTCGTTGCCAGGCACCTTAGATACTCTGGAGCCATAAAAATTGACCCTAGGCTTAACGAGCTCCTATGGTCTAGGAGCATCGAGAAGCCGCCTAGAAAAGTCAAACTAGATGTAAAGTTTACTGTTGAAGATGGGGAAATCTCGGAGGTCACCGTTCTACCACAGGGAATTGGAGAAAAAGAGGCCGAATAATGAATGGTTAATGTAGAGGCTCTTTCTCTTTTTGGCACTCCAAATATAGGTGTATATATTTTCGTCAATGATAATTTTGCCCTGATACCATCGGACGCGCCCGAGAAGCTTGACCACAAGATTCGCGAAAACCTGCAAGTAGACGTCTACAGGCTAACTATTGCTGGAACCAGGCTCCTCGGAATACTCGTAGCGGGAAACAACAATGGGATTCTCTTGCCAAGGATCATTACGGATACCGAACTTGAGTCGCTAAGGAAGAACGTGGACCTTAATCTAGCTGTCCTGGAGGACGTCAGGGAGACTGGTATTGGAAACCTTGTCTTGGCCAACAACAATGGGTGTGTCGTGAGCAAGGTTCTCCCCAAACAGGCACTAGGAACCATACAGGATGTGCTAGGAGTAGAATGCATACAGATGAATATTGGGGATGTGCCCTTTGTGGGAAGCCTGGCTGTTGCTACTAATCGGGCTGTTGCTGTTCCGCCCCTGGCTACAGATGAAGAAATATCTACTATTGAGAATGTTCTAAAGGTAAAGGCCGGCATATTGACGATAAATAGGGGAAAGATGTTTCTGAAAACCGGTCTAGTAGCAAACGTAAAAGGCGCACTGGTGGGTGAAGACACTACTGGACACGAACTGATGCAACTGCAGAGGATCCTCTTCGCCTAAAATTGTTCTCTTTTTCGGAGTACATACTTATAGAACGGGTCTTTTTCGGCTTCTTCTAGTTTTCCAGCCTTAATCGACACAGCTAATTTGTTTCCAAAAATCTTTTTCATTGTTCCCAGCGACAGTTCTCTTGGGTTTATAGGTAGGGGGACACCTACAAGGGAGCGGGCCTTAGCGCCTATGACTAGACAGTCTACCTTTTCCCATTGTTTCAATGATGAGCCCTCTAGGAAGACTGTTATCGGATAGCTCCCAAGGGGCCTTGCTACAGATGGGTTTCCAACCCTTTCGACATAACAGTTTCTAATTATGGTTTTGCTTGGGTAGACCCGTCGGATCATTTCTTGGTCAAAGTGTTCGCGAACCCACTTTTTGAATGCCTTTATGTATTTCTTGTTTTTCTCAGCTATCCTTGTTCCTATACTCCACATTGGGGTACCAGGTAAAGGCAACACTTCTCTTATGTTTACTCTTCTAACGAGGAGGTTTTCTTCTAGGATTCTGAGGAGAAATTCCTTGTTTAGCCTAAATGTTTTTGCGGTCTCGCCTGGAAGCCCCAGGACAAAGTTTATGCCTGGCAATAGTTCTGGTGACCCGTTCCATCCCCTATTCTTCCCGACCTCATTTACAAGTCTTACTGCCTCGATTACCCCCTCGGCATCGTTGCCAAGGTTGTTTGCCTTTGCTACGTCTGGATCTGCACTCTCTAGGCCAAAAGCAGCGACATCCCCTGGGGTATGATACTTTACGATTTTTCTTAGGGCTTCCTTGGCCTTTTCCTTGTGCAGGTATATTGTTGCAGGATTAACATTGTCTATGTGAAGCATCTCTGCGTCAGGCGCGGCAAGCCTTACATGTCTCATGAGCTCTTCTATCTTCTCGGGGTCTGGCTCAGGAAACTCAACTTCGTTTACTCCTCGGCCCTTGTATGCAAGGAAATCTGCTTGCCGGCCCAGCCTGAAACCCTTCACGCCGAGCTCATACAGGGCCCTGACTTCTAGCGCTATATCGCGCGGCTCTCGGAACACGACCCTGCCGAACCTCGGCTCAATACAAAAGCTACATCCACCCGTTACCCATCGCGGACAAGACCTATATGTCTCAATCTCTGCTGTAAGATTGTATCCCAGGTTCGGGTGCTGTAGAACGATTCTCGCCCCCCTCACCGCGAACTGGTTCACTAGGGTATAGTCCCTAGAAATAGCGTACTTGTCTACCTTTTCTAGGCTTTTTTCCCTCATGTAGTCATATATGACTAGCCAGGGGTCTCCGGGGGCTACAAGGTCATATGCGTCGAGGAACTCTTCACGTGGGACAGCCCTTTCTCCCCCAGACTTGCCGAAACCAAAACGGACAAGCGGTCCAAGAAGTATCTTTTTGGGTCTTGTTACCTGTCGTGGTATACGGAGAATTTCCTCTAATGTTATAGGGGTGCCACCTAGGTATTTTCCAGGCACAGTGATGCCGCCGAAGACGACTAGCAGGTCGCTCTTCTCTACTGTGCTGAAGAATTTTTCCTTCAGGCGTCGGGCCTCGTCAATAGTAAAATAGTGGATTGTCGCAGTTTTCTCGACGCTCCAGATTGCACCAGCGATGTAGCGAGGATATATATCTATATATGGTGGTACACCCAGCCCCGCAGGCTCATCGTTATAGCCGTCGAGAAGCACAACTTTAGTCATTCATCTCCCGTCGAAGTTATCTTCTTTTATTGTAGCCTGCCCCTCCAACCCAGCCAATCCTTTTAATTTCTATCCCATCTCTGAAATAAACCCCGCGACCTTCTTCTACTTTCCCAATAACAGTAAATCCAAGCTTGGCGACAGTTGACTCTTCTTCGGCGGGTATGGTAAAAATGAAGTTGTATTCTTCGCCTGAATTGTAGAGAACCTCGTCCAGTATTCTCTCCTTTGGGATGCATTCCTCGGCGAGCGGGTGTAGAGGTATATGATCAATTATCAGTTTGACGCCTGAGGCTTCGGACAGGTAGTGTAGCGACAAAGCCAAGCCGTCACTGTTATCTATGGCGGCATGCACATTTTCTTTTAGGGCTAGCCACTCTGCCGGTTTAGGCAATTGTCCCCAACCGTATTCCTCTAGCATTTCCCTTGTGATGCTACAATTAACACTGTTTTGTCTGTAGTAATAGTATAGTATTGATGAGAGCCCCACCCTGCCCGAAACTGCCAGCAAGTCACCCGGCTTTGCACCCCACCTGTTAGCAATTTTTCCCTTGGCAAAGCCAAAGACTACTATATCGGCTCTGAGGCTTCCAGTCTCAGCTATGTCTGTGTCTCCTCCAAGGATACGTAAATCATACCTCTTAGCCACGTCGATTATTCCACTGTAGAATTCCTTGTAGGACTCAATAGACATTGTGGCTGGAGCCCTAATAGCTGTGAGGATCCCTCTGGGAACAGCTCCTTTCACCAAAACATCGCTTAGAGACCCAGTAGCAGCGCGTCTACCAGCTATCCGTAGAGGCACAAAGGGGTAAAGGTGAATAGTGCTCTCAAAAGAATCCACGTTTATAACTATTTTTGTCTCGTTGTGCTCAAAAAAGGCGGCATCGTTCTTTTGGATCCCCAGTTGACTTGTAACCCAGTCTATGATGATATCCTCGCGTAAAACATTCATTGCTGTTTTTCCCATTTCTTAAAGGTCTCGTACAGGATAAAAGCAACTGTCAAAAGGAAAAGGGTGTAGATCAGCCACATCATATATGTTTGATAGGCTGTTAATCCGTCTCCAGGCGGTTGCTCCCAGTTAAGTATGTATGCAAGGGTTTTATATGAAAAGTAAGAGACCACGATAATCGCTATTATTGTGAGTAGGCCAAGCAGAGCCTTGGGCACGGAATATTTTTCTTGCCTGCTCATTGGGCATCTCCACATCGAAGCAACCAGACAAGTTATTAAGCTTTATCAGATTGTTTCTAGTGAAACACTAAAAATGTATAGAGACCATCAGAAAAGAGAAGCAGAGATACTTGAGGTAAAGAACTATATTCCATACAAGAGAACACGCAGTGGACAAATCCAGCTAGCATTAGCAGTAAAAGAGACCTTCGAAGACAAAAAAATTCTCTTAGCCAGGTATCCGACTGGAATCGGTAAAACAGTCTCTGTGATTGCTGGCGCGCTGGCGGCAGGTGCTCCCAAGATAATCTACCTCGCCCGGTCCAGGTCACAGTTTCAGGCCCCGGTTCGAGAAGTTAAAAGGCTGGAAGCTGTAGGCATCAATGTTCCCACAGTGGTATTAATGAATAAACAGAAGTACTGTCTCTTGAAGGGTGCTTCTAGGCTGGCTTATCAAGAGTTTCTCCATTTCTGCTGGTATAAGAGGAAGACGGGGGCATGCCCCTATTCTACAGACATAAAAACAAAGATGGAGTTGCCGGAAATTTTGACTCCTAAGACTTCCCGCGAGCTGGGACTTGGATCCGGTGTTTGCCCCTTCGAGGTTACTTGGAGTAATTTGAAAAACGCTAGACTCATTGTTGCTTCCTATCCGTATATTTTCAGCAGTGATCTGAGGAAGCGTTTAGAGGAGGCTCTCGGGGGTAGCCTCGGAAACTCTATACTGATAATTGACGAGGCCCATAATCTTCCAGGCTTTATAGTTGATGCCGAGAGCTATCACCTCTCGGAGAATGATCTGAAGAGGACTCTCTCGCTTGTTCGAAACTCTAAAGCGTCAGCAGAAATAATTAGTGAGCTTGCCCATGCTCTGAATTATTTGAGACGGTACAGGCACAAGGTGGGACCAACTTTTAGCATTTCAATAGACGAAGTCTTGCAAAATATGCCTTCCCCAGAGTCCCTCTCAAGATACCTTTTTGGCTCCGACCAACCGGCTGAGACCTCAACATTTATTTGGCGTGTCTACACCTTCCTGCAGGCCCTGAGAGGCGCTTCACATGAATACATAGCTTCTGTTACAGCTGGCGATGAAGGTGTCTCTTTGAGGTTGACTCTTGTAAACCCGCGTAGGGTTGGTTCTCAGGTCTTCTCTTCAGTGAGAAGCGCAGTACTGATGTCAGGTACACTGCCCCCACGTGAATATCTCCAGGTAATGCTCGACATACCTAGCGACCGTATACTAGAGACCAGCTACCCAAACATTTGGGGGAGCAATGTCGAGGTAGTCATTGTGGAAGGACTCACGTCTAGATACACAGCTAGAACCGAGGAACTATACAGGAGGTATGCGAAGGCCATCGATCTGATTTTTAGCTATCCAGGCGTCAAAAAAACGGTTGCTGTCTTTCCCTCATATTCTTTCATGCTGAATATTGTCCCCTATATCCAGTCCAGGCCCCTCGTCTTCGAGCGCCGGGACACTTCCCTAAAATCCATGATCGAAAAGGTGCTTGAAAACGAGAAGATCCTAGTCTGCGTAGTTGCAAGGGGAAAGTTTGTCGAAGGAGTCGAATACACCGTCCGCGGAAAATCCCTTATCGACACAATAATTATAGCTGGTCTACCCGTACCCGAGCCAACACTTGAAAATGAAAAAATGTATGAACTGCTTTCGGAAAAGCTTGGAAGCAGAGACCTGGCGTGGAAATATGTGTACCTTTATCCAGCATATATGCAGGTTGTCCAGAGCATTGGTAGAGGAATAAGGAGCGAGAAAGACAGAGTCAAGGTCTACGTTTTGGATGAACGCATGAAGGGAGAGGGAGAAGCATACCTATCAAGCTTTGACTTTATGGTTAAAATGGGAAAGCTCCCACTGTAGCTATACAAACTCTACGTTTGCGTGCCTCTTCTTCATGTCTTCTTCTCCGACGCCAAGGATATTCATCAATGCATAGATTACACCGTCGAAGAATATCATCACGCTGTCTTCGAAGAGTGTTCCCAGTGGCGCCAGGGGCTCGTACATTCCTAGAACCTGCCTAGCGAAGTAGTCTGTCTCCGTCGCGACCTTTGTTCTTCCGGGAATAACGACCACGTGGTCGCTTATTTTGCCTAGGGGCGACTCGGCAAAAGATGTTACAGCTACAACTTGTGCCTTTGCTCTTTTGGCGGCAGAGGCCACAGATAGAACGATCTGTGTGCTACCGGATCCGCTCACAGCTACTAGGACGTCTCCCTCAGAGATTGACGGCGTGATTGTCTCGCCGACGACGTAGACATTGAAGCCTAGATGCATAAGCCTCATCGCGAATGCCTTGCCTACAAGGCCGCTTCTACCTGCACCCACCACGAGGATTTTACGTTTATTTGCAAGCGCTGATGTAAGGATTTTCAGAAACCTTGTCACGGACTCTTTGTCTATCTCGTTTGAAACTTTCTCGACATACGACGCTATACTAACCATGGCCTTTACTACGTCTTCTGACACGTTTCAATAGGCTACCACAACAATAATAATGTTTCTGTAATACTTGAATGCGTTAATCCCCTGTAGCTACTTGCAAAAAAATGATGCTCAGTGGCGGGCCCGCCGGGATTTGAACCCGGGACCTGCGACTCCGGAGGCCGCCGCGCTTCCTGACTGCGCTACGGGCCCATTGATTATCAATAGGACACTAAACAAAAATATTTATTTGTTGTAAGCGTGGGCTGATAAAATACGCTGACACCAGCGCCATGTTTAAGGTTTTCTCCCGTGGTTCAATAAAAAATTTTTTAAACCAGAACACTTGATTACATCATGGTGTTGAATATGTCCGAAAAGAGTGGTGAAATCAAGTTAGACCACATTGACAGAAAGATACTAGAAATATTACAGGACAACGCGAAAACTCCCTATGCACAGATTGCTAGCCAGCTAGGAATAAGCGAGGCAACGGTACACCTCCGCATAAAGAAGCTTTCATCTATAGGCGTAATCAAGAGGTTCCAAGCCATTGTTGACCCAGAAAAAGTTGGCAGAAAGGTTACGGCCATCATAGGCGTGGTGGCGTCTCCACAGAAGTACTCTCAAGTCTTAAAAGAACTCGAAAAAATGCCAGAAATCGTCGAGATATACGATGTCGCCGGAGAATACTCTACGCTTCTCAAGGTCAGGGCAAAAAGCAAGGAAGACCTGGCACGCATCCTGGACGACATTGGCAAGATCGATGGAGTCGAAAGCACCAAGACAATGTATGTTTTAAGAGTTATAAAGGAAGACCCGAGAGTCCAAGTAGATTAGACAGCCTTCGCCGGAAATCTGGAGACGATTAAAACAATCTTTTTAAGTTTTTGAGTTTATCTAACCTCTGGGGGCCGTAGTCCAGCCTGGAAGGATGCCTGGCACCAATGGATGCAGGAATCGGGATCTCGAGACGAGAGCCCAGGTGGTCCGGGGTTCAAATCCCCGCGGCCCCACCAACTTATTTTCCAAAAAACCTGAGAGAAAGAAAGATTTTTATTTGGGGCAATAAGGAGCATCTAGGTGTCTTGATGCCAACTTGGCGATACTCAGTGGAGCTTGACCCCGAGAAAACTGTTAAGGCGTCTTTGCGAGACGTGAGCATGTCCTATAAATTCACTGTGGAGACTCTTCGCTTGATTAAGGGGAAAAGTATTGGAGAAGCAAAAAAGATCCTAGAGGAAATAATCAACATGAAGAGGGCTGTTCCGCTTAGGCGCTATAAAAAGAAGGTAGGCCATAAGTCGACTGTTTCTGGTCCCGGGCGCTATCCAGTGAAAGTTGCTAAGAACCTGTTGAAGTTGCTGGATAACTTGGAAAACAATGCGGAGTTTAAGGGGCTAAATGTTGAAAATGTACGCATTGTTCATGCGGCTGCACATAAGGGAATGAAGATACGGAATTATCTCCCAAGGGCTTTTGGGCGTGCAACGCCTTATTATGATCAGCTTGTTCATGTAGAAGTTATAGGTGAAGAAGTAAGCTAGGTGGTCAAATGTCCAGCCTTGCACGTAAATATGTAAATCAAGGCCTCCAATACATGATGCTTAACGAGTACCTGCAACGTCAGCTTGCACGTGCAAACTATGTGCATGCACAGTTCTTTAAGACCCCGATAGGCACCAAAGTCATTGTATATGCTGGTATTCCTGGACTCGTTATCGGAAGAAAAGGAGCCAACATAAAGGCACTCTCTGACGTTCTAGAAAAAGAATATGGACTGGAGAACCCACAGATAGACGTCGTCGAGGTTCCCAATCAGGATCTCAATGCGAAAATAATGGCATACCGCGTTGCACGTGCACTTGTAAGAGGAGTCAGGTTCCGTAGAGCGGCGATGATAGCCCTAAACAGGATAATGGCGGCGGGTGCAAGGGGCGCCGAAATAATTATCAGCGGGAAGCTTACCAGCGAGCGACACCGCACGGAAAGATTCACTAGGGGATATGTTCCAAAGAGCGGAGAGCCTGGCGAGGAACTCGTAGATGAAGCTGTGGTCCACGTCCTCTTGAAGCTTGGAATGTATGGTGTAAAAGTCAGGATCATGAAGCCTGCAAGGATGCCTGACATGATACTTGTACGTTCACAGGTACCTCAGGGTGGTGAGGCATGAGTAGTATAGAGGATATCCGTAAAATGACAAGGGAAGAACGCGAGAAAAGACTGCAGGAGCTTAGAGCTGAGCTTGCACGTCTAAAGGCGCAGGCCCATAGAGGTTCTCTTGAGAATCCTTCATCCATAAGGAAGATTAAACGCGAGATTGCACGCATATTGACTGTGATGAACGAGGAAAAGCTGGGGATAAGTAAGAGCCAGGTAGCCGCTACCGCCGAGAAGCAATGAAAATAACTCCTAGAAACATTTTGAGACATGAATTGATTGGTCTCGAAGCAGAAGTTGTTGATTCTACTAATCCTTTCCAGATTGGGATCAGAGGATTTATACTAGATGAGACCTACAAGACACTTGTTATCGGCTATCCAGGTAGGCGAAAGCGCCGAGTTTTCAAGAGCCAAGTTAAGTTGCGTGTCTGGCTTCCAGATGGGCAAGTCGTGAAGATAGATGGTAGATACTTGTTGGGGCGGCCAGAGGAAAGATTAAAGAAGAAGCTATATGAGTGGTGATGTGTTCTCTATAAAAACGTTTTTATATAGCTGGTCATCCTTTTATCTCCGCGTCTGGTGATATCCTGATGGCAAAGAAGAAGGGCGTTGGAATCCCTGGAGTCCAGCCTCCTCAAAACAAGTGCGATGACCCACTGTGTCCATGGCATGGCCAGCTTCCAGTGAGGGGACAGGTTCTCAGGCTAAGAGTCGAGAAGATGAGAATGCAGAATGTAGCTGTAGCTGTTCACGAATACCTGCACTACAACGAGAAGTATAAGAGGTATGAGGTTAGAAGGAAAAAGAAACATGTACGTGTGCCGCCCTGCATCTCCGTTAAGCCTGGAGACGAAGTAATAGTCGCCGAGACCAGGCCCCTAGCAAAATCGGTTTCATTTGTCGTGATTGGTAAAGCTTAGAGGTGGTATAGGTGGCGAAAAGAGGACCGAAAGCTGTCGGTGTCTCGTATAGGCTCGGACTTACACCTGGAGTATTCATGGAAAGCCTCGTCAAGGTTGCAGACAACTCTGGAGCTACGCTCGCAAAGGTGATTGGTGTCCCACACTACAAGGCCGTTTGGCGCAGGATTCCGGGAGCTGCGGTCGGCGACATAATTGTCGTGTCGATCAGGGCCGGTAAACCAGAGCTGAGAAAACAGGTTATGAGGGCAATCGTTATACGCCAGAGAAGACCATACAGGAGGCCCGACGGAACCTGGGTCGCCTTCGAAGACAACGCCGTCGTAATTATTACTCCCGAGGGAGAACCCAAAGGAACAGAAATCCGTGGACCCCTCGCCAAGGAGGCCGCCGAGCGCTGGCCAAAACTCAGCGCAATGGCCTCGATAATTGTCTAGCTAGGCGCCCCTTTTTGCTCGAAGTCAAAGTCGAATTTTTACTAAAGGAGCTGGCAAGAAAACTATTTCTAGACAAGAATGTTTCTCTAGAAGACCTTGCTAGAACCACAGGTCTATCTGTGGAATTCATAAAGACAACCTTGGAAGGTCTAGGTGTAAGGACTGAGAACAACATTGTCACAGAGGAGCTACCATGGCTTATAATCAAGTCCTGGATGTCGAACTATGATATAGCTTCCCTCGCCCTGAGTTCTGGATGGAGCACTTTCGAGGAACTATGTTCACGTATAGCCGAGCTGAATGGCTTCCAGGTACATAGGAACTACCGTTTCTCACTTGGGGGTAAGAGACACGAGATAGATGTTCTCGCATACAGAGAAAACATGCTACTAGCTATAGACTGTAAGCTATGGAAAAGAGCGCCCAGATCTGCCCTTAAAAGGGCTGCACAGGCACAACTCGCCCGCACCTCTTCACTAGCAAAAATCCTGTCCTCTGGAACGCCCTTCCCGTGGAGACTCGCCAACCCAACATATATTTTTCCGCTGGTGACCAACCTCTACGATACTGGAGCAATAATTGAAGAAGGAGTACTGATTGTCGGCCTCCGAGAATTCAAAAACATCCTCGATAATGCTAGCTACCTGGCACTCGTCGACATTGGATGCAAACCTCTAAGGATAGAGCCTCCAGGCCTATTATGAGGAGAAAAAATGGCGGGCCGGCCGGGATTCGAACCCGGGGCCTACGGGTTAAGAGCCTCGACCATTTTTATCGACCGCCGCTCTACCTAGCTGAGCTACCGGCCCTATCAAGCTAGCATTCCATAGTATCAACAGTGGTAATAAATTTTTTTCTTTCCATGTCTAAGAAAATGTTGTTGACGTATGGAGGAGACTGATTGGAGCTTGTTAAGAATGAAGTCTACAAGTGAGTGTAGGAACATGCTCTCCTATTCATGGGGATACTTGTTTTACGAGGATCCCCCTCTGTCTGTAGATAGGGCCATCGAGGCGATTAATGATTCACGTTTTGGCAAGAATATTATCTTGGTAGGAGACGTCGTTTCTGTCAACTTTTTTAGGAGGGGATGGGGCGACATATTCGTCGTGGATTCTAAGACTAGGAGAAACATTTCTATACGCCAGGAAGACGCGTATGGAACATTTTTGAAGTGTAAGAATCCGGCCGGAACTATTTCTAGGGAATGTTTTGAAGTTTTCAAGACTGCTTTCAAGCTGTTAGAAGAGAAAAAGACCCCCATTTTCGTTCAGGTTGATGGCGAAGAAGACCTACTTTCACTTGTAGCACTATACTTATGTCCTGCGGGAGCATCATGGATTATTTACGGACACTTTAAGGGCTTTATCTGCGCTATCCCCTGTACTCCATATTTTAAGAATGTCGCTAAGAGGCTCATCGAGGGGTGCTTCGAGAAGCGCTAAACTAACATATTCAACGTTTTTTCTCAGAGTCGATGAATACACTCCCACGGCCCTGGCAAACTCCTCGATCGTTATGTTTCCTATTTGTTGCTTAAGCAACAAGTAGGCAAGCGCGGATACTACATTGCGTCTCGACCGTCCAAGAAACTGTAGGCGAAGCATATTGACGTATTTCTCCAACAAGAGCCTGGTCTTCAACTCGCCCACACCATAAACACGAGCCAATCTACTGCTAATGTCTTCAATAACGCTTCCCCACGTCTCAGTTCTGTAATTTGACCTGTGCATCTCACTTAGAATCTTGAGAGCCCGCCCAACAGTTACACGTGAATTAGCTTCTCTAAATGCCTTCACCACTTTCAACAAAGAGATGGACCTATCATATTCACGTAGTTTGAGGTACACGAGAACTACTAAAAGAGCGATTCTGTCCCTTTTTATACGCTTAGACAAGAAGACAAATTCTCTAAGTATATCGTTCCGCAGCTGTTCATTGATGTTTAGTATCAAAGAAACACTGGCAAGCTTTCTTCGAGCTCTGATAAACAATGATTCCTCTCTAGTGTAAAAGCTACGATAAGGAAACTTTTTTACATGCTTTATATTGATTCCTTGCTTCTCTTCGATAGCTATGCTTTCAACAACGTAGCCACACTCTGAACAAACATATTCTCCTGTCAGCGGGTTCAAGACCACGATTCCATTGCATATCGGGCATCTCATATGAAGCTTGGTTGTTAAATGCCTTAAGAATACTGTAGACATCAATGGCTGGGGGGAGGGGGTAGGGGGTAACAAAAATGGTGCGGCCGCCGGGATTTGAACCCGGGTTCTGCGGCTTGGGAGGCCGCCATCCTACCAGACTAGACTACGGCCGCCTCAACTCTATGATAAATGGGACAAATTAAAAAATCTTTCCAGTGCTCATGCCTTCCACGCTTCATCATTTAAATCAATCTTCAGACTGGTGTTCCAAGTCATTGCTAAGCTATAAATGTAGAAAGATTTTTTAGTGTTTGTGGCGAAAAATATATTATGAGCGCGGAACACTCTGCCGCAGTAGCCTATGTTCTGATAAATTGTGACATAGGTAAGGAGAAGGAAGTTCTAGAAGAGTTAAAGAAAATACCTGGCGTTATAGAGGCACACCTACTCTACGGCGTCTACGACATCATAGTTAAGGCAACGGGCAAAAATAACACAGAAATCAGAGAAATGATACTTACAAAAATAAGGAGAATACCAGGAGTAAAGCGCACCTTAACAATGCCTGTCGTCGAGTAACAGCCAAAGACAGCTATTTGTCCTGAAGCGGAACCAGGATAATTTTTCCTTCGTGAAATAATATCCCAACCTTGTCCTCGATCCTAAATATCCCTTCACTCTTTTTGACATCTACCTCGTATACCTTGTAGTCCTTATCCATTACGTATACTTTTTCATTTTCAACCGCAACAATAATGCCCCTCTGAATCTCTGAGGCTCTTGCAACTGTAGACGTCTGCGAAATGAAACTCTTTAAAAGCACTACACTCTCCACAACATAACTGTCAAGGTCTAACAGGAAGACTCTCTTTGAGTCGATATCCTTTACCAGGTAGTAACGATCCCTATACTTTATAACGTCGCCCTTGGTAAAGCCGGGAAGCAACAGTCTAAAGGTGACCTGGAACTTTTCTTGCCCACTAGAATCAACGCCTACCTTTTTCCCAGTCTCCAACGTATCAAAGTACATCTTATGCGATAAGTTATTTACAAACTCTTTAGCTGCACTTATAGTAGAAAAATAAAGGTCAAACCCGCCAGACTCTTCCTTAACTTGCCACGGAGACAAATCAGCCCCTTTACCTTTCATCGACGCTGTTTGCTCGAGAAGACCCAATAGTATGTTTTTTTCTCTCTGTGTTAATTCCCTGTTGCTTGCTCTAACTTGGACTATCGCCCTCTTGGCTTTTGAGACTCTTCCCAGACATGCATCACAAATAGTGTATTCCATTTTTACAGGAATTTCGTATTCCTCTTGGTAGAATTGCTGTATCTCTGGGTGCACTTTGCCAGTGACTGTGAGCTGCATAGAGCCTTGTCTCGGGTAAATCTTTATGTCAATGTCTCTTATTTCACCCCTAAGCTTCACGATGTGTTTCAGATCCTTCCTTATTTGGTCTAGTAGTTCTTCCTCTGTATCACTCCATGAACCTTTATAACCTAGCCTGCCACACTTCTTGCAAATCTTTAGAGTCAACTCAGCCTTTTTTTGCTCCACCATCGGGTGATGCTTGACGTAGCAGTCTGGGCAAAGACCGTCAATAAGCCTCTCAGTCCTCCTGCCACATATAGGACACACAAAGACACGCTCTGACATTTCCCCCTCATCCCTCACAGTATCTCCGACTTAAAGACCTGCACATAGGGAATACCGGCAACAAACATTGCTGCTTGTCTCGCTAGTGGAAATATTTCCTCAACAATTTTTAAACTTACCTCACCTATAACGGTTACCGAGTCTGCCTCCGAGATGTATTTTTTCAGCAACGGGCTGTCAGCATCAATAAGACTGCCCCCGAAAAATTCCTCAGTAACT
The DNA here is from genome assembly GCF_000446015.1 of Thermofilum adornatum. Lineage (NCBI taxonomy): Archaea > Thermoproteati > Thermoproteota > Thermoprotei > Thermofilales > Thermofilaceae > Thermofilum > Thermofilum adornatum. The sequence goes on from NC_022093.1 coordinate 596,104, forward strand.
TTGAACTTCACCTTGCCGTGACGGAACTCTTTCCCCAGAAGCTCAACGTCGCAAATAGCAAGCATCCTGTATCCTCCACTCGAATGAAGCTTATAGTAGACCTTTACGCGTTCCTTCCCCAGTGGCTCCACTTTTTATTCCTGTAGTCTTTCTACGCAAACAAAACACTTAAACCTCACGCTTCATACAAAAGATGAATGATGAAGGTTGGTATTTAGGAGCCTAAAGCAATGAACTGTGACATCAAGACTGACAGCTTTTGTCTATTCTCTAAGGATAGTGTTCAGCTCGCCGCGGACAACAACCCCCTTGCCTCTAACGATGTCAAAGACAAATAACTGGGGCGGCACCGGTCTCCACCTCATTTTTCGAACATACAGTGTCCTGTAAAATGCGTTCTTAATCCTCTCAATACCAAGCACAAAGACTCCCGTAGCAAGGAACTCTTCTACACCATACCTACTAAGAGCGGTGCTACCAGTAGGTATCTCAGACACTATAAGCGTCGTAGCACCGATACGTTTCTCCAGGTTGATGATAAGGCTCTTGATGTATTCACGGGTCCATGCTACGTCGCCCTCATTGACAATTAGGGGTGCGACGGGGTCTATAACTAGTCGCTGCGCGCCTATCAACCTAGCCTCTCTAAGTATGCCGTCAACGATAGACATAACGACTGTATCGACCGGCTTGTTCCTCATCTTCTCCACAAAGTCAGGCATCAATGTAAGTATTCTCAGCTTCCTAGCCTTGATGAATTGCTCAAAGTCCCATCCAAAATCGTAGACACCGTTCATGAAGTCGTCATAGTCCTCGTCTACGAGGACATAAATGCCTGGCTCGTTAGACCGGAGACCCTCCATTAGAAAAGTCAAACTGAAAAGCGTCTTGCCGGTTCCTGTCTCGCCTGTAACCAAGTATGATCTTCCACGCAGAATACCCTTTATCCGTTCGTCTAAGCCCTCGATGCCTAGCTTGGCAAGCTGGTATCCCCACTTCCTTGTTTCGTATTCCCGCGTCTTCACCTGTGGGATTTCTTGGCCTACCTCTTCGGGGACCGGAATCTCCTCTGGAACTGGCGAAGGCAACTTGGCCCTAGGATTTTTCTTGACGCTACTCATAGCTACCCCAGCTCTATGGAACGTACACTCTAAAAAGTCTAGCGCGTAGGAATCCTTTTTAGCCACATTCTTTGAGGCGCCCACACGATAACAACTAAAATCTATAAGCTAATACAGGTTCATAGTACTATGGATAGAATACCTGGAGAGGAAAATGTTGTACATAAAGTCCCCAGAAAAAACACTCTAAGGATTGGCGTTTTGTACCCATCCTTTCCCCAAGTTGCATTAGACGCGCTTTCGTTCCAAATGCTTTACTACTGGCTAAACTCTCACGATGAAATCTACGCCGAACAAGTAATGCTTGATTTTGATGGAAATCCTATCCCCCAAACACTAGAAACTGGGACATCTCTAAAAAAGCTGGACTATATAGTTGTTACCGTACACTACGAGCTAGACCTTGTCAATATCCTGCGCATTCTCTTAGATGCGGGAGTCGAGCCTTACAGTTCAAAGCGGGAAAAACCAATGATAATAGCGGGAGGCCCCCCCATAATAGCTAACCCACTCCCTATTTCCCCCTTCATAGACGTTTTGGTAGTCGGAGAAATAGAATCAACGCTTCCAACGCTTATCAGCCAGCTATACACCTATGGAACAGAAAAGGAGAGACTTCTAGAATCTCTAGAGCCTTCAAAGGGCTTCTTTGTACCCTCTTTTTATACAGGAGAGAAAGTAGTTCTTAACTATGCACACAGCTTGCCCAGAGAATTCCACCCCTCAATACAGCTTCAACTCTCAGATACACGTGCAAAGTGGAAAAACAGGACAGCCGTCGAAGCTTCGAGGGGGTGTTTCAGGCTATGCGCTTTTTGCCTTGAGGGACACATTTTCTATGGCGTGCGGGAACGCCCGCTAGACCAAATAAGAGACATCGTCACGGAGGGGCACGCATATAACCACTCGAGGCACGTTAAACTTGTAAGCCTCTCATTCTTTGACCACAAAGGGGCAGACTCTATTCTCGAATGGCTGATTTCTCATGGCTACAGCTTCTCCATTCCATCTATTCGAGCAGAGACACTCAACGAGAAGAGGCTAGAATACATCAAACAGGGGGGACAAAAAACATTAACCATAGCCCCCGAGACAGGGTCGCTCAAGCTCTCAGCACTAATAAGGAAAAGGCTAAGCATTGAACACGCAACAGACATCTCGCTTACAGCCAAAAAGCTCGGTTTCACGGGCCTCAAAGTCTACTTAATGATAGGCCTCCCTGGCGAAACCGAGGACGACATAGACCAGACAGCACAATACATCCAGAAACTTGCGGAAACCACGGGATTCAAGGGCGAAAGACAACTAAAAATAACTATTAGCCCCTTTGTCCCCAAGCCCCACACATTCCTGCAATATGCACCATTTATTGGCATACAAGAGGCAAGAAGAAGAATAAATCTACTTAGGAAAAAACTTGGAGGACTTGCAGATATAAGGACTTATGACCCGAGACTAGCTCAAATACAGACAATCATTTCTCGCGGAGACCTAGACCTTTCAAGAACACTTATCGAGTGGGCTCTCAATGGTGGAGGGCTCGGCGGATGGAGAAAAGCTGTGAGGCTGACAAGGCTCGATGTAAACCGATACTTGGAGCCAGTTTACAAGGATCCCCCATGGAGTTTTATTGAGTTCCCAAATTTGCCACGCAGTCTGAAATTCTTTTCCAGTACTCGCGGATAACGTATACACGGGTAGGTGCATAGCCTTCAGATACTATGCTTCTAAGTAAAGTTTTACGGCTCGAAATGAGGGGGATCAGGTTCCCATTGTCAATAATGTATAGTTGACTGGGGTCTTTGAGTGGAGAAACTTTTCCCTCGTAAACAAGTATGTATTGCTCTGGGACGCCACACTTGCTGGATAAATATTCTTCTAAGTCATGTTTCACTAGATGCTCAAATATTTCACTGGACTGCTCATCGTTTCCAGGTAGATACTCCAATATAAGCTTTGGAGGAATTCTCTCAATAAACTGCCTAGACAAATATCCTACTTTCTCATTGTTGCTCCTCATAGAATCTTTAAGCATCGAAAGCAAAGAAACATCGTCAAATAGGCACCAGGATAATTTATCTCTCAGTATTTCCTTCGGTGGGTCAACTAGACCTTCTTCTAGCATTACCTTGTAGATTCTCTGTAGGAGAGCCTCAAATCCACTTACAGTCTTATGATAATAAACTGTTTTAAATAACTGGAACCTTGAAATCAGCAGACTTTCCAGTGCCGTCTCGGAACCCCTAGCAAATGCCACTATCCACTTTGCCCCACTCTTAACAAGCCTGACCGAGCGGATAACACGCCCCACGTCTATTTTCCCATAAGCTACACCTGTATGTAACGCGTCACGCAACATGTAGTCGATCCTGTCCGAGTCAACCTCTGAACAAACAAGGGGGCTTAACTTGTCCTTTCCCCTCAAAATTTCTACAACTCTATCGGCGAAATCCCCAAGTTTCTCTTTCAAAAAATTCTCGATAAGAAAAACTGTGACCTCCTCGTGGTTAACTGACAAAGTATGAGAAAACGGCATATGTCCAATGTCATGTAGCAACGCAGCCAGCCTCAGTGCCTGAAGATCAGCCTCGTCTACTACACCTGTGTTGAGCGCCATAAGGGACGCCACATGCATGGTGCCGATTGAATGAGAAAACCTCGTGTGTGTTGCTCCGGGAAAAACTAGATCGGCGGGACCAAGTTGTTTTATTCTTCTCAGTCTCTGAAAAATACAGTCACTAATAGCGAGTAGCTCTATCGGTGTAACGTCTATAAAGCCGTGAACCTCGTCGTATATCTCCTTCTCGAATGTTAGAGGTGGAACCCGTCGTGTCATTGCCTAGCAATCTATTTATCGGAGTGCTGAATAATATTTTTGGTGACACCATAATGAGTTACGAGTTTGACGACTGGTTCAAGAGAATAAGGAAAATGATGGAAGAATTTGACAAAATGTTCGAAGAAATGCTACGCGAGCCGATGTACTTCAGCGGAGAGGGAAAAAGCGGAAAAGTCATTGGACCCTACTACTACGGCTTCAGCGTAGAGATAGGGCCTGACGGCGTCCCAAAGGTAAGAGAATGGGGAAACATTAGACCCGGACACGTGAGGCCAGTAATCAGAGACACTATTGAGCCATTCACAGATGTGTTCGACGAGGGAGACCACTATAGGATAATTGTAGATGTGCCCGGAGTTGAAAAGGACAAAATAAACATCGAGGCCACCGAGCGGTCCCTCACCATAACTGCGAGCAATGACCGGAAATACTACAAGGAAGTATCGTTTGCTGAACCTGTGAACCCCGACACGGCAAAGGCACAGTACAGGAACGGAGTCCTAACAATCACGATCGAAAAGAAAGAGAAAACCAAGAAAGAAAAAGGAGTAAAGATAAAGGTCGAGTAGCTACAGAGCTATTTTCAGCTCTTCCCCGATTTTTGGAACATATGTTTCTTTTCCAAGCTTCCTACTGAGTTCTGCAAGTTTCAACGCTGACTCTTCTTCGCCGTGTACAAGCACCACTTTGGCGTCTTTCTTCGCCAAGCTCAGAGTTTTAACTAACTCGTCGTGCCCACAGTGAGCACTAAAGTCAAACCACTCTATTCTAGCCTTCACGGGGCCCCGCTTGGTTGGAGACGCATATATCCCAGTCTCGATAACTTGGCGGGCAGGTGTCTCGGGTATTACGTAACTTACGAATATGACCGCATTCCGACTGTTTTCCATTATCTTCTCCATGTAGAATTCACTGGGACCCCCCTGCAACATTCCAGCTGGCGAGATGACGATGCCAGGCCCGGAGAGAATCTTTTTGCGGTGATCCCAGTCCCTAACTTTGATGGATTTCTCGACGGCTTTCTGGAATAGCTTCGGCTCCCTTAAGAGGTCGAGGTTTTCCATTATTAAGTCGTTTGCTGCACGTGCCATGCCGTCTACATATATGGGCACATCTATGTCGTATTTTGCTAGGACACAGAGTATCTCCTGTGCACGCCCAATAGCGAAAACCGGTACAAATGCGATGCCGCCGTTACCTACAACCTCAAGCACCGTATTGATGAATGCCTTTTCAGCCTCTTCCCTCGGAGGATGGTTATACTCTGCATACGTAGACTCCATGATTATTAGGTCTGCTTTGGATATGTCGTTCGGATTGGCGCCTCTAAGGAGACACGTGTCATGTAACGAGTAATCACCTGTATAGAGAATATTCAGCGACGGGGACTCTATCTGTATCATTGAGCTTCCAGGAATATGTCCAGCATCAATCATCTTGATACTTATATCATTTACCTCGAAGTATTCTCCATAGTTTAGAGAAACGAGATTATCAAGCATTTTTTCGACCTCAACTATCTCGTATGGAATGTAGTATTTAGACAACTTCATAAAGTCCCGTATGAGGAGGTCGGACAATGTTGCCGTGAGAGGCGTAGAGATGAATGGAATGCTTCTTGATACATATAGGAGCGGCACGGCGCCACTGTGATCCAGATGTGCATGTGAAACTGCTACAGCGTCTAGCCTTTTTGGCGGGACTGGTAGCGGGAACTGGGGTTCTTCTCCCTCTATGCTTACCCCGTAATCAAGCAACAACTGTTTTTCTTCTATTCCTAGAAGTATAGCTGACCTACCAACTTCTCTGGCCCCACCGAGGAACTTCAAATTTACATCAGCCATTTTTTAGCCCTAGACTTTCAGCCACTAATCTTTATTTTTATGTTTAACTTTATGCCAAGAAACACGCGGAGCAAAACATTTTTTGCTACATTTTCAATGATACCAAATATGGCTTCGTTTGATAGCATTGCCTATAGCCTGTTCGGATGGGCTGGCGAAACAATAGTAAAAATGTTCCCCAACCTGAAAACAGACATAGCTACCGCTGACATGAAAATATATCCACAAGCATATGCGGCTAAAGTTGTACTCTTCTCGCTACTAGCACTAGTCATAGGGTTCGTCTTCGACGTCCCAATAGCCCTCATTCTTTCGAGGGCTGGCGTGAATCTAGGAGGCCTCGTTGCAACGAGCATTTCTATTCCCCTGCTTCTGGCTGGAAGCGTTTTCGGACTCGGACTTATCTATCCCAAAATAAAGCTGTCCAATAGAACCAGCAGGTTTGACCTAGAGGTTCCATACCTGTCTGTCTACATCACCGTCATGGCTACGGGTGGAATCTCTCCATACACGAGCTTTGAGAGGCTCGCAAAGGCGCCTCAAGTCCTCTTTGCAGAAATAAAGAAAGAGGCAATGAACTTCTTCCTCAAAGTCAAGGGCATGGGTCTAGACCCTTTGACAGCGATAGAGGAAAGCGCGAAAAATGTCCCACACAACGGCTACAAACAGCTGATGCTAGGCTATGCCGCGACACTCAGGTCTGGTGGAGACGTTGTCCACTATCTTCAGCGCCAAACCGAGGTCATGCTTAGAGAGCGTGTCTCGCAGATGAAAGCAGTTGGCGAAAGGATTGGCGCATTAATGGAGTCCTACATGGCTATTGTACTGCTAACCTCGATGACAATGTATGTTCTCTACGTTGTAAACATGGCACTTGCACAGGCTGGGATGGGACTAGCCGGCGGAGAAATGCAGTTCATAATGTTTTCTTATATATTGATGCCTATGCTCTCGGGAGTTTTCCTTTATCTAGCCGACCTCATGCAACCCAAATATCCCATCTACGACACGACCCCCTATCTAGTCTACTTTGCGGTCGGCCTTCCTATCACCGGCTTCCTATTCGTAGCCATGGTTCTACCCTTCGCAGTATCACCACCTCTCTCCACAATGCTTGGAAACATTTTCTCACCATTCGTGGCTATCGTCCTGGGAATCTCGAAGGCCCTTGGACTCAGCAAGGGATACGAGAGCGGAGTAGGCATGACTTTGGCACTTTCCCTGGGACTCCTGCCAGCAATGATTGTAGAGTCGCGATCCTCAATAAAGTTCGGCGGAATACAGTACGGAATGACAAGGTTTCTCAGAGACCTAGTAGAAGTAAGGAAGACCGGTATGGCTCCAGAAAGATGCATCATAAACTTGAAGGACAGAGACTATGGTAAATTTACACCATATCTCCAGGAAATGGCTAAACAGGTGGGCTGGGGAGTGTCATTACACAAAATATTTGAGAGGTTCTCAAGGGGCATGAAGAACTGGTTTGCACTTATTTCCATGTTCTTGCTTGTCGAAAGCATAGAGGTGGGCGGAGGTACACCGCAGACCCTTGAGGCACTTGCAAGCTATGCCGAGACTCTTGAACAGGTAGAAAAAGAGAAGAGAGCTACCCTGCGTCCCCTAATGCTTATGCCGTACGTAGGTGCACTCATAATCACAGTGGTTGTCCTCATACTCGTAGAGTTCATGGGCTCAATGCTCAAGTTTGCCGGTACAGCTATCTCGACACCACAGCTCATTGGAATGTTCCTCCCGCCAGTAATCATAAACAGCTACCTCATGGGCCTAGTCGCCGGAAAGATCAGCGCTGAACGTGTAGGCGCAGGATTTAAGCATGCATTCCTGCTTCTCTTGGCAAACCTGGTCGCGATGATGATTGCGCCACAGATAACAGCAGGAATGATGCCGAAGCTGTAAATGGGGTGTTTTTGTGGCTATACTCGTCACTGGAACACCTGGTGTCGGGAAGACTACCGTCTCGCTGGAGCTTGCAAGGAAGACAGGCAAAAACTACGTGGATATAGCTGAGATCGTAAAGAGGGAAAAATTTTACAAGGGCTACGATGATGCAACTGACTCACTAATAGTTGACACGGCGAAGCTAAAGAAATACCTCCGAAATCTGTTGACATGCAACGAGGTAATCGACACACATGTCGTCGAGGCTGTGCCACAGGAAAAAGTAACACATGTCTTTGTCCTGAGGCTGGACCCAGTCCAGCTGATGAAGCGACTAGAGCAACGTGGATATAGGGCTTCCAAGATAAGGCTAAACGTTGAGGCCGAGATATTGGACAGTATACTTATAGATTCTGTCAAGCTTTTTGGGACAGAAAAAGTTTTCGAGATCAATACTACGGGTAAAGATGTTTCTGAAATTGTTCAAATAATATATAGTATTCTCCAAGGTAATGGTGAAGAATTTAAACCTGGAAACGTGAATTGGTTGCAAAAATATTATTTTCTTCTTGAACAACAATAGGGGTCAATTTTAAATAGTAATCACCCCCACAGATTATGCATAGAGATGGCGGGGAAAAATAGAGGGGTGGGAAGAGGCGGCGTAGGTCGCCACCTCATCGTAGAGATGTTCGAGTGCGATGGCAAGCTACTTGACAGTATCGAAGTAGTCAAAACTGCTCTTCTCGACGCAGCAGTAGCCTCAAACAGCACCGTCGTTGGATTCGACTTCTACAGGTTTAAGCCACACGGTGTAAGCGGCTACGTGCTCGTAGCAGAATCCCATATCTCTATCCATACGTGGCCAGAATATGGATACGCCGCGGTCGACGTTTTTACTTGCGGCGAGCACACAGACCCATGGAAGGGACTAGAGATACTCAAAGAAAGGCTAAAAGCGAAAAAAATGACTATACTTTCAATTGACAGAGGGGTCGGCATAGAGCAATATGCAGGCTACTGGACACCGCAACCAGAGCAAAAAGTGCTGGCGAAGACTCCTTGAGCCCCTCAACGCACCAATAAGTATGCCGCATTGAAGAGCGAGTGTAAAATATGAACAACTTTTTCTGATTCTTCTTCTGAAATACGCCCAGGCACACAAATCTCGATCACTGGCTGACTTCCTGTCAAACACTCCGCTTCGCTTGGCTCATTCCCTAATCCCACACCGGATACTCCTAGTTGTTGAAGAAGTAGCTCCGCCAGGGTTCTGTGCTCCTGTGCGGCATCTCCTAGAAGCTTTATTCCCCAATTCTCACAGCATCGGAGAACAACTGTAACCACTGGGTTGAGCGTGGATATTTCCTGGAAGAGTTCCTGTAAAAATGGGAAACAAAGCGGGTCTTTAATGCCGTCCTCGCTGTAAAGAAAAACATCCACATTTTCGCCAGAGACTGTCATGACTACCTGGTTATAAAGTGGAAAACTTGTGGAAAGGTTTCTAAGCAGATCCTCTAGATCCCCTTTAGACAGCTCAACATTCGAAAACACAACTAGGAGATTACCATAGAGGTAGACCTCTTTCTGGCCGGCTGAATATATCTTTTGGCTTCTTTCCCGCAACTTCTCAATGCCCTCGGCAAGTGAAGAAAAATCCTCACCTAGAACCTTGGCTATCACGTGTTCAGCCCCTAGCACATTGCTGGGAACCCCAGATGGAACAAGCAGTATATGCGTGTCCCCGTCAAACCTGACAAGGGCATCACTAATTATAGTGGTCGTTGACAAACATTGCCAGTCAACTCCGCCAACAAGAAAGATCACTGGCTTGTCTCTGTCTCCATACTCGAAAACCAAGGCTTTTTCTCCAAGCCAGTCCCAGTACTCCCTGAAAGTTTGGGCCTTCCTCGCTAGGACATCATACAAATGGCTGAGATTGCTCATAATCCACCACTGCAATTCTTCTAGCGTGGTCTTTATATTTTAGCGTATATCCAGGGCAAGAAAAAATCGCGCAATAAAACAAAAAATTTAAACCCCTCAAGATAATTTTCTTTTAGCCTTAAGCCCGGTGGTGTAGCGGCCAAGCATGGCGGGCTCTGGCCCCGCAGATCCGGGGTTCGAATCCCCGCCGGGCTACCAGCCTCTTTCTATATTCTATCCGAAAAACGATACATCTACGAGTTCTGTTTAGATAGTGGGAGAAAAGCCAGAAGATGGTGGTGCGGGGGCCGGGATTCGAACCCGGGCAGGCCAACGCCAGCGGAGCCTCAGTCCGCCCCCTTTGTCCTAGCTCGGGCACCCCCGCCAGTAAAAAACTAAACAACCCAGAAACCTATAAGATTTTCGCATGCCCACAGTTTTGGGCAAAAGGTAATATTATAGCTGTGTTGTTAGATAATGGGTAAGATATGTCTGAGAAAAATGTGTCTGGCAGGCTTCCAGTCCCGTTTGACCAGTCCAAGATAGGCCTCCTTATAGGCAAGGACGGGACAAACAAGGCGAGGCTAGAGGAAGCATTCAATGTCAAAATTGAGGTTAAGCCAGAAGAGGGCATAGTCTACGTGGAGCCACGTGAAGGCGCAACACTATACAACGTCTACGTGGCAGAAAAGGCCTTAAAGGCTCTTTCCATAGGCTTCAGTATTGACGACGTGTTGCTCTTGAAGGACGACGTCTATGACCTAGAAATCATAGACCTAGGAGAAGTGGCAAAAAACCGAGAAGACTTGTTGCGCATAAAAGCCCGGGTGATAGGTACCGGGGGACGCTTCAAGAAGGCCCTAGAGGACATGACTGGCGCAAAGATCGCTGTAGGCGAGAAGCAGATCGGAATAATTGGTGACTTTGAGCAAAACAAGCTCATCAAGGATGCTTTGACCAGGCTAATTGCTGGCCAGAGCCATCAAGCAGTGATGAAGTTTTTGGAGCGATACAGCTTTGAACTTAAGAGGAGGAGGATGGAGCTTTGGGAACGTATACAAGGGATGTGACTTGAGTTTTAAAGACTCGTCCGTTAGGGAAGTCCTAGAAGACGTTTTTGATCAGAAAACAGTTCTGGCTGTTGTTTATCTAATGAATAAGGGAATTCTCTCCAAGCTCTACGGCACCGTCTCAACAGGTAAAGAGGCCAGGGTCTACTGGGGGAAGGGCAGAAACGGTGAAGACCTCGCTGTCAAGATATACCTGATTGTGACTGCTGAATTTAGGCGTGGTAGACTGAAATACATAGTTGGAGACCCTAGGTTCCAGGGTGCAAGCCTCAGGGGTAGGGAACTTATTTATCAATGGGCTAGGAAGGAGTATAGAAACCTAAAGAGGGCAGTGAGCTTCGGCATCCCTTCTCCAAAGCCAATAGCCGTACATGAAAATATTCTTGTCATGGAGTTTATAGGCGAGGACGGGGTTCCCGCGCCACTCTTGAAGGATACAACACTGCGGGACCCCGAGAAAAGCTTCCGCGAACTTAAAGGGATAATAGAAAAAATGGTTCTAGAGGCTGAAATTATACACGCTGACCTGAGCGAATACAATATACTTGTCAAAGAAAACGATGAACTAGTCATCATAGATTGGGGGTCGGCTGTACTTACGTCGCATCCAAATGCACGTGAATTTCTCCTCAACGACATAAGAAATGTCTACAGGTTTTTTAGAGAAGAGCTTGGCGTAGAGACAGGCTCCCCAGAAGACTTCTATAACTACCTGGCTATACGTATTAAATGATTTCCAGCAAGTGTTTAATTTTGTCCCTGCTTATTAGGGCGCCGCCAGCCGCCGGGTGCCCGCCGCCCTCGAAGCCAATTTTCCTAGAAAGCTCCTGGAGCGTCCTTCCCACATCGATGTCTTCCGTTAACCTGCGGAATGAAACCTTGTACTTGTCCTCCGAGAATGGGACTGCCACGCCGAGCATCTTCTTTGATTTTACTCTCTGCGACACAGCATAGGAAAGAATACTTGCCAGGGGGCCAGAATACTTTGGCGTAGCCTCTTCAAGCACCACGAGCACAGTGTCCCTTCCTTGTAGAGATATCTCGTCGAACTTCTCGTGGGCAAGCGAGAGAAGCTTTGCTAGCTCTTTCCTATAATTCTTCGCTATGTCTATGGCCCTTATCAAGTGGGTCCCCCTGTCTCCCAGGTTTATGGCTAGGGCTGTGCCATACGCGTCGAGCCTTCCGAGTGCATTTAGCAACGAAGAATACTCGCGTAGATCCCGCAGCGGGCTTTCAGGCTTCTCGGTCAAAAGGTAGTAGTTGTAGCCACGGATCCTCTCCACAATCTCCTGTGCCTCTTTTGGCGAAACATCATGATCCCACACCAAGTATTTGACAAGCCCTGTTACAAGTATTGATACCTCTTCGCCACTCAATGAGCCCACAGTTCTAAGGTTGTCACCGTTTTTCGGCTCTATACCGATGTTACGCAAGAAATTGTAGCAAGCGGTCTCGTTTCCTGTTAGACCCGGGATAAAGGGATCCATCGTGCTTGCAAGTGCCTGTACAAGTGGTCGACTTGACCCGCCGAAGAGTCTTAGGCCTATTCGAGCTTCGATTTTTCCCTCTTTAACAGCCTCGTCCAAGACCTCTCTATTTATGCCCTTGAAAGAGCGTTTTTCACCGTTGTCTAGCCTATCGCCGAGAGCCCCCACAATGGCAAGGTGAACTAGGCTTTTTACCTCCTTGTAGTCTCTGAGAAAATAATAGGTAAGGGTAGATGAGCTGGTTTCCTCTGACCCGTTTATGCCGGCTAGATAGGGATTTATCTCGACTATTTTGTCGGTGTCCTCAGGGGCGGAAGGTATATGGTGGTCTATGACGAATACCTTGTGTTTGTCCCCGATTCTTTCCCTGATTAGGTTCTTGTATCCGCTACCAAGGTCGAGAAAAACAACGTAGGAATAGTTCTCAAACGGTAGCTGAGCAAGCGTCTCTGGATAGACCTGTTCAACAAATGTCGCGTGGAAAGGTACATCATTTTTCTTCAAAAAATATGCCATTAGTGAAAAAGAGCTTAGCCCGTCCGCGTCGTAATGTGAAATGATGAGTACTTGGTCTTTCTCGCGTCTTACCTCTTCAACGAATGAACGGAAACGACTCTTCAGGCTTTCAAGCGATGCTTGCACACTCAACAATAACCCCGTTACAAAATAACGCGGAATTTTTTAGGTTTAGGTGTAGAGCGCTACCTTGGACGGGTCGTATTTCCAGTCTGGGGGGAGTATGCCCTCCCTCTTATAGTACTTTGCAAGTCTGTGTATCTTGCTTTCTATTAGCTGTAACCCCCTCTTTGAGTGATAGTCTTTTGGATGCTCGTCGAGGTGCTTCCTTACCCTTACGGCTCTTTTCATGAGGTTGAGGAGATCTTCAGGGATTTCTGGCGCGAGTCCCCTTTCCCTAAGTATCTGCAGGACGCTTTTACCGGTAACAGCTTTTACAAGGGGAATGCCGTATTGGTCGCGGAGGATAGTGCCGATCATTGATGGTGGATAACCCTTCCTGTGGAGGGAGACGACTAGCTCCTCTACCTCTTCTGGCCTCATTTTTATCCATTCTGGTTTTTCGAGGCGTGCGGGTCTAAGGGAGCCAGACCGGCCCTTCTCTTTACTCTTCCTCATTGTAATCCCAACTCTATTAACAAAAACTGTTTAAAAGAGTTTCGGTTTTGCATGGGGAGACATGCAAGACAAATATTAAATGTTTTTCAACCACAAATTATCGATGATACTATACGAATTCGAGATAAAAGAGATACTAGAGAGCATTGGTTTACCGGTAGAAAAATCATGCCTTCTAAACTACCCCATCGAGGGGACAGAACGATGTCTAGAAGACTTGTCGCCGCCCTTTATTGTTAAAGCACAGGTACGAGGATGGGGCAGGGGCAAGGCTGGACTAGTAAAGACTGCGAACAGCATAGATGAAGCCTTGAAGATTTCGCGGGAATTTTTATCGAGGGATTTCCGCGGAGAAAAGATACGATACGTTATGGTTTCAGAGAAGAAGGCAGTACAGAGAGAAATGTATCTATCATTCATGGTTTCCTCGCTACCCCCTGGCTATCTCCTGCTTGCCTCCAAGTACGGGGGCGTAGACGTAGAGGACCTCGCCAGAAAGCCAGGAGGCCTCCTCAGGATCTTTATTGACCCCTTTGAGGACCTAAGGGACTACATGGTGAGGAGAGTAGCCAGCTATCTGGAGCTACCCTACAATCATGTTGCAGACATGATCTACTCGCTCTGGAAAGTATTCAGAGACTACAACTTCACGTTGCTTGAGATAAACCCATTAGCATTGACTGACCAGGGGATCCTGGCCTTGGACAGGAAAGGAATAATTGATGACGACTCGTTAGGCGACAAAAAGCTCGCAGGCATAGCCCAGAGGTACTATTCAGAGCTCGATGCCCTTGGACGCACAGCTGTAGAGAGAGGGTTCGCGGCCGTCAAGCTGGATGGAAACATCGCCGTTATAGGGAACGGCGCTGGACTGACAATGGCCACGCTAGATGCTGTAAACGATGCTGGTGGGAAGCCAGGATTCTTCCTGGATCTAGGCGGAGGCGCAGAGATGGAGAGAGTAAAAGAGGCTGTAAAACTTGTCTTAGGACAGAGTCACATAGACAGGGTCCTCATAAATATCTTGGGAGGAATAACCAGATGCGACGAGGTAGCCCGGGGAGTCGTAGAGGCACTACGTGAGACAGGCAACAGAAACGTGAAAATCGTTGTGAGGCTCTCAGGCTTCATGGAGGAAGAGGGCAGAAGAATCCTGTTGGACGCGGGGATCAAGCCCTATGATAGTCTCGAAGATGCAGTCGTAGAGGTGGTGAAGTAATGGCTATACTTGTAGATGAAAATACAAGAGTGCTCGTGCAGGGAATCACTGGGAAGCAGGGAATGCTTCACACATCGCAGATGTTAAAGTATGGGACCCGCATCGTTGCAGGCGTCTCTCCTGGAAAGGGGGGCACAGTCGTTGAGGGGGTCCCAGTATACAATTCCGTGGAAGAAGCCCTCGAAAAACACCCAGACATCAATACATCCATTATATTTGTCCCGGCACGCTTCGCGCCAGACGCCGTCTATGAGGCTGTCGACTCGGGAATCAAGACAATCGTGGTCATAACGGAACATATACCTGTCCACGAGACAATACGCTTCGTTAGATATGCAGCAACCAAGGGAGCTACAGTAATCGGTCCAAACACTCCTGGGGCAATCTCTCCAGGGAAGTCAAAGGTTGGGATAATGCCTGGAGACTATTTTAAACCTGGAAGGATAGGCCTGATCTCTAGGAGCGGCACGTTAACCTACGAGATCTCCTTGAAGCTTCTAAAGGCCGGCTTAGGAGTCTCGACAGCGGTGGGGATTGGCGGAGACCCTGTTACGGGGCTATCTTTCGAAGACGTCTACAAAATGTTCAAGGGCGATCCAGAGACAGACGCCGTTGTAATCGTGGGCGAGATAGGCGGTGGCAAAGAGGAAAAATTCGCACAATACTATGCAACTGATACTAGCAAGAAGCCCGTGGTAGCTTACATAGCAGGCAAAACAGCGCCGCCCGGCAAAAAGATGGGCCACGCTGGGGCAATAGTGTTTGGCTCCGAGGGAAGCTATCCAAGCAAGGTGGAGGCCCTGTCAAGGAGCGGCGTAAAGGTTGCCGGCAGCCTCGGCGAAATAGTACAGCTGGTCAGAGAAGCCATGCAGAGGACACATTAGCCGAAGGTTATCCTTGTATACTTCTCTCTTTCTCCGCTTAGAACCCTGAAGATCCTATCTGGAGGATTACCGTTGAGAACATATGTGGCTATCCTGCCCCTCTCAATGATGTTTAGCGCATAAAGGTCTATTAGACGGTACTCGCCCGCATGTTGCCCCGACACAAATTTTCTCTTTAACTCCCCAACAGATATCTCCTCGAGAAAACTTGCCTCCGGATGCTTTTTGGGGTCCTCCGTGTATATACCGTCAACGTCCGTAGCTATAATGAGCTCCGCGCCCAGCGACTCGGCCGCCAGGGCGGCAGTAGTAGTAGTCGACTGGCCGGGCTGGAGCCCACCCATAAAGATAATCTTCATCCCGAGATTAACCAGCTCGTGTAGCCTTCTCAACGTGTCTGGAATCAGCGGAAATGTTCCATAGAAAGCCGTATGCATGAGTGAAGCGTTGAGCCTGCTTACTTGTATACCTATCTCGTCAAGCAGACTCTCGTTGACGGCAAGCCTCCTGCCGACCTCAATGTATCTCCTTGCAACCTTGCCCCCACCGACCACCACAACGATTTTTCTGTCCGATGCCTCGCTGTACTTCTTCAGCGATGCGAGAAAGCTCTTTACGTATTCTTCGCGGAGCTCTCCCCCCTCAGTGAACAATAGAGACCCGCCAAGCTTTATAACTGCTGGACGCATATTGCTCTCCATCTACGACGAGCACCACACACTCTTAAGAATATTTCTTGTGTCTCCCATGGAAGTGGTATAGGGGAAACATACATGGCAAACATACCTTTAAAAACCATTTACATGCTTAAAGAGTAGACACTTTAGGTGAGCGGAGACAATGAGAGAGGATGTAGAGAGATTCAAGCTGGAAAAGCTAGTCGAGGAGCTAAAAAAGAAGGAGGGAAGAGGGACAGAGCTCGTATCACTATACATACCAGCCGGCAGACCTATCAGCGAAGTCGTAAACACGCTCACCTACGAGTACGCCACGGCCTCAAACATAAAGGACCGGGTCACAAGGCACCACGTACTAGACGCATTGGCATCCATAATTAGCCGCCTAAAGATGTTCAAGGAGACGCCGCCAAACGGCTTGATAGTCTTCGCTGGCTACGTCGCTGGAGACGTGCCCGGCCGAGAAAAAATGGAGATTCACCTCATAGAGCCGCCGCAGAAGCTGAACGTCTGGCTCTACAGGTGCGACTCTAGATTCTACACAGAGATACTCGAAGACATGATAAGAGTGAAAGAGGCCTACGGGCTCATCCTCGTGGAGCGAGACGAGGCAGCAATAGCGATTCTCAGGGGCAAATCGCTAGAGGTGGTTGACGAGCTTACGGCTGGCATCCCGGGAAAGCACAGGAGCGGTGGACAGTCGGCCAGGAGGTATGAAAGAGTAATTGAGCAACTTGTACACGAGTTCTATAAGAGGCTAGGCGAACACGCCAACAAGATATTTCTACCGATAAAGGACGAGCTAAAAGGCATAATCGTTGGCGGCCCCGGCTTCTCGAAAAAAGAATTCGTAGAAGGCGACTACCTCCACTACGAGCTACGCCAAAAAGTAATCGGAGTATTTGACGTTGGGTACGGCGGGGTCTCGGGCCTCTACGAGCTACTCGACAAGGCGCGGGACCTAATAAGGGACGTACAGTACATGAAGGAAAGAGAAACAGTAAACAAGTTCCTGTACCACTTGGCCCGAGACACAGGGCTAGCAATATACGGAGAAGAAGAGGTTCGACAGGCCCTACAGCTGAACGCTGTCGACACGCTCCTCGTATCAGAGGCAGTAAACAAGGTAAGGGTCCACGCTGTATGCAAGACATGCAAGCACGAGTTCCAGGCGACGCTCAACAGTGAGGAAGAGGCAAACAAGCTGACATGCCCCAAGTGCGGCGGCGAGGTCGAGGTACTAGAGAACAAGATGATAATTGAAGAGCTGGCCGAGCTGGCAGAGAACAGTGGCGCAGAAGTTGTACTGGTCTCGACGGAGTCGGCAGAGGGGAAAGAATTCTACAAGACATTTGGGGGCATAGCTGCCATACTGAGATACAAGCTACAGAAGTAAGAAAATGAAAAAGAAAGAGCTCGAGCGGATCCTAAATCTTGTCCCCAGGCATCCTTCTCCAAAGATACATTTTGAACAGTACTCTACTCCTGCAACCCTAGCGGCTACAATGCTCTGGATAGCCGAGGAGCACTACCACGACATATCCGGCAAAAGGGTTGTCGACCTCGGGAGTGGCACTGGGAGGCTTGGGCTGGGCGCCGCTGTCCTAGGTGGACAGACACTTCTTCTAGACATAGACTACGAGGCGTTGCAGGTTGCACGTAGTCAAGCTGTACAGCTAGGAATCTACGATAGGGTGGACCTTGTTGCAACAGACGTTTTGCATCTCCCATTCAGGGAGAACATTGTATTCGACACTGTGATCCAGAACCCGCCCTTTGGGGTCCACAGGAAGGGGAGCGACATTGCCTTCCTAGAGAAGGCCCTGGCCCTAACAGAGACAATTTACAGCCTTCACAAGGCAAACACTATCAGCTACATTAGGAGCTTCCTCAGGAAACACCACCCTTCCCTCGTCATCGATGTGCTCCTCGAAGAAGAAATATGCATACCCCCCGAATACATGTTCCACAGGAAAAGGAGACACTGCTTCAAGGTCTCCCTTATCCGTGTATACAGGCCTAGACAGTAGCAGGCTCATAATAATATATATGGGTGCAAATTCACTTTTCAAAGTGGTGTATATGGAGACCCCAGACAAGAAGCAGATAGTCATACCTGGCGAGGAAATAGCGACGATCGAGGAGTATTCTCCGGGAAAAAACGTGTTCCAAGACACCGGCGACGGGCTGATAAAGTCGAAAAAAGTCGGAAGGCTACGGCTCGACGTAAAGACCCACGTTGCAGAAGTCGAGAGCATGAAGACCCACAAAAATGTACTTACGAAAAACGAGGTTGTATACGCTGTGGTGGAGCGGTTCGAGGACCCAATCGCCGTCTTGAGGATCATATATTCAGAAAGCAAAAAGACCCCAATAGTCCCATCCGTGACTGGCATCCTGCATGTAGCAAATGCTAGCAACTCGAGGGTACGATACCTTTCAGACGTCTTCGGCTATGGAGACATAGTGAGGGCATACGTTGTAGAGGAGGGCGGCCCACCGTTCTACCTGTCGACCAGGGGGCGACAATTCGGAGTAATCGTGGCAAAGTGCCCTAAGTGTATGTCGTCCATGAGGAAACGCGGCATAGTGCTTTACTGCCCCCAGTGCGGCTACAAGACAAAGAACAAGAAGATAAGCCTGTACTATCTCTTAAAGTAGCAGGGCGCCTAGCGATGCGAGGCATTACCCTCACTCTGAACTTTGACACTCCCGAGGAGGCCATTTCCTTTTTGAAGCTAATAACATCCAGGATAAAATACTCCGGGCTTTACGGTGAGATAAAGGGCAAAAAATTGAAGCTATTCATCCCAGAGAGCCAGAGAACCGAAGAAGTCGTAAACGAAGTAAAAACCCTATACAGGGAACTGCACGGCGCAAAAAACGCCTTCCAGAAAAAGAGATTTAAGATTCAAACAGTCCTCTCACTGGCAAAGCTCGAAACAGCCATACCGGTACCCGTCCTCGTAGACATTATCAAGCTACAGGGCAAACACGCGAGGCTAGCTGGGGAAACGATAGAGACAAGCCTTGAGCTCAACGAGCTTGTAAAACTCGCAGAACAAGTCTCATCAGCTTACCACTCAGCGATACATATGCCACTAACATCCTCTGCTAGGCGGCTCCTAGTTGTCGCCTCCCTGACGCTTGGAAAAAATCCCGAAGAAACGGTTAGCTTACTGCTCTCCAGAAACCTTTTGAGGGAAGAAGACGGTACACTGAGCCTTTCCATGGACTATGAGCGGAGCCTTGAAAAGCTGAGAGAACTAGTAAAACAGTCTACATGATGTATGAAAAGTTCCTGTCAGAGACCCTTTTCTTTAGCTTCTCGTTTATCTTTACCTCGAATTCTTTCACAAACAGTATCCTGAGCATACGCTCAGAATTTGAGATCCTCACTTCAGCTGAGTAGCCTAAAGACACGGTCTTCTGGCCGTCGAGAATCATATTTGCCGGGTGTGCCAGTATCCTTACGCCTATGGTTCCGCCGTGGATCACTAGCGGGCGGAGAGCGGGCGACAACGCGCCTGGAAAAAGCACCTCTAAAAGCTTCTGGCCGACATCGAGGATCACCGGCCCGCCATAGGACAGAGCGTGCCCAGTGCTACCGCTGGGCGTAGCCACAATTATCCCATCCGACCTGCCGTGGTAAAGGCCCAAGCCATCCAGCGAGAACTCGAACTCTATCAGCTTGCCCGGGAGAGCCCAGATACACAGCTCGTTGAGAAAGACCCCCTTCTCGTCTCCATAGGCGTACTCCCCCAGGGCAACATTCCTGGTGGAGTAATTCCCCTCGAGAACATTTTCCAGCACCTTTTCCGCGTCGCGTATACTGTGTGGAAGCAGGTAGCCAAGGCTGTCAGCCGCGAAGCCCAGGATAGGCGGCAGGATACCGCCACTCTTCTGGACAATCCTGAGAAACGTCCCGTCCCCGCCGACAAGTATCCCGAGGTCGGCTTTTGTGGCCTCGTTCTCGCTTAGCTGTTCCACAGGTATCTCGTGGCCCAGGACCGGGTCAACGTATACCTCGACACCCCTCGCCGCGAGGAAATCGTATATCTTCTTTGCCCAGCCGGCCGCCACCGGGTCGCCTGCCCTGGCCTTCAGCCAAACACTACGTATAGACATCTATAAGCTCCTAGAACTTATTAACACTCGATATTAAAAATTTTAGATGTGCCTTGCTGTCAGCTTTTATCCTCGCCGCATCCTCTTGAGGTACTCGCTTAGGGGCTCCCTTATTACTATGCCTTTGCCAGAGACAATGTCAAAGATGTATTTGCTGGGCTTTACTGGCGCCCACCTAGCCTTCCTGATGTACATGACCCTCTCGACGTTTCCGTATATCTCCTCGATGCCCAGCACTATGATCCCAGAAGCCAGGAACTCCTCTACGCCGAACCTGCTCAGCTTCGTGCTACCAGTAGGTATCTCGCTGGTCATGATGGTTGTCAGCTCCCCGGTCTTCTCTATTGCGAAGACCATTTCTCTCAGGAACTCTCTTGCATAGAGAACGTCCTCTTCTTTCCCGCCGTAGACAAGGGGCGCGATGGGGTCTATGACAAGCCTCTTCGCGTTTATCTTCTTTGCCGCTGCAAGTATCTGCTCGATGATGTACCTGGGCTCGATGTTTTTCCTCTCGTCCCTCATGTAGATCTTGCTGAAGTGGGTCCTCATGTCCACAAACATCAGCTTCCTAGAGGATATTAGATCCCTCAGATTCCACCCAAATATCTGGAGGCCGCGGAGCAACTGGTTCGTCGGCTCGTCTATAGCTATGTATAGCCCCGGCTCGCCGTTAAGTGCGCCATGCAACAGGAACTGGATAGAGAGGATTGTTTTTCCACAGCCAGCCTCTCCAGCGACCAGGTATGTCTTCCCCCTCAGGAAGCCTCCCGCAAGAATCTCGTCGAGCCCTGGGACACCCGTCGGTGCAAACAGTGCCTTACGGGTTATCAGTGCCTGCTGGTAATTATAGGTGTACGGGTCGTCCTGGTATGGCAACTCGTCGACTGCCTGGGGGACAGCAGGGACACTGGGTACAGCGGGGGCTGGAGGCACCTCCTCTGGTATAGCCTCTGCGACCTGAGTATCGTAGCTCTCCTGGACTGGGACGGGCTGTGAAACAACCTGTGTAGATGCGGCCGGCTGCACGGCCTGGACCTGCGTGGGCACCCTGCACAGCGGATTATATGGATCGGGGACTTGCGTCTTAAGCTTGAGGCAGTACTGTCTAGACTTTATGTATAATGGACACCCAATACACGAAGACCTAGCAGGTTTACCCATGTCCGCCAATTCGACCACTATTTCTGAATTTTAGAAATTGTTGCTTAAATATGTATCTTTTCAACGCCAAGAGAAAAAATCAGACATCCTCAACCCTCTCAGCCGACAACACTGCCTCTAGAAGCCTGGCAAAAGTGTTAAAAGCGGCCCGCAGGCTAGAAACGTCCCCAGAAGTTATCTCTACAAGCATCTTTCCCTCCCCAGCAAGCCTAGCCACAGCCCTTGACCTGTACCTCGGAGCCGCCCCAGTCTCGGGCAAAAATGCACGGTAAATCCACTCCACGCGGTCAGGGTCGCCCTCGACCTCTAAGACAGCCCTGAAACGACCATTAGCGTCGTCCACACGCATATTAGAGCATTGCCTTTACTGGCAGAAAAGCTTTTATGCGTTATCCCCTGTGTCCCTAGCCCGGTAATAGCGGACAGACTTGACCAGCATCCTTGGACCAATATAGGCACCGTTCTCGTAGAACTTCAACACGAACAAGAAGTCCCTCCCCTTCACGGGCTCCACCAGGAGAGCCCTGCCCGACAGGCCTCCAAGCTCGTCCACCCCCACAACCCCCACATACGTCAAGTCAAACATAGAGGCAACGTCCAGCCCATACTCAGACTCCTCCCCAAGCGAGTACACATACACATCCGACGAAGCCCTCGGGACACGCTTATCCCCCGAAAACACGACCCCGCGGAGATACAGAATAGCCGGGATCCTCCTAGCCACTTCTCCCCCAACATCCCAGGCCGCAATCCTCCCAGGGTTGCCCCCAAGCCCCCTATACACGACCACAAGCCTCCTAGCACCCATATACCTAGCCAAAGCCAGCATCTCCCCAAGGCTCCTACCACCCCTATTAACCCTCCTCGCCCCCGGAAGACACATGGCAAGCTCACGCGCAAGCCTCCTCACATGCACAGTATCATGCCTACAAGTAGACACCACTACCCGCCACGCCATCCAGTAAAACAAGACACAACAAACTAAATACCTTTACCCCGACAAATCCAGCCCCGAGAAAAATATAAATAACAACAACCAACAAAAAACAAGAAACCCCTTGGGCCCGTAGCGCAGTTAGGAAGCGCGGCGGCCTTCTAGGCCGAAAAACCGCGAACAACACAAAACACGAAGAAAGCCGCAGGTCCCGGGTTCAAATCCCGGCGGGCCCGCCATCAAAACATTATAAAACACAATAAACACAAGACACACAACCAGAACCCCATACAAGACCCAAACAACAATATTGAAGCCTCAAGGCATCAGAAATTCAAAAAGTGTTCTCTGCGGTTTATTCCAAAAATTTTTCATAGTCAAATTTTCTCTAGACCAGTTTCCAGATCTACATAAAATTTAACTATATATAATTCAAATTTACACTTGTGAAGGTTGTAACTTTTCTTAGCGTGAAGGGCGGCGTAGGCAAGACAACTCTGACAGTCAATACAGCTAACGAGCTGGCGACAAAAATAGGGGGATCAGACAAAGTACTCATAATAGATCTAGACGCCCAGGCTGGGGCATCCGTATATCTATTAGGGTACGATCAACAACAAGCCCTTGAAAAACAAAACCAAACAATCCACGAATTACTAGACAAGACAATAAACAACCAGGACCCCAACATCTCTAAATATATAATAAACCCGTATAAAACAAACCCATCCAGCGGTTGGAGTCCAAGGCTCGACATTATAGTTGGGGACTCAAGGATAATAGACCTTGAAAGAGAAATCATTTCTCGATCTGCCGCAAAAGGGTTCGGGTGGAGCCTCATACTGTACCAGTTATTGACGAAGCTTTCACAGCTCAACTATAGCTTCATATTCATAGACCCGCCGGCAACTCTTGGCGCCCTTTCAAGAATGGCGCTAGGCGCAAGCAACTACTTCCTTATTCCACTCATTCCAGACGACTTCGGCCGCGTCACAGTGGGCATGTTCACAAAGGACTTCTTCAACCAAGCATTCTACGAGATCGCACTCGCTGGACGACAAGACCGACCACTATGCGGAGGCATAGTCTTCAACAAGATAAAGACAAGCACCCATGCCAAAATAGCAGACGAGATAGCCGACGAGATATGCGGCAAGAAGCTCTACGACAAATACTCCATACCAGTCTACAAGACTAAGCTCTACGACAGAATAGCATACGTCAAATCACTAGAAGAACACAAACCCCTGTACAAAATTGGAGACAAAAAAGCAGAGGAAGAGTTCCAAAGCTTCTTCGACGAATTCTACGACTACGTGGTAAGAGACAAGGCAAAAGGGTGAAAAAACTGCAGGACTTCGCCAGTGAAGAGGAGGCCTACAAATACGTATCCCACGTCTTGAGCGAAAAAGGCTACAAAGTAAAAAGAATAATGAGCGGGAAGGGAAAACAATCCCCAGATGCGGACATTGAGCTAGAGAAAAACAATGAGAAGATAGCCATCGAAGTAAAATACTTCAAAGACGCACCTAAATTCTACTTGGGACTGGATGAAGCGCTTGCGCTCCTTCTTCATGGCTATGACAAGGTCTACCTGTTGCACGTGCTCGACACAGCGCTAAGCGATAAATGCGAGAACCATGTTTCCAAAGCTCTAGCCATCATAAACTTAACGCCTATTGGTTACATGTTCATGATTGGGCGGGGAGACCCCAAGATCCTCAGGGAAGCCTTAAGAAACCCTCTAAAGATGGACCCCCACCTTCACGAGTCGCACAGCCAAAGCATTCACTAAAGGACATGCTTCGAGACACCCACGACATTATCTTCCATTGTAGCTCAGTGGACTCGTAATGATCGAAAATTCACGTTGATATTAGAGAACCACCAAACCATGACCCTTTGATAAACGCGTTACAAAACTCACTAAAAAACAGCCCCAACAGTGCCATTAATCCGCATACCCACCAGCCACCCACACAATTTTCAACCCATCCTCTCCTGGAACCATCCCCTAAAACATACTTCGCCACACCACTTATTCGTCTTTTATCCCGCTACACATTGCCCAAACAAACTAGACCCAGAAAAGCGACTCAAGAACAAAACTACATAATCCAAGAACCAAAAAGCAGAAAAGCCATAAAAACAAAGTTATCACATAGCATAATATCGTTATTATTTATGATAACAATGTTATTACATGTATTTTAAACAGAGAAAAACAAAAATAACAAAGTTATACACAAACATAACAAAATTATTACAAGCCAATTCACAGTACTCAAAAACAGCCCTGCGTCTTCACCTTTCAATTCTTTCTTAGTTGCATCTGCTCTTGATTTTCGGCTTCGCTATTTTCGGCTTCGGCTTCGCCTTCAATTCTTTCTTAGTTGCATCATCGGAAACACTTATTTTCTGGTTTATGTCCTTATTCATCCTTCAATTCTTTCTTAGTTGCATCAGGTGGCTCCGCGCCCTCGAGTCCCCCGCAGACACTCGTGTGCCTTCAATTCTTTCTTAGTTGCATCACACATATTCTTCACACCGCACGAGCTCCAGCCAGTGCTAGCACCCCTTCAATTCTTTCTTAGTTGCATCGTACAGACAGACAGCACAGGCAGAATAGTGTACAATAGAATTCCTTCAATTCTTTCTTAGTTGCATCAGCACGTATATCCACCACATTTTTCTGCACCTCTTTTTTCAACCTTCAATTCTTTCTTAGTTGCATCGTCGAGCGCATGGATTATTCCGAGCGTCACGAAGAACAACCCTTCAATTCTTTCTTAGTTGCATCTCGATATCGTTTTCGACGCCCGCCGAACCCACACAGGACCCTACCTTCAATTCTTTCTTAGTTGCATCTAATCTGGGGCGTGGAATCTATGTAGCCACTTCGTTCACCTTCAATTCTTTCTTAGTTGCATCTACCATGTTTGCTTTTCTAGCAGGTGTAATTTCAAGTACCTTCAATTCTTTCTTAGTTGCATCAGAAGTGGCAGGGGAGGAATTGTATCCGCTTATACGCCCTTCAATTCTTTCTTAGTTGCATCGTAACGAGGCAAAGCACACAGCAATTGATTGCCTACATCCTCTTCCTTCAATTCTTTCTTAGTTGCATCCAGACAGCTTAAGGAGTTCCAGTTGAGGATGGAGAGGCTCCCCTTCAATTCTTTCTTAGTTGCATCTCAAGCGAGTCTGGGTCACTTGCCTTTGCTTTTTCAAAGCCTTCAATTCTTTCTTAGTTGCATCAGGAGGCGTGACGGGAAGGAATACGAGTATGGCATGGTGTCCTTCAATTCTTTCTTAGTTGCATCAATGAATAGGCAAAGAAAGCTAGGAAAGCTGTTAAAGCAACCTTCAATTCTTTCTTAGTTGCATCGCTAGAATTTTCAAAGCTCGACCTATCCCTTACCAGCTTCGCCTTCAATTCTTTCTTAGTTGCATCTGTGGGAAAATGGTTCAACACCTCAAACTAGATTCAATCTACCTTCAATTCTTTCTTAGTTGCATCAGGATTGGCCTCTTGAAGAAAGCAGATGGGGAAAGCATCCTTCAATTCTTTCTTAGTTGCATCGGCGCTAGGACTTATAAGCATCACCTATAGGATTATCAAGTCCTTCAATTCTTTCTTAGTTGCATCGTTGGCTAATGGGGATGACCAAGGTATACGCGTATGTGACCTTCAATTCTTTCTTAGTTGCATCAACGCAAGGGTTGAGGAATATAGGGAAACACTGCAGTCAATCCTTCAATTCTTTCTTAGTTGCATCCACAGCTATGAAACCAGTAATATTTCTCGATAAATCGCCTTCAATTCTTTCTTAGTTGCATCTATTTCTGGCTTTTGAAGTTTCCAGAGATAAATAGCAATTCCTTCAATTCTTTCTTAGTTGCATCGACAGGGTGAGGCCGGGGACGCCACACAGATAATCGCCCTTCAATTCTTTCTTAGTTGCATCAGTCATTTACCCGTGACGATGTCCCCAAAATCAGTGCCGCTGCCCTTCAATTCTTTCTTAGTTGCATCCGAAATGTTTTACTCGGGTGTGGTTTATATGTTTAATGCTTTTTCCTGCAAGAAGTCTGCAAAACTGCCCTAGCACTCAGAATTACTCGTTGGAAACTTCTGAAACTTCCCAGTAGGGAAGCTTCCCGGAACGCCCCGTTTTAAGACGGGAAGTTTTCCCGTAAACCTAAATTTAAAATAATCCTCTCGTCAAGAAACTTCATAAACAACTTTTAGTTTTCCTTAAAGAAAACATTGACTTACTTTGCTTTCAATGTAGTTGAACATATATGGGTGTGTTCCTTGGTTGTGAGGTTCAGCATGCTATGAGCCTAAGCTGTGCAATAGGAGATGTTATTCTAAAGATTTATTGTGGAATTTGTAGTGTTTTTGTGAGAAGACTTGTAGAGCTGGTTGCCTAGATGGTTTTCGGTGTAAAGGATCATAGAATAATCCAATAGTAAAAAAGTAAAAAGAAAAAAATAGATTGTCTATGTTTAGGTTGACTGTTGTCAGAATAGTGGGCAATATCTCTTGTACCAGCAGGAGGAGCACTTGGCAGAGGGGCTTGTCTGTGGAGGCTTCTCGGACTCAATGACTTTTAATGTCTTGTCTACGAGTCTTCTAGTCGCGTCTAGTGTTTCCAGGGTCACTTCGTATGTGTGTGTCTTTTCGCCCAGGACTAGGATTGCTTTTTTAGTCGGGCCTACAGTTTTCTCTGACAGCAACGTGTACGCGAATAGTTGCCACTTGAAGTGGTTGAACTCGTGTCTCTTGTAGGCCTTTACCTCTACGACTGTTACTTGCTTCGAGCCGCTGACTATGTCTGCTGTGCCTCTAAGCCTGAGTTCTGGGCTTCTCATGGGAAACTCTACCCGGACTGGTGGCTCTAGTACTAGGGTTTGGATGCTCTGGAGCCTAAGGACCCTTACTTGTCTTGCATTCTCCATGCTGTAGGTTTCAGGTTCCCTGACGTGGAAATTGTGGATCAGCCATGGAATCATTGGACAGTAGACGTACTGTTTTATGTCGAGGGGAGTAATATAGTCAGAAGATGACCACATTTTGCTCGACCTCCCTGTAGGTCCCAAATGCCCTTCTTCTGGACCAGTCGTATCCACACAGCGTAAACACGTGTATAATGTCGCGGTCGTCGCTGGCAAAGTACTCACATATCCTGTAGAGGTCTTTTAGCCTCTGAGAGTCAAGCTTGCCAGTGAAGGCGCTTCTCTGTATCCTTGATAGCCCGATGCTCTTTAGCTTCGCTGCAAGTCTAAGCCTCTTTTCGTCGTCGTGGATATCGTATACAACGACGACTCTCACCATTGAGCTATAAACCCCCTGTAGCCTGGAACCTCTCCCCTTACAAATGACGCAAGCTTGACGGCATATGTCTTGACGAACTGTTCCAGAGTAGCGGCCTCCCCATCACTCGTCCTCGCCCTGGCCTGCATGCTGTCCTTGTAGCCTTGCAGTAGCGCGCTCCTTGAGCTTCTAGACAGGAGCCCATTGTCGATGTCGGGCCTCCAGCCCGAGAAAAACATCTTGATTAGTAGCCTGTCTACGGCCACCTGCTTAAACATCTCGCTGTAGTCGTAGACGAGGCTCTCTTTCCCGCTCCTATCAGCGTGGAGGAAGCCTGCGTAGGGGTCTAGCCCGGCTAGGACGAGGCCTTTCCAGCAGTCAGAGTAAAGCACAGCATACAAATAATTCAATGATACGTTAAACGGGTCAAGCGCCTCGGGATCCCTACCGTCAAAATGGACGTCGCTTGGCACAAGCTCCACAACGAACCCCCAGTATATCCTAGCCAACTGGGCCTCAAAGTTTATGACTCTCTGCGGGTCGCCCAGAGCTAACGGGAGCTTGTCTAGTTGCATCTCTATTTCCAGGGCGCCCTCTCTCAACCGGGGCTCTTCCCTGCTCTTGGCGAAGTAGCGCAGTAGCCCGGCTTGGTTCTTTATCTTCGCGTATAGAAATGAGTAAACAATGTCCCATCTCTTCTGACTATTATATGCCTCGTATTGTGCACGCCTAGTCTGGACAGTCTTGTTAATGAAGGGTGGATATATGCGCCCGACAGGGTAGCCTCTCTGGTCGAGAAAAACAATGTCGACTCCGTGGGAAACAAGCAACCTAACTGCCCTAGACGTCACGGAGACTCCTCCACTCAGAATCAGGACTTGATCTATGTCGCCTGGGGAAAGCTCCTGCCTTCTATCCTTATTCTCCACGACTAGGAGGCCTTTTCTTGTCCTAAGCGTGGTTCCGTATCCTTTAAGAATCAGGGTCTTCATCCACACACGCCCCTAAAGGGACAAGACTCGGGGCATACCTCTGCTCTGGGCGGCTCCTTACCCGATACAAGCATGTCTATGACCTCGTCCCTAGCATCTATGAACTCGCTCCTCAGGCTCGTCGATATGTAGACAGGCTCCCAACTGAAACCGACCTTCCCGCCGTTAGCTATGGACACATAGAGGAGAATGCCATAGTCTACTGGAACCTCGTAGTTTGCCTCTAGGGCCAATGCATAGCCTGCGAGGGCCCTTTTATAGTTTTCATGGGGCTTCCCGAGCTTCACCTCTATTACAACGCCTGTCTCGACAAGGGCGTCTACACGGAGATTCCTAGACAAGCCAAGCATGGATCCGTCAACCCTCTACTCCGAGAAATAGTAGACCCACTCGTCCGCGGAGAACCTGAGGAGAAGCTTCTTATAGAGGTCTACGACCCACCTCTGCTTCGCCAAGTCCACACCCATCTCCTTCAGTTTCCTGTAAACCGTCCTTGAAACATTCTCATAGGCCTCCTATCCGCTCCGGCCAAGGGCAAGCTCCCTCCTGACCTCTTCGGAAACCATCTGGAAGACCCTGTGAACAAGCTCGCCGTTAGCCAGCCACTGGTTTTTCTCGCCCTCGACACCCATCCTCCTCAGGTAGACATCCCTCATTGTTGGACAATACCTGTACGCGACCTCGCTCACGCCTAGCCCGAGATACGCCCTGGGGCGAAGAGGAGGCTTGTCCCAGTTCCACCCCCTATACTCCTCTTCTACAGGGTCCTGGCTCCTTGCCCTGTGAAACCTTCTCAAACTCGCATACAGGTCTCTCTTAGAAAAGTAGCCCACACTCATGTTGTTTCCCCATGGATAGAGGAACAACTGTAATCTAATATTGGTTCTTACGGCTCTAGAATACAAATTCCTAATTATAGCAGGGACATTTTACTCGTTGAGGCCCAGAATTGCTTTTCCCCAGCTAGTCAGCTTCAGCCCGCCCTTCCTCCCATGAGACACTACCAGACCCATCTTCTTGAGATCAGCCAAGTGGTTCCTCACAGTCTTAGAGGACTTGCCGAGCCTATAAGCAATAGTATCCGCGTTGGAGTACTCGTTCTTTGCAATAAATTCCAATATATCCCTTTTCTCTTTGCTCAGGGACGAAAAAGCCCTGGCAATTCCAGAAGGAATATGGAGCTCTTCGGCCTCCCCGCTCTCAGACGACACGTATAGCTCGAAAACCTTGCCAGATGTAAAGAGAGCGATAAGCACAGCCACAATGACAGCCCTCATCCCTCCGCCCAGGTCGGCAATGATTGGCTCATAGAGACCGTTAATAACGCTCCTAGCCCTGGAAACAGCCAGCGAAGAATCGGAGAGAGGCAACTCTACTAGTCGAGGCGTATTCAAGCCTACCCTTGTACAGTACTCAATCAGGCTCGCATGAGCCCTCCTAGTCCCCGCAACAACTGGGCTACCAGTAAACAAGACAATGTCCTCGCCGCCCCTCGCGGCTAGACGACTAAGCCTCCTAATAACAAAGTCCTCGTGAAAACCAAGACTAAACACAAACGACCTACGCTCCACACTTTCCATTCGCATATCAGCTATTTTAACTTATCCCGTTTATAAAAGGGAATAATTTAAAACTTCACATTTTTCAAAACCAATAAGTCGAAATGGAATTATATTATAACCTCTAGCGCATTTTAACACTAGTTTTCCCAAGAAAAACAGGGAAAAACTCCTTTTTCTCTAGCATTATGCTTACAACATGATTGGATCTTTCTAGGAAAATCCTTTTTCACGATGGGATGTTTGTATATATACCTATAGGAAAAGATAAATAATTCTTTATCTAACCATGTTTTGATGCAAAAAGCAGATTATAGTCAACTAGACCAGAGATACGAGGGGCTCGTTAATATTTTCGCCTATCTTGTCAAGGAAAGAGTATATGGTCCCGTCGACAGAATGGCGAGAGCTACAGACCTTGATACGGTTAGACTTGCGGTATATGAGGCGTTGAGGTATGCGTCTACAGAGCTTAAACGAGGAGTGAAGATATACGTTCCCAGCGAGGGTGAGGTTCAGGACTTTTTGAGGGCTGTGGAAAAGAGAATCGGGCTAGCACGAGAAATAGCAATTAAAGCCTTGACAAGGGGCCTGCAAATGGAAGTAAGTTCATCTGGGGGTGAAAAGTAATGGTATTCGTATCTATTGGTTTAAGGCTTAGAGTCGAAGTAGAAGCTCTTAACATGGTTGAGGCTCTAGGCGCCTATACACGTCATAGAACAGTTTCCATTCTCAAAAAAGTAAATAAGGACGGTAGCATACGTTACAAGATTCTTACTGCTCCCGCAATCTCTGGACAGTCTATCGCCAACGGATATATGAGGGCACTAGTCGAGTTGGGTAATTTTTATAAATTGAAGGTATGTGAGGAATGTAAAGCATACGAGACGCGGGGAGGCTTCACTAAACACGGAACAAGCAAGGACAAAGACTTAACACATGACAAAATAGTGGAAAGCTGTATCGTGGAGGACATTACTGGCTTTATGGTTCCAGACCTTGGTATCCGGAGAACTTCGCCGGTGATGTTCAGTTACATGGTGCCCGATGTAGAGAGTGCTAAAGCCATGGTAGAGTCCCAGTTCCACGTAAGATACGACTTCTCGACCCAGCAACACCAGCCCTTCAGTATAGAGAGCGGAACAGCCATATACATGCTGATGATAGGCATCGATGCGTCAAGGATAGGCAAGCTCGAGAATGGTGAATTTACAGAAGACAGAGAGACGCGTTTAGAGGTGGCATTTAAGGGGATTTCTGTCCTTCTCGAAAGCTCCGGTTTCGGGGCAAAGAAGGCGAGATACCTACCAATAGAAGAAGTGGTCGGGGGCATAGCGGCTATATCAAACCCGATCCCATTCTCTGTTAGTCCGCCGCGTGTCTATCCCGGAGGAACAAATTACATCTGCGATACTATAGCCAGGGCGGAGAAATATTTAGACGCTTTGAATCAATTAAAAGAGGAAATCCATATCGTGTACATGGACAAAGAACGGCTAGACTCATGCACATCGAGCAAACAAAACGTCGAAAAAGCAGATACCATGACTGAGATGCTAGAAAAGGCCCTCCAGAAAACAAAGAACCTTCTGCCAAAGCAAAAAAGAGATTAGGGCACTACAAATGAAATATGCAGTGCTCGTTAAGCTAAGAGCTCCTGGAGGCATCACAGTCAACTATCCACTTGCACCTGTACCATCACCACATTATCCTCTTCCACCCCCTACAACGCTTGTGGGCGCCCTTGCATACCCATTCCTTAGACTCCGAGAAGCAAAAGAGACCGTTGAGGGCTCGTTTTCGCCGGCAGTAAAGATCTTAGACATGGTTCCGTACGCTTCCGCTGGAACAGATGGGTGGGTCCGAACCCGCGAAGTTGAGCGAATTTTCCAATTGATGTATCAGAAAAAGATTAGATGGAACGACATGTCGCTTGCGTATAGCGTAGGGGCACGAGGCTTAAGCCGTTTCGCTGATGACAAACTTTACGTCTTGTACATTGTCACCGAAAAGAGCTTGATAGATTACGCTTACGGTATTGTGAGAATTGGAAAAAAAGAGGGAATTGTAAGCGTCGAAGATGTATGCTACGAGGAACTAGAGAAAACCGTTAAGTACAAGGAAATGGGAACTTTTGAAACCTTCTTTTACTTCCCAAAAGACATAGCAGTTGTACAGAGGGGACAAGTTATATCTATGCCTAAACTTGTCAAAGAAAACTTTGGTACAACTGTTTCACCCGTAATGGAAGATTATATTGTAAATAACGGGTTTGAACCGATTATTGGCGAACTCAAAACGAACGGAGCCCTGATAAAGATAGAAGACTTCGAGATACCCATACCTAGAATGTTACTCGAGGGAAAAACATAATGCCACCAAAGAAAACTTCTGGACAAGTAGTAATAAGCCTTGAAAACATCGATGCATACCGAGGCTTTATTGTAACATGGTTTGCTGACGCAGCTACAACCTATCTAATCAACCAGAGACTTGACCGCGACATAAAAGAATCTCTTAGCGACCTTTGTGCACAAGCCAAAAATTATGTTGAAAGTCTAAAAGAGGCCGACAAAGAGAGAGCATGTAGCAGAATTCCCCTGCCCTTGACAGGTAATGACATAAAAACAAAAAGCCTTTATGACGTATGTAAATGTCCAGACCTCATATGCAACGAAAATCCTTCATCCATGAGCCTTAAACCAGCACTCTCGCTAGAATTCATCGAATACATAAAAACCTTCAATCCTCAAATAACCCAGAAGTTCCTAAAAAGAGAGGTTATAAAGATCGAGGACCGACTACATGGCCTAGCAGTGATTGGAGCCGACATCACTCATACCTATACTGTTAGGAGGGGTGTCGAACAGGAATGGGGATACACATTTATCGAAGTACCTAACCCAGGCGCTATTGATTATAGGAAATTAAGTGGAATGATAAAAACCGTCGTTAGATCTGTTCTTAATAATGAGGGTAGTAGGGCAAGTGTGCTAGTGGGAGTAGCCTCCGTCCTTGTGCTGATATACGGGAGAAATCTATATGAAAACGTGCAACGCTCACCAATAAATCTAGAGTTTCTCAGGCTTTCAATGCGTAATGGAGGCAAAAAGGCAATGGTCAAGGCTTTTGAAATCCTTAGTCCCAGCGGTATAGCTTTAGATATTTCACGAATGGGATTAGCCTCACCCCTCTACTCAATGTTTTCCAAATATCCAAAAAACAGTGGACCCGCAAGAAACTTCGTTGAAGACCTAGCCAGGGCGATAATCGTATACAACTCACTAAAGACGACAGAAGAGATTTACAAAGCTCTCAGAAGCCTCACGTCAGAGAACATTCGAAATGACCTCCACAGGAACTATGGCGACACATGGAGAGACATTTTTGACAAATTGTTACAGGTAAGGGTCTAGGAGGCGCAACAGTTGAGACCCCTAATCGAAAAAGCAGCTGAGATCTTAAAAAATGATGCTAACACCTCTAAACCGCCGAGAATAATTATTGAGGCGCCAACCGCTTATGGCAAAAGCACCGCAGCACCACTGATGGCTAGGATCCTCATTGAGAGTGGCTGGTGCCACAGTTTTATACATTCTTTACCGCTTAGAGCCATAGTAGAAGACGTTTATCTCTGTCTCATGATAAACGCTTTCTCGTCGAGTGAAGCCCTGAGAAACTATTGTAGGAAAAGTGGAACTGTTCTCAGAGAAGTTAAAGAGTCGCTTTCAGCCGTCAATATCGGCATCAAAGACATAGCTTACCAAATGGGTGAACACCTGCTTTCAAACCAGGAAAGCGATGAACTCGTAGAAGTGAAAGACGTCCTGAAAAAAGAACCACTATTCGATGCTAGATACGTCATAACTACACTCGACTCTCTTGCATATAACGCCTTCCGTGTCCCAGTTACAGAGATTTTTAGCTACAGGAAACACTATGCTATCCCCAGAACTAGGATTTTCGTAAGTGCAACATATTTCGACGAGGCACACATGATCTACGAGGAGAAGGAAGACGAAGAAAGCAACCTATTCACAACATTTAACGAGCTTCTCAGGATGCTGGTAGCAGCCCAAACACCAATTATTGTTGCAAGCGCCACACTCAGTGAAAACTCGGAGCGACACCTTCTAGAAACCCTACAAGAAGCAAAAATTGTAAAGCTTGACAAGACCGATAAAAGCGACGGGCACCTGACTCTTGTCCACGACAAAGAATTCGAAGAAAACGTTACATCTATCCAATGGTTCTCTAGTCTTCTCCGAGAGGATAACCTAAAAGAAAAAGTCAAGGAACTCATCGATACAGGAATGACTGTTTTTATAGCACGGGATACAATAAGAGAAGCAATAAAAACCTTCAAAGAACTAAAAGAATCGCTTGAGCTAAATGATGATGAAATAGTACTTTTACATAGCCTCATGACCAGGGAAGATAGAAGCAGAGCCCTAGAAAGCATCCGAGACGAAAAGACGAGGATACTCGTAGCTACAAGCATCGTGGAGGCAGGCGTAGACATAAGTTTCAATGCATTAATTACAGATGCCAGCAGAGCCTCCTCTGTAATCCAGAGAACAGGCCGAGTATGCAGAAAAATTGAAAGATGCAAGGAAAACAAAGCACATGTCTTTATCCTCGAAAACAAGCACCTCGATTCAAGGATCAAAGGGCTCCTTGAAAATGCAGAAAACCAGCAAAAACAGATATGCTGGAGACTGCCCTACGACACAGACAGTTATCTGGGCTACGGGCCGCTCCTACGGGAAACAGGTATCCCAGAAATAAACACGAAGCTGAAAAGGAGCCTGGAGACCCTAGCCTCTCCTCTCCTCATCTCCAGCAGATCCATCGGAGAAATTGTGAGAAACCATGGATACGGGCTGGTGCGGACATTTCTTGCAGAAGTCGTTGTTGCGGATCCAGAGCTTCTCAACGGAGCTGGCAGAAGAGTAAATCTAAACAAGGATAGCTTTGTAACCTCTCTAAACAAGCTCAGGCTTCTAGCTTCTAGGGGCTGCATAGACGGTCTGTATGTGGCGCTGGGGACACGGGAAAAAGCTACACTTAGGAAGATATCTCCAATAGAAGAGCTATACCGGCAAAGAGAAGAAATCAGCCTCGACAAATACTTCCATAACCTCCAAAAAACACTAGCCGACCCAGAAACAAAATACAACTTTGTTGGAACAGTCTTCCTGCTTAAAACTAACTGTTACGAGAAAAACCTAGGGGTAAAAGAAGATGTGCTACGCATATAGAAAACCACCAATAGAAGAAACTCTCCACAAACACTCACTCGAGGTTGCCCAATGCATTAAAAACTCCTGGGAATTCATCGGCCTAAAAAGAAAAATATGGAGGCTCTACGGTATCGACGAGGAAACAGCCGGAGACCTAGTTCTCATAGCAGGCCTCCTCCACGACCTAGGAAAAGCAGAAAAAGAAACACAGGAAAAATGCAAGACAGAGTGCACAGATTTCCCACATCACTATGTAACCTCCGCGATGATAGCCCTCAGGATCGGGTACAACACCATCGACCTCGACCTAAGCCCAGACAACATAGAGGACACCCTCAACCAACTCCTAGCTGGAAAAAATACGCAGCTCGAGGCGAGACATATCTTCCTGGCACTAGTTGTCCTACCAGTACTACTACACCACTACTCACAGATCACAAGCGAATACAGCGTCCTCAAACCAATCCGCCCAACAATATCAATCGGAGACGAATGCCTAAAACAAATCAACACACTTGCAAACAACGCAAAACAATTCATCAAAACCCCCATCGCATCAAAAATCCTAGACACCACGGCAAAAACCCTAAACAAGAACCCAATAGACTTAGGAGTACTACCAAACCTAAGAAACAACCTTCTCCGCATAGGAACATACAAAACAGAGAACATACTAATCGAGGCAACCACAGGAATACTAAACAAATGCGACGGACAAACAGCAACAAAAAACCGAAAGAACAAACACAAACAAAAAACCAAATAAAACCACCCCAAAACTTACACAAAAACCAAGACTTTAATTTCAATTCTTTCTCAGTTGCATCCCAATACATTGAGCAAATGTTTTCAAAGGGCAGCGGTAGAGCCTTCAATTCTTTCTAAGTTGCATCTACAGCTAATACAGGCCGCAATCGCCATCATGATAACAATCCTTCAATTTTTTCTTAGTTGCATCTAGGGTGTCAATCGATGTTATTGTTACCTCAACAAATTCAATCCTTCAATTCTTTCTAAGTTGCATCCGGAAATCCTAGAAAATTCGAGTACTTTCTTCTGAACTACAAATCCTTCAATTCTTTCTTAGTTGCATCGCGAGTTCTTCGATGTCCCTGTCCCGCAGTGATTTCTGCATCGCCTTCAATTCTTTCTGAGTTGCATCCTCGATTATGAGGCCGAGGACAAGGGCGATCAGGAAAAAGTTCCTTCAATTCTTTCTGAGTTGCATCTTGGTATATCACGCAAGAGGACTTAGACAAGGCTCTACAATACGCCCTTCAATTCTTTCTGAGTTGCATCATATTATACCGTAAGCCAACTTTTCACATATGGAAGCATTGCCTTCAATTCTTTCTGAGTTGCATCGGCTTGCTTGATGTCCTCTATTTCTGCCGTAATTGCTTTTAGTCCTTCAATTCTTTCTGAGTTGCATCAGCCGGGGCAGGGGAGGACCAGCCCCAAATATACATTATCCTTCAATTCTTTCTGAGTTGCATCACTGTATGATGGAAGAGACTATCACGGCCCCTTCCACACCTCCTTCAATTCTTTCTGAGTTGCATCTTCTACGTTGCCGACCAGGTTTCAATGGCACTTTATGGTCCTTCAATTCTTTCTGAGTTGCATCCCTCTCCAGCATCCTCGCGGTCGCAGAGACGAAGGGGACCTTCAATTCTTTCTGAGTTGCATCTCTAACACAGCTGCGCAGCTTTATTTATGAATGGATAACCTTCAATTCTTTCTGAGTTGCATCCAAGGTGTTGAAAATTATCTTGTATCCATTTATTTCTCCTTCAATTCTTTCTGAGTTGCATCTCAATGTCAGCCCTAGCATACTTAATCTGCCCATTTCCTTCAATTCTTTCTGAGTTGCATCTTACTGGCTCCGAGGTGCAAGCGAAGCTTCACACAGCTGTCCTTCAATTCTTTCTGAGTTGCATCCGAAATGTTTTACTCGGGCATGGTTTATATGTTTAATGCTTTTTCCTTCAAGAAGTCTGCAAAACTGCCCTAGCACACAAATTTACACATTGGAAACTTCTGAAACTTCCCTATAGGGAAGCTTCCCGAAACACCCCGTTTTGGGTCGGGACGTTTTCCCGTAAACCTAAATTTAAAATAAGCTTCCCAATGAGAAACTTCATAAACAACTTTTAGTTTGCACATAGGGAAATAGTTGACAAAAACTTATCCATGTTAACTTGGCAAGGTGACAGTGTCGCTACAAGGACAATTAGGGGTAGCTAGGGCGTGCTTGTCTGTTTTTCTCTGTTTTCTAGGCATGTGTAGATCTCTGCCAATGCTTCTAGTGTTTGTCTGGGTGTTTTGCCTGCTTTTTGCCTGAATGCTTCGAATTCTTGGCGTGGCACGGCTCCGCCCTCGAGGATCCTGGGGACGACGTGTCTATGTGGGAAGAGCTCGACGTATAGCTTCATGAGCTCTAGGGGGTCGGCGCCGTGGCGCCTAGCAGTGTCCTCGAACCTGAGGCACGGGTTAACGTTTGCGCTGCGGCTCCTGAACTCTGCGGGTATGTAGAGGCTCGCTATGACGGGCTGGAGCCCCCTCCTGACTACTAGTGCCTGGCCGTAGGCGAGCTTTCCGAGGAGGCCGGCGTCCCTCCAGCCCGTGACTGTGGCCAGTGTCTCGAGGTTGTCTGGGTCGTTTGTCGCGAAGACCATGAGTGTGCCTGCGTCCGCGAGCTTCCTGGCTACTCTGGCGAGGCTGTGGCCAACGGCCCATATCGAGACGTTGTACTTTCTGAGCTCGTCTGCTATCCTGTTTGCGACCTCTGTGTCTCCCAGCCTGTCTGCCTCGTCTAGGACGATTATCCCGCTCCAGCCTCCCCTCACGGCGGAGAAGTATGCCAGGTAGAGCGCCGATAGGCTGAAGATGTTCTTCGCCTCCTCTGGCAGCGGGCTGAGGTCGACCACTGTCCTCCCCCTGGGCAGGTCGCCGTGGCCGAGGAGGGCTGGGTGGATCATGGGCCTAAGCCTCCTGATGAGGGCGCCCGCGGCCGCCCGCTCGTCCTCCTGCCTGGAAGAGGACAGCAGCTTCTCGACGTGGCTGTAGGCGTCCAAGAGTGTCCCGCTCTTCTGGAGAGCCGTGTAGAGCGTGTAGGCGACTATTGGCGAAGCCTTTTCCTTCCACGTTGCCTCTATGACGCCCAATATGACAGAGTAGGCGACGTCTACGCCCATAGCGAGGGGGTTGATGAAGAGGTCTACCCCTGCCTCGAGGACCCTGTAGCCGTGCCTCTCGAGGAGCCTGTGCTCGCCCGTGACGTCCAAGACGAGCACGTTCCAGCCCTCGAGCCTGCTCAGCAGGTAGTCCAGGAAGCTACTCTTCCCAGTCCCTGGAGCCCCGATAATCGTGAGGCTGTTGTCCGAGCCCTCCCGAAGCCTCAGGCTGTAGCCGTGAAAAACAGGGATCTCCACTGCCCCGACAGCCTCGCCAGTATAGCCGCCAGAAACCAGGCCACGCGTAGCAATATCCACGTCCAGCGGCGTAAACACGTACAGCGGGTCAAGCCACGAAACCCTGGCAAGCAGGGGCGCCTTCAGCCTCGAAAACTTCTCGGCCAGCCCCCTGCTACCCTTCCCAAAGACCACCGCGTAGCCCCTATACACAGAGCCATACAGCAGGGCGCTCGAAACATACGGCTCAAATGCGCTCGGCAACCCGTACCTATACGCCCTCTGAAGCCCCTCATAGAACTTAGTAGCGTCACGCCTATACAGCACGAGGCCCACGTGGCCCCTAAGAGGCACAGCAACAGGCACACGAATCCTCAAAAAACGAGCCTCGGGAAACACGGGCTCAACACGCCAAACCCTCCACCCAGCGCCGACAGCAACCTCCTCAAAGACCCCCGCATCCCTCTCCCCCACCCCTATCAGCAAGCCCCTACCAAAATTAGCCACACCAAGCCTCCTAACCCCAGAAGCAAAAACAGGCCCAAGCCACATCTCCCCAGCAACAGCATCAACACCAAACCACACCGCCATACCAAAAACACAAGCAACAAAAATAAAAGGTGGAAACAAAAGAACCTTTTAGACAAAACAAACTGTTTGATTTTACTAAGACTAGCATTTTATTATAACCCGTGTTACCTACAAGATAAAACGAAGATACTTAGGTTTCAATAATTTAATAGATTTTTTTCTACTTAATATATACGACAGTGCCGCATAAATGTATCCCTTGCCGCTGATAATGTCTTGAAGAACATTTTTATCGCTTTCAAGAGCTTTTCGATATTCCTCATAGGTTTTGAAAGTAGATACTTCGTTATAGACAAATATCATTCTCAGAAGCATATCACGTAAAGTTTTTTTAATTTTTTTCATTTGAGTTTGAGTGTATACGTTTTTAAGAGTCTCAAGCATATATCTTCTGTATTGGTTTACAATTTTTAAAGCCTCATCGATATTATCGACTGTTAGGGACATGCTATTTAGTGACTCCATTTTAATATCCTCAAATCTTGGAAGAATATTGTTCCATTTTTGGTCTAAGCTTTCTTTATAATTAAGTATGTCCGCAGGTGCCATTGCAATGATTGAAATTCTTTTTGAAAAAGGTCTCACAAGGAGAAGAGCTTCATAGCTGTTAGAATTACCAAAAAATATCTTAGCGTCATGTGGACAGCCTCCAATTACTTCGGAATCTCCAATTCTTAATTTTATTTGAGAGATAAACACCTTTTCTGCAATCTTCACATGAGTGATTACCGGAACAACAAAGTCGCCGGGAAAAACGTATTGATAGTTATATCTTGGGATTGGAATTAAATATTTTGGATCCATGCTAATTTTGCCTAGTAACAGTTTTGATACAAAGTTAGGAGTTGCATAAAGCCCTTCCATTTCATCCAGGGCTGATTTGATTGATAGCCAATCTTTAGGGACACGGCTGATATTGATTTTAATCTTTCTAGACGGTCTTATTCTTAGAAAAGGTTCATAGAGGATTATCTGTTTTAAGGTGAGCTGTGCTCCGATTATTAGATTTCCAGATGTAGAGTTCAAATATTCCTGAAAATAAGATGAAGGGACACGTATGTATACAGGTTTCTGTAGAGCCATGCTGTACAAAATTAAGTGCGCTCTATTACCTTCAAAGTATGCGTATATCCCTTTAAATTCCATTTCATTAATTTTTTTACCGCATGGGGGTATAATTTCTGCAATACCTGATTTTTCGCGTCCTTGAGAGTATTCAAGTAATTTTAGTGGGTCTTTTCTTATTTCATCGCTGATTCTCTTTTGAAATCTTACATCTTCGGCGCATTGATTATACATATCTTCCAGTATTCTTCCCATAAGTGGATGACTGCTTAGTAATTTTTTTAATCTGCGAGTCTTCTTCCATACATCTTGGTTCTCGTAACTTTCGAAAGAGTCAAGAAAAGAGAGAAATTCTCTACTATACCTCGAATACTCTCTTACGTGAATAATGATATTATAGAGGTCTGACAAAGCAATTGCAAACGGTATTGGGTAGAAATACTCATCCAGCATGTATGCTCACAGAGGGTTGTTTAGCCAGATTCCATATTTGTTGGAAAAGTCGCAATAACTGATTAACTATTTCACCTTTGAAAAGAACCGCTATATCATAATTTGACAAGAAATGGACTTCTGTCATATTGAAGCTTCCTATCATAGCCATGTTTTCTGTTATAATCATTTTTAAATGAATGCCTCGAATTTTTGTATAAATTGTTTTTTGACCATATTTTATTAAACCATATTGACCAATCACTTTATACTCAAGATTAGGAAAAAGAGAATTCTTTAAGCGTTGCAAACTACCTATGTTCTCTTTTTTGAATTCCGTTAATATCCTTAGATTAGGGATATTCCGTATAAATGCTTTATAGTTTGAGAGAAGACCTGTGAAGGTTGAATCGATATAAGGCACAGCAATATTTAATTCTCTTTCAGCGCTTAATATTATTTCTCCTATGGCGTCAAAAAAGGATGGAAAACTTTCAAAAGATTTTCCTAAGTCTTCTTTTAAAGCTCCCGACAAGATAATGGATACATCAGGACTCGAAATAAACTTTTGCATTAGGTCTTTATCCTCATTAACTGCCCAAAGGGTGGTTGTCAAAGGTCGTGTCTCATCAAAAAACTCATCTTTTACTGCCTTTACAAGTCCTATCCTTCGCAGCTCTAATAGACATTTAATTATCTGGGATATGCTAACTTCATCTGGGAATTGCTTCTTTATCTCCGGAACACTCTTGGGACTCTCCCTTAAGATTGAAAGAATTTTTTCTTTCATTTCTGGGGCGCAATTATTTTTAAACGACATAATGTGCCAACCTTTTCTTGTCAATTATAAAATTCAATGAGAAACGATTGAGAACATAGTTTAGCCACATACAGTTTGCGGAGAACAGGCACGCCTTGCATGCCAGATTGCATGAACGAGGACATTCAGTTCTCTTGCCAACCAAGGCTATATAATCTATTTTTAGAGTATTATCCTTCTCAATTAAACTTCTTACACCACCTATGCCGCCTGGAGAATTGTCGTAGATTAGAACTTGGTATATGTCCCTTTCTTGATCTACTTTAATAGCTTCGCCAAATTCATGCTCACTTAAACCAGCAATAAGTGGAGCTGTTATGAGGAATAGATGCGCCAATGTATGGGTTATTACGGTAGGGGTTGCGTCACGCGATGAAAAACCCATTTTCTGAAGACTTTCTTGAGTTTCCTTTACTTTTGATGGATCCAAATTTATAAGTAATCCTTCTGTTTCAATTTTTCTCCCAATAACTTCAATGGCATTATCATTCCCAATAGAGACTATAGGAATGCGCTCCCTTTTTCCGGCGTAAGGAGTACCTGCCAACAGGAAAAGAGTTAACTGGTATACTTTTGCCTTGGTAAAAGCTATATCTATTATTCCTGGCATGCTTTCCTTAGGAAAATTTATTTCAATTTTATCATTATCAAGTGTCTTAAACAGGTTGATCGAAAAAGGCTTAGTAAGGGACTCGCTTGGTGGGACAATTCTATAAATCGTGTTTTCTCTCCTGGGAGGACGGACAATTGCATATGGAACGCTAGTAGAAGAATTACCTCTCCCCTTGCCACATACATTTATCTGAGTTGAACCAAGCGGTAGCTGTAGTTTCCATGGACATTTTGAACTTCGATTCA
Organism: Thermofilum adornatum; assembly: GCF_000446015.1. Taxonomy (NCBI): domain Archaea; kingdom Thermoproteati; phylum Thermoproteota; class Thermoprotei; order Thermofilales; family Thermofilaceae; genus Thermofilum; species Thermofilum adornatum. The sequence goes on from NC_022093.1 coordinate 638,717, forward strand.
CGTCTGGACATGCATAAATTAGCGAGCTAACAGGTCTCTCAGTACTAATTCGAACAATGCGTTTCAATACTTTGTTTTTTCTGTCAACGTCGCAGTATGCGTTAACAAATTTTGCAACAGGAATAAATAAATACTCTTCACTTCTCCTATAATAAGTAGAGAAGTTAGAAACTTGAAAATATCTATTTGGAGGGGTTAGGAACTTAGGGGCGGCAATATAGGCCTGAATAATTTTACCCCCACAATCACACTTGAAGTTTTTGGGTACCTCATCATCTCTATATATTTTGCCACATTTAGAGCACCAAAAATACCTTAAAGAAATTAGGTTATTTTCTAATTCAGCTAAAACGTTTTCAGGCATTATTACTTTTACCTTTTTTCCCCTCACTTGGCGAGCTAAAAGGTCAAATACTGTGCTCAACTGGTACATCTCGCTTTTAAGTCTGTCAAGTTCTCTTGCGAGCTCATCAAGAAGACTATAATTGATATCTTGTGACAAGACCCTCACCCATCTTCTAGAAAAGACTTTATATTTACGGTATTTCCTTCAATCATTTTCACAACGTAGAATATACCCCTAAAAGAAATGACTTGCCCCCTACTTGCTCGCCTGATTGCCGTGGACAATTCTCTCGGTCTCGTGTCAGATGCCGAGCCAAATGAGGGACTAAATTTGAATAAAACGGCTTTTTCGGCATGCCTGAGGTTGTAAATTTGATAGATGTTGTCGATTTTTTTCAAAATACTTTCGATTTTAGTAGATTTTTCGAAAGGACCTATTGACTGGCTAATGCGATCTATAGCCTCGCGCAAAGCATCTTCAAAAAGATTATTGTCTAATGACCCTATAACTCCTTGAATATGGTTTATCATCTTTAAATGTAGCGAGTCTCTTTCGTCAAATAGAACAGCTTTAAGACGTGTTAAGACTTGATCGTCTACTGCCGACTCTTCATCATATAGTTTTCCTATGTTAATCTTCTCTGAGGCTACCGACAAATAATCAAAGATTGCCCTTGTTATTGTTCTGCGTATAGCTTCTTGATTGTTGGACTTTATTGTATAACTTTCCAAGGACATTGCATCGCTTCTTAAAGCCGGGTCGCATAGAAGTCTATAGTTTTGATAGTAATAGTAATCTATGGGTGTTTGTGGGTCAAATATAACAATAATTAACGCATCCCTGTTCCGACCCGCCCGCCCAATACGCTGCGTGAAATCTGAAATATAAAACGGCATCCCATGAATAACAGCTACATCAAGTGAGCCATAATCTACGCCTACTTCAAGAGTCTTTGTCGCTACCAGCACCTGGTACACTTTTTTGCTGAAATCTTGCTCTATCCTTATTCTGTCTTGTTCGTAATCAGTTGTATGACCGCCTACCCTTATACCCTGTATGTTTGCAATCTCATCATTTAGCCCGCGCCATAGTTCATTACTTTCCGCTAGTGAATTGACGAAAACAATTGTTTGTGGTTTTTTCTCCTTTGCTAAATCATAAAGTTTACCTATAGCTCTTATACATGTAGCCTGCATCTCATAGGTCTTGGGCATTAGGAAAAGAAATATTCTTTGTGATTTAACATTCACACCTTTATCGTAATTAGCTTCGAATACTTCTATTGACTTAGCATCTTCTCCAAGTAAACTAGCTGCAAACATTTTAGGACTATGAATTGTTGCGCTAGAGATAATATAGGTAGGTCTCCAATCTGGCAGTTCGTTGTGATAAGTTCTAATAGCCTGCTCAAGTCTCTTCAATAAATAATATGTTTGTATCCCAAAACTCCCCCTTAGCATATGTGCTTCATCTAGAACAATAGCGATCGGATGACCTAGCTTCTGCATAGGTATTAGCTCTGTAGACCCACATCTGCATTTTCTTTTTTGAACAGGATATGTTGACCCGCATTTTTTGCATACTTTAACACTAGAGTATCCTATAATGGTTAATTCGGAGGGATTGCGCATCAAGACAGCATTGATCATGTCTTGATCTGTTAACAAAATATCAGGCGGTTCGGAGTAAATTGCCTCTCTTGTTAGTTTTATCCATTTATTCACCCAATCACTATCTCTATTCACAGGGCAATCCTCATAGTCGCACGACAATTTTTCCAAGGAAAATTTTTCTTCTTGTCTTTCAAAGTAAAGTGTGAGCGGGCGTTCATGAATGGGACATTTAATCATTGTAACTTCTGGTTTATCTTCTCCGCTGGCAAACCTGCTTTTTATATTTCCATGCAATATTCCCATTGTAATTGTAAGGTCCTCCCGTTTTTGCCTGCGTAAATAATCATTAAAGTACCAGAGCAGATGAGCCAATTCGTCGGCCTGATCATTTGCAAGTGCCTTTGTTGGATAAAATAGAATAGCTTTACAGCCCTTGTGACCTTTGGCTTTATAAATAGCTGAGGCAAAAATTAAGGGAAGCAGAAAAGCATAGGTTTTTCCGCCAGAGGTCCTCGCAACTATTGCAAAATGTCTTTTTTCAGTATTCAAACCCAGAAGTGTTAGAGATATTTTCTTCAAGGCAGCTTCCTGGTACTTATATAACTTTTTTATACCTAACTGCTCAAGGGAATATTGAAGAGCGCTACCCACTATTTCAATGTCGTCGTGCTTAACTCCCGACCGTATAAATTGTTTGGCTTCATAAATTAGATTCCTTAGAGATTCTTTTACTTCGTCTTCAGAGGCTTCAATTGAAAAAACAGGCTCTTTAGCTATATTCCAGTCTCTAAACTTAAACCTGTTTCCTTGGTCGTCTTCAGCGAGGAGACAATTTATTGGATTAATTCCCTGGAGACCAAACTTGTCCCATTTCCATTCAACATTGTATCCTTCGAAGGCAACTTCACCCTCTACTTCAAATAGGTGTCCCATTGACCATTTATAGCCATTGCTATCATAGACGTATACTGTCGGTTTTTTTCTTTCTACAATTTTGTTATTGTATTGTTTCTTGTCGAAATAGCCACCGAGGCATATGAGTAAGCTCTTTAGAAAATATGTTTCTCCATAGTTTTTCTCTCTCGTAATACTTATCCCGATCACGGCAGCGTGATGTATTTTGTATCTCTTGATGAAACCTGTCCATTCTTTGCAGCCGTTTTATTTATAGAAAACTTAAAATCTTTATCCTGCCTAGAGCCCAAATATTTTTCAATATCGGGAAAGCTGTCTTTTAAATCAATGAATAAATGATTGCCCTGTGAGTGCTCAAGTCTAGCATAGATCTTTGAGCCAAGAGGTAGTCCCACCGCAATATCTACTCTATTATTGTTATTCCAAGAAATTTGCCTGCGTAAATTCTTTTGGAACACCGAATTTATATCTTTTCTATTAATTTTCACTGTGACATCGATTATATTTTCATTAATTAACGTAAACTCAATCTTCACATCAGCAAAGTTTTCCTCAGTGTCATCTGGACAGGGCGGGGCAAGTCTAATGGCAAAACTGTAGCCTAAGTTTACTTTTCTCTCTTTATGAGACGTAAGAGGACTTATTTTAGAAAACTCAAATCCTGTTAGGTACCATGCATGAAAAGATTTAGAAAGACCTTCGTCTTCTTCTTCAGTTTCTTCTGCTTCCTCTTCATCAACTGAAACAACTTTATTAGAATCGTCAAGGAGCTTATAGTCTTCCAAAAACTTCTCATAAAGAGCAAATGGAAGAGGACCTAAAACAGCTATATGCGGTTTTTCAGGATGCTTTCGATCTTTTAGGTATACTACTAGTTGCTCGGCTATACTTTCAAAAACATTCATCACAGTTAATTTTTATATACTTGCATATAAATTTTCTGACTCATAATATATTTGATTTTTCTATGACAGCATGTTCCACAAAAATTTATCGTTTTCAAAGTTCTCTATAAAAGTATGCCCATTTACTTTATTACGACTTCCCAATGATTAATTTTAAATGAAACGATATCATATGTTAACTTCGCCGGGGAAATTACACATGACAACAGAAGTATCGTTTAAAGTTTACAAGAATATTCCTCCTATGAATAGAGAGAGATACGAGGTCGGAAGCAATCAGGCAATATACAATACTCTTCGAAGCGAAATAAAAGAAAAAAATGGATAGAATTGCTGAAGTTCATCGGTAAAATGTATATGAACACTTCGAATTGGAAGCTAGCGCAAGAAAAATCAAAAATCCTTAGATCAGAAATCTTAAAATGGGTATATAAACACATGCGAGATTTTCCTTGGAGAAGAACAAATGATCCCTACGTAGTTCTTGTAACTGAGAAACTTCTTCAGCAAACAGACTATGGTCATGTAAAAAAAGTGTGGTATAAGTTTTTTGAGAAATTTCCTACTGTTAACGCTCTAGCACAAGCAAAAGAAGAAGAAATAGCCGAAATACTTAGACCCCTCGGCTTATGGAGACAGAGAGCGAAACAACTTAATGCCATTGCGGGTACTCTGGTGGCAAAATTTGGAGGACAAATTCCATGCAGCTACAAGGAGCTACTATCACTTCCCGGCGTAGGAGACTACATTGCAAGAGCCACCTTAGTGTTTGCTTGCGAGATTCCTACTTACCTAATCGATGTTAATACCAAGAAAATCGTTCAGAGATTTATCTTCTATCCCACTCAGGTGACTGAAAAAGAAGTAGCCAAGGTATTAGAGATTGCAACACCAAAAAGTCCAAGAGAATGTAAACTTTTCAACTGGGGAATGATAGACTTTTCCGCGCTTGTCTGCACAAAAAAACCTAAGTGTGATATATGTCCTCTCAGGGAAAATTGCGCCTATTATTCTTACACAATTATTGGCTAGGTGGAATCCTTGCTTCTACAAGAGACTTTAGCACAGCTTCAGCCACCCTTTTTGCTAGCAAGGGTGGCACTGCGTCTCCTATTAGAGCATATTTATCGACAACATTTCCAATGAATTTATATCCATCCGGGAAAGTTTGTATCCTGGCACATTCCCATACACTTAATCTTCTCGGCTTCTTATCTGAGTTGTTTTCAAACTCCCATTTATCTTTCCCTACATGAATCATTCTAGGCGAGTCTGGATGCAGTGGTATGTGCCTAGCGCTTGCAAGTATAATATAGCTAGGCTCATCCCACGATTTGTACCTATTCCTGGACATGTAGATAGGCGAAAAGTTGCCCTCATAAACCTCATCTCCTACTCTCTTCTCAAATGGAGGTAAATCTCCAATTGCATCTCTCAAAGTCCTATATTTCTCAATAACCTTTCCACCTGCACTCATGAATGGCTTTGGAGCATGGGTAGGTTCTGGGAATCTTATAGTTATCCCTAAACTTCTTTTAGCGCCAATGAAAATTACCCTTTCTCTTTCTTGAGGAACACCGTAATCCAAGGCATTTAATATTTTCCACTCAACATCATAACCGATCCTGTCAAAAGCTTGCTTTATGGCTTCCACAGCCGTTACCAAGTAATTTTTCACATACTCGACGAGTTTTTTTTGATAAGGATCCAAAATATTATTTTCTCTAATTATATACTGGGGGGCTGCCCGCCTTTTCCTACCTACACTTTGAAGATCAAGCAACTTATTTAAAGCTTCAAGAACTCTTCTTTTTTCATCCTCGTCTATGTCTTCTCGAATGGTAAGCATGGTCAATATTCCTTTAACGTTCTCCATTACAAAAACGTAAGGCTGAAGCCTTGCCACCACTTCCACATAGTCATAGAAAAGCTTAGCTCTGGGATCACTTGGATCGCGCTTGCCAGCTAAGCTGAACGCCTCACACGGCGGACCACCAATAATAACGTCTACACGTCCTCCAGTCAAGCTGTAAAGTTTCTCCTTAACAGACCTATCTCTAATATCGCCGCAGATAACCTCAACTTCGGGGTGATTTGCCTTATAGGTTTCGCATGCCCTTTTCCAAATGTCTACAGCAGCTAAGACCTTAAACCCATAGCCCTGGTACTCAGCTTGCTTGAATCCCAAAGTCAACCCGCCAGCACCGCAAAAGAGGTCCACCAAGGTATAGTACCTCATTTTCGCAACCCTCACCTCATAAATTCATTGATCTTTAAAAGGAGGCATAAAAGTGTACATACATTTAATGTTCACGGTCATTCCCACTCAGTAAATCCTTTTCCTTTACTGTTGAAGAAAGAATAGACTTTTCAGAAAGCCAAGCCAGGACAATATTCCTCACAATCTCGGCGTCCTCATTACCCATAAAGCCGCGCAAACGCTCAATAAGACTCCATTGGCGCTCTGTAAATGTTACTTGAATCCTTTTAACGCTTTTTCTCTCTTCAGTGTGCTTCATAAAACACATCCAAGACACATTAAACTCAGTGGCTTATAAAGATTTCACCAGCAATGCCAAAAGTAAACAACAGGATATAATTAGACATTAATCAAAAGTATCGGTAATTATCCTTGCTCGTGCTAACCATAGGGAGCCTTAACACAAATCTCATAATGCTACCAAAATCACCGTATAACACGACATATAGAAGCTAAATGCATTGAGTATGTAGTTCCAATAATTTCTGTGACGTCAAAATCCTTGGCATACTTAGTATTACCCTCTAAGCATAAAACCATGCTCTGAGCTTACGTCTTTGCCTGTCTCTCTGTCTACTAGGCCTTTCGCCTCGGCAACTATTTGAGAGTATCTGGTGTTGTTCTCTAAGTACCTCCAGTAGTTTTCAGCCCTAACTGGTCCAGCCGGCGTAGTGTAGCTTATATCTAGCACGTACCACACGCCGTCTATCTTGACCTCTGGCAGGGCATGATCGTAGTCTATGAATGCAACTACTCTAGCCTCGCAACCTAGGACATCTCTTAGCAGGGTAGTCAGCTCAATCGCGAAGTCCTCGCATGTGCCAGTATCGGCAATGGCTATAATGTCGTCACCTGGTATCATTAGCTGTCTAGGCTTTGGAACATTAACCCTATATGTGAACGTGAAACTTGCCCGCGTTGCTTTCGCAATGCTCCACGCGTTCTCCAAGGTGCATCGTGTCCCGTAAATGCTCTTCATCTCTTTTACTTTGACTGGATAAAGCCACTGCCCAAGAATCACCACTCCCGTGTAGGACACCAACAATATGGATAACAGTAAAACAGTGACAAAGGTAGGTAAATCCCTTATATAGCGTCTAGCGAGACCCGCAAAGATGCCAGCAATGATAACTGGAACTAGATAATTTACAGTGAAGACCAGGACTAGCACGCCCCCCTTATCAACAGACACAAAATAGGGACTGTGAAGCACCTCAAACGACACATACACAAAATTCGCGTAGACCACGTACAAAGCAAACAAAACGACACCGAGAAAGAGACCCTCAGATATCAATAATAAAAAATCATGTAAAACTCGTAACCCTTGGATTATTTTACCAGCCAATTTCATGATTGAACCTGGAATCTTGAATTCTATTTTTTCCTTGATGATTACTCTACCAGCTATCTCTATAATTAAAATTAGAAGTGCAAGCATGAAACTAAGAACAGCGAGCGGGCCCGCCTCTTTAAGGAAAAGATAAAACTGTATAATTGCCCCAAGAACAAAGACACTTAAGCTAACATGTTGCCACCGGACAAGCTCCATGCTCCTCTTACCGATTTTTGCTATCCTTGCAGAGACACCCTTGCAAAAAGCTTTACCAACCATTACCTTTCAACAGTATTAGTTTAAAGGATGATCCTAAAAAGATAACCACAGGGATAATATTTGTAAGATAAAAGTATTACATTTGTGCCATCCCTAGCACATGTTCAAAACGCCTAACACAACTGACTGCACCGCGCACCAAACACGGAACACACATACCTGACACTCATCGAAGCTCATCCAGAACAAAACAAAGAAGCAACAATTCTTTCTAAGTTGAACCAGGATAAACAGGCATGGATACAGCTATAGGTTCCTCAGGTCACCTTACGCACTTTCAATTCTTTCTGAGTTGCATCAACAATTTCCGATTCATGCAACATTTAATGGATACACCTTTCCTTCAATTCTTTCTGAGTTGCATCTGGCAACAATTAGAGAGATGGACAAGGCTGTTTCTAGAGGCCTTCAATTCTTTCTGAGTTGCATCTAAAAGGCTTCTGGCTCGGGGTGGCCGAGGGCCTGGCCCTCCTTCAATTCTTTCTGAGTTGCATCCCTAAGCGCCTTGGTCTCTATGGTCTGGGTTATCTTCGACCCTTCAATTCTTTCTGAGTTGCATCCGATATCGCTGACGCCTTGACGCTGAGGTTAGCGAAGAACCTTCAATTCTTTCTGAGTTGCATCCCGCGCAATAGGCATCGACCTAGAAAACGAGGGATACTCAAACCTTCAATTCTTTCTGAGTTGCATCTAAGCTGAGCGGTCTGGGCCGAGCCGAGAAGGTTACCCTGATCCTTCAATTCTTTCTGAGCCGCATCCTGGTCAGAGGGCGTTGACCTACCCGCCGACGCGGTGCTAGTAGCCTTTCAATTCTTTCTTAGTTGCATCACAGTCCAGTTGCTCGGGAGCACCCCGCAGCTCGTTGCTCTTTCAATTCTTTCTTAGTTGCATCCGAGTTGTTTTACCGAGGAGGGGTTTATATGTTTAACGCTTTTTCCTGCAAGAAGCCAGCAAAACTGCCCTAGCACTCAAATTTACACATTGGAGGCTTCTGAAACTTCCCAATTGGGAAGCTTCTCGAAATACCCCGTTTTGGGTCGGGAAGTTTTCCCGTAATCTCTTTTCAAAATAACCTTCCCGTCGAGAAACTTCATAAACACCTTTTAGTCTTCCTTTAAGGAAAACATTGACAAAAAGCGGCGTGCGTTTGCCATAAAAGGTGGTCGCAGTGAAGATTTTCCCTTTTTCCATGTTTTATGTATTCGGTAACTTTCTCTCGAGTCTGGCCGCTCGAGCCCGCACACGTGGGCGTGTGACCAGCGGCACTCGTCTCGGGCCCCCTGGGCAACATGCACCCCTCGGGGCCAAGTGTACACGCCGAGCACGAGGGATGACCCCCAAGAGTAGTATGCTCGGCGTGGGTAGGGGGGACGCCTATGGCTAGGGGTGGGACCCGCAGAGGGCCGAGTAGCCTACAGTATGCAAGCCCGTCCGCCAAAAAACAAGTCTTTTTTTCTGGCCCCTTTCCACTTTTTCTTCCCCCCTTTCCCCGATCCGCCCCCACCCTCATATGGGTGGCGCCCCCACGATAGGGGGCGGCTTCGATGCCTGGCCGTGTATGGGGGACCCTGCACGGCTTGGGCGATGAGGGTCGCGCCTCGCCACGGGAGACCCTGGCAGGCGCGGCTAGGGGAAGGGGGAAAGGGGCCAGCCAACGACAACCACTAACAGCCATAAACCACACAACCATACATCGCTTAACAAAGAATCTATGACATACATGAACCCACGAAACCCACACTTCCTCTTATCCACCATTATTCGCTACCTCTCCTAACACGCAAAGAAGTGCCCGTCCCGCCGGTTCCCTGGGGCCTAGCGTGATCCATGCCTCCGCGCCCTAGCAGGGCGCCCCCGGAGCCAGGGATCCGGGGTGAGAGGCTATGGACATGGGGACGGCTAGCCCCGAGGGCTGGCGGACGGACCCCACCGACCTCCTAGCAGAACTATACACCAGAGCCCAGCTAGCAAACAGGGAACTACACAGCCTAGTAAACGGACAGAAAAAATACTTCTACGAGTCGACTGAGACCCTCATACACGGGCTAGGTCTCCCAGCAGACAAGGCAGACACATTGCGAGGCTTCACAGAAACACTAGCCAGCCTACTAGACATGGCATACCCGCAAGCAGAGACAAAGCTACAGAAACTATTGAAAGCCCTAGAAAACAGCAACGTCAAGGTAGAGCTGGGACCACGTGCCAAAAAGACGCTACACGTCATGCCAGAAGGGGAAAGGTGGTATGTCAGTGCACAGCTACGCAGAAAAACATGGCTATTCAAACTGCCAATCTACAGGGTGAGCGCCGACGCCGAGTTCCCAGAAATACTAAACCTCTCCAGCCAGGACTTATACTACTTACAGGCAGGATGGCGAGCTAGCGATGAAAGTTGCGATCAGAACGAACCCCGAATGGGGACGACACAGCCATGGCAAGTACTTGCATGGGCAGTCGCGCGCTACGGCTATCTTCGGATATACCTCAGTTCTTTAAACCTAAACATGACTGAGCCAACATTCGCTTGGACCATAACAAGCAAAAGCTGGGAACAACAGTGGCCCACCCGTGAAGGCAAAAAACAGGCACAGCAAGTAGCTAGCCAACACCCGCTCGGCATGCTGGCATGGTACCTCGGCGACGGCAGGAGACACAAATACGACCTAAGGTACAAAATTGGAAACGAAGAAAAATACGAGCCAAAAGACCTGGCACAGCAAATCCTGCAAGCCGCGTACCAGACAGGCTACGGAAAACTGCTAGACCTCCTAGAAAGCGAAAAATGGACAGCAATAAAACGACTACAGCCAAAACAGCACCCAGTATACGCAACCCTACAAGGCCACATCTTCTGGCTAAACTACTACGACGACAAACAAGTCCTACAGGCACGAGCCCTATTCAAAGACCCAGCCCAGGCACACAGACTGGCAAAAGCCCTAGCAGAAAACGGCATACAGGCACGGATAAACACGTGGAAAACCGGCTACCACATACTACAAATAACGGGACAAAACATACTAAAACTGGCGGAAAACAGCCCAGAATGGCGCATGGCATTAAAGCAACTGGCAGAAAAACACGGCCTACAGCCAAAAACACCAATGCTACGCAGGCTACTCGAGCTCGCGGAAAACCCACCCCAGCCAGAAACGTAATTAGGAGGGGGCGTCACCCATTATACACCCATTTGAACCACCGTCCTCGGGGTTATGACTCGGGCCCACGCCACAGGGCGCGGGTGCCCCGCGGGATACCTGGCTTCCCCACCGCGCGCTCGAGAGGGAAGCTGAATACCTTGGTCGCGCGGGGTGGACTTTCAGGGCGGGGTGACGCCCCTGTTATTAGTATTATTGTGGGGTTTTTTATAAGTTTTTTGTTATTGGAGTGGTGAGAGTACTGGTGTGGGTCCGAATGGTCCTAGGTGGATGTCTTGTCCTTCGTCTGCTGGGGCTAGGATGAGTCTTAGTCCTAGTGGTTTGTTTTTGGTTGTTTGTGTGTGGTGTAGGTCTGTGAGTATGTTGTGTATTATGTTGTCTTGTGTTGTGTCTGGTATTGGGGCCATGTCTAGTCCTGGGACGCAGTATGTTGTGTATGCGGTTAGGTGGCTGAGTTTTAGTTGTTGTAGTCTTGCTAGTTCTTTGAGTCTGTTGTCTTCTGCTAGTGGTAGCATTGTTTCGTTGTAGCCTATTGTGGGGAGGTGTTTTGCTAGTTGTGTTAGTTGGTTGTTTATTTGTTTGATTGCTGTTATGGTGCCTGGTGCTGCTAGGGTTTGTCCTGAGTGTTTTTCGATTATTGTGGCTACGCTTTGGTCTTGCCATGGGCTTAGGGAGATGTCTATTCCTAGGAAGTTGTCGAGTGTTTGTTTTGCTGTTTGTGCTAGGGCTGTGAGTGTTTTTTGTAGTTGTTGTGGTGTTTGTGTGGTGTAGAGGGATGGGTATAGTAGGCTTATTGATGTTCCTGGTGTGAGTGTTGCTGTTGCTGGGAAGTATGGTGTCTGGACGAATTGTCCGTAGGTTACTGCGTATCTGGTGGCTGTGAGTGGGGATTGTTCTGAGAGTGTGCGGATTGTTTGGGCTAGTAGTTGTGTGTTTTGTGGTGTGTATAGTGTTGTTGTGTATAGTCTTGGGAGTGTGGCCATTGTGTCTGCTAGTTGTTTGGGGTGTAGTGGTTTGAGTTGTGGGACTGCTGTGTAGTTTATTTGGTATTTTTCTGCTAGTTCGTGTATTGTTTGTGCTGTTTTGTCGAATTTGTCTGGTGTTGTTGGTTTTGTTGTTAGGCGCTTGGTCCATATTTCTAGTTGTGTGTTTTTGGCTAGTTGTTCTGCTTGTTCGGCGAAGCGGGCGAGGAGGGTTTCTATTGTTTGTGGTGGCTGGTCTTGGTCGATGTGTATTGTTAGGGCTCTTATTTTGTGGCTAGTCATTGTTTTCGCCTGTGGTGTGTGTTTCTTGGAGGTGCTGTATGAGTGTGTCGAGGTCTTTGAATATCTTGGTTGTGTAGTATTCGAAGAATGGGCTTGCGGACTGGTGTGGGAAGATTGCGTATACGTGTTTGTTGTGGGTGTAGCCGTATTTTATTTCGCTTAGTACTCCTGGGGAGAGGACTGTTGTTGGGTAGTATACGACTATGAAGTCTGACTGGTTTATGAGCTGGTAGTCTCTGGCGACTATTTGGTCTTTTATGTCGTCTAGTGCCTCGTAGATTTGCTTGATTGGTAGCTGTACTGTCTGGGTGGCTGTGGGTATTTCTACTGTGTCTTTGCCGTTTTTTTCGGCCTCGTATGCCATGTCTACTAGTATGGAGTCTTCTATCGAGATTGGGTCGAATACTACTATTCCTGCTTGTTTTAGGCGTTGTTTGACTTCGTCTTTTTGTTTCATGAATTCGGGGTCTCCTTTTACGTGTGTGATTGGGTAGCTTAGGTAGGCTTTTGGGGCTGGTTTTTGGCCTGTTTTCTTTGCTCGTTCGACGTCGTAGAGTATTTTTTGGAGCATTTGTGGGTCTTCGTGTCTGGGGAATACGTAGTATGGTTTTCTCTGGTATTCTGCTAGTAGTCTTGTTATGAAGGCTTCTTCGTCGCGCCATACGAGTATTTCTTTGAGTGTTAGTTTTCCCCGCCAGGCGTTTGAGGAGGCGAGTGCGGCGTAGATGTAGTGGGCGTTGTCGATTATGTTTATGTAGACGTCTGGGGAGAGCATGTTTACGTAGTGGAAGTTGAAGGCGTGGAGTAGGTGTTTTTTCCAGCGGAAGCATACGTGTGTGCTTATTGCGGCTACTTGTCCTTTTTGTCTGGTTTTTTCGACTTCTTTTAGTATGTCTTCGAATGTGGCGGCGCGGAGGTATTCGAGTGCTAGTGGGTCCATGTCGAGGATTTTTCCGTCTGGGATTTCTACTCCTAGTTCGCGGGATTTCTGGTACATGTTTGTGCCTACGTCTATTATGTTTAGGTCGGGGGCTGTGGTTGTGAGCTGTTTTAGTAGGTCGTATCTGCCGCTTCCGCTTATGCCTGTTACGAATGCTACTAGGTCTCGACTATTCACGTGGGGATTCACGTGGCTCGGAATAAAAATTTAGCTCTTTCAGTTGTCTTCGGATCCGTGTTTCAAGTTTCCTCGTGGTAGTGGGGAGGCTTGTTAACGTAAATTATCGAGGCCTTTTCTTAGCTGTGTCTATTCGAGAGAACTTGGAAAGCAGTGGTTTTTAGAGTAGCAAGCTTCAATTCCTTCTGAGCTGCATCGTGATCATTTGCCGGGAGTTTACCGTGGCCTAAATTTAAAAATAATCTTCCTATCGAGAAGCTTCATAAATAAGTTTTGGTCTTCCTGCTTATGTATATAAATTATTTATTGTTTAGCGCGCGGCTAAGTGATACTAATCTTTTTTGTTTGTAGCTTTTTATGTATGTTGAAGGGGTTTGCTGGTGGATGGGTTAGGTTTGTAGTGTTTTTAGGATTTTTTCTCCGTCGCCTGTGAGTTTGTAGCCTATGAGTGGTTTTCCGCCTTCGTAGAGGAGGGATGGGACTATTAGTCTTTTCCCGCTGAGTTCGCTTATTGCTCTGCTGAATAGTTCTTTGGGTAGGTTGACGAAGTTGAAGAGGGATTCGTGGTCTGTTTCGCCGCCCATTGTTGCGATTGCTCTGAGTATGGTTATTCCTTCTGGGCTTATTCCGACTGTGAGCTGTGGTGGTGTTGGTGGCTGTGGGGCTGGCTGGGCTGGGGGCGGTGTGGCTATTCTTGGCGCCGGGTTTATGGTTGTGTCTGTCGTTGGCCGGGGTTCTGGTAGTCTCGCGATTGGCCTGGCGATTTCTGGGGGCTTGGCTACTTCTACTGTTATTGTGGGCTTTATTTTGACGGGCTGTGGCATTGCGCCCATTTCTGTGAGTTCTTTTTCTGCTTGTTCGTAGACTTGTTCTGGGTAGATGTAGTACCTGTTGATCACGGTGAATACGTCTTTGACTTCGAAGACTTTTTTGAGTCTTAGCCATTCTAGGACGGCTCGCCTGCGCTCTATCTCGGCGTATAGTTCTTCTATTTTCTTTCCGGTCTTCTCGGCGAGGAAGCGTATGTGGTAGCTTTCAGACATTATGACGTGTTTGTCTCTGACTGGGTCCCATCTGACTATTTCCCTGTATTTCTCGTAGTCTTCGACTTCCCATATGTGTTTGACTCTTCTTGCGAACTTGCCGTCTGGGAGGAGGGTTCTCTCGCTGAGGAGGGCGATGTTAAGCGAGGGTATGTAGGTTGGGGAGACGTTCATTGGGGGGCTTGTGAGCCTTTTTACTGCCCTGTCGAGGGAGTCGGCGTGCATTGTAGACATGCCTCCGTGGCCGGTCGACATTGCTTGGAATAGTACGAAGGCTTCTTCTCCCCTGACCTCGCCGACGATGATGTAGTCTGGCCTGTACCTGAGTGAGACCCTGACTAGGTCGTAGAGTGAGATTTCTCCGACCTTGGATTCGCCTAGTCCGTAGCTTTCCCTGCTTACGAGCTGGACCCAGTTCTCGTGTGGGAGGTTTAGCTCTGGTGTTTCCTCTATTGTTACTATTTTGAAGCCTGGCTTGAAGAAGTTGGCGATTGCGTTTAGGAGGGTGGTTTTTCCTGCGGCTGTTGCCCCTATGACCATTGCGGTCATCCTGTTCTCGACCATTAGCCAGAGGTATGCGGCGCTCCAGGAGTCGAGGTTTCCAGAGTTGACCATCTCGACTATCGACATTGGCTTTTCTCTGAACTTTCTGATGGTGAATGTGCTTCCGCGTGGCGAGACTTCTTCTCCGTAGGTTGCCGCCAGCCTGTGCCTGCCTGGGAGCATTGCGTCTACTATCGGGAACGCGGCCGAGATGTGTTTTCCAGACATGTGTGCCAGCTTGACGATGAATTCTCTCAGGTAGTCCCTGCTCCTGAAGATTATGTTTGTGGGTATGCTTTCGTAGTCGCGGTGCCACACGTGGATTGCTCGGTCTACGCCGTCACAGCTGATGTCTTCCAGCTTGTAGTCGCGTATGAGTACTTCTATTGGGCCGTAGCCTACGAGGTCCCTCTCGATGTAGTAGATTACTTTTTGCCAGCTTTCTTTTGAGAGGCCCCTGGCGACGCTCCTGTACTTCTCTGCGAGGCGCCTGGCCTCGGAGATTATGTGTTGTCTGAGTTCTAGGTCGAAGGATACCGGGGGCTCGAGCTCGACGCTTAGTATGTCTATGAGTTTTTCGAGGGCTTTTTGCTCTGTCTTTGTGAGCTGTACTTCTTCTACGAAGTATGCGCGCTGGTTTCCGGCCTCGGGTATCTCGACTATTTTTACCTTTGCAAAGGGCTCTACTACCCAGTATTCGTCTATGACCCTATATGTGTCCTGTACTGGGAGTAGAACTACTTTCTCTTCTTCTTTTGAAGCTTCTGCTGCCTTCTTTTTCTCTTTTGATCCTTTTTTCACGTTTTTTTCTTTCTCTTTAACTTTTGTTGACAATTTATCCTCCCTTAATGTTTATCCTTGAAGATAATAGTAAAGCCATAGTTTTAAATGGGTTTCGCAGTTCTAACTTGGCTGAATAGCAAAGATGCAGAGGATAGAATGTTTAGCTTTGGAACGCTGGGGCTCGAAAACTCAATAAACAGGTTTTTGTATTGTTAATGGGCGATGGTGAGCCTTGCGAGGTCTGAATTTGTGAGGAGTCGAACCTCGCTGAGCCTCATGGCTTTTCTGCGAGTATCCCGTATTCCCTTATTATTTTCTTGACTTGGAAGCCTGCGCGTCTGAGTCTTTCTGCTACTCCTTTCTGGAAGCTGACTCCCCTGTGTTTGCCTGGGGCCCCTGTGTAGTGGAAAAGTGTTCCCCCTCTCTCTAGAACCCTGTATATCTCCCTGTAGAATTCTTCGCTGTAGAGTTGTCCTGCGAATGCAAATACTGGTGGGTCGTGCAGTATCTTTGTAAAGGCCTCGTCCGGCAGTTGCTTGATTATTTGGGCCGCGTCGCCTAGTAGGATCTTTATGTTGGTTAGGGCTTTCGAGTACGGGTTGTGTTCCGCTATTTTTAGGACGTTTATGTCTTTCTCTATTGTTGTTACTTCTGCGCCACGGCTGTGGGATTGTATGGCCGTGTAGCCAAGGCCCGTACAGATGTCCAATACAGTGTCGCCTCTTTGGACCCCCAAGAGCTTTACTTTTAGGCGTGCATCGTCTAGAGGGGTTGTCCCAGAGATGTTGTGCATGTGTACCCCGTTTATCTCTAGTGTTGGGGCTGTCTTCTCGCCTAGGTACTTCAGCTTGTAGTAGTTACTATCCCTGAGCTCAACTAGGTAGACGCCTTCCGGGCCAAGATACAGGAACCTGTCGCTGTCGACGATGCGTCTTAAAATGTTCTCCTCAATTGTATAAGAGTTGTTCTCAAGGCTGATAACGTATCCTTCGCCGGTTTTTTCCGCAACGGCAGAGTCGAGCCCTACGTTTACCGGGACCTCTCCTTTCCCTTTTAGCCCTAAAAGCCTAGTGGCTGTGTAGGGGCTCAGAAGGATGCCTTGGACGGGTTTAAACGTGTATTCCTGCATGGTTGGCGCTTCCCAGAGTGAAACATATAGGCTATGTTAATAAATAGTGGGCCCGCCGGGATTCGAACCCGGGACCACCGCCGCTCCTAGGAAATTGTGCCTTGTAAGGGCGGCATCCTAACCACTAGACTACGGGCCCTGGAGGTCGGTATTTAGAGGGGCCTTGTGTGGTAATAAATTTTTCTTTGCATAGTTTTTCTTTTGTATAAGCAGGTTTCTGATGGCGCTGGTAGTTCTAAGGACGCCTGGCGTCTAGCAATATTGTAAAAGTTTAAAAGATGTTTTGGTGGTTTGCTGTGTATGTCTTTCAGGGAACTTTACATGCATCATGTGTCGCCGACTCTTTTCGGCGTGAATGGCGACTATGATTCTGCAAGGATTGTAGTGATGGGTATTCCCTTTGACTCCGCCGCAACAGGTGTGCCTGGTGCACGTTATGCCCCTAGGAGGATTAGGGAGGTCTCAGTGGAGCTTGAGACTTTTCACCCTGCAACAGGCCTCGACGTCGAGTTTGCCAACGTGTTTGACGCGGGCGACTTGCCGCTGGTTACCTGTGTGGATTCACTGGTTAGGGTTGTGGGCAGAGTTGTCGAGGAGGTTTATGACTCCGGGAAGAGAATTATTTCTCTTGGCGGGGATCACTTTGTGTCGTACCCTGTCATCTCCACTGTGGCGAGGAAGACCGGCAGGCTAGGTGTGCTTGTGTTTGATGCTCACATGGATCTGCGTGACGAGTACCCGTTCGACTGCAGGTACAGCCATGCGACCGTGTTCAGGAGGCTACTGGAGGAGAACTCAAACATCGAGGTTGCGTATTTTAGGCCTAGGGGCTGGAGCAAGGAGGAGTATCTCTACGCTAAGGAGACTAAAAGGGTTCAGGTCCTCGGGGACGAGGCAGAGGTGGATGACTGGTTTAGGAGGGCCGAGAATGTATATGTGACAATTGATATAGATGCTGTAGACCCCTCGTTTGCCCCCGGGACGGGGACACCTGAGCCATTTGGATTGCATCCTGATACTGTACGGAAGATAATAGAGGAGACATTCCCGAGGTATTCCCAGAAGATAAGGGGCCTGGACATCGTCGAGGTTAACCCGCTTGTTGACGTCAATGATGTGACTTCTAGGCTGGCGGCTAAACTATTGATGTATGCCTTGGTGGGCCTGCTCCCATATTTGGGATAGTAAAGTTTTTAACGACAAGCTGGGGATTCTTGGCTGATTATTTATGGAGGGTTTTGGTGAGGCACGAGAGATCAAGATGTACAGGTGTCTTAGGTGTGGTAATGTTTTTAGCTTGGAGGACCAGGAGAGGCTTCCTGGGATAAGGTGTCCCCAGTGCGGGTTTAGGATTTTTGAAAAGGTTAGGTTGCCTATTCCTAAGCGCGTGAAGGCTGTTTAGCGAGACCTGCCATTCTAGGAGAGAAACAATGAGTAAAGTTTATATTGCGGCATGTTCATGTGTTTCTTAGCGTACGGGAGAAAATGAGCGCGGAGTTGCTAGATAATATATTAAAGGGCGTCTTCAAAGAGCAACAAGTTATCAAGATACGTGTAGAGAAAAGAAAAGGTCACAGAGAAGTTACCATTATTCAGGGCTTAGACCTCAAAGACCCCAACCTCAAGAAGCTTGTGTCCGAAATGAAGGCAAAGTTTGCGTGCGGCGGGACAATAAAGGACGACCACGTGGAGCTTCAGGGAGAGCATCGCTACAAGGTTAAAGAGTTCCTTGTGGCCAATGGTTTTCCAGAGAGCAACATAATTGTAGAGTAGGGACCTGTTTCCCGAATATTAAAAAGAAAACTTTTTTTATCTTAAATTTAAAAATAATTGGTGAATTTACATGAGTATTGATGCAAATAGTGTTGCCTCTGAGCTTGCCGAGGTTATCGCAAAAATACAAAAAGAACTGAACGATACTCTGCGCGAAATTTGGGCTAGACACTCTTCTCTCTATCCAGAGAAGCTGAGAATGATGGATCCCCTCTACGACATTGAGGATAGAGGAGACTCGATAGCTGTCTATGTCGACGTGCCTGGGTTCAGAAAAAACGAGATAAAGATTAGGGTCACGGAGGACGCAGTGGAGGTTATTGCTCAAAAGAACGAGGAAAGAGTAAAGGAGGAAGAATCAAGGAAATATCTCCATCGCCAAAGGCTTTACAAGCAAATTTACAAAAAGATTACTCTTCCGACAAAAGTTAGACCGGAGCTGGCTAAGGCTAGGTTTGAAGACGGGGTTCTAATAGTAGTTGTTCCCAAGAGTGGTGCCGAAAGAGAGGTCGAAGTAAAAGTAGAATAAATCAATAGGTAAAAAGGTATGCATGCCAGCAGGCCAATTATTAGGGAAGTTGTTAGAGACCTCTATGTTCTACGAATAGATGACCACGAGACAAAGTTCTTTGAGGGCTTATGGGAGATACCAGAGGGCATCTCCTACAACGCATACCTCTTGAAGACTGGTGAGGGAGCCGTTCTCTTCGATGGATGGAAAAAGACATATGCTGATCTGTTAGTCGAGGAGATAGAGAAACTTGTAGACCTTCGCGATATAAAGTATGTCGTTGTTCACCACATGGAGCCTGATCACAGCGGCAGTATTCCGGCCTTGATGGCACGTGCGACCAACGCCGTTCTGCTTGGACACCCGTTGGCTGGAAAGATGATTTCAAACTTTTATGGTGCATACAAGTTTAAGCCGGTCAGTGACGGCGAAGAATTGAAGATAGGCGAACACAGCTTGAGATTTATCCATGCTCCATGGCTTCACTGGCCGGAAACAATCTTCACCCATATAGTGAACCTAAACGTTCTTTTGACATGTGACGCTTTCGGCTCATATTCTTTGCCCCCAGTTTTTGACAGCGAAGTTGAAGACTGGAACCAGCTGGATGTTGCAATTAGGAAATACTATGTAAACGTTATTGGAAAATATTCACAAAACGTATTAAAGGCTTTAGAGAAGCTTAAAAGCCTCCAAGTGTCCCCTTCCATAATTGCACCCTCCCATGGAGCGATCTTTAGAGACAAGCCTGCACACATACTGGACAAGTATATTGAAATTGCACAGGGAGTTCCAAAAGAGAACAAGGCGGTAGTCGCCTACGTGTCCATGTATGGCTTTGTTGAACAAATGATCGACGCAGCCGTTTCACTACTGAGGGAGAAAGGCTTCAATGTGAAGATTTACAGGTTTACCGACAACCATAGGGATAATGTTTCAGACCTGCTTGGAGACCTTTCCGACGCTGGTCTAATGGTCATCGGTGGGGGCACGTATGAGGCTGGTGTCCAGCCATTGCTAGGCTACATTCTACACCTCATAGCGTCCAAACTAGGCTATAGGGCTGGCAATCTACCAGTTCTTGTGTTGACGAGCTATGGCTGGGGACCCGTTGCGGGAAAAATGGTATTAGAAGAATTAAAGAACAAAGGTTTTACACGTATCGAAAATGTCGAAGCAACTGGGCAGGTACGCCGGGAACACGTAGAGAAAATCAGGCAGGCCATTGAAAAGCTGACCTCGTAAATCGTCATCATGTTTTTATTCGGATAGCTAGTTGTGATTTATGTGGAGAGCTTTAAGGAGGGCATACTTCAAGTAGTTTCAAAGATTAAGTCTTCAGTCCTGCTGGACACAAAAGAACTCGACTCTATAATCCGTGAACTGCAAAGGGCCCTGCTGAAGGCAGACGTAGAGGTAAAGCTTGTACTCGAGATTTCAGAACGCATAAAAAAGAGGTTTCTAGAGGAGGAGCATCCGCCAGGCTTCTCAAAGAAAGACGTGTTGATAAAGATCCTCTATGACGAGCTGGTTAATCTCTTGGGAGGCGAGACGACAGAGGAACTCGCAATTAAGCCGATTCCCTACAAGATAATGCTCGTAGGAATCGAGGGGTCAGGAAAAACTACCACCGCTGGCAAAATAGCCAACTATTTCAAGAAGAAGGGCTACAGGGTTGGACTCGTAGCTGCAGACACATATAGGCCCGGCGCCTATGACCAGTTAAAAATGCTCGCCGAATCTGTAGGCGTAATGTTTTATGGTGACCCCCAGGAACGGGACGCTGTCTCCCTAGCTAAGAAAGGCATAGAGACACTCGAGAAAGCCGGCGCCCAAATCATAATTATCGACACGGCTGGCCGCCACAAAGACGAGAACTCATTGATGGAGGAGGTAAAGGTACTCTACAGGGAACTAAAGCCAAACTCTGTTTTTCTGGTTGTCGACGCGACTCAGGGCAGTGCAGTCGCCCGGCAAGCGCGTGCTTTCCGCGAGGCTGTACCCTATGGCTATGTCGTTGTGTCCAAGATGGATGGCTCTGCCAAGGGTGGTGGCGCGCTCTCAGCCGTAGCCGCTTCGAATGCTAGAGTCCTCTTTATAGGTGTCGGGGAAAAAATCGATGACCTGGAGCCCTTCGTCCCGAGAAAGTTTGTAGCTAGACTACTTGGGATGCCAGACCTCGACGCGATTCTTCAGAGATTTGCCGAATTCAGTAAATATGAGAAAGAGAGAGCAAAAGCTATAGCCGCTGGAAAAATAACTCTGCTAGACCTTAAAGAACAGCTGGAGAGCATAAAGAAGCTTGGGCCTCTGTCCAAGATAGCTGAAATGATGGGTCTACAGGTAAAGGTTACAGGCGAGGAGGAAATGAGTGTAGATCGCTGGATAAACATCATGAACTCCATGACCATGGAAGAGTTGCTGAACCCAGACATTATTGACTCCTCGAGGATTAGAAGAATAGCAAGAGGCTCAGGAGTTACACCCAGGGATGTAAGACAACTTCTAGATGCCTACAAAAACATGAAGAAAATGGTAAAACAGTTGTCTAGGTCGCGTAGAGTAGGACTGCCACCCTTCTCTTAGCCCTCTCGGATAAAACCTGATTCCCTGGCTACTTTTTTCAGTTCACCGGTTCCCATGAGAAAATTACAATTGATTTTTAATTAAGGAACCTTGAAGAACTTCCTCATTTTCCTTGAATTTTTTGATTTTTCACTTGAGTATAGATAAGCTTTTATATGTCAACTCGCGAATCAAATTTATGGGAATAACACTTTCAGAACTTAAAGGCAAAAACGTTTACACCCAGGACGCGCGTCGAATCGGAGAAATAATTGACTTCGGCTTCAAGATAGGCGAAACCACGCCCTTCTTCGTGGTGAGAACTCCCTCCGGAAAACCCCTCGAGATACCCTGGAGCAGTGTAGCGGCAGCCAAAGACATAGTTTTGCTGAAACCAGACTTCCAGGTTCCAGAAGACCTCCTCGTACAACCAGCCATGCCTGTTGCAACTCCACAGACTACACAAGCACAACCTGCCCAGCAACCCCGCTTTGGAATCTTTAAGAAAAGCGAACAGAAGATTTGTCCCTACTGTGGAAAACCAGCCACATGGATACCCCAGTATCAGCGCTGGTACTGCTATAATTGTCAAAAATACATAGACTAGGAAAAAGCCTCCGCCGAAACGACGTGATTTTTCTCTTAGGAAAGTATTTAAATATCAAATAAGAATTTTTCAACCGAGCGGTGCGCGCGGCATAGCCGCCAGTAGAGAGCGCTTCAAGCTAAAGGCGGTGTACCGCCGGTAGCTGTGAAAAGGCGTGTTGCCTGGCGGCTACAGCGCACCGAGGACGACCACCCTTTAGTTGTAAAATTAAAATACCTGAATATTGTTGCTAGTTTAGTGGTGTGGTATATATGGGTGGTTTACCTGTTTCACCTAAATATGTTATAAGGGCTAGAATAGATGTTAAGGGTAACGTCGAGAAGCACGATATAATAGGGGCGATTTTTGGACAGGCTGAGGGCTTGATTGGAAACGAGCTTGACTTGAGAGAGCTCCAGAAGCTTGGGAGGATTGGCAGGATTGAGGTTGAGATGAAGCAACAGGACGGCAACGTTGTGGCTGAGGTGGAGATACCGACGAACCTTGACATGGCTGAGACAGCGATAATAGCGGCGACTATCGAGACCATTGATAAGGTGGGTCCTTATCCTGCCAGGAGCGAGGTAGTATCTATAGAAGACGCCAGGGCCGAAAAAAGGCAGAAAATTATAGAGAGAGCTGTTGAGCTATACAAAAAGTTGCAGGAAAGTATACCTGAGTCTAAGGAATTAGTCGAAGAAGTTCTCCGCAGGGTTCGGTCTGCTGAACTTGTAGAATACGGGGAGGAAAAACTTCCAGGCGGACCCGACGTAAAGACCTCGGATACCATTATACTTGTGGAGGGAAGGGCGGACGTCTTAAACTTGCTGAGGTACGGCTACAAGAACGTGTTAGCACTGGGAGGCGCCACTATTCCCCCAAGTTTAAGGGAACTCCTTTCAAACAAGAAAGTTATCTTGTTCGTCGACGGGGATAGGGGCGGCGAGCTGATAGCGAGGAACGTAGTGAATTCTCTAAAGGTCGACTATATAGCCAGGGCTCCGCAGGGCAGAGAAGTCGAGGAGCTCACCGCAAAAGAAATTGCAAGGTCCCTACAGAATGCTGTACCAGTTAAAGATTTCCTTGAAGAGCTTGAGAAAGAAAAGAAACTGCAGAAAGAGAGGGAGACAAAAGCCGAGGTTATTGTCCCACCCACGAAGCTTATTAAATCCATCAAGAAAAATCCCGATATGGCTCAAGAAGTAGTTGTCCCCCTCGAGGTTTACCAGAAGATGGACGAATTAAAGGGAACCCTGGAAGCCATAATCTATGACGACAACTGGCAGATGCTTGAGAGGGTTCCTGTGAGGGATCTTGTTAACAAGCTAAAAGAGGTAGATAAAGCTGCACACGTAGTGCTGGACGGGATCATAACTCAACGCTTGGTAGACATCGCGTACACAAAGGGAGTGAAGACACTCATTGGTGTACGTATAGGGGAAATCATCAGGAAGCCGGACAACACAGTTCTCGCCACTTTCTCGACCGTCAAGCCGGAAAGCTCGCCTGAGACACCTGTCCAGCAAGAAAACGCTAATTCAAACACGGAAAACCAAGACGCAGTGCATCAAGAAAACCAGCCAAGCGCCCAGGCACAGCAGTGACAAAAAATTAAAGACAGTGGCTACAAATAGATCTCAGCAATGAAGACACTGGCCTGATCGGATGCTGTGAAGACATCGCACCTCCACTGAGCAACATATAGGCGCCAAGTTTATAAAGGGTTCAAATTGTAAGTTTCTGAGGTGTGTCTATGCCTAGGGTAGTCACGTGCACATTTTGCGGACAGCCAATAAAGCCGGGCCAAGGAATAATGTACGTAAGGCTAGACGGCACAGTTGAGCGCTACTGTTCCTCCAAGTGCTTCAAGAGCGCGGTCAAGTACCATAGGAACCCTAGACGCCTAGCCTGGGTACGAAAAGCAAAGGCACAGGCATAGAACTTTCATCTTGTAGCTCCAATAGATATAATTTTGTTACACGTCTCTGTTTCTATACCTAGTTTTCACCTTGTGCCAGTCGTAGACCCGTGGCACAATAATAGTTATAAACGTCTGCACCGAAACTCGCACAGGGAAAGTTATGTCTAGCGAGGCTGGCATCCAAAATTCAGAGGCAAAATCCGAACAACAGTCTCAAACCTTTATTCGGTCGCCAATTGTAGTTGTCCTAGGACACGTTGACGCCGGGAAAACTACTCTTTTAGACAAGATAAGGGGGACAGCTGTGGCAAAGCGTGAGCCCGGAACAATGACACAGCATATTGGAGCATCTTTTCTGCCATGGAAGGCGCTGGAAAGTATTTGTGGAGACCTGCTAAACAGGATCAAAGCAGAGATCATTATTCCTGGCTTCTTAGTGATAGATACGCCTGGGCACGAGGCATTCTCGAACCTTAGGAAACGCGGGGGCAGCATTGCGGACATAGCGATTCTGGTTGTTGACGTGCAACGTGGCCTAGAGCAACAGACATTCGAAGCAATAGATATTCTGCGCGAACGGAAAGTCCCATTCGTTGTAGCAGTCAACAAGATTGACAGGATCCCTGGCTGGAAAAGTTTTCCGGATAAACCCTTCATAGAGTCTTTCCAAAAACAGGAGCCTTCTGTACAGTTTAGGCTGGAGGAATTTCTAAGCTACATTATACAGCAGTTTAATTCCCTTGGCTTCCGCGCAGACAGATATGACCGTGTCCGCGACTTTACAAAGGTTCTCGCACTAGTGCCTCTCAGCGCCCTGACTGGGGAAGGCGTCCCTGACTTGATGCTTGTCTTAGCTGGGCTCGCCCAGAGATACTTGAAAAAGAGACTCGAGACAAAGATTAGTTCTGGCAGGGGCGTACTGCTCGAGCTAAAGGAAGAAGTCGGGCTAGGCACCACTGCAACGCTGATTCTATATGATGGAGTTATAAAGCGCGGAGACCTAGTTGTAACTGGCGGTCTAAATGGTCCAATAGTTACAAGGGTGAGATCCCTTTTAATGCCTAAGCCACTGGACGAAATGCGGTCGCCAGAAGACAAGTTCCAAGAAGTAAAAGAGGTTGTAGCCGCCGCCGGTGTCAAACTTGTAGCCGAGGGGCTTGAAGAAGCGATAGCAGGCGCACCTCTCTACGTTGTCACAAACGAGTCTGAGATCGAGAAATTCAGCAAGCTCGTAGAAGAAGAAATAAAAGGAGTAAAGTTCGAAAAAGACGTTGTAGGCGTTGTTGTAAAAGCTGACACGCTGGGGACCCTGGAGGCACTAATTGGATTCTTGAAGAAGAACAATATACCTATACGTGTAGCAGACATTGGCCCCGTCGCTCGTCGCGACTTGGTGCACGCATTAATGGTCAAGGAAAAAGACCCGCTCTATGCCGCAATTCTCGCCTTCAACGTGAAGATTCTTCCCGAAGCCAAAGAAGAGGCCGCAATGAACGGTATACCAATCTTTTGGGGAAACATAATGTATAGACTGGTAGAAGATTTCCAGGCATGGCACCAGGCCCAGAGAGAACAAGCCATAAAAGCCGCGTTCCAGAAACTAACGCCTCCAGCTGTTGTACAGATACTGCCGGGCTACGTTTTTAGGAGAAGAGACCCCATAATAGTAGGGGTTAAAGTAATTACTGGGCGTATCCGTAGCGGCGTCCCTCTTATAACTAAAACAGGTAAGGAGATAGGAGAGATAATGCAGATCCGTGAACATGAAAACGTGCTAGAATACGCCTCTGAGGGGGCAGAGGTAGCCATCTCGATCAGAAGCAAAGCGATGGTTGGGAGACAAGTCAACGAGGGAGACTATCTCTACTCGGATATACCTCTGGATCAGATAAACACCCTGTTGGAAAAATATGACAAGTATCTTACAGAAAACGAGAGAAACTATTTAAAGAAACTGTTAAGATTTAAAATGGGGCTTAGTAGCTCAATAGAGTACCCCTAACGTTCCAAGGGCGATGATGAAAAAACGCCTTCCGACACTAAATGAGGAGCAGGAGTACCCCTGAGTAAAAATTTTTCTCAAACACCGAAATATTCCTCGAGGTTTATCTGTTCAGCTTCTTCTAGTCTTTCCCCCTCCACCTCTTCCTGGCTCTCTACTGGGCTCTTCAGTTGCTGTTTTATTGCCTTTACGAGTGCCGGCCCAAAGCCCGGTATACGCAACAGCTCCTTCTCGTCTGCAACCGCTAGGTCATATATCGACCTATAGCCATGCTCGTACAGCTTCCTGGCCCTTACCCTGCCTATGCCCTTCAGCGCCACGAGTTCAAGTAGTTCTTCTTTTACCCCATGCGCTATTCTCTTGCTTAAAATGCTTAGTTTCACCGAGTGCTCATGGAAGCCTAGAATCTCCGCTATCTGGGAAAGAGAAAAAGATATCCATTCGGCTGTCTGCGTCAATGAGTATATGTCTCCTGGGCCCACGTCATACTTCTCTACGATGCTGTCTTCTGGAACCTCATTTATCCAGTCCTCGAGCAAGAGGGCTGTCTTGAGGTATGAAAGGAAGAACTCATACTCTATCTCGTCCTGAGGAACCTGGTATGGAATCTCTCTTCCTCTATCCTCAAGGACTTCTTCTAGATACTCATAGTCACCTCGCCTTACACCTATAGTCGTCATGTCCGGAGTTTTAGATACAAGGAAGAGGTAGCCCAACACCTCCAGGCTTTCATGCTCTTTGAAGAGTCTTATACCTTCGAGGGCTGTATCCGGATCAATGTATAGCTCGGCAATCCTTTTCCCTAGAAAAGTAGGATTAAGGACTCCGTTCTTTTCCTCTATAAGTCCACCGGCGATAAGTTTCTCTAGGTTTTTCCTTGCAAGCGGGAGGATACCAAATGTTCCGTATCTCTGTGCGAAAAATGTTCTGCCTAGAAATTTCTCTAGCATATCCATGCTTCTTATTTTCTCATCAGTGGAGATAACCGCTAGTAGCTGAGACCTTAAGACAGGCTCGGAACCCAGCTGTGACTGTAGATTCTCTGGCTCAGCATAGATATACTTCTTGAACAAGTATTCTACCTCCTCGAAGCTCCTCGCTATAAGTATGGCTTCACCCTCTTTGTCGAACTTTGGTCTACCAGCCCTACCAGCCATCTGCTTATACTCCATAACTGGGATACTCTCTTGGTAGCCCAGCTCAACATTGTATCTCCTGTAATCGGTGATGACAACCCTTCTCGCCGGTAGATTCACGCCTGCCGCAAGGGTGGGAGTTGCAACAACTGCCTTTATGTGGCCAGCCCTAAAGAGATCCTCAACTATTTCACGCGCGTCACCCGATAAACCCGCGTGGTGGAAAGCGACACCCCTGAGCAACAACTCTGCGAGCTCATGTGTAAGTTTATCGGCATGTAGCGACACTAGCTTTCTTGACGCTTCTTGAAGAACCCTTTTAGATCCTTCCGCTACAAATTTTCTCGATATATTTGCAACTTTTTTCGCCTCTGCAACTGCCGCCCTCCTTGTCGGAGAAAAAATCAAGACTTGTCCAGACTCTCTCAATGTGTCATATGTGAGACTGAGAACACTGTTTCCCAGGCTGTCTATCCTCCGCGTAGAGCCGTCAGCGAAGAAAATGTTTTCGTCGTAGTATACACCTTCTCTCAGAACAACAGGCCGCCAGTCTACTTTCACAGGTTTGGCATGGAGCCATCTAGCTACGTCTTCTAGGTTTCCAATTGTCGCGCTAAGCCCCAGAAGTTGCGGGGTATCTTCAGACATGAGTATACGTGTCAGCAACACTTCTAGCGTTGCTCCACGCTTCTCTGTTCCCAATAGGTGTATCTCGTCGGCAACTATAAGCGTTAGGCTGGGAAACCATGGAGCACTGTGACGCATGAGGCTGTCGGCTTTTTCGTTAGTGGTAACGATAACGTCGTACTTGCCCAGTGCTGGATCGGCAGAGTCATAATCCCCCGTGCTGAGAACGGTCTTGTACCCGAAGGCTCCAAAAAACTTTTTGAATTCTTTGTATTTTTCGGACGCCAAAGCCCTCAGGGGAACCAGGTATAGAACCTTTCCTCCTTCCTCTAGGTGCTTCAATGCAGCCAGCCCAGCCACGAGTGTTTTGCCAGAGGCCGTCGGCGCGCTTAGAACGATATTTTCGCCGTCTAGAACACCATTTTTTATCGCTAGTAGCTGTGTAGGGTAGAGGGACTTTACGCCCTCCTCTTCCAGCTTACTAATAATCTCTTGGGAAAAATATTTCGACAAAACCTGACGTGCAGGCGTGTACTCCATGAATACCACAGATCCGCTAGAGAGACACGACAGTTATATAGCCCTGTTTAGGCATCATTATCTCTCCGTTTTCTAGCAACTTGTCTACTGTCTTCCTCACAAAACTCTCCTCTATGCCCTTCTCACTAGCGGCTGCAATAACGTCTTCAATACTCACGGGTTCACCATTGTTTTCTCTGACAAGGCTCTTAATTATATCTATTATTGCAAGCATCTTTTCGCGCTGGGACTTTGGCTGTCCAGTCATAATTGTGTCGATGTCTATTGTCTTTGTCTGAGTATCGATGCCCACGTTTCTCAAAAAGTATTCCATGAGACTAATGGCTACCTCAGCATCCTTTGCAGTAACAACCTCCCTTAAATGCATCCTGGCATGTGCCTCGGACAGCCTGATAAGTGCCTCTAGCTGGCGCGGCGTGATAGCGATTGGAGAATTTGGGTCCTCACTTTTAGACCTCATGTTCACATAGTACTCGACAATCTTGTTCTTTGCTTCAGGGGAGAGCTTTGGTCTTACATGTTTCCTTGCATAGGCTATATACTTCTTCAGAAGCTGTGCATTGAGAACATTTTCCAGCGTTGCTGGATATGTTTCTCCGTGGAAATCCACTACGTATTGGGCCAGTTCCTTGTCTCGGTCGGCGTTAGGAATATCACGTATGACAAATATAAGGTCAAACCTCGAGAGTATAGTTACTGGTAGATCAATGTTCTCTGAAATGTTTCTACCTGCAATATATCTACCAAACACAGGGTTCGCAGCAGCAAGTATAGATGTACGTGCATTTAGCGTAGCGACTATTCCAGCTTTAGCTATGCTCACCGTTTGTTGCTCCATTGCTTCATGTATGCTCACCCTGTCCTTGGTCTCCATCTTGTCGAACTCGTCTATACACGCGATACCGCCATCTGCCAAGACAAGGGCTCCAGCCTCAAGGTAGAACTCGCCGCTACTCTTCTCTTTGACAACCGCAGCCGTCAAACCAGCCGCGGATGCGCCCTTTCCAGAGGTGTAGAGCCCCCTAGGGGCTATCGTCGAAACATACCTCAACAACTGGCTTTTGGCGGTGCCCGGGTCACCAATCAAGAGTATATGTATGTCGCCTCTGACCCTTATCCCGTCGGGATGAACCTTCGGGACTCCTCCAAACAGGAGAAGCGCTATTGCAGTCTTTATCTCCCTATAGCCATATATAGATGGTGCAATAGAATTGACAATGACGTCCTCCAGGTCGCTTCTCCTGCTAAGCTCTAGAATTGCTTTTTCATCTTCAGGCGTTATCTCTACGTCTAGGTTCTCCTTTGCACGTATATCTATATAATTGGCCTCGAGATACATGTGGAAAATTGGCGGGGCATTTCTCACTAGCTTCTTGTCCTCCTCCATCTTTAGGAAGCCAATAACAGTCGCCCTGTCGCCCGGCCTCACTAGGTCCACTAGGTCTTCCTTTACTAGAACCTCTATAGAACGGGGGAGCTGTCCCGGAGGTAGTTCCTCGGGCTTCTCCTGCAGCACAAATTTCTGCAAATCAATGAACTTGCTCTTCTCCGGTAAAAGAACAAAGCCCGCAGACTTTTGTCCATTCTCAGAGCATACTGGGCAAACAGTTGGTTTGACGAGGCCCTCCCCCTCCTGTGGAACACGTATCTCGGTTCCACATGTTTTACATTTAAAAACCCCCTCGATAAGTTCCTGTTTTACAGGAGAAATCTTTGTTACTATCCCCTCAATAGCTATTAGCTTGCCTAGGTGCCGCGCCCTCACGTCCCGTATCTTGACGTGAACATTCTCAGGAAGCTTTGAGAGCCTCGCGTGGACTGTCTCTACCTCTTTCGCGTACTCTGGAACCTCTATTTCTAGAACCTCGCGGACAGCTTTTGAGGCGGCCTCAATAAACTCGTGGGGCTTTTCTAATAGATAATCAGCTAATTCCTTATCAAACGACAATAGATCCTCAAAATCAATAACAAGTGAAATACTACGCTCTATACTCATCCTGCGGATAGCTTCCCTGTACTTTTCCCTGCCATTAACCGTGAAACCCTTAAGGAACTCTGTTATCCTCTCAACGAGTGGAAGACTTTGGACAACTACTTGGCTAGACATGTTGATCCTCCATTACGAACATTTTCATCGACTGGGTCCACTCATTTATAGACTTGCATAGAGACGTGTAGAGTATCTGCTCCTCTTTCGTCATGGACTCCATAAACTCTCTGCTTATCTCTGGATGCGAAGCAGCAAGTCTAACTATTTTTGTGAGCCGTAACCTCAAGAGATCAAGAAACGCGATGCGTGTCTTTTCCAGCATGCCTTGGGCGGCCGCGTCTCCCGAAGCCGCCTTTCTTTTTAGCAGATAAAAGTAGATTTTAAGCTTCAGGTAAAAATTGTCGTCTAGAGAAGAGAGGCCCTCAGACTTTTCCTCGATCCAGGTCTGCTTACGCACTGCTGAGAGGTCGAGTAGCTTCCCCTCGTCATATTTTACACTGCCCTTTGCCTCGAGCTCCTTAGCAATGATGAACGGTAATTTGACTTTTGTCCCCTTTTGGAGCTGTATCTGTAGTCCGCCTGGAAGCACAACTACGTCGTTTTGTACTACTTCGACATCTACCTCTGCATCGTAGTAGAGCAGGGTGCCCGCCAGTTTATCTATCATCATTTAGTATTAGGCAATTGTGTTTCTTTGAGGTTTTCTACTAGATAACAGTGAAAGTAAAAACGTAATACAAAGATAAGACAAAAGACATTCTAACGCGTACTAATCTTTCTTGCTTCTCTCTCGGTCTCCCTAAGCAACACAATGTCGCCAATCCTGACTGGGCCCCTGACGTTTCTTGTTAGTATCCTGCCCTTGTCTCTGCCCTCTAATACTCGGACCCTTACCTGTGTGACTTCTCCAGTGATCCCAGTCCTGCCTATAATCTGGACTACTTCCGCTGGGAAGGCGTCGCTAAATTTATCCGCCGGTTGAGAGCCATGCGTACTCATATGAATTCACCAATAAACAACAAAATAAAAAGTTTTTGATTGAAAGTATTCTTTTCCTAAGATCTACTGTTTTATCTTTAGTGTTGATAGCTCCTTTATGATCTCGTTTACTAGACTTGCTGCTTCTCCTGGCTCAATTATGGCCGCAGCGGCGGCGGCAACGTTTATTCCGGCTGCCTTTCCTAGCCTTTCCTTGCTTGGGACATAGATGTAGGGAACCTTTTTCTCCTCGCACAGTAGGGGCAGGTGGGCAACAACCTCTGGCGGGTCAACGTCAGTAGCTATTAGGACGAGCTGTGCTTGTCCCCTCTCGACCGCTTTTGTTGTTTCATTTGTTCCTTTCTTTATTTTTCCTTTTTCCCTTGCCACTTGGAGTGCTTGGTAGGCTTTTTCGGCAAGCTCTGGGGGCACTTCAAACTTTACATAAAACGGTTTTTTCGACATATCGCTCACTCCTCGCTCATTCACCGTGTTGTCAATTAACCAGCTTAAATATTTTTTGATTCTATATTTGCACAGTGTCGTCCACGGTCTTCAGAGAAGATATCATAGCATATCTTGCCAGGTATCTTGGCAGAAAATATGCTGAGAAGCTACTTGAAAGTGTAACTACGCCTGGCACCCGCTATTTTTTCAGGGTCAACACACTGAAGACTAAGCCAGAAGACTTGTTGCATGAGCTACGTAGTCAGGGCGTAAATGTTTATCAGCATGCACATGTTCCAGAAGCGCTCTTTGTGCCCGTGGAGGGCCCTTTCGAGATAAGAAGACTAGACAAGGTTGTATATGTGGATAAACACACTGCCGAAAGCGTTTACGTGGGCGCCAACGTTTTTGCTCCAGGGGTCTACAAGGTAGAGAATGCCGAAAAGGGGGACTACGTATCGGTCATTTCTCCTAACGGTATACTTGTAGCAGAGGGAATACTCGAGATGGAGCCCGACGAGATTTTTTCGAAGAGAAGAGGGCTAGCCGTACGAGTGACAAGGTCTGTATACAAGGCCCAGTCGCTCCGAGATACTTCATATTTCCTCTCTGGACATATCTATCACCAGTCGCTGCCCAGCATGGTCGCCGTGAGGCTACTTGACCCTAAGCCCGGAGAAACAATTCTGGACATGTGCAGTAGCCCGGGGGGAAAGTCCACCCATGCAGCCCAATTAATGGAAAACACTGGAGAAATAATTGCCGTCGACCGCTCGAAGTCAAAGGTAGATATAGTCCTGGAGAATGCGAAGAGGCTTGGGATAAACATTATCAAGGGCGTAGTATATGACAGCAGATATATCTCGGAGGTTCTTGGGAAGGAGAGCGTAGATGCCGTGATACTTGACCCTCCTTGTAGTGCTCTTGGCGTGAGACCTAAACTCTACTATGACCGTTCCTACCAGGACATAGTCAAGCTTGCAAACTACCAGAGACAGTTTATAAGAGAAGCAGTCAATGTTCTACGTAGAGGCGGAAAACTACTCTATACCACTTGTACTTTTTCTCCACTGGAGAACGAGCTCAACGTCGTCCATGCTTTCAGCGATTTCAGGCTCAAGCCCGTCCCAATCTCTTTTCCAAACATCAAGACACCGCTCCTAGGCATCCCTGGTCTCCAGTTTGATCCCCATCTCCACGATACACCTGGATTCTTCATAAGCATCTTAGTAAAAAAGTGACACACCTCATGCCAAATACATGCTAAAAAGCTTAAATAAGTGGCTTGACGTTCTTAGAGACAGGTGAAATAAATGTTCCCAGCTGCACCTATGGCTGGATACGATAGAGCTATAACAATTTTCAGCCCTGAAGGCAGACTCTACCAAGTTGAGTATGCATTTGAAGCCGTCAAGAGGGGAATGACTGCGCTTGGAGTAAAAGCCGTAGACGGCGTCGTTCTAGCAGTCGAGAAGAGAAGCTCCTCCCCATTGATCGAGGGTACCGAGAAAATCAAGAAAATAGACACTCATGTAGGAGTAGCATTTGCAGGACTCTTTGGTGATGCACGCGTCTTGATCGACCAGGCTAGGGTATACGCACAGTCTCACAGGCTCGTTTATGGGGAGCCAATACCCATCGAGCTACTCGTAAAGAGGATATGCGACATAAAGCAGGTCTACACCCAGCACGGCGGAGTTAGACCGTTCGGTGTAGCATTCCTATTCGCAGGCGTCGATAGGGCTGGACCACACCTCGTACAGACGGACCCTGGAGGCACTTACCTGAGGTGCAAGGCGAGGGCAATCGGTATAGGTGCCCAGAAAGCAACAGACCTATTTATGAAGGAGTACCGCGAAGACATCAAGGTCGACGAGGCACTTATACTGGCTCTAAAGGCCCTAAGAGACTCTATGGAGGAGGGATTTTCTCCAGAAAACATAGAGCTTGCCAAGATAGATGTATACAGCAAGGAATTCAAAATACTCAGCGTTAACGAAGTCGCCGAGCTAATGAAAAAGCTCTAAATTTTGAGTAGCGCGCTATTCATCTACGGTTTTTTTAAATATTGGTTTTTGAATTATTCTTTCAGGCGTGAAACATGTCGAGCAAGAAGAAGCTTAGTATAGCAAGGCTTGAGAAGGGAGGAAAGCGGTACGAGATATTTGTGGATGTTGAAAAAGCCTGGAAATACAAGAACGGTGAACATATCAATATTAAAGAAATAATAGAGGGAGAATTCATCTATTACGATGCAAATAGGGGCCTTAAAGCTTCAGAGGCAGAGCTGAAGAAAATCTTTGGAACAGAGGACATATATGCTATTGCCGAGACTATCCTAAAGAACGGTGAACTGCTTCTTACAACTGAGCAGAGACGGGAACTAATTGAGCAGAAAAAGAGACAGATCATCGAGGCTATTTCCCGTAACGCTGTCGACCCTAGGACAAACGCACCTATCCCCGTCAAAAGGATAGAGCTAGCACTTGAGGAGGCACGGGTAAATATAGATCCATTCAAACCCGTCGAGCAACAGCTCCCCGACGTCGTTAAGGCCCTAAGAATGATACTACCAATGAAGATGATGCGCGCCATAATGGCTGTTCATATTCCAGCAGCCTACGTGGGTAAAACCTACAGCACCATTGGCAAAATGGGCAAGGTTCTACGTGAGAACTATCTTAGCGACGGCTCGCTACAGCTGGAAATAGAGATACCCGCAGGGATGCAGACAACTCTAATAGAGAGAGTCGCCTCTCTGACAAAAGGAAACGGCGAAGTAAAACTACTTAAAACAGAAAGCGTATAGGTGTCACTATGCCGATATATGTTAAGGATAGACAAATAGTGGTGCCAGGAGAAGCAATTGGTGAACAGGGAAAAATAAAGATAGAGGGACACGTCTTCAGGATTGGGAAAAAATACTATTCAAAGGTGCTAGGAGTCGTAACAATAAACGAGGACGCAAAGGTTCTTAGAGTAATACCCCTGAAGGGAAAATATTTCCCTGTCGAGGGTCACACAGTTATAGGAAAAATCATTGACGTTGGCTTCACTAGCTGGGACGTTGACATAAATTCTCCATACACAGCTGTCTTGCCTGTTTCCGAGGTTACAAGCAAGCCTGTAACAATCTCTAGGACAGACCTCTCCAAGATACTTGACGTTGGAGACCTGATACTGGCGAAAATAGTCTCGTTTGATTTAAACAAGGACCCTGTGCTCACAATTAAGGAGTCTAAGCTTGGCAAGATACCACGTGGCGTCCTCGTCGAGATACCTCCACAGAAAATACCGAGAATAATCGGGAAAAAAGGCTCAATGATCTCAATGATAAAAGAAATGCTCGGCGTCGAGCTCATAGTTGGTCAGAACGGTAGAATAGTTATAGTTGGAGAAGACCCATACAAGGTTGAACTAGCCGTGTTAACAATCAGAAAAATCGAGTCAGAGGCTCATACCACTGGATTAACAGATCGTATTAAGAAGTTTATAGAAGAGAGGTTGAGAACATGAAGAAGACTCCACCAGAAAGACTAATAGATGAAAATGGAAGAAGAATCGATGGGCGACTCCCAGACGAGATGCGGCCGCTACGCATAGAGGCCGGGGTGCTCAAGAACGCAGACGGCTCGGCATACGTAGAGCTAGGCAACAACAAGGTCATAGCCGCGGCATATGGCCCAAGAGAAGTCGTGCCAAGGCACGAGGCACTGCCTGACCGCGCGGTTTTCAGATGCAGATATACTATGTTGCCGTTCTCGGTGGACGAAAGGAAGAGTCCTCAGCCGTCTAGACGCGAAGTGGAGCTTTCAAAAGTTATTAGAGAGGCCCTTGCTCCGGCGATTTTCCTCCAGGAGTACCCGAGAACAGCAATCGAGGTCTACATAAACATTATTCAGGCAGACGGCGGAACAAGAACAGCAAGCATAATAGCTGGGGCGGTGGCACTTGCAGACGCAGGCATCTCGATGAGAGACCTCGTAGCCGCCATAGCCGTCGGGAAAATAGGAGATATACTAGTCCTAGACATAAACGGCATAGAAGACCAGTTCGGAGACGGAGACATGCCGATAGCCATGATGCCGAGCAGGGGAGAAATAACACTTCTCCAAGCAGACGGAGTATATACGCCCCAACAAATAGAGGAAGCAATCAAGCTCGCACAAAAGGCAATCCAAAAGATATATGCCGAGCAGGTGCGAGCATTAAAATCAAAGTATGAAGCGATAAAAGAGAGTGAGTAAAATGTCTGAGGAAAGGATATATCTACCCTCCATAAAGCGGGACGTTATACTTGCCTCACTAGCAAAGGGCGAGAGACTAGACGGGAGAAAATTCGACCAGTACCGCGAAATAAGGCTGGAAAAAGGCATAGTGGGCAAAGCCGAGGGCTCCGCCAGGGTATACATAGGATCCACACAGGTTATCGCCGGTGTAAAACTATCTATAGGCAACCCCTTCCCTGACACGCCAAATGAAGGAGTCCAAATAGTAAACGCCGAGCTATCACCCCTAGCGTCCCCGCTCTTCGAGTGGGGGCCCCCAGGCGAAGAAGATATCGAGCTTGCAAGAGTCATAGACAGAGGCCTTCGAAGCGCCCGCACCGTAGACCTCTCCAAACTTGTAATAATACCGGGCACGAAGGTCTGGACTCTCTACATTGACATATACCCCTTAGACCACGACGGAAACATCATAGATGCGGCGGGCCTCGCTGCCCTCCTTGCACTCCTAGACACAAAGGTCCCAAAAACCACAGTAGACAATGGAAAGATAACTGTCTTAGAAGAAAAAGACCCGCTACCCGTAACCAATCTTGTAATCTATGTAACCGTCGCAAAGATAGACGAATACCTTATCCTCGACCCTACACTCGAAGAAGAACTTGCAGCCGACGCAAAAATCACCTTCGGAGTAACGGAGAAAGGAGAAATATGCGCAATACAGAAGAGCGGCGAGGGATCCTTCAAGCCAGAAGAAGTCCTCAAGGCAAGAGACCTAGCGATAAATGCCTCGAAGCAACTTTTTGAAGCCGTCAAGAAAACTGTAGGCCTCGCAGACACGCCTAAGCAAGCTCAGCAAGCGTAGCACTACCGCTAAATTTATATTAATGATGACCTTCTCTCCCCAAGGTGTAAATTATGGGTAAACACACGAAAGTCGTCGGGCCAGCTGGACGCTTTGGCGCAAGGTACGGAGCCACACTCCGTAAAAAAGTCGCAGCAATAGAGAGAAAAATGAAGGGCAAACACAGGTGCCCAAGGTGCCAAGCAGTCGGCACGGTTAGGCGACTCAGCGTCGGCATCTGGTACTGCGAAAAATGCGGCTACAAATTCGCTGGCGGGGCCTGGCTGCCAAAGACAGAAGCTGGAAAAACATTCACACCAGAAGAACTAAAACAAATGGGACTCTAGCGACTTTTTCGCTAGACAGGCCACTTCTCTCGGGGACAGCTCCCTAACCCTTTTCTCTTCTGAAATATTACAATTTTCGAGAAGCTCCCTCGTCGCTCTCCTGTCCACTTGCAGGCCAAATTCAAGCGCCCTGGCTATCTTCCTGTTTATGTAGGGAAAAACCCTCTTAGTAAACTCCTCAACAACCCTCACCTCTTTGAGGTCCCTGTCCCGCCTAGGCACAAGCCTCAAAAAAGACGTGTAAACCTTGGGCCTAGGATAGAAAGAGTAGGGGGAAACATCAAACAGCCTCTCGGCATCATAACACAGCCGTGCTATAACACTGAGCCTGCCATAGTTCCTCGACCCCTCACTAGCGAGAACACGGTCAGCAACCTCCTTCTGAACCCCCAGAAAAGCCTCTTCCAGACCAAGGTCATAACACAGCCTAACAATCAGAACAGACGACAGGTTAAACGGAGTGTTCGACACTGCAACATGCCTCGACAAACTATTCTCAAAACACGTAGCATCACAAAGCATAAGATCCACATTGCCGACACCCCGCCTCTCCAGCTCACGCTTCAAAAGCCCCAGAAAAACCCTGTCAACTTCACAGCCATAGATATACTCCGCTTTTCTGGCCATATAGAGAGTCAAACTGCCCAAGCCACTCCCAACCTCAAAGACAACCCTGTCCTCTACCAGAGACGCAACCCTCTCAGCGACCAAATCATCAACCAAAAAATGCTGGCCAAGACGCTTCCTCACCCCAACAAGACCCGCCAATCCATACACATACTCCCTAAGCATACCACGCGCCACAAGAGCCCCAGACCATCATTTTATAAACAACAATCAGAACCACCTATAAAAAACGTTAACGCGAACAAAAAGAAAAACCTCATAATACATGGAACCACAATGAGGCTACCCCTCTCCACAAGAATCATCCAACCTCATTCCCTTTCATAAAACATTTTTCTAAAACTATATTGATTGTATTTTTAAAGAGAATTTTTCAGAGTATGAGCTGAATGCTAATGAAGACTTATTGGTTTATGTCAGCAACTCTTTAGCTGTCAATGTAGACAAAACTAATTCTTGTCTCAATTGAAGCACCAAACATCTGAGATAAAAGGTGGTCTAGGCGAATGGGTTCCCTTTTTCCGGGTTTTATGTATTCGGTAACTTTCTCTTGAGTTTGGCCGCTCGAGCCCGCAACTGTGTGGGCGTGTGACCAGCGGCAATCGTCTAGGGCCCCTTGGGCAACATGCATCCCCTCGGGGCCGCGTGTACACGCCGAGCACGTGGGATGACCCCCAGCTAGAGTATGCTCGGCGTGGGTAGGGGGGACGCAGATGGCTAGGGGTGGGCCCGCAGAGGGCCGGGTAGCCTAAAGCATGCAGCCCGTCCGCCAAAAAACGAGTCTTTTTTCTGGCCCCTTTCCATTTTTTCTTCTTTCCCCTTTTCCCCGATCCGCCCCCACCCTCATATGGGTGGCGCCCCCAAAACAGGGGGCGGCTTCGACGCCCGAACCGTGTATGGGGGACCCTGCACGGCTCTGGGCAATGAGGGTCGCGCCTCGCCACGGGAGACCCTGACAGGCGCGGCTAGGGGAAGGGGGAAAGGGGCCAGCTACTGAATGCCTTGCCTTCACTATACACGGCAGTCCAAAAACACTCATAGACCCACACATGTGCCCGTCCCGCCGGCCCCTGGGGCCTAGCCGGATCCATGCCTCCGCGCCCTCACAGGGCGCCCCCGGATCCCAGGCTCCGGGGTGAGCAGGCATGGATATGGCTACAGGCCCCGAGGGAAGGCGGACGGGCCCCACCGACCTACTAGCAGAACTATACAGTAGAACACAGCTAGCGCAAAGCCAGCTAGGCAACCTGTTCAGCGGGCAGAAAAAATACTTCTACAAGACATCAGAAGCCATAGTTGACATATTCGACCTCCCACTAGACAAGGCAGACACATTGCGAGACTTTGCTGAGAAAGCCGTCAACCTGCTGGACAAGGCATACCCACAAGCAGAGGCAAAGCTACAGAAACTATTGAAAGCCCTAGAAAGCAACAACGTCAAAGTCGAGCTAGGACCATGTGCTAAGAAGACGCTTCACGTCACGCCAGAAGGGGAAAAATGGTATGTCAGTGCTCATATGGTAGAGGATAAGAGATGGCTAATAAGCCTACCAATCTACAGGGTAAGCGCCGACGCCGAGTTCCCAGACATACTCAACGTATCCGACCAAGACCTCTACTACCTACAGGCAGGATGGCGGGCAAGCGACGAATCCTATGAAGGAGACAAACCTAAGATGGGGACAACACAGCAATGGCAAGTATTCGCGTGGACAGCAGTGAGATACGGCTACTTAAGGGTTTATTTAAAAAACCTGAACTTTAACAAGAGTGGACCGACAATTCATTGGGTGTTAACTGCAAAGAGCTGGAACCAGCAGTGGCCCACGCGTGAAGGAAAGAAACAGGCACAGCAAGTAGCAAAACGGCATCCACTAGGCTTGCTGGCTTGGTACCTCGGCGACGGTAGGAGACACAAACACGACCTCTTATATGCAGTTGGAGACGACGAGGAATATAAGCCTAAAAACCTTATCCCAGAAATACTCCAAGCTGCGTACTATACAGGCTACGGAAAACTGCTAGACCTCCTAGAAAGCGAAAAATGGATAACACTGAAAAAGATTAAACCTAGAAAGCAACCAATATACGCAACACTCCTAGGACACACTTTCTGGCTTGTATATTTTTACAAAGAATTGAGTGCAAGAACACTATTCAAAGACCTCGGCGAAGCAGAAAAGCTGACAAAAGTCCTGGCAGACGTAGGCCTACAGGCAAAAGTGCGCACGTGGCAGTATCAGGGACGTGGTCCGTACTATTTTGTCGAATTAGATCAAACATCCGTCCTAAGACTAGCCGAAAACAATCAAGAATGGCGCTATGCACTCAATCAGATAGCACAAAAATACAGAAAACAGCTCTAAAGGCTACCTAGGCTCGCGGAAAACCCACCCCTCTACACGAAAAATTTAATATCCCTCAAAACTTTCTTATTTTTGATTATAGGCCTCGGTGGTGTAGCCTTTGGAAGCACGCCGGCCTGTGGAGCCGGTGGTCCCGGGTTCGAATCCCGGCCGAGGCCCTTCTGCTTCTATATTAAATGTCCTTGGGAATCAATCATCTAATCTAGCTATTTTTCTGATTGTTTTCATTTCTGGAGTTGTAGCGCCTATTTTATTGTTGGAACTCTCTTGCGTGTATGAGAGGTAGAATGGCGCCGGGGCCGGGATTTGAACCCGGGCACCCTTTTGGGGTAGTGGATCTCGAGTGTGGCTTTTGGGGTGTCCACCGCCTTGGTCCGCTCGGCCACCCCGGCTAAGAAATAATGGTTGCAAGTAGATATTAATTTTACTGGGGCGTAACGTAAAAATACTTGTTTCTCGGCATTTGTTCCTGGGATGATGACTCTTAGTGGTGCGAGTTGTGAGCGTGTGAGCAGCCACTGACTGCTGTAGATTTATTTATATGTGTGTGATGGATTGTTTGCGTGGTTGTGATATGTCGAAGTGGAGGCTGAGGTGTGAGAAGTGCTCGTCTGAAAGGGTACTGGACCTTGGTTTTAATCTTTATGAGTTTAAGAAGGTTTATCTGTATTGTCCAAGGTGCCAGGAGAATACTCCCCATGTTGTTCTAGGCGTGGAGGCTCCCGAGGCTGTGCAGGCCTAGTGTAGGCCCCTTACCTTTTTAGTTTTACGAGTGTGACTCCTTCGAGTTTTTCGGCTATGTCTTCTGCTTGGGTAGTTATGATTGCTTGTCTGAGTCCTAGGCTGGGGAGAATGTTTTTCAGGAAGGATATCTTGATCTGTGTGTCTACGTTGGGTAGTGGCTCGTCTAGTATGACGAAGCCGACTTTCTTGTTTGTGAGCATGCTTATTCCGAGTGCCAGAGCCAGGAAAATTATTGTTTTTTGTCCGTCGCTCATACGGGAGGTGAACGGGAGCCAGTTTCCAGAGGTTTTTGCCTCTATAACGTAGGTGCTGTACTTTTTCTGGGGTTGCCTGTCCTCTGCTTTTGGGGGCGTCCTGATGCGTACTCTAACTTCTTCTATGTCAGTGTATGGATACATGGTTTTCACAAGCTTGTTCATTGTGTTGTTGAGTTCATGGATCTTGTTTTTTCTGAGCTCCGAGTGGACGTTTATTAGGATACCCTTTATCCTTGAGATGTTTTGTGCCATGCGGGCTATGCGTTCACGTTCTAGTCTGAGTTCTTCCAATTTATCCATTGTTCTTTTTATTTCCTCTGACTTCTCTTCGAGAAAACTTAGCCTTTGCGTTTTCTCATTTATCCGGCTATCCAGTTCCCTGATTTTTTCCTCGAGCTCTCTGTATTTTTCCCAGTATGGTTTGAGCTCGGATAAATTGGCTTGAAGCTTGGATAAATTTGACTTTATCTCGTATGCCTGGTTTACGAGGGGTATCTTTGCATATTCTTTTCGAAGCCTTGAAAGCTCGTTCCTGGCCTGTTTAAGCTCTACCTCTATATCTTCGAGAGCTGCCTTAGCCTTCTGGAACTCCATGTTCTCTGTCTCCAGCTCTTCCTCGATTTGCTGTTTCTGGTCTAACATTTCATGATAGGTGTCATATCTGTCCTGTAGAGAAATAATAACCAAGTTGTATGTCCTGAGGTCCTCGAGGGCGGATTTAAGTTCTTTTATTCTTTCTTCCAGCTGTCTTATTTTTTCCTCTATGTCCCGCATCTTCTTTGAGCCTTGGGACACGTCTAGCTTGGCCTTTTCAAGGAACTCCGACGTTACCTTGGAGCCGCATACTGGACAGTCTGCCTCGCCGTTCTTTGCAACCTTCTCGGCAACGTGTCTCTTCAAGACAAGTGCATAGCGTTCCATCTGGCTTGCCCTCTGAAGTTCATCGAGTTCCCTAGAAAGCTCCTGTATTTTCTGGTGAAGCTCCTTTTCGTCTCCATACTTGTTTTTTAGCTCTTCAACTATTCTTTCGGCTTTCTCGTAGTTATCCACGTCCCTCTCAAAGTTGACAAGGTTTTCCTCTATGGCTCTAAGCCTGCCATGGAGCTCCTTAAGGTGGGCCTCTTGCTCCTTTAGTGCTTCATATTTCTCGTAGTATATGTTTGTAAGCTCCGAATAAGCGGCCTCGAGTTCTCCAAAAACATTTTCCAGGTTTTTGCCTCCTATCTCTATGTTCTCTATTTTTTTTCTCGTGGAATCGGGTACCTGGAGCTTTTCAGCTGTACTTAGTAATTTTTCCTGAACCTGTATTAGAGCCTCTGTTATTTCTTCCATGCTTAGAACTCCTTTCTTTAGCTGTTCTTCTAGAACCTTTAAAGCCCCTTCTCCACCCTTAATCTGTTGTTCTATTTGTTGATACTTCTCTGCGTAGGGTTCGAGCTTCTTTTTCTCGTTTTCAAGCTTTTCCTTTTCTGCCTTAAGACCCTCGAGCTCCTTCTTTACAACTGTATACTCTTCTTGGCCACTTGTCTCGTAGGTCTCTCCGCCGAATAGTTCCCGAATGCTCTCTATCTGTGAATCTATCTCGTTGAGCTTGTTTTCGAAGAGTTTTATTGAGAGGGAACTTGCAAGCTCCTTGACAGACTCTATCCCCAGCAATCGATCTATGACATTGCTCCTAGCTGACGGGCCACCATAGGCGAGCAGGAAAAGCGAGACATAGCTCACAGCGACGCTCCTAGAGAACTCGAAGAAGTCTAGTCCGGTGAGTTCCTCGACAAGACCCTTTATCGCTTCGGCTCCCTGGATTGTTTCACCGCTTGGCAACACAAGTGTGGCTTTTTCTTTTCCACTCTTCGTTATTATACGTTCAAACTTATAGAGACCTTCCCCTTCAGCCTCGACCAGCAGTGAAACCCTTGCCGTTTCCGATGAATCATTTACTAGATCCCGCCTGGTGTAAAGCTTCTTGTCGATGTTGGCGTCTGTCCCGTAGAGGGCATACTCGATGGCGGAGATGATGCTACTCTTTCCGGATCCGACTGGTCCAGAGATAACCGTTAAGCCTTCATTTATCTTGATCTTGAAGGGATCCCTAAAGACTCTGAATCCTTCAACTTCAAGCTCCCTCAAGAGAAGCGTCATACTGTTCCACCAGGGATTCAAGCAGCTCTTTTACACCTTTTCTACCCCTCGACTTATATTCCTCAAGTATCTTCAGGGCTAGGTCCCTTGCTTCGGGATCCCCGCTCAGCTCTTTCTCGAAAATCTCCCGCAACATGTTTTCTATGCTTTTCCCAATGTGTTTCTCTTCAGACGTAGCGCTCACCTCTTCCTCTCCCTGGAGAGAATCCTAAGCCAAGGATTATCCTGTATAAAGCTTGGAAGACCAGACAAATCTTCTGTCTTCGGGGACTCGGGGACCTCCTCTTCTACTCTTTTCGCCTCTATGCTGTATGTTTCCTCCTCTACGTGTGGAGCCTCTACAGTCCTTTTCTCGACCCGCCGCTCCTCGGGAACCTTTACTGGACGTGCAGGTAACTCCTCCCTAACGGGACCTTCCCGTGCTTCCACGGGTTGCTTCGGGCCACGCCTGGGCGCAGAAAAAATCTCTAGAACGCCTTCCTCGCTAACCACTAGGAGGCCAGCCTGATAAACCTCTTTAAAATGGTTCTTCAGCTCTCTTAGACCCGTAAGCTTAAGCCACGCCCTGCGGTCAATCACTATATAGACCCTGTCGTAGGGTGCCTTGTAACAGACACGGCCAGCCGCAAGTATCTTGTCTTCGACCTTGCCGGCTCCCTCTACAACAATAAAGCCATACCTTAGGCCAGACGAGTCCTCGGCGACGAGGTCAAAGTCGCCGGCCGGCTCCTCCACTATCTTTAATCCTTGCTCTTCAACAAGATAGCCTGATAGCAGACCTAGTATTTTCCGCTTTTGGAGCCCTCCACTATACATTTTTCCTAAAAAAGAGACACATAACTAATATATAAACACACAACAGGTGCCGCGTCCTAGTAGTGAACCCCTCTCTTGTACCATCCCTCACGGGTCTTCCAGTTCCATTCTACCTCGTCTGGAACAGCTATACCGTACACAATGGTCCCTTTCCACACCGAGTAAAGCGGGTCTGACACAAGCCTAACATTGCTCTCAATGCCCAGCTTCTTCAACTCATAGGCAACCTTCTGGGCGCTATCGACAGCCACATCCTCAAGCCCCTTCGGAACCCTCCAGGCAAAGTTGCCACCGCTGAGAATAATGTCCCTGTAAAGCTCGGGCTGTAGCTCTATGCTTGTCCTAGACACAGAGTGCACAATGGCCTGCGATAGCGGCATTGTTCCCCTTATCCTCTCGCCTCCAATAACAGTGTCACGGGGCCTGGGCATTCCACGCTTATAGTAGCTCTCAAACATCTCGTGCTCCGGATTGAAGATAGCCTCCCCTATGAGGAACCTCGCCCAGCCCATGTTCCCGAGATCCACCTGTATAGTGGTCCCCGGAACACTGAAGACAGTTCTAAACCTTTCGGGCTCTTTCCTGGCCTTCTCCACTGCCTGGCTGAGATCCCTGGGGA
This sequence comes from Thermofilum adornatum, assembly GCF_000446015.1. NCBI lineage: Archaea > Thermoproteati > Thermoproteota > Thermoprotei > Thermofilales > Thermofilaceae > Thermofilum > Thermofilum adornatum. The sequence continues at coordinate 683,473 of NC_022093.1, forward strand.
TTAGGCCCACAGCCTCTTTAAACTGTCTCACAAATTTTTCCTCGTGAGCCCTATCCTCGTAGCCAAGATCCCTAAGTATCTCGGCGGCAATTGCGTCCGCTTCGGCTCCTCCCCTGTTAAGCGCGACGATTGCATTCCTTATGGGATACATCGAGATAGGCGTTATCTGTGTGTTCCCATGTCCAGACTCTATAACAACACATGTGACAGTTTTCTCTGCAATGGCTACCGCAAGAGGCTGGGGAATAATTGTGACTGCCTTGACCAGCTTTTCCTCGGCGTCGATCTTTGCATGAATATCGAATATCCTCTCATACATGTAGTCTGGGGCAATTGCTGACAAGGCCGCCGTCACATAGAAGCCCTCAAAGTCCTTGCTCTTTGGACGAGTAGCCTCGAAGCCATACCTCGTAATCTCTAGAAGGACCCTCCAAGCTCTCTCGTCGTCCTTGTCAACTATACCGTCACGCATGGGATAAACCAGGTAACGTCCAACATCATCGATGCTACCCAGGTACCTAGAGAGCTCTGGACCAACAACAACATCCTTCCTCACGCCGAAGATATCCAGCAGGAGCTTCGACTCGCCGATAAGAAACAAGCCCCTGTTATCTATGACTAGAGGCTTCTCGGCTATGGGACCAAACTTGAACTGGCTTGTCCCGTAGTCCTCTCCATACACGTACTTCTTCTTGTACTCGCTTATCGACAAGACCTACACCCACAAAACAAGACCAATCAACATAAATAAACACTATGCTTTTAACGGCGCCAACGAGAAGAGTCGAAAACCTTTTAGATACTGAATATCCCTACACAACACATGCCAAGAAAAATAGAGATAACGATTGAGAAGTTCGGGAAACAGCTAGCAGTACTCGAACTAAAAGAGGCACAGATACCCCTTTCCTTTAGCAATCTATCCCAACTAACCAGGCTCGTAACCGTGGTAAAAAAGGCCGGACCACTCCTCCTCATAAACATCCAGTTACCAATGAGCCCCGAGGGCTCAATTGCCTCGGGCTACAAGACAGGCGAAGTACTCACGGTTCCCTCTTCTAAGTCACTGGCAATAGTCACACAGGACAAGGACTCGTTACCCCTAGAGGTATACAAGGCTGGGACAGTAAAGGACGGGCTGGAAAACCTCCTAAAACTGGAAGACGGATCCATAGTCACGCTCAAGGCCAGAATCATAGCCGAAGAAGAGCAAACTGTTTAAAAGCCAAGCCGCACACTATAGACCGTGTCTAGCGGTGAAAACGAGGCAAAAATAGAGAGAGCAATAAAAGTCAAAGTGGAGACACTCGGTGACTTGGCGAGACTAGCAAGTAGCGCAACCACGCTTGGACACATGGTCTACATCATACACTACGAGGAAAACTCTAAACACTACTACGGGGTATTCATTGTTTTTCGGGACTACTACAAGATGTATGGCCTCCCCATGTTCTACTACTATGAGACCGAAAAGCCCCTAAACGGGAACTACATCCTATTCAAGATGGACGACTCGGGCGAACAACTAGAGGTAGCCAAGGGCACTAAGCCCGGCTACATTACGATACCAATAGTAAACTTCTCGAAGAAGCCAGAGATACTATAAAAGAAAAACAGCAAAAGACGACGCTATAATCTCTTTACTGTTTTTTCTCGAGCAGTATCTCGATGGTGCTGATGGTCCTCTTCTTGTCTCCTTCGCCGACAGTCTCGCTGCCAATCTTTATGCTACTAACGTCGACTTCGCCCTTGAGGAACCTGCTCCTGACGATCTCTGCAACGTCGACAGCCCTGCTGATTGCTCTTCCCCTTGCCTTTATGAGAACCTTCTTGGCGCCCTGGTTGAACTGTATGACGGCTGCTAGGACGTAGTTCATTACGCTCTTGTTTCCTACTAGTACGCTTCCTTCTGTCACGGACATTTTGTTCACCTTTTCGGCAACGTGTTTAACGACGTATCATTAATAAAGGTATCGCATGGGAAAACTAGCCCAGCGACGGCTTCAAGTCCAAGTCGTAGCCGTATCTACGCACGATTCTTTCAAGCTTTCTCCTGGGCTTCCCGGCGAGATAATTAAACTCGTCGACCGGCACCCTGATTGTTACAACTGCATCAGCATCGTTGATGGTTATCTCGTAGCCACTGTCTCCAATAATCTTGAAGAGCGCCCTCTCCAAGGCATTCTTCATCTTGTAGTTCTCGACGCTTATCTTTTCGGAGTGGCGCTTGATCGGGACCACAAAGGTTCTCTCACCAAACACGTATAGCTCGTACTCTGGGTCCCCCGACAAGAAGTCCCTAACGACGACCACCGGCCTTGCCAAATCCTCCTCCTTCAAGCCGTAAGGAATCTTGACCGTTGTCTCAAGCGAGTAGACCTTCTCGACACGTCCATGCTTAACATAGATAACAGTGTCAATAATCGACGGAATCATTCCTAGCTCCACCCTCCCGATAAACCTCTGGACAGCGTCTATAGGCGAAGTAGCATGTACAACCCCAACCATACCCACGCCTGCAAGCCTCAGATCCGCGTAGAGCTCAAAGTCCTTCGTGTCACGCATCTCGTCGAAAAACGTGTAGTCGGGCCTGCTCAGCAACAGGACGTCGTGTATCTCCTCGGATGTGGCGTAGTTCCTGGAATACTGCGTAATGTCGGCTGGCAGGTGCATGTCCCTCGGAGACTCAATCGTCTTGACAACTTTGCCCTTCCTGTAGTAGTACTCCGCCAAGGCCTGGGCAAAAGTGGTCTTACCCATGCCCGGCGCGCCCGCAATAAGTATACCCTCGGCTTGCTTCTCTAACCTCTCCAAAAGCTTCTTAGGCAGATTGTAGTCTTCCAGCCGCAACCTGGCGACCGGCCTTGTAACAGTTATCTCTATGCCGTCTGAGAAGGGCGGCTTAGTTATAACCACACGATAAAGATCAAGCTGTGCAATGACGACGCCTACACCCTCATACTCGATAAACGACGTGCTAGTGTTAGTCCTAACCATCTCAAAGATCTGCCTCACGTAGTCCTCCAGCTCCTCTCTCGTTAACGGCTCCTCACGCAGACTGACAAAGCTCCACTGGCCAGGCACCCCCCTCTTCGCGTACGGCTTGGCCCCCTCCTTCAAATGTATACTCATAACGTCGGGCCCAAAAAACTTCTCCAAGAAGAACTCCTTCTCCCCCCTAGGGGGCAACACCCAAACATCTATACCCATAGACCTGGCAACGGTTGCGGACAGCTCGTCACACGTCACAAGAACCCCGTCGACCTCCAGGGCCACAAGCCTCGACACGACGTCTGGACTCAGGTCCCGCTGGCCCCTAACAGAGCCCGGCAACTCGTAGACATACTCCAGCTCGACAACCTCTGGCATAGTCTCGACTGCCTCCCTTAACAAGCTAAGCTCACGGACCCCACTATACCCAATACTGCTACCCTTACGGGCCTGCTCTTCAAAGTAGTTCAGCAAGTACGCTGGAACAACGACTTTGCCAGACACCTTCCCATCTAGTATGTACTCTCGAAACACGCCGCTAAGTATCGCAGACGTGTCGGGGACGTATATCTTCCCTTCAGACATCACTCTATACCCTGCCAACAACAAACAACAACCCCTTTTAAACATTATGAACACAGAGAATAACATATATTGCGTGGGAATTTTCCGAAGCTAACAATTCATCGAAGCCCTAAAATATGACATCATATGACATAATTCTCTACAACTCCAAAAGACTAACCTAACAAGGTTCAAAAAAACCTAGTCACTCCACATATTGGATAATGATAAACCTCTTTCTGAATATATTACAAAAATATTAAATCCCCTTTTTACAAGCTATCATATGCGTACTCAAAGCGCGCTTACATGGCTAGCCTCAATCAGCCAGATCAAACCAGTATGGAACCAGGTCTACGTGTTCTATTAGGAAGGTGGCTGGAATGAGTAAGGCGTGGATAGTTGCAAAGAAAGAGATAAAAGACAACATAAAGAGCAAGAGATATTGGGCGCTTGTAGCCATCCTAGTACTTTTTGGCATAGCCCTCTCCACCTATCTAACTGTATCAATCACGATTGGAGAGAGACAGGAAAGACTCTTCACAAGTTTCTGGAGTAGCTTTGTCGGTTCCCTCTCCTTCATACTACCAATAATTGGAATATCCCTTGGCTTTAGCTCGATATCCGGGGAAAGAGAGAGGGGCACAATAAGACTCTTACTTGCTAGGCCAATATACAGAGACGACTTACTCAACGGAAAGCTTATCGCAGGGGCACTACTAATATTATTGGCACTCTTTGTCTCCTATTCCTTGATCATACCCTCAGCCATCCTGCTTAGAGGCGTGAACCTGACCACGACTGATGTCGCAAAGCTACTTCTCCTAGTAGTCCCAGCAGAGCTTATAGCCCTCGTGTATCTCTCGATATCTCTCTTCTTCTCGACAGTCTCCAACAGGTCGGGAACCTCGCTTGTCCTCTCAATCATAGCCTGGATACTCTTCCACATCATTATGCCCCTACTAGCCTGCTTGGCCGCCGTAATGATACTAGGACCACCACCAGCCCTACCAACACAGACAAGCGGAGTCCCACAAATCCCTCCACAGGCAAAAGACTATTACCAAAAATTCACAATCATCGTTGGCACCATTCTCTCCATTGTTCCGGATCAGCACTTCTCGACGCTTGCTTCAGCCATATATGGACGACAAGAATCCCAAGAAATCTATGTCCCCGAAATACTTACAAACGCATGGGTCTCCTTACTGGTTCTAACAGGATACATCATAATATTCCTAGCCCTCTCATACACAGTCTTCGTAAAAAGACAGGAAAACAAATAACTAAAACATGTTAACAGCCTTTTTCATTTTTGCCGCAATTCTAGACCTCTTTCGTAGCGAGCTTCCCAACCTTTTTCTCTCGATCTGAAAATCTTCCCTCAGAAAGTTGCAGAACAATAAGTAACGATATAACTTGTAGCAAAAATACTTTGAACCCAGAGCCTAACTAACGTCTACCTATAGCTCTGTCAACAGCTTCAAACCATGCTTCTGAAATCTAGGGTAGTGTCGAAGGTCACGCGTCAACAATGGCAGACCCAGAGATATAGCAGTTGCAGCAATAACCACATCAGCCTGGGGAACCTTATAGCCCTCCTTAGATAACGCTACATCAAGCTCAAGAGCCTTCATTAGTATGTTTTGATCAAGAAAGACAACACTAAAGAGCTTCTCGATAACATTTTTCTCCCTTTCAACACTCTTGCCTAGATACGCATAGCCATATAAGTACTCGTATAGTGCTACAAACGGAACTAAAGCTATTCTGCTTGAAAGCTTCATAAATAGCTCTTCGTCTCCATTCTCTAACACATCTATGAGAATACTCGTATCCACAACTATCTTCTCAGCCAAGCGCTCTCCTCCCTCAGCCTCCCCCTAACCTCTGCTAGTACGCGCTTCTCCTCCTCGGACAAATCCTTATTCTTCACGTATTCAAGCACCTCCATGGCCATGGCACGATTAGCCAGCTCTACAGCCATGCGTATAGCATCCTCAAAAGTGGAACAGTTTGTCCTCTGCTTAAACTCACTCAACAAAACATATGTTTCCTCAGACACAGCTACAGTCCTAACCTTCCTGCGCACAACAATATAGCACTACATCAATATATTAATATTGCGTCTCAAACTTGCTTGATCCCCGCAAAACAACGAATCCTCGTGGTAAATACTTAGCCGTGCTATAACCTTTTACATAATACCTATAGTGGCTCATCTTTGACCTTGATAGTTGCTAGACCCACGAGGAAAAAGGCTATAGAAGCCGAGAGAGCCATAAGCAAGGACGAGTGAAAACCCTGTGCTTCGCTTACAAAAACGGGAAAAGCAGACACCAGGAATAGCCCGATGACAAACAGGAGACCAATAATCTGTGCCCCTGCATAGCCCTCCCGGAGAGTCTCATTGGTCCACACGGCTGGACTTCTAGGAAGACCCCTAGCGGCGAGAAAAGAGAAAGCCACGCTAGACCCGATAGCCCCCAATAAAAAGATGATAATTCCTGTAACCGCTATACTCGGTTCCCCAAAAACATATCCAAGAGTCGCTATAATAGCCATTGTTGGAAGTGAAAAAACAAGACATGTCGCCGCCTTCCGCCTAGCCAGCCAGCCCCTAGTCACAGGTAGAACATATAGTAGAAGCGAGCCCTCCCCCTCAGCCACATAGAAGTAGCCCGCACCCGCACCGGCGAACCCCGCCATAAACAGGCTAAGTGACGGGATTATCAGTGCAGTCTTGGATCCCCTCATGAAAGAGAATATAATCATTAACGGGACCACGTTCATGTAGTATACTATATATGCGAGCATCCTGGGATTCCTAGCCAGAAGCTTCAAATCCTTCAACAAAGGCTCAAAAAAACCCGACCGCAGATGCAGTCTCCCGCCAGCCTGAGGCACATGCATAGAAGAAAGCCCCGAGCCAGCCAACCGCCAAAGCCGAGACGCCCCATACCAAAAAACCGTTGCCCCGGCAACGACGAAAATGACTGAGGAAAGGATAGCAGGACCCAAGCCCAATACAGCTCCCCCAAAGGAAAACGGGGCAACACGTCCAAAACCTCCCTGGGCAAACTAGCCCCTGGAAAAAGCTGGGGTACAATCTGCAGGATACCGGCCAAGCTCAAAAAGACAAACCACACAGCCGTCTGGACCCCTCTCAAAAACAAGCTCCTCGTATACTTCCCCCCAAGGGACCCCGCAATATAGCCAATGCCAAAAGCCAACAAGAGAACCGAGAAAGCCTCCACCAGGCCCCAGAAAATCAGGCCCCACATCTTGAAATACAGCGAGACCACTATGACCCCCGGAATCACCAGAAACGGCACCGAGGCGCCGCCAAGATACACCCCCACCAGGAGAAGGGCAATCCTAAGGTCCCACTCGTCCACCGGCATAAAAGAAATGGGCTTCAAAAGGTCTTCGCTAAGAATAGTATTTGTAGCCGCAGTCACGGCGAAGGCGCCAAAAAAGAGCCCGAGAAGGCCGAGAGCCCCCATAAGCAAGGGGAGCGCACCTATATCAGACAAAAACATTACAGAAGACACTACAGACAAAAAACTCATAAACAGGATGCCCACGGCCATAGACCCAGAGAAAAACCCTCCAAGAAAATACTTTCTCCCAGATACCCCAGACCCAAACTTCCTAGATGCACGGTAAGCAGTCTCCCTAACAAGAACCCTGGACAGCTCCCTCCAGCCCATCAGAACCCCCACAGCAACCTAATCATCTCCTTAACCTCGTCGCTGAGGCCAGTAGCCCTAAGAAAAACTGACTCCAGGTCGGGCGCCGAAAGCCTCTCCTTTAGCTCCTTCGGGGACCCCGCTCCCACAACCCTCCCCCTACTCAAAATAACAACATTGTCAGCTACAGCCTCGGCAATCTCGAGAATATGAGTAGAAAACACGACGGTCCTCCCCTCACTTGCAAGCTTCCTCAAAAGCTCCTTGAGAATCCTCCCAGACTCCGGGTCGAGACCATTAAAAGGCTCATCCAAAATGAGCACCGCAGGCTCGTGGAGAAGGGCCAAAATCAGCGAAAGCTTCCTCTTGTTCCCCAAGCTCAGCTCCCCACAAAGCTTCCCCACCTGGTCCCCAAGCTTAAAAAGCCTCACAAGACGCTCAATCCTCTCCCTCAAAAACCCGTTGGGAATCCCATATATCGAGCTAACAAACGAGAACAGCTCACCAGGAGTCAAACTCTCATAAAGAACAACCTCCTCCGGACAATACCCAACGATCCGCCTAGCAGAAACCGGATCCCGCACAGGGTCAACGCCACCAACCACAACACGCCCAGAATCAGGTCTCACGAGGCCGAGAGCCATCTTCATAAGCGTACTCTTACCCGACCCATTAGGACCCAGCAACGCGTGGACAACACCCGGCCTAAACTCCACGGAAACACCGTCCAAAACAACATTGCCCCCAAACCTTTTGGACACACCCTGATAAATCAGCATACCATATCACTATATAACTAAAACTTCGACTTTATAAACCTATTTATAAATCCCAGCGTCAAACTACAGCAACTCGCCTGAAATGCCAGCTAAACATTGAAGCAAGCTCTAGAAAAACATATATGCATGTGTTACAAAAAATACATGTATGGCAATCATTACCGTAAGGATCCCCGAAGAACTAAAAAAGAAAATGCGCGAAATAGACATAAACTGGAGCGAATACATCAGATCCGCCATAGAGAAAAGAATAGAAGAAGAAAAAAGAAAAAACATAGCCAAAGCAGTCCTACTAAACGAGAAACTCAGAAAAAAATCCAAGGGCGAACCACCCGCCGAAGAGATCATACGAACATTCAGGGAAAGCCGCTATGGAGACAGTGGTAATTGACGCAAGCGTAGCAGTCAAGTGGTTCGTAGAAGAACACGGCACACAAAAAGCACTAGAACTAAGAGACCGCTACATAGATGGAGAACTAAAACTTATAGCCCCCCAACTATTCCCATATGAAGTACTAAACGTCCTGCGCTACAAACACCTCTTCACAATAGACGAGCTAAAAACAATAGGCGAAGCCCTCGAGGCCTATTCCATAGACCTATATCCACTAGTCGGGAAACTCCGTGACACAACAATCCAAACAGCACACGAAAACAACATAACAATCTACGACGCCTCATACATTGCACTAGCCATAATCAAAAACACAACACTTTACACCGCAGACAAAAAACTAAAAAACAAACTCACGCCCCAACTTAGACAACTAGTCAAAACACTAGACGAAATCTAACACAAACCCCCTCCCAACCCCTAAGCAAAACATTTTTGAGATAGCGCCTCCCTTTAAGCCTTCTCCTTGGAAACCCTCCTCAGCTAACGAGAAAACCTCGACCCTTCTAAGACTCCCTAAAACTTCTCAATCCTACCGAGCCTGCTCCCCTTGTCTCTGAGACCCTCCACTCTCGCCTCCCCCGACTCCTCCAGAAGGCTTCTCAGAGCCAGAAGACAATTTTTCAAGGTGCTCCAGTATGCGACCGCGCGCGCAGATTCTACTTCACCGTCAACTTCGCCTGAGCCCACGCCCCAGCAGCAACCAGGGAAGGAATATTGTTTTCTCCCAAGGCTTCCACTTAAAAACCTCGACAATGGGGGACTAAAACTCAAATATTTTTAATGAACGTGATGGGAGAAAAGCCTCGCATATGCTACCAAGAGGTATTTCTCGCATCACCCTAAACTCTTGATTTAAGAGTTTCTACTGGGAATATAAGCAGGCCAGAAACATTAATGTTGAAAAAATATGAGTGAAAATATACCACCCCTAGAAGGCATAAAAGTTGCCGAGCTAGCCATAAAGCTACGCAAATACTTTGACACGGTTTATGGCGCCCACATCTTCCTCTCTATAGGTACTGTGATAGCATCGTACTGGATGATAATCTTTGCTACAGCTACTGTCTTCAACCTCTTCGAGTCGCTAACCTTTTGGCTTGGGGCTCTAATCTTAATGTGGGTCCTTATACCCTTCTCTATGCGGCTCGTTCCCTATCCTTCACCTATAAAAACAGCCTCTATTGTGAAAAAGCTTTCCGCCTGGGTTCTGCCATTTATCATACTATACACAGCTAGCATTTCATTAATCCTTTCCAAAGATCCTCTATTAACCGATATGGGAAAAACCCTCAACATGGGTGGCGCTGGGTGGTACCTGGCCGTCACACTAGACCTGCTTTTAAACCACTTTGTCTGGGAGAAGCAAGCATATAATAAAGGACAAATTCTAGCAAAACCCTTCCTGATCGCAGGAGTCTTTATGCTGGCAACATCTCCGGCAGTCTACTATTTTGGACACCTATATATTGGCGCGGGAAACATCTTGGCCGTCGGGCTAACGCTTCTCGGCTACGGGATTGCCGCCTTTATCTCTATACGTAAAGCCTACAGGTGGCTCCAAGGTGCATAAGACCAATGACGTGGCTTACCTGCTCAGAAACTTAAACAGCGAACTCTTCAACTCGAAACGCTTCATGATAGTTTCGCTACTCTACATATTTGGAAAAATGAAGCTCTCAGAGCTAAGGAAAATACTCGACCTGTCATGGGGAGACCTAGACACCCACATAAAGAAACTAGTTGAACAAGGCTACGTAGAGCTCTGGAAAGAGCCAGGCGAGAAAAAAGTACTGGAGACAGTTGCCTACCTAACCGAAAAGGGTAGGCAAGAGTACGAGAAACTATACGACGTCCTTAGGGCTATCTCATCCCAGATAGAGACAAAATAATATTTCTTTGTTTTTTGTACGGAACATGCCCTGCGGAGCGCGCACTACTTCCCCGTCGAGGCCCTACCAGAACAACTCCAAGCAGTCTCCCGACTACTCCCACAGACATATGCGATGAGAATAGCGAGGCTGGCGCTCCTACAAGGCCTCGGGCTCAGCAGCCTCTGGCAAGACTTCGCAGCCTTAACACTCTCCGCCTTAATCCTGTTCCCCCTAGGAGTATCTCTATACAGGTACTCCATCGACCTAGTACGGGTAAAGACACTAGTCGAATAAACCCATACAGGCAGGCCAGCGCGCCCAATACAACCTAGCCCTATAAAAACAGCCCACAGCCTCGGTGCATAGAAACTTCAGAACGCAACACTCCCTTAGAAATACCGTTACATACCGTTCCGTAACGGTAAATTTACAGGAAGCAATCCGTTATCAACATTGAATAGACAAGACAGAAAGCAAGCACCTCGAATACAAGCAGGCCCTCTCCAGCTTCGACTCCATACTAGCCACCATCTCCGCTTTAGCCAAAACATGGTAAGGATGAATACACATAAGCGTCAACTATGGAAAAACAGTGGGCGTCTATATGGGCAGGGACCCCTCAAAGAACCTGCAAACAACTTATCCCAAAGACCCAGCCCCATACGCTACCCACATTCACTGCCTACGCCTAAAGTTCCTAACGAGGAACATTGTCCCCCATACTCCGTCTTCAACAACAAGTTCTCCCTCACCAGCCCCTCAATAAGCCCCACGGGGTCCTCAACCCTGCCTACCAGTGCCTCCACGGCCTCCCCATACCTCAAAGGATGAACAGCACACGTATTCAAAAGCCACGCAACAGGGTCCCCACTGACCAGCCTCGGGGGAGGCTCCGGCATATTCAAGAGCTCCACCCTACCGGAGCCCAGGACCCCCTGAAACTCCTCGTAGGCCTCCACAAGCTCCCTCTCCGTGGGCGGCTCGACAAAGGACTCCGCAGGCGTCCTTATAGGTACAGAGATATATGCTTTAGACAGCCTCAGCCCCCTGAGAAAAGTGGCTATGTCCCTATACACCCCCTTATCCGTGTTCACGCCCCTAACAAACATTGTCTCAGAGATCAGCGTCCCCTTGTAGGATGACGAAAACTCCCTTATCCCATCTAGGACCCTCTCCAGCACCAGCGACGGGTGCGGCCTATTTATCCTCCTCCAAACCCTTTCCGACACGCTGTCAACCTTCACCGAGACAACGTCGGCCTGCTCCAAGTCCCTACACACATCCTCCATCCACAACAAGGAAGCATTGGTCAAGACAGCCACCCTGACACCAGTCTCCCCCTTAACAAACTCTATAATCCTGCCCATACAAGCGTCCAGGGTCGGCTCACCATCCGGAACAAAAGTCACATAGTCAACACTATCCCTATTCCTCGACACGAAGTCCACAACCTCTCCAGCCACGTCCCTCCAGTCATAGAAACACTTCCTCTCAACACTCAACCTAGCCGTCCGCCCAAGCTGACAATACACACAGCTATACGTACAAGTCTTATAAGGAATATTATTAACCCCCAAACTACGGCCAAGACGCCTCGAAAAAACAGGTCCAAAAACATACCCACCCGTATAAACACCACCATCAATAACACCATGCTAAAATTAAAACCTTCCCCTAACCCAAAAACAAGCCCTGAGAAAAGTCTCCACAGCACTCCTAGCAATACTAGTATTGACACAGACCATTATCCTAGCCCCACAACCGCACAAGAACAACAACTGCGCGGTGCGCGGCTCGCTGGACACACAGTCATAATGGTCATAGCCAAGCATAAAGAAATCTAGCTTGTGACACATGACAAGTACTCGCCACAAACCTTATTGTAATATTTATAAATGATTACATAGTTGCAAAGAGTTCCTCTGCTTTCTTGGGCATAACATACCGCTTCATACCAAAGAGCTAAGCCTACTAGAAATGTGATTGACCCCTGGATTTCTACTGGAGTAGAATAAAAAAGCAAGGCATAATATATTCTCTTTTACTCTACTCACAAGTTTTTCTTTAATATAGTTTCCACTTGAAATAGAGGGGTCTGAGAAGATTATACATGCTACGGGGATTTTTCAACCGTATAACTGTATAATGGGGATGGGAAAAGGGGTTTAAATAACCCCTCTATTTCCACTGGAGTTTTGGAAACGGACAAGTTCGGGCTCTTTATGGTGTTATTCACAGTCTTCATTATCTTTTTATCTTTAGTTTAGCAGAAAAATATCTGTTAAAAAAACAGAGAATTTTCCATGATTATACAGTTTCAACAATTGCTGTTGCATCTCTGATTTCGGAACCGTAACATAATCCTATACCTCTAATGAGAGAAACGTGAGATCAAATAGCTGCGCATTGTAGATGGATTTTTTCTAGCGCGCTTGAAACTGCACTATGCTTTTTAGAACCGATGTATACTATACCATACAATGACCGAGCAATAACAACCCGTATCATATGAATGGAAGCAGGTAACAATGTTCCGAAAATACATGAAGGAACTCAGCCCGACAATCACGAAGGGCGAGGAACCGGGAAGCGAAGACTCTCTGCGGATTATGGTGGCCAAGAACGGCGTGAGGACACTTGCCTTGTCTTTGCTGAGGAGATTGAAGCAGGATAAAGAGGATAATCAAAGGAAATACGCCGAGTATGTCTTGGAGGTGGACATCGACCAGCCTGAGACCGCTGCGTCGCTCTCTATGAAGATCCAGGACTACGACATGGTGCCTAGTCTTGGCTGGCTAGCCGAACCGGTGATAACAACGACCAATAGTGTGAGGGAGAATGGTTTCGAACGCACGGTCGAGCTTATACTCGAGGGTATCAAGTCTTTCATAATGAGCAAGGTAAAACTCGAAAGGTTATAAAAACTAAATTATTTTTTGTAGTAGTATTCGGCGCTCGCTGTTTCTCTAGTGTCTTAGCTTTTTCTCTTTGCTGGCTTGATTCTTGGGCTTGGCGGTGTCCTGCTCTTGGGTATTACGGGTGGATGGTTGGGGTGCCTAGTTTTAGTATTTGTTGTCGATGTTGTATTGGCTATATATGAAACGCACTGTGTTGACGCTAGCGCGCGCTTAGGTCTCTTGTGTATATTTTTCACGCTGAGTATTAGAAAAGGTTTTATGTATGTCCGTATATACGTATATACGGGTGTCTGGATGGCTAAGAGGAAGCTTACTTTGAGTGTTGAGGGTGACTTGCTAGATGAGGTTAAGGGGATTGTTGCCGTCAGGGGGAGGAGCTTGAGCAGTATCGTTGAGGAATATCTAGAATACCTGGTTTTCGAGAGGTGGGCTGAAGCTCTTAGCGAGGAGCTGGGTCTTGGCGATCTCGAGCCCACAACGGAATCAGAGATCTCGGGGGGCAGGCCTAGAGGGCTTGACGCGGCCGCTGTTGTTAGGGAATTGAGGGAGGGGAGGGTGAAGGATATTGCGGGGAGCTAAAACTGAGAAGGTGTATTACTTGGACACAAGTGCACTGGTGAAGAGATATGTGGAGGAGCCGGGCAGCAAAATCATTGATGAGATCTATAGGGATGCGTACAAGGGTGTTGGAAAGCTGGCTTTTTCCTACTGGAACATTGCTGAGGTTGCAGTTGTTTTGGACAAGTATGAGAGGAAGCTTGGGCTTGATGCCAGAAAGCTGCTGAGGAACCTGCTTAGTGAGTCTTCGACTCTCTCTAGGCTGCGCAGGCTTGTAGTTGTCAGTGTTAGTCCCTTAATCCTGCGGGCTTCCTTAAAGCTGGTGCTAAAGCATCACATATATGTTGCGGATGCCCTCCAGCTGGTATCAGCCAAAAGTATTGGTAACTGCACGTTTGTCACTGGTGACAGGGAGCTGGCAAGAGTGGCTGAAGCTGAGGGATTAAACACATTGTACACAGGCTGAGTGAAAATTGAGATCAAGCAATGTGAGATAGCGCGCGCTAAGGACAGATGAGGATGGTAAAACTGAGTATGGGGTCCCGGTTCTCCTTTATTATGAGGATGTGTGTATAGAGCCTTATGAATATTGAGCGTGTGGGTGGATGCGTGGTAGCCATTTGTTGGCGCGGGCTTGTGGTGATGTTGGTAGGGGTGGCCTGTTAAAGGCGTGCATGAGGGTCCGAAGGGGGTTGGAGGAGTTGTGTTTGCTCCCATGTTGCTGTTTAGGGTAAAGGGTTTTGGTTGGATATGTGGCTTGTCTGGGGTTTGTTGTAGGTCTGTTTGTTGCGGTAAGGATGGGGTCCAGGTTGATGGGTTCTTTGTGGCGCTGTTGCCTGTTTTCGGTTATGGGGCTGTGGCACGGTATGGGTTAAAATCTCTATGTGGGTGGTTGTTATATTTTTCCGAGTGCGTTTAGGAGTGCTAGAGTTAGTTGGACTATTAGTGTTGCTATGATTGTTGCTGTGAGTGCCCATGTGACCTTTGTTGCGTGGTCTATTCGCTTGTCCAGCGCATCTATTCTTTTGTCTAGTGCGTCAATCCTTTTATCTAGACCGTCGATCCTCCTGTCCAGCGAGTCTATTCTCTTGTCTAGGTCGCCTATTCTCTCTACGAGCTGTGTGAATGCGCCCTCGAGCCTCGAGACCCTCTCTGAGAGGCCTGTGACCCTGTCTTCTAGCACTGATATCCTGGCTAGGACCTCGCTCCTCAAGGCCTCGATGCTTTCCCTAGTCTCCTTTCTCAGGGCTTCGATATCTTGCCTTGTCGCCCTTTCTAGGGCCTCTATGTCGCTCTTCGTGGCCACGTCCCTCAGGACGGCGTTTATCATTGCCAGCCTGACGTCGGGCTCGCCTACGAGGAGCTCTGCCAGCCTCTTCCTAGCCCTAGCATCGGCCTCAAAAAGCCTGACAACATCCTCGGCAGTAATCGACTGCATCCCCTTCACCTTATAGAGCCTCTTAAGTATCTTATATAGTTTTCAGTTTCCGGAGTGTGCTCCCTGGCCAAACGCTATAAAGATAAACGTTTTCTATATGTATCCTCCAGATTTTTGGATGGGTATCGGGGTAGCCCATGCTCTGGCGTCGCTGTGTATCCAAGCATGAGCACATAAGTGATGGAGGGGCGCGCGTTTTCTGTTAAGAGTGATATTGGTGTGCTGGAGGTGTATGTAATCTGGGTAGTCAATATTGTGTGATTTGGCTGTTTTTCGTTTTTGGTTGCTTCTTGAGTGGGTGTGTTAAATTAAGAGTTGGGGTTATATTACCCCGTAGTTGTATTATTGTTAGAGTTGTTGATGGCGCCTAAGATCAAAATTGAGGATACGACGGGGTCTGGGGAGAAGATCACGTTGACTATTGAGGGGGCGGAGATTAGCGAGAAAAGGGTGGTGCAGGTTTTGCAGATGCTTCGACTTCTCAAGTCTTCTGGCGGGGGCGTGGTTGAGGAGGGGGAGAGTATGAAGGAGAGGATTTGGAGGGTTATTGTGGAGAATTTTGGTGATGGGACGTGGTTTAGTATTCGGGACCTGTATAATGTTGCTTCCCGGGAGATGCCGGACCTGAAGGTTACGGCTGTGTCTACGTATGTTTCCCGCCTTGTCGGCGAGGGGAGGCTTGTTAAGAGGGGGTCGAAGCCGAACACGCGTTACAGGGTCCAGTCGGTTAGGCGGGAGGCGGCTTATCCATAGGAGTGGTCCCGGTTTAGCGTTGTATAGGGTTCCCGTTGCGCCTTATGAGGGGGTCTTGTTGCCTTTTGGTGGCAGTTTTATGGTTATATAGTTGCATGCTTTGGATATAGAGCTTGGGGTCAGAGCGATAACTGTATATATTGTCTTTTTCGAATAATATGTAGGTAGAGATGAAGAGCTTGGCGAAGCCACTTGTAGCCTTTGTCCTATTATTTTTGTCTTTGTCTCTTGTATCAAGCGTTCTCTTCAGTGCAAGTGGTAATGGTAGTTGTGGTGCGTCTAATGCACTTGAGAGGACGGGTCCTCTTAGTGTCGACTTGAGGGTTGCTGTTATTAGTAGTGATTCTGGCTTTGTGGAGGGTGTTAGGTCTGCTTTTGTGGCGAGGGACTTTAGGGTTGTTCCTGTGTCCCGTGCCTGGGAGGCTGTTGGAAAAGACCTAGTAGTTGTCGGCTGGGACGCGTTGGGCGAGCTGTCAAGATACCCGGGGCTCGTCATAGCACTGGTCAATGGCTCGAGGCTTCTGGCTGTAGCCGAGCCGGGCGTTGATGCCCTCAGGGTGCTCTTCTCTGGCATCGTCAAGCCAGTAAGGCTCGGCGAAAAGGATGAGCCAAGCGACCCCTTCGCTTTCGTACCAATGGTCGAGGAAAACGGCTACCTATACCCAGGCTGCGGCCAGAACATGGTTCTCGTGAGGGCTTTACCCATAGGGGGAGGAAAGCTGGCCGTTGAGTATTCTGCGGCGCCGCTAAGGACGAAAAGCGAGCTTGCAGGGGTAGCGTCGCTACTGGTTAAAGAGTCGTTTGTGGAGCAGCGGTCGCAACAGACAAGGCTGGAAAGTGGGGCGGGCACGTCCGGGTTCTTGTTCGATAAGTCGCCGGCATGGGTATACATAGGAAAGTACACTAGTCCGGTGTTTGTTTTTTCTGGTGTTTTTGGAGATGCCGGAGCAACGGACTTTGAAGTTCTGGCTGGCTGGGGACAGTTTTTGACTGACAATAGTCGTGGGACGTATACGTGGGAGATCGATGTACATTATCACGGGATGGAAGGCCTAAATGGTTATAGCCCGCCTGTAAAGAATCTGCTTGGTCTCTGGGCTGTTGAGCCGAATAGTGTTGTAGTGGATGCGCTTACAGATAGGTATGGTGACCAGAGGATTAAGGATTGGGAACCTTTAGGGTCGCCCGGTAACCGCTTCGTGTTGACTATAGGGGGTTACCCAAGGGTGACCTGGGATACGGTTACCGATTTTTGTTATAGTCCCTTTTACGGCGAGAATGTTGTAAAGGGGGCTACGTGGAAGTGGGGCTTAACGGGCTATAGCTCCAAACTTTATTATGCAATGAAGAGCCAAGTGTGGATGAACGCCGTTGGGGTCCTATACTTCAAGGTAACTATCAAGGCGAATACCTTCTTTTATGCGAACGGGCTCAGGGACGTTGCGTCTTCTGGGTGGCATGAATTCTACTTCCGGGCGACAACGTCTCGGCTATACTTGCTGTCGACATCATAAATATATATTCGGCTAATAGCAAACGGAAGCTTTTTCTTAGAACCTTTCAATGCCATGCGAGAGAAGTTTATACACGAGGAGGGTTTGCATGTGGTATATTTCGCATCTATGAGCCATGTCTAATATCGTAACACTTAAATATTTTATTGTATTAATTGCGTTTGGTAACAATGGTTTCAGAGAGCCTCCTGGAGCAGGCGAGGAATCTTCATGGACATGTATGCCCCTACCTTGTTTTGGGCTTGAGGGCTTCTGAGATAGCTTTTGAGAGGCTGGGAATCACGCGTGTGGGGGTGGCCGAGACTATGAGAGAGGATGTTGTTGCGATAGTTGAGGCTAACAACTGCTTCGCAGACGGTGTCCAGGTGTTTACTCGTTGCACGTTTGGCAACAATTCCCTTGTTTATCTGGATACAGGAAAGACTGCTTTGACTGTGTTTAGGAGAGGCGAGAAAAGAGGGGTGAGGGTCTATGTTCTGTCTGAGAGGGTTAGAGAGCTCCTCCAGCCGGAGGTGGGTGAGCTTTGGCGTAGGGTTGTTGCTGAGAGGAGGGGGTCTAGGGAGGATGCTGAGAGGTTGCACGAAGCGTTCGAGAAGCTTGGACGTGGGATGCTTAACCTGTCGGAGGACTTCTTTAAGATCAGCGAGGTGGAGGTTGTAGAGGAGCTTGAGAGGGCGCCGATCTTTGAGAGTGTTAGGTGTGAGTCCTGTGGGGAGCTGGTGATGAAGCCTAGGGCTGTCCTTAAGGACGGGAAGTGGTTCTGCGCGTCGTGCGCGGGTGTGCCTGTACAGGCCGTGGTTGGCAGGGGTATTTCCACCGTGAAGGTTCCCTTTAGGGAGGTGAGCTAGGGTGGAGAGGAGGACCATTGCATTGGTCATTGTTCTCGTTGTAACGGTAGTGTTGCTAGGTGTTGTTGCAGTAATGGTCTTCCGGGCTCCTGGGTCGCAGGAGACGAAGCCTCAAGCGCCCCGTGTCATAACTGTGGTTGACTTTTCTAATAGGACGGTAGAGGTGCCCGTTAATGCTTCTAGGGTCGTCGCCATTGGTCCAGGGGTGTTGCGGCTAGTTGCCTACCTTGGAGCGCTCGACAAGATTGTTGGTGTTGAGGATGCCGAGAAGAGCTGGTCGCCGCTAGGTAGGGATTACGCGATGGCGTATGGTGATGTATTTAAGAACCTGCAGGTGATAGGTCCAGGCGGGCCTAGGAATCCTCCTAACCCAGAGTTGCTTAGGAGCGTGAAGCCGGATATTGTGCTGATGTCTCGGGTGTACGTAGACGTCTACGACCCTGACAGGCTGTCGCAGGAGGTTGGAGCCCCAGTCGTGGTGATCGACTACGGCGTGGCTGGTTACCTGAATGTCACGGAGTTTAAGCGCGCGATAACTCTGCTCGGGAGGATTCTGGGTAGGGAGGCTAGAGCGCAAGAGTTGGCCAAATACATTGACGGTGTCGTCGACGATCTTGCTCAGAGGGTCAGAGTTGCTAAGGTAGCCCCCTCGGTGTATGTTGGGGCAGTGTCGTACAAAGGTGCTCAGCCGTTTACAGGCACGCAGGGCATGTTTCCGCCTCTACAGCTCTTGAAGACGAGGAGCATAGTCGACGAGCTGGGCAAGAAGGGCTTCGTGAACGTAGACTTTGAATACATACTGAAGAAGAATCCAGAATATATCTTTATAGACCTTAATAATCTGCAGACGGTTCTGGATGACTATAAAAAGGATTCAGCGAAGTACTGTGCTCTAGGGGCGTTCAAGGAGGGCAGGGTATATGCATTGCTACCCTTCAACTATTACCACACGAACGTGGCTACAGCCCTCGTGGACGCCTACTTCATGGGGAAGGTGCTCTACCCAGAGCAGTTCAAGGACGTAGACCCAGCCAAGAAGGCGGACGAGATCTACAGGGTGTTTCTGGGGAAGCCGCTCTACGAGGAGTTCGTGAGGGGCTTCGGCAGAGGCTTTGGACCCCTAAGCGACCTCTTCAAGTGCTAGGGGCTAGTGGATGGAGCGTGGCGTCTACATTATATTTGAGAGGAAGGTTTTCCTCATAGTTGTCCTCGCTTTACTGGCTGTTGTATCTGTCCCTGTCACTGTCGCGTTTGGAACTGTGTATAAGCCATGGGAGGTGTTGGCCGGCGTCCTTCTGGGGTCTAGCGACGTTTTCCAGGCACTAGTTTTAAGGTTTAGGAGGGCCCTGGTTGCGTTACTCGTCGGCGCTCTCCTGGGTGGTGCCGGGGTGCTTACGCAGGCGTCTTTCAGGAATCAGCTTGCGTCGCCTTTCACGCTTGGTATTTCAAGTGCGTCTGCGCTCGGCGTTGCCGTTGCATTGGTGCTGGGGGTTGGCGGTAGGGGAAGTAGCTGGTTTGTGTCCTTTTCCTCTCCGTTCGTTCTTGCATTGTTTGCGTTTGCTTTTTCTATTGTTCAGACTCTGCTTGTGCTTCTCCTAGCTTGGAGGGCGGGGCTAGATCCACGGGCACTCGTCTTGGCGTCTATTTCTCTGAACTTCATGTATCAGGCTGTCTTGTACCTAGTGCAGTACCTCGTGCTTAACGAGGTTCAGCTTGCCACGGTTGTCTTCTGGACTTTTGGGGATCTTGGGAGAGCAGGCTGGCAGGAGCTGGGCGTCCTTCTTTTTGGAACCCCTGTCTTCGCCCTGGCTTACCTGGTTCTGCACAGGGATTTGGACTTGCTTGTCTTGGGCGACGACGTAGCCGAGACGTCTGGCATAAATCCGAGGCGGGCTAGGCTTATCGCCGTGATGGTGGCCGCTCTGGGCGCCGCGCTGGCAACTAGCTTTGTGGGGATACTGGCCTTTCTGTGCCTGCTGTCTCCACATGTTGCAAGGCTTTTGATTGGTGGTAGGCATAAGTACCTGGTTTCTGGGTCCATGCTTATAGGCGCCTTGATCCTTGTGTGGGCTGACGCCGTGTCGCGGACTGTTTTGTCGCCCGTCGTTTTGCCCGTGGGGATAACCTTGTCGTTGACGGGTGCACCTTTACTGATATATCTATTGACTAGGGGTGGCGGGGTTGGCGGCTATAAGGGTTAGAGGGGTCTCGGTTTACTTTGGAGGGTTCCAGACGCTTAGGAGTGTGGAGCTTGAGGTTGGAGAGGGGGAGTTTCTCGCCGTTATAGGGCCTAACGGGAGTGGGAAGACTACTCTGCTTAGGACAATCGTCGGCGTGCTTAGGCCCAGGGTGGGGGCTGTATACATTGATGGGAAGGAGTTGCAGGAGTACAGCAGGCTGGAGCTGGCAAGAAGGCTGGGATATGTTCCTCAAGGTTTAGAGCGACAGAAGTTTCTCACGGTTCTCGAGTTCGTGTTGACTGGGAGGAGGCCGTATATTTCCTTCGACTATGCGCGGGTCGACTACGAGAAAGCTATGGAGGCCCTCCGCAGGGTAAATGCCGAGCACTTGGCGGCGAGGACGCTAGATACACTTAGCGGTGGAGAGTTTCAGAGGGTGGTGATTGCGAGGGCTCTTGCAGGCGAGCCCGAGGTACTCGTACTGGACGAGCCTACGAGCAACTTGGATCCGAGGTTCCAGTTGGAGATAATGGATATGCTTAGGGGGCTCACGGGGGACAGAATAACTGTTGTTTCCAGCATGCATGACCTTACCCAGGCCTATAGGTACGCGGACAAGGTCGTGGCGCTTAAGGGTGGACAGATCTATGCTATGGGCAGGCCGGAGGAGGTTCTCACGGAGGACAACCTGCAAAGGATCTACGGGGTGAAGGTTAAAGTTTTTCCAGAGCACAGGGCCATTATTCTAGACAATTCTCTATAGCATTTTCTGTTTTAAACAAGGATTTACGCATGGATTTATATGTGTTTCAGGGTAGAGTGCATGCCCTATGTATCATCTTCCCTTAAGAAAATGATTTAGCGATATATATAGCGCGCTAACTAGCCGAACTATAGGAAGTGAGGGGGTATATCGATGAGAAAAGGGGGTCTATTAAATTACATTTCTTTGTTGATGAGTTTCCTTGGCGTTCTTCTGGGCTTTTTGCCAACGATAATTTACTATGTTGCGTATTATCCGGGGCTTAAAAGTCTACACGATTCTGATGTTTACCATGGGGATTGCTTAGAGTTTTTCTGGGATGTTGTGGGCGTTAAGGGGCTGGGATCCAAGCTTCTCCCCAATCTTTCTTCGGGACAGAAGCAACTGGTCCAGTTGATGCAGGGGCTTTGTAGGGTGTCGAAGATAAAGGTTTTGGATGAGGCCTTTTCTCATCTTGACCCGGTAAATGTCGACGCTGTGGGTAGCTATATTGCGAGGGAGCTTAAGGCGGACGTTGTCTTGTCTATCCATGTCCCAGAGGAGGCAGAGTGGCTGGGAGAGTACTTTATTGTTTTGAGGGATGGGCGTGTCGCGTGGCGTGGGACGCTTGAAGACCTTGCGAGGGAGAATATCTACGAGGTTTATGTGAGGGGGCATGTCCCGGAGGGACTCGAGGTTGTTGCCTCTCTGGGCTATGTGGCTCTTGTTAGGGCGTCTGAGGATGTGCTTTTTGAGCTTAACAGCCGGGGCGTGATTAGGGGGTTTAGGAGGGCTGGGGTGAGGGTTTACTATGCTGGGAGGGCTTAGGGTAGCCGTGAAGTGGTATTTTAGGGGCTTGTTTTTGCCGAGTGTTCTTGTTCCAATGTTCCTATTGATGCTGTTGTTCTATGGCCTCCTTTATGGGTACTCGTTGGGGCTTGGGGACTCAGGGGAAAAATTTAGGGTTGTGTATTTAGTTGTTGTCCTTGCCTCGGTGTTTCTTAACCCTCTTTTTCTTGCGTCGGAAGTGGCGCACGTAGCTAGAACCCGGGATATGACGGTGTTCGAAGTGTCTATGCTTGGTTGTTGGGTCTGCGTCGCCATGGCTAGGCTGGCGGCTCTGTTGGTCTACTTGGCGCCGTACATGTTGTTCCAGGTTGTTGCTTTGTGGTTCTTTGTTCGAGGTGTGGGGGATGTGGGCCTGGAGGTTGGGCTTCTTCTTGGGCTGTCTCTGCTTTTTTATGGAGGGATAGCTGTTGTCTTGTCGCTTGGAGGTAGCAGGGTTGTGGCCGTGGTGGGTTCCTCAATGTTGACGTTTTTGTTGCCTACATCTGTCCTGATACTTGTAGGGTCGCTGACGATATATAGGGTGTCTAGCCTAGATGTGTTTACATCTGCTGTTCTCTACTTGTTTAACGCACCTTTGAGCTATGTTGCCTCTTATCTGTATGGATTCAGGATGGCGCTTTCTTGGACGCAGGGGGCGCTTCTACTTGTCCTCGTAGATGTTTTAGTTTTTGCCATGTATGTTTATGCGTTTTCGAGGAAGCAGGAACTGAAAATATAGGAGCATTTCTAATTTGTTGATCTTTTGATCTTTGATCTCTGTTGCCTGTTAAATGTATTGGACAATTTTACCCTATCGAAATTATTCGGCTTAATAGTACTGCATATACTGGTTGTTTTGTCAGTGTATTTTACCTATGTAGACCGTGTTTTAGGGGTTCTGTGTATTATTTCTCTATGAAGTGCCCAAATATGGGTACTTTTAATTCATGAAACGTTACGTTTAGGGGTATCTATGAGCGCGCGATCATCGTTGCTAGAGGAAGGGGTAAACACAAGTGACAAACTCTTAGGATAAGAGGATCTCTTTATTTTATTATACTGGCAGCCGGATTAAACAATGGTGTCATCTAATGGAATGCGAGGTGCGTAGATGTAATTTTCAGAAGAAGCTCAAGCGATTTACGGGGAAGTAGCTGGTTTGTGGTCCTAGTTGTCTTTGTGGGGACTTTTATTCCGCCGATAGCTACGAGGTCTTTTGACCCGTCCCAGACGGGAGAGGTGGTGCTGTATGTTCTTAGTCATTCACTTGTCCATTCCCTCGCGCCGTTTTACCCCTTGTTCAACATTGTGGCCCTGGTTCTCCTTGTGTCCCTGTGCGTATGGGGGAACAGGGTTGCCAGGGTCTTTGCATTGTATGCAGGATTAAATTATATCCTGTTTGCCTTTTTGCAGAGCGTGGCTATAACGGATAGGTATTGTGTAGAAATCGTTACGGGCAACGTCATCATTATGTTGCTGGTAGCCTTTACGTGGCTGTGGGAGGCTGTTGTCATGAAGGGCGACTACTATTTGCGTGGTGCGAGGAGGACAAGGCTCTGGGTGGTTCCGCTGGCCGTGCTTGCCTTCTGGTACCCCCTGAACCCGAGAACTCCCATGCCCGACTTCAACCCCCTCTATCTCGTTGCGGGACCTGGGGGCTGGCATTCTGCCTGATGACTCCGCTGTACCTCAGCATTCTTATACTCATGCATCCCAGGGTAAACATTGCGACTATGAGGGTTACAGGGCTGGTCGGAGCGCTAATCGGCTTCTGGAACGTGGTGGTGAACTTTCTAATGTGCCCAGCTATCCTCTGGTGGAACGGTATCCTCCACATACCCCTAGTGGTAACCTCCGGCTATGCACTCATACTCTCCTACGCCATGTACCCCTAAAGCTTAAGAATCATTTAGAAAGGGGGAACGTTCTTATAGAATTAGTCCTATGTATGGCTATGTGTTTGATAAATGGTAATGCATGCGGTTCAGAGGTTGAGCCTTCGCGGAGTGATAGTCCTATTGTTTATGTTTTCTGACTCTGCTATGAAGGCAACTTTCCAAAGAAAAACATCAGTGATATATAAGTGATATATATATGAGAATTATTATATTATAGGATTGTGAAAACAACATGATAGCAATAGTGCTTGAGAAAGGCTCCATAGCGACGCCGAACCGCGATGTTGACATGCGCGCTGATATCAAGGTATCGTGGGGTGGTGGAGCGTGCAAGACGTGGTGATAGTTGATCGTGTTACTAAGGTTTATCCTAATGGTGTGGAGGCTAATGTGGATGTTTCTTTGAGGATCTGCAGCGGGGAGATTGCTTGTGTTTTGGGTCCTAATGGTGCCGGGAAGACGACGCTTATCAGGCAGGTTATGGGGATTTTGAGGCCTACGAGGGGTAGTGTGAGGGTTTTTGGGTTGGATCCTGTGGTTCATCAGGGTGTTGTTAAGAGGAGGATTGCCTATGTTCCGCAGCTTCCTGTTTACTATCCGCACGAGACTGTTGTTGGGATTAGCGAGTTTTTTGCTAAACTGTATGGTGTTCCTCTTGGCCGCGTTAAAGAGGTCTTAGAGGCCCTCGATCTGTGGGGTATTAGGGATAGGAAGGGGGAGGGGCTTTCGCCGGGAGAGAGGAAGCTGTTACTGCTCGCGCTTGCCCTTATTAAGGGAGGCGACCTCTATGTGCTGGACGAGCCTACGGCTTTTATGGATGTCCTGAAGAAGAGGACGTCGTGGGAAATGTTGCTTGGGGAGAGGAGGGAGGGTAAAACCATGATTGTTGTTAGCCATGATGTCGAGGAGGTTAGGAGGATTTGTGACAGGATCTACATCATGTTTGGCGGCCGGCTGGTTGCAAGTATAGCGTCGCCGTCGGAGCTCAGCAGGGGGGTCGAGGTAAGGGTGTATTATGGGAGGCCGGGGGATATAGCTGATTTCTTTAGGAGGGGGGAGGTAAAGGTTTCGGAGGAGTCGCTGGTGGCGAGGTATGCCCAGCTGGCTGACGCTGTTGGGGATTTGCAGGAGTTTGCTTTGAGCCCTGTAAGTAGGGAGGCGAGGGTTTTTCTCGAGTACCCCTCTACGGAGTCTATTGTCGAGTTTCTAGGTGGTGGGAGGGGGCGTTGATGAGGCTTCGAGCACTTTTTCTTATGATGGGCTTCTTTTTGAGGACCTACATGGAGAACTGGCTATACTTTTTAATGCTGTATTTGGTACCGCTGACTTACCTAGTTGTGGTTTTCGTGATGGCCCAGGGGAGTCTCGAGGCCCTGGCTACGGGTTTAACTGGCTTCGTTGTGATGGTTGGTTATCAGTATTTGCTCCAAACGTCGGCATCCTTCATTTCGAACATGTTTGAGCCGCAGGTGTTTGAGACTTACTACTTGATGCCCCTGTCTTTCCCGGAGATACTTGCGTCCTTCATTGCTGTGACAGTGTTCTTGATAAGTATGCCCCCGGTGGCGCTGTGCTCACTGGTATTGGCGTGGACTGTGGGCATCGTGGATGTTCCCGTATATCTGGCAGGGATAGTCTTGATGTATGCGTTCTTTGTGCCGCTGGCTGTTCTATTAGCTGTGACCGTGAAGAGGGCGATGACGCTGGGCTCTATCCTATCGTTTTCAGCGTTTGTGTTGATTATAGCGTCGCCGGTGTTCTACAGGCTTCTTTACGTCTCGGAGCCTTACAGGGCGCTGTTGCTTCTTAACCCGCTTACGCATATTGTGGTGGTTTTGAGGAGTGGCTCTGGGCTTCAGGAAGGCTTTCCAGCTGTGTCCTCTATTGCTCTTCTCACATTGATGTCTTCGGCTCTCTGGGTTCTCCTCTGGTACAAGCTTCGAGGGGGCGTATTCACGATTATTGAGAGGAGGAGCTAAATCTGTTTCCCCGTTGTTGTAATGGGTCCCAGTTTGATGGATGAGTATTTTGAATGGGACTGTTCCCTGCTTGTGGTGGCTGATAAATGTGACTGAAGTTTCTGTTGTGAGTGGCTCAGTTTTTAGGCTCTAAATCACTTTTCATCCGGCTAGGAGTCATCACTGCCTATATACCCATCAAACGTTGTAGAGAACACCAAATAAAGATTACGTGTGATTCAACCATGAGCGGGGGTCTTGTCTAAGTGGTTACGGGCTAGGCGCTAGCGCGCGCTCATTCTTGCCCTGGCTCTGGCGCAGTCCTTAACCATATACGCTTTACCCTGGCACTACATACGTAACTTGGTCCTAAGCGATGACGCCCAGCCAGATTCGCCAAGTAGACCATTATACCAGCAATTTTTACCCCCCTCGTTTGGCAAAGAATTTCTATTTTTTATTTTTTAAGGGCTAGTCCCACCAGAGCATGATGTACGCTTTTCCCTTTGCTACTAGCGATTCGTACTCTTCGCATGTGAGTCTCACTTCTTTTTCCAATGTCAATATGTCGTCCCAGACCACGGGAAGCTCGTCGCATCCATATTCAACCTTGTCGAGTATTTCCTCCTCGTATTCATATTCTTCCTCGTTCCCCGCGTTCTCTGCCATTGTAGGCCATGAGAACATTTTTCCGATGAACGGGGGCTGGACAAACATCTTCTTCCCCTCTCTTTCCACCTCGACAACGGGGAGAATCTCGTCAGGTTGTAAGAGTTGTTTTTCGAGTTTTTTGACGAGGGGTCTCACGAGCTCCTTTGCCCTGTCGATCGGGATGAGCACAGCCTCTACAATCACACATTCATCCATTAATACATTAACGAGGAAGAGGGTGCTTGGCTCCCTTTTGGCTAGCTCGACGAAGTCCTTGATGGGTGGGATGTCGTTGACCATCTCCTCCAGCTCTTCTTTTGGGATAAGCCTTGCCACCTCTACCAGCTGTTGGGCGGTTATCACGCCCTTGTAGGTCGCCCCGTTCCCACTCACATCCACGAGCTGGCTCCTAAGCGTCTCTAACACTTTCTCCGTGAAGTGCACAGATTGGGAAGACACCTACGTAGTCATCTCCACTCATAAAATTGCACTGCACCTCGGTTAAAATTTTTCTGTAAGAGAAGTGCGAAAATATTTTCCCACGACTTAGATTGTGAATGTGACGACGTAGAACAGTTTTCTAAGTGTGTCAATCCTCTTCTTTACCTGCTTGTGGTTCTCAGTAAAGTTCACGTGGAATACGATTTCGTCCCGTAGCCCCTTATTGTCAGGCTGTCCATGTATTTCGACACGTGGCTGTAGTCTATTACAACATTGAATCCCATGCTCTAGAAAAATAACGTCAAGACGGCTGTGGTCTTTGTTCTCGACCGTGCTGAATAGCCGGCGTGGCTACAGTTACGTATCCTCTTGATTTCGTTTCGGTTATCCGTGTTGTTGGCGTATGGGAAGGTATACGCTTTCGTAAATGTTAAAAATGCTTGTGGTTAATTGTTTTTTGGTATGCCTATTCCGTCGCCGGAGGAGCTTCGGCTGTTGAGGATTCGTGCTGGTCTTACCCAGGCGGAGCTGGCTGAGAGGGCTGGTGTGAGTCAGAGCTTGATTGCTAGGATTGAGTCTGGGAAGGTTAATCCTAGGGTGTCGACTCTTGTTAGGATTTATCAGGCGCTTGAGGAGTTTATGGAGGAGGAGTTGACGGCGTGTGAGGTTATGAGTAGTCCTGTTGTGTATGTTTTGCCTTCTGCGTCTCTGTTGGAGGTTGCCAGGCTTATGTGGGAGAAGGGGTTTAGCCAGTTGCCTGTGCTGGACGAGGAGGGGTCCGAGAACTTGGGGACGGTTTTTGATGGTGATGTTTTGAGGGCGTTTATTCGTGAGAATGCCCGGGCGTCTATGCTTACCGCTGCGGACGTGATGTCGGACCCGTTGCCGATTGTGTCTTGCTCTACGAAGGTTAGGAGTGTTGCGAGGATGCTTGGTAGGGGCTTGCCGGCTGTGCTGGTGGAGGACGAGATGAAGATTGTGGGGATTATTACTAAGAGTGACATTGCGAAGCTTCTCTTGCATTCGAAGCCGCAGCAGTAGCTGTTAGCGCGCGCTGATTCTGAATAGTGGATCGAGATACTATACTATGAAGGTCGATAACAAGCTTCGGGACCCAGAAACATAGTTATAGTATTAGGGAGCTTGAGGAGAACGTGGAGTTAGCGGAGAGGGAGACTATGCATCTAGCGTGCGCCTACGTGAGTCCATGTGAGGACCATAAAAGGTGGAATGGTTTTCCTGGTAAGCTATGAATGCCATGCAAGAATTGCAATAAATTGCAAGAAAAAAGCCCTCAAACAGATAGAATGTGGTAACTATGACCTGCATCATAATAATAATCTTTGGAATAACTATTTGCTTGGACTAAATAAAAAACATTAATTGTGGCTAAAAAAATAAAAATACCTTTTTGTCTTTCGTTGGTATTAGGTGAGGAATAGGTGATGAATATGATTAACGGTGAGATGGCCGGGGATGCTTGGGGATCTAAAGATACAGGTGTGCCTAGGGGCTTTTCTGTGGAGGTTGTTTGTACGGTTAACCAAGACACGTGTGAATCTTTGAAGAGAGATTTTTCTGAGTTGTTTCAGAGACTTTGTAACCGTGGGTTGTGCTTGAAAAAAGTAATTTTATTTGTGAAGAAACCTAGTGATCAAACAATGCTTCAGTTACATGCTTTTGATTTTGCTACAATCGATGCTTTTGGGGTATTCTTAGTAGATAGGGAGAAGCCGTTCGAACTCGTCTCGACTCTTAGTGCCATCTTATCATCATATCTTTATTCATCGGGGATTCTTCAGGGCTGTCCCCGCTGGGTGATTGAGGGTTTCTCGCTGTACTACGCGTTGAAGGCCTATGCTGAGGTGGATGCTGAATCTGCACTTACAGTTGAGAAACGTTTCATGGAGGAGTCTAAGAAGTCTGGCGTGGATGTTGATGCATTGGGGTCGTGGAGATACAAGGAGCACCCAGTTCTGAAAGCTCTATCAAAATCAAACATTCTTCAAGAGAAAGCTTACAGAGTCTTTCAGGTATTTTACTCGACTGAGTCTGAGAGGGATGACGGTTCAGTCGCTAGTTTTAGGGCTGTATCGTACATGGTGGTTAGGAAGGCGTTGGAGTCGTTGGGGTCCAGCGTTGGGGCTGGAGAGGCGTTAAAGCTTCTAGCGTCTTTTGGTGATGGGTGTTCTGCGAAGGTTTTAGAGCTGAGTGGGTCTGGGGTTTAGGGTGCGGGGCTTGGATAAGGGAGTGACATTTAGGGATGTGTATAAATACGTGGTGCACGGCGCCACCTTTGAAACTGATGAGAAAGGTGCATACGTTCTCTTGGGCCCCAATGGAAGCGGAAAAACAACTATTTTGAGGCTTGCCGCTGGTGTCTTGAAGCCTGAGAAGGGAATAGTACTTGTAGGCGGGAGGGATCCTTACAGGGATCACTTTGCTAAGGGCAGAATAACGTATGTGTCCAATACTGTGTTGGCAGACACATTTGAGACATGTGGGAGCTACTTGAGTTTTTATCTTCAGACAACGCCGAGGGACATGAAGGGGGATTTGAAAGAGGCAGTTTCGTACTTTGGGGTTGAGGGGATGCTAGGGCAACCAGTGTTTAAACTGAGTGCAGGTCAGAGGAAGAGGCTTGAGTTGTCAAAGTTGCTCCTGAGGAAAGCCACATATATATTTGTTGACGAGCCTACGGCTAACCTAGACAGTGATGGGAGGCGAAAAGCCATAGAACTCATTAAGAGGCTTTCTGGAAGCTCGCTTGTTCTATTGGCTACCCACGAGCTTGACACGGTGGATGAGTTGGAGGCAGATGTAATAGTTGTGAAGGACGGGGTCGTTGAGAACATTTACAGCTATGAACAGTATGTAAAGTTATCGGACAAGTTGCAAGGAGGCTACCTGTTAGTCGCTAAGGTTTCCTGGAAGCCAAAGGCCGGGAATCCAAGGGATTTCCTGAAGAAGTACGGCTCCAAGGTGGAGATCCGAAGGTTGGAGGTCGACGCAACGGCATTGCTTCGGAGCATGGGGATAGACTTGGGCGACTTCGGGGAAAACCCTAGCGTATCTGTGGTCTGGATGGATGTTGATTCTTCGGAGATGCCTGCTGGAACCGTTTTTAAGGCTCCCGAGGGCCTCATGGTACCCTTGAACCTGGAGCTAGTTGCTGTTGACAGGGCTACTGTTTCTAAGCTCATAGAGGACTTGATGGATAAGGGCGAGGTTGAGGACTTGAGGATTACTAGGGTCGCTGGGTGAAGTGGGATGGGGTTGCGTGACTACCTTGAGGTATCGTGGGTGTTGGTGTCCTACGAGTTTAGGGGGCTCTTCAAGAGGAGGGTGGAGTTTTTGTTGTCGCCTATGCTTTCATGGGCTATAGCCATGTTGATTACCCCTCTTGGGCTCAAACTTTATGGGTCTTCTATAGGGTTGGAGAAGGTCGTTGTTACGGGCATGATTATTCAGGGAACAATAAGTGGGGCAGCGATAGCTCCATTCTACTTTTTGGTTGAAATAAGCTTGGAGTCTGTCGATAAATTGATGCAGGTTCCCTTGCCGAGGTGGGTCGTTCTTCTGTATAGGCTTCTCGTGTCGGCCACAGCTGGGCTGTTTGTCTCTTTGTTTGTCTGGTTACTTGCGCTCCCATACTTGGGCTTTTCTCTGGCATCCTTACTATCGGTTGTCATTGCATCGTATGTGGCCTCGCTTGGCATTTTTGGGCTGGTGTCTCTGGTCGGCTACAAAGTGAAGAATATTCAGAGGCTCTCGATTGTTGCAACGCTTTCAAGCGCGGTTCTATCGTATCTGAGCCCCCTATATTTTCCTCTAGAGGTTTTGCCTGGGCACTTAAGGGTTGCAGTTATGCTTAACCCTCCTTCTCTGGCTGTAGAGCTTGTGAGGAGGGCTATTATATCGGGTGTACTTGATGCTGGCACTTTTGCCTTGATGCTTTTGGTTAACTTGGTGTGGTTCCTAGCGGGCTTTGATGCGGTGGTGAATAAGCTGGATAATAGATAGCCCTTGTACAGCTTGCTAGACTGGTTGGAGGTATTTTTGTGGCTGTAGTAGCCATTGCCATAGTGGGATGTATGTTATTTTTAGGTTGCCTTGTTGTTCCTGGGCTTTGAGATCCCAGGTTATTACTAGTGCATGGGTTGTTTGGAGTTCTTGGGATGCCTTTATGAGTGCGGCTTTTTCTCTAGGCTTTATTTCTGTCTTGCTCGATGCGTAGGTGACTTGTATGAGTTGTCTTGGTCTTTGTCCCTTTGTAATTACGAAGTCTACTTCTGGGCCTTCCCTTTTGCCGTATTCTCTCCAGTAGTTTAGTGTGTAGCCGTTTCGGGCTAGCTCGACTGCGACGATGTTTTCCATTAGTTTGCCGAGGTTTTCTGTAGATTCCGTGCTTAAGGTAGTGATGATGCCGTTATCTATTATGTAGGCTTTTTTGGGGTACTGTTTCCTGTTCCTGATTGTTGGGGAGTATATCTCGGAGAGGAGTACTAGGTAGGCCTGCCTGGCGCACTCGACGTATTCAATGAGTTTGGCTTTGCTTGTCCTGTATCCCAGGGACTTTGCAAAGTTGTAGAGCTTTGAAACGCTGAATAGACCTGTCGCGCCCGTGACGAGGGCGGAGAGTACAAGGTCGAGGATGTCTGGGTCCAGCCTGCATCTTTCAACTAGGTCCCTGTAGAATATAGCGTTGTAATGGGACTTGAGGAATGCTCTTTTTTCCTCTGGGGTCTCCGCTAAGACTACTCTTGGGAAGCCCCCATAGACAAGGTACTCTCTTAGTAGGCGTAGAACTGTGCCTCTCTCTTCTAGGTATGAAAGGGTCTCTGGGTCCCGTATCTCGGCCCTTTTCGCCTTGATAAATTCCCGGAAGCTAAATGGGAAGACTGTATAGTCTACGCTTCTGCCCCTGAGGGCGTCTGCTATCTCTTTGCTTGTAAGCTTTGAGGTAGACCCCGTTATGTATATTTTGTACTTTTCCGAGTCGTGGATCCTGCGGACCCACTTGTCCCAGTCGTTCACGAGCTGTACCTCGTCGAGGAGCAAGTATATAGGTCGGCTCACGTCGGGCTCAAACGTCTCATAGTAGACCTTAACCATGTCCTCGAGATCATTAGCGTCAAGCCTACGTAGCCTCTCATGCTCAAAGTTAACATAGAGAATGTTGCTCCTCGGGACACCCAGAGCCATAAGCTCGCCTACCAGCTGGAAAAGCCTATACGTCTTTCCCGCCTGCCTTGGACCCGTAACAGTGACTATATATGTCGGATCCAGGGGCAACTTGATCTCTCGTTCGACGACACTTGGAAGTTTCCGGGTCTTCCAATCGGCTAGAACCCAACGGAAATCTTCTTCACGCATACTGTTTTAACAGAAAACAACATTTTATTAAAGTTGTTCTAACAGAAAACAACTTTTCCCAAAAACCATACAAAAACATCCAGGGAAGACAAAGTCATTGAGACCCTATTAAAGCTCCGAAGCAAATAGAAACTTCCCAACATATGGTGGGCCCGCCGGGATTCGAACCCGGGACCCCCCGGTGTTCCAGCGCGCGGCGCGCGCTTATGAGCCGGGTGCTCCACCTGGCTGAGCTACGGGCCCTAAGGTCATTAGTTAGAGGTATTTTTTGGTAATAAATTTTTCTTTGCTGGGCATTTACGCACTAATCAGAGAACTTGTAGGAGGCATATAGGAGGTGTTTTGGGACGATAGCTGGTACTGTGATCTCGTTTTTAATAGGATATCTATTAGGATCACTATTAAATGAAATGGATGTATGTGATAGTGGATTAGCATTGCTTTCGTAGCATGGCTAAATGCGAATGCTTGATGGTTATATGACTTAGGCTATTATCCCTCTTCTGAAGACTTATCGCTTTTTCTATATTCCCAGTTTCAGAGGCTATATGATGGCATGAAGTGGGTATCAATGGGCATGTTTATCTTTGGGATGGGAATAGCTCTTTTTGTTATAGTGGCAATGGAAGAACTCAAAGAAAAAAATAGACAAACTAGAAGCAAAGCTGTCCCAGCAAATAGCCCCAGAGAGATAAAATACCCTGCCAGCTCTGTCTCGGTGTTTAGGGAAAAAGTTTTTCTTAGAGTTTTCTTTGTGCTTCTTTTATGGATTCTTCTAGTATGGATAATCCTGTCTCCATTTGTTCTTGTGTGATTGTGAGTGGTGGCGCTATTCTGATTGTGCTTTGGCCTGCACCTATGACGAGCAGTCCCTTTTTGAATGCCGTGTCGAGGGTTAGCTGTAGGAGTTTTATGTGTGGTTCTCCTTTCTCTGTTACGAGTTCTGCGCCTATCATTAGTCCTTTGCCTCTTACGTCTCCTATGGCGGGTATCTCTGTCTGCATTTCTCTAAGCCTCTTCATCGCGTATTCTCCGACCCGTGTGGCATTTTCGAGTAGTTTTTCTTCTTCAATTACCTGTATGGTTGCCAGTGCAGCTGCACAGCTTACTGGGTTTCCGCCGAACGTTGAGGCGTGTGAGCCGGGCGGGAGGTCCATTACTTCTGCTTTTCCTATGATTGCTCCTAGGGGTAGCCCGCTGGCTATTCCCTTGGCGACTGCTATTATGTCTGGTGTTACGCCGAAGTGTTCTATCGCGAACCACTTACCTGTTCTACCCATGCCGCTCTGTACCTCGTCCACTATGAGTAGGAAGCCGTACTTGTCTGCTAACTCTCGGAGCCTCTTGAAGAATTCTGGTGGGGGCACAATGTATCCTCCCTCGCCTGCAATTGGCTCTATGACGACTGCGGCTACTTCTTCTGGCGGGACGTATTTCTTGAGCATCCATTCCTCGATGAAATCTACGCACCACATGTTGCATTCTGGGTATCTCTGTTTGAAGGGGCAACGGTAGCAGTAGGGGTAGGGGGCGTGATATACTCCTGGGAGTAGGGGTCCTAGGTGCCTCCTCTGGACAGGCTTGCTACTGGTCAGCGAGAGTGACCCGTATGTCCGCCCGTGGAAGGAGCCAGCGAATGCTATGATGTATGGCCGTGTCCCGCGGAAGTGTCCCCTAGCTGTCTTTATTGCGGCTTCAATAGACTCGGTCCCGCTGTTGGTGTAGAAGACTTTCTTTGGGAAGGCTCCTGGCGTTATCTTTGACAACTTTTCGGCAAGCTTTACTGGCTCCTCGTATAGGAAGTCTGTAAGCGAGTAGTGGAGATACTTTTCTGCCTGCTCCTTTATTGCCTGGACGACTTTGGGGTGTGCATGGCCTACATTTGTTACGGCTATGCCCGAGTTGAAGTCTAGGTAAACATTTCCATCAACGTCCTCTACCCATACGCCGTAGGCACGTTTAACGACGAGGGGGTACCACCTGGCAAAGCTCTGCATGAGTAGCTCGGAGTCTTTTTTGACTATTTCCATTGATTTGGGTCCCGGAGGGGGAACCACGATGTTTGGCTTCATCGATTTATAAACTATTAACGGTAAATATATATATTTCTATGCGAAGATTTCTACACGAAGTGTTATGGATGTAACATTTGACATTATATGGCTTGGGCGGGGTGGCCAAGGCGTTGTTACGGCGGCAAACCTGCTGGCAGAGGCGTCCATTAGGAGCGGCAAGTATGCACTCTCTATACCCTTCTTCGGTGCCGAGAGAAGAGGAGCCCCGGTCTTTGCATATAACAGGATTTCTGACGGCAAGATTCTTAGCAGGGCCCGTGTGACCCGGGCAGATCTCGTGGCTGTGCTTGACCCTACTCTTCTGGAGACTTTTAGGCTTGAAGGCTTTTTGAAGCCTGGAGGGAAAATAGTGGTGAATAGTGGGGGGAGAAGACTTAAATTGCCTAGCGGGGTAGAGTCTTACTGTCTTGACGCTGTCTCGGTTGCCGAGTCTCTTGGGCTTAGGCTCGCGGGCATAGTGCTTGTAAACATGCCTATGCTTGGTGCAACTGCAAGGATGTATGGCGGGGTAGAGTTTATGCATCTCGAAGAAGCCGTGAAAGACCTTATTAGGTCCCAGGTCGAAAAGAATGTTGAGGCTGTGAAGAGGGGTTGGGAGAATGTCGGGAAGTGCAGTTAAGCTCTTGGCGAGGCCTACAGTTGGGGCTGTATCTGCGGGGTCCTGGCGAACCGAGAGACCGGTCGTCGACATGTCTAAGTGTAAGCTTTGCGGCGTTTGCTGGCTATACTGCCCTGACGGCGTAATAGAGATAGACGACGAAAAGAAGATGCTCAAGATAGACTACGACTACTGTAAGGGTTGTGGTATCTGTGCACAGGAGTGCCCGTTCAAGGCTATATCCATGGTGAGGGAGGGGTGAAGACTGTGGCTGGCAAGGAAAGACTCCTTTTGACTGGAAACTATGCCGCCGCATACGCCGCACGGGACGCAGACGTAGACGTGGTCTCGGCTTACCCCATAACTCCCCAGACGACTGTCATAGAAAAGATCGCCGACTTTATTGCCTCGGGAGAGCTAAACGCAAAGTTTGTACGTGTTGAGTCCGAACACAGCGCTATGGCTGCCCTCATAGGCGCATCCAGCGTGGGGGCAAGGACCTTTACAGCTACGAGCGCCCATGGCCTATTATACATGTATGAGGTGGTGTGGTGGGCGTCGGGCGCCAGGTTGCCCATAGTCATGGGGCTGGTTACACGTGCTCTTGGACCGCCCTGGAGCATATGGAGCGAACATGCAGATTTCTATACTATGAGGGATAGCGGGTGGAACCTGTTCTTCGCCTCAAACGCCCAGGAGGTATACGACCTGCTCTTGATTTCCTATGGGGTGTCCGAGAACCAGGAAGTGATCCTGCCCTCCTGTGTGGGTTGGGATGCGTTCGAGGTTAGTCACACGTATGAGCCTGTTTCCGTTCTAGGAAGAGAGGAAGCTTCGAGATTCCTGCCGCCGAAGGGGTCGTTTAAGCCGTCTTTGAGTAGCGAGGAGCCCGGGTCTCTTGGAAACCTCGCCTACCCGCCCGAGTACCTGGACATTAGGCATACCATGCGCCAGGCGTCTGACAAGGTTCTCGGGGTATTTAGGGAGGCGGCGGTAAGGTATGCGAAGCTTACGGGCCGCGACTACTCGGGGATGTATGAGTGTTACAGGTGTGAGGACGCAGATACAATAATCGTTGGCATGGGGTCCATTATGGGCGAAGCTTACAGGGCTGTTGACAATTTACGTGACGAGGACATGAAGGTTGGTGCTCTGAAGCTTTGGGTGTATAGGCCGTTCCCATATGAGGAGCTCTACAAGGCTGTCCAAAACGTGGATACAATAGTCACTGTGTCTAGGTCTTCTGTGTTTGGGAGCATGTCTCCGATCGGACTGGACTTTGCGTCCCTGATAGCGTCTAGGGGTCTAGACGCAAAGATAGCTGACTATGTGGCTGGCGTTGGCGGGATGGATGTTTATGCAGAGGACTTTGTTGGAATGGTTAAGGATGCTCACAAGAATACTGGTAGGAATGTTTGGTGGGTGAGATAGATGTCGCACAGGATGTTCCCGAAAGAGGAATACATACTCAAAGGGCACGCTGCCTGTCCAGGCTGTGGAGCCACGTTGCTACTTAGACATGTCTTGAAGGCTCTAGGGCCAAACACTTACCTCGTTATACCTGCCTGCTGTACGAGCGTGATTGCTGGCCCCCATCCAAGGTCGGCGTTTAAGGTTCCGGTTCTCCACATAGCCTTCGCGGCCAGCGCGGCTGCTGCCTCAGGCATGATTGAGGCACTCGACAAGCTTGGGAAGCCAGCGAACGTCGTGGTTTGGGCGGGAGATGGAGGCACTGTTGATATAGGCATCCAGGCTCTGAGTGGAGCGGCTGAGAGGGGCCACAACATAATATACATATGTTATGATAACGAGGCATACATGAACACGGGTATACAGAAGTCCGGCTCTACGCCGTACAAGGCCTGGACCACTACGACCCCAACGGGTAATGTAAGCTTTAAGAAGGATGTCCCGTCGATAATGGTTTCCCACAGGGTTCCCATTGTAGCGACGATTAACCCCGCATACCCAAACGATATCTACGAGAAGCTCAGAAAGGCGCAGGGCATAAAGGATGGTCTAAAATATATACATGCCTTCTCGCCATGCCCGCCGGGCTGGAGATACGACTCGAGCCTGACGGTAAAGATCGCACGTCTAGCCGTTGAGACGGGCATATGGGTTCTCTACGAGGTTGACCATGGAAAGTTCAGGCTTACGGGACCCAGCAAGAACCTATTAGACAAAGACAAGAGGAAACCTGTTAAAGAATATCTAAAGCTTCAGGGAAGGTTTGCACACCTGAGAGAGGAGGACATAGAGGAGATCCAGAGGCTCGTAGATGCACAGTGGGAGTCTATCGCCAAGCTGTTAAAAGAGCAAGAGTAGAACCGATATAGCTAGGGCCAGGAAGACAAGTAGCAAGCCGTCCCTTGTGTTTTTCCTTGTAGCAACTGATATCTTGTCTAGTTTTTCGCCGTCCATGAACTTGTCCCTTACTGACAGGACAGTGTAGCCGACCTCTGCCTCCTGGAGGCTGGCCAACGCGTCCTGGGCGCATTTCACTGCTTTTTCTAGGACTTGCTCTGGGTTAACGGATCCCACGGGGTAATAGTCTCTGCCCTGGTAGAGCCCAGTATAGATGTGTGTGTCGGTCGTTGTAACTATGACTGTGTCTGCCATGTTGCCCAGCCTCGACACAAGCCTTGCCTTGAAGTCGGGCTCCATATTGTTACCGTCGAAGGACGCCACTAGGAACCTTTTCCCTCCTATGCTTATTGCGGCGCAAGCTATGCCTGCGGGTCCAATGGTTATATTGTCTGTATAGTCTATGCTCGAGAAGCCTGCCTGTATCTTTCCCTCAGTTATCTTGTTCTCGGTAGCGGTCCTCACGGCGGCTATTATTTTTGCTATCTCGTCTTCTTGTTCGTTTTCAATCTTTAGGAAGCCGTCTGCGATCATGTTGTGATTGTCGACTGTGACTGTGCCTAGCTCTTCTAGCGAAAGCTCTGAGACCCTGTATGGGAGGTCCTCCATTATAACTATGGGGTCTAAAAATGCTAGTCTTGGTATGTCTCCGAATCCTAAGACCGTTATCCTAAGGAGGCTCGTTGTATATTCCCCAGCCCACCCGGAGCTAGCACGTGGCTGTACCTGTGCTCCGCATATTGCGCTGGCCACCCGACTTGTAGCTTCAACCGTAGCTAGGTTCTCGGAGTGCGCAACTGGTGCCTTGAGGAATAATACAGGAACTTTTGAGCACTGTTTTACAAGCTGGGGTAGGGTGCTACTTCCAAGTGTCCTCAATGGTCCAGGATGCACGTTTGAAACGACGAGTCTGCCAATTTCCTGGCCACGGCTGTGGAAGGAGTAGATGTGTATGGGTAGTGTCCTCTCTGTTGATATTTTTTCGAGGTACTTTTCTACGTCTATGTGGTCGCCTGAAAGGATGTATCTGAGAAAGGCTTCGAGGAAGCCGAGGCTACTCACACCAGCGATTCTCCTTATCCTGCTGTCGATAATAGTGAAGATTATGAGTGAGAAGACATAGAAAATAAGCGTGGCATAGAGTAGCTTGGTGTCGAAGCCTAAGAAGCATATGAGTACCAAGTTGAGGGCTGAGTATAGGGCCCCAAGATGGACGCTGTAAACTGCTACCGCTAGTAGTAGCCCTAGGAGAACCTCGAAGACCGCTCCATATACCGGGCTCTTTCCGAGAAGGATTACTATCGGCAGGAAAACGAGATATATGAGGAACACGCCGAGGCTCCTCCTAAAATTAAAGACCCTCCTGTTCACGAGATAGAGGAACGCTGGAGGGAACAATGCGTAGACAAGGGATTTTGTAAGCTCGAGCGTGGATATGTGCATGATCCATGATAAAGCGAGGGAAAAAGTCGCCATAATAACTGCAAAGACTACTAGGTGGAGTGTTTTTGGAAGCCTGATGAGCCACCTGTAGCTACTCCTGAAGCCCTCATAATTGTCAGTGGACATAATTCCCGAACAAAGATAGAGGTTAAAATATTTTAGTCAACGTATCGCTACAGCCACGTGGAAAATGCGAGCAACCAGAAGCGTGTCCCGCCGTGTGAACGGATATCTAGAGAAGTTTCTGTTGCATTTGTACAGCCTCTCTACGAGCAGAACATCGGCTATATGGCGAGGGCGATGAAGAACTTCTGCCTAGAGAAGCTCTACCTCGTAAGCCCCAGGTGCACGCTTGGGCTCGAGAGCAGAAAATACGCTATGCACGCTGCAGACATAGTTGAGAATGCGGTAATAGTTGAAAAATTCGAGGAGCTAGTCGGGAAACACGACATAGTGGCTTGCTCGACAGGAGTCAAGGGCGAAGAACCCCTACGCAGACACGTTTCACCGGCAGAGATGGCGGCCATACTAGCAGAGTCAACAGGGTCGAAGCTTGTAGTTATCGGCAGGGAG
This sequence comes from Thermofilum adornatum, assembly GCF_000446015.1. NCBI lineage: Archaea > Thermoproteati > Thermoproteota > Thermoprotei > Thermofilales > Thermofilaceae > Thermofilum > Thermofilum adornatum. Next base: position 722,926 of record NC_022093.1, read on the forward strand.
GACTGGGGGCTCAGTAGGCAAGAGCTATCACTATGCGACCTGATAGTCCACATAGAGGCGAACCCGGCTTATCCGTCCCTAAACGCATCGCATGCAGCAATCATTCTGTTCTACGAGATATACAACAAGTACCACTTGTACGAGCCGAGGATAGAGAGGCCCCCGAGAACCGAGGTGGAAGCCTTCTTCAGGTACCTAGACAGGCTTGCAGAGACCTTGGGGTACCAGGAAACAGAGAGAGAAAGACTCGCCTTAACAATCAAGCGATTAATAAACGAGACGAGATTTACAAAAAGGGATCTACGTGCGCTCTTCGGCATAGTCAGGGACAGCCTCAACGCCATCGAAAAAAGTGAGAAACAGGAGAAAAACACGCCAAGCAAATAAAACTAGAAAGGGTCCTTGAAAATCAAAGAAAATCCTGGTGCCCCGGCCGGGATTTGAACCCGGGATCCTTGGCTCGAAAGGCCAATATCCTGTCGGCCGTGCAGGCTGACCGGGCTAGACGACCGGGGCTTCAAGTAGGAGAGGCAAAAAATAAAATGAACCTAAGATTTAAAAACTTTTCATTTGGCCTATGACAAGAACTTGTCTCTACAGGTCTTCTAGGGGTGACGGGAACAACGTATAACTACTGTATTTTAAATGTACAATGAACGTGCCCAAGTTTTTGTGTAAGTTTTTCTATAATGTATGGTCTGCTTCTACTGGATCTATTGGAGTATACGATGTCTGTGGAGGAAATATTTGAACAGTACCTGGGGTCAAAGATTTATCGGGACCGCGAGAAACTGTTGCCTGACTACGTGCCCGGGGAGCTCCCGCACAGGGACGAACAGATAAGGCAACTAGCAGTTACTCTTGCGCCTGCTCTTAGCGGTAGCAGGCCTTCTAACGTCTTTATATATGGCTTGACTGGAACCGGCAAAACCGCTGTGACAAAGTACGTCCTCAGGAAGCTGATGGAGAAGGGTAACGGCAGGATAGAATATGTATATGTAAACTGCAGGCAAAACAACACCAGTTACCGGGTGCTCGCCGAGCTCGGAAAGTTTCTCGGTATAAAGATTCCCTTTACTGGTCTGGCTCTGGGAGAAGTAATGAAGAGGATTATTCATGGACTAGAAAGGAAGTCTAGGATACTCATAGTGGTGCTGGACGAGGTAGACAACCTGGTAAAGAGGAACGGCGACGATGTCCTATACTTCTTGACCCGTATAAATGAGCAGCTCTCAAACGCTAAGGTAAGCGTTATAGGTATAACAAACGACCTCAAGTTCACCGAGTTCTTGGATGCTAGAGTCAAGAGTAGCCTGGGCGAGGAGGAGCTAGTTTTTCCGCCCTACAACGCGGTACAGCTTGAAGATATCTTGAGGCAGAGGGCAAAAGAGGCATTTAACGAGGGGGCTATAAGCGACATCGTGATAAAGAAGGTCGCGGCAATAGCTGCACGGCAGAACGGGGACTGCAGGCTCGCCCTGGACATACTTTTAAAGGCTGCCGACATAGCAGAGAGAGAGCGGGCGAGCCAGGTCACAGAGGCACATGTAGAGAAAGCACGCAACGAAATTGAGAAAAATCTCACGGTGGACACGATCAAGACTATGCCGTTGCATGTCAAAATGGTCTTGGCGGCTGTGTATCTTCTCTCAAGGGACGGGTCTACAAAAACGATAACAACTGGACTTGTCTATGACAAGTACAAGGAGCTAGCCGCAAAGATAGGTATAGAACCTGTCACAAGCAGGAGAATAACAGACATACTGAATGAGCTTGACATGTCCGGGATAATCAATGCACGTGTAATCAGCCTTGGACGCTACGGGAGGACTAAAGTCATAGAGATAGGTGTACCTCTAAAAAACGTGGAGGAAGGGCTGTCCTCAGACATACTCCTAAAGGCGGCCATAGAAGAAGCCTAGTCCCTAGAATTAGAGATAAAGAAGAGACATAGCTACTTACAGCTCTCTTGTCTTTTGATCTCTCTAAGATATTTTATTCTTGGTTATGTCAGGTCTCCGCAGGTACAGAATATTTCGTGGATCATGTCGTAGAGTTTTTCGAGGCCCTCCCATGTGAGAGAGGAAACAATGGGTATCCTCGTGGCGAACCTGTACTCCTCAAGTATCTGTATCATTTTTTCGGAGATTTCTCCAAGGAGGCCCTCGACCCTCTTTACTTCGTCTGCGAGCTGCTCGGGACTTGTGAGGAGCTTCTGCATTATCTCTAGTTTTTCCCGGCCGAGATCCCCCTTGTTCACCACGGGTATAGTATCTATCCCCAGTCGTAGCTGGGCAATAGTGGCCAGTAGCTTTAAGGATAAAATGTCCTGGGGCCTGGAGGCAAGAGTCGGGTCAAATATAACAATACCCATCACGTAGTCGTATTTCTTCATCTTCTCGACAAACTCAACTCCAAAGTCCCGAAATAGGAAGAGCTCCATCTGTCCCGGCGTATCGACCAGAATATATGGGTTCTTGAGAGATGCAATCTTCGCCACAATATCGTCGAGGTTGCCCATGGCTATCTCTATGCTCCTGATTAGTGCGCCATTTGGGCCCAGCCTCTCACGTGTCATGACCTCCTCAGCCCTGACATAACTCCTAATATCCACGTCTGCAACGTAGGGCGTAAAAACCGCGCCGGGGTCCAGGTTGACATAGCCCGGCTTCATGAACTGGTTCTTCTCAATCCACTTACCAAGGCTGGCCACAAGCGAAGTCTTCCCGCAACCAGCGGGACCAAGAACCACCACAATGTTCTTTTTTACCATGAGATATATAACGAGAACCATGAATAAAAACATGTCCAAAACGCGAAAACTTTTAATTCAGCCTCTCCTCTTTATTTCTTAGCCGGGGTGGCCGAGCGGTCCAAGGCGGTGGACACCCGAGAGGCCACAATGGAGATCCACTACCCCAAAAGGGTGCCCGGGTTCAAATCCCGGCCCCGGCGCCATTCTACCTCTAGCGCGCTGGTTTTCGCTCTGTTATCATCCAGATTGCTTTGGTCTATCGTCTTATTTTTTGAGGGCTCGGCATGCTTTTAAATCTCCTGGGAATATATCAAGGTGATAGGTTTGGAAGAGGCAAAGACAACTTGGAGTGGAGGTAAGTGGTCAAGGATCAGGGTTATGCTAGAGTTTCCCCTAGACTCCGAGGCTTTTCTTAGCCTCCGTGTAGACGACTTCAAGGGTAAGGGGGTGGAGATAACGTCCAGCCACGTGGACGGCAGGCTTATTTATGTCGTTGAATCTACGCCGGATAAATTTTCCCTCGCGAGGTCAATATCCAACGAGTTGCTCCGTCTGGCAAAAATGCTTGAAGCCGTCGGGAAACGTCTTAAACAAGCTGATGGCGGGCCCGCCGGGACTTGAACCCGGGACCTACGGCTCCGAAGGCCGCCGCGCTTCCTGACTGCGCTACGGGCCCTCCTAACCAAGTATGCATAAGGGGCTAGGCTCTAAAATATTCTTTTCTAGTACAGGAAACTGGAAATATCTAGGTCGCGTCTTTCCGTATGGCTAGCTCCATGCGAATAGGTTTTACGGGAAGCTCCGCGAAGCTCCTTGATGAGGCGGGATCCGCTTTCAATAAAAGGGGCGTGTTGATTTTCGGGGCGCCATAGACGGGTAAATTTTCTCAGTCCTATCTTTAACTCCTCGAGGTATAGGAGCCCATCGTCAACGGGTTTGGCATGCACGTAGCCCTTCATTATTCGGCTTTCCAGGTAGCCAGAAGCCTCGATTGTTCTACGGTACCCAGAGGGGTAGCCGACGAGAACAACCAAAAAACCTACTGGAACCTTCCTGTTGAAATATGTTTCCGGAAAAGCATATCCCAACATATGCATGCTCATTTTCATGGGGAATGCTTCTCGCGCCGCTTGCTCTAAGAACATAAATGGAACTAGGTGTATACTTCTATACTTGTCCCTTGCCCATGCCAGAATCCGGAGGGCTCTAGCTGGAATCTTGGGGTCATATACATCTGCAAGGGTTGCGGCTTCGCGTAACCCAGCGACGAGAAAGAAAACCTTGTTGCCAAGAGTCAGCCTAAGCACGGGGATAGAAACCACCGTAAAAGAGCCTTTGTATTTCTCCTTGGGCATGCCTTTGCTCATTAGAAAAATGCGCTAGAGATTTAACGTGGACAGGAGAAGGATGGGGAATGTTGTCCCTATACAAAAAATTTATTAGTGATACGAGAAATAATAAAAGGACAGCTTGCACCCCCTCGAAGCCGGGGTGGCCGAGCGGTCACACCAAAAAGTGCCACAAAAGGCGGCGGATTGCTAATCCGCTGGCGATTTCGCCTCCCGGGTTCGAATCCCGGCCCCGGCGCCATTCTGCAATATATGGGAATAGATTGAAATATCTACAAGGCTAGATTAACCATGTGAAGCCTAGATCATTCGTGTTTAGTTTCGGTTTTCGTGAAGATCTTGTTCTTAGGCGGCTTGGGAGTCTTGCTATACGTGGAAACGAAAAAATAGTGTTGTTTACGGGTAGCCCTATTGCCCAGGAGACAATCATGGCTTATAACCGGCTGAGAGACTACTGTTCAGAGGTGGGTCTGAAGAGGCCGAGACTTGTAGAGTTGCCGATTCCCGACTCTACAGAAGCTGTAATCAGAGTTAAACATGAAGTGAAGGGTCTAACTGAGCCGATTATTACAGACCTGACAGATGGGAAGAAGTCGGTCTCTCTGGCTGTATTCATGGGTCTACTTCTCTCTGGAAAACTCTTCGAGGTCTTTATTTCCTCGGAGGCCCCGTTGGGGGAAGAGCTGTGGATACCGCCTGGCATAACAAAGGCTATGTTAGCTCTCAGCAAGGAGAAGCGCCAGATACTGGTAGTCATTTCGAGAAACAAGCATTGCACCGTCGATTTAATAGCTCAGAAGGTAGGCCGTGCCCCGAAAACCATAAGGAATCATTTAGTAGATCTGAAAAAGATGGGGCTAGTTGTCTCCTTAGGCAAAGAAGGTGGCCTGAAGCTTACAAGTTGGGGCCGTGTTGTGTTAAGCGCATATAAGTGAATTCTTATCATATACTCCATTTCGTTATAAACAAATATATCCTGGTGATACATAGTTAAATACGATGCTTGTTGTATCCGCCTCGATAGAAGTCTACCCCATCCGCGATACAATTCTGCCACCATTTACAAGCAAGGTGACCCGGACTGCTTTCGCCTCTCTTTGGGGAGAAGAGCCCCTGCTGGGACGTCTGGGCTCTTTTAGCGTGCTTTACAGGGACGGCAAACCCCTCTACAAGCGACTAGACACAAGTGAGCTTTTAGTTGCAAGGGCTGGGGAAAGGCTAGAGGCAAGAGTATCGTTCCTGACAGGTGAGAGTCCTCCAGTGCCTGAGGATTATTCAACCTTCATGTTCAGCGGGACAGAATTCAACACAAGAGTCACAGGGATAGAAGTTACAACACTAGAAAACCTGCGGATTGATTTGCCGAAAAAATTCTCGCTAAAGTTCCTCACACCCACGCTTTTACCTGTCCCTGGAAGAGGAGAATTACTAAAAGAAAAAGGGGTAAAGAGGAGATACAAGCTTCTGCCAGATCTCCCCTTGGCGCTACGCCTTCTCACTTATGACTTAAAACTGAAAAAAATAGACCTCATAAAGGCAACGCCCTTCCAGATATATAAATGGGCCTACAGGGCCCTAGCAGAGCTAGACTACCACGTCAAGCCCGAAACAGTTCTGTATACTGTCAGAGACGGAAAACCGTCAACAGAGAGAGGTTTCACGGGCTTTGTGCTATACGAGTTACTCGACGAAGCATCCCCCCTAAAACAAGAACTAGAAAAACTCCTGGCATTTGCGCTAAGGTTCGGCATAGGGAAATCTAGAAGCATTGGGTTCGGGCAGATTTCACTTCAGCCCATACGTAAGTAGGGCGTCTACGCGCTTTTCTTGCATGGCAATAAATATATATGGTTGTTTTAATGGTCATGTGCGGGTCTTTGGAGGGGTGTAGTGTATGCCGCTGAGGCCTGGTAAGTGCTATAGACACTTTGGGACTCCGCCCTATACTAGGCTAGAGTATATCAAGAGTAATCCACCAGTGCTAGTTCCAAAGTTTGACCTTGGCAACCCTAAGGGTAACTTTAATACTATTGTAAAGCTTGTGGTATTAAAGCCTGGCCAGATCAGGGCAAACGCTCTGGAGGCCGCCAGGCAACATGCAAACAAGTACTTGTCTGCGAAAGTTGGCGACTCAAACTTCTTCCTGCGGTTGACAGTGTATCCGCACCATATTCTGCGTGAGAACAAGATGATGGCAATGGCTGGCGCAGACAGGCTTCAGGACGGTATGAGGCTTTCCTTTGGCACTCCAGTCGGGAGGGCTGCCAGGGTGGACAGCATGCAGGTCATCATGTTTGTCAAGGTTGATGCAAAGAACGTTGACAAGGCAAAGGAGGCTTTACGCCGCGCCGCATCCAAGATTCCCCTGCCGAGCAGGATAATTGTCGAGACTGTAGGCGGTGCCTAGAGATAGATGACTGGTTTTACTTTAACTGTTAATTGTTTCCTGTGTGGGGTTGCTGGGGTTGTCAGAGCTACATAAGAAGCGTATAGAAGTAGCTGTAAATATATGGGGCGAGATACTTAACGGTTCTTTTTCTTCCCGCGAGGAACTTGTCTCATACCTAGAGGAGGTCTACAGGACAAATAGACTTGAGCCGATAAGGGGCAAGACAAAGATAAATATCTGGGACAAGGAGCTTGCGACCCTGTACGTCGTTGGAAAGTATGGCTTGGCGCTTGAGGAGGAGCTCTACAGTTTCCAGAACTTATTCGACATAGAGGTTAAAGCTGACAGAACTATCAGTGCCGTGCTTGAGGGCAGGGATCCAAGGACAACTCTCCGCGAGCATTTTGGCTCCGAAGATGAGGATCATGTCTTCAGGGTTCTACGGCTGGCAATGACCTCCGTAGTTCTGGGCTTTATGGATGAGGAGTCATTCATCAAGATACTGGCCGAGTTCGAGAAGGCCTTCCCAGAGCTACGTGAAAACTTTGCAAGCTTCAAGAGGTTCTATATTGCATTTAGGATGGCTGAAATGATTGCCTCCGGCAAGATCAGGAACAGAATCGAAAAGGAGGCATACAAGCATGCGATGTGCGTAAAGCTGAACGCCGACAAGTCGGCTCCCCCCGACGACTTTATACGAGACATAGTTGTCTCTACGTTCAGGGTTCCCGAGCACAGGGCAAACGGGGTTCTGCGGATGGCCTAGCCTGTGCCAGATACGTAAGGTTTTTATACGGTAGCTGTTAAAGAGAATTGCTTTAATAAGTGGTGTAGGGGCAAGTTTATGCCGAAGAAACGTAAGAGCCGTGGTCGTCATAAGGGTGGAAAGGGCAAGGAAGACCTCGTACAGTGCGACGAGTGTGGAGCACTTGTTCCAAGATCTAAGGCAGTAAAGATAACCAAGCCTGTCATGCCTGTAGACCCGTCACTTGCGAAAGAGCTGAGAGACAAGGGAGCCATCCTCCCACAATACACGGTGACCAAGTATCTGTGTCTGCGCTGCGCGATTTACCGCGGAATAATAAAGATTAGGCCAGAGGAAGAGAGGAAACAGCAGAAGCTTAAGCTACCATTCTAGGCATAGATGTTTCTCGAAAAGTTATCACGAATATTTTCTGTTTTTTCTTTTAACAGGATATACATAGTCTACTCAAACACTGCTGTCACCGCTCCAGTTTTTACGCCTGAATCCATGGCTACAGCCGGAGGGAGGATGGACGTCGTAGCCAGGTCCATTCTCTATGCATTATATGACCAAATAGAGCAACGCGGAGACACGCTCTTCATAGGACTTCTAAATGGATCACCGAGGCCTCCAGTAGCTCTCTATGCGTGGAGATTGTCCTTGCAAAACAGGTCAGAGCTTGAGGTTGGCGAAGCTATACGTAGGGCTCTCTCGGGCGAGAGGCTGGACGGCATAGAGGTGGAGAACGGCGCCAGAATCACAGATATCCTTGAGACCGTGAGGAAAACACACAGGGTATACCTCCTAGACGAGTCTGGCATGCATTTTTCCCATTTTACATTTACAGGGAAGAACGCTTTTATTCTTGGGGATCACATTGGGATTCCTGCTTGGATAATATCCTCTATTGAGAACATGCTGGACGGCGCGGTTAGCCTAGGAAAGAAGCCTTACCTTACTAGCCACTGTATAGCTTTTCTCAATGAGCTTATGGATCGAGCTTAGCTTGAGGTAAATCCAGCCTCGGCGAATATTTCCTCTATCTTCCTTGGGGAGGGTCTAGAGGCGAGGGCATTTATAGATACTTCATCTAGTGTTTTCTGTGGATCGTAGTAGAGGACTAGTCGTTTCAGCTCTTCCATATTGTTCGAGTAGCATCGGGGACATTGTGATGTCTTTACTTGGGAGACTTCGCCACAGTTGAGACACATGTAAAGATTTGCCCTGGTCACTGTGAATCCTCGCAGACCTACCCTGTATAGTTGCTTTAATGCCAGGGAGAGGTCTGCTGGAGTAATGCTTTTCACGACTATTTCTGGAACGCTGACGAGTCCTCTGGATGCGTGGAGTTCTCCCTCAAGTCTAAGATTGTTTGCGATGCTTCTTTTTAGATTGTCACTGTAGATAAACGGGGAAAAATTATTCACGTATTCTGGATACATTGTTCTCCAGGCCCTGGCTACTATATGTATATTTCTGTTTGGACTGAAGTAGACGTTTAAAGTGTCTTGACTGTATTCCTTGCTCAGCTTTGTCACTTCTTCTATGAATCCTCTTGCTGAGACGAGAAGTCTCTCTAAATAGGACGGTGTTCCCCAAGACTCTATGTAGGCTGGCTGGCTCTGGAGAAGGGTTGGTTCGTACCCGGGGTATGAAAACTGGAAGGCATAGCTTGGAGTATCCTTTAAGACTTCGCCTATTAGCCTTACGACTCCCGCGCCCCGTCTCTGAAGATTCTCAAACAGCCGAGCAGAGCTCCTATAAACATCGAGCAGGATGTCTAGTGGGTCTATATTGGTGTCCTTAGATCTGTACAATGTAGGTAACAGGATGCTTATGCTTCCAGCCAGTGCTAGGGGTCTATCTATGTTTGGGACAAGAAAGAAGTCCCCTGCCAATACTTTGTCTTCAAATGTGAAGACCAAAGGTACGCCAAGGTTAATAAGTCTGGTAATGTTCTTTAGGTCTTCCTGGCAAACTGAGTCAGGTTTGTTGACATAAACAGACACTAGGAAATTGTTGGGCGGGAGTTGTCCTAGCCTTAATAGTTCTATTAGGACTCTGCTTGGCTCTCCGCTAAGAGTTATGGACAAGGTCAGCTTAGTGATGCTTGCCAAAACCTCTAGTATCCTAATGGAGTCACTGTTCACATTGTCGTCAAGCCTGACAATTACGCCTCGAACCTTTTTACTCAACTTTACAAGTTTTCTGAGGGATTCGGTGGATGATATCGGGAGATATATGGCCTGTATTCCTGTTACCCAGTTCACATCGAAAAGGGCTATACCGCTTGCTAGGGGTTCTAGGAGCCCGACTTCTGCCAAAAGATTGGTGTCAATACTGTTTCCCGGGAAGGATTCCTCGTTCCCGATCGATATGTGGATGTCGATGTTTTCACGTAGACAGTTACTCGTCATACATTTCTCGAGGAGGAAGAGTTTAACAATGTTCTCGGGTACAAGTGTCGAGCCGAGCTTTTCGTCGACAAGTGAATATGTATCGAGGAGTACTTTTCTCTTTGTGTCGCGCTTTATCCCAGGTCTGCAAACATTTTCTAGCAGGGTCTCCATATAAGTTTCGAGGGGGATTACTATCCCGTTTTCTAGGAGCACCGACCTGTATTCCGGCTCCTTAGATTTGACTAGGAGTTCATCTAGGTTTGCTAGGACTTTTTCCCCGAGATGAGTGAGACAGTAATACTCGTTTGACGAGTGTATGAGGCCAGCTTTCGACAATTGTTTAAGGTGAAAAGCTAGTTTCTCAGGTGTTATGTCTAGTTTTTCTGCTAGGTCGCTAAAACGCATATGTTTCTGGTCCCGCAGGACAAAAAGTATGCGTAACCTAACCTCGTTTGAAAGAGCCTTAAGTACCCCGGCAATTGATTCTGCGCCAGACAATGACACAGAGAAGATAATTGCTGAGGGGTTATTTAGGGGTTGCTTTCTCCCTGTTTTCCCGAGAAGTAATTAGTCACATTTTTGATGGTGGCTCTATCCCCAGCATGTTCAAGCCGTTCCTGACCACCGTACGCACCATGTATACGACTGCCAGCCTTGAGTTTTTCTTCTCGGGCGTAGGGGCTTTAAGCACTGGGTAGTGATCGTAATAGTAGTTGAACTCCGATGCAAGCGTGTTGAGGTAATTGGTTAATATGTCTGGCCTCAAGTTGTCAGCGGCCTGCTTAACAGCTTCTGGGAACTGTCCAAGGAGAAATATTAAGGCATGCTCCTCCTCACCCACCTCGGAGACGCTGAGGCTGTCAAGTGATATCCCCTCTTCTCTAGCTTTCTCAAGAATGCTGTTTGCACGGACATAGCTATACTGAACAAAGGGTCCACTGTTCTGCTCAAAGTTGAGTATTCTATCCCAGTCAAATGTGAGAACCTTGTTCGGGGAGGTGCTAAGGAAGAAAAACTTCAAAGCGCCAAGCCCAACTTTCTCGGCGTCTTCTTCTCTGCCTATCCCCCTCTTCTTTATCTCTGCCTTTGCCCTGGAGACAGCCTCTTCAAGCACATCGTCTGCTGCAACATATACGCCTTTCCTGCTCGTCATTCTTGTACCAGGCAAGTTGACCATCTCATAGGAATAATGTATAAGCCTCTCGCCAATGTCTCTGTAGCCAAGAACATATAGGGCTAGCCTGAGCTGTGCCTGTGCAAGGGTCTGTTGGACGGCAATCACATTTATGACTCTGTCTGCCTTGGAAAGCTTCCAGATTGAGTAAGCAATGTCACGCGTAGTATACAGTGTTGTTCCGTCAGACCTTATAAGTGTCATTGGTGTAATGTCAAGGCCTTTAGGTATCCCAGCACGGCTTCTAGCTTCCTCAGACTCTGCTACCAGGTCAGCCCTAAATACGAGAGCGCCATCTTTTCGCTCGACGTAACCGCTGTCTCTAAGTTTTTCCAAGACGTCCTCCGTAAGACCGCTCCAAACAGTTATCTCGCTTTCCCAGTCCCAGCTGTCAAAAAATATGCCGAGCCTGTTCAGTGTTTCACGGATACCATCCATACAGTAGCTGATCATTCCGCGTACAAGTCTTATTGCTTCTCTATCGCCTTTCTCGTACCCCCTGTTCAGCCTCCTTATCTCCTCTTCAGGATCCTCTACATTATTCACCCAGGACGAGAGTTTTTCGAAGGCATCTGGTAGCCTTTCTGCATATTCCTTCAGCCTCCACATGTAGTCGGAGATTTTCCTGTTTATTTCTGGCGCGGTGTTTTCGTCTGCCTTCTCGAGCTCTTTCTTGAGTTTCTTTATCTCGATCAAGAGGTTAATCATTGTATAGAGTGAGCCAACATAATGGTCCCTCTTCATTGAAGACTTCGCGGTTTCGGCGACCCTGTAAGCCATAGCGGCGTAGGCAACCTGTAACCCTACGTCATCAATGTAGAAGTGTGTCTTGACATTGTGCCCCCTACTCTTGAGAAGCCTTGCAATAGTGTCGCCCAGTACACCGTTTCTCAGATGGCCGATATGCAGTGGGTGGATAGGGTTAGCACTTACATGTTCTACGATAATTTTCCGGGTCTCAGTAGAAGGTACACTGCCATAGGAGTCTCCAAGCCTAGTAACAGAGTTGAAAACTATCTCCGCGTACCTCTTCTCGTCAATGACAATGTTAAGGAAACCATTAACAACACTGCTACTCTTGACAAGCCCCGAAGGCTTATAGCCCGACAAAACAGATACAAGTTCCTCAAACTTCACACCGGAAGTCCTAGCAAGCTTCGAAACAGGCACGGCTAAGTCTCCGTACTCTCTTCGTGTCGCTTGTAGCTCTACGGCGTCAGGAGGAATGTTCAGCCCGTTAGTCTTAAAGAAACCTATGAGAGTCTCCCTGACACTTGTAACAAGCCATTCATAGGGGTTATGTATGATTGCCTCCGGCAAATCTATCTCCCAGCAAAACATACTTGGTACACATAAAAAGATTAGCTCTATGCGCTTCCGGCTGAAAGTATACACTATTGAGCTTAGAGCTTTAATGCATTGTTTCAAATGTTTTGAATATCTCTACGTGTTTTATGAGCTTCCTATATGTGTCTTTCAGTGCCTCTGGAATGACTTTTGTATCTGCAATTACAGGCATAAAGTTCGTGTCGCCGTTCCAGCGTGGCACGACATGTATGTGTAGGTGGCTTTCTAGACCGGCGCCAGCTACCCTGCCAAGGTTTACCCCAATGTTGAAACCGTCTGGCGAGAAGGCTCTCTTAATAACCTCGATCGACTGTACTAGGGCTTTTGAGAGTGCTAGAAGTTCCTCGTCGCTTAGCTGTGCAAAGTCGGCGACGTGTCTGTTTGGGGCTATTAAGAGATGGCCCGTGTTGTAGGGGAACTTGTTCATCAGGATGATTACATGTTTGCCTTTATATAGGACGAGGTTTTCCTCGAGGTTATCGGATTTTGTAGCGTTACATATGAAGCATCCTTGTTCCTTGCCGACTTTCGCGTATTCAATGTACGCCATGCGCCAGGGAGCAAATAGCGTGTCCATACGTATTACTTGGGTAGACAATCTATAAAAATTTTAGAGCATCTTGTCTACTTCTGTCCCAAAGATGGATGACTGGAGTCTCCTAGCCTCAGCCACTATTTCCTCACTGTTTTTCTCCCCCAGTATGCCGGCCACCTTTTCTGCAAACAATTTATACTTCTCGGCTAGGCTACGTGGAAGAATTTCATATTCGACAAGCTCTTGGAATTCTTCTTGATCAGTGACTTGTACGCCTTCCATAGGCGAATACGTAACGTCCATTGCTAGGTCAACGTATTTCAGGCCTGGGGGCTGGAATGCAAAGAAAACAGGAGTGTTGAGGTTCACATATATTCCCTTTAGCTCCCCCGTGGGGGAATAATAGAAGTGGATAATAGTGCGAGCAAAGAGCCAGGTATAGGATACTATCTGGTCTCCCTCCTCGCGGCGGATATTCTTGAACCCGTCATAAGTCCCCTGGGAAGAGCTCTGGCGTCTCAACTGGACATATCCAGGGCTCCGAATCTCTGCAACCGCGCTCCACACGTGTCCCTGCCCTGTCAGTTTTTTATGGAAGATGCTTACCCTAGAGCCGTGGAGCTTAGCGAATTCTTCCATAATAGCCTCTAGGACTTTTTCGCGGGAAAAACAGCGGCCGCTCAGGACATTCTTCTCAGCGAAGTCTATCTTATGGCTCAACTCCTCTATGCCTAGGCTCTTCAACAAGTGGTGGAAAGGAATAGTAGTGAAGTAACGTTCACGAATGGTGTCAAACTTTAAAGCGGTGTCTGGAGGTATCTCGACGAGTGCTAGGGATTCTCCAACCATTACAGGTCCGATGCTTTGGGGCTTGAACACGTTGAGAAATTCTGTGGCCTTTTTCAGGAGTTCTTTGATTTCCCTCCCAACATCCAGTATATTCGCGTTCTTGGCGGCGCTCCTAAAATGTACACCCCAGCCCTGTGGAACCTCGTTCATGGCTAGGGTCAGTAGCTGTAATCTAAGCTCTGCATCCCTTATGTGCTCGCTTGTGTTGTGTCTCTCAAATTGTATGAGTCTCACGTATCGGCCAGTCAACGCCGCGCCCTCCTTGAGTAGAGGTGCTTCCGGCGAAGCCCTGGTCACGTGTGCTAATAGGAGATCCCCCTCAGAGTGGCTGTTGCGAAGTTTTACTGTACAGAACCTGCCAGGCATGTACTCTGCAAGCCAGATGTCCCCGTCTACCCTCTCAACTAGTCTGACGACATACATGGAGTATGGACCCACAGGCACATAGCCAACAATAAGGTCAGGGATTATACTTCTCAACAGGAATACAACCTTCGCCAAAAGCTCCGGGTCGCCCAGGATTATGAGCCCAGACCTGTCGTCCTGGTCCTTGATCGTCAATAGTACCTCGCTATGTTTCTTTAGCGCCGGAAACCTCTCCTGTATATCTATACTTACATCTGCAAATCTGTAGCCAGCCTCGTCGAGCAGACCTGTAACTGCAGTAGCATAAATACCTCTAACTCTTATCAACTATTAGTCACCTCTGTCACCATAAAAGATGTGCCACGGCTTGGGAAGCACGTCTTTCCATTTGAGGGGGTATCTCCTCACGTAGCCGCACCTCAGGCATGTAACGGCAATGTATTTCATTTTTCCGCGGTTTTTAACTCTAACCCGCATTGTTTCTCCGGGGACAAGGAAGCTCCCGCATTTACGGCAAACTTGGGCTTTCAATGTGTCTGGGTATGGTATCTGTGCCTTCTTGCATATGGCCATTGCTATTTTTCCATAGCGGTGTGCCAGCTCGGGCTCGGTCGGGTAGACCATTTCTGCAAATCTGAGTAGCCGTTCGATTCTTTGACGTGCCAAATCCTTTATTTCGTGCCTCTTTCTATACATTACGGAGTGAGATATATGGACAGACTGTTATTAATATTAGCCGACGCTGGGCTAGAACTTGTTCCTCCTGAGATCAGCAGACATCCAGCTGTAGTCAATAATGCGAAGAGGAGGGGTAAGAAGCCAAAGGAAGTACTCCTAGATGTCTCGCTACACTATACAGCGATGAAGGCGCTCAAGGACAGGTGGAAAAGAGGAAGACCCGACATTGTCCACGTGTCCCTGCTTATAGCACAAGACTCCTTGCTGAATAAGCTCGGCCGGCTGGAAACGTATATACATACATATCAGGGAAAAGTCATAGAGATTTCTCCAGAAATGGTTGTGCCGAGAAACTATATAAGGTTCGTGGGGCTAGCCGAACAATTGCTCCTAGTTGGAAGAGTGCCTCCTGATACTGAAAAGCCTTTAGCTTATATCCATGGGAAAGCTCTGCGCGACCTCATCAAGGAGAAAGGGGTCTCCAAGACCTTTAGACTTGACGACAAAGCCGTAGCAGTTAAGCCCAGAAGTCTGGCAAAGATGATCGTAGAGGAGAAGTACCCGGCATTAATAATTGGTGCATTCCAGCATGGAGACTTTAGCGAAGAGGTGGAAAGCGTCGAAGCTGAGGTATACTCTATTTTTGATGAGCCCCTACCAGCTTGGAGTGTTTTGTCGCATGTCCTAGCACTAGTCACAGACGAGCTTGGGGTGCCATAGTTGAGGGTCTTAAACATAGACGAGGAAAGGGGGGAAATAGAGGTAGTTGTTGAGGTACTAGAGGACCTATATTTTCTCCACATGCTCCTCCAGAGGGGAGACACAGTCTATGGCTGGACCACTAGGCAGATGAAGGTCTCGAGGGGTGGAGGCGAAGAGAAGGGCGACAGGGTTCCAGTGTACATGGGTATAGAGGTCGAGAAAATTTCCTATGCAAAGTTCTCCGAGAAGCTACGTGTAACAGGCAAGGTCGTAGAGGCTCCGGAGGATTTTCACGCGAAGGGTAGCTACCACACGATACAGGTAGGAATCGGCGACAAGCTGAGAATAATAAAGAAGAACGGCATAGATAGCTTTACCAGAAACGTGCTGGAAAGATCCACGTCAAGTATCATGCGGGTATTGCTCGTTGCAGTGGGAGATGAAGAGATAGCAGTAGGTCTTTTGTCTCCAGTGGGAATCGAGATAAAATCCACTATTCCTTACACGCCCAAGGGAGAGGGGAAAGAATCAAGCATAGAGGCACGCTACAAGGATCCAATTAAACAGATACTTGCCAGAGTAGTTTCGGTTGCGAAGACGGAAAAAATAGATGAAATAGTTGTAGCGGTTAACGAGAAGCTTTCGGCAGTAACGCAGAAAATACTTGACGAGCTAGGAGTCAAAGCTAAAATAGTTAAGGTAGCCGAGGGAGGAGAGTCAGGCATACATGAGATCCTCAGGAGAAGCGATCTAAGAGAAATGTTTAGAAGCATACGAGTAACTGCAGAAATAACAGAGCTTGAAAAGCTACTAGAGGAACTGTTCACGGGAAGCGAGAAAGTCGCCACGGGTTTAGCTCAGGTAGCTAGCGCTGCAGAATGGGGACTCGTAGAAAAAGTAATTGTAAACGACGAGCTGCTCTTCGGTGAGACACGCGACCAACTAATCGAAATGTTAGACAAGATATTTACCCGCAACGGAAAAGTAATAATTATACCAGAAGAAAGCGAAGCCGGTAAAAAACTCAAAAGCCTCGGTGGAATAATTGCAAAACTCTACTATGCTCCAACAACCTAACACTCATCCACAACGTTTGAGACAATTATACCATGTTATTTGGGCTGGAGCTTGTAGATGAAGCTTGTGAGACCGCCCTCGTATATCCTCCATGTCCCAGTAGTGTCGAAGCCCATGTTTCTGCTTATTTCCTCTACAAGCCTCCTATGTGTCGTCAAGACGACAAGTTTCCCATCCTCCTCCAGGTTATGTCTAGCAAGTCGGAACAATGCCTCATAGCTCCTCTTTAACCCGCCGACAGCCTTTTCCCTTATACCGAAGGGGGGATTTGTTACTATAGCGTCGACCGTGAAGTTTCTAACAGGTGCATGTCCGATGTCACAGGTGAAAAGTAGGAGAGTCTTGTTAATGCTTCTCGAGTTCTCTAAAGCTCCCCGAATAAAATCACTGTTAACGTCGCTACACAGAGCCTTTAGACCTGGGTCTACTGAGAGGCATTCGAGTGGTATTGTGCCGGAGCCACAGAAGGGGTCCCATAATTTCTCCCTTGGCGAGGCGATCCTACACATTGCATATGCGAGTACCGGGTTCAGTGCCGAGCGGTGTATATATCTACGGTAGGGCCTGTCTCTCAGGTTACCAGCGTGTGTCAGGTATACGCCGTACCTGTACCTGCCGGCCTCGTATTCAACGTAGAGGATTATGTCTGGGAAGTCCAGTGACACCTCTAGCCCTGTTTTTTCCTGTATGATTCTCCCAATCTTGGAGGCTATCTCTAGCGAAGTTGTTTCAATGTCCTTGGTTATTCTCTCGGCGCGAACTGAGAAGTACCTGTGCCATGCAATGAGCTCTTTGGCGTGCAAGGCCAGTTCCTCGCCTACCTCCTCGAGTCTATCAGCTTCGCCTAGGAGAAGGTACACGTTCTCTGCAGAGTGTATCCTAGTAATTATCTGTGCCAGGCAGTTCTCGGGTAGCTCAGCTGTTACTCTGCCCGAAGAGGAGGCTACATATGAATGGGCTTCTGGGCATAGCTCCCCGATTTCCTGTACTGCTATGTTCTCTATGCCTGGAACTGTTGTTACAAGTATTTTCAAGCCTCTTTCACCGCGTCCACAAAGACCTTGAAGAAGTATCTCCTTGCAAGAAGGAGCGCTCTCTCTCTGTCCAGTTTATTGAAGGTGTTTAACAAAGCGAGCGCAAAGTAGCCGGCGAGTAAACGGTAGACAATGTTGTCCAGTGTGCCAGGGGCAATAAAGATAGAGTCTGAGACAATGTCTACATATATTCCGTCATCGACTCTAAGCTTTTCTCTGGCGAGTTCGTCATTCCCGATCACTACTACGGCGTGTATTCTCGGGGACTCGAGTCCCTCCCTCAAAGAGATCTGCTCGGCTTGTCTCAGGGCCCTAGAGAGTACCTTTTCTATGTTTGTCATTAGGCCGTGTCTAATAAGAGAAAAATCCACTATATTATAAATTAAGCGTGTCTATGTGGCGACAGCCATTTTTTCAAGTATAAGGTTCAAGTCGTCAAGGCTCCTGAGTACGACCTTGTCATAGTTTTTTGCGAGTACCCAGAGGGGTGTGTCCCTCCTGACGGCGTACTTAACGCCATGCTTTGTCTTCCCGAGAACCTCTAGGTAGCCTTTCTCTCTTAGCTTTTCTAAGACGTCCTTTACAAGGGTGAGTACAACGGGCTGTGTTTCGATGTTGGCGAGGACGGCTATTTTCTTGGCATTAAATGTCACTAGGCTACCCCGAGACTTTTTGATCATGTCTAGTATTGTCTGAACCACTGTAACGCTAAACTCGTTATAGTTTCTATACAAGGGTACACGTATCACGAATAATTGTTGCAGGCAAGTATCTATACCACTTCCACTTACAAATGGGGCTTAAGATTAGCGTTAAACAAGCGTACTACGATTGGTTTTTCCTGTGGGGAGGGACACCTATAGGCTTATATTTTTCTGGGTGTATTATGAATGGTATCTATGTCTAAAAAACCTTACCCTCAAAACGACGACCTAGTAAATGCGATCCTGAAGGTTCTAAGCAAGGCATACACGATGACGCCGGACGAGTTTCCAGAGGCAGTAAAAAAGCAACTCGAAGAAGAGGGCTTTTACACGGGCCTGGTAACCACGAAGAGGATCTGGCAACTCTATGAGAAGCTCGTAAGGAACGGGCAGGCAGTTGATGTATTTGGGGTAGTTCAGGACCTGGGTCAGAGAGAGTAGGGAGCCCGAAAACTTAATAATTCTTTATAAATGTCTCTGCACTGGTGTCAATTATTGCTAGCAAGAGAATGGAGTTTCCAGAGGTAAACAAGGAGAGAAGGGATTTTCTGAAGTCGATAGAGGAGAAATGGCAGAAATTCTGGGAGCAAAACCGCGTCTTTGAGGCTGACCCAGATCCCTCAAGGCAAAAGTTCTTCGTGACATTCCCATACCCATACATAAACGCTTATCCCCATCTAGGCACGGGCTACACAGTCCTTAGGGTAGACATACTTGCCAGGTTCAAGAGGTTGCAGGGCTACAACGTGTTGTTCCCTCAGGGCTGGCACGCGACGGGTGGCCCAATAGTAGCGGCAGCGCTGAGGGTCAGGGAGGGAGACCCAAAACAGATAAACATTTTGAGGTCTCTAGGCATCCCTGAAGAGGAGATACCCAAGTTTAGGGATCCAGAGTATTGGGTCTACTTCTTCAAGAAGGAGTTCCGGAGAGACTTCCAGAGACTAGGCCTCAGCATTGACTGGAGACGCGAGTTCTTCACGACGAGGCTGAACCCGCCCTACAACAAGTTCATACAGTGGCAGTACACAGTTCTCAGGGAGAAGGGGCTCATAGCTAAGGGTAAACATCCCGTTGTGTGGTGTCCCAAGGAGCAGAAAGTTGTAGGAGACCACGACAGGCCCGATGAGTATGCAGGCATAGGGCCAACGGAAGTCGTGGTGATAAAGTTCAGAGGGGAAGACGGCTACGTATATCCGTGTCTCACCTACAGGCCTGAAACGGTTTTTGGTGCAGTTAACATCTGGGTTAACCCAGACGCGGAATACCTAATCGCAGAAGTCGATGGCGAGAAGTGGATTGTGGGCGAATATGGTGCAAGGGAGCTTGCCGACCAAGACCATAAAGTAAATGTTGTCGGAAGGATAAAGGGCGCCCAGCTCGTAGGTCACTTTGCGGTGAATCCAGTCACGGGGTGGAGGGTTCCAGTTCTCCCCGCGTTCTTTGTTGACGCCGACTTTGGTACTGGCGTCGTAATGTCTGTGCCGGCCCACGCGCCCTACGACTATGTCGGGCTGGAAGACCTCAAGGGGGATCCATACCTCCTCGAAAAGTATAACCTCGACCCCTCCATAATTGACGCTGTACAGCCAGTGAAGCTGATAGAAGTAGAAGACTATAAGGGTCTGCCGGCACAGGAAGCAGTCCAAGCCTTCAACGCGAAGACCCAGAGAGACATAGAGGCATTGGAGAAGGCGACAAAGGACGTTTATAGCAAGGAGTTCTACAAGGGCGTCCTTAAGCCGGAGATTTATGGCGCGAAGTGGGGAGGCAGAAAAGTCTATGAGGTAAAGGAAGAGATAATAAACTACCTGTCAGAGAAGGGCGTAGCTTTTAGACACTACACCCTGAGTAGTCCTGTCTATTGTAGGTGCGGGGCCAAGACGCATGTAAAACTTGTGAAGGATCAGTGGTTCCTTCGGTACAGTGACAAAGAGTGGAAGCAGAAGGCCCACGAGTGTATAGATCAGATGCGTTTTGTCCCCGAGGAGATCAGGCAGGAGTTTCACAGGCTTGTTGACTGGTACGAGGACTGGGCGTGTACACATGAGAGGGAGCTCGGCACGCCGTTGCCCTGGGATGAGAGGTGGGTTCTCGAGTCCCTTAGCGACTCGACAATATACATGGCCTACTATACAATAGCCAAGTACCTTCAGCACCCTGAAACGTATGGCATAGACTGGGATAGGCTCGGTAACAGTTTCTTTGACTACGTTTTTCTTGGCAAAGGTGATCCGGAAAAGGTAAGCGCGGAGACAGGCATCTCTAGGGAGCTCCTAGAAAAAATCAGGCAGGAGTTCCTCTATTGGTACCCCGTCGACATGAGGGTTTCGGGCAAAGACCTCCTGGGCAACCACCTTGTCTTCTTCATTATGCATCACGTTGCAGTATTTCCAAGGGACAAGTGGCCGAGAGGCATAGGGATAAACGGCTGGGTTCTCGTAGCGGGCAAAAAGATGTCCAAGTCTCTTGGAAACTATATACTCATAAGGGAAGCAATAGACTACTGGGGTGCGGACGCTACAAGGTTCGCTGAAGCATACGCCGGGAACTCCGGTCTTGACGACGCAAATTTCGAGCCAGAGATGGCGAGCAAGGCTGTGGATCTCCTCTATGAGTGGTACAAATTCGCAACCGAGAACTACGGCAAGGGAGACAATGATTACAGGTTCATAGACAAGTGGTTTGAAAGTGTCATAAACGAGACAGTCCTCAAGGTTGCAAGGGAATACGAACAAATAAACACAAAAAATGTCCTCGTCGAGGGCTTCTTTAACCTCCAAAACAGCTACAAGTGGTACATTAGGCGCAGGGGCGCCCCCAACAGGAGCCTACTCAAGAGATTCATCGAGACCCAGACACTTATCCTAGCTCCGATAACCCCACACATAGCGGAGGAGATTTGGCAGGCAATAGGCAAACAGACATCCATATCCAAGGCCCAGTGGCCAAAAGTAACAGACCAAGACATAGACAAGCATGTTCAGAAAGCAGAGGCAGTAGTAGTAAAGCTCCTGGAAGACCTTGAAGAAGTAATCAGACTTAAAAAGAACAAGCCAAAAAGAGTAACGATAGTTCTCCCAGCTCCATGGAAATACGAGTTCCTAGATAAAGTGAACCAGGCATACAGGACAACAGGAAAGCTATCAGAAGCCATACAGCAAGCAACAAAAACACTAACCCCTGAACAGAGAACAAAAATAGGAAAAATAATACCAATTATACACAAAAACCCAGAAATCCTCGACCTTGCAACAAACCAGCAACTAGAAGCACAAGCACTGACAGACGCACTCCCCCTCATACAACAAACACTTGGTACAGAGATTGTCATAGCTACAGAAGAACAACTACAAAATAATCCCAAGGCAACCACATCCCTGCCCGCAAGGCCAGCAATAATACTAGAAGAATGAGTTATAGTCCCACCATATATTAAAAGAGATTTATGAGGTCTCCCGGTCAACAAAATATTTCGAAAAGTTTAAAGGAGGTTCTTAACAGAGATTTCCTATTAGATATATTTGTTTAAGTTTTTAACTAGTTTGTGCGGTTTTTTATTGGCGGCGGATGACGTGAGCGTTGACTGCCGACAAAGTGAAGAAAAGGAGGTGAAGAGACGCCGCCGTTTACCTGAATTCCCAGTTCCACATTTCTTGGGCAAGCTTCCCGTCGTACATGTAGAGGTGTAGTTTTTCCTCTGCTCGCTTTACATTTGCTCTGTGTTGCTCGAGGAACCTGTTTATCCTCTGGACGAGCTCTAGCTTGCACTCGCCGCACATGAGTTTGCCCGTCTTGCAGGCCCAATATCTTTCCTCGAGCTTCTTGTCGTCCTCTTCAAAAAGTACGCTGTACCAGTGGAAGACTGTGCAGACTTCTGGGACTCCTCCTAATTTCCTCTGTTCCTCTATTGTCGCTCTGCCGCCAGTATAGGCATTCATTATCTTCTTCTTGACAACGTCGGGTGGATCATTCAGCAGTATGGCAGTTTCAGGCTGAGAGGCAGACATCTTCGTCTCTGGACCAGTGAGGCCCCAAACTAGTTTGGACAGTATTTCAGCGGTCTTATACCTTCCTAGCCTCGGCGCAATATCCCTCTGTAGCCTAAAGTAGGGGTCCTGGTCGATCCCGCACGGTATCAGGGGTCTCTTGTTCTCGAAAAGGGTGGGCACGATCTGAAGTGCAGGATAAAATATCAGCCCTATGCTCGTTTCTCCGTCGAAGCCGAAGACAGCCTTAGCCGTTGAAAAATTTATGAGTCTTGCAACCCTTACGGCGGCCCTGTACATTCGCGAGATGTACTCTGTATCCCTAAAGATGAATGTTCTGTCTGGGTCGAAGCCTAGGGCCGCTATGTTCAATATGTCCTGTCTCACGTATGGCTCAACTTCATCTAGGCTTTCGACCTTCTTTGCAAGGAATTTTTCCTCGTCTGGGATCTCTATATAAACATTCACATTGAACTTCTCTTGGAGCCACCTGGTAGCTACAAATGGTACAATGTGGGCAATATGCATAGGCGAGTTGCTCGGGGCACGTCCCGTATACAGGAAGAATCCCCTTCCAGCTTCATAGTCGTCCAATACAAGCCCCAGATCCCTATGTGCAAAAAAGAACCCCCTTCGCAGAAGCCAGTGGAGGCCACCAGCAAGCCTACCAATGCGCTCAACGAGCTCGGGTCCCAGCTTCTCGACTCCAAATTCTTCAATTAATTTGTCGTAGTCTATCTTTCCACGAGCTTCCCAGGGAGTAACACTATATCCACTCTCCATGAAAACCACCACCACAACGAGCAAGAAAAATTTAAGAATTACGCGTCCAATCTGGCTCAATACAAGCGCCCTCGCACAAGCCCCTTTCGGGGCACATCCGCTCATAGGGCGCAAGCAAAAAGATTCAAAAATGACATAAAAACTCATCGCTACAGCAACCCCAAAGATGAAGAGCTGGTAAAATAGAAAAGAATAGAGCAGAAAATTCTACATCCTGTAGACAGAATGGAGAGGATTATTTCCCATGTAAATCTCTGTCAAAAATTCTAATGTGAAAAATCAGCATTTACCAGAAGGTTCTGCGCAAAATTGCTTCTTCTCTTGTTTCTCTTCAAGAATATTTAATCCATCACCAAGAAAATGAGTAATGGTAAAAACATGGTTTTTACTTTTACGAAAGAAAGCATCAAGGAAAAATCATAGTTCAATAGTTCGGTATAGGTTTCTCTCTAAGTTATTAAAATTAGCCTAGCAAAGAAAAAACATGTCTCAAAGAAAAAGAAAATAATAACATTTATCTCACAACCTTTTTAAATCATATCGAAAATACATCCACGAGCAAAATGAGCGACAAATCAACCAAAATAATTTTGTGGTTTGAAGAGCTTAGAAAAGAAGACGTACCCATCGTTGGAGGCAAAAACGCAAACCTCGGAGAACTGATAAATGCAGGTATACCTGTGCCCCCAGGCTTCGCAGTAACAGCCTATGCCTACAAACGCTTTATCGAGGAAACAGGTATAAAAGACAAAGTATACGAGATCCTTAGAGAAAAAGTCCCGGCAGGCTCTGCAAAGCCCGAAGACTATGTTGAGGCAAGCAACGAAATCAGAAAACTAATCGAAAGCGTAAAGATGCCCAAAGACATTGAGGAGGAAATCAGAAAAGCCTATAGACAGCTAAGTCAGAGGGTTGGCAAAAAAGAAGAATTCGTAGCAGTCAGAAGCTCTGCTACAGCAGAAGACCTGCCAGACGCAAGCTTCGCTGGGCAACAAGAAACCTATCTAAATGTGAAGGGAGAAGACGACGTAATAGACAAGGTTAGGAAATGCTGGTCTTCCCTTTTCACCCCAAGGGCTATTTTCTACAGGGAAAGCAAAGGCTTCAAACACGAAAAGGTGCTGATCAGTGTCGCGGTTCAGAAAATGGTTAACTCTCGCACGGCAGGCGTAATGTTCACCCTTCACCCAGTCACAGGGGATCGGAGCAAAATCGTCATTGAGGGACACTGGGGACTAGGAGAAGCCGTAGTCAGTGGAAAAGTAACGCCGGACGAATGGGTAGTAGACAAAAACACTATGACCATCGTGGAGCGCAGAATAGTAGAGAAATTTAAGGAGCTAGTCAGAGACCCCCAGACTGGTCGCACAATCGAGAGAGAGATAGAGGAGGCCCGCCGCAAAGCCCCGTCACTAACAGATGAAGAAGTTCTCAGGCTAGCCGAGCTTGCAGTCAAAATCGAGAAACACTATGGCAGGCCAATGGACATAGAGTGGGCCGTTGACAGGGACATGAAGTTCCCAGAAAGCATATTCATAGTCCAAGCAAGACCTGAAACAGTCTGGAGCACCAAGGAGGCAAAGCCGCAAGAAACCGCGGCTAAAAGCCTCGCAGAAGCCAAGGCAGTCTTAAAAGGACTCCCGGCAAGCCCAGGAGTAGCCTACGGAAAAGCAAAGATCTGCCTGTCCCTCGAGGACGCAAAGACAAAGATGCAGCCAGGCGACATCCTAGTTACGACAATGACGGATCCTGACTGGGTCCCATACATGAAGATGGCCTCGGCAATTGTGACAGACGAGGGAGGAATGACGGCTCACGCCGCCATTGTTGGTAGGGAGCTAGGCATTCCTGTCATTGTTGGTACACGTGAGGCTACCAAGGTTCTCGTCGACGGGAAAGATTATACAGTTGATGCTCGTGCTGGTATAGTGTATGAGGGGAGAGTTGAGGAGCTTCTTGGCGGCAAGAAGGAGGAGAAGGCTGCCGTGGCGGCCGCGGCACCCATCGAAATTGTGTACAAACCTATCACTGGCACAAAGATCTACATGAATCTAGGTGTCCCCGAGAAAATTAAGGACTATAAGGACCTACCCTTTGACGGCATAGGGCTAATGCGTGTAGAATTTATCATGGCCAGCTACGTGGGCGAGCACCCACTCTATCTACTTGAGACTGGCAGGGGAGACGTCTTAGTAAACAAGATGGCTGAAGGTATAGCGATGGTTGCTAGGGAGATTTACCCGAGGCCTGTCGTTGTTAGGTTCAGCGACTTTAAGACCAATGAGTACCGGCAGCTGAAGGGCGGAGAAAAGTATGAACCACAGGAGGACAACCCGATGCTCGGCTGGCGCGGTGTTAGCAGATACATTAGCCCGCAGTATGAGAAGGCCTTCAGGCTGGAGGTCAGGGCTATAAAGAAGGTTAGGGACGAGATGGGTCTCGGCAATGTGTGGGTAATGGCTCCATTCGTGAGGACCCTATGGGAGGCCGAGAAGTTCATTAAGCTGTTGGCCGAAGAAGGCCTGGAGAGTAGCCGCGACTTCAAGGTCTGGGCAATGGCAGAGGTGCCTAGCATCGTGTTCCTGGCCGAAGAGTTTTCAAGGTACTTCGACGGGTTCAGCATTGGATCGAACGACTTGACACAACTGACTCTCGGCACAGACAGGGACAGCGCTATCTTGCCGAAGATTGATCCAAGGTATTTCGACGAAAGAGACCCAGCCGTGAGGACAGCTATTGCAATGCTGATCGAGAAGGCTCACAAGTCTCCCTATGGCTACAGGACTGTGTCCATTTGTGGACAAGCGCCCAGCGTGTATCCAGAGTTTACCGAGTTCCTAGTGAGGCAGGGCATTGACAGCATCAGTGTGAACCCAGACGTCGTGGCTAAGACACGCGAGCTTGTTGCCTCGATCGAGCACAGGGTGTTGCTGGAGAAGAACCTCGGTATAGAGAGGTACGATGAGGACCTTGGCTGGCCAATGAGGAGGACTAGGAAGGGGCTAAAGAACATCTGGGCTAGAAGGGTAGACGAGGACCTATAACAATTTCTATATTCTTGTTTTACATTTTTAAAGTTTCCAGTATTTCTTTGAAGTTTGCTTCTACACAGTTACAGTCGATCTGCAGGTTTGCTGTTTCTGCGACTTTTCCGCATATTTCTTTAATCTTTGAAATTGTTGTAGTTGATGGCGGATGTGCAAATTCAAGCGTTTCTGGTACAATTCCTATTAGTATTGCTTTTCCTTTGAATATTCCTGAGGAATAGGCCAGCAGGACAACGTCTGCTGGCGTTGGGTGATGTGAGGATAGTTCTCGCGAGAATGCTTTTGCCATTTCTTCTGGTGAGAGGCGTGTTGGGTCTAGCTGTAGCTGTATTATCTGTCCTGGCCGTCCATAAACTGGCTCCAGCGTGTCTATGAAAATGGCGAGATCTACGTTTTCGAGGTAGGTGGCGGCTGTGAACGCATCTAGTTCAAGGCTTATTGCTGGTGCTCCACAGTTTTTAAGTGCCTGTGCCGTTAGTGGTCCTATGGCGTCGTCTGCGAGCATAGTGTTTCCTATTCCTATTATTATAGTCTTCATTTTTGGCACTCTTCTTGTAAGATTCTATTTATGACTTGTATGAGTTGCTCCTTGAGACCCTGCGTGGCGTCTTCCGGGGGCTCGTATTCTATGATTGATATTATTCGTCCGGGTGCTAGTACACGTAGTGCATCCAGCAAAGCGTCTATGTCTAGCGAGCCCTCCAACGATGCTCGTAGCATTTCGGCTGGGTTTTCCTGTGTCGCTTGAAGTGTGGTCTGCGCCGTGTAGATTCCGGGTGGGCGCTGGCGCCTCTTGGCCGTTACGATGATTATCTTGTCTGGTTTTTCTCTGGCGATTATGTCATTTACCGTGAGTGCGTCCGTCGAGAAATCTTCGACTGTGATGTTAGGGCATTCTTGGGCTTTTTGGAATGTGTATCCATATGTGTCGTATATGAGTTCTCCGGGCTCGCTTAGGTCGTAGAGGAACCCCACTAAGACCTTGGGGGGCCTGCTTAGAATTTTTTCAACTAGGTCTTGGTGACCAGTGTTCTTGAGTTCCTGTATCATGGTGGCTAGGTCGGGCTCTTTCGGAGGGTTTAAGGTGTATATTTTTTGTTCAAGCGGGTTTGGAGGTTCAGGAAAAAGTGATTCGATGAACTTGTTCCAGGAGGCGTATGCTCTCGCGGCGAGTTTGATTATGCGCATGTAGGTTTCCTCTCTATTGACCATATTATATTGAGGTTTTTCATCATGTTTTAATTGTTGTTGTTCAGGAGTGTTTTTAATTAACACATATAGATAAAGATATATACTTCCATGAATTGACAAAGATCATACTTATCTTTGTTTTATAGTTAAAAGTATAATTGTTATGAATTAATTATCATATTTTTTTCTTTTTTTAGATTTTTATAAAAATAAATTTTTAATAATAGTTATTACAACTAATTTCTTGTTATGACAAACCTGCCAAATATTTCAAGAAGAGACTTTGTAAAGCTAGCAGGGAGTACAGCGTTTCTGGCTTCGCTTAACTGGGACGAGCTTGTTAGGCTCGCTGTAGCCCAGGCCCAGAGTGGCTCTATCAATATTGTGTGGTTTGAGGCCCAGGACTGCGCAGGCAATACAACTGCACTTATTCAGGCTACCGAGCCAGACCTCATCGATGTTCTTGGGGGATCTTTCCACTTGGTTGGACCCGGGAATGTGAAGCTTGCTTTCCACGAGACCGTGATGCCTGAGTGGGGCGAGGGTGCCCTAGATATCCTGCGTGCAGCGGTCACAGGCAAGCTTGACCCATTTGTGCTGGTTTTGGAAGGGAGTTTCCCGCAGGACGAGAAGGCTGGCGGTCCTCCTGGGAGCGATTATTACTGCTATATCGGGGACGAGAATGGCAAGCCTATTTCCTGTGTTGAGTGGATGAGGCGCTTGTTGCCACGTGCGGTCGCGGTTGTGGCTGTTGGGAACTGTGCCAGCTATGGTGGACTGGTGGCTAACAAGGTTATTGAGAGGGTGCAGGGTCTGCCACAGTCGAAGTGGTCTGATAGCCCGACTGGCGCCGTTGGTTTCTTTGATGATCCTATTAGGGGTATCAAGGGTCTAGTGAGTCAGTTGCCTGAAGCTGAGCCTTTCAGGAAGTTTATTAGTGGGCAGTGTAGCCTGAAGCCAGGAGAGATTAGGGCTGACTGCAGGCCAGCTGTTGCTGTGCCGGGGTGCCCGGCTAACGGGAACGGCCAATTGAGGACCCTAGCGGCGCTTGTGCTTTGGGCTAAGGGTCTCCTACCCCTGCCTGAACTGGACGTGTACTGGCGTCCAAAGTTTATATATGGGGCAACTGTCCACGAGCAGTGTCCACGTGCAGGTTCTTATGCGGCTGGCGACTTCAGGGCTTATCCGGGGGAAAACAGCTACAAGTGTCTATATGCAGTTGGATGCAAAGGGCCGATTTCTAACTGTCCGTGGAACAAGCTTGGCTGGGTTAACGGCGTAGGTGGACCAACGAGGACTGGTGGTGTGTGTATCGGGTGCACCATGCCAGGGTTTACCGATGCGTATGAGCCGTTCTATAAGCCTCTGCAGGCGCCAAGGGTTCCAAGCGGTCTAGAGGGTGCTGCGGCTGTTGCGGCTTTGCTAGCTGGTGTTGGGCTGGCTTATTGGACTAGTAAGAATATTGAGAAGAAAAAGGAAGAAGTTACTAAAGAGGTTAAGGGGTGAGGGGTAAATGAGTCAGAAAGAAATATTTATAGATCCAATTACGAGGATTGAGGGACACCTTGCTCTCAGGGCTCTAGTGGACACAGCTACCAGGAAGCCTAGCGACGTCTGGGTATTTGCGACGATGTTTAGGGGTTTTGAGGTGTTCTTGAGGGGGAGGCCTCCAGAGGACGCTATCCATATTACGTCTAGGATTTGTGGTGTGTGTGGAGCAAGCCATACAAACGCGTCTATGCACGCAGTGGACATGGCTTATGGTGTTGCACCCGAGCCCCTAGGCGTAGTACTGAGAAACATGGCTTTTGCAATGACCGATGCTCTGTATGACCATCCACTTATCTTGAATATGCTTGGCGGCCCCGACTACAGCGAGCTGATAGTGAAGAAGCTTACCCCCAGCGTGTGGGATGATGCACAGAAGACGGACGCGCCGCATAGGGACATTCACGGCTTCGCCAAGATATCAGACATAATGAGTGCACTCAATCCGGTTTCTGGCAAGATATGGCAACTGACAATGAAGTATTCGAGGATTGCGAGGGAAGCCGGCGTCCTGATCTATGGTCGCCACAGCCACCCCTCAACAGTTGTCCCAGGAGGCATAACGACAGATTTGACTAATGCAGAGTACCTGCTTGTTGGCTATACGTATAGGCTTACAAAGCTTACTGCTTGGGCCAAGTTCCTATACGCTGTGTGGCAGGATCTTGTATGGTTCTACGAGGAGAGACACGGCTACAGAGACCAGGGTCTAACCTATAAGAAACACAACATGGTAAGCGGTGGTCTCTTTGACGACCCAGAAGCCTACTCTTCTCTGGACGGATCTCCCGAAGACTTCTACAAGAATGTTGACCAGGCCGCAAGCAAGCGTGGGATTAAGCCTGGAGCCTTCGTGAACGGCGAGCTTGTAACCAAGAGCTACAAGGAGATAAACCTGAGCATAATGGAGCATGTTGAGAGAGCGTTCTACGAGGACTGGAAAGGAGCCATGCCGATATACACAGAAAAGGATCCTGAGGGCAACCCGCTCCTATGGGGCAAGTACGACGTTGCCTATCACCCGTGGAACAAGACCACTATACCTAAGCCTACTGCCCGCGACTGGAACGGCAAGTACAACTGGGCTGCCCATGTCAGGTTTGTGTGGAAGGACGGCACAATAACGCCTTTCGAGGTTGGCCCAATAGCTAGGCTAACTGTGACAGCCTACCAGCCGAACAACTATGGAAGCGGAAACGGTGTACTCAAGGTAACCTTGCCTAGGAGCGGTGGTGCAGACGACCTGCCTGCGTCGGTTGTCGACGAGATGGATCTTGAATGGCGCGCGCCGCCCTACTCGACCACGCTTCAGAGAGTGTTGGCAAGGGCGTTCAACGTTGTGGTCGACGTTGCGTCTGCTTGGGATAACGTAGTGAAGGCTGTAGAGCTAGTCAGGAATGGTAGGGTGAAGACTTCCAGGCCATGGACTGCCCCATCTCGAAGAACCTTTGGTGTCGGCTTCACTGAGGCGCCCAGGGGCACTGTAAGGCACTGGGTAGTTCAGGAAGGAGGAAAGATTGTGAACTACCAGATCCACGCGCCGACTACGGGCAACGTGTCTCCGAAGGACAAGTGGGGTATGTCTCCCTTTGAGCAGAGCGTCGCCAACACAATAGTTACCGAGGAGGTCTCGCCAGATCAATGGGAAGGCGTGGACTTTGTCCGCGCTATTAGGAGCTTCGACCCCTGTATTGCATGTGCTGTTCACCTGCAGGTTGGCGAGAACAAGATAATCAAGAAGATGATAGTGAGGTGAAGGGACGTAATGGATCTGCTTGACCTAGCAATATATGTCTTGCCTCCCTATGTAGTTGCGGTCTTCTTGTTCGGCGTAGCCTACAGGCTGTCTAGGTATGTCTTCCTCTGGAAGCGCAAGCCCAGTGCGCCAAGGCGTCAGAAGTCGTTTGCTTCTTTGCTGGTCGGGCTTGTCAAGACGTTTCTGGATCCACTGATTATCGCGGCGCAGAAAAGGAAGGGGGACTTTATAGGTGGACTTATTGCTCTCCACATTGTTGGCGTGATTCCCCTGATTTTCCTGCTTGGCCAGCACGTTGCTATGTTTAGCTACTGGCTACCTTTCTACTCTCTCCTGAAGCCGTTCGCCATACCCACAAGCATTACTACTGGTTCTCAGAGCTTCTTTACAAATGTTCTTCCTGCCAGTAGCATGTCGTGGACTTTCGTGAACACCATTTGGGGTCCATTGACAATTATCCTCAACGGGGATCTGTTAGCCATACTGGCAATTATCGGTGTGTCATACAAGTTTGGCGACAAGATTGTACGAGCCTTGCACAAGTTGCCGCACCTGCGTCTAGGCGACTTTATAGACTTGTTCCTACTCCTAGCCATCCTCGTTTCAGGATTCCTTGCTACCCACCACTTGCCGAGCCCCGACATTGCTACGTATAGGCTAGTCCTCGGGACACATATACTCCTAGCGGAGACACTTGTAGCTTACCTGCCGTTTTCGAAGTTCTGGCACTTCGTGTTTGGTTACTGGTATGGCAAGCTCCATGAATGGTATGACATCAAGTTTAACAGGGGGTCTTTATGAGCTGGGAACAGTTCAAAAAGGAAACGGTAAAAGTAGCGGCGAAAAAAACTGCATCCCATCTTACCCCGGTTTCACTGCACTTCCTTGAGAACTGTGTAGGATGTGCACTATGCGAAGTTAACTGTCCATTTACGCCTGTCGGGGAGGAATATGGGCCTGTAAGCAAGGCAGAGCCACTTAGACACGTTTTGCGGCAAGAGATAAATCTCTTGCCTAAGCTGTTCCCCTGGCTGTTTGACGGGAAGCTTCCCAAGAGCAAAGAAGAATTAGACAAGTGGGTTGACCTCGCCTATCACTGCACAAACTGTGGTCTCTGCTATATTACATGTCCATTCAGCATCCACAGCGGCGAAATGATTGCTCAGTTAAGGGGTTTCTTGGCTCAGACAGGGAGAGTTCCATCACTGCTCAAGCCAATGGTAGACGCTGAGACCAGCGGCATGTTCCTCGAGAATCCGGGCTTCAAACAGGTCTGGGACAATGTCATGTCACAGGTTCGCAACGTTGCAAACGTAGAGCTAGACAAGAAAGGAGCAAAATATCTCTATCTACCATCTCTTGC
Source organism: Thermofilum adornatum (assembly GCF_000446015.1). Lineage (NCBI taxonomy): Archaea > Thermoproteati > Thermoproteota > Thermoprotei > Thermofilales > Thermofilaceae > Thermofilum > Thermofilum adornatum. Next base: position 754,703 of record NC_022093.1, read on the forward strand.
TGAAGCAATGATTACACCCGGCGCAGTAGTCTCAACTGCAAAGATATTGTCAAAACTTGGTATTGACTGGACGATGCCTAGTAAGCCTCTCTCTATTAGAGCACCCATCGGCAAGCTTGCAGGCGACCACGAGTCTACCATGATAATCGCGAAGAAGATATACGACTACATAAAGAACATTAATCCAGAGTACCTTGTCTTTAGTGACGGAGGGTATCCCTATACATTCTTCAGGTTCGAGCTCCCAGGAGTCGTCGGTGAGAAGCCAAGCTTCAAGGTACTGCATCTAGTTGAGATTCTTGTAGACGCCATTAATCAGGGCAAGCTCAAAGTTAAACAGACAAACGAGCGCATCACTTGGCACAGCCCATGCAAAATGGGTAGGTTTGGCGGTCTCATTGAGGAACCTGCTGAAGTATTGTCAAAAGTTTCAACAAACTTCGTCAAGCTGAAGAGCCACGGATTGTTCAGTAAATGCTGTGGCGGAGGTAACTCTATCGCATGTATCGTGCCCCCAACCCAGGAAATGATGGAGAAATTGATGGGCATGAAGCTGGAGATTACGCCGACTGAGAAAAGCTTCTTGGACAAACTCTACCGCGACATGTTGATTGCTGGCAGGGAAAAGGTGCAGGAGATAAAGGAGTCCGGCGCCACAGTTGTTAGCACAGCTTGTGTCGGATGCTTCCATACTCTAGGCTTTACTACTAAGGCTCATGGAGTCAACGTGACATTAAAGACTCTGGCTGAAGTTGTTGCAGAAAACCTAGAATAGGTTCCAAAATTATTTTTTCTTTTTCTCCTCATGACTAAGGGACAGCTGGGCTATTTTTCTAAGTGGGCATGTTATTTTTCCATCATAAGTTGTCGCCCCATAGCCGTTCATTTTGAAAAATGGCTCCCGCAGAAAGTTTGCCTTTATGATGCTTTCTCTGAGTTTATATAGCTTTTCGTGGCTTCGATCCATAAGTGTATTTCTAATGTCTACAAGGTTGTCATCTCTGTTTAGGCATGTTTTAAGTTTTCCGTCGTGGGTTAAACGTATCCTTGTGCAACCGGCGCAGAAGAATGGATTGCAGTAGTTCGCTATGACTTCGACTTGGATGCCTGTCTCCAGCTTGAAGATAGGTCTGGAATGTAGGGGTCTGACTTCTACTCTAGAAGACTTGGATTCCAGCAATGGTAGGACTTCTTCTGCGGGGACGTAAAGTTTATCGAAAATTTCTTTTCCTTTCCCCTGCGGTATAAGCTCAATTAGGTTTACATTGAAGCCCATTTTAGACGCGTAGTCTAGCACCTTCTCTAGTTCGCCAACGTTTGCTTTTGTCAGTACATAGTTTAGTTTTACGGGCAGAGAGTAGTCCTTAGCTAGACTTAGTCCACGTAGCACCTTGTCCTGGCCCTTTACTTGTGTGACGGCCACGTATGTCTGTGGCGAAACAGCGTGAAGACTAACATTTACGCGGTCAAGGCCCTTATCGACAAGCCTGTTGAGTTTGTCTTCGAGGAGGTAACCGTTTGTTGTGAGTGACACTTCTATACCTTTGCCGATGGATTTGAGACTATGAATTATTTCTGGGAGGTCTTCCCGTAGGAGGGGCTCACCACCCGTTATTTTGAATTTCCTAATGTCTAGGCTGTAGGCTGCCGTTGCTACGTCGGTTATCTGGTCGGGCGTAAGCTGGGTGTTATTTGTTTCTTCTCCTTCCCTATGACAGAATACACAATTGTAGTTACATGCTGTAGTAACTGTGATTCTAAGGTTGTCTAGGGGTCTGCCGTATCTATCAAATAACACAGTTATCTTATATTACACGCTTTACGCCTTTAAATGCTTTATTTTTGTCTGAAAATATCGGATCTGAGGAAGCTCTCACTTTAATTTATAAATATAGTTAATCATGCTTAAATAGCTGAATGTAAATGATTTGCTGTCAAATTATCTTTCAAATCATAATCTTTTAAACCTTGAAGCTTTGGCTGTGTTTTCCTGAAGATATATGGAAGGAACCGTCCTACATGTCAGCAGTGTCTCAAAGAGGTTTGGCGGGCTAGTCGCCTTGGATAATGTATCTCTAGAGGTTGGACGTTCGACCATTACCTTACTTATTGGTCCTAATGGTAGTGGGAAAACTACGCTTATTAATGTTGTTGGTGGTGTCCTTAAGCCAGATACTGGTGCTATTTACTATGAGGACAAAGACATTACCTATATGTCTCCAGCTGAGAGGTTCCGTCTAGGCATTGTGAGAACTTTTCAGACCCCTCAATTATTTAGGTCTCTAAGTGTTCTTGAGAACGTATTGATTCCGTCCAAGTATTTTCTGGAAGAAAACGTCCTTGACATTGTGTTGTCAAACAGATGGGTGACGAAGGACAGGGAGCAGGTTCAGAGGGCACTAGAAATTTTGTCTCTACTGAGGCTTGATCACCTGTGGGATGCTCCTGCATCTTCGTTGAGTGGGGGACAGATGAAGCTACTTGAGCTCGGGAGGATATTGATGAGTGAGCCACGGGTAGTTCTGCTAGACGAGCCTCTTGCTGGTGTAAACCCTGCACTTGCGAGGGAGATTATGAAGCGTCTCAGAGAAATAAGAGACGAGCTTGGCGTAACGTTTCTCATTGTTGAACACAGGCTTGACTTGGCGTCTTCGTATGCTGACTATGTCTATGCGATGCACAGAGGTAGCGTGATTTCAAGGGGGACGCCTGACGTCGTTTTAAAGGATCCCCTAGTGCTGGAAGCCTATATTGGAAGTTCTAGGTAGACGGTGTTCATAGTGGAGTTGTTGAGGGTTGAGAGCCTTAGTGCAGGCTATGGAAACATGACTATAATTCATGAAGTTTCTTTTAGCGTTGAGAAGGGAGAAATATTTTCGGTTATTGGTCCCAATGGCAGTGGAAAGAGCACATTGTTGAAGGCACTTTTCGGCCTTGCCAGAACTTTCTCTGGATACATATTTTTTAATGGAAAAGAGATCACTAATTTTCCTCCACACGAAAGGGTGAAGAACGGCTTAGGATACCTGCCCCAGACAGGCAATGTTTTTGAGGGGCTAACAGTTAGGGAGAATCTTTTGCTCGCAGGCTACGAGTACAGCAATGGTGAACTTGATGAAAGGCTTGAGTCAGTTCAGGAGTTTCTCCCGGATGTGAAGAGACTGATGGATAGGAAGGCTTTAACTCTTAGTGGCGGCGAGAGACAGATGGTTGCACTTGCAATGGTTTTGCTGAAGAACCCGATTATGCTTATGTTTGACGAGCCTACCGCTGCCCTTGCACCTAAGATAGCAGAGGAGGTTTTTGGGAGAATTGTCAAGCTAAACAGGGAGTATGGTTTAACTGTTCTCTTGGTTGAACAGAATACGAGGAGGGCTTTGGAGCTTGCCGAGAGGGCCTTGTTACTAGTGTCAGGAAGTGTAAAGTTTTTTGGATCCGCAGATGAGCTTCTGAACCATAGGGATCTATTATCCCTGTATCTAGGGCTGTAGGTGGTCGGCATGGCTATGGATTTGTTGGTTGATGCAGTGGTGTATGGTAACCTTTTGTCACTGTTGTCTATTGGTCTATCCTTGACCCTGCTTACTACAAGGGTGTCTAATTTTGCACATGGTGACTTTGCAACTGTTGGTATATATGTTGCTTACACGATGAGTGTTTTATTTGGTGCCAATCCCTATTTATTTTTGCCATTCTCTTTTGTCGGCGGTTTGTTGCTTGGTTTTCTTGTGTATAGAGTCGTGTTTGAGCCGTTGCGTGGTAAAGCGTCGCTAGTTACTTTGATGATTGTTTCTATGGCTTTGGACTTTATCCTCAGATACTCTGTGCAGATATATGCAGACGTGCTTCAGCGTTCCCTAGGGGTCTATACACGTGGGATAGTCTTCAAGGATGTGAATGTCAACTTTTTAGGCTCTACGCTTCCCGGTTTACTTGTGATTTCCTCGGCGGTTGCCTGGCTGTTTTTGCTTCTACTGTATCTCTTCCTTTACAAGACAAAGGTTGGTATAGCTATGCGTGCTGTTATTGAGAACCCCTCCCTGTCTGAGGCTTTGGGGATAAACGTTAAAAGGGTATATGCTCTTAGCTGGATGCTTTCTGCATCTTTCGCAAGTGTTGCCGGTGTTTTTCTGCCCTTCAGGATAACGGTTAACCCTGATACAGGCTTCTCCATACTTCTCTCGATATTCGCCGCGGTGACCCTTGGGGGTCTCGAAAGCCTTCTGGGAAGCATTGTAGGAGCCTATATCATTGCCTTCAGTGAGACTGTTGGCGTATATTATCTTTCCCAGATCGGCTTGAGCACTGCTTATCGGCCCGCGATCTCGTTTATAACTTTGGCCCTTGTACTTTTGCTGTATCCTAGGGGTTTAGCCGGTCTATGGAGTAAAAGGTGATTGTGGTGGATGTTGTGTTTTTCGTTTTGGACTTAGCTGTCCTGTATTCGGTCTACGTTATTCTGGCTTCTTCCCTAAACCTAGAATATGGGGAAGCTGGGCTTCCAAACTTTGCGAAAGCCGCTTTCTTTGCTATTGGTGCATTCAGTGTGGGGGCTCTCTCAGTCAGGCTAGGGGCAGTTTTTCTGGACATGGCTTTAGAGGGGGACTTCAAGCTGAATAGTTTAAGGTGGGCCATGTCGGTTAGCCAATCCGTAGCTAGGAACCCGTTCTTAGGTCTTGGCATATTTATAGCGACCCTCATAGTAGCCGTGCTTGTAGGCTCTGTCCTCGGGGTTCTTGCATCTTATCCGGCTCTGCGGTTGCGTGAGGACTATCTTGGAATGCTACTGATAGCTTTTAGCGAGACGATAAGAATAGTTGCTAGGAACTATGACCCGCTGGTTGGTGGAACGTTCGGGGCTGGCGTGGTAGACTTTTTAGCGTGGGCCGGCTCGCCACTTAGAGAAATATTATTGCTATTCTTGTCTGTTGTCGTCGCGGCGATTATTTGGCTTGTATATTATAGGCTTTCTACTTCTCCTTTTGGGAGGACACTCCGCGCCATGAGGGACAATGAGCTGGCAACCGAGAGTCTTGGAAGAAACATTGTGAAACTAAGAATGATGGCTATGATGATTGGGTCTGCTATGGCGAGTGTAGCAGGTGTGCTCTATGCATACTATGTCGGGACGGTGAATCCCGACGATTTCACTACATCGAAAACATTCCTGATAACGTTAATGGTTATAATTGGTGGCAGTGGTAATCCGTATGGCCCGCTTGTAGGGCCAGCAGTGTACCTAGCTTTTGACAGGTTGATACAGTTTACTAAGCAGAGGCTAATACTTCCATTTGATCCAAACTATCTATCATACATAGTACTCGGCGTAGTACTGATAATTGTTGTCGACAGGCACCCGGGCGGCATAGTTCCAGAGAAGCCGACGCTTACATTGCCCAGAGAGTTAAGGAGTTTACTGCGGCAAAGACGAGTAGAAGAGACATGGAACAGACAATAAGCTTAAACAAAATATGTATGCTGTTCCATAGGGACAAACCCAGCCGAAGTCCAATAGCTACCGACACCACGTAAAATTATAGTGGTCGCTGTATACATGCGAGTTAAGTGGAAATAATGAAACATGTTAATCAAAAAACATTAATCTATTACATTGTTCTTATACGTGATTTCGATGTTTGACGAAAAAATAATTAAATTGTTGAGGCCGGAGAGCGTCGCAGTTATTGGGGCGTCTCGGAGCCCAGATAAAATCGGCTATCAAGTTGTCAAAAATCTACTTGATGCTGGTTTTCCGCGTGAAAAAATTTTTCCAGTAAATCCATCTGCCGACGAAATTCTTGGGCTGAAATGCTATAAATCGATACTTGATGTCCCGGCATCTATTGACTTGGCAGTGATAGTGGTTCCTGCCCCGGCTGTACCAAAGGTACTAGAGGAAGCCGGAATGAAGGGGGTTAAAGCAGTTGCAGTGATTTCTAGCGGTTTCAAGGAGATTGGTAACGTTGACCTAGAGTTAAAGCTTGTGGAAACTGCTAGGAAGTATGGTTTACGCCTGCTCGGCCCAAACATTGTCGGCGTATGTGACACTGTTAAAGGTGTAAATGCTAGCTTTTGTCAGGGATTACCCAAGGCTGGAGAAATAGCTTTTATCACCCAGAGCGGAGCTTTGGGAATAGCGCTTGTTGGCTGGACAAAGCTTAAAGGTATAGGCTTGTCGGACCTTGTTAGTCTCGGGAACAAGGCCGATGTAGATGAAAACGACCTAATAGAGTTCTTCGGCGAAGACCCGCATACAAAGGTTATAACAGCTTACCTAGAGGGAATAAACAATGGTGCAAGGTTTCTAGAAGTTGCAAGGCGGGTGGCAAGGAGAAAACCAATAATAATCCTGAAAGCCGGAAGAGGTACCAGAACAATAGCGGCTATAAAGTCGCATACTGGTTCTCTTGCAGGAAGCTTCGCCGCATATGAGGCTGCATTTAAACAGTCCGGCGTGTTGCTGGCCAAAAGTTTCATTGAATTGTTTGACTGGGCAACTGCTTTTGCTAAGGCCCCGCTTCCAAGCGGTGAGAACGTTGTTGTCCTCACTAATGGCGGCGGTGCAGGCATCATGGCTACTGACGCTCTTGAAGACAACAACATTAAGCTCATGAGTATTCCACAGGATCTCGCCGAAAAGCTAAGGAGACATATGCCACCGTTTGGTAGCGTTCTGAACCCGATTGATTTGACTGGAATGGCTGACGCGGAGCAGTATTATGGGGCACTAAAGGATCTCCTCCTCGACGACAGAGTGAATACAGTCATTGTACTATATTGTCACACGGCGATTACTAATCCAGGCGAGATTGCTGACGCACTGCTGAAAGCAATAAAGGAGACAGGCTCCAAGAAAACTGTCCTAGCATCGTTTATCGGCGGAGACGAGGTAAGCGTTGCATGTAGCAAGCTTACAGAGAACGGTGTGCCATGCTATGAGTCTCCAGAAAAAGTTGCCTCAAGCCTAGGCGCAATGTATAGGTACATCCAGGCGCTAGAAAAGCTAGAGAGGAGGACAGAGGTGTCTCTATCTGTCAATGTTGAGCTGGCTAGGCAGATAGTCAAGAATGCACTCAAAGAAGGGAGAACCGCGTTAACACCATCGGAAGCATCTCTGCTTGTAAGCCACTACGGTATACCTGTCTTGCTGAAGAAGATTGCCCGAACCCCGGAGGAGGCAGTAAAAATTGCCAAGGAGCTTGGCTACCCAGTTGTCCTAGAGGTCGAGTCGCCAGACATACTCCATAAAAGCGACGTTGGAGGCATAATTATAGGGCTGAACTCTGATGTGGAGGTCGCCGAGGCCTTCAACAAAATAATGGACAATGTTACAAAGAAGGTTCCAAACGCACGTATTAATGGAATCATCGTCAGGAAAATGGCCGAAAAAGGAAAAGAGGTGGCTATAGGAATACATAGGGATCCAATATTCGGTCCCCTTGTTATGGTTGGCTCCGGAGGTATCCTCGTCGAGCTATACAAGGATGTAAGTTTCAGGGTTGCCCCTCTATCTATCGATGATGCCTACGAGATGCTAGAGGAGACAAAAATATACAAGGTTCTCAAGGGATATAGGGGCGAGCCCCCAGCAGACTACGAAAAAGTTGTAGACGTGTTATTGAGGCTCTCGAAGCTCGCTCTAGACATCGAGGAAATAGAAGACATAGACATCAACCCCTTCTTTGTCTACGAAAAAGGCAAGGGTGCACTCGCTGTAGACGTGAAAGTCACGCTTTCACAGCCCAAAAACAAAGAACAATAATGTTTTCCCGGCTTTATTCTCCTAAAACCTCTACAATTATTCTTCTAGAGGCACGTGGGCCATCGAGCTCTACAAGGAAGATGTTCTGCCAGGTTCCACGCACCAGTTCTCCATTTACCACGGGCAATGTTGCCGAGGAGCCAATAATGCTTGATGCTACGTGTGCATGTGCATTGTTGTCTATTCTGTTATGTAGGTAGTTTGCCCCAGGCGGCGCGATTTCCAGAATCTTTTTGACAATGTCGCTCAGTAGCCCTTTTTCATGTTCATTCAATATTATCGCTGCGGTTGCATGTGGAGCATAGACAAGACATATTCCGTTTCTAATTTTGCTTTCTTGGACAGCTTCTTCCACTTTGTTAGTGATGTCTACTAGCTCTATTCTCTCTTTGGTAGAGAGATAAATTTCCTTGACGAACACCCTGAAGCCATTGCTAGGTTTTTCCATAAATAGTCCATATTTGGCAAGCCCGGAGATAAATAAAACTGTTTCTAGGGTAATACTCTTGTGTATGGTGCTTCGACTCCGAGAATCATTTCTTCGAGGAAGCTTATTCCACCAATATTTACCTTTATGCCTTTTTCGGCTGCCGCGAAAGCTTCCTCTAGTTTTTCACGTAGCCCGCCAGTCACATCTATGCCTGATGCTTCTCCAACAGTCAAAAACGACTTTCGCGAGATTTCTCTAAGAAGGGTCGCATCGGGGTTCTCAGGGGGTCTAGAATAAACTCCGCCAGAACCCATGACATATACGAGGACCTCTGCTCCTAGGTGGATGGCTACTCTTGAGGCGATAGTGTCGCCAGAAAGTATTGAAAAACCTCTGATAGTGTCCAAGACAGCGTCACCATAAAGAACAGGTACAAGTCTCCTTGACAGCATTTCTCGAATTATTTCGTAGTCGAAACGAGCCATCTTACCATTAGCGTTATATGCAACTGCAGATGTCTGGATTGAGACAGCTGGGACACCGTATACCAGTAGGGTCTTAACTACGTATGTGTTTAGTTTTGTCATCCAGTACCTGGTCTCCGCATAGCCTCTCAGCTTTTCTGGTTCTAGTCCACCCTCTTGGAGCCTGTACTTTGCGGCTGTTGGATGTCCAAATGAGCCTCCTCCATGTATTAGGACAAAGTCCCAACCTTCACTATATAGTTTGCTTATCGTCTTCGATGCCTTAACTATGTTTTCGCGGCGAACGGTGTAGGGTTTAGCCTTATTTGTAATAGCTGAACCCCCTAGCTTGACGACTGCAAGCATTTTACCCACATAGAAAAATGTGATGTTTATAATTAAAGTCTGTCTTTAGAAGTCTCTTTTCTCGATAAATGATGCAAGCTCAAGTAATATGTCTCTGTATTTGCCCCTTGGCAGGACCTCTAGTGCATTTACTGCTTTGTCTACATACTCCTTTTTCAGTTTCTCGGCTTTTTGCCTAGCACTTGTTTTGGAGATGAGCTTAATTACATGTGAGACTTCCTCCCATGAGACATCATCCTTGCGTAGAACCGAGAGTACTTGCTCCTTCTCGCTTGATTCAAGCTCCTCTACAGCCAACAGAACAACAATGTTTCCTAGTTTATGTTCCTTGATGTCTCCGCCGACTTTTTTCCCAGTCTTCTCTTCTACACCAAAAATGTCGATAATGTCGTCACCTATCTGGAAAGCCATGCCTAGATTATAGCCGTACTGTTTCAATGCATCAACTATGTTTTTGTCGGCGTGCGCAGATAGTGCCCCGAAGACACAGGATGTCTCAATAAGCTTGGCTGTTTTCCTCTCGATCATTTTTAGATAATCTTCCAGTGTGACCTTTCTATAGCGATTCTCCAGTATGTAGGGCTCGTCGCTTCTGCCTGCTTGCTCGAATAGAATGTCTAGTCTCTCCCCGTCAGTAAGTAGCTTAATTGTTTCGGCCAGAATCTCGTTGAAAAGTTTTGGATCACGAGTATGATTTAAAACTTGTGAGATGGTCTCGCGGTAGTGCACAGCTACGAGTATAGCGGTGCTGATTCCATATTTCTTCCATACAGTGGGTAGACCTCTCCTCAGCTCGCTGTGGTCGATTATGTCGTCGAGAATAAGGGAATAATTGTGAGCAAGCTCTACGGCTGCAGCAGCGTGTAGTGAGTCCTGAATATTGCCTCCTGCCGCTAGGCAACTTGCAACCGTGAGGGCTGGACGTATGCGTTTGCCGCCCATTTTTATTTGGTATAGAACTGCCTCTTGGAACTCTGGGCTAGCGTCTTTCAGTAGAAACTCTATCATTATTGGGTCGACGGCTTTGCCCAGTTCTCCTAAAACTTCGAGTACAGATTGCACAGTTATAGCTATGTTTAGCCCAATTTATAGGTGTCGGCCTAGAAACAAATGAAACAATAAATAGGGGGTTTTATAGGGAGAAGTTGATGAGGAAAAGAGAGTCGACCGAGCCTCTGCTATGAAGACGCAAGGCTTGCTGATGCTACTTGTCCTACTGCTGCTCAAGATAAAACCATTTTTCCGAGATAAGCCAGTCACTTGTTATTGTCACAGGCTGTAAGCCGTATATTTCCCTGGGTTTTGTCAAGTGCCTGAAGGCAATGGGCGACTGTATGTATAGGCCGGGCTCCAGTATTCTTGGAAACTTCTTTATGTTTTTCCCAAGAGTCGTGGATCTAAATCCACATTTTGGACACTTGTATCCCTTGTTTCGGCCAGCAGATGTCATCCTGGCTCCACACTTCGGACATCTAGGGTTCTCCTCTAGCATCAATGGAGCAGGCTCAACAACCCTTAGAATCTCTGCATTGAGCGTATTTTTTTCTCTGGGGATTACCCCGCCTCCAACCTCGATCTTGTCTCCTTTCCTCAAGAGTCTCGAAACTCTATTGAGACTGCCGGTTTCCTTGTAGAAAGCTACAGTGATGCACCCCGTATCGTCACATACCTCGGCAAATACGTGTCCACCCGGAATTATCCTGGGTTTGGAATCGACTCGCCCATAAACGACTACTGAATCATAGGGCCTGAGAGAAGCAATTTTCTTTTTTACCTTTAAATGCATGTTTGTCGCTTGGTTTGTCTTAAAGACCATGTATCCGCGAAAGCTTACACTGCCACTTATAGTACCAAGTGCTTTGAGCAAGGTATCGGGATCTAGGCTTCTCAAGCCAAAAAGGACAGGGTCTGGACCATGAGGAGTTGCCAGCAGTCTACCCGAGTTGTAATCAAAAGTAGAAAAAATATATGGACGATACGTCTTGTCAATATCAAGAAACATGTTTGTATCAATATTTCTTTCGGCTGTTTTGTCTCTGGGGTCTCTGTAAACAAGCAACTCGTAGGTGTACTGAGCCAGAGGATAAGCAGCTACCGCGGAGACAGCGCCTATAAGTCCCCTCGGTCTATCTCTGTATGCATAGACCAGCCTAATCTTTTCTTCTGCGGAGAGTTTTCTAAACATGCTGTGAACATGACTGACGGGCACATATTCTGAAAGTGCCCGCTGGAATATTTCCTTTAGTTCTTCGGGAACGTTTCCAGTCGAAATAACTACTGCTGGGTCAGTTTTTCCATGCTTCTCTGCAAACCTTTCTACTGTATTCCTTATAATATTCTCGGCATGAGTAATCTTGTCCTGTTCCAGCCTGAAATGCAAAGAAACAGCCCCATTTCCACGGGTTTTGGCGGGGATATTAGGATCAAGCCTGACAAGGTACGGCAGGTCAAGAAAAACGGCGCCAATTTTTTTCAGCTCGTTAACGAGTAGCAGTCCAAGAAACGTTGTACAAAACCCAAGGGGTGAATCTGCATCGTCTAGGCCGACGTGGACCTCAACTAGAGACATGTAGATTACTTTAAATGTTCGACTGCGTAGAGGTAGATTCCGTCAAGTATACCGGGGCCAGTACCTTCACGCCCATGCGGGCTTAGAGCTCTCTCACCACGCAGATGAGTGGCCAAGTGGATGTTTGCCGCTGTCTGTGCGACTGCGTCCTTGTCTATGCCCTCAACTATTATATCTTCCTTTTCGATCTTTACTTTTGCGCCGGGCATTATTCTTGCATATCGTGGACCACGTTCTCCAAGGAAGTTCTCAATCCTTATCTTGTCGTTTTCGATTTTGAAGTTCATCGGGAAGTGGGCGTAGACAACCTTCAGCTTATAGCGGTAACCCCTTGTGACGCCAATAATCATGTTGTTGATGTGGGATGCTATAGTGTTTACTAGTGCATAGTCTTTTTTCGTGGCGCCATGCGTCTCTACTACGACGTTGTTGCCCTCAAGCCTTATGGTGATTCTCTTGGCATGGGAAAAGTCTTTCTCTACCTTTCCTAATGGTCCCTCAACTGTGACCTTTTTTCCTGAAATATTCACCTTGACGCCTTCAGGTACTGGGACAGTAGCGGAAGTATAGAGCACCCTCAACGAGACTCACCTACCTTTTCCCTTATTCACTAACCATGTTTTTAAATTTTTTCTGACACGTATACCATTGGATAGAAAGTGGTGCGGGGGCCGGGATTCGAACCCGGGCAGGCCTACGCCAGCGGAGATCCCATCTTTTAACTGATCCTGAGTCCGCCCCCTTTGTCCTAGCTCGGGCACCCCCGCCAGTAAAAAACTAAACAACCCAGAAACCTATAAGATTTTCGCGGGTTGCTAGGCTTCAGCTATGACTGAGATTTCGATCAGTGCTCCTCTAGGGATATTTGCAGCCTGGATCGTTACACGCGCCGGCTTGTTCTTTGTGAAGTATTCTGAGTACACCTCGTTGAACGCTTGGAAGTGGGACAAATCCTTTAGAAAGACGACTGAATATACAACTTTCTCAAGAGACGAACCTGCAGCCTCCAGAACCGCCTTTATATTTTCAAGAACCCTCCGGGTCTGTGTTTTTATGTCGTCTCCTACAATCTCACCCGTAGACGGATCAAGGGGGATTTGACCAGATACAAAAATGAAGCCATTAGACTTGATTGCCTGGGAGTAGGGACCTATTGGTTTAGGCGCCTTCTCGGTGAACACGGCTTCCGGCATCCTATACCACCCTAAAGTCTAGCCCCATCTGTTTGAGTTTCAGAACTAATATATCAGCATATTCTTTGCTTGGCACCTCAAGCCCCAGAGTGACCAGTGCCATTCCAGGCGTCAAAAGTGGATTTAATCTCTCGTGCTGTATTTCGACAATATTTAGGCCGAGCTCAGCAACTGCATCGATAACCTTCTTTAGTTGGCCAGGCCTGTCAGGCAATATACCTTGGATTCTCACTTGCCGTCCCTCCACATAAAGAACCTGTCCAAGGACCCTGATAAGCAACGTAGGGTCAACATTGCCACCACTAACCACGGGAACAGTTTTCTTTCCACTCACATCAACTGTGCCAGAGATGACCGCAGCCACTCCCAGCGCTCCAGCAGGCTCCGCGACTGTTTTTACTCTTTCCAGGAGGAGAAACATTGCCCTAGCTATCTCCCGGTCGTCTACAAGAACCATGTCGTCCACGACTTCCTCCATTATTTTCAACGTTAGGTCACCCGGCTTCTTAACAATGACTCCATCAGCAATGCTACTAACCTCATGCGTCTCCACGACTCTTTTCTCGTGGAAAGACAGATAAGTTGCAGGTGCTCCCTTGGGCTGGACACCGATCACCTTCGCGTCAGGCTTAAGTTTTTTCAGGGCAGTAGCTATTCCAGAGATCAGTCCGCCACCACCAACAGGTACCAACACGACCTCAACATCGCTAAGGTCTTCAAAAATCTCTACACCTATTGTCCCCTGTCCAGCCATTATGTCGAGGTCGTTAAACGGGTGTACAAACTCCGAGTTGGTCTGCTGGGCTATCTCCAACGCCTTCTGGTAGGCATCATCATAAGTATCACCATGTAACACAACCTCTGCGCCATAGCTTTTCGTGGCATTCACCTTGTAGAAGGGCGTGTGTCTAGGCATAACAATCGTCGCCTTCATGTTTAGGCTCGCCGCGGAGAAAGCCACTCCCTGGGCATGATTACCGGAACTAGCCGCGACCACGCTTTTTACACCTGAACGTGCGAGCTTCTGCATCTTGTAGTACGCGCCCCTAACCTTGAAGGCCCCCGTCTTCTGGAGGTTCTCAAGCTTTAGATAGATCTCCCCCTTAGTTAGGTCAGACAAGGTTCTAGAGTGTTGTAGAGGGGTATGATGAACAATATTTTTCAGTACTTCCCGGGCGTCCCTAATCTTAATGTTCAATTCATCTAGCAATTTGCTTGTTTCCACAATAAAAGCAATAGAGAAAAAATATATAAATAATGACTTTTATGCAAGTTCCTTTATGTTCTCAATGAGTTTTTCCGCCCGCTTTCTAACCTCCCAGCGGTCCTTTAACCCATCAACCCCAGGCTTCTCTATGAGGAAAGATACGGCTGCAGTGGCATATGCAGAGGCCTCCCTTATATCGCCGCTACGCTGATACTCGACCGCGAACACAGTAGTAAACACGTCCCCAGCACCAGTTCTGTCAACAACCCGGGTAGGTATGCTGGGCACAAAGAAAGCCCTCTGCCTCGTGGCTACGTAAGCGCCATCAGCCCCCAGAGTTACGAGGGAAATCCCGGCGCCATCCTCCACGAGCTTCTTTGCAAGCTCCAGTGGCTCGAGGTTCCCGTATATTGCCCTCGCCTCTGCCACCTCTGCATGAACAATGTCCGAAAGGGAAACCACGAGTCTAGCCTCTGGAGAAGAAGACAAAACTATCCTTTTGTCTCCTAGCTGTTTCCGCACGTATCCCTGGAGATCAGTTACTACCAGTGAGGCAACCTCTGAAACCTCCTGGACAACGCTCGGAGGAATCTCGCCAACCAGCGGCCCAATTACTGCAATGTTGCCCTTTATCTTTCCCAGCGGCACGTCTCCAGAAAGAATATCTTCGCACCTAGCCAAGAGATAGAGGTCTCTATCGCCGCTACTGCGGTAAACAAGCTTAAACTTGGTTGTCGGCAGATACCTCGAGATACCTACCCCACTGAGATCAATATTATGCTTGCCCAGAAACATCATGTACTCGTCGGGAAAATCCTTCCCAACCTTCGACACTATGTGGGGTCTAACGCCATGCTTGAGCGCCGCTAGAGAGCCGAAGGTAACTGTTCCGCCCAGGCTTCTCCTTACCTTTTCTCCCTCAACCACAATATCGATTGTTAGGTGGCCAAGCAGATAAATGTCCACGCTACATCCCCACCCAAATTTAGCTATTGTCAAATTAAATATTACGCATCCTCCCGTAGCCCGAAATCATTATAAATTGGCATTTTGTTTCGTTCATTGAACTAGATAGATGGGAGAAGTGTATGGTGAGATACAAGCAAGTGAGCGATATCGCAAAAATAATGAAAAACGTCGAACAAGTTAGAAATATCGGCACTCTTGCACACGTCGACCATGGCAAGACAACTACCTCTGATTCACTGTTAATGGGTGCTGGAATTCTAAGCCCTAAGGTCGCCGGCCAAGCCTTAGCCCTAGACTACGTCGAGATCGAGCAATTGAGACAGATGACCGTGAAAGCGGCAAATGTGTCGCTTTACCACGAGTGGGAGGGTAAACCATACGTGATAAACCTCGTGGACACCCCGGGACACATAGATTTCACCTCGCATGTAACGAGAAGTCTAAGAATGATGGATGGAGGAATAGTAGTAGTCGACGCAGTAGAGGGAGTAATGACCCAGACGGAGACGGTGGTGAGACAGGCACTTGCAGAATACGTTAGGCCCCTTTTGTACATTAATAAGGTAGACAGACTGATAAAGGAGTTAAGGCTTGAGCCCAGAGAGATACAGCAAAGGTTCATTGAGATAGTTAAAGAATTCAATGCACTTATAGACCTTTATGCAGACAAAGAGTTCAGGGATAAGTGGAAGGTAGACTTTGCGAAGGGACAGGTGGCGTTTGGAAGCGCCCTGCACAAGTGGGGTCTAACAGTTCCAATAGCTATGAAGAAAGGCGTAAAATTCGACTACATAGTCGACGCTTACCTGCACGATGAGAAAGACAAGCTGGCTCAGGACTTCCCGCTTTATATTGCACTCTTGGACATGGTTGTCGAGCACATACCTAATCCCAGGGAAGCCCAGAAATACAGGGTGCCGAAGCTCTGGAAGGGAGACCTTAACAGTGAGATTGGCAAGGCGATGCTTGAGTGTGATCCAGACGGTCCAACCGTTGTTGCTGTGAGCAAGATAAACATTGATCCGCATGCGGGACATGTCGCTACTGGAAGGGTCTTTAGTGGGACTGTGCGGGAAGGCGAAGAAGTATACCTTTTAAACGCCAAGGACACTGCGAGAGTTCTACAGGTCGGCATCTACATGGGTCCCTACAGGGAAAAGATCGAAGAGGTGTCGGCGGGAAACATTGTTGCCATGCTTGGACTCGACAAGGCAAGGGCAGGCGAAACAGTCGTAGACTCGAAATACAAAGACGTCATGATGCCTTTCGAGCACTTGGCCTACGTTGCCGAGCCCGTAGTTACGGTAGCTATAGAGCCAAAGAAAAGCGGCGATCTACCGAAGCTGGTCGACGCATTGAGGAAGCTTGCCATAGAAGATCCAACTCTGAAGGTATATATCAACCAGGAGACAGGCGAATACCTGCTGA
Source organism: Thermofilum adornatum (assembly GCF_000446015.1). Taxonomy (NCBI): domain Archaea; kingdom Thermoproteati; phylum Thermoproteota; class Thermoprotei; order Thermofilales; family Thermofilaceae; genus Thermofilum; species Thermofilum adornatum. The sequence continues at coordinate 771,091 of NC_022093.1, forward strand.
GCGGCGTTGGAACACTCCACCTAGAAATCACGCTGTGGGATCTCAAGCAGAGGACAGGAATAGATATAGTTACCTCCCCACCAATCGTGAGGTACCGTGAAACAATACGCGAGAAGGGTCAGGTCTTCGAGGGTAAGTCTCCTAACAAGCACAATAAGCTATACTTCTATGCAGAGCCACTAAACGAGGAAACAATAAAGCTGATGCAGGAGGGCAAGATCTTTGCAGACCAGGACTGGCGTGAAAGAGCCCAAATCCTTAGAGAGTATGCAGGCTGGGACACAGACGAGGCTAGGAACATATGGGACATCGACGAGAACTTTAACATAATCGTGAACAAGACCAGTGGTCTGCAGTACTTGAGAGAAGTAAAAGACACCATTATCCAAGGCTTTAGATGGACTATGGAGGCAGGGCCATTAGCACAGGAGCCTGTGAGAGGCGTGAAAGTGGTTTTGGTAGACGCGGTTTTGCATGAAGATCCGGCGCACCGCGGCCCAGCACAGATAATGCCAGCTACTAAGAACAGTATTATGGCTACTCTACTTTCTGGCAAACCTACACTGCTTGAACCAATATTAAAGGTGGACGTAAAGGTACCTTCTCAACAAGTCAGCGGTGTGCTTACGGTGCTAAATAGGCACAGAGGCAAGATAATATCCATGGAGGAGAAGGGGATGGTTATGAGGGTTCTCGCAGAGTTGCCAGTGTCGGAGAGCTTTAACATTGCAGACGAACTTAGGGAGGCTACTCAGGGAAGAGCTTTCTTTGCATACGAGTTTTACAAGTGGGCACCTGTGCCGTCTTCCCAGCTTGAGCAGGTAGCTCTTGCAATCAGGGAAAGGAAGGGCCTGCCAAAGAAGCTTCCAACAATAGAGGACTTTGTGGGACCATAGAGAGCTTTCTTGATTTTTGTTTTCTTTATTTTTGCTAGAGAGAGGCTTAAATACTGGTTTTTATTGCCTTAGTTCTGGTGAAGTCTTTGAGCTATAAAGTAGCGATATGCATAGCTACTCTGGGTTTACTCCTGCTTATTCTGGCTACTGCACAATTTGTGCCTCTTTCGAAGGCTGAAGGAGCAGTTTCTTATCCTGCCTCTGCCCGTGTCTCAGGGAGAATCGAGTATGGTTACATCCTAGTGTTTAACAACCTTAAACTTCCTGAGGCTACGACTAGGGTAACGTTCAATATTTCTTCTTTCGAGAAGAGACTTGTACTGGCAACGGCAACCAATGGAAAATTCACAGTTATTGGTAGAGCTAGCAATGGACTTTTGACCTTTGAGCTTCCCGCCCCCTCTACCAGTATCAATTTTACCTTTGTTTTTGATTCTCTCGAGCCCGGCACAGACGCTGTGAAAGTGGTTTTTCCTGTACCTCTCTCGCCCACCGGAATAATCACGAATGTTACTGGGCAGATTACTCTTCCGCAGCCGATCAATTTGAAGTCTGTCTTGGGAAATGCTACTGGAGCCACGGTTAAGTATAACCAGTCGTATATCCCTGGGAGCTTGGACGTTATTAGTGCAAATGTTTCTTCATATGGCTATCCTCTCTATAGGGTGGACGAGCTAACAAGAAAGATAACCCTGACTGGCGACAAAATCGTGTTCAATGACACTTTGACAGTTGTTTCACTAGCTGATGCATGGGTCGAGCAACTAAGCTTCAATCTGCCTAGAAACGCGAGTTTAGTGGGTATCTACTGGAGCTATGGCAAGGTTCCAAGCCCATACATCAACATTTATACCACAAACCAGTCGAAACTGATTTTGTACAGTATGTTGTCTTCTCTCCAGAAAAGGAACCAGAGGGTTACTTTCTCGCTTGTTTACTCTTTTAATGCTACAAATGCAGTGCCAGCATACATGGGTCTCGGTTTTATAGTTAAAAACTATACCATTGAGCTTTGCTTACCAGGGATTATCCAGACGGTTCCAGAAGTAGTTTCAACAACGGTCCAGAACGACATGCACTGCTACAAGTTTGTAGCAAAGGGACCGCTTTTCTTATATGATACTTATCCAACAGTAATAGTGAATCCGTCTTTCTCTAAGGTTGCTCAGTCGATCCCCGTAGGAGTCTACCTACTAATAGCGCTAGCTGTCTTAGCAGTGATTGGAGCGGTATACTATGTTAACAGGCAGCGTGTGTCAACAGTAAAGACAGAGGCGCTTACCAGAACCCTGAAACAAGATGAACGACTCGGAGAGCTAGCAGAGATACTGACAAGGAGAGAGGAAGGTATCTCAAGCTTATTGGACCAGTTAAGGGGTCTACGTGAGAGAAAAGCAGGCATAACGAAGATTACATCTACCCTCAGGGCCTTCGAGCAGAGGGATAGGGAGTACGAGAGGCGTACAAAAGAGATACTTAGCAGTCTCGAGGGCGACTGGACAGGCCTGGTCAAGGAGCTCGACGAGATCTCCAACGTGATTGCAAGCACCTTGAGGGACATCGAGAAAATAGAGAGAGGATTTAGAACTGGCAGGATAACGTTGAACGATTATAACAAGATGGTTGACGACTTAGAAGAAAGACTCCTCGAGATATCAAGAAGGCTTTCCCGTTTGACCTCAAAGTATCTTGCTTGAGATTTTTCTCTGGACATTTTTATGAATAAGGGTAATAAAGGGTAAACGTTATATTCCTAGTTTTTTCACATCCGTGTGAGAACTATGCAGAAGGTTAACTCTTCCAAACACAGATGGCTCATCTGTGCAGCCTGGCCCTATGTCTATGGTGTTCCCCACCTTGGAAACTTGATAGGCTCTATACTCTCAGCCGATGTGGCCGCGCGTTTCTTAAGGTTGATTGGAGACGAGGTTGTCTTCGTGAGCGGTAGCGACATGCACGGCACACCCATAGAAGTGGAGGCTATAAAAAGGGGAGAAAACCCTAAAGACCTTGCTGAGAGAAACCACAAAATCATAAAGGAGCTTTTTGAAAAATGGAACATCAGTTTTGACAACTATTCGAAAACGGAGAGTCCCGTCCACGTAAAGTTTGTGCAGGACTTCTACAAGAAAGTCTACGAAAATGGATACGTATTTTCAGACAAGGTACAAATGTATTATTGCCCAAAAGACAAAATCTTCTTGCCGGACAGATACATAGTTGGCACTTGTCCCTACTGTGGCTATGATAAGGCATATGGAGATCAGTGCGAAAATTGTGGTCGTCTCTTGGAACCCACTTTGCTTATCAATCCACGGTGCGCCATATGTGGCTCTACTCCTGAGCTTAGGACTACGGAGCACTGGTTCTTTGACTTGCCGCGTTTATCACAGGAGCTAGAAAAATACATCGAGGAGAACGATAACTTGCCTCCTAACGCGCGTAATATGAGCCTGCAGATTTTGAGAGACGGCTTGAAGCCTAGAGCATTGACAAGAGACAATAAGTGGGGTATCCCTGCCCCTTTCCCAGGCGCGGAGGGAAAAACAATCTACGTATGGATGGAAGCCGTGTTGGGCTATATATCAGCTACAATAGAATACTTTGAAAACAAGGGGGAACCAGAGAAATGGAAAGAGTTCTGGCTTGATAAGGATACAAGGAGTGTCTACTTCATTGGTAAAGACAATATTCCATTTCATACTATAATTTTTCCTGCACTACTTTTGGCCAGCAAACAGGGCTACGTGTTGCCGTGGACAGTCTCGTCGACTGAATATCTCTTGTTTAAGGGTCTAAAGTTCTCAAAGAGCAAGAGGATAGGGATATGGATCGATGAGGCATTGGAAGTATTCCCAGTGGACTATTGGCGGTTCGTGCTTCTCAGTCTCAGACCTGAGCTTCGCGATATGAACTTTTCATGGGAAGATTTCATCAGGATAATCAATAACGATCTAAACGACAATATTGGGAACTTTATCCATAGAGTACTGGTTATCACATACAAAAAGTTCTCAGGCAAAGTGCCAGAGCCCGGAGAATATACAGAGGAAGATAAAAGCCTAGAAAATATGATTGTGCAATACAGCGGAGAAATAGCTGAATCTATGATGAACTTTAGGATGAGAGAGGCGCTCGGCAAGATCCTTCAGCTCTCGAGTAGCGGTAACTCGTATCTTAATAGCCGTAAGCCCTGGGAGCTCGAAAGCAAGGAGGCTGCCACTGCAATATATGTGGCGCTCCACCTGATAAAAGCCTTGGCCATTATGCTCTACCCATACATACCTTCAAGTTCGCAGAAGATCTGGAACCAGCTCGGATACAGTGACGATATCTCGGCTCATAGATGGGAAGAAATAAAGGAGCCAGTTCCAGTTGGACAAACAATTCCTGAGCCAAAGCCTATCTTTAGGAAGCTCACAGATGAAGACATAAAGAAAGCCACAGAGAAAATAGAGGAGTTAAGGTCCCAAAAGCAGTCTAGTCAATGATTTCTCCTACTAAATGAAGTGGTGATGCGTCGACAATTTTCACCTTTACAAACTCACCTATCTTGGCTGATTGATTCTTGATGATTACGGGCTTATATTCAATGGTACGCGCTGTAAGGTCTCCCTTAAAAGATATGTTTTCTACAAGTGCTTCCTTTACCTCGCCTATGTATGTCTTATTAATCTCGTAGGCTATTCTCAGTATCACGTCTGTAGCTAGCCTGCTTCGCTTTTTCTTTTCTGGTTCTGGGATTCCATGCAGGAGGTAGCCCTCAGTAAAGGGTCTTAAGGTATACCTGGCCACGTGTACCTTGTCGAATCTTACTTCTTCAAGGAAAGCCAGGGTTCTTCTGAACGACTCCTCGTCTTCGCCTGGGAAGCCCACTATCAAATCTGTAACAATGCTAGATTTCCAGGGTTGTTGCCTAATGTGTGAAACGATTTCTTTGTAGTCTTGAACCGTGTATTTCCGACGCATGAGTCTCAAGACCTTGTCGTCTCCGGACTGTACAGGTATATGGAAGTACCTATAGAGTCGTTCATCTCTGAAAAGCGGCAAGAGGTCTCTTATAAATCTGCTTAAAAGCATCGGCTCCATCATGCCGAGCCTTATTCGATAAGTTCCGTCAACTTTGTCAAGTATTTCCTTTAAAAGGTCATAAAGCGTGATTTTAAGGTCGTAGCCATAGGCGGCCACGTCTTGACCAGTAAGAAGAATTTCTCGTGCCCCCTTTCTAACAGCTTCTCTAATATTCTCGACGATGCTTTGAGGCTCGTAGCTCTTCACTCCTCTGCCCCTGGTTACCCACTCTATACAGAAGGCACAGTTGCCTAGGCATCCACTCTGGATGGGGACGATGTGGAATGATCCACCCTTGAATTCTGGAAGGACTGTTCTTAAATTTTGGTATTGTCTTAGAATGTATATGGGGCTCTCTGATTCTATGATTTCTGGGATTTTCTCTGTGGCGTCTGGTTCCACGAGGGAGGCTTGAGGAACAATTTCCAGGATGCTTCTTGGGCGTACGTTGACAAGGCAACCGGACACAATGAGCTTTGTGTGTTTGGCCTGTGTGGTCTTACTTATTTCATGTAGCCTCCTAAATATCTTGTTCTCAGTATCGCCCCTGACCGCACAAGTATTTACAATTATTATGTCTGCTTTTTCAATGTCTTGTACGATTTCATAGCCCCTTTTGGTAAGGAGAGTAGCTATGATGTTGGATTCTCCTTTGTTCAGCCAACATCCAAAAGTCTCGATATAAACTTTTTTTCCTGTTTCCGGGGACATCAGCTAGACCAAGACTCAAGGTATTTTTTCTGTTCGGGTGTCAGTTTCTCGATTTTTACCCCTAGAGCTTTGAGCTTAATATAAGCTATTTTCCTGTCAATGGAGCCTGGAAGTCTGTAAACTTTGGGTCTTAGCGACACGTGTTTTTTGAGGAGGGTCTTTACAGCAAGGGCCTGGTTGCCAAAGGAGAGATCCATAACCTCGCTTGGGTGTCCCTCGGCGGCGGCTAGATTGACAAGTCTACCCTCGGCTATGAGGTAAAGCCTCCTATTATTTGGTAATAAATATTCTTCTACATTCTCGTTTATTTTTCTCTTCGAGACGGCGATTTTTTCTAGATCAGCCACAGAGATTTCAACATTGAAGTGTCCTGCATTTGCAAGTATGGCTCCGCTTTTCATTTTCAAAAAGTGTTCTGTCCGAATAACGTCCCTGTTGCCTGTTGCTGTTATGAATACGTCTCCCAATTCCGCCGCCGTTGACATATCTGAGACATAGAAGCCGTCATAATAGGCTTCGAGGGCTTTTATGGGGTCTGGCTCTACAACTAATACTCTTGCACCGAGCCCTTTCGCGCGCCAAGCTATTCCTCTGCCCACCCAGCCGTAGCCTGCAACGACTACGTTCTTGCCCGCGAAAAGAATGTTTGTTGCTCTGAGAATGCCGTCAAGTGAGGACTGGCCTGTCCCATACCTATTATCGAACATGTATTTCGTTTTTGAGTCGTTGACGGCTATTACCGGGTAAAGCAGTTTGCCGTCTTTTTCAAGAGCCTTTAGCCGTATAACGCCAGTCGTCGTCTCCTCTGTGCCACCATATATCCCTTTAGCTATATCGCTGGAAAGGAATTCCTTGCCGATCCTGTAGTCTATGCCCTCTGTTATACCGTGTGCCAGCTTATGAATCATGACTGTGAGGTCTCCACCGTCGTCCATCGTGATATTTGGACCTATGGATGCGGCCCTAGCAATAGCCTCGAAGTATTCGTCCTCTTTCATTCCTCTCCATGCAAATATGCTGATCCCCTCCGTTGCTAAGTAAGCGGCCACCGGGTCCTGTGTTGAGAGCGGGTTTGAGGCTGAGAGCGCGACTTCTGCACCTGCGTCACGAAGTGTCAGCATGAGGACTGCTGTTTCTTTAGTGACATGCATGCATGCCGCGATTTTTATGCCTTTTAGGGGTTTTTCCTCTGAATATTTCTGTCTGATGTGTCTAAGGACTGGCATGTGTTGTTCAGCCCATTCGACCATTAGCTTGCCCTTTGGCGCAAGGGAAATATCCTTAACTTTATACTCCATTCTTGGTCACCTGTTAGATATTTGATTCGCTAAATAACTTTGTGGCAGAGACCAAAAAAGAATTTGGGATAAGGTTAGATCAGGGCCTCGTCAAGGTATCTAGCGCATTGACATTTTCTCTCTACAGGTATCCTTGGGATAAGGCTTGTTAAGAGCTTCTTTACCTTTTCTGTGTTCTCAGCCATAACCCTTGCAACCTCGTGGGCCGTGACAGGCTTCTCTGCCCATACATCATAGTCTGTGACCATTGCAATGTTTAGGAAGCACATTCTAGCCTCTCGTGCCAGGTTTACCTCTGGTACAAGCGTCATGCCAACAATGTCAGCGCCGAACTGTCTCCAAAGCTTTGACTCGGCTCTAGTAGAAAATCTGGGCCCCTCTATGCACACATATGTTCCTTTTTCATGTGTCGTTATGCCGAGCTCCTTGGCTGTATTGAGGCATATTTCTCGCAACTCGGGACAGAAGGGGTCGGCCATGGATACATGTGCAACGACAGGGCCATCATAAAAAGTGTATTCTCTTTTCTTGGTCATGTCTATGAACTGGTTTGTGCAGACAAAGTCTCCGGGCTTGTAGTCTTCACGTAAGCTTCCAACGGCTGAGACAGATATTAGTCTCTCGACGCCAAGTTCCTTTAATGCCCATATGTTTGCCCTGTAGTTTACTTTGTGTGGTGGGTATTCGTGTTTCTTTCCATGTCTAGGCAGAAATGCTACTTCTACTCCTGCGATTTCTCCAATAATAATGTTTGAGGAGGGGGCACCGAATGGAGTATAGATTTTTTCTTCTCGTGTATTCTTGAGAAAGTCCGGAGAGTAAAGTCCGCTTCCACCAATTATTCCGATTCTTATCTTTTTCATAACGTATGAAATATTTTCGTCAAGTAATTTAACCTTTTTTCCAGAAATCAAAGCAAGCTATACGTCTGTTAAGGCCGGTTCTACATGAGCCATTTGAACGAGAAATACTGTATCCTATTCGTTGCTGGGTCTCTGTAGGCTAATATGAATCTTTTCCTTACGGAGTGTGATAGACGTCCTGCCCTGATTATTTGTATTGGGTCAAGTTTATCTCCGTACTTCAGAACTTCTACTAGAAATATTGAGTGGTCTATTCCCGGTCCAAACTGATATACAGCGAAGGTTGATCCAAACTTCATTCCTGATTTTACGACATAGCCCCTGTTTCTTAGATCCTTGTATACGGTATATGCGTCGTAAAAGTTGTCATAAAGCTTTGAAGCTATCGAAAAAAACTCTGAAGGCTTTATTGGTTCTCCCCTCTCGTTTGTTAGGTTTAGGCACCCCTGCTCTAAGAGGTACATTGCATCAAAAAGTGAAATTTCAAGTTCCTTTTCGACGTCGGGAAGCTTGGGCTTGGGCACAGTAAAGAATCTACCATAGAATCCGCCCCTAAAGTATAGGTCGTGTCCCTCTTTAACATCAAGTACAACGACCCTGTTGCCTAGGAGGACAGCGTTGGCCTTAATGCATTCCATCTTAGACACCCCTTCTCTAGGGGATGCCTACTTTTTTAAAGTTATAGTTGTTAAAGATAAAATGGGACAACGAAAAATTTTTTTGTTTTCACAGCAATTACATATGTGAATAAGGTTAACACAAAATTAGTCCAATGGGAAGAAGTTGTCCAGTGGAGCCGTCTACTCGCCGAAAAAATCGAGTCTTCTGGCTACATCCCGGATCTGGTCATAGCAATTGCGCGGGGTGGCTATGTACCTGCAAGGCTTCTATGCGACTTCCTCGACATACATGACTTGCTGAGTATACAGATACTCCATTGGGGGAAGGCCGCAGAAATAACCGCGGTTGCCCACGTAAAATATCCATACGAGGTAAACCTTCAAGGAAAAAAGGTTCTCCTTGTAGACGATATTGTTGATACGGGTGACTCTGTCATCGTCGCGAGGGACTATATACTTTCAAAGTGGAGACCCAGCATGCTAAAGATTGCTACCATGCAGTGGATATCTCCGGTGGCCAAGATAAAGCCAGACTACTATGTAGAAGAAGTAAAGGAGTGGGTATGGTACCAGTATCCCTGGACAAGGCTAGAAGACACTACAAACTTTTTTGAGAAAATAATTTCTGAGCTCAAAAAAGAGGGCAAAAATGAAGTTCCTAGAGGAGAGATACTTCAGAGGTTTAGGGACATCTATGGGATAGACGTTGGGGAACACTATTATAGTCTGGCCTTCAGGAAGCTTGCAGGGAAAGGAGTTATAGAACTTGTAGGAGACTGGGTCAAAATTAAATAGGGCTTCTTGTATTTCTTTTCAAAGCACTCTGCTTCACCGAGGATAGGCTTTATGCTTGAAATTACTGTGGACCACGGTGTGACACTACAGAAAGATGGGAAAGTAATTTTGCTAGATCCTACTCGCATGCCAAAGAGGTCTCCAAGCGTTATAGTAGTCTCTCATGGCCATAGCGATCATTTCTCTTTAAAGGTTTTGAAGGCCTATCCAGATGTTCCAAAGATAATGAGTAGGGCGACACATGAGATAATAGACCCAAATAAGAAGCTCAGAAACATAGTATATGTAGAACACGGCGAGACGATAGAAGTTGCAGGAATCGAGTTCAGCGCGTACAATGCTGGGCACATAATAGGTAGTCTTCAGTTTTCCTTCAATTTCGACGGGAAAGATTTCGTTTTTACGGGAGATTTTAACCTCGAGAAAAGACTAATTCTCAAGCCTGCCCAGATACTAAAGGGCGATGTTCTGATAGTCGATGCTACGTATGGTTCTCCTAGATATGTTTTTCCCAAACGTAGTGACCTATACAGAGAGATAGTAGCTGTAGCAAAGAGGTTTTTCGAGGAGGGGTCGCCAATAATTTTTAAGGGGAGAAGAATTGGGACTGCACAGGAACTAGTTGCATTAATGAATGCATCGGTAGATGTCTTGCCCCTGGTGGAAGAAGTCGTAGCTAGGCACAACTCGGTATATGAGATGCATGGCGAATGGTTGGGCATGTATGCATACTGGAATGGACAGCCCCCAGACATGCCCCTACCCATTATTGCTGGCCTTAATTCAAGATCCGGAGGGAAAATCCCCAAATGCATATGTACAGGATGGGTAAAGGGAAAGCTTGCATTCCCCCTAAGTAGCCATGCCGACTACGACCAGATATTTAGATACATAAAAGAAAGCAACGCCAGCCTAGTCATTCCATTCTGTGGTTTCCGGAAAGAGCTGGCCGACGCGGTTTCTAGGGAGTTGGGGATAGAGATATCTTATGCAGATAAAACTAGGATCTGAAGGTGTACTAACCAATTTTGCTAACTGGTTCGGCATTGCCGTTGAGCATCATGTAAACTGCTAAGTACATTGGAACCTCTATGATCCCGTTTTCACCACTGTTAAAATAGTAATATAGAATTTTTCTGGGGAGAGGTGACAACCTCACCTTGACTCTTTCCTCTGAGAAAACAATGGCTCTTTTAAGAATAGTCTCGGAATCGAGGTTTTCTACTTCGTTGGGGCTTATAGTGAATACCTTTAGACCGGTTTTCCCATGTAGGCTTCCAGGCAATCTTATAAGCCTCTTTATATCAATAGTGACCTTCTCATCTATTTTTACTGCTAACTCGTTAATGGCGGCTTTTATGTTCTGATGCCACCATTCAAAGGGCTTGCTTAATTGTTCAAGGTCTACGCCTCCATCTGTCTCATTGTTCAACAAAAGGTATTTCGCTATTCTTCCAGCCCAGCCCGGCGCTACCACATTATACCTGTAGCGGTAGTTTTTCCCGTCCCTTGTCAAAAACAGTTTAGTCTCTAGCCCTACGCCTCTAACATAGTCAGATATCTCCCTGCGTGCATCTTGATCTAGATCCCGTACGTCTTCGTTCTCTAAGTGGAGGTGAAAGCCTCTGTGTCCCGAAAACGTTACAAACATATCTGACCTGCTGTATCCAAAGTCGTTCTCAAGTATATCTATGAGCTTGATAATTTCCTCGCGTGCATAATTTATACAAATGTCGCATACCCATTTTTCCCATTCTAGTTTATCACTGCCACATGAAGGGCACTTTTCCGTATAGCCCCACCCGCTTGCCCCACAGTTGAGACATTTCCAGTAATCATGTAGCTCTTTGCATTTTGTTGGTATGTGGTCTACGTCAATGTCAAAAATTAGGTCGGCTCCTAGCCATCCTTTCTCGTCCATATTTTCAGCAGATGGCCTCTGATAATATGCTGAGGAATAATAGATGTGCTGAGGGACGTTAGCCTTGATATACTCATTTAGGTCTTCTTTGTTATTAAACGATATATGTCTAATCATAGTTGAGGAGTCAAACTTAGAAAATGCGAACTCTCGCTGTGGAAGACTAGTAGGTGGATCTATACTGTTTCTCGAATAATACGAGGCAAAGAGTCTTCTCGCTATCCGGATTCGATACTCTTCGCTACTGTATTTCTGCGACACGAGGAGGTCTACCCCGAGCTGCTCTAAAGAAGAACTGTAAAGGATGTCTTATGTTTTCACATTTCCATCTGCAAAGTCCGTATGAACGCATATTTTCACACTTGTAGGGGAGATACTTTGTCCTTGATCCTCTGAGCCCAGCAATGTGTTCAATCTGATACCTAGCTATATCTTCCCTGAAATCTGGTGTAACTTTAAAGACTTCTAGGACTTCATCCACGCTGAAGCCTATGCTGAGCAAAAAGCTTGCTAATGCAAATCTAGCGCTATGCGGTAGGTTTTTACCACTAGAAAGTTCACTTAATAATGAGCGTATACAGGGAGGGAATAAGTCCTCTTTTTTGCCACTATACGCGCTCCGAGCATATGCAACTAATTCTCTCCTTAGATTCGTCCAGGTAGCGGCGATGTCTTCGACGGTTTTGTAAAGACTTTCGGGTATCTTGCTTTCCTCTATGCGTGTCTTCTCGATGAGGTTCAAGACATATTTCTTAATGCCAGTTTCTACTAGCCTAGTAAATTTTTCTCGTGGGACTCTGACGAAGCCTTTACTCAAAAGTCTATTGACTAGTTTCCATTCTTCGGTATACTCGGGTACTCCTTGGAGATAGTGTTTGTAGTATACAAGGCTGTCCCCATTGCTGTCTAGGGAAATGTTCCAGCCCAACGTGTTGATCGCTATGTGGAGGACTTTTTCTATGGGCTCTTTGCTTAGCTCGGCGCCTATACGTTTAGAGAAAGCGATCGCGAATTTTTCATTTAGGGCATCATCGCCGATTTCAGAGAGTAGTATCAGGGTAGTCAAAAATGACGCGACTTCTGTTCGATAGTCGTCTCCATGTATAGGGTACTGACCCTTCTCTATGACTGTGAGTATCTTTTCGCGAGCATTTCTCAGGAGCTCGGATCCAAGAGGGGTGTTCCCAATATCTTCCAAGGTTAATCCGAAAAGCCTTATGTCGTTGATAGCTTCGCGTAGAAAAGGATACTTTTTGTAGTCCTCGTAGTCTAAAACAACCTTGAGTGTTCTAGTCTCCATAAAATTCCTTTTATTATTCCATTCTGGGCGCAAGCAGGTATTTCAGGGTGCCTCCACCGGCTATGTCAAAGGTCAATTCGAGAGGCATGTTTGTTGCGAAGCGTAGACCAAGTATGTCGCTTACTCTGTATGCCTTTGAAACGATTTTGTTTAGGAAATCTATTCCGTAGTTTGCCTCTGCAGTCTCCTTAACGTCTATCTCTACGAGGCTTCCGGTCTCGATTGAGAACCTGCTCTCGACTTCGCCTTTATCGCTCTTTGCGATGAGCCAGAGATTCTCATTCTCAGCCCTCATTTTTACAGTTTCAGATACAAGTTCAGCGTCTTTTAGGGCATCCCTAAATGTGTCACTCAGCATTTTAGCCGCAACGGTGAAGTTAAGCTTTGGGCTGGGAAGCTCCTGCCCAGAAATATCTAAAAGGGGGAACCTGAACCTTCTTTCAGCTCTACCAGCAAGTGTAATGATAAGGCGTCCACCAGAAACTTCAAAGGAAATCTTATCATCTGACTTTGCACGCTTGAGGACATCGTTTATGTCGTCAAGAACCACGCCGATTTTTGTGTCCTGCTCTACATTATATTCTTCAAACAAGTTTGCGGGGATATAAAGGTCGACCATCGCTACCCTGCCAGGGTCTAGGGCTCTAAGCTTCAAGCCGTCTGGAGAGGCCACAAAGTTGGCCTCATCTACGATTGTGGCTATGCTCTCGATAATATACTTCCATTCTCTTGCATCTGGGAACACGAATTTCATATTTCATCCAGGATAATTATTAACTTCGAAATTAAAAGGATATTGCGTAATATACTGTGAAGTATACAAAACGGATTGGTGTCTAAAAATTCTAGGCGTATTCCCTGTAGACCTTGCGGCAACGTGTACAAATATAGAACCTTGTCGCGGGCTCGTCTCCAGCACGGGTCTGAAGTTCATAGACGTATGCCTTATCGTTCCCACAGTTTTCACACTTGAATTCTACAACTGGTAGAGTTGATACATCAACGTCTACAAGTGTAACTGTGTCTTTTGGATTTCTCTCGATCTTCTGGGAGAGCTTATAAGTGTTTGGATTGTTTCCCTCAGCTATATATCCACAATGTGTACATTTGAGCACTTTTTTCCCATTTAGTACTGTTGGAACCATTATTCCTCCGCACTTCGGACAAAACTCCACTGCAGTCACCTAGAGTTCAGTCTATGCTTTAACGTCTTTAAAAGGTTTTCTGACATGGAGATATGCGTCTACAAAGCTTGCAATGACGTGTTTTACAGAGTTAACATCGAGAGGATATGTCTTTACCATAAGGTCTGCAACTGAATAGTCCCGGATATCAACCTTATAGTATCTCATGGCTCTCTCAGCATTGCTTTTTTCGCGAAGCTGTATCTGCGAGAGAGCCTCTTCTATTGAGATGGATTCTCTTTGTGCTATTCTTTCGGCTCTTATCCTAAGCGGTGCGTCTACTATTATTTTTATGTCGGCTATGTCCCTTAGGATCCACACAGCTAGGTGTCCCTCTATTACCACGTTTCCTCTTTTTGCCTCTTGCAACGCTCTCTCGTCTATCTCTCTATCAATGTCCTCTCGTTGCTCGGCTAGCCTATGCAGCTCTAAGAGGTCCACCCCCATCTCTTTTGCGAGTTCGCGGAAAAGCATTCCATTGGATACGAAACGTAACCCGTATCTCTCTGCAAGGAATCTGGCGTATGTCGTTTTTCCGCTGCCAGGTGTACCGCTAACTGCAATTGTGAGGTTGCCCATGGTTTTTATAGTTCTCTCGCTTCTAAAAGTTTTTGGGCCCGAAGAACTTTGGACAAAAGAATAAAGCAAGAACCAATATGATGCTTTAGATTGCCTTGTATATTGATATCTTTAGGGCTTTCTGTAGGCATTCGTGACACAGGTATCCGCCATATGGTCTAGAAGGCATTCTGACTCCACGCCTTTCTTCGCGTGCAGTAAGCTTAGGTATACCATGAAGAGGTCTGCCACATATGGCGCATCTTGGATAGTCGTGTTTCTTGTCGATTATGTGTAGGGATAGTCGTCCTCCAGGCGTTCTAACTAATTTGCGTTTCTTTGTTCTGGATCTTAAAGCTGGTCTAGGCATAACCTCGCACCCAGAGCCTTACACTGAAACTTATAGGAGGTTTATAAATTTTTCAATAATGCCCGGCGAACGACCGCAATATCGATGTGATGAGAAACACCAAACTTTTTATTGAAAAAGGATGGCATTAATGAAAGTATCTAAGTGGTGTTAGCTAGATATGAGTGAGCCGAGACAAGTTACAGGATGGGTTTCCAATGTAAAGATTCTTGGTAAAATCGCTTTCATAGAGGTTATAGATGACCTAAGCCTGACACCAATAACTATTGTTGTAAAGAAGGAAACTAACAGCGAACTGTGGGAACTAGTCAGCAAGGTAAAATTAGGCTCAGCCCTAAAAATCGAGGGAAAAGAGCCCCAACAAGTAGTAAGTAAAAAGGGACGAGAACTACACGCAGAAGAAGTACAAATACTAGCTGAGCCACAAGATCTACTACCGATAGACGTAACCGGCAAGACACCAGCAAGCTTCGACGATTACATCAACTACAGGTACCTTGCATTGAGGTTGCCCAAGATCCGTGCAGTGTTCGTTGCTAGAAGCATAATTTTCCAAGAGGTTAGGAACTTCCTAACAAGCAGGGGCTTCCTCGAGGTGAACACACCAAAAATAGTTAAGGCAGGGGCAGAGGGCGGAGCTACATTATTCTCAGTAGACTATTTCGGCGAGAAAGCATTCCTCGCACAGAGCCCACAACTATACAAACAGATGCTAATGTGTGGAGTTCCAAGGGTCTTTGAGGTTGGGCCATTTTTCCGCGCGGAAAAATTCAGCACCACTCGGCATCTAAACGAGGGTTGGGGGCTAGACGTGGAGATGGGTTTCATAAACGATGTAAACGATGTACTTTCTCTTCTTGAAGAACTAGTTACGCACGTCAACAAGAGGCTAGTAGAATCTATGGGAGACCAACTCAAAAGCCTCGGTTTCAATATTATTGAGGACATGAAGCAATTTCCAAGGGTCACTTACGACGAGGCGCTAAAGATCCTCAACTCGAACGGCTTCGATCTAAAATGGGGAGAAGACTTTGACCCTAAGGCAGAGAAATTCCTAGGAGAGTATTTCCAGCAACAAGGCACACCAGCATACTTCATAACAGAGTACCCATGGGATTCAAAGCCTTTCTACATTATGCGGAATGGGCCACAAAAAAGTTATGCATTTGACCTGGACATTCGGGGAATAGAGATAGCCTCTGGAGGACAAAGGGAGCATCGCTACAGTGAACTCTACAGGAACCTCGTCGACAAAGGCCTAGACCCAAATGACTTCAAGTTCTACCTAGACGCATTCAAATATGGAATGCCACCACACGGAGGTTTTGGACTAGGTCTAGACAGGCTAGTCATGGTTCTGCTGGGACTGCAGAACATACGTGAAGCAGTCTTGTTCCCGCGCGACAGGTTCCGTCTAGTCCCCTAGAATAAAGCCGATACCCATGCAGACACGGGATCCGAGGGAAAACAGGGCTATAAAAGCAGTGCTTGAAAAGAGGGTAAAAAAGGTAAAGGTCAAGACAGGTTCTGGGGAAACATATTTCTTTATTGTTGAGGGGTCTCAGAAGGAGAAATTCTATCTAGTTATACCTGGCCTCTATTGTTCGTGTCCAGACTTTCTCTTCAGTGTAAGGTTCCGGAAGCGAAAAGAAAAATGCTACCACATGATGGCTGTAGACATAGCGCTGAAAGAAGGAAAATACGAAGAGATAGAAATGGATAAGGATACATTTCTAAGCAGGATAGTAAACACTTTGCTAGGCAAAGCTCCTGGAGGATCCAAGGGGAGGCGCAAATGAGCAAAACCGAAGACATCATCGAAAATGAAATTTTGAAGCACACAAACATCTCTAAAGAGGAGTTAGAAAGAAAGATACAGGAAAAAATAGAGGAATTCGGGGGCATAATCAAGAGAGAGGCTGCCCTTATAGTCCTAGCAAAGGAGCTTGGCATCCCAATTCCGAGAGAAAACTTCTCACAGCAGTTATCCGCGTTGAGAATCAAAGACTTGGCTGTTGGATTTAGGGGAATAGACGTTGAAGGTATAGTTATCAGTCGGCAACCATTGTTGAAGAGCTCCGCCGGTAAAGAGTATTTACGCTTTGCTCTTGCAGATGAAAATGATGCCATCTGGGTAATAGCGTGGGGTGAAAAAGCCCTAGAGCTCGATCCACAACTAAAAATAGGCCAGAAAATACTCCTGTCGAGAGCATCAGTCAGGAAATACAGAGACAAAAAGGAAATCGTCTTAGACAAGAATTCTACGATTAGGATGCTCGAGAACATAGACACCTCAACAATCATGGAATTATCTAGAAAACTGGGATTCCCGCTGACGCTTGTAGAGGTTGTAAAAAGTTTTAGTGACGATACGGGTATAACTCTATACGGCTACAACAATGAATGTAGACCCTCAGCTGTGCGGGTCTTGTCCAAAGATCCACGTTTAAAGATAAGTGAAGGTGATACACTGCTTCTATCCAACTGTACTATAAACACGTTCGACAACTATTCTCAGGTGACATGTCGCCCCTCCTCCTACCTCCAGAAACTAGATAAAAAACAAACTTGCTTTGAAAGAGACATGGAGGAGCTATTTATCAGCGGAATTCTATTGGGTTATGAAGTTTTCTCGAGGGAAGGTGGAAAGATCTACCTCTTGACGAACACGGGGGTCAAAAGTATTGTTTTTTTCCGAGACGAGTTACTGGCAGAGGCCTCCAACCTTATACTTAGAGGAACACTTGTTTGGGGCTACAGGAAGATTGATGATGCGTTACGTGAAATCGCCTATACGAAGCTTGAGGGCGGCGAACAGATATTTCCAGCATTTGAAAGAAACAAGAGGTTTTTAGAGGTAGAAGGCTTCATAGAGACCCGTGCAAACATAGTAAGCATAGATCTTAACCGTAAATGCCGAGGTGCATACAACCTTTTCTCGATCTATGTGACACTAGATGACGGCACATCTACAATAAAGTTTCTTTCAAACTCCTCCAAGATCCTTCATGAAGTCTTTTCCATGTCACAGGAAGAACTATGCGACTATACAAATGATGTTATCGAGGAAATTATAGCTTATAGGCAAGATGAGCTTGGGGGAGAGGAGGCGACAATAAGGGGATACATAAGCCGTCGGCAACGGGTAAGCTTTCTGGTAGAGATATCACCAACCGTATAAATAAGGTTTATTTAGAACTTGAAAGAGTATTCGGTGACAGTTGATGGGCAGGAGGAAGAGGAGACGTACACGTCCAGTAGCCGTAGTCAAGCGCAAGCTACCAACAGTTTTTCAGTGTCCACGATGCGGAGCTCAGGCAGTAAGCGTGACGGTTAAGAAAACAAAAGAAGAAAAATATGTCTTGGTTCGTTGTTCGAATTGTGGTCTAAGCATGCGTTACGACTATAAGGAGTACCTCGAGCCAGTAGATTATTTCAGCAGGTTCCTAGATGATTATGGTGAAGGGAAGATTTCCTCACAAGAGGAAAATATAGGTGGGGAAAATGGGGAAAGTGAAGAACTACATAATGGAGAAAATTAGGGAACGCGGAGCAATACACATGACACTGATAGATCCAGACAAAACCACCCCAGACCAAGCCGCAAAGATAGCCCGCGAAGTATCAAAGGCGGGGAGCGCGGCAATAATGATCGGTGGAAGCACAGGTGTAAGTGAAAGAATGACTGACGACATAGTTCTCGCAATAAAACAAGTAACTGACATACCTGTGATACTATTTCCGGGAACGCCGTCCGCTCTAAGCAGGTATGCTGACGCTGTGTGGTTTATCTCGGTTCTAAACAGCGCCAATCCCTACTTTATAACAGGTGCACAGATGCAGGGAGCCCCCATAGTCAAGAAGTATGGACTAGAGGCGCTATCCCTCGGATACATAATAGTTGGAGAGGGCGGCACTGTATCAATAGTAAGCTACACTAGGCCTCTACCCTTCGGAAAACCAGATGTCGCCGCCGCCTATGCGTTGGCGGCAGAATACATGGGTTTCCAGTTTATCTACCTTGAAGGCGGCTCAGGAGCTAAACCCGTCCCGCCAAAAATAGTAAGGATGGTGAGAGGCACTGTTTCTGTGCCCCTAGTAGTTGGTGGAGGCATAAGGAGACCTGAGACAGCAAGAAAAATTTCACAGGCCGGTGCAGACATAATAGTTACAGGGACCCTAGTCGAAAAGACCCAAGACATTCAAGATGCTATCGCCCAGATAGTAAAAGCAATTGAGGAAGGAGCGAGAAACAGAAACCAGCAGACCGCCTAACCTATGGCCCAAAGACCCCCGCATGCGCAAGTATAACTAACATAACGAAGAGGAAAGTTCCAACAACAACTATTTCTGGCCTAATCTTTATCCCGCCTATGTCTTCCTCGTAAAACGTCAATAGACCAGCTGCTGGCATTGTTGCGGGCTTTCGTTCGCTAGATTTTTCCTTCTTAGAACCTTTCTTCGCCTTGCTAGACATAGTTCCTCACAAACATGCTGAGCGGGATCAATATAAAATTGTTGTTGTGTGTCGTGTCAAAATATAATAATTACTCGTAATGCTACATGTATCGATACATATGGATGACCTCATTCGAAAGTTGTCCAGCTATGCAAAGTTGTCACGAATCGACCACGGCGTCATGGCAAGCCTGGCAGTAGTAGCTGGAGCCTTTTCTGTAGAAAACACTTTGAAGAGTATATCTAACTCCTCACTCTTACTCGCAGTCACATCTGTACTCTTCGTGGAAATGTCGCTATTCGCATCAAACGACATATTTAATATCAAAGAAGACAAAATAAACAACCCGACAAGACCTATAGTTGCCGGAGAATTATCAACAAGAGAAGCAGTAGCATTTACATTTATCTCAGGCCTCATAGCAGTACTAACCTCAGCAATGGTGAACACAGCCTGTCTCGTAGTAATTATTGTCGCACTCGTCGTTGGTAATCTCTACAATTCCTATTTCAAAAGGCACGCATTCTTCGGAAACATCATTGTATCAGGATTGACATCGTTCACTTTTCCTTATGGAGCCATATCGATCGCAGGAACCCTAACAGAAAAATCCCTCCTATTTTTCATGATAGCCTTCCTCGCAAACCTAGGAAGAGAGATTGCTAAGGGCATACGTGACCTAGAGGGAGACACAAGAGTAGGCATCTGTACCCTCCCATGCGAAATAGGCACAAACAATGCTGGAAAACTTGCTGGAATATTTATGTTGATGGCAGTGGCTCTAAGCTTTTACGGGGCAAACTACGTTAAAACGAAACCAGTCTACCTGGTTCTAATACTTGTAACTGACGCCATATTTACGTACGTAGCCGTAAAGCTCATCCATAACCCGTCGACCCAGACGGCCGAAAAAGCCAGAAAACTCACGCTACCAGCAATGCTAAACGCAATAATAGCCTTTACCCTGCCTTAGTGTCGCCATAAAGCCGGCTCCTAAACGTCTCAGACACACCCGAAAGCAAGAGAAAATAAGCATCGCGGACGTGTCTGCCCAGCCTCTCCCCACCCTCACCAACAACCCGCAAAATCTTTTTTACATCCCTTTCGCGAATCTTTCTAACAACCACATTCCGGCCAATAGTGATGCCTAGCTCTTCTAGCCTCTTACACGGGTAGTCTCCAGTATAAATGGTAATTCCTTTGAAAAATCTGCTAAACAAGTCGATAATAATTGGCAAAACTTCGGGAGAAACCGTTTCACCAATTATCCTCTCCCCGCCTACAAAGACAACCACACCGACGTGCCTCTCGCCGGGGTCAACGCCCATCACAAGTTCTCCTGAAATACCCTTTACACGCGAATAGATATAGACAGGCAACACAATGTCCCCAACGTCCTCCCTGATAAGCTCGCATGGAACCTCCAGGATCCCCTCAAAATAGAGGTCTCCCAGCCTAGAACTATTTTCAGACAGCAACCTTGCGAGGAGCCCCCTCTTCTCAGGGCACTCACGCGAAGGCATCACACCTAGGAATCCATCCATCTAAAAACATCAACTCCAGCCAGCTTATAACCCTTTTGTAATACCTCTACTCTGAGCCTCCTCCAATACCTCTCCGGCATCCAGCCTAAGCGTCCCTACCTGGGAAAGTTCGGCATCCTTTACAATTATTCTAACCAGTTCCCCCTCCCTAACAAACCAGAAATATCTACGAACATATGCCCTTAACACGCTAAACAGGAGGGGTCTCCCCTCTGCCCCCTCCCCAGAAACAATAATAACCGTCGTTCTTTTGTCTATTGACAACTTACTAAGAAGACTTACAACAAGCGTGCCAGCACTATAAATTACGTGGCCCCTGGGATATGCATATAAGGGAAAAATAAGAGAACCAAACCCGTCATAAACAATCAAGTCCCCCTCATTGACCAAAATCCCAAGCTCAAGCAATGTCTCAAGCTCCTCGCGAAAACTCAAAACACCATAAAATTTTAAGCCAAGCCGGGAAAGTCTCCCAGAATCATAGAAAGCATGCTTCCCCAGACCAACATAAAAAGCCCCAGAACGCCACATAGAAGCCAGAACAAGACCACTCAAAGTCTTAAAGGAACCGGGTCTCCCGTAAAAAACATAAACACCAGGTCTAGAAACCGTCCTCAATAACGACCTAAATGGGTCACTGTTACTCAAAGCCCCACTCACTACTTCATATTGTTATAGATAAACATCAGCAAGAGCAGAGCAACCATCACCACTAGAACGCCGCTAAGCAGGCTAGAGTAGAAAACTGAAGAGCGGTGCCTGTACTTTGCAGAATTATATATCATGTACAGACCCACGAGGGCAAAAACATACAAGAAGAAGACGATCAAGGTCTCAGAAACAGTCTGGCCACTTGCAGAGGGATAAACAAGCTGGACACCAAGCGAAAACGGTGGGTGCTCGACAAGAACATAGAAGATCCCGCTGGCAATAAGCAAAATCACGAAGACGGCAGCCCATGCCAAATACTCGAAGCTAATCCCGCGTACCCGAGACATACAAACCCTAAAAACCATACAGAATAAAAACTTTGCTCCACGCTAGGTGCTACATTTATCCTTCCTAGACACGGTCACACCTTTTGGCACCCAGTCGATCTCGGCTCCACACCTGGGACACTTGCCGCCAACAGAAGAATAGATCCTAAACAAGTTCGGTATCTTTTCTCCACGATAAAATACGTATCCACACTTAGAGCACTTTACGATGTACATAAATTCCTGAAAGAAACATGGCGACAGGCTTGAAATAAACCTAACGCCACCCAAAGCGAAATAGATATTTACTGCCCCATAAAACCCTTTTTCATATGTCTACGTCAAGAGCCGCAGAACTCCTCCAGAAAGCCGCAACCTACACAATTAAAGCCCTAGAATTCTTCGGAGACGCTAGAATCGTCACAGCCGTGATACTTCTTACAGCCTTCACTATAACCCTACTTGCAAGGCTCACACCAATGCATTGGGGCGTATACTTAAACGAGTTCGATCCATACTACGAGTACTACCTCTCCGAGCAACTCCTCCAGCACGGCAACGGAAACTATTTTTCAGGCGTCGCCTGGTGGTACCACTGGTGGCTCGAAAACCCCAAGCCACGTGACACACTTTTCTGGTACCCCGAGGGAAGAGACCTAAGAGGCTCCAGCCAGCCTGGACCAGCGTTCTTTGGCGCAGGAATCTACAGCCTCCTCAACGCTCTAGGCTTCCAAGTATCGCTATACGATGTCCATGCTTTCTTCGTTCCAATAGCGGCCTCATTTGCCGTCTTCACGGCCTATCTCCTAGGAAAAGAGCTAAAAGATAACCGTACAGGCGTCCTCTCCGCCGTGCTCATAGCCCTCAGCTGGGCATACATGTATAGGACAAACCTAGGAGCAAAACACGAAGCCATAGCAATACCATTCATGTTGCTCGGCTTCTACCTCTTCCTGAAGGCATACAAGAAAAACTCTCTATTGCTCTCAGTGCTCGCAGGGCTCTCGTTAGGCATAGTCGTGCTCTCCTGGGGCGCGTACCTCTACCCATGGAACCTACTCGCACTAGTAACACTTTACTGGCTCTTTTTCCACCCAGGAGACACTGCACTAGAAAAAACATACCTTGTAACAAACATTATAATTACAGTCTTTGTGGCAACCACGCCGAGATTCGGACCTACAACAGCATTCCTGTCGCTCACCGGCTTCCTGCCACTAGCTACAACACTCATAGCCATACTACTCTTGACCGGTCTTCGCGTACCATCACAGTTACACCTAAGACAAAACAAGAAAATCATGGCACTTTTCATTGTTGCACTTTTAGCACTCTTTATCGCTGGAACTTACATAGGAATCTTTAGGGGAATCGCGGGAAGAATACTGGCAGTAGTCATACCACTAGCAAGAGAAGCAGGAGTAACAACCGTAGCAGAACACCAGGTCCCCACATGGAACCAGGTCTTCGACGACTTTCAAACATCGATCCTTTTTGCACTGTTCGCTGGTTACATCTACTTCACAAGATCTCGTGAAGACTTCTCTAGCGCATTCACTTCATTATTTATATTCACGGCGGCATACTTCTCAGCCTCAATTGTCAGGCTTTTACTACTACTCAGCCCAGCCGTAGCAGTCACAGCCTCGCTTGGTCTAATGGAAATTCTAGACAGGCTAGCTGACGCCGGCACAACTCTTGAACGGAGACGCATAAGGGGGGTTCAGACAAACTATAGACTAGTAATACTTCTAGTGGCAATAATCCTTGTCCTTGTATTCTCACCGTCAATTCTTGCTTCAAAAATTCCGCTCAACAGCCACCAGCCACCCCTCATACTCACCTCCTCAGTCCCCGTGGTCAGATACAACTATGAATATATGGACTGGATGTCGGCACTCAACTGGATCTCCGAGAATGTCCCTAGAGACGCCACTATCGCTACATGGTGGGACTACGGTTACTGGATCTCAGTCAACACAGGCAGGAAAACCACATGCGACAATGCAACCATAGACACCAAACAGATCCAAAAAATTGCCACAGCATTCATGAGCGATGAAGCCACAGCGCTACAAATATTCAGGGAGCTCAACGTCACTTATGTAGTCATATTCGAGCCTCTCCAGAGCTTACAACTCTCCAATGGCATCCAAGTATGGTTCACAATGATGCATCCCGCACTGGGCGGAGACATGGCGAAATCACCGCAGATGCTGAAATGGATAGGCCGCGATCCTAAAGACTACATCTACGGCTACAACAACGGCACATTCGCATACATACAGCAGGGTAGCTACACCATCTACATGATACTCCCCGCCAACACGCCACAAGCCCTAAACGCTACACTCTACAAGATGATATATGCCAGGAACATTAAACAGCAAGTCTTCATCTTCGACTCCTTCCTACAAATGTTTGGTGGAGGACTACAAGGCTACCACGGACCAACATACAACATCCCACAACTAGAACACTTCGAACTGGTCTACGTCTCCGAACCCAACGGGTGGGTTAAAATATTCAAAGTAAAGGGCTAGCACAGCCCGGTTTTGTTGTTTTTCTCTGCTAAGTTCTACAAACCTAGACACGAGTAGGGACAGAACACTCTAGAACAATAACGCTGGCACAGACGTCTATAGTGCCTTAACAACACCTTTTCTCCCAATAGATCCTCTTTTATCTTTGGCCAATAGATAATCAGGCATACGAAAATATGGAAACACACAACAAAAGATAATGCCTAGTTACTACACTACTTTCTTAGCCGGCAGGCCTGTTTTGAGACTGGCCCCTAAGAAGCTCTAGCTTTGCCCTCCTTCTGTATTCTCCATACCGGTCCTCGGGGGAAAACTTTGCCGGGTGCGGTACCCTAACCGGGCCCCCACACCTAGGACACTTGTCCTGTTGCAACGTGTAAAGCTGACACCTCGGACAGTAACGTAACACACCCCTCCTCGTCATGCCCGTCCCCTAGTCTGCTGTCACCCGTTTGTGGGCAATAGTACAAGCCTGTTTCTGAGCCTTTTTCTCTATAAGGGAAAGTATTTCTGAAAGGAGCTTCTCCGCTTCCTTGTAGCTCGACGCCTCCACGTCGAGCCTATACCTCGGGGCACCAAGAGTGTAAACCTTAATTGTGGCATTGTTCGGCACAGATATCTCTTCTTGCCATCCAGTCAACACGTCCTTTATTGCATTTATACCGCCAGACACACATTGAAGCTTAATCTCCACCGCTATCCTTACAGTCTTCGGCTTAATTGTCTGCTTTGCCAACTCAGCCAGTACTCTCGCCCACTGTCTAGGCACCCCAGCCTCCACAAGCGCCTCCTCTCCTCTTCCAGCCGCCTCCTCAAACCCCCTAAAAATCTCGCCATAGTGGTCCTCTAACTTCCAGCCAGCTTCTTGGTAGGCATCGTCAAGGCTCTTCTTCAGCTTCTGCGCCGCAATCTCAAGCATCTTTTCCGCACGCTGAGCCCTCTTCCACTCAATTAGCTTCTCCCTGCGCTCTTTGTCAGAGACCCTCCTCAAAGAAACATCCACTAGCTTCCTGTTCTTGTCCACCCTAATGACCTTAAGGACATACTTCCGTCCAACTTTCAAGACGTCACGGATATTCTTAAACCAGGAATGGCTAACCTCACCCAGCGGTATGTATGCCTTCAAACCTCCATATTCGTCAAGCGACACGAATGCACCGTGGTCCTGAATCTCAGTAACCGTCCCAACAACTAGCTCATTTACGTCTGGTACTGGCTCACGTCTCCGAACCACATCAACCACCTCTACAATGGGCTGTAAAAGAGTATATATGTACTTCGTAGCAGTGCTTACAGTTGTGCGACTTTTATCCTCAAAGAGTTAGAATATTTCTGAGGTTCTCCTCTAAAGAAGGACAGATACCCTGATTCAACGAAGAACTTCCACAATTTCTGCCACTATCAGCGCTTTGCCCCCAGTAGGCTCCACAAGGACTTTCCCACACTTAGGACACTTAACCGCAATTGATGCATGGCTATACGTAACCATCGTTGTGCCACAGTCGGGGCATCGTATCTTTACAAATCTTGTCTGGGGCTGAGGTATCAGGTTGGAGTATTTCTCCATGCTACTTCACCTTCTCAATTATCTCGAGCTTCTTAAGGCGTATACCTTCCTTGTGATAAGTGTACCCGCAAACCTTGCATCTCAGCTTCAGCACCATTTTCTTGGTTACCTTCGCTGTCCTCTTCTGCTCAGGCTTACGCTTAGATCCATACCCCTTCTGCTTCCTCAAATATCGCCTCTGTCCCTCAGCAAGAGTCCTCCTTTTCCCAGCCTTATACAGCATTACTTCGTGCTCCGTGTGGGTCTTGCACTTAGGACAGTATGTACGTATAACGTTGGGAACTTTCATCCGACCAGCCTCAAACAGTTTCAAGCCATAATAGTTTAAAAACGTTTTTATTGTGACATGACGGTTAAGCCGCCACCATGGGCGAGAAACTTATATATTTCAGTTACAACACAGTTTTTGCAACGGGTGCAAGATATGTCGGAAAAGAAGCCCCACTTAAACCTAGTAGTGATTGGACACATAGACCATGGTAAGAGTACACTGATGGGTAGATTCCTATACGAAATGGGAGCAGTAGACCCTAGGTTGCTACAGCAGTACGAAGAAGAGGCCAAAAAGCTCGGCAGAGAGACCTGGAAATATGCATGGGTCCTTGACAGGCTGAAGGAGGAGCGTGAAAAGGGTATCACTATTGACCTTGGTTTCTACAAATTTGAGACCAAGAAGTACTTCTTTACACTGATTGACGCTCCCGGACACAGGGACTTCGTAAAGAACATGATCACTGGCGCAAGTCAGGCAGACGTCGCAATGCTTGTCGTGTCTGCAAAGGAGGGAGAGTTTGAAGCAGGCATCAGCCCTGCTGGTCAGACACGTGAACACGTGTTCCTCGCCAAGACGATGGGAGTAGACCAGCTGGTTGTTGCAATAAACAAGATGGACACTGTTAACTACAGCCAACAGAGGTATGAGGAGATTAAGAATCAGCTTGTAAAGCTCCTGAGGATGGTCGGATACAAAGTTGACGAGATACCCTTCGTGCCAACATCTGCCTGGGAGGGAGTAAACATAACTAAGAGGACTCCTGAGAAGACGCCTTGGTACAATGGTCCATGCCTACTCGAAGCGTTTGACATGTTCAAAGAGCCCCAGAGGCCCATCGACAAGCCGCTCAGGATTCCAATACAGGACGTCTACAGCATTAAAGGTGTAGGAACAGTCCCAGTTGGACGTGTAGAGACAGGTGTCCTCCGCGTCAACGACAAGGTTATCATTAACCCGCCCAAGGTAGTTGGCGAAGTAAAGTCTATCGAGACACACCACACACCGCTACAGGAAGCCATACCTGGAGACAACATTGGATTTAACGTTAAAGGCGTTGAGAAGGCTCAGATAAGGCGTGGAGACGTAGTTGGTCACACAACTAACCCACCAACCGTGGTCGAGGAGTTCACTGGACGTATATTTGTTCTATTCCACCCGACAGCTATAGCCGCGGGGTACACGCCAGTGCTCCACGTCCACACAGCAACAGTCCCAGTTACCTTTGAAGAGCTACTCCAAAAGCTAGACCCACGCACCGGTAGCGTTGCAGAGGAGAAGCCACAGTACATAAAACAGGGCGACTCTGCCATTGTACGCTTCAAGCCAAGAAAACCCGTCGTGATTGAGAAATACAGCGAGTTCCCACCGCTAGGCCGCTTCGCAGTGCGAGACTCTGGCAGGACAATCGCTGCTGGAGTAGTCATCGACGTCAAGAAGGCTGAAGGATACTAAACATCCAGGCTGTTTCTTTTTAGCGAAAAGTAAATAAATACATGTTTTTCACTTTTTTGGGCGATCTGTATGCCGAGCAAGGTTCGTATCCGTCTCAGTAGCACAAACATAGAAGACTTGAACGCCGTATGCGAAGAGATACGGCAGATAGCGCAGAGGACTGGTGTAAAGATGAGGGGACCAATACCGCTACCCGTCCAAAAGCTTAAGGTGGTTACGCGTCGCGCACCCTCGGGGCAGGGCTATGAAACCTTTGACAGGTTCGAGATGCGTATCCACAAGCGACTGATAGACTTGGATGCGGACGAGAGGGCTACGAGGCTTCTGCTGAGAACCCGTGTTCCTCCATCTGTCAGGGTAGAAATAGAGGTAATTTAGCCAGCGAATCTAACACAAAATTCTCTAGTCGTTCCGGAGATATTTTCCCCGAATCCCATAATCAGTCAACGTCAATGTACTGCGAAAAAAATTAATAGTATCTCTAAGACTTGTAGAAAGATAATCAATGGGCCCGTAGCGCAGTCAGGAAGCGCGGCGGCCTCCTAAGCCGCAGGTCCCGGGTTCGATTCCCGGCGGGCCCGCCATTCGGCGGGTTATTCTACATATTCAATGGTTATCTGTGTGGCGCTGTTTGGCCTGTCTAGGACTGTGCTTGTTCCTTGTGGATCGTCTATGATTACTGTGTAGGACGTGCCTGGGTCTAGTGCTTGTGCTATTTTTTCTTGTGCCTGGGAGGTGTCGGTCTGTGCGAGTATTTCTATTCTTTTGAGTGCATCGATAAAGAGATGTAAAATGCCTTCTATGTTTGTTATGAACATTTCGGCATCTATTCCTGGCCTGAGTTCGAGGCCTAGTTCTGGTATGTAAATTGTTGCTGTTGGGGATCTTAGGATCTTTGTGTAGAGGTCTTGGGTTTTCTCTATCCTTATGTATATCCGCTGGTGTTTCTTTATGTTGAGTGGTATTATGTCGTTTTTCTTGTAGCCACAGCGTGTACATTTTTTCGAGATTATCAATGCTTTTCCGATGTGAGGTAGCTCGTATTCAACTTCTCTTACGTGCATTCTGCCCACAATACATATGGGGCACTCTGTTTCGTACTCATCTATGATTTTTCCATAGATTGTTATGTCCTCCATTTCATCACCACTTATTTTATAGCCTTGTTGCCTAAATATCTTGGCGCATGGTCATGGCGAAGGATGAAAAAGAGTTACTATCGAAGATGGCTTCTCTGTTAAAGTCTGGAGCAACAATGCTGGATATGATGTGTCCTACTTGCAAGGTTCCACTTTTCAAGCTGAAGTCTGGGGAAGTTGTTTGTCCCAAGTGTGGACAAAGATTTGTTATCGTGTCTAGCGACGAAGAGGAGAGCCGGGTCAAGGCTGACATGGTGCTGTCAAGCCTAGAGCAGGCCGCAGTACAGAAGATTAATTCTCTGATCATGCCATTGTCGACTTCTGAGACCTTTGAAGAGCTGACGGAGATTGGTCGGGCCCTAATAACATTGTTGCAGGTTATACAGCTTTCACGTCAGATTAGGGGAGCTGAGAAGGGTGTGGCAGAGAAGGGGAAATAGCGAGAGATATGTGATTTATAGCGAGGAGCATTGGGAAATCCTCAATGCGTTGCGTAGGAGAGCAGTGGAGGTCTTGACATGTCTTGAGGCTCTGCGACCGGAGCCATGTGTGGTTGGAAGTGTGGCTAGGGGCGATGTTCACAAGGATAGCGACATAGATATATTCTTTGAGGAAGAAGTGGCCCCCTCCATTGTATTGACTAGGATGGACATTTGTAGACTGGAGCTGTTATGGTACGAGGTTATTTGGGCGAGTCCATCTACGGCTGTGAAGCTTGTTTTCCAGCTAGAATTCAATGTAAAGATTACAGTTCCTTTGAGCCCTTTAACGCCAGCCGAGAAAGAGTTTCCTCTATATGCTGGTAGGGTGTTTCTAGCAGATATACGGAGGGGTCAGAGGGTTCCCGGGGTTAACAAGTTTCTTCAATTTATCCAGCCGACGAGGGAGGGCCACATCGAGTGGTATATTGTTGGACGGGAAGAAGAGGTTGCCAGGAGGCTTGGCGTTTCTCTTGCGACGGTGCTTGAGAGGAAGCATTTCCGTCTAAAAAGGTTGAGGGAGGGTAAAAGCGGCTTTATTGTGCATGGAAAATTTGACCCAAGTTATCCGGTAGAGAAGGCTGTGCGGGAGCTTGCAGAGAAAAATTCGCTTCTGCGGAGAAAAATTTCGGATAAATTTTTATGAGGAGTTGCGAAGGCTTTTTAACGTTAAATGTCTATGGAGAAGTTAGATGATGAGGGAGGTGATCTCAGACAAAAATGACGACTAACTATGGGGGGCTGACTGCGCCCAATATTTCCTTTTTTAAGAGGAGGGGGTTGTCCGAGGAGGAGTTCCAGGAATTTTTGAGGCTGGCAAGGGAGATTGCCAATTATAACCCAGAGGAAAAAAGCTGGTCTATTTCTCCTGAAAAACTGGAGAGAAAGGATAAGGGGGAAGTGGCAAGAATTCTGGCTAGGCTTAAAAGACTATCTACTCTTGGGGATAGGGAAGTGTCCCTTGTATTGTCCATGTTGGATGACTTTAAACAGAAGGCTAGGATTGGTCCTGACTTGAGGCTTCTGGGTATTCCTGGAAGCCTGTTAGACAAGCTAGCGGGTGACAGTGAGCTAGGAGAGGCCGTGGTATTTGATGGCGGGAGTCTAAGGCTGAAGTCTGTGATGTTTGTCCAAAAGGTGGTGGAGCTTCTCCGTGAGAAGTACGGCTTAGAGGTGGATTTTGACAGGGGTCTTTTAAAGGTGGAGGTTAGAAGGGAAAATGGTGAACTTGTCTGGAAGCTTAGCTATTTGGACAAGTTGCTTTTTTCCAAGGTTTCCGAGCTTGGCACGCTTAAATATTACATTGAGAAAGCTGTTTTAAGCGGTGAGGGCGAGTTTGAGGGCACAGAGCTTGTAGAGAGGAGAATAAGGGTTGTCCGGGTAGACTGGCACAAGAAAGAGTTCTTTACCCCTGTTGCTCTTCTCGACAAATTTGAGAAGTTTTTCCATGATATTGGCTTTTCGGTGACAAGGGTTTTCGAGGAAAGGTCCCCTATCTCGATCACTATGCAACGTAATTTCTCTCTCTTGCCGCATCAGGAAGAGGTCTACAGGCTTTGGTCTAGGAAGCGTAGAGGCACTGTAGCCATTTTTACAAGGGGTGGAAAGTCTTTCATTGCTCTACAGGCAATCCATGATCTGCGTCTCCCAACTATTGTCTTTGTTACTACGAAAGAGCTGTTGGAGACGTGGATAACCTATTTTGAAAAGTATCTGGGTATTCCGCGTAGCTTTATTGGCGTGCTTGGTGCTGGCGAGCAAAAGATCCGGGATATAACTGTGGCGACATATGCAAGTGCTACTAAGTATATTGATTCGTTAAGGTCACGTTTTGAGCTAGCCATATTTGACGAGGCACACCACGTTCCAGCATCGACGTTTAAACAGGTCGCCCTACAAATAGATGCGCTGTATAGGCTTGCACTGTCCGCGACTCCTGAGCGTAGGGACAGAAACGAGGCTCTTCTCTTCGAGCTTTGCGGAGAACTGCTGTACAAGCTCACCTATGAGGATCTTGTATCTTTAAAGGTAGTGGCGCCAATCGAGGTTATGGACGCATTTTTTGTAGAGGGGCCAAAGGAGAAAATAAAAAAGCTTTTAGATTTGCTGGAGAGACACAAAAATGGGAAAATCATCATCTTTACACAGTATCTCCAGACAGCGAACGAACTTTTCGAAGTGCTGAGACAAAAAGGCTACAAGGCTGAACTTATAACAGGCGAGACTCCGGAAGCAAAGAGGGAAAATTCCTTCAGGAATTTTGTCGATGGAAGATCAAACATAATCGTAACTACTACTGTCCTTGACGAGGGAATAACTGTTCCAGACGCGGACGTAGCCGTTATATACGAGGGGACAGGTGAAGGCAGGCAGATGATTCAACGTATAGGGAGGGTTCTGGGCTATCTTCCCGGGAAAACCGCAAAAATCTACGAGATCATAGACGTGACAAATCCACGGGAAAAGTCAGCATATAGGCGTAGATCCTGGGTTCTCGAGCTGTACCGTACCAGGAACCTTGAGGAAATAGTTAGGGCGGTTAAGGAGGGGAGAGAAGACAAGATTAAGCCGAGTTACCAGTATCACCTAGACTCTTTCTGAACTAGATTACAAAGCGTGCATTAGCAAAAAACTAATAAAGATGTGTTAGTTGTCTTCGAAAGGATAGTGTTATGAGTAGCGCGAAGCCAAGGACAAAGGACAAATGGTCAATGAAGAAATGGATCAGAGTCCTAGCGCCAAAGTACTTCGGGTTTGCTAATCTAGGACTTATACCAGCGGATGAGCCAGAAAAGGCTCTCGGGAGGACAATCGAGGTCAGCTTCTATGATATAACTAAGGACGTTTCCCAGCTCCACATAAAGCTAAAGTTCCAAATCGTCAAGGTAGACGATGGAATCGCATTAACACAGCTCAAGCAGATGGAAATCACGAGGGACTACATTAGGAGCCTTGTACGCAGGGGCACGAGCAGGGTAGACGCCATTATGGATGTCCAGACGAAGGACGGGATCAAACTACGCGTGATGACTATGGCTGTTACGCTTTCAAGGATAAAGACCTCACAGAAGAAGGCTATACGCAAAATAATGTTCCAGATTATTGAGGAAAGAGCCTCTCAGCTTGACTTTGCAACGTTTGTTCAGCAGGTTGTCCTGGGAACAATAGCCACGGATATACAGATGCAGGCCAAGAAGATTTATCCAATAAAGAAGGTGGAGGTCTACAAGCTGAAGGTCTTAACGCCAACCTATGAGATACCAATAGCTGCTCCAGAAAAGATAGTTGCGTAGTTTTCCTAGGTTTTACTGCATAGTTTTCTAGAAACATAGTTCAATGTTTCGCTGAGTATTAGCCGTTTTTCGCCTTTTTCTATTGTAGCCTTGTTTATGCCTGCAGCGCCTTTATGGCCGCCTCCCTCTCCGCCGATTTTTTCAGCTATGATTCTTGCAATTTCTCCAGCGTCGACTCCAATCCTTTGAAGCTCATCAGATACCCTCATGCTTGCCCTGAGCTCTTTTTTTCCGCCCACAGCAATAGCAATGTCTGCGCCTGCACTGATCAGTAGCCTGGAGACGCTTGCCTCATTTGCGCTGACTTCAGTATACGCCACAATGTATCCACAGACATCGATAACAGAGCTTCTGAGAAGCCCCTTTAGTCGAGCAATTTTTTCTGACCTATCGACGACTTCTTCAGAGATGGAATCGTAGGCTAGCTTGTAGTCGCCGTTCATGCTGAGGAGCCATGAAAGCGCCTGGAAGGTTCCAATCGTGGCATACTGGAGTCTCTTCGTGTCGAAGAGGATCCCAGCTATTGCCAGGGACGCCAACGGACCAGATATCTTGGCTTTGCGCTCCATCAATAGCTTTGTAGCTATAATAGTACTTGCAGGCTCATTTTCAAGGAATGTCAAAACAGCTTTTTCCACAAGTAGCCCAGGGGGAAAGTGGTGGTCGATGATTATCAGCTGGGATTCTGGTTGAAGGAGCCTGTTCTGGAGATGCTGTAAGAGGAGGGGGTTAGAGAAGTCGCAGAGAACGAACATGTTAGACTCTACGGGGCACTCTTTCTCCCAGTTGATTCCAACTTTATCCAGCGTTCTTTTTGTGACTTTGCTTACCCCCTCTGGAAAACAGACTTTTGCGGGGACACCTATTTTCCTAATTAGCTCGGCTACTAGAAAGCTACATGCGGCCCCGTCTGGGTCACAGTTAGTATGAGAGGTTACAGTGACTTCTCCGTTGACATTTACGAGAATCTTTTCAAGCTTTGCCAGCTGGTCTTTCAGAGACATTCTTATCCATTTTTATATGCTTTTTACTCCCTTTTTGCGTAGTTCTTCTTCTGCAAGGCTAACGTATTTGTCTATTACCTTGTTGAGCGTACTTTCCAGCGTCTTCTTGTCCAAAATTCTTGAACTGACCTCTCCGTTTACTACAAACTGGTAAGGCCAGTCCTCGTCTATCTCTACCTTAAGTGTGACTTCGAGGCTTTCGTCTTCGGGAAACATGCCGTAGATCTCTGTCAAAATACTCTCCAACATTTTTAGAGATATTTCCTCCAACTCAGAGAGCTTTGGATCTTTTACTTGGGCCTTTGTTTCACGACTAGCCATTATCCTGCTCCTCCAGCCGTTGCAGGCGATCTTAGCTGCTTCTCAAGAGAGGCAAGCCTTTCTCGGAGAAGTTTTTCACGCTTGGAAAACTCGTCTATCCTAAGTTGGAGCAACTCTTTCTCGGAACTCAGCTCCTTTACTACTTCATCTTTAGGGGTCTGGATAAGCAGGCTTCCCATAGCCTTGTATACAAATTGTGACTGCGATTGTTCAAGGGTTTTGAGGGTCTTCTCGATCTCGAGGAGTCTAGCCTTGTACTGTTGGAGTGTGAGGGAGACTCCTCTTAGTTCATCTAGGGTTTGCTGGTATTTTGCCAAAGCAGATTGGTCAACAGCCATATGTATTCACCGTGCCTGTATTCTCTAAAACCCATGTAAACCATGTATATAAAAGTCTTTGCAAAAGTCGATGTTCTATCCTTGTCCTAGCGGGTGCGCTGAAAGCGCCTGTTACCTCACGCTATTAATTTATACCTAGAAATGGACTTCTACATCTTGCTGTGAAAACAAAAGTTTCACTGATGCCAAAAGTCTGTCTCGTCGTTTTTGTATTGCTCAGCATGTATTCTATATCTGCACGTGTATATGTTCCTAGGGGAAATTTTCCAGACAAGCTGGCAGGAAACATAACATATGTCAACATAACGGTTCACGTCTTGGATTTTAATGGCAACAAGTTTCGGCTTGACATACTGAATCCACAGCTTATAGTTACCACTTTTAGCTATGGGAATGTAAGCATATCGAAGAGAGGCATAGACTTTGTCGCGAACCTGACGGGCTACGGCGTATACAATGTCTCCGTGAAGTATTGTGATGTCTTGGTGTATAACCGTCCTACAAACGTGACTAGCGGCGAGCTTATTCTCCGAGTAAATATTACAAGCATCACTGTCGGGGTATATACTAGTGACAGTCCCCCACTTCCATTGACCAATTATAGTGGCTACTTTACTGTGGGAAACTGTAAGGTCTCGTTCAGCTGGGATAAGCCCACTGTATATCTACCCTTTGGAACGTTTGACTACTATCTTATTTTTACTGGGCTAACGACAAAAGTAGAGATAAATGACAAATTCTCGGTAACCCCTTCATCTTCTAGGCTAGAGAAGGTTTTACCAGTAATAAGCCAGGTAACGCTTCTATTCAAGACATTGAATGGCCTGTCGCCCATTGGGCTCAATGCAACTGTTAATGTGCTTTACAAGGGCAAGATTCTAGGTAATCTTTCACTCCTTAGATCAGATAAACTGGTGATAAATCAGCCCCCGCTAGACACTTTGAAACTGGAAGCGAAATATGGGAGTAGGAAAATTTTGGAGCAGGACGTCAAGGTGGATGCGCAACAGAGAAACGTGGAGGTGGTTCTCCCTATATATGCGAACGTAGTCGTAAAGGTAACAAGTATCGACTATGAGCCCCTATATTCACAGGATCTCTCCTTTACACTTGTAACCCCATTCAACGAGGTTATCCAAGTTGCTCCATCACGGGAAGGCACTTTTATCATCAACTATGGTTTTAGGCAGGATTTCGGCCGCTACATCTTAAAGATAAAAAGTAGCATTTTGAACGATGTCTTCAGCTATGAATTCGCGATCAACTCTCAGCAAGTAGACATCCAGACAAATTTTAGGAATTCCTACCTGTATGTGGCGCCCAAAGGCGCCTCTATGCTTCCTGCAAACATGTCTATAACTGTGCTCTACCAGGGGGGTGGCGGTCCCGTCGTTATAAAATATCTGAAAACCTCTAGCCCAGCCCCGACAGTTAATGAGCTTCTTGGGTTCTTGCCATCAAATGGCATTTTCACAGCTACAGTGGAATACTCTGGATACAAATGGACATATAATTTTGATGGCATAGTTCAAGGAAAAATGAACCTCCTTGTTCCAGTCTTTGATGTCCAGCTTAATGCCCAAGACCTTGACGGGAAGCCTCTATATGGTTGCGTGGCAAACCTGACTGTAGGGCATCTCTCTTATGTCCAACAGATTAGTAGTGGACAGGCACTGTTCAGATACATACCACAGGACAGCGCCCAGCTAAAGATAAAGTGTCAAGGGCTAGAGGTAGCATCGATACAGCTTCTCCCCAGACAAGTTGAAGAAGGCTCTATAAATGTCACAGCCAGGGTTAAAACCTTCACAGTAAAGGTTCACGGGTGGTTCGACAAGGCTTTGCCTGGGGCAAACGTTACAATAACGGTTGTTTCTGGTAGAAACTCGTTTGTAAGTTCAACTGTTACTGATGCTGCTGGGACAGGTGTACTCAGAAATATACCTATCCCCCTCGGAAGCAACATAACTATAATTGTTAGCTATGGGGGGCTTGTCTTCAAGAAAAATGTATACGAGGGAGAACCCAATATAGACATTTTTCTCGACGTTTTTCTCGATATTGGATTCTTAAGGCTGGGTCTCTACCAAACAGTCTCCATCGCAGTTTTTTTGGCTTTGTCCCTGGCTATAGGGTTCTTCGTGTTTAGGCGTTTGTCTCATATCAAGACCCTCAAATCTATGTTTGAAGAGGCAGAGTATTTTGAAGAAGAGGGAGAAGAAGAGGGGCTACTCCAGAAATTCAAAGAGATGTTTAAGAAGAAGAAAGAAAAAGAGGAAGAAGAAAGAGAAGAGTTCGACTTATTTGGATGAGTAGTCAAGGCGGGAAACTATATGGCCAGATACTTCCATGAAATATCTTCTGGGATCCCTCTTATCGGACACATAGCTTTTGGAATAGTCGACAGAGGAACAAATCTTCTGCAAGTCAGACCCTCTTCTTTTTGTCCACTTTCCTGTATTTTTTGTAGCGTAAATGCAGGTCCAAAATCAACTAATAGGCAAACAGAGTTCGTGGTGGACGCAGAGTACCTAGTAGAGTGGTTTAAACATGTTACAAGGGTAAAGGAGCTTGAAAAAGCACACGCATATATCGATGCGGTAGGGGATCCATTGACGTACAGGGACATCGTTAAGCTTGTAAGACTTTTGAGAGAGTCGGGTTTAGCAGAGACAATCGCAATTGAGACCCATGGTGCCCTTCTAAACAGGCGACTGGTTGACCAGCTTGACGAGGCTGGCCTCGACAGAATCAATCTCTCTGTAGATTCGCTAGACCCAGAACTCGCAAAACGGCTCTCTGATACACCATGGCTCGATGTGAAGAGAATAGTGGATGTTGCAGAATATATTGCTTCATCTACGAAGATCGATCTGCTAGTTGCCCCCGTATGGGTGCCAGGCATAAATGACCATGAAATACCAAAGATAATTGAATGGGCACTAAGGATTGGCGCGGGGAAGAGAGTTCCGCCGCTTGGGGTACAAAAATATGAAGCCCACAAGTATGGTAGGCGCCCGCCCGGGGTCAAGCCTTTGAGTTGGAGCGAGTTCTATAGGGAGCTATCTAAGTGGGAAGAACAGTTCGGGGTTCGCCTAAAGTTATCGCCGAGGGACTTCGGCATTAGGAAGGCCAAACAGTTTCCAATAGCTTTCCAGGTAGGCGAAAGGACAAGTGTCGAAGTTGTTTATTGGGGATGGCTTAGGGGGCAGTGGCTCGGGGTTGCCCGTGATAGGGTTGTAAGCATTGTTGGTGTACTGGGCGAGCCGCCTATAGGAAGAAAGGTCAAGGTCAGGATCCTGCGAAACAAGGATAATATATATGTAGGAAGAATTGTTTTGTAGCTGTTTAAGTGGGGGGTATGTTACTTCAGTCGCCGAGGGGTACCAGGGACTGGCTTCCAGAGGAGGCTTACGTAAAAAGGCTGGTGTCAGAAAAGATAAGGAAGGTTTTTGAGAGCTATGGCTATGGCGAGATAATTACGCCGGCATTTGAGTACCTAGAACTCTTAAAGGCGAAGGCGGGGGAGGAAGTAGTAAATCAAATCTACTATTTCAAGGATAAGGCTGGCAGAGAGCTGGGACTAAGATTCGAGATGACTACGCCTATAGCGAGGATAGTTGCATCAAAGCCAGACCTGGCGAAGCCTATACGTTTCTACTATATTCAGCCTGTCTGGCGCTATGAGGAGCCACAGAGGGGCAGACTAAGAGAGTTTTGGCAAGCTGGGATAGAGCTTTTCGGGGTGGCTGGGCCGGAAGGTGACGCCGAAGTTGTTGCAGTGACGTACGACGCCCTGACGGAGAGCGGTGTCCAAGAGTTTGAGATAAGCGTCAATGATCGTAGGGTTGTCGAAGACATTTTATTGTCAAATAGTGTAGCACAAGAAAGACTACCCGACGCGCTCAGGATACTGGACAAGCTAGACAAATTTGGAGAGTCCTACATCATAGATGAGTTCGAAAAGATAGGTGTCGCCAGGGAAAAGTCAAGCCAAATGCTCATCAAGCTAAAAGAGTCGAGACTCGACATAGAGCTCAGTACCCCTGAAGGCAAACAAGGGCTAGACCACCTAAGTAGGGTTGTCGATCTCCTGAAAAGTGTCTACGGCGTCAACGTAAAAGTTGATTACTCGATTGTAAGAGGGCTAGGATACTACACGGGCTTCGTTTTCGAGGTAAAGCCAAAAACATCTAGCGACGTTGGTAGCATAGCGGGTGGAGGAAGATACGATGATCTTGTAAGCACGCTGGGCGGCCCCAAGCTGCCGGCAACAGGCATGGCTATAGGTGTCGACAGGCTTCTCGAGGTTCTAAAGCTCCAAGGGAAACCCACGATAACATACAACGAAGTCGACGTGTATATCATACCCCTAGCCAAAAAACAGGAAACAGTAGCAAAAGCCGTCGAGATAGCTAAAAAGCTCAGAAGGGAAGGGTTAAAAGTCATAGTAGAAGGCACAGATAGGAGCCTGGCAAAGGCACTAGAATATGCCTCGAAAAAGGGGTCCCGCTTCGTCATCATTATTGGCGAGAAAGAGCTCTCCAGCGGTACACTCACCATTAGGGATATGAAGGAATGGGTTGAACACAAGCTTCAAGAAGAAAAGGCCCTCGAAATGATAATTAATTCCCGAACGTAAATCTTTATCTTTTTATACATGTTCCTTGCAATCATCCACATGTCTAAGATTTACAACGAGCTATATGAGAAGATATCTCCAGGCTCAGGCAACGTCGACAAGTCCCGCATGCTGGTAAACGTTGCGACCTTCCCCGACTCATTGCTCCACGCGCTGGGCGCCTATTTCCGTGTGCCTAAACTCTTAGAGAAAATCCCCCGAGACATCAAAGGCATCGTGATAAGTGGAATGGGTGGGTCATTCATCGGCGGCCTATTTTTACAAGACGTCCTCTATGATACCTCCAATCTTCCTATATTCCTAGTCCGCGACTCCATCCTTCCACAGTTCGTAGATAGTAGCTACCTCCTGATAGCTGTAAGCTACTCTGGAAACACAGAAGAAACACTCAGGGTTTTCGGAGAAGCCCTCCAAAGGAAAATCCCCATAATCTCTGTAACATCGGGAGGCCTTCTTCAGAAATATTCGGAAAAGAACTCTGTCCCAGTGGTCTCCCTGCCACAAGGCTTCCAGCCAAGGGCGGCTTTCCCATACATGGCGGCAGCCCTCTTATCAATCACAGAAACCATAACCGGAGATGTCGGGCTCCTCAAACAGCTCTCAGAATGCGCAGAAAACATGAAAGCCACCAGAGACGAAGCCCTCATGAAGACAATCGAGGATGCTAAAGACTTTTTCAGCAACATAGAAAAAGGACTAACACCCCTCATATACTCCTATAGACCCTACATCTCTGTAGGCTACAGGTTCAAAACACAGCTAAACGAAAACGCAAAAATCCACGCATTCTACCTGGACCTCCCAGAAGCAAACCACAACGAGATAATGGGCTGGAGACAAGAAGCTTCAGACAAGTTCTTTGCGACAATAATCAGGGGCAGCCAGGAACAATACTATATGACAACGAGAATAGAGTTCCTCATAAAACACCTAGAGGCCAACAACATACCCACGATAAACTTCTTACCCGAACCACGGTACAGCGGCAAGAAAATATGCGAACTGCTCGACTTAGTATTCAGGCTGGACCTCATCTCAGTCGCAACCGCCCTCAAGCTAAAAACAGACCCAACACCAGTCGACACAATCACCAAGCTGAAGAAACACCTAGAAAAACACATCGACGTCGAAAAGGAACTGTTTCCCCAAGAAAGACCATAACACATCCATGACAAAGCGAAAACCTTAAAGGTTATCTACTAAGATTATTTCTGGTCACAAGCTTGGCGGGGGTGCCCGAGCTAGGACAAAGGGGGCGGACTTAGGCTCCGCTGGCGTAGGCCTGCCCGGGTTCGAATCCCGGCCCCCGCACCAACCCCTATTCTTTGACGATAATAGCAAGAAGCCTCTATTTTTCAGGAAAAAGTGGTGGGGCCGCGGGGATTTGAACCCCGGACCACCTGGGCTCTCGTCTCGAGATCCCAAGTCCTGCGTTAACCGTGCCAGGCATCCTTCCAGGCTGGACTACGGCCCCATGATTTGCATACGTCCAAGAAGGAAAAATATCTGTCGAGGTTTAAATTTTTTGTGGGGAGGGCGGTTTTCCGCGAACTCGCATAGTAACAGTTTTTGCCTATTTGTTAACATCTTCTCAGTGTGTGGTACAAGAGTTATTTATATACTCTCTTCGGGATGGTCATTAAAAGCGGTTATGGGAAAATTCCTCATCGTAATTCAACTAAGGAAAGAATAGATATTTCTTTGTGTCTCTTCATGTCTCTGTTACATTGTTATATATCTGTGCAA
Organism: Thermofilum adornatum; assembly: GCF_000446015.1. Classification (NCBI taxonomy): domain Archaea; kingdom Thermoproteati; phylum Thermoproteota; class Thermoprotei; order Thermofilales; family Thermofilaceae; genus Thermofilum; species Thermofilum adornatum. Next base: position 811,456 of record NC_022093.1, read on the forward strand.
CGTGAAGCCTTTTCTTTACAATACCCATAAACATGTCGTGAAATCTGAAGAACATTTCCTCGCACCTGAAGCCAGAAATCTTTGCAAAAGTAAAAACAGAGAATTTTATCGTGATATAGGACGGTGAGGAATGAGTTCCCGTGGATATCTCTGTTGAAATGTTATCTGTACCGGGAACGAATAAATTAAAAGTTAGAGTCTAACGCAGGGGGTAAATATGTGGCACCAGCGGTGACCACTGCATCAGAGTGGAGGTTACCCCCTCTGTTTTTGCTCCGCGCGCGGACAAGTGCTATACCATGCATGTAGTCGCTCTAGTAGTACTCTTTTCGGCAGAAATAAAATGAATTGAAAGTTGTCATAAATCTTTCAGGGTTTATGTGTTTTTGTTCTCAGCCTTAGTTATATGAACTCTCATTCATTTTTTAAATAGTAGATGGGAGCATTCTCGTGAGTAAAGTTTTTATAGAAGCGATAATTTATTCTTGTCCGAAGGCGCATAAAAATGGCAACGTTAGAAGGTGGTAGTATGGCGTCGGTGGCGCAGGTTGGTGGTGTACCGGTTTTGATACTTAAGGAAGGAACGTCTAGGCAGGCAGGTAGAGAGGCGCTTCACCTAAACATAATGATTGCCAAAGCTATCTCTGAAACAATCAAGACTACTCTTGGTCCAAAGGGAATGGACAAGATGCTCATCGACACTCTTGGAGACATTACTATTTCCAATGATGGAGCGACTATTCTAGACGAGATGGACGTTCAGCACCCGATCGCGAAACTGATGGTTGAGGTGGCAAAGGCCCAGGACAAGGAGGTAGGCGACGGAACAACCACTGCCGTCGTTCTAACTGGCGAGCTTTTGAAGGAGGCCGAGAAGCTTCTCGAGAAGAACATTCACCCAACAGTCATTGTTTCTGGATACAAGAAGGCTTCTGAAAAGGCAAGGGAGATACTCAAGAGCAAGGCAATCAAGGTTGACCTGAAAGACATGGATACTCTCAAGAAGGTCGCTGCAACCTCCATGCGTAGCAAGGCTATAGCGACGCTTAGAGACTATTTCGCAGAGATTGCAGTCAAGGCGGTTACACAGGTAGCTGAGCAGGTAAATGGACAAATAAGGGTAGACGTGGACAACATCCAGATAATCAAGAAGAAGGGTGGAGCTTTCCTAGACACACAGCTGATATACGGCGTTGTAGTTGACAAGGAAGTTGTTCACCCTGCGATGCCCAAGAGAGTTGTCAATGCTAAGATCGCTTTGCTGGACGCCCCGCTCGAGGTTGAAAAGACAGAGATCGACGCCGAGATCAGGATTTCGTCTCCAGAACAGATGCACCAGTTCCTAGAGGAGGAAGAAAAGATACTAAGGGACATGGTAGAGAAGATTAAGGAGAGTGGTGCTAATGTTGTTTTCTGTCAGAAGGGTATTGATGATGTTGCTCAGTATTATCTTGCTAAGGCCGGTATTATGGCTGTTAGGCGTGTTAAGAAGAGTGATATGGAGAAGCTTGCCCGTGCTACTGGAGCGAAGATACTTACACGTGTAGAGGACATCTCGCCCGAGACCCTCGGAACAGCTGAGCTCGTCGAGGAGAGGAAGGTCGCAGACGAGAAGATGGTCTTCGTAGAGGGATGCCCCAACCCCAAGAGCGTCACAATACTAGTAAGGGGCGGATTCGAGAGGGCAGTCGACGAGGCAGAAAGAGCGATCAAGGATGCTCTCTATGCCGTAGCAGACGTACTCAGGAACCCCTACATATTGCCGGGAGGAGGAGCCATCGAGGCCGAGCTTGCCAGGGAGCTTAGGAAATACGCTCCAGAAGTAGGAGGAAAAGAACAACTGGCCGTCGAGGCATTCGCAAATGCCCTTGAGAGCATTCCAAGGACACTTGCGGAAAACGCGGGTCTAGACCCCATCGACATAATTGCTGACCTCAGGGCGGCCCACGAAGACTCCTCGAAGTGGGGCTACGGCGTCGACGTTGTCAATGGTGGCGTTGCCGACATGATATCTCTAGGCGTATTCGAGCCACTAGCAGTGAAGGATCACGCCATCAAGGTGGCGACAGAGGCTGCATCAATGATACTTAGGATCGACGACATAATCTCTGCGTCAAAGCTAGAGGAGAAGAAAGGCGAGAAAGAGAAGAAAGGAGAAGAGGAAGAAAAGTCCTCCGAATTTGACTAAGAGTCTTTTTCACTAGGTAACGTTTAATTTATTTGGTTATTTTTCTGCAATCTTCTTGGTAGTTTATGAGTAGAAGTGTTGCCAAAACAATCATAATGGTTACTGGGCTTCCTGGCAGTGGGAAAACTGTTTTCTCAAAGGTTGCCGAGACAATGGGGATCCTCGTTTTCAGGATGGGTGATGTTCTCAGAGAATATGCTGTTGAGAAGGGTCTAGACACCACAGACGAGACGCTTGGGAGACTGTCTTTGGAGTTACGCGAGAGGTACGGGAGGGCGGTCATAGCGGAAAGAACCTTTGAGAAAATTATGGGTACTAATGCAGACATAGTTGTGGTGGAAGGGCTGAGAAACGTCGAGGAGTTCTTTTTCTTTAGGGAAAAGGCGCAAAACACTGTCTTGGTTGCGATCCATGCCTCACCCAATACCCGATATGCAAGGCTCAGGGAAAGAGGGCGAAGCGACGATCCTTCGCGATGGGAGGATTTCCTCACACGCGACCAGAGAGAGTTGAATCTGGGGTTGGGAACAGTCATCGCCCTGTCAGATATTATACTTATAAATGACGGCAAAACCATAGAAACATTTATGGATGAATGTAGAGTTATTCTGAGAAAACTGTTGGCAAAAAGCCAAGGTTTATCAACATGATCGTCAGAGTTAGAGCGTCTCTAAACCCAACAGAATCCCCCGAAAAAGTCTTAAAATCTATACTCAACCTTTTTGATTTCAAAGAAGCTGAATGTGAAAGAGCATCCGGCGGCGAAAAGGAATATATTATATGTGTTGCTAAGTCCGGTAGCCCACTCTACAAGCTTAGAAACTTGCTGCGGCAACAGCGCATTCTAGATGCCGCCAGATCCTATATTGAGCGTGGGATGGAAGATACCCGAACTGTGTTTTACCTGAATAAGCAGGCCGCCTTTATGGGTAAGGTTAGTTTCTGCACCTATGAAACAGGCGAAAGCCCATTGGGAGCAGTTGTTGTCAGCATAGAGTTTGAGAATTGTGGTCCCGAACAAGTTTTGGATTGGCTTGCTCCAAGAACGGTTGATGGAAAGCCAGTTAACGAGGTTGCAGAGCTTAATTGTTGAGGAGGCTTATTCGTTCAACGTGGAAGATCCTAGGATATTTGAATAAGATGTTTATGATTAGTCCTTTTTCTGCGAAAATTACCCTTGGGAAAAGGGTTCTTGCCGCTATTTCTAGTTTGTCGTTGTCTCGGTAACGAGAGCTGAAATGAGTGAGTACAACTAGTTTAGCCCTTATTTTTCTGGCTAGATTTAGAGCGTCTTCTAGGCTTGTATGTGCCATGTAAGGTTTTTCGTACCAGTCGCTTTTTAGTAGGGTTGCTTCGTGAATCAGGACGTCGGAGTCTAAAGCCTTTGCGGCAAATCTAAAGTTTGGCAGTGTGTCGCCGCTGTAGGCAACTTTTATCCCGGGCACAACCTGTTTGACAAAATCCTTCAGCTCGTAAGGGATACCGTCTTTTATTACCAGTCCATCCTGTGTGAGCTTTTTACGTTGTATAGGAGAAAGTTTCGCAGTGTTGAGTTTTTCTTCGTCTAGCCGGATTTTCTCTTTTGTCTCGAATATGTATGAAAGTGCGTTGAGAGAATGTGGGGCAGAGACGTACCTGATAGATAGGATGTTTTCTATTAGATGAAATGTACCTTCTTCAGAGAGGAACTCTGTGACATGTACTGGAAAATTTAGTTTTTCTAAGTTGTGCATCACAATTCTTCTGAGACCAAAGGGTCCATAGATGTATACAGGTCTTCTTCTGCCAAGTAGCGAGAAGCTTTCTAGTAGGGGGTTAAGACCGTTGTAGTGGTCACTGTGTAGATGTGATATGAAGATATATAGAGGAGAGTTGCTTCCCAGTCTAAATACTTCAAACATTTTTTGGCAGTGTTCGCCTGCGTCGAGCAAAATGATTTTTTCGTTAAGTTGTAGTGCGTTACATGGCTGTTCTAGGCGTCCCTGAGCAACAGAGCCCCCCGCGCCCCAAAGCAGTATTCTGATCATTGAGATTTCAGACATTTTTCATCACGTAGAGGTGCCTTATTAGAGAACTGTGTTCCAGTATTTCACAAATCCTGTTGGTTTCATTGGCACTTATTTTATTTTTGTCAATAGATAGGAAGACTGCTCTGCCATTTCTTTTCAAGATTTTTCTAACAGTTTCAAGTGTAGCTTCTAAAAGAAGACTAGGATCACGCCTATGCGTAGAGGCCAATCGACCATATGGGGGATCAAACGCTATTGCTCTGAAGGAGTCTCCACGTAGAGGCATGTATACAGAGTCAGATATAACGAGGTCAACTACTGCATGTAGGCCGAGCTGGATTATATTTCTCCTCGAGCCTCTTATCTGTTTATAGTTCAAGTCAATACCAATGCTGTAGACACCTTGAAGAGCCGACTCGATTAGGACGCTTCCGGTTCCGGCAAAAGGGTCAAGGAAAGGTTCGCTGAAATCAATGCATGAATCATTGCCACATGGCTTAGCTGAGGCCAAGTTGAACAAAACAAGTGAGTGGTATGGGGTAAGTGCGCTGGGCTGTGAATAGGGTCTCTTTTCTGTCCATCTGTACTGGAACCTGTCTTTCCTGTATTTCTTCAGTAAAATTGCTACCAAGACATGGTTGTCGTCGAGAAAAATAAACCTGAAGTCGATGCTTGGATTGCTCCTTGAAACATACGGTTTACCGGGAGACAGCTTTTCACTTACGTCCAATATTAGCTTGGATCTAAGGTCATTTTTTATACTGGGGGGAACTAGTCTCCCTATGTCCAAGAAATCGACATTGTATGATTTTTTCAACTTTATGTTCTCGACAAGAATCTCTGCAATTCTTTTTTGCGTCTCTCTATCCGACAAGAGAGAGTCTAGCCTTTCGCTAGCAATAACCCAGTAGAGGTCTTCGGTGCACGAAGATGAGTAGAGTCTTTCAATGAGAAGACCCAGATCGCTTGCCGTGAAGAGTATTAATCGATCAAAATAAATGGTCGGTTTACTCGTAAATAGGTTCTCGATCTTCCGTAAAACTTCGTAGAGATTGCACTTTGAGAGGCAAAACCTCACGTAGATTGCATAGAGGGGGTCATTTCTATTCATGTTTTTCTCTTTTCTCGATTGTTCTTACAATAATAGAGACTATCACGCTACCCAGAACTATGAAGGCCCAGGTGAGAACGTTACGTATGTCTCCACTCCCACTTATGAATCTGCCTACCTCGAAGACGAGTTGCCGTGATAGCAGGGTTGTCCCAATAATTAGTACATCGCTGTAAGAGCTTGGCTTGCCGATTATAGCGTTATCTATTAACGTGCCGAGGATCGGTAACAAAAGTGCAAGTATAAATAGATCTAGGACGAGGAGTTGTGCTCCTACTGGCGCCAAAAGGAAGTATCCTAGTGCCCAGAGAATGTCTGGAACATTTGTTCTCAGCAGAGCGTATATGCCTTGCGTAAATGCGAGGAAAGATATAGTAATTGCCAACAAGTATGTTGCGAAAGTGACTGGTCTTGACCTATAGATTTTCGAGAAGTATTCTTCAACATTATACCCCTTAATGAACATGAAGCTTCCAAGGGAAATAATGATTATCGGCCAAACAAATTGGGGTGCAAAGGCTGAGAGGACGCTATAGAAAACCAGGAATAAGCCTGTTAGACCTAGGGAATAGCGTTTATATTTTTCCTCAGTCAGCGCCTTCTTTATATAGTTTATTAGGAGGACGAATGTTTCCTCGACCCCTCTTGATTGCTGGACAATTACTCTTCGAATAGAGAATATAGGTAGCCTTGACTGTATCAGGGGGGCAACCAGTTCATCTGTGGGGCCGTCTGATACCAATACTACTCCGTCGAATTTTTTCTGGCTTAGCACTTGGTCGAGCTCTTTAAGGATCTTCATATCTGCCTCCACGTCTTCTGACTCGAGGCCAGCGATAAGAGCCACTTCGACGTTGCTCCCATACTGTTTTCTTAGTTCTCTCAACGTCTGTATCGCGGCAAACATTGCATTTGAATCTGAGTCTTCTGGGCGGACAAGTATGTATTCGGTTGCCGCCCTGAGTAGCTCGTTTTCTCCTATAAGGGGGGTCTTTATGTTCAAAACTGTTCCTACGTCGTTGTCGCGGTCTACACATAGGACCAGTATTGAGGTGTTAGACGGGTGTTCCACAATCATCTCCTTGTTTTTTATGCTACTTGCTCATTTATTACAGTTTCTTTCCATTGAAAAAGAAAAAGTCTATTAGATTACCATGTTATGTTTTAGAAACTCAGTAATAATGTCTCGGAGGTCAGGCTTTGAAATCTCTCTCAGCTCGAACTTTATCCTTGTCACCGGCTTGTTGACCCTGAGATATCTCGCTATGTTGCTTGGGGTTCCAAGTACAATAGATTCTGCTGGGACATTATTAATAGTGATTTCGAGGTCTTTGAGTTGCTGTGGGCTGTATCCAAGAGCTGGCAAAACCGGACCGATATGTGGATACTTCTCGTATGCCTCTTTAATTGTTCCAACGGCATATGGCCTCGGATCAATTATCTCTGCGGCTCCGTATTTCCTTGCCGCGTAGTATCCGGCGGCCGTGCCTAGTCCGCCATGTGTAACAGTTGGCCCGTCCTCGATCACTAGAACCCTTTTACCCTTAATAAGTTCTGGAGTGCTTGCTGTGGCTTCAGAGTGTGCCTTAACTATGACGGCTTTGCTGTTAACCTTCCTGACTGCCTTCTCAACATTTTCAACGTTGCTCTGATCCACAACATTTACCTTGTTGATAACTATCACGTTAGCGAGCTTCACATTTACGAAGCCAGGATAAGACGACAAAACGTCTCTGGGTCTAGTTGGGTCAACTACTGTGATCCAGAGGTCTGGAACATAGAAAGGCCAGTCATTGTTCCCGCCGTCCCATATCACAACTTGGGATTCTTTCTCAGCTTCACGGATTATCGCCTCATAGTCAACACCTGCATAAACAATGTTGCCCTCTTCTATGTGTTGCTCATATTCTTCCCTTTCCTCGATAGTGCAATTATGCCTCTCCAGGTCTTCAAACGTGGCAAATCTCTGGACGACCATTCTCCTTAAGTCTCCATACGGCATCGGATGCCTAATGACTGCAAATCTAACACCCAGACCCTTTAGAATGCTTGCAACTCTCCTGCTCACAGTGCTTTTACCCGCGCCAGTCCTCGAAGCGGTTACAGCGATCACAGGTTTGTTTGACTTTATCATTGTCTCAAAGACTCCTGGTAACACAAATTCCGCGCCAGCCGCTATCACCCTGCTGGCCTTGTCTACAACTTCTTCTGCGGTCAAGTCGCTGTAGGAAAGCATAGCTTTTTCTACGTTGTATTTCTTTATCAGTTCCTCAAGCATGGATTCTGGATAGATAGGTATACCCTCAGGATAGAGAGAACCAGCCAACTCAGGGGGATACCTCCTATTATCTATAAATGGGATCTGTGTAGCTGTAAATGCGACAACTTCGAACTTTGGGTTGTCACGGAAGAGAACATTAAAATTGTGAAAATCGCGTCCAGCCGCACCCATGATAATAACTCTCTCACGTGTAGTCTGCGTCATTAGAGTCGATAAAAATTGTTTAAAAGCTGGATAAATTAATTTTCATAAATAATGTTGAAGAACTCTACGATAACTTTGTCAAAACATAATTAGACAAACACTAAGAAAAAAGATGAACAATATTTAATTTTGAATTCACTACATTTCGTATTTTTACTTTGTTTTCTTCGGTCTATCTGCCAGCAGAGTCGAGTATTTATATAACGGAGCATAAACAACGACGTGCCTTCAAGCCCTTGCAAGAAAGCTCTAGTCGACACGAGTATACTAATTTATTTTGTTGAACAAAATATAGACCTTTTAGAACTCTTCCTACAAGATGAAATCTGCCAACTAATAATCACTACACATGTCCTAGAAGAATTAAAATACATGGCTACCACCGCTAGGGGAGACAAGTCACGAAAAGCTAGAGTTGCCCTCGACGTGCTAAGGGAAAAAATAAGCCTCCACCCAGCCTTGTTTACGCTTAGACACTACCCATTAAAACTTCCTACGGACGATCTATTGATAGAAGTCGCCGCCTCCGGGAAATACATTCTACTTACGGCAGACAAAATTTTAAAGAATAAGGCGGCTAAGAGAGGCATAGATGTTCTATTTTTACGAAAGTCCAGCAAGAAGCTAACATAGATAACATTAAAAATATAAAACTCCCAGTTACAAGGGAAACCAAAAAGCTTAAATACTAATAAAAGAAGAAAATATTGGAAAGATTTAAATGGATTTCGGGCGTGGAAAAATGTTTAAAGATAACGTTAAAAGGGAGGATTTAAATACAGCAGGCGAAAAGGAAGAGGGAGAACTACGTTGTCCACAGTGCGGTAGCACAAGGCTGATATACGACTCGACAAGAGGCGAAATTATCTGTGCAAATTGTGGCTACGTAATGAGTGAGAGAGAAGTTGACCAAGGCGCAGAGTGGCGGGCTTTTACTCCCGAGGAACGCGAAAAGAGAAGTAGAGTAGGTGCACCAATATCCAGGTATGGATTCGAAAGCCCGGTCACAGACATCGACTGGGTTGGTAAAGACGCTGCTGGTAGAGAGATAAGCCTGAGGAAACGCCTAGAAATGCTCCGACTGAGAAAATGGCAGGTAAGAGCCAGAGCACAAAACTCTATGGAGAGAAACCTGGCACAGGCAGTAATTGAGCTTGAAAGGTTGGGAGCCCAGCTGGGCCTGCCCAAAGCGGTTCTTGACAGGGCGCTTGAGATCTATAGAAGCGCTCTAAACAGCAATCTTGTCAGGGGCAGGTCTATTGAATCAGTTATGGCAGCCGCGGTATATGCAGCCTGCAGAGAAATGCGTCTACCTAGAACCCTAGACGAGATTGCTCTCTACACGAGGGCAGGCAGAAAAGACGTGGCAAGGTGCTATAGGCTGTTGTTGAGAGAAGCATCCATAAAGGTTCCCCTTCCAAATGCTGCCGACTTTGTCCCTAGGATCGGTTCCCTGCTACGCCTGTCTGGAGCTACCATAAAAAGAGCAATGGAGATAATTGACCAGGCGAGAAATGCTGGTCTAACTGCTGGAAAAGATCCAGCAGGGCTTGCTGCAGCAGCTATCTACATAGCAGCAATACAAAACGGGGAGATGAGGACACAGAAAGAGGTCGCCAGAGCAGCGAAGGTCACCGAGGTCACCGTTAGGAACAGATACAAGGAGCTTGTCAAAAGGCTCGACATAAAGCTTCCCATAACGAAAAAGTAACTTTACGCATAAAACAAATTAGGAAAAAAGGTTTTCTGTAGCTTATGCTCGTCATAGCTGGCATTGGGCTCTTCGATCTTCGGGACATTCCCCTTGGATTGCTGGAAGAAGTGAAGGATGCTTCTGCAGTGTTTATCGAAACTTACACCAGCGTGCTTCCAGGCTTCTCGGTGGATAAGTTATCCAGGCTCCTTAACAGACAAATTATCCAGCTTGTCCGGGCAGAAATAGAAGACAAGGGCGCAAAAATTATTCTCGAGAAAGCTAAAAACGAGAAAGTTATCCTGCTTGTCGTTGGAAACCCGCTCCTAGCCACTACACATGCATCCATAATTATAGATGCATATAGGCTAGGCATAACAGTCAAAGTTATCCCAGCGGCTTCAGTTATAGACGGTCTAATAGTCTCTACTGGTCTCCACGCGTACAAACTTGGAAAAATAGTAACGCTTGTATTCCCAGAAGACAAAGAGCTGAAAAACTATCCCTACACGCCTTACCAGACGCTATGCGACAATTTATCTAGAGGTCTTCACACCATATTTCTCCTAGATATTAGACAAGAGGAGAGAAGATATCTACTCGCACCCGAAGCCGCCTCGCTCCTCTTAAAGATAGAAGAAAAGTTTAAAGAAAACGTGCTAGACGACGACACACTTGCCATAGCTGTCGCTAGGGCTACGGCTGACAATGAACAGGTCTATGTCGGTAAACTTTCGGAACTTGCAGCCAGGGATCTCGGGGAGCCACCGCACACACTTGTTATCCCTGGGCTTTTACACGACTCGGAAATAGAGTTTTTATACTATAAAACGGGAACAGCGATAGGGGTGTTCAAGGATTGGAACAAGAAGCTAAGTGCAAGAATAATGCAGAGAAATACATAGCAAACCTAGAAGAAGCCACCAAAACATTGCAGATACAAGAAGAGGACAAAACCGTTGAACAAATAATACGTCTCGTAAATGATTACCTTAGCGACGCACGTTATTATCTTTCACAAAACGACTGCTTAACATCTATAGCATGCTCATCCTATGCCGAGGGTCTCCTAGACGCCCTAAGGCTCCTAGGAAAGGTCGACTTTAGTTGGCCCCAGCAAGGCCACCACGCAAAGCGTGTGCTTGTTGGTGGTGTCTTTGACATCCTGCATCCAGGACACATCTATTTTCTAAGAAAGGCGAGAGAACTAGGCAGAGTCTATGTCGTTCTCGCCAAGGACCAAACAGTCCTAGAATCCAAGGGCAGGCCACCCGTTCTCTCTGAAAACGAGAGGGCCGAGATCCTGAGGGAACTAAAAACAGTAACAGAAGTTATTATAGGAACTTATCCCCCAGACTTCAAGAAAATTCTAGAAGAAGTAAAGCCGGACATAGTTTTTCTAGGCCCCGACCAGTCTTACCTTGTACCCCTAATCGAGAAGTCCCTAAAAGAAGCAGGCATCAGTGCAGAAATCAAGCAACTAGACAAGAGGCTGGAAAACTATTCTTCCACGAGGATTAAACAGTCAATTAAAAACAGCTAGCATATTTCTCTACGCGCCTTTACCGAGTAATTGTGCGCCTGACGTAGCGGCTCAGGCTCCCTTAGTCCAGTCCTTGTGAAATCACGTGTAACTTGGACCGCTTTCCAGAGAGAAATTTTGTGGCCAACACTTACATAGATAGGCTTGGCACGTGGAGAAGTCTTCAGAGCGACGCCAATCGTCTCGCCTTGATAAATCACTGGGGCAACATCATTGTTCCAGTTGCCTATTTCCCCTATCAAGAGGGACTTGGCCACACCTATAGTCGGCTTGTCGATTACCAAGCCCAGCTGACAGGCGAATCCAGCCCTGTAGGGGTGCAGTCTACCGTTTCCATCAACGAATAAAACGTCGTACTCCTCCCGGAGACCCTTCAAGGCTTTGTATGCTGGATACGTCTCCCGGAAACCGAGAAGTGTAGGAATGTATGGAAACCTTACCTCGGTCTTAGCTATCGAGACATCTATAACAGAAAACGTATCTCTATCAACTACAACTGCAACACCTATAGCATAGTTTTCTCTAAAAGAGACATCTACACCCGCGGCTCTGCGAACATGGGTTCCAACAAAGTCCTCTTCAATAACAAGTTCGGCTATCCTACGCTGGGCGTAACGAGCTCTCTCAACCAAGAAGCCTTTAGGAATCTCGGAGTGCCTTACTCTTTCCCAGCCCATTTTCCAGCCTTCTCGATTTTTTCTATGAGTTCCTGGCTCCGCTCAAAAAACATTATGTCATTCCTCGTGTTTTCTAGCAATGCCCTTGCAACGTCTACCTTGTGTCTTAGTCCAGGCGTCAAGGCTTCTGGAAAACTAAACTTGCTTAGCTCAACATATAGCTCCTCCATTATAGCGAACGCATTCCATGCCTCCTTGAGTTCTCCCTTTCGTAGCAGGTTCAGTATATACCGCCTCAGTTCCCCAATGAAGTCTCCAACACCAGCTAGGTATGCTTGGGGGTCGACATTCAATTCTCCTAGCCCAGGTGGCTCCCGTCGGCGTAGGATAGAATAGAGAAGGCTAGCTTCAACATATTCTGTCTGTGCGCTTGACACAGCGCCGGAGTAGTATATCTGGGGGCTCTCGGTCTTAAGCTTATTTATCTCCTCAAGTATCTCCCTTGCCTTTGAGAGTTCATCCTCGGCGTGTACAAAGTCTTCCCTATGTAGTGCAAACATTGCCTCGCGGCATCTCCGAGACATTTCACGTGTAAGTTGTAGCATTTTTTCCCTTTCCATGTCTAGCCTCTCGAGTACCTGGTTTACTCCAGAGAGTTCTAGCTTTATCTTCTGTGCAAAGTTTTGCATAACAATTTATTACATCGAAGAGTAATATTGTTTCTGTTGGCTATGTCTATGGAAGCATCTATACTTGAAAAATACAGGAAAGCAGGTCAAATAGCATTAGAGGCCCACAAGCTGGCTGTCAATGTAGCGAACGAGGGGACCCCCCTTCTAGACATAGCAGAAAAAATAGAGAAATTCATAATCTCTAGGGGGGCTTTCCCAGCATTCCCCGTAAACATATCGATAAATGAGGTTGCCGCACACTATACACCTCTCCCAAGCGATGGCCTAGCTGTTCCAAAGGGAAGCGTATTAAAGATCGACATAGGCGTTCACGTGGACGGCTACATAGCAGACACAGCGATAACGATCGCGTTTGACCCTGCATGGAAAAAACTATCAAGAGCAGCCTTCGATGCCTTAAAGTCAGCTGGCGAAACGCTGAGACCAAAGAGGAGCATCTATGACGTTTCCAAGGCGATAAGTGAAGCCATAGCGAGGCATCAATATAGACCAATAGAAAACCTCACGGGACACAAGGTTGAGCGATACAACCTCCATGCCGGGAAAAGCATACCAAATGTTCCAATGTTTGAATATCGCCTCAGTCTCGTGGACAAGGGAGAAGTATTTGCAGTCGAGCCCTTCGCGACCAATGGGAGAGGAATAGTAGAAGACAAGGGATGGAGCAATATCTACCGTGTCGTGTCTGTCAAGAGGGTTCCAGGTGAGGCAAAACTCAACGATGCTTTAGAGGAACTCTGGCGCGAATTCAAGAGCCTACCATTTGCTGCGCGCTGGGCAATCGAGAAGGGTTTTTCACAGAAAGACCTGGACATGTTAGTGAAACATAAACGTCTGTACCACTACCCGAGGCTGGTCGAGATTCAGAAAGGAATGGTTGCACAGTTTGAAGACACCTTTATTATCACGGATAGCGGAGCCACTCCAATTGTCAAGGTCACAGAGAACTTCCAGTACCTTGTCGAATAGCTAGCTAGCGTAAAATTTATTGGGGATCCTGCTATTCTTAACTGATGAGCACCGAGTATAAGATTCTAATTATAGATGTTCCTGTACCAGAAAAAACAAACGTCATAATTGGGCAAACACACTTCATCAAGAGTGTAGAGGACATCGCAGAAGTCGTAGCTACAAGTGTACCCAACGCCAAGTTTGGCCTAGCCTTCAACGAAGCGTCAGGCGATAGACTCGTACGGTTCGACGGAAACGACCCAGAACTTGTCCAGCTAGCAATCGAATCGGCTAAACGTATAGGGGCTGGACACGTTTTTGTTCTATACCTGAGGGACGCATGGCCCATAAACATACTGAATCAGATCAAAAATGTCCAAGAAGTCGCACACGTTTTCTGCGCCACGGCGAACCCAGTACAGGTCGTAGTTATAGAGACATCACAGGGGAGAGGCGTCCTCGGCGTTGTCGACGGTTACACAGTGGTCGGCGTCGAGAAAGAGGAAGACAAGAAGAAGAGGATAGAGTTTCTCCGCCGAATAGGCTACAAGAGAGGATAGAACTTTTTATAAACTTTATTTTTCTTTGTACCGAGCGGTGCTTCAGCTTGGAGAAGCAGGAATTAAAGCAGGTCATTGTGCTGAGGAGAGACCTGGAAATGGGCAAAGGAAAAATGGTTGCACAGGGATGTCACGCGGCTGTAGAGGCGGTTCTGGAAACTATGAAAAGAGACAAACAATTGGTAGAGAGATGGCTCGAGCAGGGACAGAAAAAGATAGTGTTGCGGGTCGATAGCGAGGAAGAGCTCCTGGATCTATATCGCAGGGCACAGGAGCTTGGAATTACTGCTGTCCTAGTTGTAGACAAGGGACTAACCCAGCTACCCCCAAACACTGTTACAGCTCTCGGACTGGGACCTGCACCTGCAGAAGTCCTCGACAAGATAACGGGAAAACTCAAGCTTTTATAGATGGACGTCGAGCCATAGCCTATGGCTTCGTATACGCGGACAAGCTCGGATCTTGACAAATATCTGGGTCTAGAATTCTATGCCTTGGCGTCCCCTGGTACAGGGGGTAGGCTGAAAGAGAGTCTGGAAGATTTCCTCGTGCAGGAGGTCTCAATAGATGGCGAAGTGGCTTCGCCTAAATGTTCGTATGTGGAGGGTGGGGGACAATACACTTGGCTTGTTCTAGAGAAGAGAAAGATAGATACGGTCGCTGCTGTTAAGATAGTCGCCAAGCATTTTGGTCTCAGGCTGAAAGACGTAGGCATAGCGGGGCTCAAAGACACGAATGCTGTTACTTACCAGTTTATCTCCCTGCAGGCCGACGTTACAAAGGAAATGATTGAGGAATTTAACTCTAAACACTCTTACATCAAGTTGCATTGTCCCATGAAGAGGCCTTTTTCACTGCGTCCCGGCTTGCTTTATGGAAACTATTTTACGATCAAAGTGCGGGAAGTAGACTGTCTCAACTGCCTAGAAGACTTAGTTGAGGAGCTTTCAGAGAAAAAGATGGTTCCAAACTACTACGGATACCAGAGGTTTGGGTCTATACGGCCCGTGACACACATAGTTGGCAAAAAAATTTTGAAAGGCGAGTATAAAGAGGCAATAGACGAGCTTTTGCTGAGAATTTTTCCGGGAGAATCTGAAAATTCCCAGAAAGCTAGGAGCTTCCTCAAGGAAACAGGGGACTACCAGCAGGCCCTGGAAATTTTTCCCAAGACGTTGAGGAGTGAAAGAACAATTATAAGGTATCTCGCCAAGCATCCAGGCGACTATGTCGGCGCCTTGAGATCAATAAGTAGCTATATCAAAAAACTGTTTATAGGGGCCTACCAGGCATACCTCTTCAACAGGTTGCTGAGCAAGCGTATGGAGTATGGCTTGTCGTATATTTATCCATCCCCTGGAGACTCTGTTGGCATCTTTAGAAGCACTTCTCAGCCAGTAATCACGGGGCTCCTGAGGGTGAACGAGACAAATCTGTCCAAAGTAAGGGAATGGATCGACAGGGGACAAGCGGCGCTGGTTTTACCGGTCTTTGGGTACAGAAGCCAGCTCTCGCTGGGACGAGTAGGCGATATCGAAAAGGAGCTTCTACGAGAAGAAGAAATAGACATTTCACTTTTCAGGCTGAAATCTATCCCAGAAGCCTCTTCAGCTGGAACCTACAGGATGGCTGCTCTCAAACCAATAGGTCTAGAGCACCAAGTTTTCGGCAACGGTTACGAGATAAAGTTTAGGCTTTACAAGGGGATGTACGCCACGGTCTTGCTCAGAGAGTTTATTAAGCCTTCTGACCCAGCTAAACAGGGGTTTTAGCTATGCCGCTTGTACCTTTGGAACATCTCGACGAAGTACGGGAGGAACTCGTCAAGGCTTCGAAAAGCAAGCATCGGAGGCTACTTGTAATTATGGGCGATGACGACTCGAGGCTTATGGCTACACTGTTAGACTTCCTCTACGAGGTAAAGGACCTCATTGCTTCCGAAAAGGTTCTCTACACTTATCACTCATTCTACTCTGACGGGTCTATGAGGCGAGAGTTCTTCGAGAAAGGCGCCCCCAAGGATATAACAATAGAATACGTTTCTTACCATAAGCTGGACACCGTTCTAGGAAGAACCTATGGGGCATGCATCGCTGACTTCATCAACAACCTCGAGCCAAACGACCTAGGCAAAATAATGGGCGTTGTTAGAGGTGGCGGCATCTATATTTTCCTCATGCCCACGCCCAACAGGCTCATGAGCACTGTAACAAGGTTTCAGAGCAACCTCATCGTCCCAGGCTATACGGACAAAGATCTTAAAAGATACTTCGAGAAGCGCCTCCTCAACAAGCTGATGGAGCACCAAGGCATCGCTATATACGACGCTGACAATAGGTACTGGGTCAAAAAGTTTGGGCAAGTAGCCTCTAGGCTCTACGAGGAGCCCAAACTCGTTTTTCCAGAAAAAAGCAAGATACCCCTCAAGGTTTTTAGACTCGCAGTTACACAGGACCAGGTAGAAGTCCTAAAGATAATTGAAAACTTCTACTCGAAGGCCGAAAAAGAAAAGATGATATTTGTTCTGACAGCTGACCGTGGCAGGGGCAAGTCTTCTGCTATAGGGATAGGTGTAGGCTGGCTTGCTCATAGGTTGCGCCGGGCTAAGGGTAGATGCAACATTATTGTAACTTCTCCTTCCCCCTCCAACGTCCAAGAAGTCTTCAGATTTTCAAGAAAAGTTCTCGAGCTCTTTAAACATGAAGTTGACTCTCATGAGGACGAAGAAGGCTTCATACACAAGGTTACCGCTAAAGGTATAGAAATAGAATATGTTACTCCGTTTGAAGCTTTAAGGACTCGGGGAGACCTGCTCGTCGTAGACGAGGCAGCAAGCATACCAGTTCCCCTGCTCTTCAAATTGCTTGAAAGGTACAACAAGGTAATATACTCCTCTACCGTTCACGGCTACGAGGGCTCAGGCAGAGGCTTCACTATTAGATTCCTGCACAGGATCAGAAACGAGAAAGGGGTCAAGCTCTACGAATACGAGATGGAAGAGCCTATACGCTATGCAAGGGACGACCCAGTAGAGAGATGGACATTCGACACCCTACTCCTTGACGCCGAGCCTAAGGAACTGTCCCAGGAAGACTTCTCCTTGATAGAGTCTCAGCAAGTTGTTTACGTGGCTCCAGACGAAGAAGAGCTGTTCCTGAAAAACGAGGATGAGTTACGGCAGTTCTTCGGAATATATGTCATGGCCCACTACAGGAACAATCCAAACGACCTAGGAATCATGATGGACGCTCCACACCACTTTGTCAGAATGGCTAGGCTCGAAAACGGGAAAATCGTAGTCTCCATGGAGCTGGCAGTAGAGGGAAACATGGACGAAGACCTTTGCAGAGAGTCGGCAAGGGGGGCATGGCTCATGGGGAACATCATTCCAGACAGGGTAATCAAGCACTACAAGATACTAGACTTCGGGAAACTGAAGGGAATACGAGTAGTGAGAATAGCTACACACATATCGGCAATGAACAAGGGACTCGGCAGTTTTGCTCTGGCAAAGCTAGAAGAAGAGGCAAAAGAGAAGGGTTTTGACTGGGTTGGGGCCGGCTTCGGGGTTACCTACGAGCTGTTGAGGTTCTGGCTGAAAAATGGCTTCGTGCCTGTCCACATGAGCCCAGAGAGAAACCCAGTAAGCGGCGAGTACAGCATAATAGTTGTGAAGCCGCTTAGCGAAGAGGCCAAGAAAATAGTCGACGTCATAGCCAAGGAATTCAAGCAGAAATTGCTAGGCTCTTTAGCTTCGCCGTACTTTGACCTCGAACCAGAGGTAGCCCTACTCCTACTCGAAGCACTGCCAGACCCGAATCCAAAGCTGGCTTTGTCTAAGCTCCAGTTGGCAAGGTTTCTGACCTATGCGTGGAGCGACATGACCGTCGAAAACTGCATGGACGTCTTCAACATGGTGACTAAGCACTATTTCCTTTCCTCGAGTCGTCCAACGCTCACAGAGAAACAAAAGCTTCTCCTCGTATCCAAGATCCTCCAGGCCAAAAGCTGGCGGCTCACATGCGATGAGTTAAACATGACGTTGACCGAAGCGACAAGCCTTCTAAAAGAGACTGCCCAGACATTCTCCAGACACTATTTGGGGATAGGAAGCCCCACAGAGGCTGAAAAATACTTCTATCTCCACGTTGACAAGATTGAACCATGAGCGCGAACTATTCTTCTGGAGATAGTTCCCGAATAAGCCTAGCTGTTTCACATAGAGACAGACATAGCCCACAGTTGTCGCAGTTTTTGTTTGCCGTAACGATTGATGTGTGTAGCATGGTGCTGTTTTCTTGTTTGAAGGCTTGTAGGGGGCAAACGTGCTGACAGAAGGGTTCTTTCTCGATGTCTACTGCGGGCACCATTCCCGGTGCAATGTTTGTCCATTTTAATGGCAATGGGCCGATTTTATTACTGGGAACAATCTCGGTCTTAAAGACGAGTGCTGTATCGTATAGTAGTAGGTCGTAGGCGTTTTCTATGTCATGTTCCGTGAGCAAAGTAGGGGCCCTATCACTTATGAATGCTGTCGAGACTTCCAACCCCGCTATGAGCCCTGCCCAAAGGGAGGCGTACACTATTGAGAGTAATGGGCTGTGCAGTCTGAAGAGGTCTCTGCCTATCGTATAGATTGGGTGCGGCGAGAAAATAACTCCGTTTATTCCTGTCTCTACTAGTAATTCGAGCAGGTCTCTTGAAAAGGGGATATTGGGTGTGACCTTCGCCAGGACGGTTTTAGGGGCAATAGATACGAATTCTTCCAGCATGTCAACTGCGTAGGCCTGAAAGCTTCTTGGGTACTGGTGTAGCAGGCCCATGAGGCCGAGGTCAACTTCGTATGCATCTACAAGATTTGAAAAGTTCGATGAGAGTGCTTTTAGCTCTGAGAGCTTTGAAGGAGCCATCGAGGCAACTATCTTTGTCTCTGGAAATTTTTCACGTAGACGTTTAGCCATTGCGAGGACTTCTTCTAGGCTGAACGAGAATGGACGTGACACTGCTAAGTAGTCCAAAGCCGAAGAGTACTTGGCAATATAAATTCTTGTTAGAGAGGGGTTTTCTCTCGTGTCATGGGCAACTGTTGGGAGAAATATGATTGGGGGAGGCTCCTGTTGTTCGTTGCCGAAGATTAAAAGCTTCTTAACTATGATTACGTCTTCGCTACTTATCCCCCATTTGCCATGTAGATTTAGCCCTGCGAACAGCATGTTCTCTTCTCTTATATGCGGGTATAGCTGTCCCGCTATCTACAGGTTTAATATTTCTAAGTTTTACTTATATCTTTTAGTCTCGAGCACTCGCTACACAGCCAAAAATATATTTTACGTTGTCCATAAAGGAAAATAGATGATGTTGGGTATCAAAGATGAGCATATGCAATGATTGGAGAATTCTCGGCTGAAAAATTAAAAAATATTTTTGTCTAGCTCAGCATTCTCTTGAATTCTTCAGCCATTCTCTTGTATTTTTCTATGTCTTCCTTGGTGACGCTCGGCTTTACTATCTGGAGTGCTTGCTCGAAGTGTTTCTTTGTGACCTTTGTTGGTTTACCGGCTTCACGTAGAGCGGCAAGCGCAGCTTCTTTGCAGACGGCGGCCAGGTCTGCTCCTGTGTAGCCTTCTGTCTTTTTGGCTATTTCTAGGAGGTCTACGTCTTCTGCCAGGGGCATTCTCCTCGTGTGTACCTTGAGTATTTCTAGCCTGGCTTTCTCGTCTGGCGGCGGGACATATATCAAGCGGTCAAACCTTCCAGGCCTAAGCAAAGCCGGGTCAATAATGTCGGGCCTATTCGTGGCGGCAATCACGACCACGCCCTCAAGTCTCTCCAGGCCGTCCATCTCGGTGAGTAGCTGGTTGACGATTCTGTCCGTGACGCCCGAATCGAATCTGCCGCCTCGGCGGGGGACTATCGAGTCTATCTCGTCGAAGAAAATTATGCAGGGGGCAGCTTGCCTGGCTTTCCTGAATATTTCCCGGATTGCTTTCTCGCTTTCTCCTACCCACTTGCTGAGCACTTCTGGACCCTTGACGCCTATGAAGTTTGCCTCGCTCTCGGTGGCTACGGCCTTTGCCAAAAGAGTCTTACCCGTTCCAGGTGGACCATACAGCAGGATACCCTTAGGCGGGTCAATCCCCATCTCCTTGAAGTACTCGGGATGCTTTAGCGGCCATTCTACTGCCTCGCGGAGCTGCTGTTTTACTTCTTCTAGTCCACCAATGTCGGTCCAGTGCACTTCTGGAACCTCTATGTAGACTTCTCTGAGTGCGCTGGGCTGCACGTCCTTTAAGGCCTGCATAAAGTCTTCACGTGTGACTTTAAGCTCCTTTAGTATCTCTGTTGGTATCTTTTCGCTCTCGATGTCTATCTTCGGCAGGAATCTTCTTAGGGCATGCATGGCTGCTTCGCGGCAGAGTGCTGCTAAGTCTGCACCAGTATACCCATGTGTTATCTCTGCGAGTTCATCTAGGTTCACGTCGTCGGCCAGCGGCATGTTTCTCGTATGTACTTGAAGTATTTCTCTTCTGGCCCTCTTGTCTGGCACGGGGAAAGCTATTTCCCTGTCGAACCTGCCAGGCCTCCTAAGGGCCGGGTCTATGTCGTCGGGTCTGTTGGTTGCAGCTATGACGATGACTTGTCCTCTTTCCTTTAGTCCGTCCATTAGTGCTAGTAGCTGTGCTACTACTCTCTTTTCTACTTCTCCTGTTACTTCCTCCCTCTTTGGGGCTATGGCGTCGATCTCGTCTATGAATATTATTGCTGGCGCGTTCTTTGTTGCTTCCTCGAATATTTCTCTCAGCCTCTGCTCGCTTTCGCCATAAAACTTACTCATTATTTCTGGACCGTTGATTGCGGTAAAATAGGCCCCAGTCTCATTTGCGACAGCCTTGGCCAGCAGAGTCTTTCCTGTGCCTGGCGGGCCATAGAACAGTACTCCTTTTGGCGGCTCGATGCCTAGATGCTTGAAGAGCTCGGGGTGCCTGAGGGGCAGCTCGACCATTTCACGTATCTTCTGCTTGGCCTCCTCTAGGTCTCCGATGTCTTCATAGGTGACCCGAGGCAGGGCCACTTCTCCAGTGGCAGGCTCCGGTCTGATAACTATCTCTGTCTCGTCTGTTATCTGTACGGCCTGTGCAGGCATCGTAGTTATTACTGTTAGCTGTAAAGCCGTACTAAATATGGGAATCTCTACGACGTCGCCCCTTATGACTGGACGTCCTATTAGCTTGCTCTTCACGTACTCGACTAGGTCAGGGGTCACTTCGAGCCCTATCCTATAGGAAGGTGCAAGCACGACCCTCTTGGCCGGAGAGATTTTTATTTTTCGAACCTTGACGGTGTCTCCAATGCTTACACCGGCGTTTTTACGTATGAGTCCATCCATCCTGATGATCCCTGCGCCTTCGTCCTCTATTGCCTGTGGCCATACAATTGCGACGGTGCTTCTTTTTCCCTCGATCTCGACAACGTCTCCAGGCTCTATTCCTAGCTTGCTCATTGCGGCCCGGTCTATTCTAACGATGCCTCTTCCGACGTCGCGTGAACGCGCCTCTGCTACTCGTAGAACAACTTCTTTTTCCTCAGAACTCATAAATTTCCACCGGTCAACTATCATGCACTAAAATTATAAAAATATTTGCCGTATCCTTTGAATCAGGAATTGAAGCTAGAAACAATGCTTGTCTGTGTGGACTATGCCGACAAATTTACCTGCGGAAGCGAAGAGCAAGTGGAAAAAAGTTATGGAAGCTAGGACTCCAGAGGAAAAACTCCAGGCGCTACAAGAATTTCTCTCGGCTGTGCCCAAGCATAAAGGTACCGAGAGGCTCAGGATGCAGGTTACGCGGCAAATGGCAGCCCTCAAGAAAGAGCTGGAGGAGAGGAAAAAGAAAAAAGTAGGAGGCGGTGAGCAGTTCTTTGTTGAGAAGGAAGGAGATGTCCAGCTGGTCATCCTTGGCTTCCCTGGCTCTGGGAAAACGTCCCTGTTTAGATGCTTAACTGGAAAAGAGGAACCACCAGGGGCTTCTAGGAAGCCTGCTCCAGGAATCCTTGCCTGGAACGGTGTCTATTTCCAGGTGGTAGACACTCCGCCCATCCTGAGCGAGTCTAGCTCCGGAAAGCTGATGGCCCTGGCGCGTAACGCTGACGCGTTGATTCTGACTATTGATTCAACGATGGATGTCTACCTCCAGCTAGACTCTCTCTTGAAGCTACTGGACGACAACAGGATAACGGTCGAGAAGCCCAAGGCGATAGTTGAGATCGAGAAGAGGGCAACGGGCGGCGTAACAATAATTGGGGACTTGATAAACGCCACCACGCAGGACGTGATTTCACTCCTCAGAGAATACAACATATATCACGCCATTGTACGGATACAGGGCAAGGCAACACTAGACGACATAGAAGAGGCAATCTTTGGCTCGTATGCTTACAAGCCAGCAGTCGTAATGCTGACAAAGGTAGACCTCCTGGACGGAAACACGTTGAAAAGCATGGCCGAAAAGCTGATGGAGTCCACTAGCTTGCCAGTACACCTCTTTACAAGCACACAATGTAGCTCGCTCAGAGTCGAGGAGATAGCATCCTACATATTCAAGGAACTAGACCTAATAAAAGTCTATACGCGTAACCCAAAGACAGGAGAAGTAGAAAAAAGACCTATAGTGATAAAAAGGGGAGCGAAAGTGATTGACGTTGCTAGGAAAATCCACTCAGACCTATACAAGAACTTCAAGTATGCAAGGATATGGAGCCCGAGACTGGTCTTCAGCCCACAGAAGGTAGGTAGAGATTTCCAATTGGAGGACGGAGACATAATTGAGATTGTTGCATAATATCATCATCCTCGTCCTATGATTATTTTATCGCTACCCCTCTCTATGCGGAATATTATTTTTCCCCGAAAACATATGTTTTTACCTTCAAAGCCCTCAAGAACAATGCGAGCGTCAATACTTGTAGTGTTGCTTTGCGAAAAACAATACGGAAAAATGGGCGTCTCAGAAACTATTTTCCCATTCACAAAGCAAACGTCCAGACTGTAGACGTTTGTGATTACTGTTCCTGGTGGAGAAAGCCAGATGTAACATAGGTCTCTGGCGAATTCATCATTGGAACTCGGAGACCAAGCTACATACGAGACCCAGAAAGAAAAAACAATCAATGCGGTTGCAATTAGAAGAATGCTGAATAGTGCCTCTGAAATTTCCATTTACCCACCACCGGGTATCAGTATCTCTGCCCCCCACTTGTCTCTAAGGACACAAGGTGTCCCCAATGGAATCTCTATTGTGCCATCTCCATTGAGTATGTTTTCGCAGTTTGGCGTGAGATTTACGTCTAGGACAATTACATAGTCATACTGTGGTAGCTTGAATTTTTGTTGTGCCTCGACGAAATATATCCTCGTTACTCTCCCAGTTCCAATATCATTCCTGAAGCCTATGAGGCGATAGGTATAGTTTAGCTCGAAGGAGGCAGAGGTCCCGATGTTGGTAAAGATAACGTAGCTACAGTATTTTTTTCCTTCGGTAAATCCGAAGGCCTCATAGTCATCGATAAGAGAATGGTTTATAGAGAGGGGAAAAGTAAAGTTTTCAACCTTTTTTACTGAATCTTGGAAATCCGTTTTTCTTGCACAGCTATACCTCGCAGTAACAAGAAACATCGCATAAACGTTTTCCCCTGCATACAGAACGCGTAGCTCTGCAGTACTCCTATAGCGTTGCATAACAGCTAGACTAAGCAGTACAACTGCTAACAGTGCTATTACGCCTTTTCTCTTCTTTATGGGCCCCACGAGAACCCCCTAACTACTGGAGTATCGTTGCACCAGAGAAGAATGGCTCCAGTTGGGGCATTGGGTAGAGGCGTGGATGCATTCACAGCTTCTAGGTAGGAGTCAACATCGTTGCAGGAGGCCCTGAACATTATCCAGGCCGCGATTGTTTCAAGGTTTCTTTCCTCTTTGAGGGTGGCAAAGGTGTTTGTCTTCAGGGACGGATAGGTATAGGCGAGAGTGTAGAGAACTATGAAGGCTACAAGGGTTGCTATCACTCCCCTCATGTTTTCTCCCAGGCGAGGATATTGTTGTTGTTTTTACATATGTAGAGAAGCTTGCCAGATACGTTTGCCTGCGTGACTGTGATTGTTTTGTCAGACATTACTACGATGCATGAGCCGTTAGGTAGCTGAGAGATTGTCGCTGATAGGGAGTCTTTTTCTATATGCTGAGACGCATAGATATATGACACTACCCCTGCAAGCAGGAGAAACTCTAGAAACGTGAACAAAGCCTCGTCAACCGTCATCCTCCTGCCACCTCAACTATTTTTACTTTAAGTATTAAAGGGGAATGCAGGTAGAACGTATAAGCTCCGACATTGAGAGTATCAATGTAGCTCTTAAAAATCATGTTTTTCGTTGAAAAGTAGAGTCTTCTAAACGACCCATTGTTTACAGCGCTTACAACTACGAGTTCGCCAGAGGACAGATTTAGCAACGGTGTAAACATAATTCTGCATGTATCTCCCAATCTTTTTATAGTGAAAGTGTCTGTCGCTACCTCAGCTCCATAACACTTTGAAACCTCGATCATTGTCTGGTTGTATCTTACTACTTCTTTTCCATTGATTCTTATGGATGAACTATTTACATGTATAGCAACATCGACCGGGAGCTCGATGTAGCTACTTCCCTCGTAGATACCTGAAAGGAGGACATACAAGCTTTCAGTCGATATTTTCGCTTGTCCTTGGCTAATGGGCACATGGAAAACCTGGAATACTAGTAGGATGGATGCAATTGATAGAATCAAAAAGATAGAAAAAGAAGCGATGCTAATGACTCTTCACCTCTGCCTATAGTTTCTCGACCCAGGGTACTACCACAATGTCTTTTGTCTCCTCGGGGACAAATGTTAAATAAAGGGAGTATCTGTTTAGATCGTAAAAAGGTATAGAGGTGTCTTTTCCTGGCTCAACGAAGCCCCTCCAATAGATGTAAGTCTTATTTCTAATTTCTAGAAGCAGTTTCCCAGATATGTTACTAGTTAATGCATTGGGGATCAATATTGTTCTATTCCAGGAGACTCTCCAGCTTCCATTTGCCATGTTAAATGCAACTACCGGTACTGCGTAGACAACCGGGATAGAAACACTGCCTTGGCTAGCTAGAAGAGTTCCGCCCCATGTCGCATAGATAGACAAGTTGCCTACGTCCAGCTCGTCTGGGAAGCTCGAGTAGGGTATCTCTATCGAGGAGCTGTTTGCCGGGGCCCACCCGAGCGTTTGACCCTGGAAGACGGCAACAACGCTCAGTGCTTCCCAGAGGGGTTGAACCAAGTAGTGTATTGTTATGTGTGTCTCGTTGTAGGATATTTTCGTCAGGGTTAGGTTGACCGGTACGGATTCATAGATAAAGGTGCTCTCGTTGAGCTTTAGAACAGTTGTTCCAACGTTTTTTGGGGCTTGAATGGCTAATAACATATACCTGGTGCCGTCTCCAAGCGTAACAATAGGCATGCTTGTGACATCACTCGGTAAAGATCTTGAGAGGGTTGCTCCAAAAGTTTCTTTCTGGAATAATGTCCAGTATGACCCAGTCTTTATAGTCCTGCCAAAAGTAGTGTTAACGTAGAGTTTACCAGAAACATTGTTAAACATCATGATTTTTCCATACTTGTCCAGTAGCCACAGGGTAGCGTTTGTCCACAGGTAATAGACGCCAGGCGGCAACGCTAAGAAATGTGTTGTGTTGAAAGGTAGGAGCGAGATTCCTGGGGGCCCTTTAAGAATGTATGTCCCCTTGTTGTCTCTGGATAGTTTCGAGTACTTGGCAACGAGAAGAATGGCTTTGCCAGAAGAAACAAAGCCCCTAACAGAGCTGGATGAAACAGAGGTAATTAAGCTCACCGGCTCGAAGTAAACATTGTGTGGGATGGTCCAAGAGTCTCTCGTAAAAGTTGCCTCGTAGACGTCCCAGCCCTCAAAGAAATAGTCAGTAAAGTTTTCTAGTTGTATAGTATATGAAACTCTGAGAGCATATACTTGGTCGTTGGGTTGTAGCTTCAAGTATAGGATCGTGTAGAGCTTCTCTCCAGAAAGGCTGGACGCGTTGAGTAGGGTTAGTGGTTTGTTTTGTCTAGCTGAGAGCCAGCTTGGGCTTACGACGTCAATAAGACGTATAGAGGAGATAAGTCTAGCATTGGAAAAGTTCAGCCTGTAGACAATTATGCTATTTGGGTTCTGTGTGCGGAGAACATAGTAGACCAGGCCAGGGTTTGCAATAACAATGGGTGAAGACAGATTTTTCTGAGTATAGACTTCAAGTATATCGCTCGAGTTAAGCGTCCCAAGAATTTTGTAGAAGTTGTTTGTGCTCCCATTGTATACAAGGTTTTTGAAGCTGTTTGATTCTTTTGATAGGTAAAATGTTATTGAGGACTCTGGGAGGATCCTTAGACCCCAAGCATTCCTAGGTATGTCGAGAACTAGGCCGGAAAGCGAGAGGTTGAAGAGTTGGGGCACATTTACTATGCTTCCGAGAATTATGGGCTGATTAGTGCTGTAGTAGTTGCCAAAATTGTAGTACCAGTCAAAGTAGGCTTGGTAGCTCAATGCTGTCCAATTAGAGTATTTTCTCACCATTTCTGCCACTTTGAGGTCATAGCTGAAGGGTGAAACAGTAAAGAAGGCCCCCTCACGATAATTAACGTATTCGCTCCCTCCGCCGAAACGTATAAGTGTGTTACCAAACTGGTGAATATAGGGGCTGGTCGCAGGGTAAAGTATAGAGCTCTGGGACATTTTGGGACGGTTATAGATGTTTGGACCAAGCTGTTCGTTGCTTGGTACAGAAGATATGCCACCAGGCAACAGAGAATAGTTTCCAAAGAGAATTCCACTTATTGGTACCGGGCAGTCTAGATTAGTGGACACTGCTAGATAGCTATAGAGAAACTGGAACACGGCCGTAGCCTGCAGGTTACTGTTGGTCTTTAGCTCCAGGATGTTTGACCTTATTATTGTTCCGTTGGAAAGTCTCCAATAAGAAAAGTACAGCGGAAAATCTATGTAGCTTGAAAGGGTTACCTTGTGTGTTCCAATAGCGTTTGAAAATTCAGCGATATACACGAGATGTTCATTATTCAGTACTATATTCTTTAGCCGAAGAGAATAAAGCGAGTAGGGGCCGGCGGGGGCAAGAGACAAGTTCTGGTAAATGGTTCTACATGTCGATAGATCATACGGGCTTGAACACGCATACACATAGACTTTTCCCGGCTCGCCTTTAGTGCTTGTTTCGTCCAAGGCCGAAAAATTGTATATGCCTGAGAGAGGTCTAACGCTGAAAAGCGTGAATTTCTTGCCCTCCAGAACCGTTCCAATAAGACTTATGTCGCTATAATTGAAGTAGTACCTCGTATAGACAATGTTTGGTGCAATTAGTCTTAGCATTGAGCCTTCTCTTACTGACAGGGTAGCCGTAGCAGGTGGAGAGCCTCTAAGTCGAAGTTGTATAGTGTTTGAAGAGTTTTCAAGCACTACAGAGAAGTTTGCGGTAGCAAAAATTTTTCCGTTGACTTTTATTGCTCCGTCGAATACTACGCTACCATTAAAAACGACACTATCATATGTAGACCTGGTTGGAACGAGGAAATATACGTTTGGAGGCGGCCCACTCCACCATAACGGATAGTTTTGATTTCCTGGCACAGAGAGGTCCACGGACAACGCCAAGGTCACGTTTTGTTCGGCGTAGGCAAGAGTCGATAAAAAAGCCGGCAACAAGAGAACTATGAGAATGGCAAGTCTGCTAGCCATCTAATCCACCTGTAAGAATAGAAGAGACGTTGACCTGCAAGTTGCCTCGACAAATATAGAGCATCTCTTTCACTGTACCATTCGTACCTATGGCTCTTACTGATACTATCGGTGGGCAAGTTTTTCCAACCTGGGACACTTCCACCTTAGCCACGGAGAAGCCTTGCACCGTTACGATACAACTACAGATGGTTCTAGAGGAGGCTACATATGCATCCAAAATGGTTGGAGATGCTACCAGCATTACCAGTAGTCCTATAGCCAGAAAGATTCGAGACATATCATCCCTTTTTAGACACTCTAAATAAAACGCTCAAGAGGGAAAATCTTCCCAGAACCACCTTATAAGCATAATGAGAAATGTGAATGGTGAGCAAAAACGTCGGAAGAAGTTGGAAGAAGCCTTATGCTGATAATCACACTGAGCGTTGTAGCACTAATTGGTTTCTTCATGTACAGTGTGGCTTCTTCAGCCACAAACAGACCCGTACTTGTCCAGGCCGGAGACGCACTTATATCTGGAAATCCACCCACCTACACTGTAACAATATACCTCCAGAACATCGGGACCTCCACTGTTGACTTGACTGGAATAAATCTAAATGTTCCAGACATTGGAGCCAACACATCACTGACCTGTAATCCACCAACATTAAAAAGCGGCGAAATAACGAAGTGCACAGCATCACTCAGCACTACGTCCACTATAACCACGGCGAAAACAGCAATCATAGAGACAAAGTATGGCGCATTAAAGATCACACTCCTAAGGGCTTAAGAACAAAACAAGGGTAGATTTTTTTGCTTGACGACCTGGAACTTTTACTACTCCTTGTTTTTTCTGAAGCACAGCCCTCCTTTATATTCTCGTGGCTATCAAACAATGGCTACACCTATAAAGCTACGAGCAGACTGATAGAGTTGGCAAAGCAGGACGAGATGAATGGCTCGAGAGAAGCCCTCAAAACACTTCTCTACGAGAAAATCCAGCAACTCCGGCTGAACCTAGAAATTTTCAGCAAGAAATCTGAGACGCTAACGGAGATTTTCACACTTACCCTTTTAACGGCACCCATAATGCTCTACTCTTTGGGGATATTTCAGCCGTGGCTCCTCCCACAAATTACAATTGTACTCATGGCTCTTAACATGTTGATCCTCGTGCTTTATAGTAATTTATACCCAAGAGAACTCCGCGTCATGAAGTTGCCGAGAAAAATGTTACCAATTATACTCTACCCAGCACTCGTAACGCCATTAACAAAAATTCTTTTTCTAGACATACCGCTCGAAAAACTCTTGCTAATCTTTCTGGCAACTTCTTTCCCTGCAAGCATACTAATATATCGGGAAACGAGACAAATAACAAAGGAACTCCAAGAAAACCTAGAAATCCTCGTAAAGGCCTCATCAAGCCCCTTCCACGTCTTCTCTCATTTAGACCTCAGTCTACTCAAGAAGGACACGAAGACTGAGCTTTCAAAAACTGTCAGAATAGCTGTATACCTTCTTGGACTCTGGGGCTCGGAAAGGACGGGTCTAGCAGAACTCAAAAACATCTACGAAGAAATACTCAAAACACTAAAAGCAATACGTGCCCGTGGAACAATTAGCGCACTAAGCAACCTGGTCTCTCTTTTCCTCCTCGGCTTCAGCTCAAGCCTAATAACACAGCTACTCTCAACGCTTGCCTCAAGAGACATGCTGGCATCACTAGGAATAATAATAGACCCTGCCCAACTATACACCTGGATAGAGCTCTACCTCATATATGCCTCTATCGTATATACACTTGGCCTAGCCCTACTATCCCTAGGCTCACCATCCTTCTACCCCCTCTGGTTGCCGCTAAGCATACTCACGACACTTGCAGGTCTCATCTCCGGGAAAAAGCTTCTCGGGTGGTAACCAGTGGATAAAACACTATACGGCTTCATAGTTATCCTAGCTCTACTTGTCCTACTATTACTATTCATTGAGACAACTGTCACCCGTGAAGCACCAACCATCTACATTAATTCTACCTGTCACCTCGTAATCGCTAAAGGATAGCTAGCTATAAAATGGGTATATCTTTTACAAAATAAACCGAGAAAGAAATATATATCCACGATTTTTTCTACACTGCGGGAAGAATGGTAAAGGGCTACATCTTAGTCACAACCAAGCCCGGAAAAGAATACGATGTTGCCGAGCAAGTCAAGAAGTTTCCATTCGTGAACGACGTTGACGTCACATATGGCCTATGGGACATAGTTATACGTGTCCAGCCACCTACACTCTCCGAGCTAGACAAAGTCATATCAATGATAAGGAGTCTAAAAGAAGTAGAGCAGACAGTTACCCTTGTCTCACACGAGTAGCCTAACTAGATTATCCACTCCTTGTTCGCTATTTTCTCGGGTATATAGACGTTGCTGAGGAACTTGAAGCCGTGGCCCGAAAGAGCCTCTATCTCTATCTTTTCGCCGCGCTCTATGAAGAGCTGAAGCTCCTCCATCCAGCGTTTTGACTCCTTGAACCACGGGTAGTTCATCAGCTCCTTTGCACGCTTTATGTCGCGCTCAGTCGCCTTGATAATATAGTTCTTCGGTATCTTGTAGCGCTCAATGTCAGACGTAGAGACGCCTAGAAACCTAGCCTCAGGCGTAGCAAGCCTCTCACTCTCGTAGCTCAAAGAGATAGACCCGCTCCTATAAACGCTGTAAATATAGTACCCATAGCTGTCAGCGTCCGTCAATATATACACCGGCAAGTCAAACTCCTCCCAAAGTCGACGAACCATTCTCCTAGTGCTGCGGTCAGGCTGGCCCTTACCCGTCACCAGTATACATTTGTTCTTCTTCCAGAATTCTTCCTCGTTCAATCTCTCGAATATAGCGCCCTTTTCCACAACTAGGACATAGTCAGCTTCTACCTTTGTAATTTCTAGCTGGTCAACGTTGCTGGGTATTCCCCAGGCACCGCTACCCATTCTTGAGAGGTCGATCTCTGTCCCCTTACTCCTTATGATCATGTTTCCGACTATACGTCCCTTTGCGTCATGCATGATTCCCATATGTTCCCTTAGAAGTCCCGT
The DNA here is from genome assembly GCF_000446015.1 of Thermofilum adornatum. Taxonomy (NCBI): domain Archaea; kingdom Thermoproteati; phylum Thermoproteota; class Thermoprotei; order Thermofilales; family Thermofilaceae; genus Thermofilum; species Thermofilum adornatum. The sequence goes on from NC_022093.1 coordinate 842,213, forward strand.
TGCGACCTCTATGTCCTGGATTACGGCGTTGGATTCCCGTTGGTCGTCCCACGTTTCCTCGCTGACCTTCTTTCCGTATTCATTTACATAGTAGATTGTGTGCTTGCCAGTGTAATATAGATCTCTGATTGTTGGGTAGTCGTTTTCTCTGCGAGCCCTGACAATGAGGGAGAGCATGAGGATCGTCTGCATGAAGCGTTTAGACTCCCCAATGTCGAAGAACTCTCTTTTTGCAGTCTTTGGTCCGAGGACGAGGAGTTTCCTCTTCTTGTCCCAAATTGTATTAGCGAGGGTTCTGACGGGTATGTCAAGGTAGGGCGGCTTGCCGGACTGTATCTGGTCGTAGATGGACTTGGCGAGCTGTTCCAGCCTTGCTAGGACTTCCTCTGAACTGGGAGAGATGGGTTTGCCGGCTTGTTGAGTATTCTTAGGCATTCACCGTCACCTCTTTTTTCTCGAGCTCTTTCTTAAGTAGTTCCTCTAGAAGCGAGGAAATACTGTTTGGGTCCATGTTTAGGACATAGGCAAGGGATGACGAAACCTCCCCCATGTATTTCCTGATCGTTACCTCTTTCCTCTTGACCTCGTACATTTTTTCCAGCTTTGATAGGTATATGCGTAGCCTCCTCGCAACGTCTCTAATAGCTATTTCTAGTTCGTGTTCAAGCTCGGGCACGTCTGCGATGGCCTCCTTGCCGACTCCCTTAAATGGTATCTTCGTGGAGCAGACATGTGTGACGACTGCCACTGGGGCTGGGAATTTTATCTTATAGATGCTCCAGTCTATTGAGTCGACGATTTTTCGCGATACGTCTACGCCTTCGTCGTATAGGAGGGGCATCTTATTGGCGAATCTAAGCAGGAGCACGTTGTCTTGGGGCGGTATCTCGCCGCCATACGCTATCGCTGCCTCAACGATAAACGCGTGTCCACCATATGAAGATGGAGGCCTAATCACTGCTGTTGCGAATTCGGGCTTCAGTATGCTTTTTACTCCCTTTTTGAGGAGTTCGGGTCCCAGGGGCGAAAGGGTAAGTGGTCTCGGCCTGCGCCACTTGGGGAAGTTTTTCATGGCTGTTGCCAGTTTCTCGAGATCTGCAAGTTTTAGCTCCTTGACCTTTGTGTCAGGCTGGAATCCAGCCCATGTGAGGAATTCTTGGGCTATTTTTTCGCCAACTCCCTCAAAGTATTTTTCCAGGAATCCCGCCAGCGTCATGTCATTGTTGTTTGACCGTCTAATCAGGTCTTTTAGTATCTCGATGTCGACTCCTTTCGGGTGGTATTTGCCTATTTGTGGCGGCTCGGGCAGCTCTTTAGAGACTCTCTCGAAGAGAAGTTCACCGTCTGGAGAGCGGTACCGTATAGTGGCGTATGGAGAGATGAGGGCTGTACGCCTAATATAGTCCTCTATTCTTTTCTTTGACTGTAGCCATGCCCCCTCGAGGGTCAGCCTAACTATGGTCCCGTGCCAGTTCTTGTTTTTCTTCTTTATTCTCATCTTCTGGACATGTGGAATATTCCTGCTGATATCTATGTATAGCAAGTATTCTCCAACAACGTCCGAGTCCCTCGTCGAGCTTTTGACATATATTGGTTTGCCCGTAGTCATCTGTGCATAGAGTACAGCCATTTTCACGCCTAGCCCAAACACGCCACGCGTCTGTCTGACAACGTACTTGGATCCATAAAAGACCCTACCAAAGACATTCGGTATCTCGTGCGCTGGAATGCCGATACCGTTGTCGGCGACCCTAAGTGTTACCCATTCTGGTCTGTCTTCGTGAAGCCGAACCTCAACATCTATATATGGCAAGATGCCGTGGGTCTCGGTTGCATCTAGCGAGTTCTCGACTAGCTCTCGGACGGTTTGGTAGAGAGCCCTAGAGGGATTAGAAAAGCCGGCTATCTCCTTGTTTCTGTGGAAAAATTCTGCCGGGGAGAGTCCTCTATATTTTTCGCTCATATATAGCCACCCCTCCTTTACATGCGGGGACGTATATGAGGATACTTGTAGCCTGCATTGCCATATTTAACCATTTAACAAAATAAAATAAACAAATAAATCTAAGTTCTAATTTTTTTAGGTTTAAAACAAAAAGTAAATCATTTTACAAACATCTACCAGGATTCTTTAAATAATATCTATTTTTTGTGTTTAAAGCCGCTCCAATGTGCTACAGAATTATTCTAGCAGGGTAGACACGGTACTTGACTTTCTTTTTGCTTTGCCGCCTCTTGTTAAACACGTATATAGATGCTGTTGCCGATAGGGCAACAATACCCTCCACGATCATATTACGGGCGTAATACTTTTATCATATTTCCTTTTAAAACAAACCTTTAAAATACAAGGGGCAATTACTGGCTAGAAGCCGAATTGACTGGCAGAAGCAAGTTTGAAGTCCTAAAGACTCATAGCGCTAGGCTTTGGTGGAGCCTTGAGAACAATTCCCCCTTTATCTCCAAGCCCTCAAGCGGCATGTTTACTGAGGTAAGACTAACCCCGCCTGGAGACGCTAGGCCTCTTGTAGGCTACTACTACAAGTTTGTATGGGAAATAATAGAGGGGTACTTTTACCCGTCAAAGCCTCCGCTACCCAAAAGGAAAACTATACTTCTTAACAAGGTCCCCTACCCAGACTACGCAGAAGAAGTGATACTTGACGGACAAGTTGTGGGTCACATTTTCTATGACCTGAAGCAAAGGAGGTTCAGGTTTAAGCCTCTCTATTTTCTCGTTGAAGAATCGGTCAAGAACAGACACGGCTACTATGCGGTTGTCGACCTCCCAAGGCTCTCGCGAGGCTTCACCATCAAGGAAGATTCTATTCTTTCATCTAATCTTCCGGCATCAGACAGGGACGAGTACATAATGCTTGGTACAGCGAACGGGAGATACTATGGCATAGGCGTGAGGGTGAGATCCAACAGGATCTACACCCTGAAAAGCTGGCTTGCAAAGCCGTCTTCTTGGCTCGACAAAGACCCATCTATGCTTGAGGTAGTCAAATTCAATGAAGCGGCTCTTAGAGAGAAAGAAGAAGAAGCAATAAGGTTTATCAGGAGCCTAAAGGAGAAGTACAACCTTCCAGTCTTTGTGTCCCTTTCAGGCGGGAAAGACAGCCTAGTCACGTTGCACCTTACAGTTAAAGCCCTCGGCCAAGAGAACGTGACAGCTATCTTCAACAATACGGGTCTAGAATTCGATGAAACAGTCGAATTTGCAAGAAAAGTTGCCGAGCACTATGGCGTCGATTTCATCGAGGTCGATGCGGGCGACAATTTCTGGAGAGGGCTAGAAATAATGGGTCCACCGGCCCGCGACTACCGGTGGTGCTGTAAGGTAACAAAGTTCTCGGTTCTAGCCAGGACGCTCAAGTCAGCCTTTCCAGGGGGAGCAATAAGCTTGGTTGGGCAGAGAAAATATGAGTCAAGTGCCAGGGCCATGTCGCCGCGGATATGGAGAAATGAATGGCTTCCCAGCATAATTGCCGCAAGCCCGATACAGGACTGGACTGCTCTAGACATCTGGCTTTACATTTTTCTCGAAAAGCTTCCCGTAAACAAGCTTTACTACGTGGGCTTTGACAGGCTAGGCTGTTGGCTGTGCCCCGCAACAGAGCTTGGAGAAATAGAAATAGCAAAAAAGGCCAAGCCAGAGCTTTACAGGAAATGGGAAAACTATCTCAAGTCCTATGCAGAAAAACATGGTCTACCAAGCGAATGGGTCGATTGTGGTCTCTGGAGGTGGATACAGCCGCCAAAAGACATATTGAAAGAATGTCCAGCCAGCTACAAGGATCAGCGCGGTGCACAGTACCAAGTAAGCAAGAAAGAAGACAAGTTAGAATTTATACTCCTAGCTAGACCTACAACGAAACTCGTCCCAGAAAAACTTCTCAACTTGTCCATCTCGAGCCCCACAATAAAGCTAAAGAAAGTCCAAGTCGAAGACAACAAGCTGGTCATTGAGCCAGAGCGTGTGCTTACTCCTAGGGACATGGAGACGCTAGAAAGGGTCTTCATGAGGGCCTATTACTGTGCTGGTTGCCTAGAATGTGCATCGAACTGCCCAGTTGGAGCCATCAGTATCGATGAAAAGAATGGCGGGGTAAAGATAAATAGTGATGCATGTAAACAGTGTTATCTTTGTAATCTCAAGTGCCCGGTCGCTGAATATACGTTGAAGACGCGCGGACAAAGCTAGGGGATAGCTGAAGCCTTAACCCCGTCATTATTTCTCATGGGAGGTGTTTTATGCGTGGGAAAATGTTTATAAACATCGTATTTCACAAAGACAAAAGGCCTTGAGGTGAATCCATTTGGCATACATACCCAAAACAATGGTGCTAGGGAGATGTGTCAGGTGCGGCAAGAAGATCTACAAAGGAGACGAGTATTACTACTGCCAGAACTGCGGAATAAGCTACTGCCCGGACTGCACTAGAAAGCTCCAGGGAAAATGTGCAGTGTGCGGGAAGCCACTAGTGAAAAAGCCATAAGGGAACGTATTCTTCTAAGGTTCTTCTTCAATAATATCAAACAAAACCTGCTATGTGACTAGCTACATTTTGAAAAGGGAGTATCCTTTAGACTTTTGCCCCTCAATCTTTCGAACAAAGATCCCCATGACCACCATTTTCCCACTGTTACATTTTGGGCAGACTCCCTTTTCTTGGAATAAAGCATCGCCCTCAGCATAGTTTCTCTCTTCCTCATAGCCACAGGTGTCGCATTTTAGGAGAGTGATGAGCTGTGTCGAGGCGGGCCTGATCTTTAATAGTCTTCCAAGAGACCAAGAAATATACGCTACGAGCATGGCTACTAGCAAGGCGCCAGACATATACTGGTCGTAGTTTGTCGAGAAATAGAGGTATAGTAGGGCTACGAGAATAACTATAGAAGCAACAAGGGCAACCACGTAGATTGGTAGCCATTTCTTTTTCAGATTAACTATTGTCTCATCAACGCTAGACGTGTGTATCCCCACTCCACTTGCAGGGGTTCACCTAATTAGTTTTTCTATGCTCACCGCGCGCGAAAAGTTTATTAAAAAAGATAAACGAAAAGCAAAAGGCGTCAATATGGCTACCACGATAGCTCTACCCAAATGTACATCTTGCGGGAGGCCAATAGCACCATCCATGAGGGCCACAAGCTTCCGTTGCCCTAACTGTGGAGAGGCCGTAATATGGAGATGCGAAAAATGCAGAAAACAGGGCAACAGATACGTTTGTCCAAAATGTGGCTTTGAAGGACCATAAACCATTCTCCACGAATATTTTTTCTACGTTAGATGTTTAGAGAAAAAACTCTCCAAGCGAAAATATTATTACCCACCAATCTCACCACATCACGGTCAATATGGCCCGAGTAGCAGTATTAATAAGAGTGCTACCAGAAGACGCAGAACTGAAACCCGAAGAGCTAAAAAACAGAATAGCCGAAAAGCTACCGCAAAAATACCAAATAGCCCAATACCAGGCCGAACCCATAGCATTCGGCCTCGAGGCACTACGCATGGTAATCTTCATGCCAGAAGAAACCGAGGGAGGCACAGAGGAACTCGAAACAATAATACAGTCAGTGCCAGGGGTAAGCCAACTAGACGTCCTAAACGTAACCAGACTACAAGAATAAAGTTTCCCGGTTTTTATGGGTCATACAAATGCCTTCTCCTCACCCCTCAGAGCAACTCTGAACAATCATCCCCATATTTACACTCTATTTACTACTTTTAAACGCTTATTTTCCCTCCTCGATACAGAATTTTCCGTATGACAAAAATAATACAAAGACTTTTCATTCGACAAACCCCAACATAAACAAACATACCCTTGATAAAAACCCACAAAGCAAAAATAAACGAAGTATATGAGAGGGCTACTTCTAAGCGAAATAAACGACAAGAAAATCCTCGAAAAAGTAGTAGGAAAACAACTCTACAACAGGAAAGGGGAAAACATAGGCATAATTTGGAAAATCTACATCTCCAAAAAAGACAAGCACCCACTCAAAGTTGTCATAAAGACGCATGGAAACCAAAAAATAACAACGTCCCCCGAGAGGATCAGGATCGAAAAGGGAAAAATATATCTACTAGACCAGACACACGAAGCGGCACGCGCCATAATAGACAGGCTATCAGAAATAGTAGCCGAACTCAGGAACCTGCGAGACACACTCCTCCTCCTCGACGAAAAATACATCTCCAGCGAAATCACGCCAGAAGAATACCAGTCAAAGCGGGGCAACATAGAAAGAAAAAGACTCCAGCTACGTATAGAAGCAACCACACTCCTAGAAACACTAAACCACCTCATCGAGCAAGACAACTTCCTAGACAAAGAAGAAGAAACAAAAATCTACGAAATCATCGACGCATTAACACTAACATTCCCCACAATACACCTAAAAGAACTAGAAAAAATATTCACAAACAAAACACAAGCTACACAAATAGAAACCTAGCATGGCGGGCCCGCCGGGACTTGAACCCGGGACCAACGGCTCCGCAGGCCGCCACGCTTCCTAGCTACGCCACGGGCCCAACGAATCAAAAGAACTTTGCCTGTGTTTAAATTTTTTGGGGTGGGTCTTCCGCGGGGTCAAGTAGCCTTAAAGCTGTTTATTGCATTTTTGTGTTGCTTTTTCGACTGCCCTGTGACATTCTGGGCAGTTTTTCTAAGAATCTTAGTGTGTACTTTTACCGATATATATATATATGGGTTTGCTGATTATATATTTGTATGGAGAGGGGGAATTGGGTACGGTTGGCTGTGGTCTTGTTTTTGGCTTTGCTTTGTGTGGCTGTGGCTTCTGTTGCATATATAAGTGTGTCGACTGTTAGGGAGGAAATATCTCGGGGGCTTGTTGTCTATTATAGGCCTAGTCTCCCGTTTACCTCTCCATATATGTTTGTAGGCTTCGTGAATGAGTCTGGACGCGGGCTGGACGTCTGTGTCAATGTTTATGGATTGATGCCTAACGGCAGCGTGGGTTTTCTCGGCTATACTTGTGGCAGGGGCGGTGTAAGCCTGGACTATGGCTCCGTTAAGAGCTATGCCTCGTTGTGGCGGCGCGCGCTGGCGGCCAGGGGCAACAACCCGGACAACGTTGAGCCAGGCCTTATACTGCTGGGCACAGCCCTCGACTCGGAGGCCGCATACCCATTCATAAAAGGCATACCCGTAGACACGGGCCTAGTACAGAGGGGCTACACAGTCACCACAGAGATAAAGCTAAACACGAGGAACATGCCGAAAATATCCAAAACACAGATACAGCAAATAGTAACGCAGGCAAAGCAAAATACAGCGAGCGAGCAGGGTTCTACCGTAGCTACACAGCAATGGCCTCCAGGCGGTATTACTGATTACTGTTGGAGTTTTTCTGATGGAAGCAGGGGATGTTTCGAGTGGAGACTAGACAAGGTTATATATTCTTCGACAAACAGAGGGATACCCCTCGCAATGGCATACGTTACAGGAAACCTCGCAAAGCTGGGAAGTGTTTTCTTAAAGGAGAAAGTTGTTGCCCAAACCAGCATTGGCTTATATGTGAACTTTGCTGCTGGCGCAGAGCTAGAAGTAAAAAGTGGCGCGACAATTTCACACGTCTTTAGTAGCGACGTCTATACCTTCACCCTTGGGGGCAATAATGTATATCTAGACTATTCTAATCTTATTTATCCTGAGCAGTTTAGCAATTTACCATTTATAACTGCTATTGGTTTCTGGGGCAACTATAGTATAAGCAGGTACAAGGAATACTACTGTATTTATTACTTATTTTTCGCTCAATGCTATCCTACAGGCAATAATGCCACAATGGCGCTTGCTGTTCCAGTGCTAAGCAACAATAAGATGCTTAGCTGGAGCTATACAGATACATACCCATATGACGGATTCGGCTTAGACCCAGTCTTTAACGTGGTAGCCAATAGTTGGACTCCCACCGGCTATAGGACAAGTACGTCTTATCTAGATTTTGACTCCTACGACATAGTGCGTGAGACAGGGGGCATAGACCTTCTCTCGGCATCCATACCATTATTAGTACAAGCCCCTGTTTCAACCAGTATTTCAGCCTCAGTAGGCCTCTCCACTCAGACAAGCTCTTTTACGATGACTGATGTTTTATTACAACTGAAGTACCAATATACCGATGGTAGCACTACGCTAAACGGCTACTACTACAAGACGCCTGTCAAGTACGAGTGGAATAACAACTACTACTATATACCTGCAAGCTATGTACGTGCGACGGTAGGTCCCTAAAGAGGCTAAAGAAGAAATACACAGTAAATGAGACTTTTTCTAAATCTGCTGGCTCAACAAAATAGAAGATAAATCTTCCTGGAATATTAAATTTCTAAGCGGAGTCTAGAAGAGATAGAGGCTGTGAGATCATTTAATCTTCCAAAAATGTTTCTAAACATGAATGTCTGCAGATGGCTTAGCTGGATCATAAGCACAGCAACAATACCGCTCCAGGAATGTTGCGGCAACCGTGAACCTCGGAAAAGTGTGCAACAGCTAAACAAAACACAAAATGGTGGGGCCGCCGGGATTTGAACCCGGGACCTTGCCGCACGGGCACAAGCCCGTGAACCAGCGCTCCAGTGCCGTTTACGGGGTACACCCCCAGGCTGGCATCCTTCCAAGCTAGACTACGGCCATCTTTACAGGGTTTTCGGTACCCCTGCTCCAAAGGCCTTTGCGCCTCTTGATTGCGCAACGGCCCCGAAAAGAATGAAACCTGTCAAGATATTAAATTTTTTGTGGGGAGGGGTGGGTTTTCCGCGAGCTCGAGTAGCCTGCGTAGGAGTGGGGTCTTTGGCTGTATGTTGTGTTTTTGTGCCAGCTCTTTGAGTGCTGGTCGTAGCTCTGGATAGAGTTGGGCGGCTCTAGCTATGTTTGTTCCGTTGAGCTGTACGACGTAATAATTTTTCCCCGTTTTTGGGTCGTACCAAGTGTATGTTTTTGCTTGGACACCTTGTTGTAGTAATGCTTGTATTAGTCTTTGTGCTTCTTCCAAGCTTTTTAGCACTGTGCGCGCCAATAGTTGCTGTGCTCTTGCGGAGTAACTTAGCCAGAAGGTGTGGCCTAGAAGGGTTGCATAGACAGGGTCTCTTGTTGGTTGAAGTTTCTTTAGTATTTGCCACTTTTCGCTGTCTAGCAAGTCTAGCAATATACCATAGTTTGTCTGGTATGCGACTTGCAGGATTTGCTGTGCTAGGTGTTTCGGCTCGTATTTTTCATCGTTTTGAATCGCAAATCTAAGTACTTCAGGATGTTTCTCGCCGTCTCCTAAATACCACGTCAACATGCCTAAGGGATGTTGCTCTGCTATCTTTTGTGCCAGTTTTTTGCCCTCACGCTTGGGCCATTGTTGATTCCAGCTTTTGCTTGTTATGGTCCAAGCGAAGGTTGGCTCAGTCATGTTTAGGTTTAATGCACTGAGATATATCCGTAGATAGCCGTAGCGCACGGCTGCCCATGCAAGTGCTTGCCATGGCTGTGTCGTCCCCATCCGGGGTTTGTTCTGGTCGCAACTTTCATCGCTAGCCCTCCATCCTGCCTGTAGATAGTAGAGGTCTTGGTCGGACACGTTGAGTATGTCTGGGAACTCGGCGTCGGCGCTTACCCTGTAGATTGGTAGGCTTATTAGCCATGTTTCTCGGAAATGTGCACTGACGTACCATTTTTCCCCTTCCGGCGTGATGTGTAGTGTCTTTTTGGCACGTGGTCCCAGCTCGACTTTGACGTTATTGCTTTCTAGGGCTGTCAATAGTTTCTGTAGCTTTGTTTCTGTTTGCTGGTATGCCTTGTCCAGCAGGTTGACGGCTTTCTCAGCAAAGTCTCGCAATGTGTCTGCCTTGTCTAGTGGGAGGTCTAATACGTCAATTATAGCCTCTGTCGACACGTAGAAGTACTTTTTCTGCCCGTCTACTAGGCTAGGTAGTTCCCTGTTTGCCAGCTGTGCTCTGGTGTATAGTTCTGCTAGTAGGTCGGTGGGGCCCGTCCGCCAGCCCTCGGGGCTAGCCGTCCCCATGTCCATAGCCTCTCACCCCGGATCCTTGGTTCCGGGGGCGCCCTGTTAGGGCGCGGAGGCATGGAGACGGCTAGGTCCCAGGGGCCGGCGGTACAGGCTATCCTTTGGGCATTGGGGGAGGCAGTGAAGAGTTGTGTATAAGCGTAGAATCCGTGGATTCACATGTGTCGTGGATCCTTTGTTAAGTGATGTATGGTTGTGTGGTTCATGGTCATCAGTGGCTGTTGTTGGCTGGCCCCTTTTCCCGCTCCCCCTAGCCGCGGCCCAGGCCTTCACATTTCCAGCCCAAGCCGCGACCCTCATCGCCCAAAGACCTGCCTCACAGCTCTGCAAAGCCCTAGGGCCTCGCACCACCCCCTCTTAGGGGGCGCCACCCGTCTAGGGTGGGGGATGGATTCGGGAAAGAGCGGGAGAAAGGGAACGAAAAAAAGACTTGTTTTTCTGGCAGACGGGCACGCAGTCTATAGGCTACTCGGCCCTCTGCGGGTCCCACCCTTCCTCACCCTCCCTCCGTGACCTATGTCTGGGCTCATCGTCATCGATCGGTCACGGAGTTCATCATAGTATAATGTAATGGGGTCGTTAAAAAACATTACTATGCTAGCGGAAAATACATAAATGTCGTTTATCTTTGAAACGTAAAGTCATCAAATTTTTTCGTTGAATTGTATAAACGAAACTTAGTCTGAAAACAGCGAAGCCTTGTAGATGGGAGAACCCTTTATGGGCATGCCAATAGTTAAGGCTAGTTAAGTCACGTTTCATGGAGAACTAGGTGACCCCTTCTACTGCTTTTTTTCACAGCACAACTGTTAGCATGACGTACGCGATGTTGAGCTGTGGGGGCTAGTGTACCTGTATATGGGTGTTGCGGAAGTCTTATGGGTGCGCGCCTAGTTTGCTTCATTAACCATGGTTAGGAGGGGATCCATAGATAATTAACTCGCCTAGCAGCCGCCCCCCACTGTAGCATAGCCACTGGTGAGGGCTGGATTGGCCGAGCCGCTGGCCGATATGCTGAACTCTACGCGTACCTTGGCCGGGTAGTCGCCGCTACTGGGCAACGTCCAACTGTAATATTTGCGATACTCGACATCTTTGGTTGGCACATAGACCTGGAAATTAGAGGGGGCCTCTGAATAAGTGCTACCCGTCACGGTGTCGAGTACTCGCCAGGCGCCGAGGCCGGTGGAGGGGTTGATGTAGAGCACCTTGACCGTGATGGTGTAGTCCACGTTATCTATATACACTGAGATAGAGCCGTTCGCTTTCCAAGCCGGGGCGCCGGTTGCAGGCGCGACCTTGGCCTCGATGACGGCGCCGTAGCCGCCGTCGAGCTCGCCGCCGTCGCTTTTGCTGGCGCTAATGGAAAAATACCAGCCATTTTGTGAGGAGTAAACAGGTTGGTATTGTTCTGCTGTAAACGGCCAGGCCACGACTGCTCGCTGAGCAACCAGAAAGAGGAGTAGGAGTAGGAGGACTGCTAGGAGCCTGGTTTGCTTCATCGGTGATGGTTGGGAGCGGGGCCATAAATAATTATCTCGCCTAGCCTTCGACCTCCACCTGGATACGGACAATGGAGCCGTCACCGCTCACTACGATGAGGCGGCCCAGGTACTGCTGGTTTCCCTGGCCATAGTTCCATGGGCCCTGTGAGTAGTCTTGGCTGGGCGCAATCTTAGCGTCGCAGTAGTAGGAGAGGACGCGGGCAGAGGGCGGGTTCCTGACTACCTCGAACTCCGCGGTGAGTTTGGTGCATGCCCCGCGCTGGGCGCCGACACTTGCATAAACCCCGTCGTATATATTGCCGTCTTTGTTGTATGGGAACATTATTACAGCGCCTAGACTAAAGCTGGCCTCTACCCTGACCCTTGCCTTGATCCAGTTTGGTGGCAGGATGATGTTGACGGTGTAGACATAGTATTTGTCGGGCTCGGCGACTATCGTGTTGCCCTCCACGTAGGCCTTGCCGTAGAGCGGGGTGACATATGTGTCTTTTCCGAGGCTGTAGTAGGGGTGGTAGTAGACCCTGATGGTCTTCTCTGCCTCCTCGACGTGTATTGGTGTATGATCCGTGGCGAAGGTGACCCAGGTGAGCACGCCCCTTATATAGTCCTGTGCCTGGAACTCTGGGCTCCCCCACGCGAACGTGTCGTTGACCTTGATGAATGGGGGCGCCTGGATGGTCACAGTGAAGGGCCTAGCCCTCTGGATCTTGGCTGGCAGCGTGACTTCTTGGCCGTCCACGAGGACCTTGACGCCGGGCGCGTTCGTCTCGATGAGGAGGACGTGGGTCTCGACCTTGTATACCGCGACGACGCTTAGGTTGCCCTGGACGCGGAGCTTCGTCTCCGTCCCTGGCATGGGGCTATCATTAATAATGAATCCGGACGGCGTGAAGCTGTGGGTCTCATTCGACCCGGGGAGCAGTGCCAGCCTGACTGTTGTGCCACAGGGAACCTCTGCCTCGAAGGGTAGCTTTGCGACGCTACCGTTCACTGCTAGGAGGCCCCAGCTAGCGTTGGACACAACAGAAAGCCTGTAGCTGAACCGCTTGTATACCGCTTTGATAGTGGTGTTGCCTTTTATGGTTAGGCTCAGCATTTCACCCTCGAGCCTCGTGCCGTTCACGAGCCAGTGGTCAAAGACGTGGCACTCTCCAGGCTTGGCTTCTAGCTTGAGCGTGAACGGCCCAGTGGAGCTCCATGTAGCAGTCTCTGTGCCGTTTACTATGACTCTTCCACCCTGGCCCGCCTCAATCCTTGCCGTAAACAGCGAGGGCTTTGGCTGTGAAAAGTTCTGTGCTAGCTGTGCCAGGCCCGGCAACTTGGGCTGGAGCACAAAGAAAAAGAGCGCCGATGCCAGAGCTCCAACGATTACTAGTGTAGCTAGAAGGATTTTCCACTGCATGTATAAAACGGCTTTCTGGCGAGCACAAAAAGTTAGCGTTACGAGATGTATCGATACTCCTCTCATAGAATGTGTAGCCTAGGAGAGCTAAGGCTAAGAGAAGGGCAATGGTTATCACAAGGAACATGTTGGGCTCCTGATTTTGGCTTATGTTTTGTTTTTTGGGCTGTGATGTTTTTGTATCAATTTTTAAGGTTTCTGCGTGATTCTGGGCATTCTTTAAACTATCATTCAATGTTTTACTACTAAGAAGAAAATAAGATAATATGTTAGTTGCCTTGCGTAGGGTGTATGTCATTGGTTGGACTACCTTGTGGCGAGAAAAAGATTCTTAGTTTGGTCTTTGTACATTTCCATAATTTTTAGAGCTACGAGTTTTATGGCGTCCTGTGTTTTTCGGGTGGGTTGTGTGGTGGATGTGTGCTAAAATTATATAAGGTGTGGTTTTAGGTGATTTGGGTTGATGGGTGATGGATGGTAGCTCGTTTGACTTGGTGCTTTGGCTGATAATATTGACTTTGTTTTCTTACTTGTCGCAGGAGATGCAGATTCTTAGAGCTATAAGTGAGATTGAGACCTACATAGCGTTTTTTAAGAGTACTAGGGATAAGGCTGTGAATGTCCTTGTTTCGCAGTTTAAGAGGTATAGTGGTGATGGCTCGAAGGAGTTTGAGGCGCAACTTGAGAGGAGGCTGTCCTCGCTTATAGAGACCTATATTATTTTTCCGGTAGACCTGGATCCGTTTGGTATCGTGAAGAAGATAAAGCATGTATTGAGGACTGGCGAGGAGAGGATCGAGAAGGAGGTTGCTGCTTTAGCCAGGAATGCGTCTCCGGCGGATGTTCAGAACCTGGCTAATCTCGTGGAGGTTGCTAGGGAGTTGAACATAATTTACAAGCTTGTTAATCACTATTACCTGATAGCTAGGAAGTTTAAGAGTCTATGGCTTATTCTCCAGCTGAATGCACAGATGCCCTTTGTGCTCGAGGAGGTGAAGGCTGTAGAGGGCGCCTTGGAGTCCTTTTCGAAGGGTTTGCCTATAGGCGACTCTGCTGGCCCCTTTGTGGCGTCGCTTCTTGTTAGGCGGTACAAGGGGACATATATCGAGCCCGTTAAGGACACATATGTGTCAAAGATTAATGTAGAGAACAGGAATGTCTACGTGGTGAGGGCTAAGGGTCCAGGAGGCACCACTGGCAGACTTGAAGAAGCAGTTGCCTGGGTTCTGTCGCGGGAAAAAGCCTCCTTAATGATCTCTATTGACGCCGCGTTGAAGTATGAGGGCGAGGAGTCCGGCTTAGTTGCCCACGGCTTTGGTATAGCTATGGGCGGCGTTGGTGTGGAGAGGTTTGAGATTGAAGAGTTGGCGGCGAAGCATGGTATACCCACCTATGCTGTCCTGATAAAGATGTCTGAAGCAGAAGCTCTTTCAACAATGACAGAGAAGGTTTACAGGGGAACCTTGCAGGCAGTTGACATAGTTACCGATCTTATTAGACAATACCCTGAGAATTCAACGATTATAGTGCTTGGGGTTGGCAACACTTTGGGCGTGCCCGCATAGAAGAATAGGCTTTTGTTTTCTGTTTCCTTATTTTTATGACGGTGGAATATCGTAAGAAATATAAGTTTTTTCATGTTTTCAGAATTATCGTAAAATCATTAGTGATGCGTTATGGCACAGAAAAATGTCTCTGTTGAAGAGGAATTCCATATTAATTATTCTCGAATAGCTAACCTGGGTATAGAAGAAATATCCAAAATCGCAGAGGAGGCCCGAGCCAAACTGTTCCCGAAGCCAGGAGTAGACTACAAGATTTACTTGTCTAAGAGGCCACCGCTAAGGGAAGGCGAAGAACTAATCACCTATACTCAGTCAGCCTGTCCAGAATGCAACTCGTTGCTTACAGCGGCTGTTTTCAAGAGAGATGGAAAGGTCTGGATCAGAAAGGTTTGCCCCGAGCATGGAGAATTCGAGGAGCTCTATTTTGGAAGCGTAGAGATGTATGAACGATACAGGAAGTATCAGGTAGACGGCAGGGGAAACATTATTGCCCATTTACCTGTTACAGCGCCATGCCCCTATAACTGTGGAGTTTGTACGCGTCACCGTTCACACGCAGCGCTAATCAACGTTGTACTAACTAATAGGTGCGACCTAAGCTGTTTCTACTGTTTCTTCTATGCCAAAAAGTCGGGCTATGTTTATGAGCCGTCCCTTGAACACTTACGCTACATGTTCAGGCAGGCCAGGCTAACCGAACCAGTCAAGCCCCCGGCTATCCAGCTAACAGGAGGAGAACCTACCCTGAGAGAGGATCTCCTAGACATAATTAGGATAGCCAAGGAAGAGGGATTTACACATATACAGCTAAACACGAACGGGATTAGGCTTGCCTTTGACCCAGATCTAGCTGTTAAAGTCAGACAGGCTGGAGTAAACACTGTTTATATGAGTTTTGACGGAGTGTCCCCCTTTACAAACCCGAAGAACCACTGGGAGGTTCCCTATGCATTGGACAATCTTCGCAAGGCGAAGCTGGGCGTTGTACTTGTCCCAACAGTTATCAAGCACTACAACTTGTCGGAGGTAGGTAAAATAATAGAGTTCGGACTACAAAACAACGACATTGTCCGCGGCGTGAATTTCCAGCCAGTATCTATCGTTGGCAGGATGCCCCGCAAGGAAAGAGACAAAGAAAGAGTAACCATCCCTGATGTTATTAAAAAGATAGAGGAGCAGACAAACGGGCAGATAAGGGAGGAGGACTGGTACCCAGTTCCAAGCGTTGCTCCAATCTCAAGATTTGTAGAAGCTCTAACTGGTAAACCACAGTTAACTCTCACAACTCACTTTGCATGCGGAGCTGCTACATATGTTTTCCAAGACGACGGCGAAATAATACCCATAACCCGGTTCGTGCATGTTGATGAATTCTTCGACTATTTAGACAAGAAGGCTGAAGAGCTTGAGAAAGGAAAGAACAAATACATTGTCATGCTCGACTTGCTTGTAAACCTTAGAAAGTTTGTCGACATGTCTAAGGCTCCTCGGCGCCTACGCGAAGGGAACAAGCTAGTCAAGATGTTCTACAAGATATTCGCAAGACACGACTATAGCAGTCTAGGAGAGTTCCACTACAATGCACTGTTCCTTGGAATGATGCATTTCCAGGACCTGTACAACCACGATGTAGCTAGAGTAATGAGGTGCGACATACACTATATTATGCCGGACGGGAGACAGGTACCCTTCTGCTCATTCAACGTTATCCCGGACCTCTATAGAGACAGAGCCCAGAAAGCATTCTCATATTCATTTGAAGAGTGGGAGAAGATCACAGGAAAGAAGCTAATTGCAGACCACTACAAGAGAAATATAAAGAAACTTATATCAGGCGAGCCCTATAAGAGACACTACTCCAAACTGATAGACATAGACTCTATTCCATACGAGCAACACGTCCTGGCAAGCCAGCGCTTCGGAATCCCCGTTATAGAGGAATAGCAGGGGGTCTCTTCATGGAGACCTTTGCGCTCGAGCTAGAAGCTAGTGACCCAAAGCCTGTAAGTGTCAAGGTAGATTCGTATCTCTTTTGCTTGTCTCAGGGAAAACTTTCCAAACTAATGCCTGTCGAAGAAAAAGAGGTGTCTCCTGAAAGCTTTGAAGACATTACAAGTTTCGACAACGAGATGGGCACAATTGTTGGTTTAACGTATAACGAGATTCTTCATGGTACAGGTTACGCGAAGAAATTATCTTTCAACATTTCACCCGAATGTAAGAAAGCGCTTAAAGTCTACAGAATCATAGACAAGAAAAATGGGAAAATAATCCTAAGGTTTATTGCCCTCGAAGTTTCCAATGGGAGGGTTAGCCTGCTGTATAGCGACCACTTTTCAAAGTCCGAGAAGATGGAATCCATCATTAAAAACTTGTCGAGTAAACTGGGAATAGAATATAAACAGCTTGTAACTCTTGCTAGAGAGTTAGCTTAGCAAGAGGATCATCCTTTTGGGGTTTCTACCTTTTTGCAATGCCTGTTAGACAATTGTCGAGTAAAAAATCTTTATCATAGAAAAACATAAAAACTTTTCCACGTACTTATCATTAAGTATTTAAACCATGATAAAGGTGAGATGACCCATATGTCCCATATACATGAGGAAAAACAAAAACTTTTAGATCATCTTGTGTCTGTTGTCGAAGAACTCTTGAAAAACACTAAATCAGCTCAGATATCCATAAAGTTGCGGACACTTCTCAGATACGCGTATGTCTCATATGTTAAAAAGACCTCCGACATCAATGTGATACGGGGGCTTGTCCCACGTGTTAGGCCTCCCGCGTGGCTGACAAATCAATACTACTATCGGGAAATCGAGATGTTATTGAGAAACAGGTTCAACGCAAAGATAGAGAATAGACGACAGTTTAGGTACGTAGTGTTCAATAAGCAACAAGTTTCTAGGAGATAAAGCGCGTGAAAAGGCTGTCAACTCCTGTTAGGTAATTTATTGTTTTTTCCCATGTCTTGTCTTTACAGCTTTTCCTCTCTTTATTTTTCCCATAGAAGAAGCCGGCAGAACTGCTTTACCGCTCCCGTAAACTTTGATCCCAGAATTTGACTTGGATGTTATGACGACTTCATCGCCTGGAAGAGTCTCCTCGTATACGCCTGTTACATGCTTAGAAAAAACCGTTTTTCCCTCAGCAATAAACGATGCCACATCTTCCGGAACCTCTACAAAGTACTTTTTTCCTTGACTCACTAAGAGTTCCCATCCATGTAACGTAGGCACAAGAAAACCATCGGACAGCCTGATAGTGGCGAAAAGAACATTATCAAGGTAGATTTCTTTCAGCCTCCCAGTCTTCCGTGATCTAGAAACCATAACCCTGGAACGCAAAGAGTCTTCTTCAAATATGTAACCATAGAGATAGCTTAGGAGTGTCTTTATTACCTTTATATCCCACCCGTTTGGTTTTTCCCTTGTCTCAGACTTCATATTTTTCCTAGCGTGACATAGGCTTTTTAACTTTGTCTCTCATAAAATAGAAATGCTTTTAAACAAGGTAGCATTGTTAAGGCAGGATGGCTAAGTGTGAGCTATGCGGAAGGGAGCTGCAAGGTTTAGCATATAGGATCCGTCTCGAAGGGGCAGAGCTAATCGTATGTCCTGCATGTGCGAGAGGAAAAACAATTGTAGGTACTATTAATTTTTCAAGGACGCAGCCACCAAGACAAATTAAAACTGCACCTAAGCCTAAGAAACCTGTAGAGGTTGAACAAACAATAGTAGAAAACTATGGTGACATCATTAGGAATGCTCGTGAAAAAATGGGTCTCACACGTGACATGCTAGCGGCCATGGTTGGTGAAAAAGAGTCAATTATAAGAAGGATAGAGGCGGGGCAACTTGAGCCAACAATTGAACTTGCAAGGAAACTCGAGAAGGTGCTGAAAATCAAGCTTGTAGAGGAAATAATCGACTACGAAATGGAGAGTGGAGACCTGAAAAACTACGATATTACTCTCGGGGACATAGCGGAGTTTAAGGACTAGAAATGTCTGATAGAAAAGCTTCTGACAAAAATTCAGTAGTTATCGCTGGAAGAATAAATTCGCCAGGCGATTTAGCACTTTTTAGAGAACTAAGGGAACTAGCAAATGCGGCCGGCTACATTATTGTCGGTGAAATTATCCAGAAGAGAAAACGTGAGGACCCAAAATACAACATTGGCAGGGGAAAAATATCTGAACTAAAGAAGCTCGTGGAAGACAAGAAACCCCTCAAGATAATTTTTCTGAACAATCTAAAGCCCAGCCAGGCATACAATTTAGCCAAAGAGCTTGGCATAGAGGTAATAGACAGATATGAACTTATTCTTGAAATCTTCGCTAAAAGAGCAGGCAGCAAGGAATCATTACTCCAGATCGAGCTAGCAAAACTAAAGAGGGAACTTAGCTTCGCAAAGGAATATATCAATTTGTCTAAAAGAGGAGAACTACACGGCTTCCTAGGAGGCGGAAAATACGCAGTCGACTCGTACTACACCTATATTTCTTCGAGGATTACAAAGATAGAGGAAGAGCTAGACAAGATTAGGAAAATAAAGAACATGAGATATAACAAGAGAGTCGAAGTGGGTCTTTACACTGTATCTCTAGCGGGGTATACGGGGGCAGGCAAAACAACTCTCTTTAATACTCTCACAAACGAGAAAGGCTATGTAGATGGAAAACCATTCGCTACACTATCTACTCTTTCTAGAAAGGTGAAGCTACAAGGCTATCCAGTCATAATCACGGACACAATAGGCTTTATTGACAGTCTGCCGGAAAGCCTCCTCGACGCTTTTTATACGACTCTCAGAGAGACAATTATTTCCGACGTAATATTACTTGTCGTCGACTTAACGGATCCTATTCCGGAAATCAGGCGAAAGCTTTCTACAAGTATAGATACGTTGCTTAGCCTCGGCATCAACATTTCTAAGGTTTTAGTCGTGGGAAACAAGATAGACAAGGCTACAGGAGAAGAACTCCGGGAAAAGGAAAAACTGCTACAAAATACAGGGCTTGAATACGTGCTTGTCTCTGCGACAAAAAGGATAGGGATACACAGTCTTGTGGAAAAAGTTGTGGAGATGCTTCCAGACAAGCTCCGCGAAAAAATCATAATCAGTGAAGATCAATCACGAGACCTACTTGAAGAAATACTTGAAAAATGTAAGGTAATTAGTTTCACGGGACTAGCAGATAGAAGACTTTTACTAGAGATAGAAGGAAGGCGCCCCATAATCTCAAAAATAAAGGCGAGGAGCAACAACCCTCAGGACGCCTTAAGTGCTCGCGCCTTATAAAAATAATAATGTGTAAAACGAATTAGATATAGATAAGACGATGTGGTGCCCGTCCTTAAACAGAAAAGTCTACGTGCTTAGGATAGGCCATAGACCTGTAAGAGACCACAGAGTAACAACCCACGTTGGGCTAGTTGCAAGGGCTTTCGGGGCAGACGGCATATTTTTAGAGAGACACGTCGAGGAGAGCATAATAAAGTCCCTCGAAAAAGTTGTAGAGACCTGGGGCGGACCCTTCGAGATAGTGAAAACGGTGAATCCTAGACATACAGTGAGAGAGTGGAAAAGAAACGGCGGAATTGTTGTACACCTGACAATGTATGGTGAAAACATTTCTGATGAATTGCTAAACCTTATATTGTTCCAAAACAAAGATATATTAGTGGTTGTGGGGGGCGAGAAAGTGCCGTCATGGCTCTACTACGAATCCGACTATAACATTGCAATAGGCAATCAGCCTCACAGCGAAGTTGCAGCCCTAGCGATCTTTCTGGACAGGCTTTTCAAGGGAAAAGAGCTTACAAGAGAGTTCCACGACGCAAAACTAGTTGTTATCCCCCAGAAGAGAGGCAAAAAAGTGGTGAAAAAAGAATGAGCCAAAACGAGGTCTTAGCCGAACTCGCAGAAAAAATATTTGGAGAAAAAGCAAAAAAGATAATGATACTTCTCTCAAACCACGTCGAAATATCGGACGACGAAATAGCCAAAGAACTCGACATGGATCAGGCAGAGCTCAGGAAAATTTTAAACGACCTATTCGAGGCAAGACTCGTAAAATACAGGCGTGCAAGGGACGAAAACATTGGATGGTACAAGTATTACTGGCGAATAACAGATGAACCCCTAGAAGTACTACTCAATGATAGGAAAAGGCTTACTCTCACTATTCTAGAAAAGCTTCTCAGCCTCGAGGAACAGGCAGAAATCTATGTTTGCCCGAGCTGTGGGGCGCGCTACTCTGTAGTGGAGGCCGAGGACTATGGCTACACGTGTCCCAACTGTGGAGAAGTCCTGGAGCCATACGATAATTCGAAGAGGATAAGAAAGATCAGAGAAGCCATTCAGGCATTGAAGAACTACGAGCCAATAGCTAGTAGTGGAAGCTAATTTTTCCGGGTGACAAGATAATTTATCCAACAATAGATGTTGATTTTACTTTCGGGCCATTGCGTAGATAATTTAACACCGTATTACATCTGTAATACGTATGGCTGGTTATGACCTTAAGGAGATAATTTCCAACCTAACAGATACGGAGAAAAGGATAATTGAGACATACATCCAGAAGGGTGGATCAGCAAAAGAGATCGCTAGCATGCTTAATGTTTCAGAGAGAACAGTATATAAGGCCCTCTACAAGTACAGGAAAGCCGCTCTCGAAATGGGAATTGATCCATCAAACTTCTATTTGAGGAAAACCGTTGTCTCAAGTGCCCCACAAAAACAGTCAATATCGCCAGACGTCATAGAAGAGATGAAAGAACAATTACTAGCAGAGATCACCAGGATAATTGAGGAGAGTATTCAAAAATCGCTTAGGGGCGTTCTCGAAGAGATTCTCTCGGAACAAAAAGCGTCCCTATCACTGAGAAAAGATGAACCAAAGAACATGGCTTTGCAGGAAAGCCAGCTAGAATATGTTTTCCTAAGACTATCAGAGACCCTTGAAAAACTAAATGCAAACATTGAGAAACTCAACCAGAAGATAGATAAATTAGACGTTCCTAGACAATCCAGTGGCAATTCTAGCGCATGGAGCCAGGAAACATACACAGTTGAAACCTCGCTACCAAGTTTTGTTCAGGGAAATCCTTGGATCGATATACTGTCCCGCCCAAGAGTTCCCTAAAGATTCCATTCTCGAATCGTGTTTTTAAAGGAATCCGAAAGAATATAATAGAAATGTCCCCAGTAGTGCTAGCCCTATAGCCAAGTAGTCTTTCCACGTGAACTTTAGAGAAACAAGCCTCGTGGGCTTCACGTCTAGCCCGTATCCCCTTGCCTCGAGGGCCTCGGCAATCATCATGCTTCTCCTTACCTCGAAGATTATTAAGGGAACAAGTAGGTAAACATAGTTTTTTATCCTGTTATAGAGCCTGCCTTTTTCTAGTTCGAGACCCCGACTTCTCAAGGCATCCGAGACTATTTGTATGTCATTTGCTAGTGTGGGGACAAACCTGAAAGACATGTTTATGAGAAGGGAAAAATCTCTTGGAACACCAACCCCCTCGAGAGCTATTCCAATCTCTTCTGGCGAAGTAGAATTGAAGAAAAGTGCAAACGAGGTTATGAGCGTTGTGAAGCGAAGAGTCATTACGAGGGCATAGATTGCTCCCTGAAGATTAGGCGTGAAAACAAAGTTCAGCGTGAAGATTAGGACAAGTAAGAAAAGGGAGCCATAAAGGCCTCTAAGTATGACTCGTACACGTTTAGCCATAAAGGACAAGATAAGTACACACGTTAGCACTATTAACTGTGTGTCCAGCCTAGAAGAGTATATGGCTAGGAAGGCGAGAACAGTGCTCAGGAAGAACCTTGTCCTAGGGTCAAGCCTGTCGTATGGAGAGTCCTTTTTTATCGTTTTAAATGCTCGAAGTGCCTCCATTTGTCTCCCTCATTTTTGAGATGATTTCCCGAGACAAGTCTTCCACCGACAAATAATCATATCTATCCAGCAGTGATTTCCCATAAAGAGCTCTCGATATCCTCACTAATTGAGGTGGGAGAAGATTACCTCTCCTAATAACGTTGTAGTCTGTCAGGACTCGATGCGGGGGGCCTTCGGCAATTATTTTTCCCTGCGACATAACAATTATTCTCTGAACGTACATCGTCACGAACTCGACGTCATGCGTTACGAGAACAATGGTCTTGCCCATTAGCTTTAGTAGCTTAATTATCTCGGAAATCTTCTCTTTTTGTAGATAGTCTTGTCCAGCTGTGGGCTCATCTAGCACGATGACTTCTGGATCATAAGCTAATACAGAGGCTATCGCCAGTCTCTTCCTCTCTCCAACGCTCAACATGAACGGGCTATTATCACGGTACTGGTAGAGCTCTAGAATGTTCAGTGCCCATTTTACTCTGTTCTCGATTGCGTCCTCTGGGAATCCAAAGTTTCTTAAAGGAAAGGCAACCTCGTCGAAAACAGTCTCGGCGAAGAGTTGATGGTCAGGATTCTGGAAAACAATCCCCACTATTCTAGACAATTCAGCGACGCTTGTCTCCCGTGTGTCTTTATCTTTTACCTTTATTCTACCACGCGTAGGCTTAAGCAGTCCGTTGAAATGCTTGATTAATGTTGTTTTTCCTGCACCGTTTTCACCCATGATTGCTACAATTTCTCCCCTTAGCACATAGTTTGTTACGCCTCTGAGCGCCTGTATGCCTTCTGGATACTCGTAGTAAACGTTATCTATCTCTATTATCTTCTCTTCGCTTTCGCTCATCCAAGCCACCTTTAGACAATTTACGGATAATTTCTAGAGCCATAGCTTCTGGAACAAGTTTATCAATATTTACGGGGAAACCGCTACTTTGCAACTTCTTGGACAGTTGAACCATGGGCGGCACCCCCACGATGTAGTCAGTCTTGAGTACTGTTTCAAGAGGCGGACCGTCAGCTATTATTTGTCCCTCGTTCATCACGACGACCCGGGTTGCGAACTGTAGTGCTATTTCGAGCCTGTGCTCGATAAGTATCGTGAGCATCCTGTGTTCCCTTGTCTTTTTTGCTATAAGTCCAAGCATCTTTAGCGCGGATAAGGGATCAAGGTTTGCTGTAGGCTCGTCTAGAATAAGTATCTGTGGCTCCATAATCATTACCGAGGCCAATGCAACTTTCTGTTGTTGCCCACTGCTAAGCTCAAATGGCGACCTTTGACGTAGATCTTCGATTCCATACTCCCTCAGAACCTGGTCTATCTTTTTTCTTATCTCGGCTGGCGGCACACCGAGGTTTTCAAGCCCAAAAGCTAGTTCACGCTCCACTGTGTTGAAGAATAGCTGGTTTTCTGGGTTCTGAAAGACAAAGCCAACGGTTTTCGCGAATTTAGCTGTAGGGGTTTTTCTCGGGTCATAGCCTGCTATATCTATTTCGCCTTGAAGCTGGCCCCCATAGAAGTTTGGAATAAGCCCGTTAAATATTCTAGCAAGTGTACTTTTGCCACAACCGCTCGGGCCAATTAATAGTATGATTTCATCTCTGTATCCATCGAAGTTGATGTTTTTCAGGGTTTGAGTCTCTGAGTCTGGGTAGCGGTAGCTTACGTCCCTTAGATAGACGAGCTTTTCTCTCATATCACGTTCTACTTTTTATTAATGGGAGGTTACAATTTTTATTACCATTCTGTGCGTCAGTTTATCGTTGCTTGAAAGCCTTCTGCCTGTCCTAGCGTCAATGGCAAAGGCAAAGCGTTTTCCTATCTCTGTATGGATTTCGAAGGCGAGATCCCTCGGGGTAGCGTCTCCCTTTACGAGAAAAGCGTCGGGTAGCACATTTCCCTTAGAGTCAGAAAAGGTTTTTTCATTCTCAACTGGGAAGACAACTATCATTCCGAGCTTCTCAAAGACGGCCTTGTTTATTGCTTCCTGGACACCCGTGGACCCCCAACGCTTGAGGACTTTTTCACGTATATACTCGAGTGCTTTCCTTTGATCGCTTGTTGGGTCGCCAGTTATCTCAAAGTCGCCGTCTCCAGGCAAGTATCGGATTAGTCCAGCCTTGTCCGCTTTTCTCAGAGCTAGTTCTGCTTCTGCAGATGTAGGCACCACAATGTATCTGTCTCCTAGCTCCTGTTGCATCCTTTTTATATTGTCAATGGAAACATCAATATCCGCCTTGTTCGCAGCTATGACGATGGGTTTTGCTTTTTTAAGCAGAAACCTTACAAGGTCTAGCAAGTTTTCCTGCGACCAGCTAGTTGCCTTTTTACCTCTCAGCCCAAGCTCGTCTATTGCTTGGTCAACAATGCTTGCGCTTATCCCGAGGCCTGTAAACTTTGCATACAGCTCCTCATAGTTTTTCTGGAAATCTATGAGTTTAGATATTTTCTCCCAGTCCTTGCTGAGAATCTGGTAGACCCACATTTCGAGCTCTTTTTCAAGGAAAGCAACGTCCTTCAAGGGGTCATGTGTGCCGGGCGGGACGGGCTGTCCCTCCTCGTTGGTGGACCCACTTGCATCGACCACGTGGATGAGTACGGGTGCGCGTCTAAGGTGGTCTAGAAACATGTTACCTAGGCCTCTTCCCTGCCATGCTCCAGGAACAAGGCCGGCCACGTCGATGAGTTCGACTGGGACGAATCTCCACCCGTCGATGCATATAGAGTTGCGGGGGTTGTCTTTGACTCCTAGTTCCCGGCAGACGCATTGGGTTTTTACATAGCCAATGCCAATGTTTGGATTTATGGTAGTGAAGGGATAGGGTGCTCTCTTTACGTCTATCAGTGTAGCTGCCGCGAAAAATGTTGACTTACCAGTGTTGGGCTTCCCTACTATGCCAACTTGAATCACAATTTTTTAAAAAGAAAGTGACACAAATATCTTGTGGCTTTATGTGGCCCTGCATAGCTATTTCAGGGTCTAGCTATTTTGCCTCGGTCTTCTCTTTTTGGTTGAGAAACCTTTCCCCCAGAATTGACATTGTAATCCAAGACGAGATAGGGAAAGAAATAACGAGCCCTCGAATGCTTAGATACATGGGTAAAAAGAGCATCCCAGCTATGTCACAAGAGGTCTTTAGCAGGCTCTACTACCCGAGGATGAACATTGAAGAGCCAAACGAAGAGTGTTTCCGGATCAGGATAAAAGAACCAAGTCTCGAAAGAGTACACCTTTCTTCATGCCAAAAATTATTGGAATTAATACAAAAAAGCGGGAGAGTCGTTCTTCCAGCGTGTATCCACACTGCACAGCTAGCTCTTTATGGCAACGAGATTGGCCTAGACCTAAAGATAAGTGGGTCATTAAACGAGGAGGCCCCGAAGGAATTTCTTGAACAAGTCAACCTGGTTCTCAACGAGAAAAAACTTATCGCAGATGAGCCTGTCAGCGTTGGACAGGAAGACATATGTAAGCCTGGACATGTAATTTTTGAAGCTCCCTATGGTTGGAAGACTGAGGCAAAAATTTATCCCTACTTCGACGAAAACATAACTCAGTGGGCAGCCTATTTTTCCCTTCTTGTCGTAGGTATGAGAGAAAACATTGGTAGACCGGAAAGTCTTTGGGTAATTGAGGACCCTGGAGAAAGAATATTCCTCTATAAGGGGTCTCCACGCACCGAGTCCTCTGTAAAAGTTTCCTTGACGCGGGACAGCTACTGCCGGCTACTGCTTTCAAAAAGAACCAAGAGGATAGCAGGCATATTCTGTAGCATAGATGCCCGGGAACCCTCTCTTCTAGGAGATATTTACTCCAGCTTCGTAGAGAAAAGTGAGCCTTGCAAGATGATGCCGGAGATAGCTGTTACAGAGTCAGAGCTTTTCAAAGAAAACAAATTGCTGAGGGCTCTAGTTGCCTCCTGGTTCAAGCTGTGCTGGGGCTAGCACTATAGGAATCGCTGTATATCGTTCCAATCTATTTTGACTATTTGTCCTTTCTCTGATGCCTCTAGAGCCTTCACTATGCACTTGAGTGCGACATAGCCTATTAAGCCGTCCACCTTTGGCTTTTTGTTATTCTTTACAGCTTCCAGAAAGTTTCTTAGCTCTGCCTTTAGAGGCTCCTCCTGCAAATATGAAATCTCAATGTAGCTGTTCTCAGAAAAAACAGAGGTTTCAAGCCCATCCCGTGGAATCTGCTCAACACCCTTGTCGACGATAATCCTCCTCAAGATGTAGTCTACCCTAAGCACTTTGTCTTCTGTTCTGATTGTGAGGCTTCTGTGCTTGTAGCTTGGCGCTGTTCTCCAGCTTGCAATAAGGGAGGCAAATTTTCCGTCTGGATAGCTGTAGAAAGCCGCTATCTCGACCTCGTAGGGGAAGTCCTCCTTGTGAAACTTGTATGAAAAAACACCTGTGGGGAGATTCTCCATAAACATATTTGAGACATCTATGTCATGGACTAATAGGTCGTGGGCGACCCCTAGATTTAACGTATAGTTTGTCGCAGGTCCGGGACCAAGCCTTTTTGCATCTATGCTTAGTATATCTTTTCCCTTGACGAGACTGTATGTTGCCTCCACGATGGGGTTGAATCTCTCGATATGTCCGACTGCCAGCTTTCTACCTTGTTTCTCTGCTTTTTCAAGTAGACTATACCCCTCCTCAAGTGTTGCCGCCAATGGTTTCTCTACTATCACATTCGTGTATTCCAGGATTCTAGATGCAACTTTGAAGTGGTAAACAGTAGGGACAGCTACTACTGCCGCGTCAAGTTCCTTTTCATTTTTAAGGAAATCTTCTAGGGAAACATAGTATGTGTCTGCCTTAAACATGTTAGCTGTGTTTTTAGCACGCTCAGCGTCGGCATCAACTATGACGAGCCTGTCTACGAGATCCTTTAGAGAAGAAAGCACACGCACGTGGTTGCGCCCCCATCTCCCAACACCGATAACTCCAACACTTAGGCTCATGGGTCTTCCAGCCTCTAAGAAGAAAGAACAAAATAAACCTATCCTTGTTCTTATAAAGCGAAGACCTAAATAGATGGGCAGAAGCCGCGTACGCCACGCGCCGTTCGCGGGGCCGCAGACCCCACTACTTGGACGCGCGTGCCGAGCTTAACTTCGGAGTTCTGATGGGATCCGGTGTTGCCTCGGCACTATGAGCGTACGCGGCGTTAAAAAGTATCGAATAAAGGCAAATATAAATTTTTTCTTTGCCTTGTTTCAGTAAAAACAACATGGATTTTAAAAATGTTAATTGAAAAATAATGTTGAATAAATTTTAATGATTTAGCTAAGCAAGGCTCGGGCCAGCTTTATACTGAATAGTGGATGCTTAAGTAGTTTCACAGCTACCGAGGCAACGTTTTCCCCATTTGCTAGGTTTACCACGTCCTCCGGTGACAATATTTCTGCTAGCTGGTTGAGCTCGTCGTCTGAAAGCTTCTCAATCGCGTGCAGGCCTTTAAGGCTGTCCTTTATTCGCTTACCCCAGTATTCATTATACTTGTCCTTGTACTCTGACAGCCTTTGTTTGGACAGGTTGCCTTCTTCAAGGGCCTTCGCTGTGACTTCGGCGGCTATTTTTCCTCCAGCGATAGAGGTATGAATGCCTCCACCGGTTAAAGGAATGACTTGTCCCGCGGCCTCACCTATTAGTATCGCGTGGTCTGTCACGATTTCGCTTAGCATCCCACCTATTGTCACGGCTGCGCCCCTGAACTCCAGTATGTCGACTTTCTTGAAGATCTCTGGATGCATTTTGATGAACTTGTCTAGATACGCCTTGGGCGCTGCCCCCTGGACGCCTATGCCAACGTTTGCTAGGCGTCCGTCCTTTGGAAAGATCCACACGTAGCCCTTTGGTGCCACATCGTTGCCAAGGAAGAAATAGGTCATGTCTGGGTCGTGGACATCAACATTAGGCATCACGTACTGAATGGCTGGGATGACTTTTCTCTCGCCCGGCTTCTCCAGGCCCAAGGTCCGCGAGACGAAGGATAAATAGCCGTCTGCGCCCACCAAAAGCTTTGCTTCGAGCTCCATTGTACGCGTCTTGACTAGCCAGTGGTCTTTTTGGAATGTGAGTTCTTTGACAGGCTCTTTCATGTATATTTCTGCTCCCGTAGAGGCTGAGTATTCGCCCATCACTCTGAGAAAATTCTTTTTATCGATTACGTAGCCCATTTCCCCCTCTTCTTTTACAATGACCTCTTTTCCATTCGGAGCAACAATCACTGCCCCCTTAATTACATGAGAAATGAATCGGTTATAGTCAGATTTTTCTATCTCGGCAGTTTTGAGGACACGTGCGCTTATGCCCTCGCCGCAAGGCTTGACGGCTAGCTGTTCATTTTTCTCCACGACGGCAACCTTAAAACCCTTGGCGGCCAGTACACGGGAATACATGAGACCGGCTGGTCCAGCTCCAACCACTAATGCGTCGTACATGTTAGTCCCCCTTGCAGGGTAATATTTAAAGGGGCGGTATAAAAATTATACTTCAAGGGAAATGTACATGGATGTGGACATGTTCTGGGAAGACGTCGAGAAAAGAGTGAAAAAGGTCATCGATGGGGTAGAAGAGACACTCAAGGTCATGCTTGAAAACAAGAAGTTAACAGTTGAGGAGGCACAGGAAATCTTGGATTCTCTTGCTCCAAGTTTTTCCCTGCTTGCTAGAAAAGGTGTTCTGCAGATTCTATACACATTGTTGCTTCTGGGACCATGCACGTTTACAGAGCTTCTAGAATCCTCAAAGGTAAATCGCAGAACGCTCTCTTTTCGGCTGAAACAGCTTCAACGTGAAGCAATGATAACTAGATATATAGAGACGGTCGACAGGGAGAGGCAAGGAAAGACTCTCTATGTATTGACAGAGAAGGGGAGGTCTGCGGCGCTCCTTGCCATCCCCCTTATCTACTACATATCGAAGATGCATAAATCTTCTAGTCTCCATAACTCGCTATAGAACAAAAGGATCTATTTCAAGAACTATTCTCCTAGGCCTTGGGTCTCCAGACCTAAAAAGAAGAGCGTTCCCCCTGGTTCCAAAAGCTATGTGGTCAAATTCTTCTCTGCCAAGCGAAAATAGGGAAGCTATGTCAGCAATGTAGCTCTCGGGTCCAGAGAGCGCCACCACGTATCCTGCTAGCTGGAAGATCCTTGGGTCAAATTCTCGGGGGAGCTGTGTGACGGCAAGTATGCTCAGGCCGAACTTTCGTATCTCCTTGAATAGTCTTAGGAAGTAGTCTTTTAGCAGATGTGCCTCTTCTAGGACAACTATTAGGTCCACCCTATTTCTAGAACCAAGACTCCTCATATATCCTTCTAGTAGGAGAAGTAAAATCTGTGAAGCAGTGGCATGAAGCTCTCGCGAGACTAAGGTCGGAAACGTAATGTGGAGGTTCTTTTCAGCGAGCTCTCTTATTTTGAAGCCGTCCTCGGAATAGAGTTTTCGCAGATCATCATATATACGTTTGAGGTTGGGATCCTCATTTTTTACTCTTTCGAACGGATACAGACTTTTCTCTTCAAAGCATTTAGCTAGGATTTCTCTTAGAATGCTCCTATACCCGGGAAATGCATATATTTTCTCGAGGTAATAGGAAAGCTCGCTGGCAAGCTCTTCGGGGCTCCAGCCAGGGTGTTCCATGAAGTATATTTTTTCCACGGTGAGCTCTAGTCTCGTGTCCATTATGCTTGTATAGGATTTTTCGCTGTGTGGGTCTATTACCCACTCCTTTATGCCCATTTTCTGGGCCTGCAAGAGGATATGTCTAGCAAGTGTTGATTTTCCTGAACCAGTGGATCCTACGATTACTCCATGCATGTTAGGCAATTTGGAGGGGTTAACCCTGACTTCTCTTCCTCTATCGTCTCGGCCTAGTATAAACCCATGAGTTTCTTCTGGGGGAGACAGTATACTGAAAGGGGTGAATATTGCTAGGTCGCCTGATAGACCGAAAGCCTCGCGTGAAAAGGCTTTTCTCATGTAATGATAAAGGGTTTCGCTCATTCTAGGACACCTAGAGGAAGCAGGGATTTTTTAAATATGAAACCCACAGTTTTCAGGATTTTTACCTCGTTTTGTGTAGCAGCTAAGAGGCCTGATACGAGGTATAAGCTTTCTCTTCTCTCCCATCTTCGTCTGCTTGCTGCAAAAAACTTTGCACTGCTGTGGATGACGGAAAGCTTGTCGAGCGCGGTACCAAGCTCGTAATCTCTATAGGCTTTCGAATCTATTTCGTGTTCTACGTGTAATGGGCCCGGCGTTAGCCGTAGTAGTAAGAATATTTTGTCTGAAATGCTGTAGATCAATTGGGCTCGGGAAAAGATATCGAAGATTGAGGGATACGAATAGAAACTTTGAATAGAGTCTAGCGTATAGAGCTCAGTAGAGTTCTTCCTCCTGTATCCGTGAAGATTTCCTGGAAAACTTGCTAAGAGGAGTGCTGAGGAGACGGGAAACAAAACAGGTGTCTTAAAGAAAAGGATTGAACCAAGGATTGCTAGGAAAAATTTTCTCAATTTGTTTCTTTTCGCTTTTTCTATGAAATCTGGACGCAGAATTCTATAGACTTCTGAACCACTCATAGGTCTGAAACTTAAACCGTGTCTCTCAAATGAACGTTTAAGTCTATAAACTTCGCTCTTTATTTTTTCAGGTAAAGCTTCGAATCTGTTTGTGCACATCCTAGTGACGATGAAATATCTTCCCCTGTCAACTACTATAAAATAGGTATTATTTCCTGTAAAAGTTGTATTTATAAAACTCTGGGTATAAAACCAGAATCTCTTTTCGCTCAAGTCGTTAACGTTGTGGCGTACATCAAAGAGCTCAAACCCTATGTAGATGCATGTCTCATGCTTCCTAGCTTCCATGCAAAAATCCTCATCAATCGAGATTTCTCTAAGCGGATAACCTCCCAAAGCGAAAATAAGCGACCAGACGTATATCTCTGGGAAGAAGAGTAGAAGAGATAAACTAATTATGGCTTGTCCTACTAGCTTCTCCTCTGGTCTACTCATGAGAAATATTCCCAGAGCAAAAAGCAGAAGAACAAAAAGATACCTTGTCTTCACATCATTCACCAAATTTTCTCCTAATTCTCTTCCAAAGCCCTTCTAAAGAATCAAACCTGCCTTCTCCGAGATAAAACCTTCTAAGCCCCTCAACTTCGATTCTTTCCTCTCTTTCAAGTATATCAAGTGCCTTAAGTCTAAGCATTCTCTTTACATCTCTGTCTGCAAAGAAGCTCAGAGGGACTCTAAGCTTCCTGGCAAGAATCTCGAAACTTTTTGGGTCTAGAGAGAGACTTGAAAGGGCCTCGTCTACTTCCCGCAGGCTCGAAGCCTTTCTTACCTTGTCTATGACCTTGTCTATTATCTGAGTATTCTCTCCAGACTTCTCCAAGCTCTTCCTAACTTCCTCTAGATGTGTGGTTGCCTGCTCCTTATAGCGTTCAAGAAAGTCTCTGTAAATTCCTGGAAAATATACCTGGAGAACCTGGTCATTATCGTCACGCATCCTTTTGAGCCTAGGGTCGTAGCCCATAAGGTATAGCCTTAGATTGGAGTAGCTATCCTCTAGGCGGCTCTGCAATCTTTTGGCAAGGTACCCGCTTTCTCTATGCAGGTATCGAATTGCATTTACACTTGCTACGGGAAGGCTTTGATCTGCAAACCTACTTGCTTTCTCTACCTTTGAAGCAAACATATACAGTTTTCTTGCTTTGCTTTCTTTGTAGTGTTGCCTCGCAAAATCTCCGAGATTCATTAGTGTGGCGCTTGTGAATCTTAATATCGCTGGAAGTGGTTTATGGGATAGATATTTTGGAGATTCCCGTATTATTCTCTTAGAGAGTCTGCCGATGGTGACTACGGGATGATCCTTCTCTACTTCTCTACTTAAAACTAGCTCCTTATAGAGGGTACTAGGTCGCCAATCAATTTTTATAACGTTACTGTTTAGAGACCAAATTCTTTTAAGCTTTTTAGCCAGAGACACAAAACTGAAATGCGTTGAGTGTTTAAGAGAACTGAAATGAATGCTTATCGGTGAAAAAATAGCCACTGAATAATACCCAACCGTTAACAAGATCCCGCTAAACATTATGAAGACCAAGAGAAAACTCTTGTAGAGTGCTAAGAGAGGGTAGATAAAACTGTTAAAATTTTCCTTAAGCCACCCATCTATGTGTGACACCTTTTGCCACAATGAAAGGTATGTTGGTGCAGAGCTGTGATTCCAATACCCTATCCCGTGTATTATGATTTTCGGGGAGGAAACGTTCCCGGAAAAGACTCCGGAGCAGTTCTTCTTGCCGAACCATATCTTTATGCCATACTCTCTAAAGTTTGGTACTTCATCTTTAAGAACCAACTTGTCTGATAAGAATCCTGGAATCGCGTTGCGGATACGTTCAACCCAGTCATCGTAGCTCTTTTTCCAACTGTCTAATGCTCCGAGGTCTGCTATAACTCCTGGAGGCATTTCGTTTGTTACCCTGTAGTATAGAGTCCAGCAAGTCCCGTTCTTACTTATAAGGGATTCATTCAAGTAGACAAGCTGGAAGTCTCCCCCCCGGATAAAAAACTCTCTAACAGATGTGCTGGGCTCCAAGGCAAACTCGACAGTGCCATTCTCGTTTCTCGAAGGGCGTAAGGGCACAACGCCTTCATATGCCACAACGTGGCCCATAGTTCCTTTTTCAGACGTAATGAGGAATATGGGTAGCCACACGTTGAGTTCTAGCGTTTGATTTGGCTTGAGAGAGAACTTTGCTGGGTAGGCGTAGCAGCTGCAGTATGAATAGGGAGATTTTTCATAGCAACATGGATGTAAAGTGAAATTTGTCCAATAGTTAATTATCCAGAGGACTGTATAGTTCCCCGCAGGTAGAACTAGCTGGTCACCATTTTTACCCTTTACAACAAAGAGCGTCGAGTTGGCATCTCGGAGACCTATAAGTATTGTGTCAAGTGTAGGGGTATCAGAAAAGTCTTTTACTTTAAGTCTAAGGGTTCCAGTAGGACTAGGCATGGCTCCGAATGGAGGCATTGATGTAGGTATAGACTCTGTCTCAGAAATAGTGTATGGGAGAGCTAAAGAAAAAGCCAACAGTATCACAGAAGTTGGTAAAGCAAACTTCCTAATTTTCGGTACCAGGCTTAGAAGAATTATGGTTCTAGTTACGTTTCTTAGATTTCTTAAAGAATCTATTAGGAACCCTGTAATGCTTGTAATGAGCCAGGCTGCGCCTGTCTGAACTGAGAGGTATTCAAGCTGTGCAAGAACCGTATGTCGGAACAGGTCAAAATACTCGAGGGCGATTGTTGCCTCGGGTGCACCTAGTGTTGCGGCCAAGCTTATAATTGAATCAACAACTGCGCTGCCAAAGAGTAGTTGCAAAGCTCCAGTATAGGCTTTGTACAAATTTCCCTCAAGCTCTTTAAGTTTCTTAATAGAACAATCTATGCTTACCATTGCATATTGTGAGTAAAGTCTTAGCAGTATCACAACGACTCCTGCATAGAGGATCAGTTCTACAACTCTTTGCGACAATACGTTTAGCGATTGTTTCCGTCTCTGAGTAAACCAGTAGAAGAGAGCCTCGGCAACGACCAGAGAAAAAGCCAACCCGAACCAAACAAGTTCCTCGTTCATGTTCTCAAGACGCTAATCATTACCGTGTCAAATATCGAGGCCAAGCCTATCCCGCCAATCGTTGCTAGAGTAGACGCAAAAATGCTAAGAGTCAGTGAACGCCCAAGCTCAACAGCGGCGTCGCCAATGATTCCAGCAATATTTATCCAGTCCGTAGGATTGATGGCTTGAGGTACCCTTATCTTCGAGAGTGCCTCGGCTGTTACCTGAGAGGAAAAAGCTATTGCAAGCGAGGTAGAAAGATAGAGGGATACCAGGGATATTCCAATTTTTCTAAGCCTTGGTATAGGTGTCAAGGTAGTGCCAAGAGCAAACAAGTAAGAAGAGACCATGGAAAATACCTGTGCAACGAACGAGAAATGCATGTAGAATATTGCTACTAGACTTAGCTCTGAGAGGCTCCAGCCAGTAGCTCCAGACAATACGCTGACAAGAGGAGCCGTTAGTGGTGTACTAGCGAGAATAGCTTTTTCGGTCTCTACAAAAAAGAGCATGTCTACAGCTTTTCTGCTTGCATCCCAGAAAATTCCTGAGGCAGTCGAGCATATATTGCTGACTTCCAAACTGTTCCAGAGATTAATATTTAACCCGGCCATGCTGGCTAATTCAGAGGTTATAGAAAAAATCAGTTGCACGATAAAGATTAAGGCGAGGGATACAGTGGCATCTTCGAAATATTTCAAAGCTGTCTGCCTCTGTCCAAGGCTCCAGTAAATAGAACCAAGGGCCAGATAAGCTGCAATGCCGGAGGCAATTATGAATATATCCATTGGGAGCTACCCCGTGAATACTGAAATAATAATTTTCCAGCCCTCGTTCAGCAGAGTATTAAAAATCTCGGCAATTGAAGATATTTCGTTTATTCCAATATTTTTCATGATGTTCACGAGTAGGAAAAGCAAGGGAATAATGGCGAGTGTTTCGACTGCTCTTAAAAATTTGCTTACGGCAAGACTTCTCCCAAAACTGCCACCTGTGACCCAGGAAACAACTGCGTCAAAAACTATGAAGAAGAAGCCGAGCAAGCCAATGCCAAAAGCTATGGCAAAGAGAAGTGCAACAGCGTCTCGAAATGGCTTAAAAATATTTGTTATGAGGTCTGAGGGCTGTGCAAGAATTATTCTTGTGTCTACAGTAACGATTTGAATGAAAAATAGCAGGAGCAACGATTTTAGACGCTTTTTGTTGTCATGCAAGGCCTCTTCTATAGCGAGTTTTATTTTCCTGAAAGTTTCCTTGTCGGAAAAATTTTTTCTATCAAATTTAGCAATTCTCCTCAAATTATACTCATAGAGCACCCTGATAAGAATCAGTTTTAGCCGACTCATAACTCTCTGGCAAGATTTTGCTGGAACAATATAAGTTGGCACAAATTGGAAGTCTCCTCTGGCATCGCTATATATTCCCTCAGGTAAAGGTTGAGGGGTAAAAAATCATGAGCGATATTGTTGCCTTTGGAAGTGGCTATAAAGGTGGAACAGGAAAAAGTGTACTATCGAGTTTGGTTGGATATACGCTTGCTGTGAATGGGAGAAAGGTTCTGCTAGTCGACTTGGGCGAGTACGGTAGTAGCACAAACCTTTGCCTAGAGGAAGATCCCGGACCCCCATACTTGTCAGATTTCTTTTGGGGAAAAGCCACGTGGAGAGACGTCATAGTTGAAAGCAGTTATTCGTCCAACCTCTGGATAGCTCCAAGCTCCAAGGAACAAGGACCAATAGACGCGGAAAGCCTAGAATACCTACTGGACAACGCTAGTAAATATGTGGACTACGTAATACTCGACCTGCCGTCTTATCCAGGGACACTTCTTGACCCCATAGTGTTGCTAGCAGACATAATTGTACTTGTAACCAACCCAGATAGGCTCTCTATACTTGCTGTAAAAAACTGGATATCTACGCGTCCCTTTGCCAAAAACAATATCTTAAAAATTCCTGTTTTGAACAAATACCACTCTCTCTTGCACAAATGGCTGGACAAGATGCGAGAGGAGTACGGTGTAGTATTTCCCATAAGCTTTGACCCGGCTTTGACATTTACTTTTACAGAGACAATAAAGGAAGCCTACAGCCTAATAAGTAAAAGAACCAGGGAAGAGGTCATGCTACTTGTACAGAGAATAAACAAGCCCCTCCTAAAGGTGACTGGATAATGAGCCACAAAAGACCCCTAGTCAATGAAGGTCAACTAGAAGAGAAGCCTCGAGAAGAAACCTCCAGCAAGCCACAGTTATCAACGCCTAGACCTGCAATTCTACAAACAAGGACAGACAGAAGTGGCGGCAATACAAGTGGAGACTTCGTCCAAAAAGGTCTAGAGGGTTTCAAGGCGGTTCTACAGTCTCTGGGGCTTGATTCTTCGCTAGCCTCAAAGCTAGAAGAAAAATACTTTGCAATAGATGAGGAAATCAGGAAAATAAACGAGAAAATAGATTCACTAGAAAGGGAAAGAAACAAGCTCCTAGCAGACAAAGAGAAACTGACCAGACTCCTCAAAATGTTTTCAGAAATAAGAAGCTGAAAAACATGAAGATAAAGTTTAGATTCAAAGATAAAAAAGAAAAAGAACTTATCCCAGTAGAGGACTCTATTCCAAGAGACTCGATACTTATAGACAAAAATCCCTTGGGCGCCCTGTTTATACGGGACTCCACACTGTCTGTGATTCCATTCAAGGATGACGACGTTTGGGGCCCATTGGGAGCTCTCTTCGCATCCGACAAGGTTGAGGAAGCCTGGATATTCAAAGACAAAATAATTGCGACGCTCAGTAATCTTGGTCGAATACAGCTCTCGCTAGACAATCTCGACATACGGGTCGAGGACATAATTTCTCGTCTAATTGCTCATACAGGTGTAAATGTTTCCTTTAGAAACCCGCGCGGCGTCGCCGAGTACGGTAACTGGAGGATAGCTATACAGCTCCACTCCGGCGGACAACTACACGTTGTAGCTACAAAGATAAAAAAGGTGCCGCCAATCACGGAGATCCTTCCCCCAGAGATAAGTGTAAAACTCCTCTTGTTGATCTTAAGGCCTAGCACAGTTATTATTAGTGGGCCCCCAGGAAGCGGAAAGACAACATTACTAAGTAGCATAGTGGGGACTCTAGGTCAGCTATTCCCCTGGCTCCACATAGCCATAGTCGAAAAATACAGGGAACTCGACTTTCAAGGAGGATGGTTTTCACACGTTGTAAGCGAAGATATAGCCGAAGGAGTCAGGTACTCAATGCGGTACCTCCGCCCAGACCTACTAGTCGTCGGAGAAATAATGGCCGAGGACTTCTGGAGCCTCCTCGAGCCATCGAGAGCAGGCATCCCGACACTAACTACCTTCCATGCTCCCTCGGTCGAAAAAGCCGTAAGAACTCTCAGCGACGCGCTACAGGTACATCTCAAGGGCTCTCCAAACGTCTACACATACCTCGACATAATAGTAAACACAAAAAAACTTGTGACCATTGACGGTGTAAAAAGATTCGTAAACGCGATATACATCTCAGACGGACAGAGAATACTACCAATATACCTCGACGGCCAACCAGTCGACGACAAACTACTCGAAAAAGCACTCCCAGACAAACTCTACATAGGCGACACAAAACAAGTAGAAGAAACCCTCCTCAGGCACCTCGTAAAAACCCACGTAGACAACAGAGTCCAAGCAAAGGTCACATAGCACCTTGAACCCGGAAGAGTTCTTCAGAAAAGCAGGACTAAAACCAAGACCACTACAGCTAGAAGCAGCCAAACAGCTCGCCGAAATGATCGACACAGGTTCAGTAGGCTTCCAGGCTCCCACCGGTTTCGGAAAAACAATTACAGTTCTAGCCGCGATATCACTTGCAGACGCGTTTCCAGTAACTTGGAGAGTCCGAACATTCGACATAGCGAAACGGGTCTCTGATGACTGCGCGCTCTTAGGACTTCCATTCTATATAGCTGCTGGACGCGAAAAACTCTGTCCTCTAAAAGAAGAATATAAATCAAACACCTACTATTTTTGCAGGTTTCTAAAATTTAAGTGTCCATTCTTTAAAGGTTTGTCAAGTATCAAACCAGAAAACATTTTTAGTGTCGACTATGACCAGTTGTTAAGAAAGCTAAAGGGCACAGAGATTTGTCCTTACTATGCTCAGCTCTATCAGCAAGCTCACGTCTACATTATTCCCTATAGTCTAGGTTTGTCATTCGACGTCAACTTAGAGGTAATTGATGAGGCACATAATATGGTACTTGATGTTTATAGTATTCCTGAGGCAAAACTTAGAGAAGCCTTAGCTGAATTGGATATTCACTACGAACCCACAGGAGACCTAATCCAGCAAGCATTCATTGAGACTGCCCAGATGAAGATCGTAGAGCTACTCGAACAGGGAAAAATGCCACTCATTGCGGGAAGAGTAATAGCAATGCTTGCCAGGGGAACCTTTATTTGGCGAGAGGAGGGAGAGATACACATTCTGAAATTTATTCGACCAAGGAAAAGAACGATTTTCGTAAGTGCAACACTAGAACCTTTACAAAAAATATACAATATACCTGTTTTAGAAATACCTGTTCAGAGAAAACCAGAAGCACTCATTGCAACGTGGATGACGACTAGATTTCATGAATGGGACTATAAGATGGCTAAGGAATATAATGATTTGATTTTTCTCCTCAGAAAACATTTCCAAAGAATAGTTGTATTTGCTACTAAAAGAGTAGCTCGTAGCCTAAGGGCGGACTACGTGGAAGAAGCCCCCAGTGATTGGAAAGGTGTATTTCTACTTTTTTCCCGTGGTAAAAAAGGTGAA
The DNA here is from genome assembly GCF_000446015.1 of Thermofilum adornatum. Classification (NCBI taxonomy): domain Archaea; kingdom Thermoproteati; phylum Thermoproteota; class Thermoprotei; order Thermofilales; family Thermofilaceae; genus Thermofilum; species Thermofilum adornatum. The sequence continues at coordinate 881,127 of NC_022093.1, forward strand.
GGAGTAAATATAGAATCAGAAGTTGTTGTCGTAGCAGGAGCCCCATATCTTCCACCTTTTATACACGTAGAGAAACTTGGTTTAACTCATGATGATGTGGCAACAATCACGACGATACAGAATATTGGGCGCACCTTAAGGCATCCTGAAAACAACCCTTTGATCATACTAGCTGACGATCGTTTTCGAAAACTGAAACCCACACTAGATAGATACTATACAAACATAGAGACGGATGATCTACACTCGTTAGATAAAGCGATACAAAAATACAAAGCTTCCCATCCAAGCTAACATTTGCTGTGGCAACCGGTTATACTTTTCTTATATGTAAAGACTAATAAATGGGGTTAGATACAAAGTGGAAGGTTGCTATGTCTGAGACCACGCAATGCATGATACAGGGTTGCAACTCGGCGGCAGACATAATCATAGAACTGAAGGGTCAGCAACTAGTGCTCTGCAGGACGCATTTCAAGGGACTTATCAGCCGTCTTTCACGTGTTGCAGAGAGAAGCGGGGCGGCATATCCTTCCAGGATAAAGCTTGTAAAGATGGAAGATGGAAAAGTAAAACTATTAATCAGGAAGACACGTAGCAAAAAGAAGAAAGAAGAGGAAGAAAAAGGTACCAAGAAAAAGGGAAAGAGCAAGAAAGGGAGAAAAGCCCGCTCAAAAAGCTCGAAGAAAACAAAAAAGTAGAGATGATTCTACCCTTTTTCGTGTAGATGTAGGAGCATTGAAGCCTCGTCTGAGAGTATCTTCTCTAGCTGTTGGGCCACTTCCTCGCTAACCATCTTTTTATTTACGGCACTCTTTAGTTCTTCCTTTTTCTCTTCTATGTCCCCGGCTGAAAGACTAACTGGCAGTCCAGATTTCACGCAGTGAGTAATATACATGAGGGTTATTTCTTCGTAGGCCAGCCACAGTGTTTGATATTCTTCTTTGAGTCTAGCTATCTCCTCCTGTAGTTCGTCAAGCTTCTTTTTCACTTTTTCTTCACTTAAAAGGCCGAGATCAAGCTTGAGACTTAGCTCCTCTGTAGTCCTCAGATCTGTCTCTAGTTTGACCCTGACCTCGCTAAGCCTATCCAGTAAATCTATCCTGAAAGCCTCCCATTCACGCACAGTAGTCTTTACAAAGGTATAGTAGTTATTCCAGAGCTCCTCCGCTTTGAGAAAACTCTCTCTAAATCTTTCCAACTGTTCACGTAAGTGTTCCATGTCACTCCACCTCTTCCTTTATTTTCTCTAAACGTTGAATCTTATCCTCAAGCTCGGCCCTGAGCCTCATGTAGACTTCTTCAGAGATGCTCCCACTCTTGAATCTTTCCTCTAGTTTTGACAAGGCAAGCCTCAGTTTGGCCAACTCTGGCTTCGCCTCTGCAACCTTAACACGCTTATAATGCGGCAAAACAACTCTATCAAGATCCGCGAGTTTCTTCGTCAAGGCCTCCTTTTCGCTATTTTTTTCCGCCAGCTTTTTCTCTAATCTCGAGATTAAGTCAATATACTCTTCCTCGCTGATCTTTCCTTCATCGAGTAATTTTTCTAGACGTCCCTTCTCACTTATATATGCATTGATAACGGCCTCTAGACCTGCCAGTTCCCGCTTTATCTTGTCCCTAAGCTCTTCCCATTCCTCTACGACTCTCCTAGCTTCACTTTCATAACTTTCCCATAGCCTTGCGAGCTCGCTAGCCCTATCGATCAGCCTGTCCACCTCGTCTGTGAAGCGCTCCGCGGAGACTTCTGTCGGAGAAACAATGAGGGTTGGCATTTCAACAGTAGGGACAGTTGCTGGAGGTGCTTCCTGCTGTTTAATCTCTTCTTTCTCGACTTCTAAAGCCTTTTCGGCCTGCTTGTGCCTAATATAGAACGGGCATTCCCAGTATTCTAACAGGCACGGCATAAAAGCCGGGTCAATCTCGGCGTTGTCTGCAAACCTACAGTAAAACTTGCCCTTCTCGTCCTTGTATAAGCCTGGACACACAGTTGCACGCGACATACCTTACCTATGGAAAATACTTACTAGCTCGAATTTATATGTATGCTTTACTAAACATACCTCATCGAGAAAAAGGCAACAATCGACAACATAAAAAACTTTAATCAAGACCCTGAATTCCCCAACATAGGGTTTGCATGTCTAGCAAAGAAATGGCATGCCGCTACTTTAGACCTACATCTAGAGGTCAAAGATGCATCTTCATAGGAGTAAAGGAGTGGCGAATTATGTCGGAGAAGTATCTGCAATTCTGCAGACAAGGAGGGGCAGGATGCCCTATCCTAGCAAGTATCTCGCTTAAAATATCCTCCCAGAAGAACGGCTTCCTCAAGGTAGGTGCAAATGGTCTGCTTAAAGAAGGCTGACTATCTCCTCGCATTTGGGGAAATCTTCCTTGCAACGGGTTTATCCCTTATCTTATATAGCAGGCAAAATACTTTTTTTCTTCCACCAGCTGTAATCTCCACCATAATAATATTTCCCCTTACACTCTTAACTCTCCTTAGAAAACATACCAATCCACACCTTACAATTTCTTTGGTAGCCCCTTTTTTCCTCTCTACACCCCTACTTGTAATATCAGCAAGCCTCATCCAGAGTTACGCTAAAGAGGGAAAATATTCTTCACCATTCATCGCAGAGCTATTGGACAAAACGGGTAACGGCTTTATAACGGTAGGACTCTTAATAGCGGGAGTATTCTCTTTAGCATCATACCTCCTTGTGAAGGCATTAGTACTTCCAGGAGTAAAAGCCTTAACTCTTGAAGGCGGCAAGACTCTCGCCGAAGAATACATCCAGCCGCCACAATACAAAGTATCCTACCTAGCGATACCTCTAGGGATCCTATCCCCCTACCTATACAATGCATCTGCATCTACAATAGCAGTCCTCCCTTTTATAATGCTAGCTCCATTACCACTACAGACATCGACACTAATGGGACTACTTTTATCCATCATAGGCATAAGTCTCAACCCTATGGCTGTAGCGATCTCTCTCATTCTCTACGCCGAGATTTGGAGAAAACTATGGAAAATTGGTACCTACAGACCAGCGTCTCTCATAATTGGGACAGGAGTTTACATCCTTGTCTCTCTGCTTATATTCTTTACTCTCTTCGGTGCACAATTTACCATGTACCTTGTTACTGCAACTTTCTTAATTCTCATAGTGAGCTATGCAATAACTGAACTTGAGGCTAAAGGTATAGCGCTTTCCCCCTATCTTCTTCTCTTTGTTTCTCAAATTTTCACAAATGGCTCAATACCAATTTATACCGATGCTCTCCTTCCTCTTATCCTGTCGGCGTCGCCGCTTATAGTTTCAGCTCTATACTTGGATATATCCCTCAGACACATAGATGAAGAATGTGGAACCCTACTTTTCGAGTCTCTTCTTTTGCTTGTTCCCCTCGTTTTGGCGGCATTACTCTATGGAAACATAACAATAACACCTCCATCCCTTACGATATCTACTAGCTATTCTCTCATAAGTTACCTTATACCTGTACTAGCACTTATATATTCCACAGTACAACAAGTGTCAATGAAAGGCAGAATCCCGCGCAGAATAGAGCCAACACTACTATTTTCTCTACATCCGCTCGGCTTAGCTGTATCGATCCTTGTTCCCAGAAATGAAGCCCTCCCACTTTTACTTCTAGCATTGCTTCTGTCTGTAACGCGCCTCGTCCTATCAAGGCACAGTCAAATGTATAGTGAGATTGCTAGGTTTTTCCTGTTTGGTTATGCGATAGGCATCATTTCTAAGATTCTCTTGGTAGGTTAAGAATTCTCAGCATTCTCGTCAACAAAACAATTATATCTAGAAGCAATGTTGGGTTAGGGCAAAACTATGTTCGTAAAACGTGAAGATGCCATTAGAGCTGCGCAGAGCTACCTAGCTAAAGCCATAATAATAAATTCACTCGTTGTTTTCATTTGGCCTCTCTACATTTTTTTCTCAAAGCACATTGGACTCGACACATACATAGCTCTGCTGTTATTGTTAACATCTATCGCCTCGCTGATCCTGGTATATTACATGAGGAGAGCCCTAGACGACTACTCTATCTCCTCTGCCCTCAGTGTTTCACCCATAGCAACAATAGTAGGCCTGATAGGGGGCCTGATAGCCGTCGGCATCCTAGTCAAGAAGGCAACCGAGTCATTGAAAACAGCATTATGATTCTCGTTGCGAAAAATTTATCTAAAAAACAAGTCTCCAGGAATAGGTGCAATTATGTCCGGACAAGAACCTCTACAGACACCTACACCCACAGTAAACACAGTAAAGCTAAGAATATATGGAGGCGTTCCACCGCGTGAAACTAAGATTGGAAAAGGATTCAGCATTGGCGAGATAAACGCTTTAGGGCTCACAGTGAAAGAGGCTAGACTCCTTGGCATACGTGTCGACACACGCAGGAAAACCACACACGAAGAAAACATAAACTTGCTCCGAGCCTGGCTGGCAAAACTAAAAGAGCACCTGGAGGCTGGAGGAGCCCCGCCGAAGCCGGCATTCGCGTTAACCCTCCAGGCAAAGCCAGACCCTGGCAGGGTCTTCAAGGGAAAAACCATGTCCGGCAGAAAAATGCGTGGCCTATTGGCCATAAAATATAGACATACTCACCACAGAAAATGGAAGAAAAAACAGCTTGAAAGAATACATAAAAGAAGACACGAAGCTACAAGGCACAAGGGAGGAGACTAATAGACCTCCCTATTCAGTTATATATTTCTCGACATATTCCCTAACAATCTTGGTCGAATGCTCTAGAACAATTTTTGAGCCACATCTAAAGCAATAGTATTTGCCCTCGATCTTTGCCACAACATCTGTACTCCCACATATACTGCACTTTGGCTTTTCACCATAATCCGTGTTAGACGCTGTAGTGCCTGTTGCATCTTTTTTCGAGGCCATATTTTATTTTTCTAATGGTATAAACAATGGAAAACCATAAATATGCTTCTGCAAGCACACGCAGTGATGACAACACAACCCAAAACTATGAAGGGAATAAGGTACATGCAGCCCCTAGACTACCTTAAAAACTATACTGGCAAGAACGTCTTCGTAAAGCTCAAGGATGGAACGGAGTATTCAGGGAAACTACGCCTAACAGACAACGCGATGAACCTAGTGATGGACGAGACCAAAATGGTTACAGAACTCAACAAGCTAGTGGCACAGCTAGGAACGGTCTTTATTAGGGGGAGCAACCTATTGTTTGTCTCCATCGAGCCTGAAAAGGTTACGTTCTTTGAGCAGAATCAGCAGCAACAGACTCAGCCGCAGGAAGAATCAAAAGACCTAAATGATGACGAGTAAAATTATTACTAGCAGTAATTTTCAGTAAACATTATAAATCAATATGACCAAAGCTTCTACCTGATGGCTCGAAAGAACATTATAATAGAAAAATCGAACTATATACCGCCTGCACAGCTCCCAGTAGAAATAGTTGAGCGTAAAGGTACAGGGCATCCAGACTACATTGCAGACTCAATTTCGGAAGCCTCAAGCCGAGAATTATCAAAATACTACCTAGAAAGATATGGAGCCATACTTCACCACAACCTAGACAAAGTCCTAGTTGTAGGCGGACAGTCAAGCCCCAAATTCGGCGGCGGAGAGGTGGTTCAGCCAATATATATCCTTGTTTCTGGGAGAGCCACAACAGAAGTTACGACGCAGGGCGGCAAAGAAAACATACCGATAGGACCAATTATCCTGAAAGCCACCCGGGACTGGATCAAGAAAAACATGAGGTTCCTGGACCCAGACACACATGTAATCATCGACTACCGGATAGGGAAAGGCTCAGCTGACCTAGTAGATATCTATACCAGAGAAAGCAAATACCCAGGTGCAAACGACACGTCCATGGGTATAGGGTATGCCCCTCTCTCCCCCACAGAGAGAATAGTATTCGAAACAGAAAGACTACTAAACTCTCCAAAGGTGAAAAACGAGCTACCGGCAGTAGGAGAAGACATAAAAGTTATGGGTGTAAGAAAGGGAAACAAGCTAACCCTTACCATTGCAATGGCGGCCGTATCAAGGTTCGTCCACAATGTTCAGGAATACCTAGACGTCAAGGAAAACGTCAAGAAACTAGTAAGAGAACATGCGTCTAGCCTGGCAGACCTAGACCTAGAAATATACGTCAATACAGGCGACGACCCATCCAGGGCAGACAGAGGAGGAGTCTATCTCACAGTTACGGGAACCTCGGCAGAACATGGAGACGACGGCGCAACAGGAAGAGGAAACAGAACCAACGGACTCATAACACCATTTAGACCAATGTCACTAGAAGCCACAGCAGGAAAAAACCCTATAAGCCACATAGGAAAACTATACAATGTAGTCGCCTTCCAAGCCGCAAACGAAATATGCACCCTGGACCACGTCGGAGAAGTCTACATCAAACTGATAAGCCAAATAGGAAAACCCATCAATGAGCCTCTACTGGCATACATTGCTATAAATGCTCCAGAAGATGTAGCTACACGCGTAAAGCATCAAGCGGAAGAAATACTCTCCAATCACCTAGACAAGATAAATACTCTCTGGGAGAAGTTCCTCAAAGGAGAAGTCACAATATTCTAGCCTAAGCGATATTTTTCTCAATAAATTCTTAAAATTCATACCATATAACAACTCAAATTCTTCCCATGCTACGTCTCCTTTCTTCTCGATAATCCACAAGGAGCCTTCTAAGCTTCTCCTTCTCCACATCCTCGCTCTGCCTGTTTACAGCTTTCTCAATTTCCTCTATAGGCAAAACAACAAAGTCGCCTATATCTTCAACCCCATTGACCCAGTCAATCGAAAGTGGAATAGTCCCAATGGGCAGTTTACCTTTAACCCTCTGTAGCTCATGTTGGTTTCTGAAAAACACGTATAGATTAGCGCTGGGAGGCTTAATTTCTCCTAGAACCCTAAACAAATAGTCCTCAGGTAGCTCCTTGTCCACAAATAAGTACTGGGCTCTTAACCCAGACTTGTCTAGTAAACGCGAAAGCTTCAGAACTGCGATTTTTTCACCAAGAACAACTGAGTACATGGTCTCCTTGAGCCTTTTCTCCTCTAGAATAGTATTCTCGAGAACGCTCTTCAAAGAATTAATCTCGGACTGAAGCATCTCAATTCTAGCCTCCATCTTCGAGAATTCAGGATTCAGCCTTTTCCCAAGTTCCCTTAACTGCAGAAGCCTTTTTAGAGTCTCCTCGCTTCTTTGAGCCCTTTCCTCTGCCTTCCTAAGTTCATGCCTAAGCAGGGTATTCTCATGGACAAGTTCCTCGACAACCCTTTTCAGGAACTCTAATTCTCCCTGCATCTTTTCTATCTCTGTGCCTGACGAAAACTTATCAAACCGTTCCAAAGGCAACCTAAGCCCGACATGCTTCCTCATTGCCTCTTGGATGGCAATTGAGACAGGCTTACCCCTAATCACCAAAAGCTTTGCCTCATCTATTGGAACAGGCAAATCATACTTTTCACCCTCTTTCTCGACTTCTTCGAATAGGGGTCTATAATACAGGAAAGCCTTGTATGCAGCCGCAAGGGAATCTCTTTCATGCGAAGTTTTAACCTTTAATCCCCTCGCCTCGGCAGCCTCTAAAGCCAGCCTCCTTTTCTCATCGATACTTAAAGACCTACTAGGAACAAACAACTGGCACCCCAACGTTGCAGCTATTTTCCTAACATAGGCTGGGGGAGGGTTAACGTCCGTAGCTATAACTACTGGCTTCCCGATCGAATAGAGCCTGCGCATAAGGTCCCCCCTCCCCAGAAGCCTACCAGTCTCTAGTGAAAGAACCCTTCCATTCAAGTCTAGAACTGCGTAGCCAGTGCTCATCCCAGGATCAATGCCGACGATTAGATATTTCTCTGTCAAAGGTTTATAGGAAACCTTCGCCCCCAGGGGCTGAAACTCTATTTTTTCGCGGCCGACAGGCTCAATCCTAACAAATAACTCGTGCCCATCCTCGTTCTTTACTAGACCGTTTAGCTTCTCTCGTGGAGCATAAACTATGAATGTCGCACCTGTAAGCCCCTCGCCGCTCTTCCTGATGAAGAGGTCATAGTCGAGAGAATTTTTCCTCAGGGCTTCGGATATTTCTCGAACCTTTCTCTTCACCTGCAACTCTATGTTCCTCTTGAATCTCTCGCGGCTCATTCCACCCTGGCCAGGAACCCTTCCCCGGCCAACACGGATCAGTGTTTCTTCCTCAAATACAAGTGCCTCTGCACCCACGCCATTATAAGCAAGCAATGCGCAGACCTCTGCTGTTTGGAGGGGGTCTAGCTTCCCGCTGCAAATCCCTGTCAAGGCGCAGAGTGCCTCGATACTTACTGTTTCACCATCTATGAATGTTACTTGTATTATGCGGGGGCTCCTCGGGAACCGCTTTAGAAACCTGCTTAACTCGTCTATGTTCGCTGCTAGCTCGTATACATTGTCGAGAGCCAGAGCGTCGACGTTTCTGTCAGAGACAATCTCAACTATTTTATCCAAATTGACTTCTCTCCACTTTTCAACAACTTTCCCGTCGACTACAAGGACAGCCGCGAATAGGAGGCTAGCCCCCTGAGGCGAGCTTCCGGGCAACACGTCAAGGCCAAGTATTCTCCTTAGCAACACGTGTCCTAACCATTAACAGATAGTCGGCTTAAAAAATCTTCCCCCAACTGCTCTGGGTCAACGTCTACCCCATACTTCTTGGCAAAAAACCCAGCAATGTTTACTATGTCCCTCTTCAGGTAAAACGAGGCCATAGGGTGACTGCTGGAAACCCACTGAGGCCAATCAATTAGGACAGGCTTCTCGCCCCTAGCGACCAACACGTTATACTCACTGAGATCCCCGTGAACAACGCCAGCCTTAAAACTCTTCTCGACTTCCTGCAACACACTTTCAAAGAAAGCCTTTGGGTCTGTCAGCACTGGGAGAAGGTATAACTCGTCGCCCTCCACGTATCCAGTAACAATAACGTGCCTATTCCAGTCAATGGGCTCTGGCACCGCGACACCACTCTTCCACAAGATCTTCAGGGCCTCAAACTCCCTCATGGCGGCAAGCCTCCCAGCATACAGCCAGGAATAGTGCCTCTTGTCGGCTACATATTCCCTTACAAGCTTAACCTTTCTAAAACTCGTCCTCCCAACACGGTGAAACTTGACAACCACAATCCTGTCCCCCTCAGTCTTCCCGAGATATACTTCGCTCTCCTTCCCCTCGCCATACGGAGTAAGAGAAAGCTGAGACAAAGTCCCCCTCTTCACCAAAACATAGAGCGCCAAGCAGTCATACCCCCTAGTAGTCAGGACAAATCCTACAAACCCGCCCTTAAACCTCTGAACCAGCCCAAGCTTGTTCAGCTTCTTCAACCTAGCATTAACAAAGTCCTCCTCCAAGCCACTAATACTGGCAACCAATTTTACATCCACATATTCATGATTAATCATCCCCCTCTCCACAGCCACCAACAACCTGTAATCATCCTCCCCCAGTTGCTTCAAGGCATCAACAGCAAACCGCGCGCTCACAACAACACCTATTCAGGAAAGAAAACCAGCAAAAATAAACCTTTCAAAACAGATCACAAGAAATATCAGCCTCCAAGAGGATTTATCACCTCTACATTTAATTCTACTCCAATCTTTTGGAAATGAATGTCACATGAAAAGACCACGTCAATGTAATCTTTCACTGGAAGAAAACAGAGGTAATCCCATATATGTATACCGGTCTTTGCACTTTCTTCGAGTGCATCTTTTAGATGCCCAGGCAACAGTGGAACCTTAATTATTTTATCATCTTCTAGTATAGCCCAAACGATTTTCTTGGCTTCTTCCTTTGGTACCTTAGTACCTCTAAAGGCTAAAACGTGATATATTTCTCCAATTTGATGGGTAGAAATATAAACTTCTAACTCTGGGAATTTTTCACGAAAGAATTTCAGCGCTTCCTCATGCATTCTTAAAGCTTTTAGATAATCCTCCTGCGAACTAAAACTGCTAACTGAAGGCTTCTTCTTCGCTATAGACCTTATCTCTGTATCAATCATAGCCTTCAAGAACAAGACCCCGAAAGGTTATATGTCATCATACTCGTATTCCTTATAATCTTCCGCAGAGGCTCCCTCGATTGGTGTAGTGAGAAGTTGGATAAGTCTATTCCTGTCGCTTTTGCGAGGCTTAGAAAAATACTCGAGTAAAGCTTCAATAACAATCTCGCGGACTGGTCTGTTTTCCTCGAAATCATAAAAATTATTGTTTAAAAACCATTTTTTATCCACATTCTCTCTCGAAATCTCATCATAAATATGAAAACCAAAAATATAAGGAAGCACTGTATTACATATAAGGATGATGAGGCAGCTCGCATTTGAAATGTGAAGATGCGACTCGAATGCTGATTATTCTACAGGAACTGCAACAACCCTTGTCTCCTGAGCTCGATTACTGTTACACTTTTAGTTGCAGGTAGAGCAACATTGTAGACAGGAGTACTACCAATATAGTCTCTGTGAACAGTGCTCCTGTGCAGGTGGCCATGAACAACCACGTCGACGCCCTTCTTCTTTACTAATTCTGCCAGCCCCTCAGAAGACATCTGCCTCCAAAACCTCTCGTCCTCCCCCATCAATGTACGGCACCTGGGGGGATAATGCGTAAGCAGTATAGTCAAATCCCCACTCTTCTTATCCAAAAGCTCTCCCAGCCTTTCAAGCCTCCTCCTATACGTCTCCACTATCCCCGGGACATTACGCTTCTGCCAAGGAGTAGGCTCATCCAAGACGCCAGTCGAGCCTACAACCCTAACCCTCAAGCCGTAAACCTCTACCTCTACAGCATCGTCCTCAAGCCACATGAAACCGCTACACTCCTCCCTCATCCTTCCCCTAGCCTCCTCGTAGTCCTCGTTTCCAAAAACTCCTACAACTGTCGCTTCTGGGAGAAACTTCTCACTCAGTTCCGAGACCTGCCTACACATCCTCCACTCGCCCCTAGCCACAACGTCGCCAGCTACAAGTACAAGCTTGGCGTCAGGCTGTAGCTTAGCTAGAGAGCTCGACAAATAATTCACGTAGAGGGGTGCATGCACATCGCCAAAAGCCACAACCCTGGGAGACCCAGTAGACACTTACCCAACCCTCCTCAAAACGTATAGGGTATCTCCTGAGCTTTCTAAAATCTTTTCTACAAGCAATTCCATGGGAAACTTTAAGGGCTCTCTAAGCAGGCGCTCCTTCACACCTAAAACCATTGCGCCGCCCAGCTTTAAGACGCGGGCAAGGCCGCTGATCGAGCCGGGAGCCTCGTGGATAACGGTTATACAGGCCAAGCCGTCCACACATTCGTCGCGGAAGGGAAGCATATTTATGTCACCCATAACAGCGTCACACAGACACCTACGCCTAGACCTGAAAACCTCTAGCATCCCAATGCTCAAGTCAAGACAAATGTAGTAAGAGCCCTTCAAGAAGACCGACAGCAAGCCAGTGCCACAGCCAGCGTCAAGCACAGTTTCCTTCCCATAGAGGAAAGCCGAGGCCGCAAGGTTCTTGCCTGACTGCTCCAGTCCATAAAGCTCGTCATACCTCTCTGCAATAGTGTCGTAGTCGATAGACACATTTTTTATCCTCACAAGTGAGAATATATACCTGCCTCAAGATTCGACATCAATGGAAAAATTAGCTAAAAGTCGACGTATTACCCGTTCAAAAACGAATTCTAATTAACAGAAAAAAACGCAGATAAATACCCCGCCACCAACACAAACCCCGACCCCGAAAAGGGGGGAAACAAACATATGAGTAGAAAATACCTATTAGGAATAATAGCCCTAGTAGCAATACTCGCACTGACACTGCAAGCATACGCTGCACCTACGTTCCCAGCCCACAGGGCATGGAACGTGCTACAGTATCCAAATGGTCAGCCATTCAAGAACCAAAACGTTATCATTGTCTACTTTAACGAGACAGGCAACTGTCTACTCGCATACGCTGTTGGAACAACAAATTCTGCAGGAAACATAACCCTAACAATTGCCCAGCCCGGAGGAGTAATAAATACTCCAAACACTGGCACAAGCTACAACATGTCAGTATTCTGGCAAGTCTACGGCAAAACATTCCTAGTATACTCAACACGCACCAACGCCCTCAACCTACTCAACTCCACCATTCAGCTTACAAACATGATGAACTTCACCTTCCAGGCTCTAACAACGATTGGCGGTCAGCAGGTTCCGCTATACTTTGCTGACCCAGAGGTTTCTGGCAGGAAAGACATTGCCTACTTCCAGGTATACTTATACAACAAGAACGGGCCACAACTCCTGGCAGTAGAAGGAGACAACAATGCTATTTCAAAGGGAAGTGTTGTAGTTCCACTAGTTGAGGTCAACATAAAGCCGACACTTACACCTAACTGTTACCACATTGAAAGCCAAAAGAACGTGGCTCTCTACAAGGAGGTATACTGGCTCCTCGACCAGGGCGGAGGACAAAAACTGAAAATAATGGTAGGCAAAGAGAACGTAACATTCTCACTTTCTGGAACAACCCTCACTGCAAATGTTAAAGACCTGGCAGATGGCACAACATCTCCACAGACCTTCGACATAGTAAACGACTGGGGCAAAAAACCACTGAACGACGTTGCACACACCTTCCTAGCACAAGTAGTTGTCACAGACCCATGCGGCAACCCGATCTCCAACTGGGAATACCCACCAATAGGTATCGAATTCACTTCTCCAACATATGGTAAGCTCAGAGTAGGAAAAGCCTTCCCGAACGGGACAGCTCCAGAAGAAGGATACCAGTTAAGTGGTCACTACTACTTCTGGTTACCAAACATATCCCTATTCTACAATGAAAAAATGGGCATCGCTGCCGAAATAGGAGGTATACAGGTATTTGCAGAAGCCTTCAACACAACAAAACCACAAAGCGTAACATACAATAAACCATTCACCTTCCAGCCGCTCACAGTATCAACTAGCAATGGAATAGTAACATTAACAATAAAGGCAAGCATAGTCAAGACCCAGATCACCATCAAGACCAGTGGACTCGTAGCCGTCCAGCCACTCCAGGGAGCAATTGTCCAGATAAGCCCAAGAGTCTTCGACCCCAACACCTATACTGACGCTAACGGACAAGTAGCACTAATGCCATTCCAGATAGTTGGCGGCGGAACAACAACCTCTGGCACGCCAATAATCACAAGGAAGGGCACATCCCCAGGCTACCTGCCAGTCCCATATGGTTTATGGTCAACAGGCAAACTATACACCTACACTATTAACGTGTTATGGGCACTACCAGGAACAGAAAACTTCGTAGATGTAACTCCAGACCAGAACACAATACCACTAAACCTAACCAAAGCCATTGTACAGTGCTCAGTACAGTCTTTCAACCTATCCGCAAAGGTTTACGCTGTCAACTTTAAAGCAGTCGACCTATGCGGCCGCCCACTCACCAGCGCAGACGACCCCAACGCCACATTCATCCTAACCTACAAGTCCACCGACGGGACAACCATTAACTTCCCAGCAGGACTCGGACCCAACGGAACAACATTCATGGCCTTCGTCCCAGGAGGAACATTTACTGTAAGCCTCTTCTTCAAAGGAGTCAGAATGGATCCCGTAAGTGGACCCAACCCACTAGTCGTTAGCGGGAACATCGGAAACATTAGCAAAGCCACCTACACATTCCCTGTCGGCGACCTCATCTTGAGGATAACCCCATGGGACGTCAAGGAACCCCTCGTTAACGTTTCAGTGCTCCTCGAATACTTTAAAGCCGGCGCTAGAACATACTACGAGGGACCAAAGCTCACAGACTGTGAAGGCAAAGTAACCTTTACAAAGGTGCCCTTCGTAGTTGGACCCAACAACCTCGTAACTGTGACCATAAAGACAACTCCATACACCCCCTACATACGCCACCCGAAGGACGATGGCCTACTAATTGGTAAATGGAACCTTACAGGCCTACTGAAGGGAATCAGTCCAGGATGCACAGTCGGGCCAATCGACGTGCCGACCTGGGTCTTCAGCTTCACACTTGAAGCAGTAGACCACAACGGCAACATACTCAAAGAGCTCCCAACAAGCAACGGCGCAGCACCAGTAATCGTCGCCATAAACGACACCTACACAAAGAACGAGTACAACGTGACACAGGTATGCCAGGGTGGACCCGGCTGCCTCTGCTGGCCACTCATAAACGTAAACTACAAGATATTCAACACCACTAAGTCCGGCCCAGCAGGGCCATGGAACAACGGCCTGTCCGAGGCCAGGTTCAAGGTCACCGGTACACAGTGGGCAAACAGCAACTATCCACACCTATTCATTGCTGGAGCCAACTACAGCTTCGTCGTGTGGTACGGAGGAGTAATGGTCTACAACTACAACTTCACACTACCAAGGCCAAGCGAGATGCTCGACTACAGTAAAGTCATAACTGCACAGGTTATACTCTACAACGAGACAAGCGGCAAGATGACCCTACAGAAGACCGACAGCCTTGCCTATACATGGCTACTCGCTAGTGGCGGAAGAATCGAGCACCCAATCGTCCGCTTCTACGCGGCACCAGCATACAGCGGCCAATACAGCAACAAGCTCCAGCTCGTAACCTGGGTAGTCAACCTCGACATCTACACCTTGACGAAGGCAGGCGGAGGACTAGTCCCAGGACTCAACGTCACACTAATCAGGAACGACGCAGTAAACTGGAAGACACAGCTAAAGGGCGACCTCTACGCCAACATCACAGTGCCAACTGAATACACCAAGTCTGCCAGTATGAGCTACGCGTGGAGCGCAGTTACTGGCCAGGACGGCAAAGCAAGCCTACCAATAGCAATATGGGTGCCCAAGGCAAGCGTCAGGCCTAGCGGCATAAAGTTCGGAGCAAGCATCACAAACGTCTACGTGCTTGCAGGCAAGAAGTACGGTACACCAAGCGTCCCAGACACACCATCATACACGACAATTACTGGCATAGGCACGCTATATGGCTACAACGTCGGGCCATACAACATGACTCTCGACGCAATCTATAACGACGTCAGCCAGAGCCCAGACTGGTACAAGCAGTACGGCGGAAGCTGGGTAGGACCATTCCGCGGACCAAAGGCGTGGATCGGAGCCAACTGGAACATGACACTGTGGAGCGGAGCAGCCAAAGTAGTCTACACCACTGCCATGGAGGGCGTATGCCTCCAGGTAGTCGGGCCAGACTTCAGAGACAACATGATACCACTTGCAAACCAGCCAGTAACCCTCACAGTATATGGCAGTACAGGTGCCACAGCCACCGTGGCCTCTGGCAGCACTGGAAATGACGGCACATTCCCAGTATACCCAGACAAGGGCTCAACCGTAGCCACACCAGTCGGAAGCAAGACAGTCTTCACAGGCAAACTCGTCTTCCTAGGAATCTCAGGCCTCAGTTATGAAGGCTCAACAACACTTAACCTCGACGCCGCGCTCGGCCTAAAGAACTATGGCTTAGACACAGGCAAGGCCTTCGACCCAGATACCCTAGAACAGGAGATATCATTCACACTTGACAACAACATGCCAGGCGGCACATGCGTAACCCTAGAGTGGGATGCAATAAAGGTAACAGTCTTCGACTGGAGCGGCAAGCCACTAAAGAATATGATGGTCGCAGCTATACTCAGGGAGCCAAGAGCAAAGGCAATACCAAGCGTAGCAGGCTTCACAGCTGAAAACGGAAGCGTCATACTCTACGTACCACCAAGCGAGGAGAACAAGTACCAGCTCCTCGTCTACTGGCGTGACAGCTACTTGCTCAGGCTTGCCGGCAAGATTCCGAGAGAAATCGTGATCTTTGACACTGTAACTGACTACGACACGCCAAGAACTTACAAGCCTGGAAGCGGTACAACACTTGAGACCTTCGTTTACGTAGGCATAGTTATGCTCAAGAATGCCCAGGGACAGGCCCTTTCACCAGACATACTTAACAAGATAACTGTAGAGATACAGTGGCCAGACCAGGTAGTAACAACCCACAAGCCAGAAAACGACGGTAGAGTACCAATAATACTCAACAAGAACACCGCCAAGTCATGGCCACTCGACGCAAGCGCAAACAGGAGCCCAGACACAGACCCAAGAGACATAAGCCAGGCACCACTAGGCGCCTACAAGGTAACAGTCAACCTTGCTGGAGTAGGCACACTTGCACAGCAGACGATTAAGATCGAGAAGGGCAGGTTCGAGACAAGCACACAGATATTCGAAGTAAGGCTCGACATCTTCGATGTCAAACTGACCTTCGTGTCTCCATTCGGCACACCTCTCGCCAACGCAAAAGTCACAATAACCAAGCCAGACGGGACCACTGTCTCTGACACTCTCGACGCAAGTGGTAGCATAGTTGTAAAAGAAGTACCACCAGGCAACCTGCAGTACACTGTAGCGGAATGGAACGGTCTACCAGTCCAGTTCAGCGGTAGCGTTGCACGTGCAGGCGAAATCGGAGTAACAGTCACGAAGATAGGCAAACTCACTGTTAAAGTGCTTGGCGCAAGAGGACAAGGCATTGACGGCGCAACCGTTGCAGTCGAAAAGGTCGGCACATTCACTACTGACGCTAGCGGCGTTGTAAGCCTCGAGCTCCCAAGCGGAAGCTACGGCGTAACTGCAAGCAAGGGCGGAAGAACTGCCAGCGCTACTGCAACTGTAACAGACGGCAAAGAAACCGTGACAGAGCTAAAGCTTGACATCTTCCTGACACTCGCAGGCTGGGAGATGAGTAGCAACGAGTTCCTCGGACTCATACTGCTCCTCGTCCTACTCGTCCTCGTCCTCTTCATAATTGCACACGAATACGCTGTCTACAGACGCCGCCGCCTCGCAAAAGTCATTGCTCCAGCTGAAGGAACACAGGTAAAATAAACAGAGAACATTAAGCCTAAAAGCCAAAAAATAATATTTTTTTCTTTTTTTGTGCTTCTTCTCTTTACACATCTTTATATTTCTCTTTCTATATTTCCTTTTTGAAGCCAGATGCTGAGTCTAGAATATCTCTTAGGAGTCTTGGGCTTCTATGAAATAAGTCCCGGTATAGTTCCCTCCCTTGGTATGTCTTCTGTAACAAGGTTTAGTACTGGTGTTCATAGTTTGGATGATTTGTTGGAGGGTGGTGTCGAGGTTGGTAGTATTACTGAGCTGATTGGTGAGTTTGGTGCTGGTAAGACTCAGATTTGCCACCAGCTAGCTGTCATGGTCCAGCTACCGAAGGAGAAGGGAGGCCTCAACGCTAGGGCACTATACATAGACACAGAGGGCACCTTCAGGCCAGAGAGAATAATACAAATAGCAAGAGCAAAACAACTAGACCCAGAAAAGGCACTAGAAAACATAATCTACGCAAGGGCATACAGCGTGGAAGATGTTTTTAGGGTTCTCGAGAGATCTAAGCTAGAAGCTGTAAAGAGAGATATAGGCCTCATTATCCTTGATGAGGCTACACGTCTCTTCAGGACAGAGTTCCTAAGGACAGGAGAAAGGATTTCCGCATACTCGAGGCTTCTCTCATTTCTCGAAGAGTTTTCCAGGTCCAGCATATCGGTTGTCTATACTCGCCAAGTTGTTTACAGCGATGGGATTATTCCAGCCTCGGCTGTTGTTTTCGACGGTTTTGCACATCTATCGTTGTTCCTGTCTAAGAAGGGCGACGTTTGGCAATCGAGGGCTCTAAGTAGTCCATGGAGCCGTAGAACTGCATATTACAGGATCTCTGAGGAGGGGGTCGTAGATGTCTGACCTTGTAGATTTGCTTCGCGGGGGGTTTGCTTTAGAAGTTTCTGGCAGGACTGGGACAGGTAGACGAGTATATGTTTTCAGTCTCCTGTCGAAGCTGGTGAAAGAAGGTAGCAATACTGTATACATGGACTACGCGTCGACCTTTTGGAGGGCCTCCAAGTTATCTCGCAAAGAATCTTTCTTGGACAAAGTTGTTTTTACCATGCCTACAGCGGTTGATGATGCTTTTCAACTTTTAGCTGGGAAGCACGACTTCGTTGTTTTGGATAGTATCCCAAGGTTCTTTATGAGGTTTGGGAAAACATATAGGGAAAAGTGGGGCATAGTTGCCTCGTTGCTCGCTTTGGGTCTCAGGTTTGCGAGAGAGGGGGGAGGCTTAATAGCGATAAATTATGCTTCGAGGGGTCGAAGCTTTGGAGAAAACATTTTTGCCAGCTATTTTACTCACAGGGTTACACTCGAGGAAGACAGTGAGGGAGTCAGGGCTAAACTAATATATCCGTTCGAGGAGGAGTTAACATATGTCCGTTTTTAGCGCCGTCAACGACAAGTCTATGAGCATCCTTGATCTTGCTAAGATCTGGCCTCTTATAAGAGAGTTCGAGGGCACCAGGCTTCAAAAGGTGTCGGAGCGCGGCAACGTCTTCTATTTCAGGTTCCGCGAGGGTGGAATTGTTTTTTCACCTAGGCGGGGGCTTGTGCCCGCAGAAAGCGACTCAGTTTTTCCAGTCGAGTTTGGAAAAACCAGGTGGTCTTCTAGGATAGAAGGCAAGAGGCTTGAGAGCGTTGCCCAGATAGCGGGGGACAGGGTTGTATGTCTAGACTTTGAGAAAGAAAAAGTTGTCCTTGAGTGGGTTCGGGAGGGAAACTTGGTCCTACTCGACGGCGAATCAAAAATCGTATATGCATTGGAGCCCAAGGAGATGCGTGACAGGACACTGAAGCCAGGTGAAACGTATAGGCCTCCACCTAGGCTTGGAGATATATTTTCTGAAGACATTGAGAAGCTTTACGAGTCTTTCAGGTCCATGCCTAAACGAGGAGCAATAGTCGCCTTTTCCTTGGTGACCTCGCTACCCCCAGATCTTGTTGCTGAGGCCATGTATAGGGAGGGAATAAGCCTCGACGCGAAGGCCGGCTCTCTATTATTTAGCCATTTTAGATCAGTAGCTACGAAAGGAATCGAAATTTTTTTAGAGTCCCTAAAGGACCCTTCTAGGGGTTACCATGCCGGAGGCTGGGTCTATTCGTTTAAACCGACACATGTAACTACAGATTTTGTTGAGGTTGAATTCCAGAAAGCATTTCCAGAAGAATTACTAAGGCGCATAATCGCTGATATTACGCCAAGGGAGCAAACAGTTTCATCTGTACTTGAAAAAACATTGGAAGACTATTTGCGAAAAGTGAAACTTTTAGAAGAGAACATTTCCCAGATAGAGCAGATAATCTATGATTACAGGGCACTGGTGGAGGACAAAAAGCCTTGGAGCCTTATAGAGTCCACGCTGAGAGAAAAATACCAGTCAATAAAAAAAGTTGACCCATCGAGCCCGCTCATCGTAGTCGAACTCGAAGGTATAGAAATAGAAATAGATCCAAGCAAGAACGCTTATGCAAACATAGAACTACACTATGACAAGATCAAGTCTATCAGGAAAAGGCTAAGCGAAGCAAAGACAAAAGAGGAACAAGCAAAGCCGAAACAAGTCAAGCAGAAAATCGCCGCGTCCGGGCCTTGGTACACGCAGTTCCGCTATTTCTGGACTACAAATGGCTTTCTAGTGGTTGCGGGTAAATCGGCTGGACAGAACCAGCTTCTTGTCCGGAGATACCTGGAAGACAAAGATATTTTTCTACACGCCGATATACATGGGGCAGCTGCCGTCGTAGTAAAGACAGGCGGCAAAGATGTCCCTGAAAAAGACATATTAGAGGCGGCGCAGTTCGCCGCATGCTACTCGTCTGCTTGGAGGGGGGGACTCTACACGATAGACGTTTACTGGGTTCCAGCCAGCCAGGTGTCTCTTAAAGCCCCAAGCGGAGAATACCTGGCAAAGGGAAGCTTCATGATTTATGGGAAAAAGAACTATGTTAGGGGCGTTAAACTCGAATTACTGATAGGTGTTAGCGAGAAAGGTGAACTGTTGGCTTTGCCTGCTGAACGCAACCCGTCAGATGGTTGTTTCTTAAAGATTACGCCCGGTCCCTATAGAAAAGACCTAGCAACAAGGAAGATAATAGAATTCCTAAAACGAGAATGTAACTTTAAGGCCAGAGAGGAAGATGTAGTCAAACTGCTACCGGACGGAGGATTCCACATTGAGAGGTGGAGACCATGGATTCCGAGTACCTAGAGGAAGTAATCCACGTTGACAGCCTAGAAGATATTGTCAAGGCAACAATTGATCAGCCAAGCATAGGGCTTGTATATGCACTTGGAGACAATTTCTACACGCTCGACTCATTATTTAGTTTCACCAGGAAGGGGCGTCGGGTAGTCCTCTTAGCCTCTAGACCGGGACTCAACAGAGCCCTAAAGGAGCTCCTAAAGGACAGATATATCGTCGTCAAGAGAGAAATGAAGGCTGTAACCTATAGGAGTATCCTTCTATATTTCAACACAACTGGTCGAATACGTTTTTCCTTTTCCTTGCACAGGCTAGCAAGGTTCCCGGCGGTTGTTGTCGCTCCTAATACCTCTGTGAAAAAGACTATCATGTTGATGCATGAAAACAACTCAATAGCTGTGGGCATAAGGGTTAGAGGAAAAATTTCCAAGGTTCTAACAATAGTTGATTTCCTCAACTATTCCCTCGAAAAAGGCTACTGTAACCGTGAAATTTTACTCGACGACACGCCTGTTTCTAGGGTTAGACCCATAGTCATCAGAGATACGAGAGACCTAGCGTCAAACATCACAGATGCTCTGAAACGTTATGGTGCGGCACTAATCCAAGGAAACGAAGAATTCCTCATTGATGAATCTTCTCTTAGGAAGTACCTTATAGCAAGAATATCAGGAAACATGCTATGACACCAATAATACTCGTAGATGGCATGCTTGGAAAATTATCCAAGTGGCTCCGCATCTTGGGCATAAAAACACTCTATGCAGGAACTCTCACAGACAATGAAATAGAGAGAGAACTAGAGAAACACTCCCAGACTGTTTTGTTAACGCGGGACAGAGAACTTTACAGACATGCAATAAGTATGGGCTATTCAGCCCTGTTTGTCCCGGAGGCCCCCATAGAGGACCAACTGTCATTCGTCCTCAAAAGGCTTGACATCGAACCCGTATTAGACATGTCTCGCACCTTGTGTCCCCTATGCGGGTCAAAACTTGTGAGAGTATCGCGAGAGGAAGTGGTAAAGGAGGTTCCTAGGGGTGTCTTAGATAGATACGAAGAGTTCTACAAATGTATGAATTGTGGACAAGTTTATTGGCGTGGAACACATTTTTATGAAATAGAAAAAACAATTGAAAAAGTGAGGCTGATAATGTATGGTAAAGTTGAGTGTTGAAGAGGGAACCTTTCTGGTTAAACTAGCAAGGAAAGCCGTCAAAGAATATCTAGAAAATGCACGCATAATACAGCCGCCCCCAGATACACCTGAGAAACTCTTCGAAAAAGCAGGCGTATTCGTGACAATAGAAGAAATATTTGTAGACCCTATATTAAGGAGGGCTAGGCGAGAGCTGAGGGGCTGTATAGGGTATCCAGAGCCATTTTTCCCAATGGTTGAAGCCACGATTAGATCCGCCATCGCGGCGGCCACTGAGGATCCACGATTCCCACCGATGACGCCTAAAGAGCTAGACAGAGTAGTATTCGAGGTAAGCATCCTAACAAAGCCACAAGAGCTTAAGTACACGTCACCAGAAGAACTCCCTGAAAAGATAAAGATTGGCAGGGATGGACTAATAATAGAGCAGGGAATAGCTAGAGGCCTACTTTTACCACAGGTGGCTGTGGACGAGAAATGGGGGCCAGAAGAGTTCCTAAGCTATGCATGTCTCAAGGCAGGTCTACGAGAAGATGAGTGGCGAAAAGGACGCGTAAAAGTCTACGTATTCCAGTCCCAGATATTTGTTGAAGCAACGCCAGAAGGCGAAGTCGTAGAGAGGCTTCTTGAAGCTGTCTAAACAGCTTTACCTATAAAGCTTCAACAAGCATCTCCAAAACAATAAATTAATTACGTGGCTTATCAATCCATTATTAGAGACGGTGGGGCTTTTGCCCAAAGAAATCGTGCTATACCTATGCAGGGACGAACAGTCAAAAAAGATGCTCCAAGATTTTCAAAGCGAGTTGAATCTGTTGCCAAAGCCTGACAGGCCCAAGCTAAAGGTAAAACTAGTAAAAATAAATGACCCAAGAGACTTTCCAAGCTTCCTCCAGCAACTAGAAGAGCTCTACGGGGGCGTATACACACTGGAATTTAAAAAGCTAAACATCGAAAAATTGCCAGCTATTGTCGTCGACGGCGAAAAAGTATCTGAGGGCAAGTATCTCAGCAAGGAGGAGATAAGAGACCTCCTAGGATTACCCGTAAAAATAGAAGCAGGGCCAACACCCCCTGTATCACTAGAAGAAGAACTACCCCAAGTAGCACCAATAACGTCACAGCCAAAACCACAGCCCAAAAAAGAGCCCGAACCCATAACCCTCCCAATAGAACTCGAGGAACCAGAAACACCCAAACCAATAACTGTTACTCCAGAAAAGCCTGCACGGCAACATCCGGTCCAATCTCCAGTTGTGACCAAGCAACCCGAAGTTCCACTTCTTGGAGAGCCAGCTACGTCCAAAAGAAGACAACCAGAAGAAATCTCCACGCCAATAGAACTAGAGGAGCCCCTCCAAGAAGAACAGCCACAAGAAGAAGCGCCAATCACTGCTAGGCCTACGCCAAAAGCTGCCCAAGAGGCGAAACCAAAGCCACAGGTAGCTCCAACTCTACCTCCGCCTCCAACACTGCCTCAACCTATCGAGAAGCCCCCAGCACTCGTAACAAAAACTCCACAAGAAGCATTACCTAAGCCTCCCGTTCAGCAACAAGCTAAACCCCAAACGGTTCAAGAAGACCTCAAGGGAACATGCTTTACCTGTCTCTTCTATGACAAGGATAAGTCAAAATGCAAACTCCTGCACATCGCTGTTCAAGACCCCTACAATCCACCTTGCGGAAGGAGAAGACCCAAATAGTAGCAGGAAAAATAGTGCTTATAAGCATCGTTATACAACATATAGATCAGGGGATTTTATGAGTCAAACCGGAGAAGATTTACCATATTCGGTTCTAGCAGACTTCTACGAAAAAATCGAGTCTATAACCAGCAGGATTGCCATGACAGATTACCTTGTTGCACTTTTCAAGAAAACACCCCCCAGCATAATTGACAAGGTCATATACCTGACTCAGGGACAGCTCCGTCCAGACTATGAGGGCGTAGAGCTAGGAGTAGCCGAGAAACTGGCTCTAAGAGCTTTGGCAAGAGCCACCGGTAGACATGTGAAAGACGTAGAAGATATGTATAAGCAAACTGGGGACATAGGGCTTCTCGCCGAAAAACTCATGTCTACTTCCCGCACCGGTGGACTACTAGACTTCATTGGAACCATGGAGCCCAAAAAAGAGCTAACAGTTTCACAAGTCTACAACGCGCTCCTAAGAATTGCGCAGGCAACCGGTGAAGGAGCCCAGGAAACAAAAATAAATACGCTTGTATCTTTGCTTAAGGATGCTAAGCCAAAAGAAGCAAGATATATTCTTCGAACAGTCCTGGGAAGACTAAGGCTAGGCATAGCTGACATGACGATACTTGACGCACTGGCAATAGCCTTTACAGGGTCTAAAAATACCAGGGACATAGTCGAGAAGGCATACACTAAGCATCCCGACCTCGGCTACATAGCAAAGTTGCTAGCCTCACAGGGAATAGATGCGGTGGCATCGCTCAAGATAGAAGTAGGTGTCCCAATACTACCAATGCTGGCAGAGAGACTAAGCGACCCAGACGAAATACTGCAAAAGCTTGGCGGCAAATGTCTTGCAGAGTACAAGTATGACGGGGAAAGAGTCCAAGCCCACAAAAAAGGCGAAAAGGTCTGGCTGTTCAGCAGACGCCTAGAAAACATTACACATCACTATCCGGACGTCGTAGAATATATGAAGCAACTTAAAGCGGACGAAGCGATAGTTGAAGGAGAAATAGTAGCCTACAACCCTGACACAGGCGAAATGCTACCTTTCCAGGAACTCATGCACAGGAGACGAAAATACGACGTAGACAAAGCCATGAAAGAGTATCCTGTAAGGGTCTATCTCTTTGATATCGTCTACTTGTCTGGACGAGAACTCATTGATGAACCTCTTCCCGACAGGAGACAGAATCTTGAAAAAATAGTTCCAGAAGGCCAGGAAAACCTCTTGTTAAGTAGCGCTAAAATCATTGACAACTCCAAGGATCTTTTGCACTTCTTTGAACAGGCTATAAGTGATGGATGCGAGGGTATAATGTGTAAATCCATTGGTCCGGACAGCGTCTACCAGATGGGTGCAAGAGGCTGGCTATGGATAAAATTCAAACGGGACTATAGGCTTGAGATGACCGACACTGTAGACCTGGTCGTTGTCGGCGCCTTCAAGGGAAGAGGCAAAAGAGCGGGGACTTATGGTGCGTTGCTCATGGCAGCATACGATCCTGAAACAGACACCTTCAAGACTGTATGCAAGGTTGGTTCAGGCTTTACAGATGAGGATCTAGCAAACCTGCCTAAAATGCTTGAACCATACATCTTGCCGCATAGGCATCCAAGAGTATTTTCCAAAATGGAGGCAGACGTCTGGTTTGTTCCAGCCGTTGTCCTTGAAATAATTGGCGCGGAAATAACTCTAAGCCCATTACATACTTGTGCATTAAACAAAATAGAAGAAGGCGTAGGTCTAGCCATAAGGTTTCCACGCTTCACTGGTAGATACAGGTTTGACAAGAAGCCAGAACAAGCTACAACCGAGGCCGAGCTAATCGAGATGTATAAGTCCCAGAGAAAAACAATAATCCAGCAGTCCTAGACTACTTACGCCGTGCCCATACTAAAAAATGCAGTTTCTATGTCCTTTCAAGCATCCTATTCAGGGTCCATCTGAGGGAGCCTTTTATCTCTCGGATCCTGCCTTTGTCGCCATAGTTTTCAATAATAATCCGTTTAAGTGTTCCCCCCTCTTCCTCAATATTATAGGTAATTATCTCGTCCGGGCTTTTCTCACCTCTGGCTATTAGGTCTTCGTCCTGTCTTTTAAAGCCCTCCAGTAGTCTCCTTACGAAAAAGTTCTGGAAAGGAGGAGTATTTATGTTAAAGTCCTTCAAGAAAACTATTTCTATTCTTTTCGGATAAACAATGACTCTGGCAAGCTTTTCAGCTGACTGCATAGCCGTTATTAGTGATTCCTCGATTGGTTTTTCTTCTCTAGTGCTTGGAGCGGGCTTCTCCTGCTCCATTTTTTCGGTATGTCTTTGTACAAGCTCAGAAGCTTTGACAAAGCTCGAGGATCCCAGTGCCTCGTTAACAAGCTTTATCATTGTTTCAAGTATTTTTTCTTCTTGACGCAATTCCTCTAGCTTCTTTTCCAAATAAGCTTTAAGCTCAGCCAGCTCCTTCGTACTATTTGCCACAACCTACCACTAATAAAAGGAAAGAAGCGCCTACATATTTATTTAGCGTAGATAATCATCTAACACATATGACTCTAAAATTCGCTGTTTCAGGCAATGCAAACATAGACATATACTACTTTGTCGAAAAAATACCACAGCCAGACGAAGCAGTGGAAGCACTGGAGATCAGGACATCCCTAGGAGGAGCGGCAACAAACATTGCTACAGGCATATCTAAACTTGGTCACTACGCGAGATTTATTGGATTTGTGGGAAGCGACCCAGAGGCCACAGAAGTTTTATCCGAGCTTAAACAACGAGGAATAGACGTAGCCTACGTAAAGTCTTCGAGCAAACAGACTGGACGCGTAATTGTCCTCCTCGACAAAGAAGGTAGAAGAGCAATGATCGCACATAGAGGCGCCAACAGCGAGCTTAGACCAGGAGCCTTTAACCCAGAAGAAACCCTCAGAGGCATTGACCACCTGCATCTAAGTAGCACGAGCCCGGAATACTCATATTGGTTTTTCAGGGAGGCGAAGAAGATGGGCATTTCGACAAGCTGGGATCCAGGCATGACCATCTGTCTGAGGGGGTTCAAAAGCATCAAGAATGTTCTGCAATACGTGGACGTCCTGTTTTTGAATGAACGCGAGAATGAAGCCCTTAAAATCGACCCGGCAAGCATTGAGAAGCCCTTGATTATTATCAAGAAAGGAAGTGAAGGCTCTGAGGCGCCCCAGTATAAGATAAAGGCTGAAGCATTCAGAGTTAAAGCCTTAGACGCTACTGGTGCAGGCGATGCTTTTGACGCGGCTTTTCTCGTTGCTTGGAAAAGGAAAATAGGTCTAAAAGAATCCCTTGTTATAGCCAATGCTGCCGGAGCAATAAAGGTTACAAGGTTTGGTGCGCACTCGTCTCCCACTGCTAGCGAACTCGCAGAATTCCTCGAAAAAAATGGAAGAGAAGATCTAGCAAGGCTTTTTAAACCTTAAACCAGAGAAAAACATATATTCCACTAGTTTCACAATACTGAATGCTTGACGGAATGGATTGTCGCGTTGGGGGATTAAATGCAAAAAGACGTGTTCTGTACCCCTATTTGTCCGTTCCACGCCTTCACTTGCTACAAGAACGCGCTGATTTACAGGAAGACTAAACGTGGACTCGAGGCCTTCTGCACGTGGACAGGCGAGCCATGTATAGGCTGGAAATGCCAGTTTGCAGGGTGCTCCAAGCATGCTCTTCTGCCAGATGGCACATGTAAGTTTAAGCTCGAAAAGATTTCAGGCAAGAAGGAGGAGGAAGAGGAATTTTCCATAGAGGAAGAGGCAAAAGTCTATGAAAAACAGGTCTATGGCAAGATCAAGGACAAACTTAAAAAGCTTGGAGCCAGGATTGATGACATTGAATAAGAAAGCGATGGATTGATTTATGAGTCACAATATGTAAACCGAGGGGGGTCTATTTGAGAATATTACTGATCCATGCAAAAACATTTGAATATGAAGCTAAAGAAAAAGCCTTAGAAGCTGCAGAGGAACTCGGCGAAAACAAAGCAGGAAAGTTTCAAAACGTGCTCGTTGTCTTTCTCACGGTAGAAAAAGGCGACGGCTCTTCACCGGATGTTGTAGAGAAAGCTGTCTCAGACATCTTGGATGTCTATGGCAAAGTAGGCGCATCCGGCATTGTAGTGTATCCATATGCACATTTATCTAGTAACCTCGCCCCGCCGGAGGAAGCTAAAAGGGTTCTCGTCCAGGTTGCAGAAAAAATCTCAGAGAAAGGGGTTCAGGTTTCAAGGGCGCCATTCGGATGGTACAAAAGGTTTGTAATTGATTGCTATGGTCACCCATTGTCCGAGTTATCTAGGTCTATTTTGCCAGGAGTAGAGCCTAAACGGGGCTACGCTGATTTCGCCGTAATGTTCCCAGATGGCAGGATAGTGAGCATCGAGGAACTCGACGAAAAAGAGTTGCCAAGGGACTTTGTAGCACTCCTTGAGGCGGAAGTTTTTAAGGCGAAGCGTGAGGGGGGAGAACCGAAGTACCTAGAGTACTGCAAGAAGTTTGGGTTTGAATGGGAGCCCATGAGCGACCTTGGACACATGCGTTATGGCCCCGAAGCAACAGTGATGCTGGAGGCTGTAGCTGAATATGCCTGGCTCTGTGCCAAAAGCCTAGGGATACCTGTCTACAAGGTTAGGGGGACAAATACCTTCAATTTGTCATTTAAGCCTGTACAGCAACACGCAGAACTCTTTGGAGACCGTTTATACCAGCTCGAAGTAGACGAGAAGAAGCTTATACTCAGATATGCGGCCTGTCACCAGCAGTTTGCAATGGTCAGGGACTGGGACATAAGCTACAGAGATCTTCCATTCGGAGCTTTCGAGGTTGCAGACAGCTATCGGCTTGAACAGCCAGGAGAGCTACTACTCTGTTTCAGACTTAGAAAATTCCACATGCCGGATCTACACATCTTCTGCCGTGACTTACAGGAGGCAATGGAGATATCCTTCAAGGTTCACCAGAAGATCTACGAGGAAATGGGGAAGCTGGGCAGAAGCTATGTAAGCATATACAACTTGACCCGGTCTTTCCTAGAAAAGAACAAAGATTACCTTATGAAGCTCCTTGAGAAGGAACAAAAACCAGTCCTACTGCATTTTGTTCCGGAAGGCAAATATTATTGGGTTCTCAACATAGAGTACAACATAATTGACGAGCTGGGGAGGCCGAGAGAAATAGGAACCTTCCAGATAGATATAGGAAATGCTGAAAGATTCGGAATAACCTATGTTGACGAGAACAATACACGCAAGTACCCAGTTATTATTCATACAGCACTCATCGGCTCTCTAGAGCGCTATATTTTCGCTGTGTTCGATACCGTTGTCCAGAAGGCAAAACAGGGAGAAACACCCTCCCTGCCAGTTTGGCTCTCTCCTGTCCAAGTCAGAATAATACCTTTCTCAGCAGAATTTCTCAAAAGGGCAGATGAAATAGCACAGGTACTAGAAGAAAACTTGATTAGAGTGGACATAGACGACCGAGAAGAGAGCCTAGCAAAGAGGATACGCGAGGCGGAAGTTAAATGGATACCTTACATTGTTGTTCTTGGCAAAAAAGAGGTCGAGTCAGGCAAGCTTAGTGTAAGAATAAGGGGTAAAGGTCAAGTAGAGCTTACGGTTGATGAACTTGTCTCTAGGATCCTTGAGGAAACTAAGGGATACCCACGGATATATACGTCCCTACCGAGGTATGTAAGCAGGCGCCCCAGGTATAGTGCATAGAAATGAAATTGTCTCTAAGAGAACTTCTTTTCCAAAAGTACCTCTTATTGAATCAGCTCGAACAGCAACTCGGACAAGAGAGCAAGTCGAAGGCGTCATCGGATTATCATGCAAAAAAGCCACCACGACCATGCGGATTCACCGTCCACACTGTTATTGGATGTAGATTTGCCTGTACCTATTGCTACCTCCCAGACATGGGTATCAGCACAACCGTCCCACAGATCTATGGATTAAACGGGGAAGAAATCACATATGCCCTCCTTAGAAACAAGTATTTTCTACCTACACGGAAAGGCTCGCTTATCGCAATAGGGAGCGTCGGCAAACCCTTTGTTGACCCACAGGGCGCCCAAAGAACAATGGAGTACGTCTCCTCCTTTGAGAGATACCTCGGCAACCCAATACAGTTTTCGACAAAAGCCATAGTTCCAGAGGAGGTTATAAACTGGCTCTCGAAAAGAAAAATACCAATAAATCCACTAATCACGATAGTGACTCTGAAGCATGCAAAGATCCTGGAAACACAGGCCCCAGACCCATACGATAGGCTTGACACGATGAAAAAAATGAGGAAACACGGATTACATCCCATGCTGTTCCTAAGACCAATAATTCCGGGCACAACGACAGAAGAGCTAGAGGATATAATTAAGGAGGCAAAAAACCATGGAGCCGAAGGAGTCGTCATAGGAAGTCTAAGAGTAACCCCACTAATACTCACACGTCTTGAGAAATTCGGAGTAAACACGAGAGAAATAAAAGACAGAATAAGGGACAAGTCTCTTCAGCCTGGTAAGCAGGTTTCTGTTCCAATGAGAGAATACAAGGAACAGGCAATCCAAATCTCGAGACAGAATGGTCTCATACCGTTTTTGTCTGCCTGTTGTGCCAGCAACTATGTGGCTTACCTCTATAGTGGAGAGAGGGTACCCTGTCCAGGGCTCGACTACATCAAAGGAGACTTCTGTACGGTTTGTCCAGTGAATTGTCCCGCGTTGAAAACAGAGGTCGATGAAGGAGAGGTAAAAGAATATGTAGAGAAATTCCTTAACATGAAAAACCTAAAAATAGAGGTAGAAGACAAGTACATTTTTATTTATGGTGTGAAGGACAGGCTTAAGGATCATCAAAGATACTTGCTTGAAATAGGCTTCCGTAGAAGGGTCGTCTTTAGACGCTGACATAAACAGCATGAGCTTTTGGATTTTCCCATGGAAAGAAAGTTTTATTAGCGAGGTCTTTTCTGAATGCACTGAACAGGCTTGGCTCGGGTCAAAATCAGCGGAACATTGTTTGCTAAGAAAAGGATAGGTAGAAACGTATACAGGGCATACTTTGTAATCATTTCCGATGGACGAATGATACGCAACCTCGTTGACAAAAACTCGAGAGGAGACTACGGGGGAGACGGAGAAGTAGAATTTACAAGGACCCTAGTTATCCATGCAAAATACGGTCCAAGCGGGCTCGAAGGAGTAAAAACATTCGGCGGCTTATGGTACTCTATAGTTCTGGTACCCTCAGATACATACAGAGAGGTAAAACTTAACCTCCCACTGCGGGACGAGGAAATCTCGATAGAGATTAGGGGAAATTTTGACATCGAGAGGACAAGTGGATGTTCCTGGTACGATACCCTTTCCCTTATAAATTTGATAAAGCAACCAGGCATTACAAGTTCCAGTTCTGCCTAAATTATTCTCACCAGTTTTTCTACGACTTCAGAACCAGGCTTCGAGGCATTTGCAACAACCTTGTAGTTTACTTCGGGAACTACTTCAGAAATATGATATCTCTTTCCATCGAGAATAACCATGTGTCTAGTCGTCTTGTATGGATATAGAATGCCACTGCGGGCATGATCGATTACTTCTGCCTTTGTAGGTCTAATATTGTTTCTCCAAGACTCAACAACGATTGCATCTGAAAAGTAGTCAACCATAGCTACAGGAATGCTTTTAAAACCCATCATCTTCAGTGCCTCGAACCTATGGTGTCCATCAAGAATTACCATGCTTGCTTCATCAACCACAATTGGTTTTACAAGGACGCCCCTGGCTAAAATGTCACGTACCAGTTCATATGTATGCATCATATCAGTTTCTTCATGAGGTCTTATATCTCCAATATTAACAATAGCTATCCTTGTCACAAATTTATGCATATATGAACAAAACATTTCATAAATATAAATTTATCTTCTTTTTTGACTATTTTTGAACAGGTGTCAGAGCCTCAAAGTCTACTCGTGCCTCCAAGAGATCCAACGAAAGTGAAAGAACATTTCCAATAAGATATGTTATAAGGGTCAACTCTTTTCCTTGAGTAAAAAAGCTGGAATACAGCTTTCCCAGCTCCTTTTTGCTAACTTTATCTCCTCTCTGAAACGCATTTATCCCACAGGTCACAGCTTTCTTTATAATTTCAACTTGTTCTTCTGTGACTGTTTGACCTCTTTGAAGAATTCTTGCAAGGCTCACAAATACGTCGCCCAATCTCTCAAGAGTTTTGGCATAATTGAAATATGGAAGTAATAGTGGTCTCTGGGGTATTCCTACTTTTTCTGCATAGCTACTGCTTTTTAGTGATAATGCTACCTGCCTGCTTAGCAGGAAATAGAATTTGTCTAGTTCCTCATCTCTCTCAATGATGCTTTTCAAGTACTGCATGTGGCCTGTGCGTGCATATTCTTCTAGGTCTCTAAGATTATTCTTCAACAATAGCTCCATTCTGGATATAATCTTTTCAATGCTAATAGTGGAAGTGTCTGCAATCATTTGTAGCAAAAAGTAGTTTTCTTCTTCTTCAAATGCCTCTAGTCCAACTAGACGGAGTAAGCTTCTTCTAATATTTTCTTTTAGAAGTGTCTTGTTTGTCTTCTTAGGATAAGATATGCGAATGCTCGTGTATCCAGCTGAGTAATAGGAGATAATTATTCTTTCGGTCGATTTTTCCTCGCCTGGCTCAATTTCTACCTGTGCTTCTTGCTTTATTTCTTCTGCCTCACGGGGTTTCGGCCATATCTCTAAGTAGTCGTCTCTGTCTTCAATGTAAACATCTTGGCCCTCCTTTAAGTCATGTTTCTTCAGCCACTTTGATGGAAGCGTGACTGCTAGGCTTGCTTTTCCAAGTCTTATTAGTTTCCTTGCCAAAGGCATGTTTTAAATGTATATACACTTGGTATAAAATATTAACTGTCTATACAAAATGTTTTATTTTTAGATACTGTTTGACATTGTATGGGTATATACGTCGAGAAAATTAAAAACACAGAAATAGGACTGAGCTTCGATGATGTCTTAATCGTTCCAGCCTATTCGGACGTAAAGCTCAGCGATATCGATGTTTCTACAAGGCTCACTAGAAAACTTTTACTAAAAATACCCATCGTTTCGAGTCCAATGGACACTGTGACAGGCATCGAGATGGCGCGAAAACTTGGACAGTTGGGGGGACTGGGCGTTTTTCCCAGAAATCTCCCTGAAGAAAACTTGTTACAGTATGTTAAGACTCTTGCCGATGAAGGAATAAATATAGGTGTAGCTGTTGGGCCCTTCGACGACGAGAGAGTATCAAAGGTTCTAGATAAAGGCGCGAGTTTGATAGTCATAGATACTGCCCATGGGCACAGCAAAAACGTTGTCGAGGCAACAAAAAGGTATTCAAGCATCGGAGCAGAGGTCATGGCTGGAAACATAGTTACAGGAGTAGCTGCCCTAGACTTGATACATGCAGGCGCCTCGTCCCTTAGGGTTGGGGTCGGACCGGGACATGCATGTGTAACCAGAGAAGTTGCAGGAGTGGGATATCCACAGCTCTCTGCCATTGCACAGGTGGCAGATGTGGCAAGAGAATATGGAGTCACGGTGGTTGCAGACGGCGGAATCGAGAAGCCTGCAGACATAGTAAAGGCACTAGCCGCAGGTGCAGATGCAGTAATGCTCGGATACTTACTTGCAGGAACAGACGAGGCACCGGGAGAAATTGTAAAGAGGGATGACAAATGCTTCAAGGTTTACCGAGGCATGGGAAGCAGGGGGGCACTCCAAAGTGGATCGCAACGTTATGGAGAATTCAAGAAGGCTCCGGAAGGTGTAGAGGGACTAGTACCATGTAGGGGACCAGTAGAAGGTGTAGTCGAATTCCTAGTTAATGGATTAAAGCAGGGGATGGGCTACGTTGGAGCCGTAAACCTAGAAGAATTGAAGAAAAAGTCCAGGTTTGTTAGATTGACTAATGCAGGCTTGCACGAGAGCCAGGCTAGAGGCCTCTTCGAGGTGAAATACTAATGGGGACAGTAGAGATAGGACAGTTAGTCTTACATGGCAAGCTAATTGAGAACGCTAGATTAGAGGTATCAACGTCCGAAGATATGTATTTCGAGTCTGCTGTTTCTCCTGGCTTCAGCGACGCCCACGCACATCCACAAGTTGTGGATGTGGGGGAAGGTGGACACTGGAGAGACTCATATGAATGGCTTGAGAATAGAAAGCTGAGGGTAAACGAGGCAGCCATAAGAAAAGACAAGGAGCTCTCAGCGTTACTTGCAGAGGCAACAATCCTCTCCTCCATAATTGATGGTGTAACAATGCTTTCACTGACCGGGAGCCTCGAGGGTAATATCGAAGCTGTTAAAAAACTTAAAGCAACTCCCAGGGTCGTACTTTTGCCAACCGTAATGAATCTTGATGGTTGGAGCCTCCCAGAAAACATATTTGTCAAGTATGTGGAAAATAGTTTCCTGTGGGATGGATATTTCTCTCTAGGATTTTTTGTTCACTCTATCAAAAAGGCAGATATTTCGATGCTCAGGGCCTCTTATAATATCTCCCGAAAACTTCACCTACCCTTCGCGTTGCATCTCTCTGAAGGTATTGACGAAGTAGATGCACTTGTCGAGGCTCTTGGAAAAGAACTAGACAGGGTAATAGCTGTCCACTGTATAGCTTCTCCTGAGAAATGTCGTAAAGCGGGGTTAAAAGTTGTACATTGTCCAACTTCAAACATATATCTTTACAACAGGACTCTTGGAAGCATAGAACATTTTGACTCGCTTGGTAGTGACTGGCCTCTAGTAACGGGTAACCTTTTTAGGACTTTTCAGGATGCAGTCAAGTTGCACGGCGCTACTATGGATCTCCTTGCAAAGGCAACTCTTGGAGGATACGAAATATACAACATCAAGCCAGAAGGCGACCTAGTGACCTTCGATGATCCTATTGAGAAAGTGCTAAGGGGCGAATCTAGACCTGTATACGTTTTCGTAAAGAGCAAGCCTATAGTAAAAGACGAGATAATTGATCCGTATGGTTTATCCAGGACAGACGTAGAGAGAATTGTTAGGGAAAGGGTCAATTATGCATTCGAAAAATACGGATTATAGCGTAGTTGTCCTAGACTTTGGAGGGCAATATGCACACTTAATAGCCAGGAGAATCCGTGAACTAAACTATCACTCATTGCTTTTGCCGTACGATGCCAGCCTAGAAGAGATACAGCGTTTAAATCCCGTCGCCGTCATATTGTCAGGTGGACCCGCAAGCATATACGAGGCCAACGCGCCAAAGCCAAGCAAAGAGGTTTCGCATTGGCTCCTAAGTGGAGAGGTACCAGTTCTAGGGATATGTTACGGCCACCAGCTGTTGGCAGACATGCTTGGTGGAGAGGTTCAAAGGCGAGATGAAGCGGAATATGGCTTAAGCAAAATGAATGTGTTGCAGGACGACGAACTCTTCCGCGGGACCCCAAAAGAGCAAACCGTTTGGATGTCCCATAGGGACGCCGTTGTAAGGTTACCGCCCGACACTATTAGACTAGCTGAAACAAACTATTCCTACGTAGCGGCATTTAGACACATAGCTAAGCCTATATACGGTGTCCAGTTTCATCCAGAGGTCAAGCACACCGAGCATGGAATGACGATTCTGAGAAACTTCTTAGCAAGAATAACGGGGGCACAGCCAAACTGGTTTGTAGAAGACGTCGTCGAAGAAAAAATAAAGGAGCTAAAGAAAAAAACTCGTGGAAACGTACTAGTCGCTGTTAGTGGTGGAGTAGACTCAATAACTACGGCAACAATAATGTTAAGAGTTTTTGGTTCAAACAGTGTTCACATAGTTTTCGTAGATACGGGTTTACTCCGTGAAGGTGAGCCTGAAAGGGTACTTAAAACCCTAAAATCTCTTGGCTTTGAGCACATCCACTTTGTTGACGCCAAAAAATTGTTTCTCTCAAGGCTAAAAGGTGTAACGGACCCAGAAGAGAAAAGAAAAATTATTGCGGAAACATTTCGTGAAATCTTTGTTTCAACAGTCATGGAAGTCGAGAAAAAATATGGCCAGATAAATTATCTGGCCCAAGGAACAATTTATCCAGACAGAGTAGAAAGTGGAAAAACAAGCCGAGCAACAGCGAAAATAAAGAGCCACCACAATGTAGTAATGGGCCAGCTCCCAGGCATAGAGATCCTAGAGCCCCTAGCAGACTTCTATAAAGATGAGGTCAGAAAAATTGCTCTTAAACTAGGAATACCGGAAGAGATAGTGTACCAGCACCCGTTTCCTGGGCCTGGTTTAGCAGTAAGAATAATTGGCGAGGTGACCGAGGATAAACTTTCCATTTTAAGGAAAGCGACAAAAATCGTTGAAGAAGAGTTCCTGAAAAGTGGATGGTACCGTAAAGTGTGGCAGGCATTCCCTGTTCTACTTTCGTTGAAGACTGTAGGTGTCAAGGGCGACGTCAGAAGCTATGAATACGTGGTGGCTTTAAGAGTCGTTGAAAGCGAAGACGCTATGACTGCAAACTTTGTTAAGCTACCATGGGAACTTCTCGACAGAATATCGCACAGGATTACAAATGAGGTTGAAGGAGTGAATAGAGTTCTCTACGACATTACTAATAAGCCGCCAGCTACAATCGAATTCGAATAGGGGACAGCTTTTTCATCCCAAATGAATCAGTTTTCTCCTTATTGTCTTGTCAAGAATGTTGACTCATGTAGTTGTTAAATTAGTTAAACTAAAAAATTTTAAATTTTCCCTAATTCGAACAGCCCGTGAAGATACAAAGGTCTCTAGAAATAACACTGATTGCAATATGCGCAGCGCTCTATGCGGCCCTCGGCATAGCTACCTACCTAGGTCTATTTACCCCTATCCTTAGCACTGTTCGCTTTTGGCCTTCCGTATTTGTGCCAGCAATATTCTCGATCGCTTTCTCGCCTATGATAGGTGGGGTTGGCGCAGCCATAGGAATTTTTATCAGTGACATGGTTGTTCACGGGAATCCTCTGTTGAGTCTAACCGTAGGCGTCCCAGCAAATTTCTTGGGCTTCTATACAATAGGCTACCTTTATAGGAAGCTGAGAGACGAAAAAAAGATTATAATGCTTATTTTCTCAGAACTCCTCCTAACTACTCTAATCCTTGTTGCATTGCTCTACTTCAATCTCCTAGATTACTCTTTCCTATTCGCGGCAATTATAGCCATAATTGCAACGGCCCTGCCAGCGATTCTACTGAAGGGCGAAGATAGGAGAATAGTGGTTTCAGGATCTACTGGACTCATGCTTGGGTCAGCCTACATAGGTATAGGTGTCTGGGTTTTCAGCCAGTTCTTTACATTACCCAGTGGACAAGCATATCTGCCAGGCTGGGCTGCCCTCGTCTGGTTCTTGTGGACATATCTGACAGAGATACCCTTTATCGCGATTCTAACACCCCCAGTCGTAAAGGTTCTAAAAAGCTCAGGCATAACTTTTGGCGAGGAAAAATGAGATGTGCCTCTGCTTGGAGCCCGGCTGGCCTTAGCGGAATATTTGAGACACACATAGTCGAGGATCCATTGTTAACGGGGGCCAGAGGTGCAGGATTAGCGCTGAAAAAGGGTGTCACAGTTACAGCTTGTGAAAGCGAGCAACAAGGAGTCAAAATCAGTATTAGTGACGGCGGCAAGATAATCCCAACAGTCAGTACCGTCGCGAAGAAGCTGTTGTCTATGTTCCCTGGACAGCTTGGAGTCGAAATCTATGTTGATGTATCTGTTCCAATTGGTGGCGGACTAGGCACAAGTGGTGCAAGTGCTCTAGCCACGGCTCTCGCTCTGGGACGGCTACTAGGATTAAGGCTAAGCTACCTAGATCTAGCAAAAATTGCACATGTTGCAGAGGTGGAATGCAAGACAGGACTAGGAACGGTTTCGGGGCTTGTTGCAGGTGGCGTTGTTATTGTTGTTAGACCAGGAGCGCCTGGAAACGATCTAGTAGATAGGCTCCTCTTTGACAAGGACATGAAAGCGATTATAGGCTTTTTTGGAAGCCGAAGCAAGCCGGAGATCTTGTCTTCAGCTAGCTTACCTTTAATAGACGCCGTTGGAAAGAGGTTGATAGACGAGCTTATTCGTGAAAGATCGTTAGAAAAACTACTTGAGGTTTCCAAGAGATTTTCTCTGGAAACAGGGCTAGCGACTGAGAACGTTAAGAGAGCCTTCAATGCCCTAGAAGAGGCAGGAATACCATACGCAGGGCAGACACAGATAGGGGACGCTGTATTCACCGTAGTGCACGACGAGCAAGTAGATAAGGCAGTAGAGGTCTTAAATAACCTCAAAGCAAAAACTATTGTTTCGGAGATAAGCTGGGAACCCGCAAGACTCGTCTAGGCAGTAAACATTTTTAGTCCTCTAGTGCATATCTACCACATGACTAGACTTGTAAGAGCTCACATTATTGTATCTGGCCTTGTCCAGGGAGTTTTCTATAGGGCAACCATGCAGGAGGTTGCAAGGAGTCTGGGAGTAACTGGCTGGGTACGTAACCTACCAGATGGGAGAGTAGAAGCCGTTGCCGAGGGAGACGAGGAAGCCGTAAAAAAACTTATAGAATGGGCTTGGCGTGGACCCCCAATGGCAAGAGTAGAAAATGTTGAGGTAAAGTGGGAGGATTATAGGGGAGAGTTTAGGGACTTTTATATTCGTTGGTGATAAGTTTTGAGGAAGCTTCACAGTGTAGGCAGGGTTATAGAAGAATCATTAAAGTTCCTTAGGTTACCCAGCGTTATCAAGGTGCCCGTAACAGACTCTCTTGGGCTATACTCAGCCGAGGATGTCTATTCATCCTTTAAGCTTCCCCCAAGACCTAAAACCGTTGTCGACGGTTACGCGGTTAGGTCTCGCGATGTAGAGGCCGCCGGACCTAGCACTCCAGTAGTGCTCAGGAAAATCGAGGGCGTTATAAGGCCAAGTTCTAAGGAGGAAATGGTTCTGCCTGAAGGCTACGCCGCCAAGATAGAAACTGGAGCTCTTCTACCAGAGGGCGCAGACGCCGTGGTGCCTATTGAAGATGTAGTAGAAAAAGAGGATCGAGTATATATCTACAAACGTTTGGCCCAATGGGAAAATGTCTCCTTGCCTGGCGAAGAATACGATACTGATATAAGGATAGTGGGACAGGGCGAAAGAATACAGCCACACAGCGTTGCAGGCCTCATGTTGGAAGGAAAAGAAACCGTAAATGTTTATGATTTCAGCGCCAGTATACTTAACATAGGCGACGAGATAATCTCCCAAACATTCTTCAGACCATACACGCACATATTTGTAGCCTCATGGCTAAAAACCCTGGGCGTGAACGTTAGTTCAATAGACTTCTCGCCGGACTCTGTGGAACATATAGTTAGCTGGTTAAAGAAAAGGAAGGAGTGGCTAACCGTACTTATAGGTGGGACATCGATGGGTGGACACGACTTGACAGTGCAAGCTATAAACAAGCTAGAGCCGGAATACATTGTTCACGGCTTGGCCCTTCAGCCGGGGAAAACTGCGTGCGTGGCTGTGAAGGACGGCAGGCTCATATTGGCTATTAGTGGGCTTCCTGTTGCTGCGTTATCAACTCTTGAGGTTTTCTTTAGGCCTCTTGCTAGGAAGCTAGGGATGCAGGTTCCGCTATTACCCACGATAAGGGCTAAACTTACAAGGCGCATCTCGGTGAAAATGGGTGTTATAGGCTTTGCCAGGGTGCGTGTTTACCGGGAAAACGAAGAGTACTATGCTGAACCAGTAATGCTAGGGGGGTCTGGTGCTTTGGCAAGTCTCCTCAGGGGCAACGGCTACGTCATAGTGCCTGAAGGGGTTGAGGGGTACGATGAAGGCGAAACTGTAGAGGTTAATTTGTACCGAGAGGTGGAAAATATTGGAGAGAAAAATATTTAGAAAAATGGTAAGCGTCGACGAAGTAATCCCACTTATAGAGTCTTACAGGCCGCTTAATCCACTAGGAGAAGTAGAAGTCTCCTTGAAGGAGGCAATAGGGCGGGTCTTAAGCAGAAACATTTTTTCACCCTCCAATTATCCTCCATACACTAGGGCAACAGTAGACGGCTACGCTGTAATAAGTGAAGACCTAGCGGGAGTATACGAGGATAGGCCAAAAACCTTGAAGCTTGTCGGGAAAGTGGCTACCGGAGAGACCAAGTTGCTTAGACTAGAAAGAGGACAATGTGTAGAAGTCTCTACTGGCGCAGTTGTTCCCTATCCTGCAGATGCCGTCGTGTTAATTGAGCATACGCACGCGAGGAATGGCGAAGTAGAGTTTTACCGCTCGGTAGCCAGAGGTGAAAACATTGACATTGCTGGTTCCGATATTGCTGAAGGAGAAGTTGTCGCGTGGAAAGGGACTATAGTCACCCCACTTCTAGTTTCAGTATTAGCAGCTGTAGGGATAGACAAGGTATGGGTATATAGGCCGGTTCGCCTAGGAATAATTCCCACAGGCAACGAACTGAAAACTCCAGGAGAAAAGCTCGAATACGGACAAATCTATGACTCCAACTCAACAATGATCTATGCCTATGCAAAGTCCATAGGAGCAGAGCCCAAGATATATCCCCGCGTACACGATGTAGTTGAAGAAATAGAAGAAGCTCTACACAAGGCATTAAATGAAAACGATATAGTAGCAACGATTGGCGGAACCTCTGCCGGCCTAGAGGATAAAACCTACAGGGTTCTAAGCAGGCTCGAACCAGGAATCATACTCCATGGTGTAAGAGAAAAGCCCGGCAGACCCCTCGCTGTAGCCGTCCACGGAGACAAGATAGTCTTCGCGTTGCCCGGCTTCCCACTTTCATGTCTGCTAACAGTCAACCTCTACCTTCTTCCCGTAATACTAAAGCTTCAAGGCACGCCTAAAAGTGAGGTCCCAACAATAAAGGCACGCATAGAGACACCTATCCGTGGAGAACCAGGTATAAGGGTATTTGTGCCCGCAATCCTGAAGCACAACGGAGAAATGAAGGCTTACCCCCTAACGGGTCACAGCGGACGTGTGTCGGCAATGTCACTATTAGACGGCTATATAATTGTTCCAGAGGACACAGAACACCTTCCAGAAGGGACAGAAGTCGACGTGCTATTAAACCCATTCCAGAAAAACTATGAACTAAACATTATTGGTTCCCATGACCCACTGTTACAATCCATAGTTGCAAATCTGCCAGGCTACGACAAAGTACGCATGGTCAACGTCGGCTCGCTCTCAGGGCTCCAAGCACTAAAAAGCGGAGTAGCAGACATGGCTGGAACACACCTACTTGACCCAGCTACGGGAGAATACAATTTACCAATTATAAGACAGCTCGACATTAAACAAGCACTAGTTCTCATAGGCTATAAGCGAGAACAGGGCTTCATATATAGGAAAAACACAGAACTAGTTTCTTCATTTAAAGATATAGTCGATAAACATCTACGCTTCGTCAACAGGAATCCCGGAAGCGGTACACGTGTACTCATTGATCACATGTTAGAAGAGGAATCACGTCAACTAGGAATATCGCCTGAAGAGATGAAGAAAAGGCTTACTGGCTATACCTTTGAGGTTAAAACCCACGAGGCAGTAGCTTACCTCATTAGCAGGGGAATAGTTGACGTAGGAATAGGTGTAAAATATATTGCTGAGAGATATGGTCTAGAGTTTAAACCTATCACAAGCGAGAGATATGACATCGTGATAAGAAGAGAAGCCTATACAAATAAATTAGTGAGCCAAATAATAGAAAAAATCAGGAACCTAGACAAAGCGACGCTACCCGCAGGATATTCTTTGGACACGAAAACTGGAACAATAATAGAGTTGTAAAGGAACAAGGACCAATCAAACACGAAGGCACTAATTAAATCATATATAGAATTATAGTTTTTACGATTTCATTACATAGTTATAAGCAAAAAGTACATAAGATAGCCAATTCTATGTAACCATGTATGAGTCAAAGACAAAACTATAAAAAAATAATAGTAATCGCCATAGCGATAGTAGTAGTACTGGCTGGACTATTCATCTTCTCTGCAAACAAGCCTGCTCAACAACAAGCCTCTCAACAGCAACCATCCCAGCAATCATCACAACAAGCTTCTCAGCCAGTGCTCCTAAAGGGAAGTGGTGCAACTTTTCCCGAGGCCCAGCTCAGAAAATGGATACAAGTCTTTACTTCTACAAATACAGATATAAAGATTGAATACAGCGCTGTAGGTAGTGGCCAAGGAGTAAGCGACTTCATTAATGGTCTTACGACCTTTGGTTGCTCGGATGTTCCACTGACAATTGAACAGCTGAACCAGGCTAAAAACAAATATGGGATTGTTTATCAAGTTCCCTACCTTCTCGGAGGAATAGCGGTAGTGTACAATGTACCGGAGCTAAAAGACAAACAACCACTCAAGCTTACACCAGAAGTTCTCGTAGACATCCTCCTCGGAAAAATAAATTATTGGGATGACCCAAAGATAAAGGAACTAAACCCTGAAGTCGCGAATCTCTTACCGCACAAAGAGATATACTTTATTCATAGAAGTGACGGCAGTGGAACAACAGCTGTCTTCACGTCTTACCTGAGCTTTGTCTCGAGCGAATGGAAAACAAAAGTTGGAACTGGGAAAACGGTTCAATGGCCTCTTGACTCGATGGGAAGAGGACAAGGTGCACAAGGAAATACAGGTGTTGCAAGCATGGTTCAGCAAACACCGTACTCCATGGGATATGTCGAACTGGCATATATGAAGGGAATGGGTGTGGTAGCTTTAAGAAACAATGCAGGTAAATTCGTACAACCTTCTCCTGAAAGGGTCAGTTTAGCCGTTAAAAGCTTGGATGTCGATTTTACTAGTGATATATACAGTTTAGACCTTCTATCGAAGATCTTTGGAACAACAGATCCAGATGCCTATCCAATCTCTTCCCCAACTTACATGTTTCTCAAGTCTCCTGACAACTACGACCTAAACACGAGAAAGGCACTTGCAAGATGGTTACAGTTTATAGCTACAGACGGTCAGAAGCCAGAAAATATTGCAGAAGGTTATGCGCCAATACCACAAAGTATTTCACAGAAAATACTTCAGCTATCTCAACTTTTTGGTAAATAAATAAAATATTTTCTTTCTATATATTTTTGTTTTTCATGTTTATCATAAACATAAACTATATATACTTGGCTACGAAATACTTAGTGAGTGTAAGTTATGAATAGAGACATGTTAAGGATCATGCTATCTATACCAGGAGTTCTACTATTGAGCATAGATATTCTTTTGATTCTTGTTCTCTTCAAGGAATCTATCCCAGTCCTCACTTACGAGGGACTTCGCATATTCACGGAATTTCAATGGAATGCAGCAGAAGATCCAGCAAAAGAAGTTTATGGAATAATTCCTCCCCTAGTTGGGTCTCTGTATGTGGCTATTCTTGCGATCATGTTTGCAGCATTTTTCTCGATTTCTCTAACTATTTTTATCCAGGAAATTTTTCCGTACAGGGCGCGTTTTGCAATTGAAGAACTAATTAATGTCGCGTCTACTTTTCCAACAGTTCTTTACGGCTTGTGGGGTCTTACACTTATTGTGCCACTGGTGAGACAGCTAGCTGTAAAGCTTGGATATGTCAATGTCACAGGAGCGAGCATTGTAACGGCTGGACTAGTGTTGTCTATCATGATTGCTCCATACTCCACGGCGATAATTAAATCCGTATATGCATCTGTACCTTTATCATACATAGAGGCAATAGCTAGTTTAGGTGCTACAAAGATCGAGCGGGCCATCATCGTTTTAAAGATGATTTTTCCCGCCATAGTATCATCTCTTCTCCTTGGTTTTGGCAGAGCTGTTGGAGAGACCACTGCAGTTACCTTAGTAATAGGAAATGCCTACAGGTTGCCCTTGGATCCATTTTTACCTGCTTCAACTGTTACAAGCCTAATTGCTAATAATTTTGGAATGGCTACCTATTACAAGTACGAATATAGTGCATTAATGTTTGCAGCCCTCGTTCTCTTGATTACCAGCGCATTTTTTTCCTATATTGGATTAAGGCTGGCCAACAGAAGTGTCAGAATTGTTAGAGGTGAGCAATAGTGAATCTTCGCTCCATAAAAAATGAAATTGGTTTCTTATTGATCGTTTTATCTGTTGGATTTATTCTACTGGCGATTTTTTCCCTAATAATTGTACCCCTAATCCTTGGATTCAAAGTGATAATCGAAGCAGGACCAGCATTCTTTACTACGGCACCTGCCGCTCCAGGTGAAGGGTCTCCCGGAGGAATCTATTATACGCTCATAGGTAGTTTCGTAATGATATCACTAGCAGTAGCCATCGCTTTTCCTATAGGTTTCTTGACAGGTGTATACATAAATGAATATCCACAGACCAG
Organism: Thermofilum adornatum; assembly: GCF_000446015.1. Classification (NCBI taxonomy): domain Archaea; kingdom Thermoproteati; phylum Thermoproteota; class Thermoprotei; order Thermofilales; family Thermofilaceae; genus Thermofilum; species Thermofilum adornatum. Next base: position 924,651 of record NC_022093.1, read on the forward strand.
ACTTGCAATACTGGCAGAAAGTGCATCACACTTCCTAAGCGAAGTTCCGAGTGTAATCCTCGGCATATTTATTTATGCAACATACGTTCTTGCGACTAAGAACACATCGCTAATTGCCGGTGCGTTGAGTCTTTCCTTGGCAATACTTCCATATACAGTGGTTCAGGTGAGGGAATCTCTGAGAGTTATCCCCTTCATTTATAGGGAGGCCGCACACAGTTTAGGATTACCTAGGTGGAAGACTGTCTTCTTTGTACTTGTTCCAATGAATTTGAGGGGTATACTTGTCGGGCTTCTCTCAGCTTTTCTCAGGGCATTCAGCGAGACAGCACCTGTGCTCTTCACTGCTGGAGCAGCATTTTATGGCTTCTATGGATTAGACGGCCCCTCAAGCACATTGCCTCTCCTCGTATGGAACTTCGCAAAGACACCATATGAAAACTGGCAAAAACTGGCATGGGGCGCGAGCTCTATACTTGCACTTGTTAGCATCTCCTTATCTCTCATTATTAGGAAAGCTACAAAAGAGGTGAGATTCTAATGGAAAATCCAGCTGTCCGAATCCAAAACTTAAATGTTTACTATGGAAATGAACAAGTTCTTTTTAACATCAACCTCAGTGTTCCAAGAAACAGCGTATACGCCATATTGGGCCCCTCTGGATGTGGAAAATCTACCCTGCTAAGGACGATAAATCGATTAATAGAGCTTAGACCAGAGGCCAGAGTTGAAGGAAAAGTCGAGATAATGGGCATAGATGTTTACAGGGAGCTCCCCCGCGAACAAGTGGCACGGCTAGCTGGAATGGTTTTCCAAATGCCAAACCCGTTGCCTCACCTCTCGATATATGACAACGTCGCGCTGGGACCAAGGCTACACGGAGTAGCTAAAGGCAGAAAACTAGATGAAATAGTAAGAGAAGCCCTTGAACAGGCAGGATTGTGGGAAGAAGTTAAAAACAAACTGAAAAAGCCGGCAACTTCTCTTAGTGGCGGACAACAACAACGCTTGTGCATTGCAAGGGCGCTTGCCTTGCGTCCGCCGGTTCTACTAATGGATGAGCCCACAGCCAATTTAGACCCCGTTAATGAATCAAAAATAGAAGAACTCATACGAAAGCTTTCACGTGAAACAACAATAATAATTGTTACCCATGACCCGGAACAAGCCAAGAGAGTCGCAAATAGAGGAGCAATTATCTTCAAAGGAAAAATAGTAAAAGAAAACTTTATCGACAGCTTGTTCGCTGTCCCCTACTACGACCTAATACAAAAACTAACACTGGAAGAGAGAATGATAATTGAAGCATTACAGGAAAAAAGATAGATAATTTTTCTCACTTTATGACTGTATACTAAGACTAAAATTTTAAGAGTGTTGTTGCGTCCTATAAATGATCAAAATGAAAGCTTTGAAGATACTCAGAACACTGTTACTGGTCCTTGGTCCCCTCAGCTTCCTAGTCTTCCTTGTTACAGTCTATTTCGCAGCCTCTTGTAACCCGTGGTGGAATTTCTTTAAAGGTGCATTTAGCGACCTAGGCTCGCCTAGGGCCACGAATCCATGGATATTTAATATTGGCCTTATGACTATGGGAACAATTATTGCCTTATATTCCCTAGGCATCCTTTGGTCTGTCGAAACAAAGCTTGAAGGCTTCGCCTCCGGCCTCCTTTTTGTCTCAGGCATATTTCTGTTCCTAATAGGATATTATCCCAGCGGAACAAAACCCCACACATTTGTATCCACGTGGTTCTACCTTCAGTCCTTCCTGACTTCAGCATTTCTCGGTCTAGCGCTTCTCGCAAAGAAGGAGAAACTTTTTGGTTCAATATTGTTTCTCTTGGGTATTCTCCCAGTACCTCTCGGCTACTTAATACAATTAACCATAGGGTGGCCCTCCGTTGCAGTTCTGGAGCTCGCCGGGGCATTATTCATTGAAGCCAGCGCTTTGACGGCATCAATCTATTTCCTTAGAATCGTGAAAGCAAAAACAACATAAGGAATATAAGCATAGTTTTTTATATATTATAGACACACAATGCATTCAACGCCTCCCCAGACGCTTATCAACTTGGTGTCTAGGCTTGTATCAAGGCTTGAGCTAGGAGAAGCGGCCTCAAAGGTTCTTGCAACACTTATTCTATCCGAGTTTCCACTTTCCCAGACAGAAATTGTCCACCTGACTGGATACAGTTTAAGCCAAGTAAGCTCCGCACTTTCCTTGCTTGTCAGCGTTGGCTTAGTATCCTTTGTTAAAAGTGGAAGGAAAAAGTTATACTTTTCAGATAAGGGCATCGACGAGTTATTGGGAGAGATAGCCCGCAAAATGATTGAGAAAGACCTGAAGCCTCTTGCAAGGGAACTTGAAAAGCTCCCCAAAGAGCGTGAAAAAATCCAGTCTTTGATGGATGAATGTAACCAAGCTATCGAGAAGCTTCAGGAGACTTTCCTATTAGATACACTGAAAAATATGAGAAGCATGAACGCAAAAATTAACAGGTAGCCACGGAAAAAATACTAATAATAATCAAGACACTCTAAGGACTTTTAATCATTTCAAGGATCCTTGGAAGGAGTTCATAGCCGTGCTGGAATACTCCAAGCGAACCTCGACTGCACTCCTTTTCTGTAAGCCTTTTTAATCCGTCCTGCTTGTTTCTAGGTAGCATTAAAACTACGGGTACTGGGTCATCTGTGTGAGATTTACGAGTATAAGGAGTGGCGTGGTCAGCTGTAACCAGCAAAGCAATTTCTTTGCCGCTAATTTGTTCTAGGAGAGGACCAACATAGTATCTATCAATTAGCTCTATAGATTCTACTTTTCTTTTCACGTCTCCATCGTGTCCAGGCTCATCGGGCCCCTTTAGATGAACATAGACGACATCGTTTCGCTCCAACAACTTCATGGTGGCTTCAAGCCTAATCTTGTAATCCACGGCTTTGTCCTCTGTAGGAGGCGGCACACTTTCCATGTCCATTTTCAATATTCTCGCGATTCCTATTTCCACAGGCATCTCGGCTACAGCGCCAAACCTTAAGCCAAATTTCTTGTTTATTTCTTCTAGCCTTGGAAGTCTTCCCCCAGAATCCCTCAGTAAAATTACGTTTGCAGGCATCTTACCGTTCTTTATTCTTTCCTGGTTGATTGGGTGGTCTTTAAGTATCTGGATTATCTTCTCGGTAAACTTGTTGACGAGAGTAGCCATGATTCTTGCCTCCTCTGTTCCGTCCAGTGGTTTTGCCTCTGCTACGTAGGGCTCAAATGAAGATTTTGCAATCGAGACATAACCATGCTTCTCATAAGCAGGATCTGTATTGCTGACATTGTCTGACACCCTGTGAGTCTTGCTTCCGATAATCACTACAGCCCTATGTCCAACAGTCGCAACTACACGTGCATACCCATCGTAGACTCCTAGCTCCAAACCGTCTACTGCCTTGGCAAGCTCGTGGGCCTCTTCGCTAGAAAGGTTTCTTCCGCATCTCCTATCAAGGATTTTTCTCGTCTTTGGGTCTATGGTAGCAAAATTGGCCCTAAATGCAACCTCGTAACCTTCTCTCAGCTCTAACCCTGCACCCACAGCCTCAACGGGTCCACGGCCAGTATATTCTTTATGTGGGTCGTATCCGAGGATTGACATTACAGCTGCGTCGCTTTCGGGAGCAATGCCTTTTCCAACAGTATACATTAAACCGCATCTAGAGAGCGAAGCAACCTTATCGAGAAACGGTTTGTTTGCTAGCTCTAGAGATGTAGGACCATCTTCAGGCTTGTCTGCAACACCATCTAGTACAAGATAAATCAGCTTCACATGTCAAGTATAGGGATCTTGTGATAAAAACGTTGCTATATATTGCTCATTACTTTTTCGCTACTTCGCTTTGTTCGATATATTTAAACCATCCCTCGAGAGTCTTTGGGTCAACTTCTTCACGGACACCTCCCCTACTCAATATAACCTTCTCAACAACAAGATCGCTTCCCTCCTTCGACCCAATAATCCTTATCTCTGCATTTTCTCCCAGGACTTCTTCGAGAGACAAGGAAGAAAAAGCAACAATAACTTTCTCTCCTGACTCGTCCCAACTGTAAAGCCCCGCCTTCGAAGTAAACATCCTCAACTTGTCAATACTAACTCTTATCACATGGGTTTAGTAAAAAAGACAAAGATAAATCTTTCATTTTTATCAGTAAAAGTTTTACATATTTTTTCTTAAGGCGATCCATGTTTTTGTTTTTTAGGAGGGTTCTCAAAAATATCCTTAATCTGACCAATTTATGGCTCTAAATTTTTACACACGACTAATACGCTAAGACTTAAAGCCATCAAAATAACGAGACTTAAGGGGTCCATCATGCAAACCATACCAGACATGAATTGGGAAGCTGTAACTGAACACATAGCTCGAGAACTGCGGAATTACATTGTCCGAGAGGCAGGTAAAAGCGGGGGAGTAATTGGAGTTAGCGGAGGGGTCGACAGCGCTGTGACACTGCTATTAACTGTGCGGGCTATTGGAGCACAAAACGTACATGCATTGATTCTACCTTCAAAGACTACACCCAAAGAAGATCTTGAAGATGCTTTTTCTGTCTTAGAATTGGCAAGGGTCCCCAAGGAAAACATAGAGGTTATCAATATTGAACCAATCTTGGAGAGCTTTGAGAAAAACCTGGGAGATTTAACCAAAGAGGAGAGAGGAAACCTTGCAGCCCGTGTCAGAATGTGCATTCTGCACCAAAGAGCATATAGGAAAAACGCCTTGGTCATAGGGACAGGGGATAAAAGTGAGCTTCTTCTCGGATACTTTACAAAGTATGGTGACGGTGGAGTAGATATATTGCCAATAGGAGATCTATACAAGACACAGGTCAGAAAACTTGGAGTTTTCTTAGGGCTTCCAGAACGAATAGCGTTTAAGCCTAGTAGCCCCAGGCTGTGGCCAGGACAAACCGCCGAGGGCGAACTTGGGCTAAGCTATGAAATAGCTGACCTGATCCTTTACAGTATCTTTGAGATGGGTATAGCTCCTGAGAAAGTCCCCGAAAACCTTCACATAGAGAAAAAATACGTAGATCGCGTCATGGAGCTTTACAAGAGGAGTGAACATAAACGGAATCCACCCAAAATAATCAGGGTCAGCAGACATTAAAAGAAAGTTCTGCGTTTTCGATGAAAGCCTTCTCGCTCTAGCTACCCTCAAAGCTCCTAATTACCTCGTCCACTTTATAGGTTAGCTGGCGGTACCAAAAAAGAAGGAGAGGGGATAGAAGAAGCCTCAAAAGAAGGCTTGAAACGAAAGGAGATGTAGGTCCCAGGTTATTATACATCCAGCCACCTATCAGAGCTCCTAGACTCCACGTAAACGACGGGAATAGCCCCCAGAGGGCATAGACTCTCCCCCTATACTCCTTTGGGACAAGGTCTGCCCTCAAAGAAGAATAAGCCAGGCCATAAAATACGCCTGCAACTGAGCCTATAGTGGTGGACAGGAGCAATAGAGGAAGAGTGAGCCAGGAAGACGGTGGAGCCAAAACGAAGATTACTTGGCTTAATGTTCCTAGAAGAAAGCCTAGTGTTATAGAAAAGTTTCTTCCACGCGTATCAACAATCTTCCCAACGGGTAGAAGAAGCAATAGATTCACAACGCTTCCAACTGTAGCTAGGATAGCTAGACCATTCTTGTCAACCTCTAGATAATAATACATATAATAGTTCCCAAGAAAAGTCATTGCACCTACAAGATTGAGCAAAATATCGGTAGTCATCAAAAGGTATGTTTCATGGCTGATTTTTCTAAGGGCATCAATGTAGGAGAACAAAAAGTTTCCACTGGCGTTTATTGTGTCTTTTGTGGTTATGGTTTCTTCTATCCAGAAAAGACGCGAAAGGGCCGTGATGATGCCTGTTAGAAAAGATAGGAAAAAGATTATCCTCACGCCCTCAACTATTCCAAATATATTCACAAGGTAGGCACCGCCAAGCGGTGAAAGCGACGAGGCAAGTCCAGGCACTAGACTGAGAATCGCGTTCATCCTGCCCCTCAATGATATTGGTACAGAGTCTGCCTGTATCCCCTCAAGGGCCGGCTGGTAAAAAAGTGAGATGCCATTCAGGACGTTTGAGATAGCATATGTTTGCCAGTCTGGAGCTATCGCCATTAATAGGTATGTCCCAGCTACTAAGAGTGTTCCAATCCAGAGAATCTTCTTTCTGCCATACTTATCGGAGAGAAATCCGCCGAGAAGCCTTGAAAAAGAGTTAGCGATCTGTGTGGCTGATTGCACAAGCGAGATGTCCTCTGGGGAAGCGCCTAGCTTGCTAACATATAGCTGTGTATATGGTCCGGCCATTGCCTGGACAGGTGACCAAACTAGCCAGCCGAATGCCAGTACCCGTATGTTTTTCGGGATTTTCGTAAAGGAGTCTTTTACCTTTGCAAGCCACTTAGCCACAATGATGCAAAAAGCAGGACACAATTAAATCTTTTTTAGGATTCTTAACGCGTACTCTGCCCGAAGCTGCATGGAGCTATCTCAGTCTGTAGACCAGCCTCGTCAAGAATGTTCCTAGGGATGGGAGGTTCTCCCTCCCAAATAATCTTCTTATTGCTAAGAATGTAGACATAGTCACTTATTTTCTCAGCCAGGGCTACATCTTGGCTAGCCAGCAGTATTCCCCTCGATTTTCTGAGGTCGCATAAAAGTTTGAGGAAGAGGGCAGTGGTCTTGGGATCAAGGTTAGCAAACGGCTCATCTAGGAGGAGATATGTTGGGTCGTATATAATTATGCTTGCTAGCGCCACTCTCCTTTTTTCACCGAAGCTTAGCGCATGGACAGGTTTATTCAACAAATGTTCTAGATGGAGCATGTTAGCTACAAGTTGGATCTTTGCCTCTACTTCTCCGCGTGTCAATTCTAACTGGCTTAACGTAAAGAGAAGCTCATCTCGGACCGTTGGGCTGAATAAATGGTCATCTGGGTTCTGGAACATTACACCAATATACCTCCTAGCGCCTGGCAACATTTCAAACAGATTTTTGCCATCAAGTAGAACCTCGCCAGAAAGCGGCCTCAGAAGACCAGAAACAAGCAGTAACAGTGTGGTTTTGCCAGAACCATTTGGTCCCAAGACAGTTTGGATTCTTCCAGTCTTTACTTGGATAGATACATTCTCAAGCACCAAGTCATCTTTAAGGTAAGAAAATGTAAGATTTCTACCTTCCAGCATAGTGCTCTCCTAGCCTGCATACACAGTGTAGGCTAATAAGATTGTTGAAAATAGTACGAACAAATCTAAGGGGGTAGGTCTCCAGTGCAGGACATTATTCCCCTTTGTTGTAGCCTCTCCAAAATATCTTGACTTTGTGGATAATGATAGCCAGTAAGAGGTTCTAAAGCCTTCATATATCAAGTCCCCCACCAACGACATACCAATAATCCATCTATTCTTTCTTGACACAGTAAATGTTCTGGCCTCTCTGGCAAGGGTGCTTGTCTGGGCTTTCCTAATAAACTCGGGAATATATCTGATCAAAACGCCAAGCTGTTTTGACAATTCAACAAAACCGAGAGCATTTAGACCCTTTACTACACCCAACCAGCCCAATCCGCCAAGCATAGAAGTAAACAATGAAGCGGAAGCCGCCACTCTCAATATGAACACTACTGGCTCTCTAGTTTCCCCAAGCAAAATTACAGGTAGAGCAACAACAAGAGCAAAGAATATAGAGATAAAAGTAACATATAACCACTCCCTGGTCTTCTTTGTGGCAAAAGCAATGATGGACGCGAAAATTAACGCCAATATAAATGTATGAAGTGTATGAGAAAAAGAAACAATACCCGTTACAAGCATGGATAGGACAATGCCAATGCTGGGAGTGAACCTAGGCTGGGAAGAGTCAAGAAGCTTACCTAGAACATCGCCCAGCTCAAAAAAATAATCATTTAAAATATTGTCCAAGCTTTTCATCATTTCATTTCCTCAGCTTGATAATGATGTAGCCAAGGAGGAGGACCACTAAGGCTCCAAGCAGACCCGAAACAATGTATCCCACTTCAGGTGGAAGTCCAGGCACAGAGTAATCTAGGAATGGCGTCCAATTGGTTTCTTCTGTCGTCTCGTTGAGACCTAGAAGCTCAGCCGCTATATCTAGGGGCTCGTGGTAACCAAGGAGGTTTGCTAGTATTACTCCGAAGATTGGACTAATAACTATGAGAAAAAGTATTAAGATGAAGGCTTTTTTATACCTAAGAACAATTTCTTTCATTATATCACCCGCTCACCAGGCCTGGATATTTATTAGCCAGATACATGTAAACACCCATAGTTATTATTCCCTCAATGATACCGAGTACTGCATGCCAGCCGCCCATTACCGGGATAGTTATAGAAAGCCCATAGAGAAACTGCTTGGATAATCCAAGCTCTAATCCTGCAACGATACCCGCAAAAGTTATGCTTAGCCATCCAGCAAGAAAAGTAGCGAGTCTTTTGTTCGGGAGATATTTATAGATTAGCCAGCCAGTCCAGACAGCCACAATCCCCATATTGAGTATGTTTGCACCTAGGGTTGTAATCCCCCCGTCGTGGAACACAAGTGCCTGGACCAGCAGTACAAGGGTTAGGACGATATTTCCTCCCCAGGGGCCCACAAGTATTGCTGCCAGCGCGCCCCCAACGAGGTGTAAAGAGGTGCCTCCCGGAATAGGCCAATTCAGCATTTGTGCAACAAATATCGCGGCCGCCAAGACGGGAATTAAGGTCTTCTTCTCGTCGCTTAGATCTTTGATTTTCCTAAAGGAAAGAATTACAACAATTACTGCGACTAGGTACGTTGCTATGCAAATGTATGGATCCAGGTAACCGTCTGGGATGTGCACAGTAATAGATTATTGGCTTTTTTATTTAAGCATTTCGCCTAGTAATATATTTCAATCATCTTGTATTAAAAAAAACCTTTTAATTGCCAGCCTCAGAAAAACCACGTATGAAGCTCAAGGAACTGTTTATTGTGACAAGGCCATGGTCGTTTGTTATGACCATTATATCCATTACTGGTGCAGCGGCATATACATACCTGGCTCTGCATACCTTTGATCTCCTCCTCTTCATTGTGACCCTGCTGGGCGTGACGCTACTGCATGCGGCTGCAAACGTGTTAAATGACTACTATGATACAATCAGAGGAGTAGATGTTCCAGGAGCACCCACAACCCTCTACAGGCCGCATCCAGTCATAGCTGGCATAATGACTCCAAAGCAGGTCAGGAACTTTGGATTGGTATTACTGGTTTCAGGACTGGCTTGTGCTTTTGTTTTAATAGCAATTAGGCAGATATTGGTTATTGTACTTGCTCTTGTGGGAGTTGTTCTATTATTCACTTATTCCGGTCCCCCGGGGCTAAAATACAAGGCCATGGGAGAAATAGGTGTTTTCCTAAGCTGGGGCGTATTTATGTGGATTGGAACCTTCTATGTGCTTACGGGTCAACTTTCACTCCTGCCAGCCCTAGCCGGAACCCCGATTGGTTTACTTGTTGCAGCTGTCCTTACTGCAAACAATCTACGTGACATAGAGTTCGATTTAAGCAGAGGCGCCAAGACACTTGTCGCGATTCTTGGCAGGGGGAGGGGGCTCTACTTCTATTTTGGAGAAATCATACTAGCCTATGTCTCCCTAGCTCTACTGGCACTATTAAACATTGTCCCCATCGCGTCACTAGTTGCCTACCTAACATTGCCTCAGGCCTATAAGCTGTACAAGACGTTCAAGACAAAAGTTCCGGAGACAGCTGATCCAATGACTGCCGCACTTGTACAGAACTTTGGAATACTATACGTCGTTGGCATATTGATTGGAGCAGTCATCCAACAAGGCCCAGTTTTTTAAGCAGAGACAATTGGTCTTCCACATGTGGACGGCAACTCTTTGCTACCCAATGAGAGGTAGCGAAGTACTGCTTATCTACAAGCGGAGAGGATTTGGCGCAGGCAAATACAATGGGGTTGGAGGCAAAATAGAGCCAAACGAGGACATGTGGACTGGTGTAAAGAGAGAGGTCAAAGAAGAGGTTGGACTAGAGCTTCTCCAGGTCACCTATAAAGGAGTACTAGAATTTTACGCCGAAGAGGATGTCCCAGACATAATTGTCCACGTATTTACTTCTACAAGGTTTAGGGGAGACCCTAAGCCCTCTGAAGAAGCAATCCCACAATGGTTCAAAATTGATAAGCTACCATTCGACCTGATGTGGGAAGACGACAAGATATGGCTACCCCACGTGCTTGCTGGAAAAACTATCTATGGAAGGTTCTGGTTTAAGAAAGATTACTCAAAAATGTTGAGCTACAAATTAGATGTCTACCAGTAACGTTTTTGCTAAGAGAGTGCCAGTAGCAAGAAGAACAAGCCCATAAACATGTTGACCATTTTAAAGGCTCTAAACGATGCATCACGATAGTTGCCCCTGCGTAACGACATAGCTAGGAAAACAATTGCCAAGAGCAGAGGAATTACTGAAATTACGTAGCCCCAAATAGAGATGAGGCCTAGGTAGTAAATTGCCGAAGAGATAAAGAGGACAATGAGGGCTACCAAGAAAGATCCCTGCACACCTCTTTTTTCGCCATACACCACTGGCAACATGGGGACGTTAGCTTTGCGATAATCGTCAACATAGTACGTTGCCAGGGTCCATATGTGGAGCGAGCTCCACACCGCGACGAGAAGCATAAGCATTACTCCCCCCAGCCCAAAACTGCCTGTTGCTCCTGCCCATCCACCCAGCGCAGGCATCCCGCCGGCGAAACCGCCGAAGACAACACTCCATGGGCTCTTCCTCTTGAGGAGCCATGTATACACTCCTATGTCTATGAGGAATCCTAGAAGTCCCGAGGTTGCAACGTAAACATTTACAAGGAGCCCACATACTAGACCCGTCACAATCAATAGCATGCTGGTCACCAGCGTTTCACGCTTGGTCAGCCTGTTCATTGGGATTGGCCTATTCTTGGTCCTAAACATTAGTGAATCTATGTCTGCATCCAGAACCATGTTGACTCCTGTCGTCCCAGAAATTGTTAGAAACATAGACAACGAGACAGCTAGAAAACTCAGCGCGTCAAAAGGTTTACCAGCTATCCTAAGTCCCTCCAGGTATGAACAAATCCCAGTTATTAACAATAGCAGTGTCTGCTTTACCTTAAAAACCTCCATGAAGTCTTTTAATTTGCCCATCGTAAAGGAGACCAATGAGCCCCTTATATCTTTATTATCAAAACTTGTACATAAACTGTGTCTCCTAACCAAACCTTTTTAGTTCCACGTACACATAGAAACTGTGAAAGCGGCTTGAAGAACCCAATGCGTGAATACTTCAATAAACTCCTCTGGGACAAGACAGTAGACAAGAAACAGGTCAAAGTAAAATTCGTGTCTAGAGGAACATCTACGCAAACAGACATGTTTACTGGAGAACAAGTTGTCCGGGTCTCACGCGACGGAGTAATTATACTCACAGAAAGCGGTACAGAAAAATATATTCCCTACCACAGGATACTCGAGATAACATACTCGGGAAAAACAGTATTTAACAAAAAAGAAGAAAAATATTTTGTTTAGATACCCTTCTCGGCCATGTAGAGCAAAAGATCCACGAGACGGTTGCTGAAGCCCCACTCGTTGTCGTACCAAGCTACGACTTTTACCTTGTTGCTCTTCCCACCAAGCACCATGCTTGCCTGCGCGTCATATATCGAGGAGTGCGGGTCCCCCACGATGTCCGAGGAGACTATCGGGTCATCCACGTATTCAAGTATTCCCTTCAAGTAGGTCTCAGAAGCCTCTTTAAAAGCCGCATCTAGCTCCTCCTTTGTAACCTCTCTGCCTAGCTGAGCAACCAGATCAACAACAGAGCCGTCAGCCACAGGTACACGCATAGCCATTCCGTCCAGCTTACCCTTCACCTCAGGAATCACTAGGTGCAATGCCCTAGCTGCTCCAGTCGTTGTAGGTATAATATTTAGTGCAGCTGCACGCGTCCTCCTAAAGTCTTCTGGATGTATTAAGTCTAGGATCCTCTGGTCATTGGTATAAGCGTGGACCGTGGTCATGAATCCCCATTCGAGACCAAAGTTTTTGAGGAGAACATATACAACTGGCGCTAGACAGTTAGTAGTGCATGATGCATTTGAGATGACTTGGTGTTTCGTTGGGTCGTACATGTGGTGGTTTACTCCCATCACGATTGTGACGTCTGCGCCTTTCGAGGGGGCGGTTACGACAACCTTCTTGGCACCGGCTTTGAGGTGAAGAGCGGCCTTGTCTCTATCGGTGAATCTGCCAGTAGCCTCCATTGCTATGTCTACTCCTAGATCTTTCCAGGGTAACTTGTCGGGGCTAGCTTCATTCAGAATGAGCATCTCGTGTCCTTCTACTATGAGCTTGTTGTCCTTGACTTCTACTTTGTACGGGAGACGTCCAAAGACAGAGTCGTATTTAAATAGGTAGGCCAGCATCTGGGGAGAGCCTAGGTCGTTAATTGCTACAACCTCAAATTTGTCGAAGAATTTTTCGTTTTTCAGAGCTGCCCGTAAAAAGTTCCTGCCAATTCTTCCAAAACCATTTAGTCCAACCTTTATGGTCATACTGGTCACTATTAATAATGTTGCCTATACATATAAATTCCGATTAAAAAAGCCCAATATTACAAAACCCTGTTAAATTGTTCTCTGGGAAGAAGTGAAGCTTCACGTATCAGACCTGCACGAGCTCTTCACATATCTGTCCTTCCGAGCGTCATCATTACAAAAAACCTAGTCATGCCCACAAATATAAACTTCATGGTTCTAGCCACGTAATATTTAATTATCATTTATCACGAGCTTCTGCGAAACTCAGGGCTATAAAAGCCTTAATTCTTTAGGCTTAATTCCCGAAGACTCCCCTATGCAACAAAATATGGTGCCCCGGCCGGGATTTGAACCCGGGATCTTCGGCTCGAGAGGCCGATATCCTTGCGGCCTTGCATCTTCCAGCTCGTGCAGGTTGACCGGGCTAGACGACCGGGGCTTAGCGCGCGCTAACGGCTTTGATGGAAAGGTGCAAAATGTAAAATGAATCTAGATTTAAAAACTTTTCATTGGGTGGAATAAAGGAAGGAAGACTGTGCATTTTTTAGCTTGTCTCAGGGCTGGGAAGCCTTTTTTCTCTGAAAAAGGTTTTCTTTTGTTCAAGCAAAGGTTTTATAATTTCAGGCCTGTTAAGTCCTTGTCTACGCTTGGCGAGCAGGTGAATTGGGAAGTGGCAAGGATACGTTTCCTGGCTATATCGGATGTCCACGGCAAAGAGGATCTGGTGGACAAGTTCCTAGAGTGGGTGCAGAAAGAAAACTTGGCATATGACTTCATAGTGGCAGCCGGTGATATTGGGAACCCGCAGCGCGCTGGAAGCATGTGCAGAATTCTACGAAAGATTTCTTTAACACTTAAGAAGAACGTCTACTATGTTAAGGGTAATTGGGACATTGAAGGGACATGTGGAGACAAGAGTGTTTTGGATCTAGACGATACTGGTCCGCTGATTTTTGGCAACATTGCACTCATTGGCCACGGAAGAATAGCTGAGCCCTACGAGATACCAAGCACAGTTAGGGTATCAGTCCTAGTCACTCATTATCCTCCTTTCAGCATCCTTGACAGGGGGAAAGTGATAGACAGCAATCATAGGTCTCTCCATGCGGGAGTCATTGATATTAACTATCTCATTGACTACTACAAGCCACGGGTACACATTTTTGGGCACAGCCACAGCTTCGGAGGGCTTGATGTCGAACACAATGGGGTCGTCTATGTAAATGTGGCCAGGCTTGACAGATTGCTGAAGAATGGAGAGTCTATTGGAAACTATGCAATAATAGATGTTTCTGATACGGGAGAAGTAAAAGTCGAATGGAGATTTATCAATGGCGCCTGGAAAAAATGTACAAGCTGTGGCCGAATAGTTCACATACCAGACAAATGGTCTCTATGCCGCAAATGTGCACACCGCACAGAACTAAAGTTCGCCAGGATCACTGGGGTACCATACGTTGCAAAGCTTATATTCAGAGACCTGACAAGTGGTCTACAAGTTGCATCCCCACAGGTAAAAATACCTTTCCACACGCTTAAGGACTACTCGACGTACGAGGAGTTCCTCGATGCATTGGTGCTCAGAGAGGCGAGAAACATGCTTTCAAGCGATAATTCGAGAGTAGTCGAGGTTCCCAAAGATAAGGTCCTTGAATTCTATAACCAAGTAAACAATAAAAGAATGACTCCCTTCAGCGAATATCTCTTCGCATGCAATGATAAAGTTAGTGGAAAGCAGTTATGCCTAGTTATGCGTGTGTTTTCCGCAGATAAGAGGGCACATGTGCTATGGAAAATAAAAGAGGATTCAGAGACAGGTAAAAGAACCCTTGAACAATACATACTCTTTAAGAACGAGCCTGCACAAGCGTTAAACTTCTTAGTAAGCCAGCTAGCCGAGTCTGGATTCAAGGTTTTAACATATAGCCTAGAGCCTGTCCAGCATGTCCAACAATAAAATGAATCTAATAGGAAAAGAACTCTACCGGAAATCGGTACACATTCTACTCACTATTATCCTGCTTCTACCATACTTAATCCATTTACCCTGGCCGCTTACACTGAACAATTATTATGCAACGGGGCTTTTCTTAGCGGCATTTATAAACAGCCTTGTTGCACGTAGAGGCAAAGTTTTAGGCGAACTTAAAAAATTCAGAGAAAACATCGAAGGGATTATCGAGAAGACAAACAAAGAATTAAAACAACCATTATTCCTTGTTGAGCAGGCCGTCTCAAAGCTTCAGGAGATAATTTCCACCCAAATTTCCATGCTTGAAAGAGACTATGAGAAGCGGGAGGGCTATGTCGGTTTGCTTTACGGGATGATTGGGGCCACGCTAAGTATACTTGTCTCTCCCGAGACAACTGTGTATGGTTTACTGGCGCTTGCAACTGTTGATACTGTTTCTGCACTTCATGACCTCTTTTTTAACAATAGGCAGAAATCACTCAGGGGTTCTTTCCTCGCACTTATAGTATACTTTTTTATCTTGGTGTTGGTTGGTTCCCCTCTTCTTAGCTCTTTCTTACTATCAATTATTGCCTGTATAACTGAGTACATTTCTCCAGAAGATAACCTAACTGTTCCCTTTGTGACAACACTAGCGGCCCTTTTTGTAGGAATGCCCCTTAAACCCCCTCTTTGAAATTCAAATAGCACAATGTTTAGAAAAAAACTTAGCATTATTCTTCTATGGTCTGAAAGTCAGGGCTATGTAGGCTACTGCCGAAATCAGGAAAAGTAACAGTATTATTATAGATGCTATCCTCTTCAGAGTCGCTTTTTTCATTCTTCTCACCAATCATTAGCCAAGTCATGATTAGAAACATGCCTAAAAATATTAGTGTTTCTGGTCTGAGTAATGACCCCAACGGAACGTTCTGTAATGAGGGAAGTCCACCTATGCTAGGTAGTGTATTGTTCATTTGTTCAAGTTCTTCTCTAGCGCCAGCCCCCTTATACAAAATTTTTCCATCACTGATGACAACAACGGTTGGGAACACTGTTACGTTAAGTTTGTAGAAGAGATTTTCTTCATCACGTGCAACGATCCATGTAATGTTGTTTTCTTTCACATATCTCTCTAGAACAGCCTGGGTATCAACTGGGGACACTGTTAGGGAAACAACTGTGACTCCAGGAAGCCTTGAAAGATTTCTAAGGGCAGGTACAAGATACTTGCAACCGGTACACTGAGTATAGAAAAATTCAATGACGAGTATCTTGTTTCTCTGCTGGAAATCGAGGTCTAGTTTTGACGAGTTTAACATGTTGATGGAGGGGAGCTTCCCCAAGGTTTTATCAACGCTCATGTTCATCTTGACATTCTGGATCATCTTTTTCTCTAGGAAGCCTATGACGTCTGAAATAGAGGTCGCACGTGTTACTATTAGCTTGCATGTGATTTTGACGTTGACGTTTGTAGTTCCATTTAGTGCGTTGACTATTGGGGGTGAAGCTGAGCACTCGTAGTTCTTTGGCGCGTTGACGAGTACCTGGTAGGCATCAACAGGCAGGGACACATTTTCGCCTGGTTTTACGGTAAGGGTGTTGTTGGTGGTGATGGATGCCAAGGAAACATTGATTCCTACAGGTGTAAAGTTTAATGTTTCAACAATTATGTTGACCTTTTCTGGCTCCAGCTTAAAGTACACCTCGGTTGTGTTTGTTTTTACCTCGAATGTGCTCTGCAATTGTTTATACTTGGGGGCACTTATGAGAATCGTGTAGTTGCCGAGTGGTAGGTTAACGGAGACCTTGCCATTCACATTTGTTAGTGTTGTAATGTTTTCTCTTCCAGTAATTGTTATCCTGGCCCCTGGCAAGGGTTGGTCATCTTGACTAAGCACGTTTATTTGGATATCTCGCCTCTCTTCCTTTTTACGGTCAAGTTTTAACATGATCTGGGTGTCGCTTGTGAAGCTCTGCGTAAGAGATTTAGGCGAAAAGCTTCCTTTTTAACATTGATGTTATATGTTCCCGGCGGCACTTCAAATATTATTGGACCATTGTTGTTAGTAATAAGAGACTGGCTTGTCCCTCCTGATGAAATTATTTCTACTACGGCGCCGGGGACGGGCCGTCCCTGGTCATCTACAACAATCAACCTTAGTTTTATCGTGGTTAGTTGTAGGGCAGAGACAAGCATATTGTCGCCATATATACTGTAAAATCCTCCTCGAGAAGCGACGGCTGTTTTAGGCGGACTTGGTGCGATATCCCAGGAAACCTGGTAGTAAGCAGTCCTGGAAAGTCCGCCATTATAAGAATATATCTCTACTTCATCGATTTTAAAGATGGCAATAGAGGAGCCATCGCTTGCAACAGCTACTCTTCCCAGGGGGACAGAAACAAGGTTGTTGCATTCCAGATTTAAATTACACCTTCTCAGTGTTCCGTCCGAGAAAATTGCGAGGAATGTATCATTGGTAAAAGGAATAAAACTCTGGATCTTGTCCAACATTCTTTTTACCTTGATGTTTAGGTCTGGCAAATTAAATACATAGGTCAAATAGTTGCCAGTGGAATTCTGCTGAACGCGTTGAGCAACCAAAAAATTGCCAACGACACTCTTCAAGGTTAAACCACTCTGGAAAGACGCAACCTTCTTAACATTCTGACCATCAATTCTGTAAACTTCTATCTTGTTATCCGTCAGCTGACATAGTTCACACTTAGTATCAATAGTTTCGGCAATGAGATAAGAGCCCCAAAAATCAAGCGAAAAAACATCAACCAAGATATCATTGCTGGTATCCAAGTCTCGCTCAAATATCCTGCTCTTCGACTGGGTGTCGAAAACAACAAGCCTTGTCTCGGGATAACGCTTACCACTTACAGTTACATAATACCTGGAACTAACAGCCAGGTATCTGCCATCACTACTTAGCGAAGCCATGAGAAAAGATTCTTCATCGTTTTTCCTTGCTAGAAAGGCATCTATTATGTTTAGTGTCGAGGAATTCAGCAAATAGATGTTTCCAGATCTGTCAACTCCGACTAAAATACGGGAGGGAGGCACATATTTGATGTAAAAAATTTCCTTGTCTGGGTTGATGAGTCGATTTGCTAAGGTGTTTCCGCTACTGTCCATGAGGCTACACGTCCCATCGCCGAAGCATAGAACAGCCTTGTTGTCCGGAAGCGCCGCCATAGAAGTTATTCTCTTTGAGAAGGCTTTTTGAATGAAATTATAGCTGGGCTGAGCATACGCTGGGCTCAGCGTCAAAACTAACATAAGCAGAAATGCTACGAGGCCTACGACCTTCCGCATATTTATTCTGTCTCCTTCAAGAGAATCCTTACCGGAATACCATTAAGCATCTGGACAATAATAGGTAAGCCCTCGGTTTCAGAGCTAGACGACAGCGCACTACTGAGCTTGTATATAGCCTCCCTAACACTTGTCAGAGATTCCAGCGTATCTTTCTGTGACTCTAGAGTCTCTTCTAGTACGTTTAGCTCGTCAATTGCTCTGGCATTAACAACAACCTTCAACCCCATGTAGTCTATCTCGTTTAGAGTGGTAAGCTTTTCACCCATGAGGTCTTCTAGAACTTTCTCGATCATCCGCATTTTTTCAGCCCTAGCCTTTACGGCTTCATACCTCTGCTCCAGCTGGCTTATAACCTTCTGTAGATTAGCTATTTGTGCGTCAATGTACCTTAAAAGATCGTCGAAACTATTAAACTGGTACAGGCTATAGGACACTTATCACACCTGAATAGCTATTTGTTTTTCTATTTAAAAAACTTAGCTAAAAAGTAGCAGTGGAACATTACAAATTGTAATAAAAATAATACAAATATATTTTGCAGTTTCGCGACGGCTATCCTCCCCAACGCCTCTTCCTAGACTGGTAAGTTCTCACTGCTCGAAGCAGATCTATCTTGCGAAACTCGGGCCAGTACACGTCGAGAAACACTAGTTCAGAATAGGCTATCTGGTAAAGCAGAAAATTGCTTATCCTAACTTCTCCTGATGTACGTATAACCAAGTCAGGCTCAGGATATGGTATATCGCCCGTATACAGGTACCTGGAAAACAAGTTCTCGTCGATATCATCTATTGAGAGTTTCCCCGAGCATACCTCGCTGGAAATTCTCTTTACTGCATCTACTATTTCCTTCCGTCCGCCATAAGCAAGCGCAATGTTTAGGAACCTTTTATTATAGTGGATAGTATTCTTTTCAATTCTTGCAATTTTCTCTCTAAGCCTCTCAGGCAAAAGACTAGTGTCGCCTATTACTTTTATCCTGACCTCTCTTTTCTTAATCTTCTCAGAAGACTCTACTTCATCTAGCTTCTGATCCAGTAGGTCAAATATGTGTTCTAGCTCCTCCTTTGACCTGTTCTTTAAATTCTCCGTAGACAAGACATAGAGAGTGACAGTGTTTATGCCGAGATCATAGCACCACTCGAGGACGTCTTCCACCCTGTCTGCGCCAAACCTGTGGCCAAGCCACGGGGGAAACCCGCGGCGTCTTGCCCATCGCCTATTACCGTCAAGAATGAATGCTACATGCTTCGGGATAGAGCCTTTCCGTACTTCCCGATCAAGCAGCCACTCGTAAACCTTATAGACTCCAAGCATCTCTGCAACTCTGCGCCACATGGTATCATGCCACTAAGTTTTTACGCGTCTATGAAATGATAAAATCATGTCTTTAAAAAATATGTTCAAGAGAGAGCTTCCCTCCGATCCCCATCAGCTAATAAAGGAAATTTCATCTATCATTGACCATACAAATCTCAAGCCCGAGGCTACGCTAAAAGACCTAGAATCTACTTGTCGTGAGGCAGTCGAACATGGCTTCTATGCGTGTTGCATCCCGAACTTTTACGTCGAGAATATCGCTAAACAGTTCGCGGGCCAAGTAAAGATTGCGACGGTAGCTGGCTTCCCGCATGGCAACATGGCTTCCACAGTCAAGGTCAAAGAGGTTGAAACAGCATACGTCAACGGGGCAGATGAGGTCGACGTCGTGGCAAACATATCCCTCTTCAAGTCTGGGCTATATTCTCAAGCAATAGAAGAGGTGGAGCGTATCCTTGATATATCGAAAAGCTACGGCGGCGTATTAAAAGTAATCATAGAAACAGGCTATTTCTCTGAAGCAGAGATATACAGGATCGCAAGAGAACTCTCAAACATAGGCGTACACTACGTAAAGACAAGTACAGGTTTTGGTCCTCGAGGCGCAACACCCGAAGACGTACTCATACTTAAGAAGGCAGTCCAAGGAACAGCCACCAAAGTAAAAGCTGCCGGAGGAATACGGACAGGACTGCAGGCGTTGCTATTCTACCTGCTGGGAGTAGACAGGATAGGCACGTCGAGCAGTATCAAGATAGTAAAGGATTTGGAGGCTTCGTTTAATGTCGAATAAAGGATAAACAATTAGTGAAAGCTTTATTTACCACACCCATTGAAAAACTTTTGACAAAAATGAGTGGCCTCGCTTCAATCCTAGGATGGGGAGCATACATACCCATCTACAGAATAGAGACCGCTGAGATAGCACGTATACATACAAAGGGAGGAGAAAAAGCCCCAGTACAGCGTAAAAGCGTACCGGGACCCGACGAGGACTCGCTCACAATTGCGTATGAAGCTGCAAAGAACGCCCTCAAGAGGGCAAAGATCGATCCAAAGCTTGTAGAAGCACTCTACATTGGCTCAGAAAGCCCACCCTACGCCGTGAAGCCCTCTGCAACAATTATAGCGGAGGCCCTAGGCTTTAGCAGGAAGCTGTTCGGCATCGACATGGAGTTCGCATGCAAAGCAGGCACTACAGCAATGATAAGCGTTGTAGGTCTCGTCAACTCAGGAATCATCAGCTATGGAATGGCTATCGGTACTGACACTGCCCAGGGAAGGCCGGGAGATGAGCTTGAATACACAGCAGCGGCAGGAGCAGCAGCCTTCCTCATATCAAAAACACGTAAAGATGCGGCAGCCACGATAGAGCATGCAGTGTCATATGTGACTGACACGCCAGATTTTTGGAGGCGTGAAGGAGAAAAGTTCCCTATGCACACGTTTAGGTTTACTGGGGAGCCCGCATACTTCCACCACATAGAGAATGCGGCAAAGCTATTGATGGAGGAGACTGGTCTAAAGCCATCAGATTTTAACCATGTTGTATTTCACCAGCCAAACGTAAAGTTTCCACAGAGAATGGGCGCAATGCTGGGGTTCAAGCCTGAACAAATGAAGCTTGGGCTACTCAGCAACGAGATAGGGAACACTTATGCCGCTGCCTCGCCTATGGGTCTAACAAATGTACTCGACAATGCCAAGCCCGGTGAAAGGATTCTCGTAGTATCTTTTGGAAGCGGCGCGGGAAGCGATGCTCTCAGTATTGTCGTAGAGGATGGAATCGAGGAACGGAAGGGGCTTGCAAGGCCAACGAGTTATTATCTCAATAGGTACAAATTGGTAGACTACGCTGTGTACCTGAAATATAAGGGGTTCATTTTGAGGTGAAAATTATGAGTAAGGTATATGTTGCAGGTATAGGGGCCACAAAAATAGATGAACACTGGGAAAAAGGAATAAGAGACTTAATGGTTGAAGCGGCTCTTAACGCTATTAAAGATGCAGGAATAGAAAAGAAAGAGATAGAGGCAATTTTTGTTGGAAACATGTCTTCGGGTTATCTGCAGGGACAAGAACATCTGGGCTCACTACTTGCAACATGGCTGGGCATACCTGGGGTCGCCGCAAACAAGGTCGAAGCTGCGTGTGCAAGCGGCGGCGCGGCTGTGCACAATGCCTTCCTCGCTGTAAAGTCCGGGGTCTATGACTGCGTCCTTGTGGTAGGTGTGGAAAAGCTGACAGATGCCATTACGAGCGATGCAACTGACGCGTTGATCATGGCAGAGGACCAGGAATACGTGGCCTTTACGGGTGCATCTTTTGTCGCGCTCAATGCGTTTGTATACAAGGCTTACATGAAGAAGTACCAAGCAAAACAGGAAGACATCGCACTTTTCGCGGTACACGACCATAAATATGCCGCCAACAATCCGCTGGCCCAGTATCCAAAGCCAATTACACTTGAAGAGGTGCTGAAGTCCCCAATGGTTGCAGACCCTGTAAGGCTGCTTGAAAGCGCCCCGCTCGGCGACGGTAGCGCGGCACTTGTCTTATGCTCCGAGAAAAAACTAAAAGAACTGCAAAACGGGGATGTATTGGTCGAGCTTGCTGGTAGCAGTCTGTCCACGGAGATCTTTAGCGTACATGACAGGACAGACCTAACAAGTATCGGTGCGACAGTTAAGGCTTCTAGGAAGGCTTTCCAGATGGCGGGCGTTGAGCCTAAAAACGTAAATGTGGTAGAGGTTCACGATGCCTTCACTGTTCTAGGAGTCATCCACCTGGAAGACCTAGGTTTCGCCGAAAGAGGGTCTGGATGGAAGCTTCTAAAGGAGGGACAACTAGAAAAAGACGGAAAGATTCCTACAAACACGATGGGTGGGCTAAAGGCGAGGGGTCACCCAGTCGGAGCGACAGGTGTATACCAAGTATACGACGTTGTTACACAGCTTAGGGGGGAGGCCGGCAAGAACCAAGTAGATGGCGCGGAGGTTGGACTGACCCAAAATGTAGGTGGTGTCGGTGGTACGGTTGCAGTTAACATTTTGAAGAGGGTGAGATAGATGGCATACATGAGAAGTGTCCCCAGAGCATGGAGGGAAAGAAAAATAAAGTACCAACTGTTAGGAGGAAAATGCAAAGACTGTGGCAAGAGTTTCTATCCCTACAGGCAGATCTGTCCAGTATGCGGATCAACAAACGTTGAACAGGTAAAGCTTCCGGAAAAAGGCGTAATTGAATACTTTACAATTGTCAGAACTCCTCCTACAGAGTTCAAGGAGTATGCCCCATACGTCTTAGCCATAGTGAAGCTAGAAGACGGCACAAAAGTTCTTGCCCAAATAACAGACGTAGAACCAAACGAGGTCTACGAGGGAATGGAGGTCGAGGCTGTATTCAGGAAATATAGGGAGCAGGGCCCAAACGGCATCATAGAATACGGAATAAAGTTTAGACCTGTAAAATAGGATGAAAAAATTGGGAGAAGAATCCACCACACGAGAAAAAATATTGACTTTTTTCCTCGAAAACAAAGATAGAGAAATTAGTCTATACGAGCTTACTACTCACTTGGGTCTAAAACCATCAGACTACAAACGTGTGCTGGACGATATAAACCATGTGGCTAAAACTATTTACAGGAAGACCAATGGAAGGCTCGTGCTTCTAATGCAACCACCCATCTGCAAAAACTGCGGCTACGTGTTTAAGGATATGGAAAAAGCGAGATTGCCTAGTAAGTGTCCGGTTTGTAGAAGTGAAAGAATTAGTCCACCAATATTCTTACTAACAGAAAAAGCTTAGGCTTTCTTCATCACAGAAATAAAGAAGGCCTCTGACCTCTGTTTCTCGGGAAAAAGCCTCGTGACATTCTTGGCGAAATCGTACTTTGGATACCCGGGCTCGAAAAACAGCTTTGGACGTAGAAGTTCCGCCTTTTTCTCGGACAGGATCCTTGCAACAACCTCTTCGCCTTCTTCGGGCAAAAGAGAACAAGTAGAATACACAAGTTTCTTCCCGCGTTTAAGCATTGCTAAAACATTTAACAGGATAGATGATTGCCTTGCAGAATACTTTATAACCTCTTCTGTGTTGAGGTTCCAGAGAGAAAGACGCAGACCAGGGTCTGCTCCCAGTGCACCACTATTTGTACACGGAGCGTCAACGAGGGCCCCATCGAAACTCTTTCCTATACGTATGGAAAAAATTCTGGCGTCTGCGCACACAACATGTGTAGGGGACATACATTGTCTAAGGTTGTGCATTGAGTCCCTTATACGGCCCGGGGAAACATCAATAGCTATTATTTCTTTTGGACCCGTCGGGGAACCACATAGAAGCGAGGTCTTCATGAAGGGAGCAGCGGCGGCATCAATAAACAGCTCCATGTCGGAGAGTTCGCCTGTAAGCTCGGCCACAGTGGCTATGCTGGCTTTATCCTGGTATACTCCTATCGAGCTGTCTATGCTGGGCAGAGGCTCGTATTCCGGCAACAAGAGTTCAAATAGAAAGTCGAAATCTTGATCCCTTCTATACTTTATGCCTCTTGAAGACAAGAATTCTACGACCTTCTCAATTTTCTCGGGGCCGGTTGCACGTAGCCAAACATGTCTACGCATAAATGAGACAGCAACATTTTCAGCCCGGCTACAGCCAAAGTATTCAACAAGGCGTCTAGACAACAGTGGGGGAATAGAGTATTTATACGATACTTTTTCGACGCAAGGAAGACTTATCATTTCCTCTTTCTTTTTCTCAAGGAAATCATAAGAAATATACCTGAGGAGTGTATTGCTGAGAAGTCCACCTCTCAATGCCTCTATTCTCTTCTCGAAGTGGGGGTAGCGATTAACAAGGGAGACGGCAACCATGAAAGAGCTTTTGCGGCGGAGAGGAAGAGTATGTTTGCCTATTCTCTCTAAGACATAGATGGATAGCCCGACATCCAGCAATGCTATTCTGGACAGATAAAAAACTGTCCTGGACTCCTGTGAAGACAAATTAAATTCTTCACGTACCTCGTTGAAAACATGTTCTAGAGATGCCCTCCACCTCGATATTTTCTCGAGTACAAGTGCACTTGCACGGAAAGTTCTAGGGCTCAAACCCTCGATAATCTCTTCTCTATCTTCTTTCTTGGACATGGCTAAGGTAGCATCCTCTGCAGTCCGAGCGAAAGCATGAAGCTACTATAGTAAGCGCCAAATACGCATATGAATGCTCTGTCCTTTGGTAGTCCCCTGAAGACTGAAAGGGTGGCTGTTAGCAAGCCCATAGCAGAAATTTGTATAATCCTGAAGAGTATGTTCAGAATAAAAACGTCCAATGGCAACAATGATTCCAGCAGGTTAAAGAGGGACAGGGGCAGTGTGGCTACAAAAACTGCCGCTATGTATTCTAGACTCCACTTGGTGTGTCCACCAAGGATGCGTTGGGCAAGCTCGATTACCCCGACAAGCATGGCGACTCCGATGAGATATATGGCTATGCCTAGCAGTTGCATCGAAGCTGGTAGAAAAAGCTGGTCGAGCATGAATATTGCACGATATGTTGCCACAGACGAAACGAGGCCTCCCAGAAAAGCCGCAACCAGCACTATGAGGCTTAGGGTTTTTTCATTATAGAGAACGGCAACTATGTTTTCGGGAACGAGAACGGGTAAAACATATTTCTCAATGTAGGCAAGGAAACCCTTCTTTTCCATTAGCATTGAGCGGACACGTGCATCCTCGTCGATCATAAACCTGTACAGTTTTAGCCCCTTCTCAGTCAACATGTATTTGCGTTTCTCGTTTTTAGTAACGAAGCCCGCCATGCCGTCCAGGTTGTAATAAAGGTTGCCAGTGCTGGTTTTTAGCTCTGTCTTTAGCTCGGTAAAAGATACCTCGCCCCTTTCACCTAGAATCCTGAGTATTGACCTTTTAACTGGGTTGCTAAGTATCTCGAATACTACTTCTTGGCCAATGTTCTGTGAAGCTTCCTCATTGCTCATAATATGCTTGGTGATAACCATGACCTGTGATATAATTATGTTTCGTGTAGTGTAAGATAGAGCACGAAGGTTAATAAATACCTGGTCTGCAACATTTAACTAGAGCAATGGATGTCTGAGCCATCTGTCGCAGTTGTCCTCAGAGTCACTGATGAAAACTACTCTGAGAGCAAAGTGCAACTCCTCCGGGAGTTAGCTAAAAACAGTATAGCTGTTCAGCTACACACAGACTGGCCCATAATTGAATCTCTTGGCGTGGGAGACATATTAGACCCACTCCTCGACGAGGGCATAGAAGTAATGTCGGTAAACGTTCCAATGAACGGCTCTATAGACTCCTTTACGTTAGAAAAACTTGTGATGATTGCCGAAGAGTCTGCAGGAAAAACTGTGATCTTTCGCGAACCCCTCAACCACACCTACCAAGATCTAAAAAGAATCGTTGACATGTGTATCACTTATAAGGTCAGAGCACTGTTAGAGCCACAATCAAAAAGACAGGCCATGAGACAATACAGTTATATCAAGAGGCTCATCGGCGGCGCCCTCGGTTTCTCACACGTAGAGGAACACTATGCCACCACTGAGGAAATGCTGGAATCAGCCCTAAGATTCCTCGGACTAACACACAATATCACCATAACGAATTACGATGAACAGAATGCACCAGCATCCCTCCTGACACCAAAACGCTACAACAATCCACTTCTAATAAGGACACTTCTAGAGAAAGGATTCGACGGCTCGATAACAGTCCAATACAACCCAGACCTTGTCGATACCCCAACCCTTCTAAAAGAAGTTCTCGCTCTAAAAGAATTTATAAAAAACACCTATGAAAGAATACAGATCTAATCCACGCATAAAAACGAAGAAAAACAAATAGCCTTAGAGCAACACGCAGGAATTGTTTACTAAGTACCGGATTCTTTAGTATCGTTTTCTGGGAAAATTTCTAGGGGTGTGTACGTTGTGCGGCCACATTTCCTGCAGAGATAAAGCGGCGGTGTTAGCCCCGCGACTCCCAGCAAAACCAGGTCTGCACTACCGCAGAAGGGACAAACCAGGATGCCCCTCTTCTGTGACACCTCTATTTTTATGTCTTCTTCTCTATCATCCTCGTTACTAGGTGTTTCTCTCTCCCCCATACCTTAAACCTCGTCTTTCATAGGCTACACATATAAAGGGTTTTTCTACAGGTATAAGCTGAAAACTGATGTCGACAAATACCAACAGCCTAAAAACCCAAGAACCTGTGTCGTATTGGAAACTCAGAGGTCTACTTATAGTTGCTTCACTTGTCATTTTCATTGTATCGTACCAAGTCGGATTCAACGCGAATCTTTCGCCGTCAGAAGCCAACAGTCTAATACAAGACAACACGTCCTACCTTTCAACCCTTAAGAGTCTCCCTAGCCTGGACTCTAAAGTGCTTCGCATCTTTTTAGACGAATACTCAGTTGTCCTGGCATGTAATACGCCCTTCCTAGGGCCTGCTCTCTCCATTTACCTTGCCTATGCTTCTGGAACGCTGGACAAAGCATATATGATTTCGGGAAATGTTTCTAGCTTCCAGGTAGATATCCCATCCTACGTTAATTATATCGAGTCGTTCACGTTAATACTTGCCACAGCTGAGGGATTATTGCTTTCCTATATTTACGCTAGGAAGAAAAAAATTAACTATAGCGAAACAATTTCAATACTACTTCTCCAGGCATCACTAATCTTCCTAGTAGCCTCTATTGTCGCCACGCTAATTTAGGTCTTTCATGGCACGCGGTTTATGTTTTCTTGAAGGCCTCAAGAAATACACTGGATTAATTATAAAATTTAAAATAGTGAAACCGTATTAATTACCCTGAATAAAAATGATTGAAGGATTAAACATCAAGACACTGGACGATGTGAATGTTTCTAACAAAACTGTCGGCGTACGTGTAGACTTCAACTCGCCAATTGATCCAGCTACGAAAAAGATCCTTGACGACACAAGGATACGTGCACACGCGGAAACAACACTAAAGGAGCTAGTCGAGAAAAAAGCAAAAGTGGTGGTTATATCTCACCAGGGAAGAAAAGGTGACCCAGACTTTGCGAGCCTAAGCGAACATGCCAGCATACTTGCCAAGTTCTTACCGGCAAAGGTAAAATTCGTAGACTCAATATTCGACGAGAAAGCAATAAACGAGATTAAGGGTCTAAAGCCAGGAGAAGTCCTCGTCCTCGAAAATGTAAGAATGTGGGACGGAGAAACGAAGAGCGCCTCTCCCGAGGATCATGCAAAAACACCGCTGGTACAGAGCCTGGCCCCACTATTTGACGTCTACGTTGTAGACGCTTTTTCAGCTGCACACAGGCCACACGCCTCCCTAGTCGGATTCGCGCCCGTCGTAAAACACTTCGTTGCCGGAAGGGTCATGGAAAGAGAACTGAGGGCACTCTACAAGGTAAGGAACAACCCTGAAAGACCATGCATATACGTTATAGGAGGCGCGAAGGCAGAAGACACGGCAGAAATAATTTCAAATGTTCTCGGAAACAATATTGCCGACAAGATCCTGACAGGCGGACTAGCAGCAAACCTGTTGCTCCACGCGGCCGGCAAAAACATTGGAGAACTAAACGTCAAGATACTAGAAGAGAAAGGCTTCTTAGAGCTGGAGCCCGAGCTACAGAAGCTTCTCAAACAGTACCCCGGAAGAATAGTATTACCAATAGATCTCGCAGTCGAGTCCGACGGGAAGAGGGTTGACGTTCCAGTTGACAATGTTCCCAATCTACCAATAAAAGACATAGGAGTGAAGACAGCACAGGAATATTCTAAGATCATAAAGGAGTCTAGGACAGTCGTAATGAACGGGCCGATGGGAATCTTCGAGGATGAAAAGTTTAGCCTTGGAACAAAACTGGTTTTCGAGGCCATGGCGGCGTCAAAAGCCTTTACACTCATTGGTGGTGGTCACACAATTGCAAGTGCATCAAAGCTCGGATACTTGGACAAGATTTCACACGTGAGTACTGGTGGCGGAGCCCTTATCGAGTACCTCATAAAGGGAACACTACCCGTGATCGAAGTCCTAAAGCAATACTCGAAATAAATGCACAAACCTTAAAATCAACCTTTTTTCTATTATTTTTCGAGAAATCATGAATAGACAGGAATGGGTCTTCTCCACAAAAGAGCCGATACCAAAAGGCTCCATTTTCATTGTCGGGCTTCCAGACGTTGGTCTCGTAGGTCCAATATCTACGTCCCACCTCGTCAAGCAGTGGGACTTACACGAAATAGGCTACCTAGACTCCGAAATGATTGCGCCCGTCATACTATACCACGAAGAAAAACCACTATT
Organism: Thermofilum adornatum; assembly: GCF_000446015.1. NCBI lineage: Archaea > Thermoproteati > Thermoproteota > Thermoprotei > Thermofilales > Thermofilaceae > Thermofilum > Thermofilum adornatum. Next base: position 953,243 of record NC_022093.1, read on the forward strand.
GCCAGTCAGGCTTTACGGCGGTTACAAGAAAAACGACTACATTGTGGTTCTACACTCAGACATAGCTATACCACCCGAGGCTATAAGTAGCCTGGCAACCACGCTAATCGACACGGCGAAAACAAACATGGCAAGCAAAGTAATCTTGCTTGGAGGAATCGCCGTTCCAAACAGGCTAAACATAGACACCCCGAAAACCTACGCCGCAACAATAGACTCAGAGTCTCTTAGCGCCGCAAAGAATGCAGGCATAGAGGCCCTAAAAGAGGGCTTCATCGCCGGCATATACGCCCAGCTCCTAAAAGAGGGCCTAAAGAAAAACTACAGCGTAATAGCCCTGCTTGCTGAGTGCTTCCTAAACTACCCAGACCCAGGAGCATCTGCCTCGGCCCTACAAGCCCTATCAAAGCTTACTGGTCACGACGTGGACGTAAAAGCTCTTCTCGAACAAGAGGAAGAAATAAGGGTAAAAATGCGCGAAATGATGAAAAGAACAATGGAGACAATGCAGAAAGCCGGAAAAGAATACGAGTACACCATTCCAGCTCTCTATGTGTAGGGGTGACCTAAATGGAGGAATGGATCAGGAACGAAATCGAACAATTCTTTAAAGAAATAAGAAAAATGCGCGAAGAAATGGCAAAACTGGAACAAGAGTTCTTCAAGCCTACCCCCATAGAAGAAAAGCTCCAAGTCCCACTCTACGAGGTCAAGAGGTACTCAGACAAGCTAGTGGTCTGTGCTGACCTCGCAGGGGTTAAACGCAAGGAAGACATAAACGTCACAGTGGAAGGCGGCACGCTCAAAATAGAGGCAATACTACACAGACCAATAAGCTTCGAAGGCTTTACACTACTACGTGAACCAATAACAAAATACAGGCTGGAAGTACCCATACCAGACAATGCAGACACAGACAACATAAAAGCATCCTTCAAGAAAGGCATCCTAGAAGTAGAAATACCGCTCAAAATACGCCGAGTAAAGGTCAACGTAGAATAAGTCTATTTAATGTTCCTCAGCTTCTCGATTAGGGCGTCTATACCTTCGATCCTTGAGACGGCTAAAGGTATATTTTCTCTCTTAGCTATCTCTAGCCCCAGCTCGTCAACCTTCTTGACACCATGAAGAACAACTAAGGCAGGTCTGAGTCCTCCCATACCCGCCTGCATCGACTTGACTGCCACAAGCGGGCTCCGGCCATAAGCCACCCTTGTGAAAATAGCGGCTCTCTGAGTGGTTGCCCCGTAAAGCTTGATGTAGTCATAGCTAGGCACGTCTAACACAAGCTTTACACTGTCTACCACGGTGTATCCAAGCAAAGGTGTCGCAGAGAATGCATGGCCAACGATTAGATCAGCTTCTATGGCTTCGCAAAACCTTGCGATAGAGATGGGGATGCTGAATTCTCTCATGTCGAGAACAGCTTCGCGCAGAAGATCTGAGCCGAGAAGTATACGTCTAAGGCCACTTAGGACTATTCCTCCTCTTTCCATGTCTTTGAGTACTAGGCTTTTAACAAATTTTCTAATGAACCTAGCTCCGGGAGACTTTCTCCTCCCTGACTCATAGTCACTGATTACAGAGGCGGAGACCCCCATGATCTGTGCTAGCTCAACTTGGGTAAGGTTGAATTTTTCCCTCCATTTTTTCATCTCGGCGCCGGGATTATCAGACATTATGATTTCTCCGGCTATTTTTGAAAATATTTCTCTGATAGCTGGATCAGACATCAAATTTTCTTCAGCCATTTTTATCACGTAAATATTTTCGTCAATTGCTATATAAATTTTTCACAGGCGTCGAAATATGGAGTTCAAGCTTTTGAGAGTATACCGTCGACGGCTATGTATACCCCTATCGCCGAGAAAGGTATAACTATAAACGTTAGAATCAGTACAAGGAGGCCGGGAGAAAGCCCAAAAACAGTTCCGCCTAACAGATCCATAATCATCAGCATAGTGACAAACATCAGGGGTCCCGCCACCATTAGAGTGGTATATACTTCGGCGATCATGGATATAGAGTTAGTTATGTTTCGCAGTTTCTGTGTCTTGTCGGATAAGAGAACAGAGGAGTAGTGGGAAAGATAGCTTTTGAGGTTTCCACTGGTGATATAGGTTTCTCGTAACCCGAGCCACAGGGTGGTAAGCATCCTGCTGGGCGATCGCAGAGCTGCTCTCGATAGTGCAGTTAATGTGTCAAGGCCATAGACTTTTATGTCTCTGAGTATGAGAAGGATTTCTCTCTTTATCTGCGTGTTGGTCTCGTAGAGGCCTTCTCTTTCCAGAAGACGTTCGAGGCTCATTCCCGAGGATGAAAGGGCGCCCATGTATGACACAGTGAAGGGAAGGTCTCTTTCTATTTCCACTCGTCGAGAGTATCCCCTGTAAACCGGGTAATATAATAAGAGAAATAGCACTACAAGTGTAAATATAAGGGACAAGATAATGGATGCAATTATTGAGATAGGTATTGAGTACCTCAGCACAACGGTGTGGAGAAAGAAACTTAAGAAAAAAGACAGCGTAGCTACCACGGAGAGAGTAATTTTCAGGTATTTCATGTAAAGAGGGAAAGGTGTCGACAAGCCCGACTTGAAATAGTAGGACTCTAAAGCGTCTATAAGTGGCTTTAGGTAGCTTTCTAGGGGTCTTGTCTTATTGTTCATCACTGAGGCACTAAGAATAGTGTCTTTTTGGGACTTTTATGCTTTATTTTCTCTTTTCACGGTGCGGGTTCGTGGATTCTTCCTCTGCTTATAATTTTTGTCGCTTTTATCTCTGCGAATTCTTTCTTTGTTTCTGGGGGCCTCGTGATATTTAGGATTACGAGGGATGGATGTTTCTTTGCTGGTCGATAATATAGCTCTAGTGCTTGCTCGAAGCTAAGCTTTTCGTGTATAGTATGTTTGCATATAGCTAGTTTCTCTGGGCATCCACGGTTGACAGCCGCGTAAATTCCAAGCCATGGGTTAATTGGTTCTACCGGGGAATCTGATGAGCCCATAAGGGTCGCGCCTCTCTCTATGAGGGTCTTGAAGGGGTAAACCCACTTGGTTCTCTCTCCGAGTCTTTCCTCTATCCACGTGTCGCTGAGGATAAAGTGTGGCTGTACAGCGATTTCTGGCTTCAATTTCGATACATAGTCTAACAGGTCTGGCGGAACCAATGAGCCGTGCTCGATTCTCACGGCGCCCTTGGGTAGCCTTTCTACTGTTTTAAGCACCTCTAGAACAGCTCGGTCCCCAATTGCATGTATAGCGGTCTGCCAGCCCTTTTCGTAGGCTTTCACGGCTACTCTGTATATTTCTTCGCTGTTTAGCCTGAGTATCCCCCTTGAGGGAGAGTCGTTGTAGTCTTCTCGCAGAGCAGCTGTTCTTCCTCCAAAGCTTCCATCGGCGAAGATTTTTACTCCTTTGACTAGATCTCTGAAACTTCCCAAATCGGCTTCCATAAGGGATGAATCGACATAGGCAAAATAGTCTATTGGCGGTGTGTCAGGTTGCCATAGTACTTCTTTTATCAGCTTGAGTTCTTCAAGTTCGACCGACATAGAGTAGAGCCCGGTTACACCTAGCGAAAAATATTCCTTGAGAACGTCCTTTATCCACTCCTTTACGAGTCCAGTTGGAGGTGGGGGAAGCCTCGACATTGTTGACTCTACAGCTTCCTCAAAGATCAAACCTGTGGGCCTGCCGTCCTCTTTTTGAAACAAGTTGCTGGGGAGCTCGTTTGCATGCGAGAGATACCCTAGCTTTTCCATAGCCCTTGTATTCAGAACGGCTACATGTCCACATATCCGGACTAGTACTACTGGATTCTCTGGCGAAGCCTCGTCTAGGTCAAAACGTGTTGGATACCTTTTTTCCCTAAATTTTTCTTGGTCCCATCCCCTTCCAATGACCCAGGCTCCTGGCGGCACTTTCGATGTAGCCTCTTTTACTTTCTCCTTAAGTTCCTCTATCGACTCTACTTCTCTCAGATCCAGCCTACCGAAGCTTAGTGCGGTGGAATAGAGATGCATATGTGCATCGACGAGCCCTGGGATAACGATTCTTCCTTCGGCGTCAATCAGTTTGGCAGGTTTTCTGCTTAAGATTCTGTTTGAGCTACCAGTTTCTATTATTCCTTTTTCAAAGGAGAACAACAAGGCATCGGCGTCAATCTGCCACGGGATATTGGCATTTACAATGGCTATTTCCATTAGGAAATCTAACTACTCTCCCTTTATTTTAATGTTTTCAGCCGAATGTAGGTGCCAAATATAACCGCATGCTCAGGTGGACAAAACATATAGACCTTTGCGTGTTAGTTCTACTTGGCCTTGTCGTATCTGTATGTAGCCGTAAAGGATGAGTCTTCTCGTGGTGTCCAGCGCTTTTTGGGGAAGCATTTCGCGTGCTATGTCGAGAAAGCTTCTGTAGCTCATCACGTGTCCCGTGGACTCGAGCTCTTGCAAGATTTCGCTTACAACGTTATCGTTTCCCGGGAACACCGTGCTAAGCATGTTTGGCGGTTTTCGAGGCTCGGGGAGCCTATAATTATACATGTCTGTTTGATAAACTTCTTCGTGTTCTAGGTTTGCATCTATGGTTGTGAGTATAGGAGCCCTAATTGCTTTAGGGAATTTTTCGGCCGTGGCTATCTTGTAGCCCTTGAGGCCTTTGAGCTGTAGTTTGTTCCACTGATCAATGTATGGTGGATTGAGTAGTATAATTTCACGTGTCCCCGTGGCTATCAGCGTGTGGATTAGGCTGGATAGGAATTCGGGGTCTAAGCTCTCTGCCTCTATGCATACTTTTTCTTTTCCCAGGGCGGCGAGGGCTGAGACGTTTGGCGCGAAAGGCAAGAGACAGGCACAGTTACTTTTTAGAGGAGTCTCGTCTGTGAATGTAGCTAGGTACAAAATTCCCTCCCAGTTTGTGGGAGACACGCCAGCGGCCTTTACCGGGTTGTTAGGCCCCTCAGAGGTCTTTAAAAGCAAAGTAAGCTCGTGGGGGGAAGATAGGTATCGATCCTTGTAGAGTGCCTGGGCTAGGAGATATTCTGGCGAAAATATGCTTGGCCTCGAGTCGCATGTCCTAGTGATCCTAAAGGCATCTTGTTCGCAGTGAGATTCTCCGTAGTGTATTTCTATCCTTGTTTCGGGGTTTTGCACTCTCGATACCTCGCAGTTGGTAACCCGAGTTATACGTGATACTTGGTTGTGTCTTCTGGCTTTGTCTGGGGTGGTTGGGGAACAGGTATTGATGGCGGGATGCCTAGTTCTCTTAGGAGCAACATGGTTTCGAAGAAGATATTTGAGGTAAGCATCTGTAGGAGCTGTGGGTCTGTTTTACCGGTTTTAAGTTTTTCATGGAGATCCTGTAGCTCTCTTGGAGGAGCAGATATAGAAACCTTGCCTTTAAGCGAGACTGTGAAGAATGCGGGCAGGCTTGATACATTTGCAAGAAACTCTGCTACTAATTCATCGCCACTTATACTCGTTGAGACGGGGAAGGTAACCTGGATATTAACGTTTAGCTGTGCCTCAGCTTGCTCTGAAAGTTTTTCTGCATGGATATATGTATAGGTAAGCGAGATCTTCACAACAATTTTAATATGTTGAGAGATTAAAATATTGTGGCAAAAAATATTATTGAAGGTACGCCGGGCGAAGTAAAGCTTCTAATGGGTAACGAAGCCATTGCCCGTGGCGCCTTGGAGGCTGGCGTGTCGATAGCTACTGCTTATCCGGGGACACCGTCAACAGAGATCATTGAAACATTGGCAGAAGTGGGGAACAAATACGGCGTATACGTTGAGTGGAGCACAAACGAAAAAGTTGCACTCGAAATGGCTATTGGAGCCTCTATGATGGGCCTCAGAGCACTGACGGCAATGAAGCACGTAGGCGTGAACGTAGCTTCAGACCCCTTGATGAGCCTAGGGTACACAGGTGTCGTCGGTGGGCTAGTAATCGTAACCGCTGATGACCCAAATGCACATTCAAGCCAAAACGAGCAGGACAATAGGATTTATGGGATCCACTCTTATATACCAGTCTTTGAGCCATATTCGCCGCAAGAAGCAAAGGACATGACAAAAGACCTCTTCGACTTGTCTGAGAAATATGCCATCGCCGTATTCCTGAGGTCAACTACTAGGCTTTCCCATAGCAGGGGAGAAGTAAAGCTGGGCGAGGTTCAAAATCTTGGAAGGAAACCAGTTTTCCATAGGGATCCTGAGAGGTGGGCCCTACTTCCTCCCTATAACTTGGCTAAGCACCGGGAGATCCTAGGCAAGCTTGAGAGACTAGAAGCAGACCTTGCTGGCTTCAAGTATAACTGGGTAGAAGAAGGGTCAAGCGACTTCGCAGTGATCGCTAGCGGTGTTAGCTATGCATACGTAAAGGAAGCAGTTGAGAAACTAGGAGTCAAACCGACTATCTTTAAACTGTCGAGCACTTTTCCTGTGCCTAGAAAGTTTGCCTTAGAGGCTTTGAAATATGGGAAGGTTCTTGTTGTAGAAGAGCTAGAACCTATAGTTGAAAACCAGCTCAAGGTCATCGCTTATGAAGAGGGGCTAAAAACACAGATATTTGGAAAGAACCTGATACCGCGCGTTGGCGAGCTTAACACTTCTATTGTTGCCTCCGCAATAAGCAAGCTGGCAGGTATATCTTATTCTCCACCAAATGCTCCAAAGGTTAATTTAGAGCTCCCCTCCAGGCCCCCAGTTCTATGTGCGGGCTGTGGACACAGGTCAACCTATTACGCGGTAAAGCTGGCTGCTATGCGGGCACGCGTAAAACCTGTCTATGCAAACGATATTGGATGCTACACGCTGGGCTTCTATCCGCCCTTCAACATGGCAGACTTCACTTGGAGCATGGGATCTGCTATAGGTATAGGCATGGGAATAGCAAAGTTCAGCGAGGAGCCTGTGATAGCATTCATAGGAGACTCTACTTTTTACCATGCTGGTATTCCCGGCCTGATAAATGCAGTCTACAACGGTATACCTCTTCTAGTAATAGTTATGGACAACGGCATCACGGCTATGACTGGGCATCAGCCCCATCCTGGCTCTGGCTATGGCCCAACTGGCGAGACAAGGCCAGTAATAAGAATCGAGGACATTGCTAAAGCAGTAGGCGTAGAATTTGTAGAAGTAGTGGATGCATACGACGTAGAAGCCGTGAGAAGCACTACTGAGAAAGCCTTGAAATTTATAAAGGAGAAAAAGAAGCCTGCAGTAATTGTTTCCCGTAGACCGTGTGCATTAATGGAGCTCAGGAGAAAGAGGGTTCAAAACGAGGAAATAGTTCCCTACTACATAGACCAAGAAAAATGTATAAAGTGTGGAATATGTGTGGACAAGTTCTCTTGTCCAGCCATTGTTCGAGAAGGAGACAGGATCGTTATTATCCCTGAACTATGTGTGGGATGCGGGGTGTGCGCACAAATCTGTCCAGCAAAGGCGATAAAGCCCGTAAAGGGTATTAAAGGGTGAAAAGCTATGGGTATAAGGTCTATTGTTGTTACGGGGATTGGTGGGCAGGGGCAGATAACAATAGGGACGATTCTTGGGCAAGCCCTCCTCAGAAAGGGCTACAACGTAAGAGTAGGCGAGGTACATGGTTTGAGCCAGAGAGGCGGCTCAGTTGTAGTCTTTGTTAAATACGGGAAAGGGGTTCCATCATCCATCGTCACAGCCGGTGAGGCGGACGCCTTGATAGGGCTAGAGATGATTGAGAGCCTGCGAAGGGTTCCCCTTGTATCTCGGGATGGGCTACTAATAGTTAACGAGTTTTTCCTGCCACCACCTGCTAGTAAGCCACTTAGCAGAAAGGATGTTGAAGATGCCTTGAAAAGCATTGGAACAAAGACTGTTTTCATTAATGCAAACGAGCTGGCACTCAAAGCAGGCTCCCAGATAGCTTCGAACATAGTGATGGTGGGGGCCCTTGTAGGATCCGGGAAGGTAGATCTTACACTTGAAGATGTTTCAAATGTTCTCAGTGAGCGCTTCAAGGGCAAAACCTTGGAGATCAATATGAATGCATTGAGGATGGGATACGAATACGTCACTAGTCAAGGAGGACTTTAGATAAAAGTTTAAACACTAGGCTTGGCTTTTCAAATAAATATTTAAAACCAATTTCTCTTATTAAGAATGCCTGTCTATCCATGGAGCCTATCCTACTAATTAATTCTTCTCCATGCATCTCTTTTACTGTCCTGAAAATCTCGTCGAGCTCGGGGTCGCTTAAATTATTTAGGACTTTCCTCAGGGCAAATTGTAGAGTTGTCTCATGGCCTAGTGTTGCCCTGACATTTTTCTCATATAAGGTTGGATCATTTCTTATGAGAGCACTCGCAAGTAGTCTGGCAGCAATAGAGAGGTAGACAAGTCCTCCCCCAGTCGTGGGTTTGGTTTGACCTGCCGAGTCACCTATATAGAGCAAATCGCCGCGTAAAAGGTGTTTTACTAATCCACCCGTATACACTGTGCCGCCATAGGTCTTAATGACATGTAGAGGAGTTATCCCTATTCTTTCAAGCGTCTTTAGGACATACTTCATTCTAACTAGTGTTTTCCCCTTGGTTGCGACACCCACCTTGTATGTTTCGTCTCCAAGCGGGATAGCCCATGCAAAGAGTCCGTTGGAAAATTTCTCTCCCATGAATATAAGAACATGAGTTGTTATGCCTATGCTGTCTTTTACCTTTATATCATATTGGAGTGCAGGCAAAAGATGTTTTTTCTTATCTTCGTCTAAGTACTTTGTTCCTCCAGCGACAATGCCAAAGTTATTTTTACTTCTAACAAGTTTAGAAAAATCAGCAATGTTTACATGACTACCAAGCTTGACGTGAGCACCTAGCGATAAAACTTCTTCGTAAAGCCTTTCTTCAAGCCTCTCCCTGTCAACAACCACAGCGACAGTTTCTGGCCTCCCTACAATCAGCTTTTTCCCCGAAGGAGAAAAGAAAATAGCCCCCCTAAAAGTATTAATAATTAAGTTTTCGTCTATAATGCCGATATCTTTTCTCAAGCCTTCAAGGCTAACGAGACCGGTACAATGGATGGGTCGCCCAATTTTTTCATGCTCCTCGTAGACATAGACATCGCCACTATGACCTTTAAGGAGAAATCTAGCCACTTGTAATCCTGCTGGTCCAGCACCAAGGATGTGAATGTCTCTCTGCATATTACTCATTGTAGGCGCCTATAAAATGTCAAAATGGGTTGATGCTGTGTTTTTCCTTGGAGATCTGCCTTGCCAGGTAATATACGTAGTTCATCCAGCCTGGACTGTTTGCCGAAAGATGCTGTATAAAGAATGTGCCCTCTGCATCGAGCTTAGAAGCCAGCAATCCTATCAATTCGGTCACGCTTTTCCCGTTATATGTTTTCTTGAGGGCCTCCAGTTCGTTTAGAACCTCCGAACCCTGGCGCAGTACAATGTTGTGGACAAGGAGCCAGCTCTCTGAGAACAGCTTGAATAATCTTCTTGCCTCGTCGCTCCCGCCCTCAGTTATTTTGATAATGTTTTTCTCGGTTCCCCTATAGTTCTGTTTGAGTCTATAAGCGAGCTTCTTTTCTATAAGTTCTCCTAGCTTGTTTTCAATTATGGCTGAGTAGGGGAGAAAGAAGGATGGCGAAAGTTCTACTTCGGCATAAGGATAAATGGTCAATATGAAATGTACGACTTCCTCACCATAGATCGGTGTTCTGCCGTCAAGATAGAGCAACAAAAGTATATAGTCTTCAAGCCTTGGCTCGTAGACCTTTCCAAGCCTGAAATTCTCAAGCACCCCTTTTTTCCATGTATGCCCTCCTGTTGCTGGCTCCGAATCAATTGCCATATGAGTTACACTTCTTCTATACCTTTACCGCGATGTATAAATCTTTTAACTATTTTAGCTATCAGCCAAATCATAGTAAAGACGAAGATAAGTCCCACAGCCAGTGAAAGAATTTTTCCAGTAATCGTGAATCCATATATCTTGGCTACTTCGTCGATTTGTACTACTTTGAAAGTGTCTTGGCTGACCTCTAGTTTCTGTGGAAGGGCTTGTTCAACAATCAATGTATAGTTTCCCGCTGGAACAAAACCGAAATCTACTCTGCCCATTTCATCAGTCAACCTCGATTTTGAAAAGTCTCTTCCCTCAAGAAGTACCTGAATATTTTTAACCGGCTGGTCGAGTAAATTTCTCACGAGAACTTGTAGCTTGTAGGCTTGAATGGATAGAACCTTGTCTGCCGAAGAAAGGTCTATAGACACATCATATGTTGCCAGCAAAGTACCATTCCAGAGAACATCCAACTTATAGTTTCCCGGCGGCACCCCATGGTAAACAACAATACCGTCCATGCTACTGTTTGTTCTCATAGTTACGTATCCCCTCAGGATAGCTGTATAGTCTTTGAGGATCTCGCCCGTTCCCTGCCTAACAAATTGGAACCTCACCGTGGAAGTATTTGTCCGCACATCCATGCTCTGGTCAGAAAAAACATCTACTTTGCCTTTACCTATAGCTACAGAGCTCAAATAAGCAACTATATCATAGCTTCCCTTTGGCAGAGGACAGACCACTGCCTTGCCACTAGGCGTAAACCCCCTGTAAACTGGTATTCCGCGTGAGTATATTATGAAAGATGTATTATTCACGGGATACCCCATAAGGTCCAGGAATCTTATTTCCAGCGAGTAGATTGGTGGTTGCACAAGTAAGCTTGGGGGAGGCGAATAAATTATTAGGTCGCCTATAGAGATTCCTCCTGAAAAGAACCTAACGGTCAGGGTGGTGTTTTCACCTAGATATACCGTGTTCTCATTCACGTAGCCGTCTTGAGGAGGTATAATTTTGAATGTATAGTCCTTGATGTTGCAGAGTGTGTCGGGTAGAGCAACAGCCACATTGACGGAGTATCGACCCAAGCTCTCAGAAGCTGAAAGTCCCGGAGGAAAATATAGAGCGACATGGGGAGGATTAGCAAGAATAAAGTTTCCTCCTTTACTTTTATAGCTTGGATAATTTACATATATAGCTCTAAAATCATATGGTGGAAAAGTCACACTTCCCTCTTTGCTGGGTAGAAAATAGAGGTACCAGAGCGTTCCACTGATAAAGTTTTGTCCAATCGTGACGTTTGTAAAAGGTATCAGTATATCTACAGCCACAAGCCTCTGGCTAAGAATGTCTATAATAGAAGCATTCAGAACAAAGAAAGGCTTGTTGAAAAGTGTCGCTAAATCGTTGCTAGAGCTTAGGAGTAGCTCAACGCGGTATCCCGCGGGCACGAATCCAGGTACAATGGGTATCGTCAGGTTTGTGCCTGCGGACAAGGGAGAAGCCGACTTTAATCCAATTATCCCATTCATGCTTGTTAGCTGCGTTCTTCTCTGGAAAGATACAGTTATTGTATGTGGCTTGCCATCTAGCTGAACTATATAGGAAAACCACAGAGTACCCGTTTTAATAGAGGGTCTGTAGGGAACACCATCTATAAAAACGGTCATGGGCTGGAGCCCTGAGGATGGGTCGGTTCTTACCACAATTACATTGGCAACTGTATTAAAGCTCAGTGTATAGTCGTTAACCAGCAGATACCTGCTTGTCCAGTTTCCATTTGAATACTCCAAGATCTCAGCGTAGAAGTTTTCCGCAATAGGCAGGGAGTAAATACTCCTCAACAATGCTAGACAAATCACGAGGCCAAGCACGAGATATATCCTCCGATAGCTAGACAACGAGTCCACCAATTGTCAAAATTTACAAACATGGATAAGAAAATAATGTTTATCGTGCAGTCAAGAAAACCTATAAGAACAGGTATATCATAGAATCATAGACACATTCATGACGCATTGGATAGAAGAAATCGTAGAAAAACTGGCCCCAAGGGCAGAGGGCAAAGAATTCTTCGTAGCTAATGGTGGCTTGTCCGTCTCTGGCCTACAACATGTGGGGCGTCTAAGGGGAGAAATAACAATAGTTGACACCGTTGTTAGGCTACTAAGGAAAAGAGGCATAAATGCACACCACAAGCTCACACTCTACACCGTCGATGCCTGGAAGGGCAAGGACACACAGCTCAGCCAGTTCAGAGATCCAGAAGAGGCAAAAACCTACAAAGGATGGCCTCTCTATATGGTTCCTGACCCCTACGGGTGCCACTCTAACTGGGTAGAGCATTACTGGGCTGACTTTGGAAACTATCTTGACCAGTTTTCAGAGAAAGTCGAGGTTGTCACTACGAAGGATCTATATGAAAAAGACGAGAGAATGAAACGCTTTGTACTGCTATCTGTCACAGAGCTACGTGAAAAAGTTGTTTCAACGATAAACAAGTATAGGGGTGAAAAGAAGCTCCACAAAGACTATATTCCTTTCCAGCCCATATGTGAAAAATGCGGACGCGTAGACGCAACTGAGGCAATCGAGGTTGACCCAGTCAATTACCGCGTAAAATATGTATGCAAAAACTGTGGACACGAGGGGTGGCAGAGCCTAACAAAGGGCAAACTTAACTGGAGAGTTGAATGGGTTGGGGTTTGGTACGCCCTAAACGTGGACTTCGAGCCCTACGGCAAGGACCATGCAACCCCTGGCGGCTCGCGGGACAGTTGCAACGAGCTAGCAGAAAAAGTCTATGGATTCAAGCCACCAGAAGGGCTTGCCTATGAGTGGGTTGGATACAGAAGGCAGGGCAAGGACCTAGGAGACATGGGTTCGAGTGACTTTATCGGTTTCTCGCCGAAACAATGGCTAGAAGTCGCAGAAGGAGAAGTTCTAAGACTTATCTACCTATCTGCGCCCCCTATGAGACGGGTCGTCTTGAGCCTTGAAGAGGTTCCCAGCTATTATGACGAATACGACAAAGCCGAAAGGGTTTACTACGGCGTCGAAGAGGGAGACCCATTACTTGCAAAGAGCTACACTCTCTCTGCATTAAAGCCTCTACCAGAAAAAATGCCCTTCCAGCTCCGCTACATTAATGCCATGATACTTTCCCAAGTCTTGCCTAGCAAGGGCGAAGACCTCAACGAGGTTATAGCGAGGCTCAGAGAAACAAAGCAACTAAAACAAGATCTAACCGACTACGATATACACAGGATCAAAACAAGAATAACGTTGGCAAAGAAATGGCTACAGCTTTATGCCCCAGCCCAGTACAGGATAACAATAGTAGAAACACCACCAGTCAAAGAGATCTCAAAACTCCTCGGTGACGGGGTACGAGAGCTTTTAATCGAACTAAGAGAACAACTCTACAGACTACAGGAGTGGAACGAAGAAGAAATAAAGAAAACAATGATGAACATCAAAAAAACGCCCCAACAAGAGAAACAGTTCTTCAAGGCTCTATACCTAGCGTTCTTCGGCAAGGAATATGGGCCACGCCTGGCCCCATACCTAGCAATGCTTAATAAAGACTTCGTAATTCAACGCCTAGCAGAAGTTACAAACTCGGCTAAAGGTGAACAGGATGGCTGACTATATGGGTGAAAAAACAAAACCCAGCAAAACTCTTCTCATAGTTACCTTCATACCCATAATCCTAAACGTCCTTGTATTTATAGTGACCGACGGATTCAATGTACATCCACACCTCACCTCTCCATTCATATACCTCATAGGATCCTTCGTTATGCTCGTCATAGCGACATTCGTCGCATTTATCGGATACACGATGGCTAAAGACGAAGAGCCAGAATGGGGGAGCAAGCTTCAATTCAAAATAATACAAGCTTTAAACCTTCTGTGGGTACTTCTCTCAATAGTCTTTGCTCTCATGCTCGTCTTTGTATACTTGCTACGCGTGGCTTAAGGAGATCTTTCTTCGAATTTTAAATCTTTAATCTATCTTCACATCTCTTGAGTTGTTCCTTGAGGCTCACATTCTCCCTCTCCAGTGCTGCAACCCTGTTCTGGAGCTCTTCTAGCCTCTTCAGCTTCTCTTCAAGCTGTTTTTCACGCTCGTTTAGCTGGGCTTCTCGAGCCTCCAACCTTTCCCTAAGCTCGACAAGCGCGCTTTCCTTAGTGGCCAGCATTCTCTGATAGCCCACGAGTTCCCTTTCTTTCTCTAGTAGCCTCTTTTCCCAGCTTGCTAGTTCTTCTCTCTCCTTCAATAGTCTTTCTCGTACAGGCTCCAGCTCTTCTTTCAACATTCTTTCTTTTTCATCAATTTCGGCTTTTAGCTTCTGTAGATATGCTTCTTTCTCATTTATTTCTTTAATCAAGAGCTCGAGTTTCTCAGTTTTAGCCTCTCTTTGTGCAACTTCTTTCTCTCTCTCAGTCAATGCCTGCAACTTCTTCAAAAGCTCTTTTTCTTTTGTTGAAAGCTCGCTTTCCCAAGCCTTCAACTTTTGCTCCATTTCCTGCAAGGAAAGCTTTAACTTTCTGAGCTCTTCAGATTCTGTGGCAACCCTGCTGGCGAATGTTTTAAGTTCTGCCTCTCTTCGCTCAAGCTCTATAAACTTGGTACTTAGTTCTTGTTCTCGTTGCTTTAAATACTCAATATACTTTACTAAGTCGCCCACCTCAGGTATCCTTGAAACAGCCTTGTTAATATTCTCCAAGAGACCAGTAATCGTTTTCTCTCTTTCTAGCAAGGTTCTCTCTTGTTCCTGTAGCTTTTTGGCTTGTTCTTCCAGCATTATTTTTCTTTCTTCTAATTCCTTTATCTGGCGAGTCAGGGTTTCTGCCTTGGCTGACAACTGTGAATACTCTTCAACCATCTTGGCATATTTCTCGGCTTGTTCCTGCAAAGTTTTAGTAATGTTTTCTACATTTGAAATGTTAGTGCTAAGACCCTCAATAAGCTTTGCAATATTGTCTAGTGATTCACGCAGAAGGTTGTGAGTCTCGGCAACTTCTCCCAGGTTATCAAATATACCCTTTAGCCTTTCTATATCGATGCTAGTTATCAATTTTCTTGTCTCATCTAATTGCTCGATTATCGATTTCCCAAGTTCCTCGACTTGGCTCTGGGTCGCGTTTAGAGTTTTTCCAAGCTCTTCGACTTGGCTCTGTGTAGCGGTCTGCTGTACAAGTTCAAGAATCTTGCTTAGTGTTGTCTTTGCCTCTTCGAGACTGCTAAGCCACTTCTTTAGTTGCTCTATTGAGCTGCTTAGATTTTTCCCAAGTTCCTCGACTTGGCTCTGGGTCGCGTTTAGAGTTTTTCCAAGCTCTTCGACTTGGCTCTGTGTAGCGGCGCGCTGTGCCAACTCGAGCACATCTGCAAGTGTTGCACGAAGTTCGTCGATTGAAGCTATCAGCTGGGTAAGGGAGCTTCTTATGTTTGTCCTTATTGGTTCCTGTAAGACTTCTGGAAGTGTCGAAATCTTTCGGTCAAGAGTTGAAAGAGACGTTCTGATTTCTTCTGTGAGTTCATCGATTGTTGTTCCTTTTTCCTCCTTCTTGCCCCTGAAAAACGACAACTATTCCACCCGAAATAAATAGTGTAGTTTACGGGTATTAATTTTAAACGCTTAAATAGTTGGGAAAAAGGTCACAAGATTTTTGATTTTTCACCATACGTGGAAAAATGCAAGCATTAACAATATATCACACAAAAAACTAAGATGACTTATGGGTGAAAGTGATAAATCCATAAGCGACGACATAGAAGTTGTTGAAATTGGAGAAGGAGACATAGCCGTCCTCCTTGCCGCCCTCAAAAGACTCAACAACGGCGTCTACGCTTTAAAAGTCACACTAGACTTTTTGACGAGCAGAATATCCACACTGCCCGACAGGGTCAAAGAAATGGAGGAAGCTTTAAAGACACATGAAGAGTTTTTCAACCAAGAGAGCAAGAAGTTTACGGAAAGCCTACAGAAACACGAAGAAAACATTAAAAAGGAAAATCAAGAGCTTCTCAGCAACCTGCGTCTGCAACTAGACTTATTTGTAGAGAAGCTCTCTAACCAGCTTCAGGCAATGCAAGATCTCATCACGACAGTAAACCAAGACGTCAATATGATCGTGTCAAAACTTAACGAGGTTGAGGTAATCTCTACAGACACATCTATGACCGTTAAAGGAGAAGTAAAAAGTCTTGGTGCACGAATCACGAACATAGAGCTTGCCCTCAATGAATTATCCCAAAAAGTTTCTAGGCTTGAGGAAACACAGCTAACAACGCTTCACGATTTCTCGATCCAATTACAAGAATTATCACTAAGATTGGGAAGCATAGAGAAGATGCTTAAAGAAGGACGTACAAAAGAAGCCAGTGAACAAGCTCCCCAAGGCTCCTAAACAGCACTTTCTTCTCTCTTTTCCTTTGTCTTAACAAGTTTTGAAACAACCTCTTCTATCTTCTCGGCATCTGTCTTCGAAAAATCTTTCTTTGAAATCGCGCTCTTACCCTTGTCAGTCAAAACATAGAAGGGACGATACAGGTGGAGGAATCTGCCCCCTGCAGCATAGAGAACCTTTAGGTAGCCCTTTTCTGTTAAAGCATTTATCTCGTCGTCTAGCTCGCGGCTGAACTGGACACCTTCAGGAAAACTAAAACCAAAATCGACACCGTGCTCCTCCTGGAGTAGCTTTACGAGCCTATGTATGCCTTTTCTAGAAATAGGCTTTCCATAGACCTGGACTAGGTATAGCAACTTTTTTTGACGTGCCTCTAAGGATCTGCTAGACAAAATATCACCTAGAGACCCTAGTTTTACTTAATTTAAAATTTTTCTATCTCGAAGTTCCAATGCTAAAGCTAATATACTTGGGAAGAAGCAAATTGGAGAGATGGAGAAAACAAAGTGTGAAATATGTCTTTCCCGTCCTGCCCGCTACAAATGTTCCAAATGCGGTAGAGAAGTATGCGAAGAACACTATATTGCCTCCAAAGGGATATGCACGGCATGCGAAGAGACGCTCTGCCAGCTATGCGGTGAAAACTTGGCGATTGGTAACTGTAAGTACTGTGGGAGACTCGTATGCTACAAGTGCTCAGTAGAGGAAGGCGCGGCTCTGGTATGCAGAGAATGCCTGCAAAAACTTCCTACTGGAACACGACTACCTAAACTTTAACACGTGGATCCGGCCCCTCGATTTTACTTCTACAAGCGGCGAATAGTCATTGTAATAAAGCTTAAACTCTATACCTGTAGGATCTATGCCTGCCTTTCTTAGCTCGCCTCTCAGCTTCGCCAGGCCGTTTTCAACAGCCTTCTTGAATAGTTCACTGTATTTTTCAATTTCTTTGCTGTTCTCAAGGTATACTCTATGGACGGAGACACTCACATATAGCTTAGTTAGATAAGAGATATTCAATATGACTAGAGATATGAGGAGAACGATGTATGCAAGGAAAAGTTCAATATTTAAGAGGAGCAAGACAAGCGAGACAAGTGACGCAATAAATGAGAATACGAAAAGATAAGTAGAGAAGCTGTCGACCTTTTTGATCCTGGGAAACCTCGGATGCTTAATCAATATTGTCGAGATGTTTGTCAATGCTTCAGAAACTTTTTGCCACACCTCGTCCTCTAAGCCAAGGACTCTAATAAGTCTCAGAGTATCGGTAACATTGAAGAGTCTCATAGCCCTAACGGCGTCCAGGTCTTCAACGAGCCTCTTTAGCTGTTTTGCTCTTCTACGTGCCTTTTCACGTGGAGACTCGGACATAAATCTCCATGGTAAGGATACATTCATGTATGAAAATCTTGCTGTCCAAGTACAAATTCTATTAAAAGAAGCTGTCGAGTGTGCTCTGTGTACTCTTTCCTGAAAGAATTTTCCCAAGATTTGTGAAGTCTTCTTCAAGCACTTTCCTCATCTGAGGATTATATAGTGCGGCTGCGGGGTGAAGAGTTGGGAATACCTTGCATTCACCCCAAGAAAACCTAAAGTTGTAAATTTTTCCTCTAACACTTGTAATTGACTCCACGTTTACACCTTGAAGCCTGAAAATTGTCCTTGTGCTATGCCTTCCAAGAGTTACTATTAACACCGGCTGAATCACGGAGAGCTGTCTTATGAGGAAAGGTAAACATGCAGAAATTTCTTCTTCACGTGGATCCCTATTGTTTGGGGGTCTACACTTAACAACATTCGTTATATACACTTCTTCTCTTCTAAGCCCAGCCATAGAAATAAGCTCCGTGAGAAAAGCTCCAGCCGCGCCAACGAATGGTTTACCCTGAATGTCTTCGTTGCGTCCAGGAGCCTCTCCAATAAACACTATACCGTTACATGGATCCCCGTCCCCCGGAACAGTGTTAGTCCGAGATGAGGCCAAAGGACACTTCTTACATGTCTTTATTTCTTCACTTATCCTAGAAAGCTCCTCTATCACCTTCTCACAGTCAGCCCGTCTCTTCAAGAACACCGTTTAACCACCCTCAAAAGACATCTAGATACGCTCCTGAAGACGAGACCTCGAGAAATCCTCTCTTACCATTCAACGGGAGAGAATCCCTATTTATGTCGACATAAGTCATCATGGGTATTTTTCCAATTATTGCCCCCACGATAGTCACTTCGTCTGGGCGCAAACTCACGATTCCTGCAGGGGCTAGACCTTTCCTAGCCAGCCTCAAAAGTATATAGGATCCAACTGTGCTACCCTTGCTATGAGGAAAGACTAGAATCTTCCCGGCAATTATTTGAGAATATAGAGGATGACCTCTCTCCACAATTTTCCCGGAAGAGGGATCCACGCCGCCAAAAAAGGTTATCGGCTCAGGTGAGAACAAGATCTCTCCGGAAGCTTTACCCTCAACTACCGGCTTACCATTTATCCTCATTTTCAATCACTAACAGCGATTCTTTCCAATATGATTTTTCTGGGAACAAGGGAAACATTATACCCCTTAGAGGAAAGGTAGAAGGCCGCCTTACCCGAATCCGTGATAACGCTTCTTGAACCATACGCAAACAAGTTTGAGACAACCATACATGTATCTGCAAACATGTATATATTTAGCTCCTCAAGCTTTTTCCTCTTGTCCTCGTACATGCGGGCAACATCTCTGCTTGTATAGAGATATATTTTCCTTTTAGCCCGACCCCTCTTGCCAATCCACTCGACAATTTCTTGAACCTCATCCAGGCCTAGGTGGGGACAGCCCAGAACTATGATGCCCTCCCCATCTTCATTGAATTTTTCCATCTCTTCTTTTAACATTCCAGCATCTACCTCTACACGTTCACTTGGGATATCATCTACTTTCTCTGGCGAAACGCCTTCAATCAACACTAGACCTGTTCCACCAGAGGCACCGACGGCAGCGAGGAAAAGCTTCAGGTTCTCAACGTCTCCGTTGAGCCTGCTCAAGCCTATCACATACGGGACTCTGTTACCTGCAATCCTTCCAGCGATAAGCCCAGCAACCGAGAAAAGGTAGTTGTCAAAGATAAACTGCTCACTTATACTGAAGTCGATAGTCAACGTGGGTCTCCTATTTTCGTCCAGGTGTAGCCCAGAAAGAGGTGCGCGGCCAACAATGGCCTCCATAAGGGCTAGGGGACCACCATCACGGTTGGTCCTAGCCCCAATAATGCTGTTCGCGTAGAGCACGGCGTTGCTCTCAGACCAGGCTAAGTGGTCCCCGAAACCGATTTGTTCATAGAGGTGGGGTGTACACGTAAGGGTTATTTTTGCACCCATCCTCATAAACGCCCTCAAAATCCTGCCCTGTTTCTCGAAAACCTCAGGAGTTATCCCCATCTCTCGCCATTTTTCAGTGTCCATAGCGCCCGGGTTAACAGTTGTGGGGACTGAGAACCTTCCCCCTAGAGAAGCTATCTCTTCTAGAAAGCTAAGCCCCTCGTCCCCTATGTTTTCATAGGAGATGCCGGAGACATGTGCATGCTTTATCTTTACAAGTCTCTCTGCCGAAAACACTTCGCCCATCTTCACAACTGTTCTCATGGCTAGGGAAACTGCCTCTCCAAACTCACCGTCAAGCATTTTCTCTTCGATTTTATCGAGATACATGTGTCTAGCTATTCTTATCCAACCATTGTGAAAAGCTTTTCGTTACGGGGCAACAATAAGCATAATAAGTCTAAGTCTTGATATCTAAAAAAGTGGTCTAGTTGAAGAAGAGAATCCTCTTGCTCTCTGTCCTCATATTTGCAACTATACTGACTATCTTGGTGGAAGCTAGTCCGAACGAAGAATGGAGACTAGTAAACAGAATAACTTCTAACACGTGGTCAATTACAAAGGTGGTCTCTTCTCCAAGCGGCAATTTTATAGCCGCTATCTACCAGGAAAACGGCATTAACAAACTTGCTATCTACAATTCAAGCCTCAAACCTGTAAAACAAGTAACGCTCGAAAACACCTTTTCAGGCGATGCCTATTTCCTAAGCGACGGCCTTCTTATACTAGCTAAAAATCTCTACGGTACTATTCCTCACACAGAGATAGCCATCTACAATCCCCAGATAGACAAGACAATACTCAAAGTAGACTTGCCAGGCACCACAATAAATGAAATAAGGAAAGCCCTCGTCACAGGCAACTATCTTTTGTTACTAACACAAAAATACATCTTCTGGATCGACATAAAGGCAGCAACCTACACGGCTGTTCCAGACACACCTATAAACCAGGGCCTCCAAATGGTGGAGACGTCTAGGGGCATAGTGTTCCTAACGATAGAAACGTTTTGCCACATATGCTTATCCCTTAATGAAAAGGTCATACGCATATACCAGTGGACCCCATTTACATATCAATCCTTCGAGTACTACCACGTGCTTGCAATAGTTAACCTGGATCCCTACCTAGGTGTTCTCTTTGATAATGGAACAATAGGCATCTACGAGATAAACACTGGACTAAACAGAACATCTGCCATACACAACTTAGCAGTAAACTATTCTGCTGTATCTCTGCCAGACTACAAGTTCCTTTATTCCACAAGCACAGGAACCCCCACTAAGCTTACAATATTTGACGTCCCCCACGATACACTATATGAAGTCATGGTTCCCGTGACGAACACAAAAGGAGACAGTCTAGCCACTTATGTTTACGACGACGGCTTATACCTAGTAGCAAACAAGAACCAAAACCAAATAGCCCTCGGCAACTTCACGTCGAGGGATCCACCCTACCTGCTGAACACAACTACCTCTACGATTGTGGGTATTTCCAGAGGCCGGGACACCCTCGTAGTTTACGACTACAGGACTATAGAACTCTACAAGAAGACAGCCCGAGAAGTACAAAACTACGAGTTGACACTCGAAGTAGCTGACGAAACAGGCGCATCAATAGCAAACTTCACTGTTGAGATAAATGGGACAAAATACACAAGCAAAACAAATACTATCACACTAACCCTAAAAGAAGGCACATACAAAATAATCATATCCAAGCCAGGATACCAGCAATACATATTCACCACAAAGCTCACGTCCAACGAGACACGTAGAATCATACTACAAAAGACGAGGTACACTCTAAGGGTACATGCGTCCTCCAACGCTGGGCAGCCAGAAATCTACATTCTCGACGGAACAAGGGCCCTATGCAGAGGGATAGGCTACGCCGAGGCCAAAGTATTGCCCGGAAACTATACTGTCCTAGCGATGCTCCTCAACAACACGTACCAAGCCCCAGTAAAGGTCCGAAACGACACAGAAGTATACATAATCCTAAACATTGAAGAACGTCCCATTTTCCCACCAAACCTCCACGGTAACACCCAAAACCAAACAGCCATCAACGAAAACAACACAATAGTGATCGTCTATGGCTCAGACACCTGTGCCGAGTGCAGAGCACTAAAAAACCAGCTGAAACTCCTTGGAATAAATTTCACCTTTAAAGACATCTCAAACAAGACATACCTACAAGAATACCAAACACTCTACGACATGCTACCAACAAAAACAATCTATCAAATACCCTTCACACTACTTTTCAGGGGAAAACACCTCCAGGCCATAATAATCGGCTTGCCAAGCAGCCAATCACTTAAAGAAATACTAAACGAGATGAACGTCAACTCTACGTGGCTATATCTCGGGGACCAAAAACAAGAAGTCACACTAGACTCATCTGTATTTTACACATTGGCAACTAGAGGGATCTCTCTACTCAACACTACTGGCAACGCATTACCACAGCCCCCCAAAAACAATACAGGCACAATGACGCCAACACCAACCCCACAAGATATTTATCATGTCTTACCAGTAATAGCTACACTTGCCCTTGCAGACTCGATCAACCCATGCACCTTCATGGTCTTCTCTGCACTAGTCTTAGCAGTAGCATCTTTCTCTGGCACAAGAAAAGCCATCTATACCTCGGTCTCCTTTATCGGAGCAGTCTACCTGTCTTACCTCCTCCTAGGAATAGGACTAATAAGATTTGTCGCTATGTTTACCCAGCTCAGATACGTCCTAGCCCTCCTCGTACTCATCGCCGGAATATACGAAATATCCAACGCCACACAGTTCCCCAAGATGAAAGGCCTAGCACAAACCCTAAAGTTGCCAAAAACCTTCTCAAACATACAAGCAAAGCTCAATACACTGCAAGCCACCTTACTCGCTCGGGCCCAGAAAGGAAGCATGATATTAAGCTTCCTAGCCGGAACACTGGTAAGCTTCACACTTCTCCCATGCAGTAGCGGGCCCTACCTAGTAGCCGCTCTCATGGTGTCAAAACTGCCCTTTAACATTACGCTTGCATGTCTCCTTATCTATAATATGATATTTGTATTGCCACTAATCCTAATCTCGGCCGCAATAATCCTCGGCGGAAAACTCCTAGCAACATTGGACATGGCATCTATCAAAATAAATCAGCTAAGAAAATATACTTCCCTGCTCCTCGGTTTAGCCTTAATAATTTTAGCCTTGTGGATTATACTTTCTCCATAGGGAACAAGTCTTCTCAAAAACAAAAAATACCTCTGCAATACATATTTTCTATTGGAAAAAGTTTTTAAAAATTAATCTTTTTTTTGGAAAAAAGAAAAACTTTAAATAAGAGTCCAAGCAAAAAAATACTATGGAAAAACTTAACCTTATGCCATATTTCTTGGGGGCAATCGTTGTTAAGCAGGATGGAAATCCATACTTTTTCAACATAGTTTTGACCCCAGAAGCAATAAAGGCAGTCGGAGTCATAAACGAGATAACAAGGGTCTTTCTAGAAGAAAACGTCCCTGTACTTTTCTTCAAGGCATCTGTCCCTCCGACCGAGACAAGTGGCGAAATAAGAATTATTGTCTCAGCAGACCTTAAAGATTCTAAACAAGCCGAAAAGATAGTCTCAAAGCTGAAGCGATCTAAATTCGTTACAAAGGTAGATTTTGCGCCACCGCTCTTTAAAGGGGTAGGCGTCGACAAGTGGAGCTATCCCATTATGATTTGGAACGACCAAGCAATCATATTCAGGGCTTTCATTATGGGTCGTTTCCTTAGATGGGGATGGGAAAAAATAGGTGCGGGGTTTGGCGGGATCCTGTATAGGGCTTTTTTTGAGGCCGGTCGCGAGGCCTACGACAGGTTTTATTCTAGGCTGGCCAGGGGCAGGGAGGACCTTGTAAAGCTTGTCGAAGTCATGACTAGGCTTATGGGTTACGGTGTGTTAGAGGTCGTCGAGTTAACCGATGACAGGGCTGTTTTCAGGGTATACGACAATGTTGAGTGCATGAGCCTCAAGGGAGTAGAGGGGGCAGAAAACGCAATGCTCAGAGGTCTATTGGCTGGATTTCTCTCTGGCTACTGGAACACAGACGTATACCACATTAGGCCAGAAGAGACAAAATGCATAGCCAGGGGAGACCCATACTGCCAGCTAGAATACAGAAGAGAAAAATACGAGCCACTAGTATAAGAACTGAGAACTGAAAAGTCAAAATATTTTATTTTTATCTGAGGAACATTTCGGCCATGTAAAAGCTAAATGCCACAATGGACATTTGGGCGGCCGAGTGTATTAGGCCCGCAGAGGCTTTTCCATACCGCATCTTGCCAACCAGCATCCCCCCGAAGAAGGCAACGATTATTCCCGCGAAATACATTATGGCTGTATATACTCCGGGGTCTATTTTCCCCATCGCCCCAGGTATTCCCTGCAACTTGCTTAGAGGGATAACAAACACGTATAGGATTGTTAGCGCCAGCACCACGTATAGGATTGTCGAAACATATATTGTCATCATGTGTGGTCTAAGAGCAGTAAGCCTCTCGTCCTCATAAGCCCTCAGAGCGCCAAATATCTGTGAAGAAGACTCTAGAACGTCTATGAGCCTACCACTGCTCTCATATGCAGTAGAGATTATGGACGCCGCTCTCTCGAGAGCAGGTAGCCGGAACCTAGAAACACTTTTCTCAAGGGCCTGCGGGAGTGGAAGACCCAGCTCTATAAGCACAACGGCGTTCTTAAGAATCTTGCCTATTTCTCCACCATAGGTCTCGGCAACATGGCGCAGGCTCTCGGCAATTGTAAGCCCTGATCTCAAAGCCTCTGCTAGGCCCTTAAATATCTCCGGTAGCTCCCTGTGTACCCTATCGATAAAAAGATCTATAAAATAGTCAACTACAGCGTAAGGTAGCATGGCGAGCACCAGCGAGATGGTCCAGAGAACGTTGACCTTTACAGAGGTAACAACATAGACGCCCCCAACGTTTCGGATACTTTCCAGTAATTCGCCTCGAAGGAAAAAAACAAGATAAACAAATGGAATCGCTGACAACAGTGCCCCTATGGCGACAAGGAGAACTTTTCTCTGAAGACTCATCTCAATAAACGGCAAACGTATACACCTACTTATTTCCCACATTTAAAACCATAAAAACTCTATGCTTGATCCATGCAAAAAACTGCCCGGACAACACAAAAATGGAGCCCCGGCCGGGGTTTGAACCCGGGACCTTCGGCTATCTCGAACCTCTCCATGCCTCTTACGAGGCCGACGCTCCACCGGCTGAGCTACCGGGGCCGAGTTCGCGCGCGCTCTTGGCACGCGGAATTTAGGCCTACCTTTCATATGAATATCCTCTCTATTTTTTAAGTTTTCTACAAGCATGTCTCGTCTTGCGCGTGCTAACATATATATTTGGATTCTCTGACAATAGCAATGTATGGATAAATATAGGCACATATTCAGGGCCTACGATATCAGGGGTATTTTCGGCGAGGACCTGACACCCATAGTGGCAGTCAAGATTGGTGGCGCCCTGTCCAAGCATTTTCCAGGCGTATACTGTGTATGTAGTGACCTTAGGTCCAGCTCGCAGGCGCTAAAAATGGCTTTATCCTCTGGACTGCTAGGTAGCGGGCAAAACGTAGTCGACGCCGGCTTCGGTCCAATAGGAATGGCTATCTATGCAACGAAACACCTTGGATACCATGTTGCCTATGTAACTGCGTCCCATCTCCCCCCAGAGTGGAACGGCATAAAACTCTTCAAGCCTAATGGTCTCCCTATCTGTGAAGAAGACCTTGAAAAACTCGCTGAGACAGTCGAGAGGGAGGAATTTTGGGTAAAGGCCGGGGAAGAAGGAAAATATGTTTCGAGGGATGTTCTAAGCGAATACTATGACTTTCTACTTAAGGTTCCCAAGAAAACTAGCCGCAAGCTCAAAATAGTTGTTGACTGTGGTAACGGCGCTGCCTCGCTTGTTGTCCCTAGGCTTCTACGCGACCTCGGCCACGATGTCATTGGGATTAACTGTGATGTGGATCCGCTTTTCCGGGTTAGGGGCTCGGAGCCCACACCTGAAACAACAAGCTTCATGGGCAAGCTCATAAGAGACTTTAACGCAGACTTGGGGGTCAGCTTTGACGGTGACGGGGACAGGGCACTCTTTTTCGACGAAAAAGGCAACACCGTGACCCCAGAGCAAGCGGCACTAGTTATGCTGAAGGCGGCCCCGCCGGGAGACGTGGTAGCAAACGTCGAGTGTAGCAGTGTGGTCGAGAGGTTTGTCCAAGATAGGGGCGGGAAAGTAGTCAAAGTACCTGTAGGACGGATTCACATGATCTTTCAGGCCATGAAGTCGAATATCGTCCTTGGGGTCGAGAGTAGTGGACACTATATTCCCTACGGCGGTGTAAACCTCGACGACGGAATTCTCGCTGTACTCCAGTTAATTGAAGCCTTGGGAACACTAGACGCTCCTCTCTCAAGTCTGCTTGTACCAATGCCCTTGCTGAGAAAAATAAAGATCGAGATTAGCGACGAAGTAAAATTCAGAGTTGTGGATTGGCTCAAGAACACCTATCTATCCAAATACGAGAAAGTGTCAACGATAGATGGTGTACGTGTAGACCTGGAGGACGGATGGTTCCTTGTAAGAGCAAGCAACACTGAGCCTGCTATACGCGTAACAATAGAGTCAAACAATACCGAGGGGCTTGACAGAATCGAGAAAATGGTTAGGAAAGACATAGAACAAGCCATGAAAAGCCTGGGAAGTAGCCAGGCTAAGAAATAAATAGCAATAAAATGTAATAACAATTTCGTAACAGGGTGAAATGCTTGAGCGTGGTAGCAATTGGGGCATCGCCAACCATCGACGCGTTACGTCTACTGGGGTTCGAGATTTTCAAGGTACCCGAGAAAATTGGCAAAACAGAGGAAGACGAAATAGTGTCAAAAATTCTAGAAAGCAAAGTGGCCCTAATAGAGGGAGAAATCTATGCAAACCTCTCGGAACGTCTGGGTCGCACATTGTCCTACTTAAAGGAGCCCCCTCTCCTGGTAGTCATACCATCCTCAGAAAAAGCCTCTACACACAGGCTAGAAGAATTGTATGGTAAATTATCTATGGCAGTTGGGGTGAGGCTCAAATGGGTGAAGAAAGAAGAATAGACCCTATGGCTCTAAGCGAAGAGCTAGATATTACCGTCATCCTCGAGGAGCAGAAAAAAGCAGAGGAAATAGTGCAGGAGGCGAAGAAAAAGGCAGAAGCCATACTTGAAGAGGCCAGGTCGGCTGCAAGAGAAATCCTAGGCAAGGCACAGCAAGTCGAAATGGATCCAGAGGCCAAAAAGATGCTTGAGGAGGAGGAAAGAAAGATAAAGGACTCTCTTTCCCAATACGAGAGACAGCTAGACGAGGACTTGAAGAGGATCAAGGAAAAACTTACAAGCAACAGGGAACAGTTCAAAAAAATTATAGTCGAAATGTTCCTGGGGAGATAAATATGGGAGAACACAAGAGTCTCTTGGAAGTAATTATCAAGGAGATGAGGTCTGCCGCCGAGGAAGAGGCACAAAAAATACTTAAAGAGGCCGAGGCAGAGGCCCAAAAGATCCTCGAGGACGCACGAGCCAAGGCAGAGTCGCTGAGAAAGGAAAAACTTAACCAACTAGTCTTCGAGTATAGGCAGAAGCTACTCAGCGAGATTGCGCCGATGAGACTCGAGCTAAAGAGAAAATACATACAGGAGAAGTATAGACTAGTAGAGAACCAAGTTGACGAGTTGATTATGGAAGTGGTGAACGAGATAACAGGGTCAAGCGATACTAGAAAAGCTTTCTTAGTTAAAGTACTAAGCGATGCGGTAGCTTCTATGGCTTCCAGCGACCTAGTTATAAACCCGTGTTACGGTTCAAAAGACATTATACCTGACGTGCTAGAGGAAGTCAAACAGAAGCTACTTTCTTTGAAGCCAAACCTGAGGATTGAGGTTTCAACGCCTATAGAGTGTAGGGAAGGCGCAGTTATCACTTCGAGTGATGGTAGAGAAATCTACAATGCAACTCTTGAAGCAAAGATCAAGGAGGTAAGAGAATCAGTCCTTCCCAAGATTATGGAACAACTCTCGAAAAAATAGTTCTACATTAAGTCTAGGAACTATTTCCTGTTTTGTGTCTCAAGCTCTACTATAGCTGGGACAGGGTACTTGTACTTTATTTCCTTTAGTTTCCCTTTGCCTATTCTCGCAACTATTTTGTCGTCTACCAGGATAAGGTCGGCCTTCTTCTCTCTAATAATGTTTTCTATGTGTGTAATTGCCTCGGATGGGTTCTCAACTGCAATAACAATATCAGCTCCTCCGGCCTTTAAGGCATCTTCGAGGTCTCTAAATACTATGGCTGCGATCCTCATGCTGGGCATATTACTCTCATAGCAATTTGCACTATCTTTATAAGTTTTTCAAATCCTAAAAACTCTAGGTGACCTCCTATTAAGTATAGGTTGATGGACCTGCTTGCATGTCCATACGATAAACACTTCCCCCTAGAGCTTTACGTTGTAGAGGTCAACAAGTACGAGGAGAGGAATGTGTCTTTCAGGTCGAAGCCAGCATGTGAGCTTTACTGTGCCTTCAGGGGGAAGGAGGTCAAGGAATTCGGCGGCAAGGATCCTGGCTGTGACGAATGCATAAAATACGAGGTGAAGACTGGCGTGCTCTACTGCCCGACTTGTCAGAGATGGTACCCGATAAAAGACGAGATACCTGTCTTGTTACCTGACGATCTGCGAAAAAAGGACGAAGACTTGAAATTCCTAATGCAGATCAAAGACAGGATTCCAGAAAAAATCTGGTTGCAGGGAAAACCTTTCAACCTTTCTGAAAAATAGCTAGTCATGCGTATAGATATAGGTATTCTCTTGGTCTTTTTTCACGTAGCCTATCCTTACAAACTGTATCTGTTCTCCTATTTTAAGGTCGCTGGTAGAAGGTTCAGCAAGGCCATCAATCCTTTGTATAGTGTTTCCCTCAGCCTTTAGAATTGTAGCTTTAACGGCGGTTTCCACAGGCGCCCACTGTATGATCTGTAGCTTCTTTTCCTTGGCAAATACAATATCGTTGTTAAGGAACCTAAGACTCGAGCCATCTACCACCTCAAAGTTCCCAAGACCCATCAGTCTCAGGGCTTTGTCTTCTAGGTCTTTTTCGCTAACATAAATGAATGGCTGGCTAAGAGTTATTTTTCTCTTTCCACGTTCTGGGAAAGATGGATGAACGATGACCTCAGCAGTTATTGGTGGCTGAAGCCCAACTAGCTCAACTTTTCTAACGGGCTCTGGAACAAACATGTACCTGTTTGCCCGCGGCTCTAAGTATTTCCTGTTGAATGCATGTAGCTTTTCTATGCTTATCTTGGCTGTGGACGACTTTATGCCCACCTCTAAGACAATGTCCCAAATTGCTTCTGGAAGGATGCCTCTCCTCCTTAAAGCGGCCAAAGTTCCCAGCCTTATATCGTCGTACGATGCGTAGAGTTTCTTGTCGAGTCCTCTTTTAATTACCGACTTGCTGAGTATCATTCCTTCGAGGTTCATCCTTCCAAAATGTATACTTATAGGTGGCTTCCACCCCATATGCTCATATATATAGTTCTGCTTCAAGGTGTTGACGGCGTGCTCCTCTCCTCTCAAAACATGTGTTACGCCAAGCATGTGGTCGTCAACCGCGCAGGCAAAGTTGTATGTAGGCCACACGATATACTTGCTACCCACAAGTGGATGAGGTGACTTCTCAGTGTCGAGGACACGGAAAGCTATCCAGTCCCGTACAGACGGGTTAGGATGCGCGGGGTCTGTCTTGATACGTAGAACGGCAGCGCCCTCTGGGTATTCTCCTGAGAGCATTTTCTCCCAGCGTTCCACGTGCTCCTCGACGGGTAGCTGTGAGCAGGGGTCTGGGATGCCTTGATCCCTAAATTGCTTTATTTCTTCCTGGCTATGGGTACACACGTAGGCTTTTCCCCTCCTAATTAGCTCCTCTGCGACTCCGTAGTAGATCTCCATGCGCTGGCTCTGAATGTATTCCTCGTCCCATAGGACGTTAAGCCACTTTAGATCCTCTCTAATAAGGTCGTAGGCTTCCTTGAGGGGGCGCTTTGTCTTTGGGTCTGTATCCTCAAATCTCAAGATAAATTTCCCACTGTACATCTTCTTAGCATAGTAATAGTTGAGAATTGCTGGACGGGCACTGCCAAGGTGTAGCACAAAGTCTGGGTTCGGCGCAAACCTCGTTACCACTCTGCCTCCAAGTTCATCAGCTCCGGGCAAGGGAGGAAGACGTTTCACCTCTACACGTTTCTCGGCTGTAAGCGCCTCTGGCCAGATTTCCGCGAGAAGCCTGGCCTGTTGGTCTTTATCCATACTATTGACTTCGTCTACAACTTGTCTAACAATATCTAAGACTTCTTTTGCATTTCTCCTGAGCTCGGGGATCTCGGCGAAAATTTTGCTTGTGACAGCGTCGAGCCTAGCTTTTCCCCCAAACTTAACTGCATTTGCAAGTGCATGCTTGAGGGCAACCTTTCTGACGTCAATCTCCAAGACTCTCCACCAACACACACCTCTACAACACTGTAATTAAACTTTAGCTAGAACCCGTCTATAATGTATGAAAACAACAAAAATGGTGGACCGGCCGGGATTCGAACCCGGGACCACCACCGTTCTCGGTACCTCTATGTTTTCCTTGCGAAGGTGGCTTGAGGCTTCTAGGTCTGTATCCTCCCACTAGACGACCGGCCCCTTGACCAGCTATTTTACATGTAATGTTTGCTCCTAAATACTTTTCGGGCATAGAACCAAAGAATATATTTTGTCTGTTATTGTTTGTCCTTGTAGTACCTATGCATATCCGAGACGTGTTAAGAGGCAAGATTCCAGAAGATTTGCTTCGTCTAGTTCCTTCGAGCTTCGACATAATTGGTTCACGTGAAAAGGCCGTTGCGATTGTCGAGCTGGATGACGCGCTCTTGCCTTACAAGGAGCTTGTCGCAGATGCAATTTTCGAGGTTCACAAAAATGTGCGGGCAGTTTACAGGAAGGCGAGTGAAAGGAAGGGCGAGTACAGAGTGAGGGAGCTTGAGCTTATCAAGGGTGAAAACGTCACCGAGGTTATTCATATGGAGCATGGATACAAGATAAAGCTTGACGTGACAAAGGTATATTTTTCTCCTAGAGAAGCCACAGAAAGACAGAGAATAGCTAGCCAAGTTAAACCCGGCGAAACAGTGATGGTAATGTTTGCAGGGGTTGGACCCTTTGCAATCGCCATAGCGAAGAAACAGCCAGCAGTAGGCAGGATCATTGCTATCGAGATAAACCCGGACGCATATAGGTACATGGTCGAAAACATAAAGATAAACAAGGTAGAACACCTAGTGTATCCCGTACTTGGGGACGTGAAGATAGAGGCTCCAAGATTCTTCAACCAGTGTGACAGGGTCGTTATGCCGCTTCCAAAAGGGGCCTACCTCTTCCTCGACGAAGCCGTAAACTGCCTAAAGGAGACTGGCGGCTGGATCCACTTTTACCACTGGTCCCGAGAAGAAGACCTATTCACAGAAGCATTTAGGCTAGTGAGTGAAGCTGCTCGTAAAAGGGGCTTTACTGCGGAGCTTAGGGGGGCTAGGAAAGTGTCCCCATATGCGCCAAGAATCTACAAGGTAGCAGTAGACGTGCTGCTCACTAAGTAGTGCTAGTGCTCCTGGTAAGGCTTGGAAACGGATAAGAGCCGCTTGCGAGCAGGAAGTATGTCTGCTCTGGACGCAGATAATACTCCCTAATAACGTGGCTGACATCCTCGAACTTGTTAACATTGTTCTTAGCTAGTAGCTCTAGGATGGCTTTTCTTCTCTGGAGCTCTTCCTCTAGGTTCTTCTGTGGAATATATCTCTCCTGGGCAATAGCCTTTATTAGCTCGCTCTCGCCAACCTTCTCTATCTTCATAGTTACGGGATTATAGCTGAAAACCACGTTAAGCTTAACCTGCTTCTTATCCTCGTCTATCCCAACAGCCTCGGCAACAGTTACGATTCTTCGCACTATCTGCTCTCCTATCTTTATCCTCTTAATCAACATGAAGACGTTCATCAGGGGGACAAGGAATAGCGGTATATTCATGGGCGGCGAGATAAGCCTCTTCACGGCATAATCGATGTTCTCAGCATGTAGAGTACTCATGCCCGAGTGACCTGTAGCTATCGCCTGGAACAATGTGAAAGCCTCTTCGCCCCTAATTTCTCCCACAATGAGGTAGTCTGGCCGCATCCTCATAGCGCTCTTGAGTAGATCAAATAGGTCCACGTTTCTCACCCATTCCTCGTAGCTTGGACGTGTAACCAGAGGGGTCCAGTTTTCGTGTGGGAGTCTAAGCTCGGGCGTATCCTCTATTGTCACAATTTTTGCCTCTGGCCTTATGAATGTGGTCACTGCGTTGAGGGTAGTTGTCTTTCCGCCAGCGGTTGCGCCAATTATCAGTATGCTTCGATAGTTTTCTACAAGGTACCAAAGGTATGCTGCAACCTCCTCGTTAAGCGTGCCATTTTGTATCAAATCAATTATGGTATAGGGTACCTCTCTAAACTTCCTAATGGTAAACGTCCCGCCTTTCCTCGATACCTCCTCTAGTGTTGCATGCAACCTAAACCCCATAGGCAATGAGCCTTCAGCAATAGGCTGGGCCACAGAAATGTGCCTACCAGCCCTAAAACTCAGCTTGAGTATCAAGCTGGAAAGTTCTTCGGGATCCCGGAACACTATATTTGTTGGTATCGACTCGTACCTCCTATGCCAAACATATACTGGAACATTTAGGCCGTCACAGGAAATATCCTCAATGTTGGGGTCCTTTAGCAGGGCATCTATACGGCCATAGCCTATCGTATCGCGTTTAATATAGTAGAGATACTTGTCTAGGCTCTCAGGCGGAACTTTTATCTTGTATTTCTTTATGACGTCCTGTACCTCTTTCTCTAGGAAAACCTCTGGAGAAGTAGCCAGCATCCTGACAGCTTCGTCGATCCTTGCAGGAACCCTCTCAAGCATCCTTGTCCTTAGAGCATTCAATGTTTCTAGGTCGTTTCTAGTTAGAGGCGGCTCAACAAGCCTATACTCGACTGCGCCCTCTGCGCTCTTAACAATCAAAGCATAGGCATAGGGGGGCTGAATGGGGTAGAACTCTAGGACAATCTCTTTATCTTTAACGCCAGAAACTATGGGTATTTCTCCTGCATGTTGCACAGACATCTAGAATAAACCTTATGACTATCCTAATATTTATTACTGGCGCCTAGATATGCAAGTGTACTTTAACTCTGTAAAAATATCTAATGTATAAGATGTCGTAAATATCTCATTTGATAAAATCCTCTTGAATAGGTTTTTTACAAATAAATCTATAGAAAAAAGGTGATTTTTCTAACTTTTTACAGAAATGTTTTTCTGTTTCTATATGTGAAAACCTTGAATTAAGTAATGAATCTAGATGAGGAATTATTTGAAGCCGTAAAGAAAGGCGACGCCGAAAAAGTCAAGGAGTTTTTATCCAAAGGCATCAAGACTGATTTAAGGGACAAGGAGGGCTTCACGCCACTACACTATGCCGTTATTTACAACAGAAAGGATATTGCTGAGATATTAATAAAGCATGGGGCAAATGTTAATACAAAAAATCTGCTGGGGGAAACACCCTTACATTATTCTGCAAGACTTTGTCTTGCTGAGATCGCAGAGCTACTTGTCAGTGGTGGTGCAAATGTCAACATAACCAATAATTATGGCATGACGCCTCTACACTACTCTGCCCATAATAACTGTATAGCTGTAGCCAAAGTTTTGATAGATAATGGTGCAGACCCAAATATAAGAGAAGATAACGGGTGTACGCCTCTACACTGGGCATCCAGCAACTGTTATCTTGATATGGTCTGGCTACTGTTAGAAGGTGGTGCATCTCTACACATCACTAATAAAGATGGGAAAACACCTATAGATCTAGCACGCGAGAAGAACTGCATTGAGATTGTTAGAAAGCTCGTTGAGAGAGGAGCCGTTACCAGGCACTCCGAAATTAGCATTGTCGAGGTAAAAAGTTCCGGCCTAAAAGAGGAAGCGTGGGGCAAATTAATTGTAAAGATTAGGGGTAGAGGCGTGGTACATGTTTTAATTGAGGGAGACGTCGAATGGCTGGATCCGGGCGCTATAGATGTGTCTGGTGAGGCGGTCATCGAGGTTCCAATCCGCCCTAAAGTTGCAGGCGAGGTTCCTGTAAAGATAACTGTAGAATCGCTGGGAAGGGAAGAAACAAAGTTATCCTGGTTAAAGATTGAAAGCAAATCAAAATCGTGACAGGATTATCCAAGCTCGAATATAATGTAAACAAGCACTACATATCATGATTACATACAGAGAAGCTCATTGTGTGAACATTCACATCTATAGTATCAGTTAAATTTAATACAAATTGTTACACATTTTTTATTAGAAGTGATATAAAGGGCGGGCAATGTGCAAAGCAGGGACACAGCTAGCCTTGAAAGTCTACGTAACATAGCCCAGGCGCTTCGCTCTTTGGTAACCTACCTAGTTGAAAACAATCTAGATGAGGTAGAAATTAACCCAAAAAATGGTAGCCAAAACCCTGTAAGGGCCATCGCAGAGAAGCATGGAATAGCGCTGGACGTCCTCATAGATGAAAGCGTAAAGAGAGGACTGCTCAAGCCTTACCCAGTTGACATGCTTGTTTTCTGTCCGAAATGTGGCTCTTCAACTTTCCGGCTACGTCTAAAGTGTCCAAACTGTGGATCCCTAAACGTTACCAGGAACACTCTCTTCAGCCATGTTACATGTGGCTACATAGGCGTGCTCGAGGAAGCCCCTAGGGATTCTAAGGGCAGAATTTTTTGCCCAAAGTGTAAACAAGAATTGCTTAAGGAGGGGCAAGACTGGGTAAAGATAGGCGTAAACTGGAGATGCAGAGACTGTGGAACTACATTCGCATATCCAAAGCCTCTATTGGAATGTGTGGCATGCGGGGCAAAGGCGGATGAAAACACATTAGTCTATAGGCAGGTTTACAGGTACAAGGTTGACAAGAAGATAGCTTCAGACCTCTATGCACAAACATTCAGTAAGAGAGTAGGCGAGGTTCTCGCGGCATATGGGTGGACCGTTACCCCGGCATCCGAAATCAAAGGAGTGAGCGGCATCCCGAAAAATGCTACACTCTTGGCTGAAAGAAAAGGCGAAAAAATGCTAGTCTATAACATTTTCCCAAGGGAGGGAAACGTTGAAGAGGCCAGGAGAGAAGTCCTCAATGCTTTGGGAGCGGCACTGGACGGAGCTTTCAATCACCTTATCCTCGGGGTAAAAACCCCCACGCAGGTGGCAAAGATGCCTGAAAACGTGTCATCTATTGAAGGGGGCACACTAGAAGAGGTGATTAACAAATTACGCGACAAATTGACGAAGGAGAAACACTAGGCAAACTTGTACTTGTGTCTCCAAAAAGATGGGTACGTGGCGGGAATACAACAAGCCTCGATATTTTATTGTGGAAAAAAGTCTGCGACACCATCGGGGTTGTAATCGCTACTGACGGGGAAACCCAGTACATTTTGCCCATAACGAGTTTCGGTTGCCGCGAAAAACAGATGGTAAAAATTGACGGGTCTACCTTCTGCGAGGCCGAATACATTCCAGTTTTTCTCAGAGAAGTGTTATCTGGAAAAACATCCCTAGAGCTAATCAATTATGAGGAACTTGATCCAGAAAGCCTCGTATTTGAGGGTTCCGTCGCTGAAGACGCAACGAATCCCCACGTTTTATACAGTGCAAAAAATGGGAAGCTATTGCTTAAGGGGTATAGGCTCTACAGGCGAGACAATCCAGAAGTCCTCTTCTTGAGATACCTCAGCCACTACAACGTCGCTCCGAGGCTGGTTGCAAGCTACAGCGCTGGTGGTGTCCCACTAGGCATATTAGTTGAATATATCGAGGGGGGTATTGACCCTGGAGCACCCCTCTACAGCTCTGCAAAAGAAACTCTCGCAGCACAATCAATTACGGGTTTAGACTGGAACATTTTGAAAAGCATAGGAAAAGCCGTCTCCATTTTTCATAACGCCATGTTGGAATGCATGGAAGAATGGTGCAAGCCGTCATATATTGATACACAAGACATTAGCGTTTGGAGAGCGAGGATGAAGCATTACTTGAACGAAATTGCGGGGGTCATACCTTCCACTTGGCTTGAAATACTTAACCTTTCTCTGCAAAAATATTCCAAGAGATTTGAAACGTTTTTGGATACATATAAGATAAGGATACACCAGGACTTGCATTTCTCACAGATGATATACAAGCCAACAGGAAAAATCTACATCGTAGATTTTGAGGGCGAGCCAGGCAGGCCACCTGAATACAACACAGTCCTAGAGCCAGCCCTACGCGACATTGCCAGCATCGCTAGGGGAGCTTCTTACATCTCTTTCTATGCTGTTAAGGACTATTATGGGTTATCTCTAGAAGATACAGTCAAAGTATTTCAAGAAAGAGAAAGGCCAGCAAAACAACTAAACGAGTGGGCACAAGAGGTCCTTGAAAAGATAGTGGAAGAGTATCTAAGAACGCTGTCTAAGAGACTTACCCCTACGACTTCACCGGCCGAAGCATTAGAACTTGTTTTCCCATGGATGGTCGAGAGAGCACTTTACGAGGCATACTACGAGAAGAAATACCGGATACAAAACGTCGCCGTAGCCATATCAACGCTTTTGTCTATCATCAATGGAAAATAATTTATAGCCAAAAAGCCTATTTTATTTGGTGCATAAACATGAGTGTAATTGAAAAAGTTAAAACTGGAATTCCAGGGTTTGATGATCTTCTTTTTGGAGGTATCCCAAAGAGAAACATTGTTTTACTCTCAGGAGGCCCCGGCACAGGCAAGTCCATATTTGGTCAGCAATACCTGTACTACGGCTTGCAGCAGGGGGAGCCCGGCGTACTAGTAGCACTTGAAGAACACCCTGTCCAAGTAAGACGAAACATGGCTCACTTCGGCTGGGACATAAAGAAGTACGAGGAC
The DNA here is from genome assembly GCF_000446015.1 of Thermofilum adornatum. NCBI lineage: Archaea > Thermoproteati > Thermoproteota > Thermoprotei > Thermofilales > Thermofilaceae > Thermofilum > Thermofilum adornatum. The sequence continues at coordinate 990,021 of NC_022093.1, forward strand.
AGCGGGCAATTTGCAATAGTTGATGCCTTTACTGGTGGTATTGGGGAAGCTGCCAAAAGAGAAAAATACGTGGTGACGAGCATAGACGATGTTGGAGAATTGATAGATGTAGTTAAAACGGCGATCAAAGACGTGAAGGCGGAAAGAGTGGTCATAGACTCTGTTTCGACGCTCTACATGAGTAAGCCAGCTGTGGCCAGGTCAGTAATGATGCAACTTAAAAGGGTTCTCTCGGGTCTGGGGGCAACATCAATTCTAGTGTCTCAGGTCAGCGTCACTGAGAGAGGCTTCGGCGGGCCAGGCGTAGAACACGCGGCCGACGGAATAGTAAGGCTAGATCTCGACGAGGTAAACGGCGAACTAGTGAGGTCTCTAATTGTCTGGAAGATGAGGGGGACAAAGCACGACATGAAGAGGCGGCCCTTCGACATAACGGACAAGGGCATAGTTGTCTATAGCGATAGGGTAATAAAGCTGAGAGGAACAATGTATAGTGGTGAGTAAAATGGAGGTACCCCTGAAGCCCTTAGGTAAAGAAGACACCAGGAAACTAGAACTTGCACTCATTTTTGGCACGTTAATGAGGCAAGACGTATTAGAGAAAATAAGGAACGCAGAGGACAAGATAACCTGGCTAGATTCTTTGATCATAGCCTCCGGGGCGCTAGCTAGGGAGAGAGCCGGCATGCCAGTCACAAAGATAGCAGAGGAGCTCGGCAGAACCGAGGCAACAATCAGAAACCACCTGACTGGGAAAACTGAGGCAGGCAAAATAGTCAAAGAAACATACGAATTACTCGTTAAAAAAGGCGGCAAGCTAGAGTTCCTGATACCGGGAGGCGAAGAAATCGAAAAACTGAGACGTGAAAACGAGGAACTCAAAAAGAAAATAGAAAACGTGAAGCAAGCCCTCCAAAGCTTACTTTCAACCCTTTAGAAGCTCACCGTATATAGCTGACGCTGTCGCTGCAGACGCGCTCCAACTAAAGTATTTTTCTACCCTTTCTATACAGTTCTTCCTCAAAATCTCGCCAGCGTCCGGGTATTCCTCTAGCAACCTAACAAGCTTCTCGTTGCCAATCTTCTTTAAATACCACCCCAAGTTACCGGTATTTGAAGCCTCCATGAACGCCAGCATGTCTCTCAAGGCCTCGCCTAACTCATATGGGTCGCCCGGAGGAACAAGTAGCCCTGTGCCTTTGTCTCCATGATCATTTACGTCTAGGACAATTTCTTTTAGGCCACCAGTGCGAGACGCTACAAGTGGGTTACCAGTAGCCATGGCTTCGAGCGCCATTATCCCAAAGGGTTCCCACCTCGAGGGGGCGAAAAACACGTCTGACGCTAGGTGCGCCAGCTTGTAGATTGAAGGCGCAACTCCATATATCACGCGTACATTTTCTGGATAGCTCCTCTGGAGATCAGCTAGCTGATAAATATAATCTTCTCCTCCCCACACAGGCAAAACTAGAAACACGAACTTTGCGTTTCCGAGCTCTCTAAGCACACGCGGGACAGCCTCAACCATCAAGTCAAAGCCCTTCTGTCTAGCCAGTCTACCTGTTGTTATCGCCAAGGGACCGTCAAAGAGAAATGGCTCCGGCTTTCCATTTTCACGGAGAGGAGGCAGCGAAATGTCTTGAATAATCTTTTTTATCCTCTCGTCTGGAATCACTGGCTCTTCACTTCTAAGCGATGCTATCCCCCTCAGTAGAAAGTATTTTCTAAGATCCAGCCGCCTGTTGAGATTTGTCTCTCCAGAAAAATCGATAATATTATTTCCATGTTCCCGAAGGACTTCTGCTTTTGCATTTTCAAACGTCCAGTCGGTCGCGTTATAGATAACGCGTGATTTTTCAGAGAAGCCGTGTCCCAGAAAAGGTAAAACCTCGTCATGTAGGTATGCCTTGCTCACTGTGATTAATCTGTCAGCCTCGTAGGCCCCCACCTTCTCGGCGATAAAGTTTGAGCGCGCGAGGGCTTCTTCAAGGGTATATGTCTCTTTTCTTCCATCTATACGTATTTCGTGTACCCAGTCTAGTGGGACTCCAAGCTCTGGAAAAATCTCGGGCTTGATTCTTCTCTTCACAAGTAGATGTATATGGAAAGCAGAGTACCATTTCCCGGAGGGAAAATCATGCTTCAACTTTATGAGCGAATAGACGCTGTGCCAGTCGTGGAAGTGAATAATATTTGGGAATCCGCCTAGCAACTCATCTGCCCTCGACAAGAAAATGGATAGAGAAGTGGCGAAAAGCTTAACCTTGCTCTCCATGACGTCTTCTGAATACACTGCCGAGTTGCTCAAGACAGAGCCGGAGAAAAGTAGAAATGTGACATTGTACCATGTCCCTATTCCGACGAAGACTTCTCCCATTGGAGTAGTAAACGAATCAATTATTTTTTCGCCACGGGAACCAGTCGGCGCATGTGAGGGCAGAGCAACAAGGCTTCTCCACCCTAGACTTGAGAGATACCTTGCAAGGTTGCTTGGAACCTCTGCCAAGCCGCCTACCTTTACGAAGGGAGTAGCCTCGAACGTAACCATTAGTACGGATTTTCCGTTCACTGCCAAGCCAGTAGCACCTCGGTCTCAAAGATTTCGCCTGGATTCAGCGCGACAGTATAGTTAAAGCTTATCCCTGCGCCCTGGAACTCGCTCTTCAGACCCTTCTCTGTCCTGAACCATGTAAGTATTGGTGCCACCCATACTTCTGCGTGTTTGGTCGAGGCTACACTTAGATGTCCCGCGGAGGTCTTAAAGTCTACTTTCCTAGACCATGGAGAAGAGAAATATTCAGTGGCCTTCTGGCTGTAGTTGTCATCAACTACGAACAGGGGCTCTTCCTGGCTATCGGGTGAAAGCCTAGGCAACAGGTGGAGTTCCACTGAGAGTTTTAGCTCGATAAATCTTTTTTCAAGATTTCTCCATCTATATGCAACCCTGAGGCCTTTACCCTCATTTACAAGCTCATAGACCTTTACCAAGTGGATCCTAGCTGGGCTCCGTCTATCGCTCCAGTCCCGACCAGTATAAGAGAGAACAATTTTGCCGTCCCCCACACCTTCGACAACGTACTCCCCCAATGCAAAGTCACTCGTGTCGATGAAGGGCCTATTATTTATCCAGTCATAGACATTTGCATCCCTGCGCCATATGTGTTCCCTGAAGGATACACGTCTATACCAGTCAGGGGTTAGGCTTTTTTCTCCTTGTAGATATGGCTCCGGGTAACGCGACATGGTTGATACCAGATTGTGCTCGGCGCCAGGCGTCTTAACGTCTAGCTCAAATACGGAGCCGCCATCACTCGGCTTGATGTATACGTTTGTTTCTTTAGACTCGATGATTATCTCGTCTTTCCCATCCATGTCAAAGTCAAAGCTCTTTATTATAGAGGATGTTCCGAAATAATAGCTGGACTCTTCCTCTGCTATGCGCTCTGCACGGATAAGGTGGCTGTAAACCTCTTGCCTTAGTAGTGGGATATAGACTCCGCCAAATAGCCCGTGCCAATAGGCGTCGTTGCACTGTCCAAGCATGTATTCCCTCCAAGCTGATTCAGATGCGCCCAGCGAGGCTAGTTTCTCTCTGACATACAGCATCTTCTTGTGCATGTTGTTGACTTCCCTGTACTTTCTAAGGAAGTTTGGAAAATACCCCCCACTCCATTCCATCATCTTGTCATAGCTACCCGGAGCCAGATAGGCGAGACCGCTAAAGCCATGTCTCTTGATATACTCGCTTGGGGTAATTAGCTCCACACTCGGGTCGCTTCGCAGTGACGAGAAAAAGATCCTCAGCCACTGCTCCGCGGCATAGGGGTCCCACCACTCGCCGAACTTTTCAGCGTCGCTACCCCACAACACATACAGGGACCCATTGTCCGTGGCATAGTTACGAAGATAGTTGTAGACTTCTCCGTGTGGCTTCCAGGGGAGAATATACCTTATAGGCCCATCGATAAAAAACACACCGATGGATTTGCCGCCGTACTCTGTGAGCACTGCCCGGTGGGCATCATCTCTCCAAAGCCCAGACCTATAGCCAACCTCATCGTCAACAATCACGTATCTATAGCCTGCGTCTCTCAGGAAAGGAGGAAGCGTAGGGTCCCAAACCCTCTCGGGTAGCCAGAGACCCCTAGGAGTGACACCTAGGCTTTTTTCGACTAGCTTAACTCCTTCCCTAAGCTGTCGGGCCCTGTCCTCCCATGGGAGGATAGCCAGTATGCTCTCAGAAAAAGTCCCCCCCAACACCTCGAAGTTGCTGTTCTTGATTAATTCGCGCATTTCGCTCAAATATTCAGGAAAATACTTTTCCCAATACATCAAAAGAGGGCCGCTAAAATGAAGGGTCAAATGTAGGTCCCGATATTCCTTTAAAATCCGAAGAAGCAACTCGTAGCTGTTACGCTGGACACGTTCAAGAACAAACCTATACTGCCCAATGGGCTGGTGGAAATGCAACACAAATATGAATGAAGTTTTAGCCATACATGATACATGGAAACGTGTAAAATAAAACGTTTACGTAAGGCATACAGTGGAACCAGAATGGTGGACCGGCCGGGATTCGAACCCGGGACCACCCGCATGCCAAGCGGACATCCTCCCACTAGACGACCGGCCCCCGTTTTATGTTTAGAATACTAGAGATTTTAAATAGTTTTCGTGCTCTTGTGCCGGTTGAGTGGATAAATTGTTCTAATGTGGGCTCCGATGCGCGAAATTTATTTTTGGGTACTTTCATGAATGAAACCATATGAGTGAGCAGGGAATAACCGTTAAAAAGAGTGAGAACTTTTCAGAGTGGTACTCCCAGGTACTTATAAAGGCCGGCCTAGTAGACCTGCGTTACAACGTGCAAGGCTTCATTGTTCACAGGCCGTGGCTCATGAGGATAATCAGGGCGATTTACCGTATGTTCGAGGAGGAGCTAGAGAAGACTGGTCATGAGCCGGTTCTCTTCCCACTCGTTATACCAGAGGAGAACTTCGAAAAAGAAAAGGAGCATGTAGAGGGCTTTAGGGCCGAGGTTTTCTGGATAACTGAGGTGGGGGATGGAAGCGAGAAGCTTGACCGCAAACTCGCTCTAAGACCTACAAGTGAGACGGCCTTTTACTACATGTATTCCTATTGGATTCAGAGCTGGAGAGACCTACCTCTAAAACTCTATCAAAGTGTAAGCGTGTACAGGTACGAGAAGAATACACGTCCACTAATGCGTGGACGCGAGTTTCTCTGGATCGAAGCCCATGACGCCTTCGCGACGCACGAAGAGGCTTTGCAACAGATACGGGAGGACATGGAGAATTCCAGGAAGGTGATCTGGGAGAAGCTTGGTATACCGTTCTTGTTCCTTAGACGTCCGCCTTGGGACAAGTTTGGCGGCGCAGAGGACACCTACGCCGCGGACACCATTATGCCGGATGGAAGAGTTCTCCAGATTAGTTCAACGCATGACCTGGGTCAGAGATTTGCAAAACCCTTTAATGTCACTTTCCTTGACAAAGATGGCCAGAGAAAATATGTTTGGCAGACCTGTTATGGTCCAGGAGTATGGAGAATAGCTGCAGCCCTCATTAGTATCCATGGAGACGACAAGGGACTTGTTCTGCCAGTAGAAGTTGCACCAGTTCAGGTAATAATCATCCCGATATATTACAAAGATGCAGACAAAGAAAAAGTCTTGGGGAAATGCAGACGTCTAGAAGAACTCTTAAAAGGAGCCGGCTACAGGGTTCAAGTAGACGCGCGCGAAGAGTACACGCCAGGATACAAGTTCAACGAATGGGAACTTAAAGGAGTACCAATACGTCTCGAAGTAGGGGTCAAAGAGGTTGAAACAAACACCGTGACTGTTTTTAGGCGCGACCTGTTGCGAAAGGAGAAAGTCCCAGACGAAAAACTCCTAGAACATATTAAATACCTCGAGGGAGCCATCTTAGAAGAACTCAAAAATAGGGCAAAGAACTTCTTTGAAAGCAGAATCGTAAATGCTACAAGCAGGCAAGAGGTGAAGGAAGCCCTAAGAAGCGGAAAAATAGTTAAGATGCCGTTCTGTGGACGGGAGGAATGTGCAAACGACCTGAAGGAGGCCACAGACGGTGGAAAGATAAGGGGGACCGAGATAGATTTCAAGGAGGGAGACTACGGCAAGTGTGCCTGGTGCGGAGCACCTGCAAGACAAATAGTATATGTGGCCAAGGCGTATTAGCGCACGTGTTGTGAATTGTTTTCCTTTAAGTCAAGCATGTAGATGTACGCGTCGGAACCATCTGCATAGTAGTTTGTTCTCATACCTACCCTCTTGAAGCCGAATTTTTCATAGAGCGCTATAGCTACAGTGTTCTGGGTGCTGACCTCTAAAAGGATCTTTTCGATTCCCATGCTTTTGGCTAGTTTTATAGTTTCTTCGAGAAGCATTCTTCCGATACCCTTTCCTCTGAATCCCTCAATAACTGCCACGCTGTGTATATGTAGGCTCTGGTTCTCGATGCAGGAGACGATATATCCGATCGTTAGTCCCTTGTAGTCTGCCACCAGAAAAAAGTCTCGGCACTTCTCGTAGAGTTCAAACAGGTAGTAGAATGGGAACGCGTCTAGGCCGAATACTTTTTCCTCGATCTCAGCGATGTAGAAAAGGTCTCCTGGCTCGATTTTTCTAACTTTTATATCCAAGATTTCCACCTTCCAGGATAAATTTATCCATGGGTTTAGGGATAAACGTGTTGCTAAAAATCTTCTTTGCCGAAGAAAGGTATGTTTCTTCGATTTGAGGACCAAGCCTAGCATACGGCAAATGTATCAGCGCCAGATACTTTGCGTTGACTTTTCTAGCAGTATTCGCCGCTTGTATAGGTGTTGAGTGGCCGTCTTTTTCTGCTTCTTCCTCCATGCCTGGAGGGTAAGTTGCCTCATGTATTAGGAGGTCGCAGTCCCGGAAGCCCTCTTCGAGTTCACGAGTGGGAGAGGTGTCCCCCGTGTAACATACTGAAGCGTCTCGGAAGTCCAGTCTAGCGGCTAGGGCTTTAACTGTGTGTTTTGCACGGTAAAAGCTGATATTACCAATTTTTGTGGAGGGCTCCGCCTCGAAGAAAACACCGTGTGAAAGTATGTCTTGATACTTGGATGGATGAATTTCTCTTAGAAGATTTTCAAAGAATTTATGGGTTCCTGTAGGACCAATTACCTGGATGCGTCTTCCTTTACCCTCTATCCATAAGTGCCACAAAAGCTCTAAAACACCGAGAGAATGATCCGGGTGTACATGTGTCAGCAAAATTAACTGGATTTTATCCAGCCAGCCTAGCCTGGAAAGAGTGTATGGGCAGGGTGAGGGACAGTCAAGCAGAATGTTGTCTACAAGGATCGAGGGAGTAAAATTGTCCCCGAAAAAAGTGCTTCCAGCGGTTCCCAAAAAGACTATTTCAACCATCTATAATCATTCATAAGAATAAAGAATGTTTAATTAAGATTACTCTAGCACCTCTAATGCTCTTCTCAGAGTCGATATAGTGATCTTCGCGGCAGCCTCAAAATCTGGCTTTGTCTGTATTTCGGCTGATACGTATCCCATGTAACCAGTGTCTCTCAATGCCCCCAGGATTCTAACAAAGTCTAGGTGGCCCATTCCGGGCGCAAGCCTGTTGCTGTCAGCTACATGAAAGTGCCCAATTTTTTCCCCGGCAAGCCTTATTGCTTCTTCTATGCTTCTTTCCTCTATATTCATGTGGAAGGTGTCTAGCAACAAGTAGACGTTGTCTGCTCCCAGCTCTTCTAGGAACCTTAATCCTTCCTCTACTCGGTTGATAAGCTTTGATTCATACCTGTTGAGTGGCTCGAGGTACACGAGTACATTCTTTTTGGAGGCTTCTTCGGCAATTTTTTTCATTTCTTCTAGCAGGAGGTTAATTGGTTGGTCGATTTGTTCCCACTCTTCGCCTTTTCCCCTGATTAGCCCTATGATTACGCCCTTGATATCGCTACGTGAAGCGGCGTCGATTATTTTTCCTATTTTTTCTCTGGCTCTCGTCCTAAGGCTTTCGTCAGGTGAAGTGAGACTAAGCCCAAAATGTAGGTAGTTAAGCCCCGTCCCAACTGCGGGAATTTCTAGCCCATGATCTTTAACTATTTTTGATAGTTCTCCTACTTCCTCTGGCTCAAGGACAGAAATTTCTACCCCATCATATCCCAGCTCGCTCAAAAGACGTACAGCAGGCTCAGGATCCACCTTGGCGACTGCTTCGAAACGTGCCCTAGCGTATGCAATAACCATGGATAATTTTGGTTTAGACGGCATGATGTTCTAAGGTGGTTACCTATCTTAATAAGGATTGTTATTATTGAGTTATTATATCCTTTATAGTTCCCTTTTTTAAACATTTTCCGAATCAAATATTAAGAGTTATTAGACAGACATAGACGGCGAAAGAAAATGACAACAATGAGAGCTGCTTTAGTAACAGCAGAATTTGCTCCACGCCCAGGCTACAAAATATCACAGGATGAAATTCGGACGAGAAAGGTAAGGGAAGGTGCAAAAGTATGGAAAAATCCAAAACTCGTACTGAGGACTGACTACCCAGTCCCAGAGCCAAAGCCAGACGAGATACTTATAAGAGTAAAAGCTGTAGGCATATGTGGGAGTGATATCCACTTCCTCGAGACAGACAACGATGGCTACATTATTTACCCAGGTCTCACAAGATTCCCGGTAGTCATAGGACATGAATTCAGCGGCGTAGTAGAAAAGGTCGGGACAAACGTGAAAAACTACAAGCCAGGAGACATGGTGACAAGCGAAGAAATGTTCTGGTGCGGTGAATGCGACGCGTGCAGAAGCGTCGACTTTAACCACTGCATACGGCTAAATGACCCGGCAGACCTAGAATTTGGTGAACTCGGCTTCACCCACGACGGCGCAATGGCTGACTTTGTTGTTGTAAAAGCAAAGTATGCATGGAAAATAGATTCTTTAGTAGACAGGTATGGTAGCGAAGAAAAAGCCTTCGAAGCCGGAAGCCTGGTAGAGCCAACAAGCGTCGCCTATCACGCTATATTCACGAGAGCCGGCGGCTTCAAACCAGGAGCATACGTTGTTGTCTGGGGAGCTGGGCCAATAGGCCTAGCAGCTATTGCTCTTTCCAAGGCCGGGGGAGCCGGGAAAATTATAGCCTTCGAGGTCAGCCCAGAAAGACGTGAACTTGCAAAGAAAGTTGGAGCCGACTACGTGTTTAACCCAGTTGACCTCTCTAAGAATGGCACAGAGCCATGGGAGAAAATCATGGAGATAACTGACGGGCAAGGAGCAGACGTCCACATAGAGGCCGCGGGTGCACCACACCGTACAGTTCCCCACATGCAGAAAAGCCTGGCAATAAATGGCAAAATTATCCAGATTGGCCGTGCCCCGCAAGAAGTGCCAATTTACCTCGAAGTTTTCCAGGTGAGACGCGGTCAAATATTTGGTAGCCAGGGGCACAGCGGCTTCGGGAACTTCGGCAACGTGATAAGGCTTATGGCCGCTGGCAGGATAGATATGACACAGATAATTACTTCTCGATTCAGCCTAGACGACGTCTACAAGGCTTTTGAACGTGCACACCAGAGGATAGATGGAAAGATAACGATAAAGCCGTAACAAATAAATATGACAATGGCATAAAATAGGTGATAAGGATGGTTGAATACGAAGCACGTTTCTCAAAGCCCTATTACAACAAGTTTGGCGAAAAAATCTACCTAGACCAAATGACTATGGCTGAATTGCTTGAGAGAGTAAAAAAGAACGACATTATACTTGTCCCATGTGGATCAACAGAATCACATGGTTTAGGTCAAGCCACCGGAGAGGACACAATCATCGGTTCCTACATTGCTGAACGTATAGCATTTGAGACTGGGATAACTGTAGCCCCTCCGATATTCTATGGCTCGCACCCATCGCACCACTACGGCATGCCAGGAACTATCCCCGTTAAGAAAGAAGCTTATATCGATTACGTCACAAGCGTAGTTAAATGGCTAAGCAACGCAGGATTCAAAAAAATCATTCTCTTTAACAGCCACGGTCAGGAATATGTTTTACCAATAGTCAAGGACAAGGCAATAATTGAGGAAGGAGTAAAAGCCCTCATCTTAGTTACAAGCTGGTGGGCCTGGGTAAGAGACATACTAAGGCAGGGAACAGAACTCAAACCAGGACTTGTCCTAGAGACACCATTCATACACGCCGACGAACTCGAGGCAAGTGTTCTCTGGTACGTTGCACCCAAACTAGTCGACCCAGCAAAGCTAAAGGAAAGCGACGCAGAAAAAATGGTAGGAGTAATCCCTGACAAATGGGCAGACAAGGCTGGAAACGTCTATGGAAGACCCTTCGGCTGGTACGATATAAGCGCCTACATGGAGATCCACTATTACCCGAAGGGAAGCGTTGGTTTCCCAAGTAAGGCTAGCAGAGAAAAGGGAGAGGTCGTTGTAGAAACAGCGATCCAGAGAATAACGGAGTTCATCGAGTGGCTACACAAAACTTATCCTCCAGGAGTAGTTCCACAGGTCTGGCCTAACCCTGGAGACTTTAAGTACTAAAGATAACTCGTTTATAAATTATCTTTCTTATTTTTAACTTATAGCAAAACAATTATACTTTTCCCAGATAATTATTATTTCGTGCCAAAACCAAAAGTATACGTAACAAGAATTATACCAGAGCCAGGCCTCTCAATGCTTCGAGAATGCTGTGAAATTGAGCTCCACGAGTCAAAAGAATATCCACCGTCCCGCGAAGAGCTTATCAAAAAGATTCGCGACAAGGATGCCCTCTTATGCCTCTTGACAGACAAAATAGACGCAGAAGTAATGGATGCCGCCCCCAATCTTAAAGTCATAAGCACGTATTCCGTCGGCTTCGACCACATAGATATTCCAGAAGCCACCAAGAGAGGGATCTACGTGACGCACACTCCAGGCGTCCTCACTGATGCTGTTGCAGAATTCACAGTAGGGCTAATCCTGGCTGTTACAAGGAGAATAGTAGAGGCAGACAAAATAATTAGGAGCGGACAATGGGACAAGCCCTGGAACCCATATTTCCTGACAGGTCCAGAGCTTAAAGGAAAAACAATTGGACTCATAGGGCTCGGAAGGATAGGCGTAGCCACTGCTAAGAGACTCTCTAGTTTCGAGGTGAAAATACTGTATTATGACCTTGAGAGACGCTGGGACGTAGAAACAGTACTTCCAAACATGCAGTTCGCAGACATAGACACAGTTCTCAGCGAGTCCGACATCGTGTCAATACATGTTCCACTGACAAAGGATACATACCACTTGATAAATGAAGAGAAATTGAAGAAAATGAAGAAGACAGCCTACCTTATAAATACAGCTAGAGGACCCGTAGTAGATACAGAAGCCCTCGTAAAAGCATTAAGGGAAGGATGGATCGCTGGAGCCGCACTAGACGTGTTTGAGCAGGAGCCTCTGCCTCCAACTCATCCTTTGACAAAATTTGACAATGTTGTTCTTGCTCCACACATTGCAAGCGCAACCATCGAGGCTAGACAAAGAATGGCAGAACTTGCGGCTAGAAACCTCATTGCAGTTCTAAAAGGTGAAATGCCCCCAGCCCTAGTAAACAAGGAAGTCTTAAAGATTAGACCACTAGAAAAAGTCAAAATGATATAAAGGGAAAATCCATAAATCAATGTTTTTTCTTTTCTTCACATGAGCTTATCTCAGGTTAAGCGGCTCATAAAGAAGGTAGACCTAGTCCTAGAGGTTGTAGATGCACGCGACCCATGGGGGACTAGAAGCATAGAAGTAGAGAGATACGCAGAGAAGCTTGGAAAGCCGATTATACTCGTTATAAATAAAAGCGATCTCGTCCCAAAGGAAGTTCTCGCCAAATGGAAAAAAGTTCTAGGAAAAAGACATCCAGTTATATTTATTTCAGTAGCCAAAAGGCTGGGAACAAGAAACCTGTGGAAAATCCTACGAAATCATGCCCCCAAGAAAAGCAAGAACAAACCAGTACTCGTAGCCGTGGTAGGGATTCCAAACGTCGGGAAGTCCACCTTAATAAATTATCTCAAGGGGTCTCACAGCGTGGGTACATCGCCAATCCCAGGTTACACCAAGACTACGACAAGGCTAAGGGTCTCAAAATGGTTACGGGTCTACGATACACCCGGCATAGTCCCACGGCTTTCCGCGGAGGAGCTCGCCCTCCGGGGCGCACTTAGGCCAGAGGCCCTAGAAGACCCTGTACCAGCCGCAGTGAAGCTTATCGAGTTCATCTATAAAAAGAAGCCGTCATTTTTAAAGGATCTGTACGGAATAGAGTCGGATAACCCCTACCAGTTCTTGGAGGAATTTGCAAAGAAAAGGGGGCTTTTAAAGAAGGGAGGCGAACCAATAATTGAAGAAGCCGCAAGGATAATTATACGGGACTGGCAGACGGGGAAAAATAATTTCTACCTAGAGCCCGAAGACTACGATCTACTCGAAGAAAAGTAAGGATTGACGCGTATTGTTTCTACAATTGTCAAGTTCACGCCAAAATTCCTTCAAGGCTTCTAACACGCTTGGACTCGGTGCCAAGTTTTCTCGGACACACCTCAAAATCTCCTGCGGGTTAAACTCTGCTTTATCAATACAGCCTCCCACAAGCCATATTGGTGCGTCTAATAGGATTGGAGGTATTCCTGAAGCTTCTCCAACCCGTCTCCATGCCTCCTGGACTTCTTTTTTATATCTACTTCTTAGGTCTCCAGCTAAGCTCCTTAGATTTTCGTTGCACCTCCACCCCTTGGCTATGCCAGAAGTAAGCGTTACAAGGGAAACTCTATAGTCGACTGGGATTAGAAGTTTTTCAAAGTTTTTAAAGCCTTTATTTGCCGCCCGACATGTATAAAGAAGCATTTTAGAGGCAAAGAGAATCGTTTTGTCATTTACATCTGCATCCAAAATCTCGGCAAGTTTATAGCTGAACTCTCCGAGGTCTATTTCTTCACCTTTAAAGGCTTCAATGATTTCCTCTTTGTTTTGGATATATTTCTGGATACGTTTAATCCTTGCAGTTCTAAATTTTCTAAGCGAGGCCGAGCACTCTACAAAGCTTAACAAGGATTGGTCTGGGTCGCCTGAAGCATAGCTCGCGGCCGTCATCCAGTGATCTTCCCCCCTCGTGGCAAGCATATAGCTTACAATGGCTACACCAACTATGTAGAAGGCGCCCTCCGAGAAGCCCATTTTTGATAATATTTCTCTGACGGCAGTGTATTGTGGGTCTCTCTCTATAAAGAATTCGTAAAAATCATTGCCAGACTGGCTGAGCAGTCTGGCTAGTTCCTCAACTCTCTTAGAGTCAAAAAATATCATTTTAGCTCAGGCTTTGAATAAGCTGGTTTATCTTCTCGTACTCTTTCTTGACTATCTCAATGGCCGCCTTATTCGTTGCGTCGCCGCACACTGTTAGCCTGGATTTCTGTGGGTCGTATTCTAGCTTTACCCATACACCATTTGAGCGGTACTTTATCGACAAAGGTGTGACAACTATCTCGGTGTAGAGTGAGGCTACATGGTCGATTATCTTTCTGCCCTGATTTTCGTCTACGTCTATATCAAGCCTGTATTCTTGGATCTCTGGCAGGGTATCTAGTATGCTTGAAAGCTTTACCTCCTCAGTCGAGAGTATTTCGAGAAGTTTTCCTATAAAGAGCATTCCGTCGGGGGACAACGAGAACTGTGAGAATATAAACTCGCCTGAATCAGTAGCCGCAAGGCTCGCCTTAACTTTACGTATTCCCCTTGAAACGTCGCTTGCCTGCCCCTTTATCCTCAAAAGATACAGTCTATTTTTCTCAGCGGCTAGATCGACAAGCCTGTTTGTAGAGTCTGTGACTACTAGGCGTGAGCCTCGGGAAGCATTAAGGCAATTGCGGCGACGAGCTTGTCTGGATCTACGTATCTTCCCTTATCATCTATGATGAATACCTGTGAAGCGTCAGTGCTTAAAGCCGCTCCGAAGGCCGGCTGAGAAGCATTAACTATATCCTGTAGCATGAATATGTCTCGGACAGGTGGGAGCTGTCGAGGCTTGAGGGCAGAGGGTGGTCTCCCAGCCTTTATCGCGACTAACCTGGCACCTATACTGCCAAGGAAGCTGGGCAACACGTCAGATGCCGGCCCGTGGTTTAGGTCGGTGACAACGAGTGGCTCTTTGGCTACAATTGGGGAAGAGTCCACAAAACTGCTAGCCGAAGAAACATATATGTCGTGAATGTACTCGGCATAACTTACCCACCCAATCCTGTTCGGGATGCTTCGAACAATGTGCCTTGTTTCATACATCTCAATAAGGTCGCTAAGCTTCTCATAGGACAGCTCAACGCCTCCAGCATCAATTATTTTCACCTGGATAGCCGAGTCCATGTGCGGGGCCACAGAGAAGTGGACACCTGCTTTTGCACCAAAACGCTTTACTGCGAAAGCCAGCTCTGGAAGAGTCGCAGAGTGGAAATCAATTACAGAGTTTCCTGTAGACATTAGTCCAGATGTGAAGGCTCTCTTAAGCATTCTCGAGGGCGGATAAAGGTCTCGGGCAGCGACTACGAGAGCCCCCTCTCCAAGGATTGTTCCTAGAACAGCTCCAAGTTCGGCCATGTTTTCCGGTGTAAGCTGGGAATTAGCTATGCCATAGATCCTATTGTTATATATTGGGAATGGACCAGTTCTCATGTATATTCACCTCTGCGAGATGTAGACAGTAGCTCCAGGGCCCAAAACACTACCTCTCCTAATGACGACACCATCTCCAATCACGCTATTTTCCTTTATAACAGTATCATTTTCGACTAAAATATTTTTTGCCAAAATACTATTTTCAACTAAGACGTTTTCAAGGATCGTCGTCTTACCAATTATCACGGAGTTCCTGATTTTTGTCTTCTTTCCTATAAATGTGTCGCTACCTACAACAGCATAGGGACCAATAACTGCGCCCCCATCTATTTCTACATTGTCCCCCAAAGCGACGGGCGGAATTATCGTTGCCCCATGCCGGAGCTCAACGTTTTCTCCAAAGAAGTTTCCATCAACAGCCTTACCATAGGGCTTCAGCGGCTCAGCGTATCCATCCAAGAGGTCAAAGTTTGCCCTCAAGAACGTTGCGGGGCGCCCAACGTCAACCCAGTAGACATCAGAGGCATACCATCCCGATATCCTGTATCCATTTTCCAGTAGCCAGGGAAACACATGTTTTCCGAAGTCCATAAGATGCGGGTTTTCTTCCAGTATCTCTAGTATTTCGTGTTTGAATGCGTAGAAACCGCTATTGGCAAGGTTCGCAAAGAGATTTACACGCCTAGTGCTCAGCATTGCGAAAGCAATAGAGGTCACATACATTTCTTGAAGATCGGGCTTCTCGAGGAAATGATAAATGTAGCCGTTCTGGTCGACGAGGACTGCGCCAAAGTCTCTCAGAGAGGGGACCTCTATCAGAGCGATACTTGCGAGTGTACCATTTTTCTCGTGATGGTCAGCGAACGATCTGAGATTTATGTTTGTGATGACGTCCCCCATGGTTACAATGAAGTCTTCGTCTATGTAGTTTGAGAGTTTCCTGACTGCGTCGGCCGTGTCTGCAGGATGAATAAGTGGCGCAACGATTTCTAGGTCTGTATCGACCCACTTAGCTACTAGGTGGTTGATTATCTTTTCTGCAAGGTAGTTTACCGCGATCACTACTTTCTTGAATCCATGTAGATGGAGAAGGGTCAATATGTGATCCATAATGGGCAAGTTTCCCACGGGAAGAAGAGGCTTGGGAGTCGTATAGGTTAATGGTCTTAGGCGTGTCCCCTTACCCCCAGCAAGCATGACAGCAGTTTTGATCATTTTTTACTACTAATATTAGTCTTGAAACAAAAATTAGATATTTTTATCTCTTCTAAAATTTTTTAAACAAATAGAGGACCCAAGGAAAAAAGATGCCTAGACAGAAAGGTCTTTAAAGAGCCTTTTCATCGTAGGTGTATGTGGGAGAACTAGAGCCAATGAGCGCTACAGGCATATTCGTTGTGACGAGAAGGCTAGAAGTCTACCAAACAATCGTTTTTGACTATTTTGACAGCGAGGGCGTCTACCACGAGCTCGTAGAAGACGAAGAAAAGCTCGAAAAAGAACTTAAACTCTTGGCTTCCAACATGCAGGGCTTCCTGGACGAGGAAGAAGTCATACTTAACGGCGAAAGGGTACGCCCCAGAGTCGTTGGAGTAGATATAGGGTTCAAATCTGTCCCAGAAGAACCGTTCATCACCTATTTTATTTTCTTCAAGGGAAAACCCCTCAAAGGAAAAAACTACTATGAAAATATCTATGAAAATACTGTCGCTGACTACCCGATAACAGCATACTGGTACTTTCCATTGAAAAGCAGAATAACAGACGTCCAAATGAGCGGAACCGTAGAAATAATAGGCTCAAACATTCTGATACTTAGACTCAACGAGGGAGAAAAGGTCTACGGCTACGAAAAAATAGAGTTCGAGCTCTAGCCCACCACCACTCAAACCTTTTCCCTGGTTTTATTGCCCATAGCCTCCATCTTCAATAATCTATGTGGCCAGTTTCACGAAACAATCAGAACAAATACCAAGAGCTTTTAATGCTCTCAGTCGCAAATTAACGAAGAACGCACAACATTTTTTATGAACCCAAAGATAGGGCAGTCGAGAAAATGAACCAGAAAGAGAAGAAGGTCAGCTTGAAGATCCCCGAAGATATTCATCAGCTAGTGACGAATTATTCAATAAGCAACAACATCGGCTTTGAAGAAGCTGTTATAGAACTACTAAAAAAAGGCTACGAATACTCGGAACTGGAGAAAAAATATGACAAATACATACATGACAGGGAAGTATGGGACAGAAGATACTATTTTCTCAAAGTCGAATCGGCATACATCTATTACAGGCTTAAACTTAGAGACATCTACGAGGAAATGAAGTCACTAGCTATGACTCTTTCTAGCGTCGTAAGTACCCTTGAACATTTACTCCAACGGTACGGTATTAAGGATCAAAACATGGATAATTATTTGGACAAGATGCATGCAACTGTCAAATATTATCTGGATCAATATGTTCTTGCCTCTAGGAAAGAGGAAAACTCCCCCGAAATAAATGATGCAGAAGTAATACAGTCCATCGAAGAGACTCTTCAAAAATACAAGAGTATTCTGGGAAGAGAGCAAAATAACACAAGTGAAAGGTGACAAAATGCTTCTCAAAAAGCCTAGGACGAGCGAAAAAGACGTAATCTACTTGGCACTTGTCGACTCAATATCAAAGGGCGGATGCCCCATCTGCAGAACGCTAGAAAAATCTGAAAACAACCTCATATGGATAATCCTATACGAGCACGTAAATGACCCATACGTAAGGGAAAAAATAAACAAAGGAAACGGTCTTTGCGGGTATCACTATAAAAAAGTCATAGAGATGGCTAAGCAAGACCCCCTAATAGGAGGCTTGGGACCCGCAATCATAGTGGAAGACTTGTTAAGCAGATTTGTAGAAAGCATAAATACGGATACTCCACTTTCAACGAAATGTTACATATGCTCTGAGCTCGAGAAAACTGAGGAGTCTTACATTGCCTCTTTTGTCTCTAAGCTAGATACGACAAACTTGCTTAGCCGTTACGAAAGTAACCCAGAATCGATACTCTGCTACAAACACTTTATGGAGATATATTCAAGGCTCCCCGAAGCAACCGCTCAGAAACTGAAAGAAATACAGCTAAAGAAACTAAACAGTCTTTTGGGCGAGCTTCGTTCCTACATAGAAAAGCACGACTACAGATACATTGGAACAATTACCGAGAACGAGGCAAAGTCGTGGACGAAAGCCATCGAGGCACTGGTTGGATCCGGCTGGTCAGCACTGTTCCAGCTCAAGCCTAAAGGAAAACACTCAAAGCAATGATTATTTGAAGTTCCAATATTATCAGAGGCTATGTTCATGTTACATGGTCTTCCGCCAATAATCTTGTTCTGGCGGGAAGAAAGCACAAAAAGAGAGATTTAACAAAGCATATTAAGTGAGCCTTATTTTAAGTCGGCGGCTTTAGAAGTCGTTGGAGGTGGCTATATATGCTGACTAAGTCGTTGACCAGAATTAACCTGGACGCTGTTATAAAATACGTTTTATCAAAGCAGGGCAGTGATGGGGGCTACCTGTCCTTCCAGTACCTAGACATGTTTGAGTCCTCGGCTGAGGATACCTACTACGCTCTTTCGATCTTAGAGACTTTGGGCGTAGAGCCTCCCCGTAGAGATAGGGCGGTAGAATTTTTGAGGCACCTACAGCACGAGGATGGGACTTATAGTAGTGTCGAAGTTGCATTTTATTCGATAATGGCTTTATCTTTGCTTGGTGCTTCTCCGAGAGACCCTAGGGGCGCATCAGAGTATCTAATGAAGGCGTTAGCCTCAAACATGAATGGGGATTATATTCTCCCAAGTTTCGAGGCAGAACAGCTGATAGATGAGTCAGGCGTTCTCAAATCTAAAGATGCAACTTTTACTTTGACTTCAGCAGACTTGACACCTGTCCCAATTAGGACGTCGATGATTGTTCTCGCACTTCACAAGCTGGGAGGCCTCGATGGAGAAGCGGAAGAAAAAGCATACCCATTATTAAAAGATGCATTGAGCAATGGTGGCTTAGGTACGCCGGTCTCCTTAGAGGTGGCCTACTGGGCACTTGAGGCTCTCTCGACTGTTGATCATTTACCAGAGACAAGTAATCTCGTTAAGTGGATCTATGCATGTGAAAATATAGATGGAGGATTTAGCTCTACACCGGGCTCGAAGACCGCATTTATTGAAAACCTCTACTACGCGTTGCGTTCCTTAGAAATACTTGGGTCTAGGCCCAAGTACGTCTCAAGCCATCTCGAATACGTAACAAGTCTTCAGAACGCTAACGGCGGGTTTAGACGCTCAAGAGAGCTTGGAGCATCGGCACTAGACTATACATTCCATGCTGTCAAGAGCCTTGTTCTTCTCGAGTCGCTATAAAAATCTCTTTAGTTCTTGAGTAGAATCTCTTGATATGTAGAGATATTGTTGACTGTGTAAAGACTAGTAACTAACACACCTATTTATACCCAGCAAATCTTCATCAAGGTTTGTGATAATTGAAGAAGTCTCACGTTTCCTGATCGGTATACTGATCGGCATACCCCTCGGGGCCTATGCATACAAGAAGTCCTACCTCGAGAAGAAGGCGGCAGTTTTAAGCATACTTTTTTCTGGTGTCTACCTCTTGGCGGGTGTTGGTGTCTTTATTACCTCGCTCTTCTTCTTTTTCTCTTCATCTATGCTAACCAGGCTCAACTTCGAATATAAGAGAAGCATAGGCGCCTCTGAGAAGGAAAGCGGCAGAAGCCTGGCACAAGTAATTGGTGCAGGTGGAGTTGCAGCTCTGTTCTCTGTTCTCTACGTATTCTCCCCTCATAACATAGGTAACGCGTTACTTGTCGGAGTCTACGTAGCTATAGCTTCCTCAAATGCAGACACATGGGCGGCAGAAATAGGTTCCCTCTCCAAATCAAAGCCGAGACTAATCACGAGGCCTTCACAGGTCGTAGAGGCGGGCACGTCCGGCGGTGTGACGTTGCTGGGCACCTTTGGCTCTCTTTTGGGGTCATTTCTGACTGCCGCTGTAGCCATGGTTATAAGTATGGTTGAGCATCCAACGCTAGCAAAGATCGAGATATTTTCCGTGATATTCATATTGGGGTGGCTGGGAGAAGTCGTCGATTCACTAGTTGGTGCGACACTTCAGGTAAAATACTATTGTCCAAAGTGCAACACATTGACAGATAAGAGGATCCACGGGTGCGGAAGCGAAACAATTCATGTATCTGGATACACCTATATCACGAACGAGGTTACAAACATCATCGCGACATCTGTAGTAAGCATAGTGGCCATAGCATTAGAGCTCCTCTAGCTTTTTACAAGCACTCAAGGTAAAAGTTTAATTATACACAGGCATAAATTAATTTGGGCAAGATGAGGAAGAAAAGTTTTCGGCTGTTCCTCTTTATTCTAATTACATTTATTCTAGTTTTTATAACTCTTTCCCGGGAAAACCCGCAAACAGTCGTTATAGTTGAGTTAAAAAGCAGGATAGACGAGGGGACCTACTACCTTGTAAAGAGAGGCGTTGAGTCGGCAAAAGGAGGCATACTTATCCTTGTAATCGATAGCTATGGAGGCTACCTGGACTCAATGGATAAAATCATCAACCTGTTAGTTTCATCGGATATAAAAACAATCTCCTGGATTCCACCAGGAGGGAAAGCCGCATCCGCAGCCGCAGTAATAGCGATGGCTACAGACAAACTCTACATGGGTAAAGGCTCAGTTATCGGCTCCATAAAGCCTTACCCAGACGATCCAAAAACTGTTGAATACATGGTGGCCAGGGTTTCAAGTCTTCTGTCCAAGAAGGGCGTAAATGATTCAAGGGGTATAGCTGAACGACTGGTAAAGGGAGCAGAAAGCTTTACAGAGAGTGAGGCCTCTGCACTAGGGATAACCCAAGGTAATGCTAACAGTATTGAGGAGCTTTTGTCAAAGGAAAACCTGCAGACAGCAGAAAAAGTCTATGTTTCAGGAGACGTTGTAAGCGACTTTCTATCCATAATTCTGGATCCGGCAGTCGCGATCCTGCTCCTGCTACTAGGAGTTTTACTTATTTTCCTTGAGCTAAAGGTGACAGGCTTCCAGGGCTGGGGCATACTTGGAGCAGCCTTCATAATCATTGCACTTTATACCTTCAACGTCACGGGAATAAATATTACCACATTTGTCCTCAGCATACTGGGGATAGCCCTAGTATTTCTCGAGTTCAAGAAGCCGGGCATTCAGCTTGCGGGCGTATCAGGAATAGCCCTAATAATCATTGCACTAATTTTTGAATACTTGTCGAGACCTTACCCAATGTTTTCCCCCAGCATAACAATTGTCTCTATCGGTCTCTTACTCATAGTTATCCTGCTAGCATTCGTAATCGCAAAAGCGCTCGAAACACTAAAAATGAAGACGCCTACGCTTCAAGACAAACTCATGGGAAAAGTTGGCTATGCCAAAACAGCTATTCCCAGGGGAGGAAGAGGAATAGTTTATGTCGAGGGAGAAGACTGGACAGCCGAATCGGATACCGACATCCCCCAGGGAAGCAGAGTTATTGTGAGAGGCATAGAAAACCTCATACTCAAAGTAGAGCCCTTAGGCGGGCAAGGAAAAGAACCCACTAAAGAATAAAAGATATATTAAAGTGGCTAGATTAAAAAACGAAAAACCATGGACCCAGTAACACTAATACTCCTCTTCGTTTTGCTCTTCGTCTTTGTATGGATAATTGCAAGCTATATAAGAATAGTTCCAGAGTACCAGCGCCTCGTCGTACTAAGGCTTGGACGCGTAGTCAGGATAGCGGGGCCAGGACTAGTATTCCTCGTCCCATTTATAGAGCAGGGCATAACGGTCGACCTTAGGGAACAATATATAGAAGTAACAAAGCAGACATGTATTACAAGGGACAATGCTCCAGTAGACATAGATTTCCTCATCTATTTTAAAGTAATAGATCCAAAGAGGAGCGTCGTAGAGGTTTCTGACTTCCGCGGTGCAGCAGTAGGAATAGCTACTACTACCCTCAGGGCCGTCGTTGGGGATATAGAGCTGGATCAAGTACTTGCCAAGAGAGAATACATAAACGAGGTTCTACGCGAAAAACTAGACGAAGTGACCGCCCGGTGGGGCGTGAAGGTAACTGCGGTGGAAATACGGGAAATACTCCCGCCAAGAGAAGTCCAAGACGCAATGATCAAGCAGATGTCCGCAGAGAGGAACAGGAGAGCAATGGTTACAGAGGCGGAAGGAAAACGGGAAGCCGCAATAAAGGTGGCACAGGGAGAAAAAGAAGCAATGATACTTAAGGCTGAAGGAGAGAAACAGGCAGCGATTCTTAGGGCTGAGGGAGCAGCGCTGGCACTGAAGTATCTAGATGACCAGGCAAAACTCATAGACGAGAAAACCCTGATGCTCCAGTACTTCACAACCCTCAAGGATATTGCTTCCTCGCCTTCAACCAAATTTGTACTACCCCTAGAACTCTTCAAGTTCCTAAAGCCTTTCGAAGAAATGATAGAGAAAAGGACTACAAAAGAATAAAAATTATTTTTCTTTCTTTACTTCTCCCTGAATGCTTCCAACAATATCTGCTTTACCCCTCAAGACAATTTCCTTAGCTACAATGTTTCCCTTTATGATTACGTCTTCCACGGTAACGCTGTCCGCTGAGATCTCTCTAGCCTCCAATATTGGTAGAGCATGGCGTCTCAAAGCATATTTAAGTATCTTTCCAAGAGACAGCATATTTTCGCCTCGGGAAGGCCTAACTGTAATCCTTTTTGCAACTATTTTTTCAGCAACAGCTTCCTCTGATATTTCAAAGAATGCCTCCTCGGCCTCAACGCTCTCTGCCTTAAAGCTCCCAGAGACATGTAATATTCTAGCCTTTATCCCATAGGACTTCAGTGCGCCAGCAATCTTTACCTCGTTTCCCTCGATGGAGCCGCTTATAGAAATAGACCCGGCAGACTTGAAAAGGTCACTTTTAACATTGCCCTCTATCTTGCACGAACCAGCACACTTGAAAAATTGTGCCGTTACGTCTCCCATGAAGCGTGCAGACCCGGAAACCTTTATTTCCTCCGCTTCTACATTTCCTGTCACCTTTCCCGAGCCAGAGATGGATATCCTATTGTATTTGCCGCCAGCAACCACACCGCTACCGGCAATATGAACACTGTCAACCTTGCTAGAAGCCGTGGATTGTCCGCGAAGAGTCCTCTCATACTTGTCGAATAGCTCTGCCATCACTTGACACCTGCCTCTTGCAGAATTTCCTTGATTTCCGTGAGCACATTCTTTATCTCTCTAAGCCTCTTCTGGATAAGCTCCTCAACTTCCTCGTCTGACAAGTCTTTATACTTCAATTCTTTCTCTGAACTCATACAGCCATACCCTCCTTTAGCAGGTCTCTTATTTCCTCTAGAAGCCTCTTTATCTCGTCAAGCTCTTCCAGCATAGCCCTCTGACGAGCCCTATAGATTCTCATTTTCTCTTCAATTTCTCTTAATTCGCGTCTCTTTCTGTCAACATCTCCAGTGGAGACAAACGGTTCTGTGAAACCGAAAGCAATCGAGAAAAATGCTAGGGTCCCGCCGGCCCCCATGCTGACTAAAACTATAATCGCGCCGAACAGCGTGTCAAGTGTCTTGTTGGATACAGCCTGGATAACGTTGTAAGGTATCCAAACGAGCAGAATTAATGATATAATAATACCGACTACAACTGCATAGTTAGGGACTCTCAAGCTTCTCACCTATTTTCCTTAAAATCTCTCCAGAGATAACAAGCTGGAAGTCGTTTAGACGATACACTTTCTTTGTTCTAGGCCCCTCAACATAGCTCCCGGATATAAAGCCTGCCTTCTCGAGAAGATTCAGATGCAAGTGGGTCAATGGGTAAGACAGCTTCAGGTACTTGGAGAGCTCGTAGGCATAGCGTGGCCTTACAGCGATAAGGGCAAGCATCTTAAGCCTTATAGGGTTCGCTAGCACCTGCAACACCTCTGACAGTTTTTCTGCATCTTCAACATTTGCCATTCACCATCAAATTATTAATCCAGAACTGATATATAAAGTTTATTTTACATAATACTTCCTCAACTCAAAGCGAAAACATTGAGTCATGTAGGAAAATGCTTGGTAAATACCCTGTTCAGCATAAAGCCTTAAAGCATGTTGGGAAAAAAGGATAACCCAGCAGTTGTGTCACTATTCTGGGATGGCCAGCTCCTCTAGGATTTCAGTTATCGTTTTATTTGTATGGACTGCCATCATGAATGCTTTTGTCGCCTTTGCCGGGTCGCTGTGCTGGAAAATGTTCCTGCCAATAGCCGCACCAGAAGCACCGCTCTTAATTGCCTGTTGAACCATAAGCAATGTGTCTTTAAAGGAGGACTTTGGGCCGCCTAGGACAACTACTGGAACAGGGACGCTCCTCGTTACAAGTTTAAAGTCTTCGCGGTACACAGTCTTAACTATGTCTGCTCCCAGCTCAGCGGCTATCCTTGCGCCATAGGCGACGACGTCTGCACCATACTCGGTGAATTGTGGAGGCTTTGGCACGACCTCTGCCATTACTGGTATGCCTAGGCTATCTGCCTCTTCAACTACGCTTGCCAGTTTCTCCCAGAGATAGTTCTCGTTCCTGCTACCTGGATAAACCATTACGCTTACAGCGTCGGCCCCAGCTTTCACAGCTCTATTAACCGTCGAGATAAGTCTGTCGTCAGTCTCGTCTAGGCTTTTAACAGTCCCAGTACCATCTATCCTTGCAACTACAAAGGTTCCAGAAAGAAGTTCATAGTAGTGCTCAATCATTGAGGGCGTAACCATGACGGCGTCTGGTTCTGCCTGCATGACTCGGGAAATTGTTTCTCCAAGGTTTTCAACACCTGGGATGGGTCCGTGTCTTCTTCCGTGGTCGAGTGCAACTATAAGGGCTCTTCCATTTCTAAAAAGCCTCTTTAATCTAAGCTTTTTTCCACTCATTCTACAAACTCCACCTTGACGACTTCCCCGTCTTTTACTTTTTTAAGTCTCTCTGTGTCGCCAATCACTTTTCCTATAACGTTGACTGGACTCGCTGGTCTAATCTCGCTACCCCTGCTTACAGGTGTTGGCCCAAAGAAGATGCAGAGCGCCCTTCCGGGTGGCCAGTAGGCAACATCTCCAACGTCAACAACATCTTGTGCCACTTCCTGGGCTACACGTGCCGGCGTCGAAAAATAAATCTCTTCTCCCCAGAGGTTTACCCTGCTCTCGAACGGTGCGGCTGATTTAAGTGCTTGGAGTGTCTTCGGGTTTTTGCCTGTAAGCTCTACTTCTACTACGCCTATGCTTTGTGGAAAAATTATCCTAAGCTTAGCCATGGATCATTTCACCCAAGACCTTGTGGTACGCAGAGTACAGGACGCCTTTTGCGGCTTGCACAGTTTCAAGCCAGTGTTGGCCCTCTTCAGGCTTGACTTCGAAGCCTATGGCTCCACCATAGTTGATCTCGAGGAGAACTTTGAGCAGGTCTGCAACATCGTTGACCCCGTTTATGGCTCCCGGCCTATAGAAGCCTGGATGCCAGTCTACCAGCCTGCCGTCTGGCAACTTCTTTGTGCAGCCGATGTGTATATGTGCAAGGTAGTCCTTCGCGACCTTGATGTCTCCTGGCTTCTCGTTGAGCATGGGTCCGTGGCTTAGGTCCCACAATAAACCAAAATTGTCAAAGTCAGCTTTGACCTCTTTCGCTACCTCTACCGCTTCACGTATCGGTCCTATAAGCTGTTTTTTGTCCCAGTCCCTGTCAAACGTCTCAAGAATAATTGTGACTCCTAGTTTTTTCGCTTCTGCCGTTATTTCTTTAAGGCTCTTAACTAGAGAGTCCCTTGCGGCCTCCCGGTTTTCCGGCCCAGGGTCAGGACCACTTGAAAACGCAACCTTTGTTACGCCCCTGCTAGCCGCAGTCCTAACTACTTCGACTAGTTTTGCTACAGCCCTTTTCCTTTCCTCTTCTTTGAGTGAAGAAGGATTATAGCCCTGCATCAATACGAGTGGTTGCACGCCAAACGCAACTTCAACGGTGCTCGAGGACAAGATTGGGCTGACGGCTTGCCAGGCTTCCTGGCTTAAGGCTTGAACCTCGATCATGTCGAAGAAACCGTCACTAGTCAGAGCCGAGAATGTCTCCTTAAGGGCTGGAACATCCTCTTTAAGGACAGGGGGATTAGCCATGAAGGCCACTATGCTTACCCTCCAGGGAAAGTGTGCTGTAAAAGCTGTCTTTCCCTTTGCAAAATAAACTGCAAACATTTTTATCAGTTTTTATTAGCACTGCTTAAATTAAAAAGTTGCTTATTATCAAGCGATGCTTCAAGAATTGCTAGACATATATCTCCCGCTGTTTTCCGGACTATTGTTCAGCTATTTCTATAAGCCAAAAGAGAACGAGGTAGGACTGTTTGCAAAGATCGTGCTCTATGTTTTTCTTACGCCTCTTTTATTCACCTCTACGTATTCCAGGCTAAGCGGAAAACACGACTTATCAGTTGTCAATCTAAGCTTGTTGAGCTCTATTCTCGTATTGGTGACCTTTGCTATAGGGAGAAAGCTCTTCAAGAGAAAAGAGCTCATACTTACCTCGATGTATGCAAACGCTGGATATATTCCTCTTGGTATAGCGCAAAATCTCTGGGGAAATACCGGTGTTGCAAGTGTTGGCTTCTATATATTGGGAAACAATATCACTTCGAACATTCTTTCCCCAATTTATTTGGCGAATGATAGAAAAGAGAGCCCCTTAGAGAGGTTGCTAAAGTACCCTCTCACCTATGCAATACTGTTAGCTGTTTTGTTTGCGTCTCTTAGGCTACAAATACCTGAAATAGTTCTGGAACCCATCTCCACTCTTGGGAATGTTGCCTCGACAGTCGCACTTGTACAGTTAGGTGTAGAGGTTGGCTCGCATCTAGACTTCTCACTATTAGACGGAATAAAAACATACTTCCTGAGGCTCGTGGTAGCCATCTCTATAACTTGGCTCTTAATTTGGCTTGGGCTGATCGGCGGGATAGACTCTAAAGTAGCAATAATAGAGTCAGTTATGCCCAGCGCCGTTTCATGTGTTGTTATTGCACGTGAACTTGGACTAGACCCGAAAACCACGTCGGGAATAGTCTTTGTATCGACACTCATATCTACATTCGTGTTTTTGCCAATCGCTCTACTGTTTGTATAAAGGAAGATGAGCTACTTCGAAGGCGACCTCAGCAAGCCTTCGCTTGGAGACGCCCAGCCACGAAAGAAAACCTCGGCATTTGTGTTTTCAGCATAGTTACCTTGAGCATCTATAGCGATGATGCCCACAGTGTTTGCGCCAAAGAGCTTACTTGCAAGCGAAACAACCTCATCTAAAGACTTTTCCAGGGCCAAGCCGCTCCTAACAAGGGACGCTATTCTACTCGCAAGGGACAGCTTCATCATGACCTCGCCAACACCCGTGGCAGACACAGCTACGACGCCGTTCTCAGCGTACACGCCGGCCCCAGGTATAGGGGAGTCTCCCACCCTGCCAGGTAGCTTCAAGAACAAGCCTCCCGTGCTTGTTGCGGCGGCAAGGTTTCCTTCAGAATCAAAAGCAACTGCCCCAACAGTGTCCCCTGCATAGAGGTCTTTAACTTCGTAATTATTTTTCCAGAGCTCGAATCTCTTCTCGTTTACCTGCGTCTTGTACTCATTGTATCTCTCCAGCACTCTTCTTGTAGGACCCGGGTGCGGCTCTAGATTAAATTTCTTTGCAAGGAAGTCTGCGCCCTCACCTACGATGAGAACGTGGTCCGTCTTCTCCATGACTATTCTTGCTAGGGAAATAGCATTCCAAGTATACTTTTGCGCGGCCACGGCGCCTGCCGACAATGTTTTTCCCCACATTATGCCAGCGTCTAGCTCTATTTCCCCTTTGAGGTTGACCACGGCGCCTTTCCCAGCGTTAAATAGTCCAGAAGCCTCCATTGTTTTGACAGCTTCTTCCACAGCGTCAAGAGCCGTGCCACTCCGCAAGACATCTAGGCCAGATTTAAGAGCATCCATCAATGCATTTTCTATCTCTTTTCTTTCCTCATCGCTCATTCTTCGCGCTCTGCCGGCGCCACCATGAACAGCAATTATAGGCTTGTGTTTCACACCCATGAATATAATGCTCTATTAAAATTTCTTTTGCTTCTCGATATTTCTTTGGTCTGAAAAAGTTTTTTAATATGCGTTAACAATCTTTTTGGGCGAAAAGATGCTTCCCGTATACCCACCGCAAGTCGTTACACTACAGTTCCAGATTGGACCAACTGAGATAATCCTACTCATAATCCTCGCCCTTATACTCTTCGGCCCCAAGAAGCTTCCGGAGCTTGCGAAGGCAGCAGGCGAAGCAGTCAGAGTCTTCCGAGAAGAAACACAAAAGGTCACTTCCTCAGTAGAAGAAGCATCAAAGAAACAGGAAACAACTACTGCAATTTCAGATGAGGATCTAAAGAAGCTCGCAGAAAAACTAGGTGTGCAGACAGAGGGAAAGACCAAGGAAGACCTAGTAAAAGAGGTCATAGAAAAGGCAAAAGAAAAGGGGTTAATCTAAAGTTGGCCCCTAAAAGTTATTTTCAATGATAATTTTTTCAAAATACGCCTATCTATGTTCATATGAGTCAAGAAGCGGTTGCTCTAACAACTAAAAAGAAAAACGACTTGCTATACTATTTATCTAAAACTTCTTCCAGTACGGCCGAAAAGATAGAGCGTCTAGAAGCACTGTACAAGTCTCTGAAGGAAAGAGCCTCAAGAAACCCACTTCTAGAAAGAATCTTAAACAAGTCGTTTACTCTCCTAAATATTCCTGAGCCGCCAGCCCTCCAAGAGGTTGAGCGTACAGCACGCTCTCTTGAAGAATACTCTACCAGGCTTCATACACTAATTACAACTATCGAGGATGCTCTCAGAAAAATCGACCACATCGAAAGCTCCATGAATGAAATAGAGAAGAACAGGCATGAACTGGAAAAGTGGACAGACGTAATCCAGAATCTCAACCCGTCGCTTTACTCCGACGCGGTCAGATTGCTCCGCAAAGCCGAGAAGATCCAACAAGAAGACTACAACGATTTCAACGACTTATATAAGCGCGTCGAAGAAATAAAACAGCAACTATACCAGATGTATGTTAAGACTAAGACAGAATACAACAAAACAGTATCGATCCTGCAAGGAGAGGTCGCAACAACACAAGAAGTACTGGCAAAAGCAGAAGTCGTCGCATCACTCCAAGACAGGGCAAAGATAGAACAATCCAAGGCCCGGCTGAAACAGATAGAAGAATACCTCTCAAAGGCAAAACAGGACCCCCAGCCAATAGATCCAAATGCCATCTACAAAGAGCTGGCGAAAATAAAGAACGAAGCACAGAGCCTCCTAAACACTGCCCTGTCAGAGCTGGAAATAAAGGTCTACGAGGAAACACTTAGATACACAAACATCTTGGGTAGGAAACCTATCCCCCTGACCGAGCTACTTGAACATGTTTCCCGCAAGACAAATATGCCGACGCAGGAAGTTCTCAGGACACTTTACAGCTTAGCAACAAAAGGACTAATCTCGGTCAAGGTTCTTGTTCAAGGCTGATACAGTTCCCAAACCATTACAGTTTTTATAATTAGAGTTGTACTGGGTTCTGTGTCTTTCATTGCAGGCATAGACGAGGCTGGACGCGGCCCAATGATTGGGCCCATGGTTATAGCTATGGTCTACTGTCCAGGAGAAAAGCTAAAGCTACTCGCAAGCCTCGGATTCAAGGACTCAAAGAAGGTTGCACCATCTACCAGGAGAAGGCTGGCAAAAATCCTCCCAAGTATCGGGTGCGGCGTCGAGAAGGTCATAGTTGAACCACACCTAATAGACTGCGCCGTCAAGGGCGAATGCTACCAGAACCTAAACTACCTAGAGGCAGCTATGGCAGCTGGGCTCATAAACAAAGTGGCACAAAGCATTCCCCTTGAAACTGTTTACATAGATAGCCCAGACCCCGTCCCAGATAGATACGCCGAAGCTGTAAAATCCCTTCTAAAGATACCTGTCCGGCTCGTGGTTGAAAACCATGCCGACGAAAAATACATAATCGTCGGCGCCGCATCTATAGTTGCAAAGGTTGAGAGGGACAGCATAATCGAGGAGCTAAAGAAGACATATGGAGACTTTGGCTCAGGCTATCCAAGCGACCCTAAGACAAAAAGATTTGCTGTTGAATGGCTAAAGAAAAACCCCGAGCCGCCACCCATCGCAAGAAAAGAGTGGGACTCGTGGAAAAAACTCCTAGGTAAGTAGCCGTCTCAATACAGTTATGGCTATAAACCAGAAAAACAATTAAGGAAGTATTTTCATATCGACAACATGGTCGAACTATCCAAAAAGTACTTTGCTCATCCAACTGCAATCATTGAGGACGGCGCAGAAATAGGAGAAGGCACACGTATCTGGCACTTTGCACATATAAGGAGTGGAGCAAAGGTAGGCAGGAACTGTAACATAGGGAAGGATGTATATATTGACCAAGGAGCAGTAGTAGGCAACAATGTCAAGATACAGAACGGTGTATCCGTGTATCGGGGCGTAATAATTGAGGACAATGTGTTTGTTGGCCCCTACGCAGTCTTTACAAATGACAAGTATCCGAGGGCATTTTCGACTGACTGGGAAGTAGTAAAGACAACGATAAAGGAGGGGGCATCCATAGGGGCGAACGCTACCATTGTGTGTGGAGTTACCATTGGAAGGTACGCGATGGTGGCGGCGGGTAGCGTGGTAACAAAGGATGTTCCAGACCACGGGCTCGTCATGGGCAATCCGGCGAGACTTGTGGGTTTTGTCTGTTACTGTGGTAGGCCGCTCAAGGAGGTTATACGGGAGACCGAAAACAGTGTGCTTTTAAAGTGTCTGCACTGTGGTAGGGAAGTTTCTATATCGAGAGAGCTCTACAGCAGAGTCGCCAGGGCAAAGGATAGCAAAGATTAACTCGGTTATCTTTACAGTATGTTAATACTCAAGTTTAATTTTCCAAAAATGTAAAAAATATAATTGTGGATAAAGATATTTTACTATCAATAGACATAGGCACGACAACTGTAAAGGTTGCTCTTTTTGACTCGGTTGGAAACCTTTTAGCTGTAGATGGTAAGGAATACCCAACGTACTATCCTAAACCGGGATGGGCTGAACAAGACCCGGAAGACTGGTGGGAAACTGTAGTAGAGGTTACAAGGACTGTTATCAGGAAGTCCCACATTGACCCCTCAAGAATAGCAGGTATCAATGTTAGTAGCCAGAGAGAGACTCTAGCTTTAATAGACTCAAACGGAAAGAGTTTAGGAAGAGTCCCAATATGGATGGATAGGCGTAGCGCTCCCCAGGCTGAGAGGATAAAGAAGGAGAATGATGTTAGGGAGATCTACCGGAGGACAGGCCTGGTTGTCGACGCCACGTTTACAGCTACAAAGCTGTTGTGGTACAAGGAGAATGAACCCGAAGTACTTAAAAGGGCAAAGAAGGGGCTACAGCCCAAAGACTATGTTATATACAAGCTTACCGGCAGGCCAATTACCGACCATACTGTTGCATCTAGGACAATGCTGTTCAACATAGTAAAGTTGCAATGGGACCAGGAACTATTCGACATGCTGAAGCTGTCAGAATACATCGACCTGTTCCCTGAGTCTCTAAACAGCGACGAGATTGTTGGGACCCTAAGCGAAGAGGCGGCTAGGATCCTGGGCCTTCCCACAGACATAGAGGTACTTGCTGGGATGGGGGACAGGCAAGCAGAAGTTCTAGGAGCGGGGATATTTGAGTCTTCAAGAGTAGAAGAATCAACAGGTACAGGCTCTACGACTGCAACAATGGTTGACAGGCCGCTACTCGACGAAAAAATGAGGTTTTCGGTTGGGGCTTCACCCATAAGGAATACTTGGGTAATTGAGGCAGGTATGAGTACTGCAGGCGCCATACTTAGGTGGTTCAGAGACCAGGTCGCTGAAAGCGTACAACAGCTGGCAAGCTCTACTAGGAGGAGGGCCTACGAATACCTAGACATGGAAGCCGAATACATACCTCCAGGCTCAAACGGGCTAATTGTTTTGCCGTTCTTTTCTGGAGCCAGGTCTCCAAGGTGGAACCCCTATGCTAGAGGTGTCATATTTGGGCTAACTGTATACCACACTAGGTCACACATTTTCAGAGCCATGATGGAGGGAATAGCCTACGAGATAAGAAAAATACTCGAGGTTTTCGGCGAGCTAGGAATAAGGCCGAGCGAGCTTATACTCATGGGTGGAGGAGCAAAGTCGCCGACCTGGGCAAGGATAAAGGCAAACGTCACAAAGCTAGAAGTAGTCCTGCCAGAACTCCTAGACGCAGCGCTAGCTGGCGACGCGTTAATAACGAGTACAGCTCTAGGACTCTTTGAGTCACACCGGGAAGCCGCCAAGGGATTTTTCAAAGAAAGGGCTAGGATACGCCCAGACCCCAAGGAAGCCTCCATTTACGACGCTTATTATGCCATATACGACAAGTTATACACGCAGCTGGAGCCACTTTACAGGGAAATTTCATCTATAAGCGAGCTTACTCCTACTCCTCCCCCCTGGGACATAGACCGACTAATACACCTCTTATTCAAGTTGCATGAATAAACTTTAAGCGAGAAAGTGAAAGTTAAGATAAACCAAAGATATTTTTTAGAAATAGTTGGTCAAAAACAAAAACATAGAAGGCTTATTCCCTGAGCGCACCTATGACGTCTCTGATCGATATAACTCCTACAGGCTCAGAACCCCTTGTTACCACCAAGTGTCTTATCCCGTTTTCTGACATGAGTGCTACAGCTGTCTGCAGTGACGCGTCCACGGGAACTGTCACTACATTTGTGGATGCTATACTTGCTACGGTTTTGTCAAAGTCCAGCTCGTTCTTTAGGGCGTTTACAAGGTCGTACTCTGATACAACGCCGTAAAGCCTTCCACCATCGAGAAGCACCACTAGGCCTACATCCTTTTCACTCATTAGTTTTGCAACAGTTCTAATTGCGTCTCTCGGGCTAGCTGAAACAATTGTCTTCTTCATCCAGTCTCCCACCTTAAGTCTAGACAATGTGTTTTTCAAGGCCTCGTCTATCACGAGCAAGTGTTCGCCCAATAGGTCCCGCGCGCTCACGACACCAAATAGCTCATTGTTCTTTGTCACAACGAGATGCCTTATCTTCTTCTGGGAAAGCAGTTTAAGTGCCTCATGATAGGGGGTAGAAGCATCCACAGCCACCACGTCTCGCCTCATAACGTCACCTACGGGTGTCTTGAAGCCGGCATTTATGGCTATGCCCCTAACAATGTCTCTCTCGGAGACAACCCCCTCGACTTTTTTCCCGTCACTGCTGACAACTGCAAACTTTTCCTCGAGAAGTTTGTGTGCAAGCTCCTTTATGGGCATCGACGGGGGTACGACTAACGGCTTACGCACAAATTGCTCGATGCTCTTCCAGACCTCGCTCTTCAACTCTTCGAACAGCTTTCTAGCTTCGTCCACAGATGTCTCGTCCTCTAGGGTAGAAACGTCTCCAAGAGGTGCGTTGAGCGCTATAGACCTGAGTAGTCGACGCATAATTTTTCCAGACCTCGTCTTTGGAACCTTTGACACGAAAAACACAGTTGAAGGCTCAGCAATGGGGCCAATAGCATTCCTTACATGTCTCCTAAGTTCTTCACGAAGCTCCGGCCCAGCTTTGAACCCTTGCTTCAAAACCACAAAGGCTACGGGTGTCTCAGCCTTTATGGGGTCGGGGACACCGACAACTGCCGCCTCTGCAACAGCCGGGTGGCCGACAAGGGCAGACTCAATTTCATATGTGCCGAGCCTGTGGCCCGCGACCTTTAGTACTTCGTCGGCTCTTCCAAGCACCCAGATAAAGCCGTCCTGGTCCTTTACAGCAAAGTCCCCCGCATAAAAGTAGCCTGGGAACCTAGCCCAGTACGTAGCCTTATACCTCTCTGGGTCGCCCCATATACCGTGAAGCATTCCAGGCCAAGGTCTCTTAATCACAAGGTAGCCCTTGACGCCTGGCGGCACGCTTTCGCCCTTTGCATCTACAATGTCTGCCTCTATGCCTGGCAATGGGGGACCATTTGTCCCGGGCTTCATGGGTACAAGGAAGAACCCAGGCGTATGAGAAATCATTATTCCGCCGGTCTCGGTCATCCACCACGTTGATCCCAGCACTACCTTCTCGTTGCCTAGAACCCTATAGGTCCATCTCCATGCCTCTGGATTAATCGGTTCTCCAACAGAGTGGATAATCCTTAGCGAAGACAAGTCGTGCCTTCTCGGCCAATCCTCGCCAAACTTCATAAACATTCGTATAGCTGTAGGGCTAGTATAAAAAACGGAGACCTTGTAACGCTCGATGATGCTCCACCAGCGATCCGGCTGTGGATAGTCTGGAGCACCCTCGTAGACAACCTGGGTTGCGCCGACGAGCATTGGCCCAAGAACCACATAAGAGTGGCCAGTGACCCAGCCAACGTCTGCTGTACACCAGTAGACATCGTGTTCACGTATATCGAAGACCCACTTCATTGTTGCATATACGTGAACGGCCCAGCCACCAGTATCGTGGACTATACCCTTAGGCTTCCCAGTAGTTCCAGAGGTGTACAGGATAAAGGATGGATGCTCGCTTTCAAGCCTCTCAGGCTCTACAAAAACATCGCTTGGGACTTCTCTAAGCAAATCATGTAGCCAGTAGTCTCTGCCCTCCCTCATCGGCACGTTATTTAGACCTATCCTCTTCACTACAACGACCTTCTCAACAGAACGGGCCCTCTCCACGGCCTTGTCGGCTGTCTCTTTTAGTGGGACGATCTTCCCCCTCCTCCAGAACCCGTCAGCAGTTATGAGTAGCTTGGCACCAGCATCGTTTATCCTGTCAGCAAGGGCCTCAGCCGAGAAGCCGGAGAAAACTACACTTGTAATAGCTCCAATCCTCCACGCAGCCAACATGAAAATAATCGTTTCGGGGATCATTGGCAAATAGATGGATATTCTGTCTCCCTTACCTACACCGAGCCTCTTCAATACATAGGCCGCCTTGTTGACCTCTCGGAGAAGTTCCCCATACGTGTATCTCATGACCTCGAGAGGCATACCATTTCCGTCTACGGGTTCGCCCTCCCAAATCAGGGCAACCTTGTTTCCTCTACCCTTCTTGACATTTAGGTCCAGCGCGAGGTAAGACAGGTTTATCTTTCCGCCGACAAACCACTTATAGAAAGGAGGATTAGAGTCGTCCAACAAGTTCTTCCACTTTTCAAACCACTCAAGCTCACTAGCGACACCATCCCAAAACTCATTGAAATTCTTCAAAGTCTCGGCATGCCTTCTCCAGTAGTCCTCAATTCTCTGAAACACGAACTTGTCGTTTGTAACATACTCCCCAAATGGAAGGCTCCCCGGTTCCATCGTCAATCGCCAAAAAACCTTTAGACAACTGTATTATTAAGCAATATTCAAAATAAATCATGACAAATCGCAGAGCACTAGGAAAAAAATGGAGCCCCGGCCGGGGTTTGAACCCGGGACCTCCGCCTATCCGGAAGGACTAGTTCTTACCAGAGCGGCGCTCTACCGAGCTGAGCTACCGGGGCTCGACTTCAGATGTCTTACTGAGTAATAGCTTTGTGGGGTTTAAATTTTTTGTGGGATGAGCAATTCTTCTATAGTTGTGTCTCTCATTTTCCTGGAGTGTTACTATATATTTTCCTTTCTTACTCCTTCCTCTTCCAGGTTGACGGTTAGAACGTTTGTTGCGTGGCTTTTTAGTGCGCTGATTATTTTTTCGGCGTCGTTTTCTCTGCATAGGGCTACGATGTATCCTCCCCCTCCGGCGCCTGTTAACTTTGCGCCTAGGGCTCCGTTTTCTCTGGCAGTATGTACGAGTAGCTCTATTTCCTTCGTTGAGACGCCTACAGCTGAGAGAAGGCCATGATTTATATTCATAAGTATTCCCAGGTTTTCGTAGTCTCCTTTCTCCAAAAGTTGGGCCGCCTCTACGACTAGCTTTCCAGCAGAATAGTAGATTGGGTCTAGTATACTTGGATAAGTGTTTTTAAGTGCAAGCACCCTGCGAACCATTTCGCCCGTGTTTCTGGGGTTGCCTGTGTCTGCCAATACTAGCTTTACCCCTCTAAAGATTGGTTTTAGCTGGATGAATCCCTCTCCTTTCCTATATGCAATGGCCCCGCCAAAAGTGGCTATGGTGTTGTCTATTCCACTGGGTTTTCCATGGACAACTTTTTCTGCCTCGTAGGCTAGGTCTGACACTTTTCTGGGGTCTAGCTGGAGGCCCAAGGCTAGGCTTGTTGCGTGGACTGTGGCGACTGCGACTGCCGCGCTCGAGCCCATTCCGCTACCTGGAGGTATCTGCGAGTCTATGTGTATGTTTAGGCCTGTTTTTTTGTCGGCCTCAAGCATCGCAGTGTATGCCGCAACGGCGACTGGGGTCATTTTGCCCGTCCAGCTGTCCCTCTGGTTAAGCGGGAAAGTCTCAGTGAGGTCGAAGTTTTTCGAGTACACCTTGATTTCGTCGCTCTGCGTGGGCTCCACAGTTACATATGCCCTTAGCGAAACGGCTATAGCTATTGCTGGCTGTCCCTCGACGACAAAGTGTTCACCGAATAGGATAACTTTTCCAGGTGCGCTTGAGGTAATCCTAGACATAGAAAAAGTGAGTGGATAGATTGGTATATTTTTAGCGTTGTAGCGTTGCTAGGGCTTGATGCCTTTTTCCAGCAATAGTGCTTTTATTTTTTCAATAGATCTCTGTATAGCCTCTGCTGGGTATTCGTGTGCTGGAAGCTTTCCATCGAGGAAGTCCTGGTACGCGGCAAGGTCGAGTAAACCGTGCCCGCTGAGGTTAAACAATATTACTTTTTCTTCGCCTTTTTGTTTGGCTTTTATCGCCTCGTCGATTACTGCTTTTATAGCGTGGGCGCTTTCTGGGGCTGGCACTATTCCCTCGGTCTGTGCGAAGAGCCTCGCAGCCTCGAAGACCTCTACTTGGTTATATGCTGTGCTTTCATATATTCCAGCCTTCTTCAGGAGGCTCAGGGTAGGTGCGGCGCCATGGTATCTTAGGCCTCCTGCGTGGATGGGTGGAGGTATAAAGTCGTGTCCAAGAGTGTACATCTTTAGTAGGGGTGTTAGTCCCGCGGTGTCCCCGTAGTCGTACATGTATTCGCCCTTAGTCATGGATGGACATGACGCCGGCTCTACGGCTAGGAACCGTGTCCTCTTGGGCGCTTTTCCGGATCTGACAAGATAGTAGAATGGATACGATATTCCGGCGAAGTTGCTTCCTCCACCCACGCAGCCTATGACAATGTCTGGGAACTCGTCTTCCGCTTCGAGTTGCTTTATTGCCTCTAGCCCTATAACTGTCTGATGCAACAAGACGTGGTTGAGCACGCTTCCAAGGCTATACTTTGTATCCTCATGAGATATTGCGTCTTCTAGGGCCTCGCTTATCGCTATTCCCAGGGAGCCGGGATTGTCAGGGTCCTTTTCCAGTATGCTTCTTCCATACTTTGTCCTGTTGCTCGGGCTTGGGACTACTTCTGCCCCCCACGTCCTCATCAGTATGGCTCTGTATGGCTTCTGCATGTAGCTGACCTTAACCATGTATATCGTCAGCTTTAGGCCAAAAAGCATTGTCGCGAACGAGAGTGCAGATCCCCACTGCCCAGCACCAGTCTCTGTAGTTAGTCTCTCTACTCCTTCCCTTGCATTATAGTATGCCTGGGCAACCGCCGTGTTGGGTTTATGGCTTCCCGGCGGACTAACGCCTTCGTACTTGTAATATATCCTAGCGGGGGTTCTAAGTGCCTTTTCGAGACGATATGCACGGATGAGGGGGGTTGGCCTCCAGATTCTGTATACATCGAGCACTTCTTCTGGTATGGGTATGAATCTTTCCTGTGACATTTCCTGTCTAATAAGTTCTTTTGGAAATATGGGCTCAAGGTCTTTGGGCGAGACCGGCTGGCCAGTGACTGGGTTAAGTGGCGGCGGAAGAGGCTCTGGCAGGTCTGGCAGGATGTTGTACCATTCCCGTGGCATCTCATCTTCATCTAGATGTATCTTTTTGTTCATAACTTGTCTATTTTGTTCATTGATGTATATAAATTTTTCTTTTATGTACATTTTAGAGAAGAATGAATATAAATGGAGGTTTATCACCATAAAGAATTATGGATAAGTCGTTTTGGAAACATGTAGAAGAAGTTCTAGGGTCGGGCAAAAGAATCCAGATAGCAAGAACTCTACTAAAATACGGGCTAAGCGTGAGAGGAGAAGACGTATACATTGGCGACAAAGTAAAAGTTACGGTAACTTCACTCGCGGAAGAAGCAGGCGTAGACAGGAGAGTAGTTATGGAGGTTCTTAAACAGATAAATAACGACGACTTCCTCAGGGAATTTTTCTTACACCTCAGGCCAGCAGGCCCCTCACTCGTGTCGGTTTCACGTCTGCTGGGTTACAGGTGCCTAGTTGTGGAGATCTTTGAAGACAAACCGGGCATAATTGCCTGGGTCGCTAACGCATTGGCCGAGAAGGATATAAACATTCTACAGGTGGTCGCGGAGGATCCGAACATATATGAAGAGCCCAAGCTCTACGTCGTCGTCTCGCAGCCTGTTCCCAGCGAGGTCATTGAGAAGATTCTCCAGCACCCGGCAATTAAGCGTGTGTCAATAAGCTAAAGTGAATTAGCAGCATCAATTAATTCTTTCAGGATATTTTCCATGTAGGCGCTGGGAACCTTGTAGCTAAACGCCGCCAAGTGTCCACCCCCTCCACCATAGCTTCTCGCTATGTCTGCAACGATCTTTGATATCTTTTCATAGCTGTTTTTGGCCGGTGCTCTATACGTGATGAGTGTAGCTGTTTCTCCCAGTCTTGTCAGCAGGATAACGGGTTTTTCCTTTTCGCCTGCGAGGACAGATGCTATTCTCCCAATGAATCCATATACCCGTCTGTTTCTTAGGTCAGCTATTAACAGGTTGTCTGACTCAAAGATTGTGCTTTGCTTTGCCTCTTGGTATAATTCCCTGTAGATTTTTTCTCCCTCTTGGGCCGCCTCTGCTGCCTCATCTGGGACTATTATTTTCTTGTTTAGCCAAGACGATAGTATCTTTTTCCTGAGCTGTTCCTCGCGAGTCTTGTATGCCAGGGCAATGCTAAGGGTTTCTAGGGAATGGTGCAGGGGGTCATCTTTCTCGAGCTTTATTGCTAGATCGGATGCTTCTCCCAGCTTTATTATGCTTTCGTAGAAGGAAGGGTCAGAAGTGTTCTGAAGGAATTTTCTAGCTATTGAGGCCGCTGATCTTGTGTTTTCGAGTATTGTTTGGATTCCTATCTTTGTCAATTTGTCTGAGAAACTTAGCGTGGACGGGTGATGATCCAGCCATATTATTTTTCCCCTCTTTGAGATGTCATATAAGAGAAGAGATAATTTTGGCCATAGTTCTGTATCGATCGCTATGTCGACGAGGTAGAGTTCTTCAAATTCTTCGGGAACCTGCAGCAGCGTCTTGTCGAGTTCGTGGGGCTGGGAAAATAGAAATATCAGCCTTGTTTCTGGATGCTTCTTTCTAATGGTGTCAGCTATGACTGCTGTAGCAGACATTCCGTCAAGGTCCCCATGAGAGATAAAAATCGTGGGTTTAGACATAGATACTAGGCCTTCTGCATAATTACTGCTGTTGTATTCCCTTCTCTTTGAGTTTATTCATTATTTTTGCAAGGACAAGTTTGGCTTCGTCCTCCTTTATTCCTAGATGCTTTGATGTAGCTTTTATATCGCCATTTATGGCGAGCATGGCGAGGATTCTGCGCTCTTTTTCGTTTTCTGCCAATCCGTTGGCTAGGGCTATTTGTGCAGCCTCAGATATCTTGTCGGAGTCAATATCTCTAGTTATCATTTCCGTCGGTAGGGGTTCTCTAAACCTGTTGAGATTATCTAGCGAGATGATTGTGACCCATTCGTCTTTCCCAATGTCTGGATAGATCTCTTTTAATGCGTTGATTAGCTCTTCTTTAGAACTAAAACCGTCCTTTACAGCGTCGTCATTTGTTAGTTCTCCGAGCTTAGTATATCGGACATATTTTACCCGGGCGGTTCCATGGATTTTCCCGTCGCTTTCAATATAAACAACGTCATATCTGGGCGTGACGATCCCCCTTCGGACAGTTGTCGTTTTTTCCCCGTTGAAGAGCTGGTCAATGTATTTTGCTTTGAACGATAATTTTCTGCCCAGCTTCCTGTTTATTATCTTCCTAGAGCCCCCCTCCATGTTTATAGGTTTCCTCCTCTGTTTTGAAGCCACATGGTTTTTAAATCTTTTTCCTCTGCCTTGTAGTTTTCCTCCTCTTCATGGAGGATTTTTTCTTGGCCGAGGCATGGGAAGCTTCACTGTCTTCTTCTTGGTATACCTTTTTCAATCCCTCTACGAGCTTTTCGGCAACCTTGTCTATGTTTTGTGCTAACTTGTCATAGTAGCTTAGAAACTCTTCGAGCATTTCCTGCACAAGCTCCTCCGGAGAAACTTCTCCATTAGCTATCTTTACAAGCTTAGACTCCATGCGCCCCCTTATCTCCGGCAAGACGAGTTCTGGGACTGTCTCATACAGCGAGACGGCAAGGGTTCTCCCGAGAGGTGTCGGTATAAGGCGCTTATTCTTCACTATAAAGTATTTTCTTTCAATGTTTGTGTGTATATGCTCCTGCATTGTCGCGTCTGTACCTATGCCGTACTTTTTCATTAGGGCTAGAAGCTCCGCCTCGCTGAGGTACTGTGGAGGCTGAGTGGTTCTCTCCTCTAGCTTTGCTTCTAAGACTCTCACCTCTTCCCCTTTGAGCAGGTATGGGAGGGGGTCATCTTGCGGTACACTGTAGGGGTAGACCTGATAGAATCCAAGGTAGACGACCTTGCGCCCCTCCGCCTGGAACTGTAACTTGTCTATGTTGACAATGATTTTTTGCTTCTCGATAATAGCGTCCTCGCTTAATGTGGCTAAGAAATGTCTAGCCACGTATTCGTATACCCTCCACGCTTTCTCCCCAAACTTTCTAACAATCTCGTTCTTAGAGGCGGCCTTAGTTGGGTAGATTGGTGGGTGGGCTTTGTCGTCTTCACGTCCCTCCGTCGGTTTGAAGCCCTTTAAAAGCAGTTTTTTTACGTACCAGCCAGTGTTTTCCCACTCGCTGAACATCGAGAGTATATTCTTCAGGTTTAGAGTTGGAGGATACCTGGTTGTCTCGGTGCGTGGATAAGAAATGTAGCCGTTCGCGTAAAGAGTTTCAGCTATTGCGAGGGTCTCTTTTGGCCTTAGGTTAAGGAAAAGGCTACCCCTGCTCTCAAGGTACACTGTGTTTAGTGGAACAGGGGGCTGGATATTAACTGTCACGTATTCCGAGGAAGCTACGATTCCCTTACCAATGCTCTTCACAACGCTTAATGCTTCGTTGGCCTTAGAGGCATCGTCAAACGTCGCGTGGCCAGTAAATACTCCCTCGGGCGACTCGAATTTTACTCTTAACACGTAGTATTTCTTCTTCTTGAAGTTTTCTCTCTCTAGTTCACGTTTTACAACCAAGTAGAGGACTGGAGTCTGACATGGACCATAGCTCAGGAATTTGCCTTTCGGCAAGAATCCGTTCCTCTTTTCTACCGACAGCGTGAGTATTCTCGTAAAGCTGGCGCCAATCGTGAGGTCGACGATCATCCTAGAGAAGGCCTTGTTTGCTAGGTTTTCGTTTGGCTTCCTGAAGTTTTTGAAGGCTTCTAGGATGTCTGTCCTCGTTATTGCGCTGAACCATGCACGTTTAAACTCTAAGCTTGGGTTGGCCTGGGACATTATTCGCATGACTTCGAATGCTATGGCTTCCCCTTCCACGTCAGCGTCCAGGGCAAGTATCACTGTCGAGGTTTTTTGTGCAAGCTGTCTAAGAGCCTTTATGTATTTGTATGCTCCCTCCCGTGTCACTAGTATAGGCTTTATGAAGAAGAGCTGTCTCGGGTCAATACTGTTCCACTTGTTGTATTCCTTTGGGAAGTCAAAGTTAAGTATGTGCCCGCTTACTCCTATAGAAAGGCTCCTCGAATTATTCCAGTTAAACTCGTATGCAGGAACACCCTCGATCTGTAATCTCTTTACGCTTGTCCCTCCAAGAAAGCTTGCAATTGCACGTGCAACAGAGTTTTTCTCAGCAACTATGACGTAGCCGTAAATCATTTAGCCTTTTTCCTCTTATCTTCAGGTTTCTCGGCGTGTCTCCCACGAACTCCTAGCCCAAGTATTCTCTTGAGTGCTTCGTCTAGGAACCTGATATATGTGCCCTGCTTCCCCACAAATGCGCCGTACTCTTCTGGGTCGACGTAGACAACAAGTTCTGCGCCCTCTATTTCTACACTCTCTATGTGTTTCCTAATCCATCCAACAGGGTGTATAGCCTTGACTATTTCTCCAAGATCGTTGGTTAGCTCGATGGCCCTAATGTGTACACCTGCCTCCTCTTGGGCCTTATTTATTCTTTCTCCCTTCTTACCGATCAGCCGGCTAAGTGTATTTTCCTTTGCGATGGCTAGAACATCGGGCGCGCTCTGCGAGGAATATTTTTCCTTGAGATCCTTGAGCCATACAACAGTCACTATGTCTGCGTCTGGCGCGTGGCTCTGCAACACGGCCTTAACTTTGTTTTCTTCTTCTGATAGACTACGCCTCCTAAGCCTCGACTCTAGTGCAAGCTTGAAGCCCCTCTTAGACCCCGGCCTCACGATGTCGTTTACACCCATGTTGATTACAAGTGACCTCTCCTCTCCCAATAACAGCTCGCGGGCTATTGCCGCCGTGTTCCTTGTTTTTCCCTCTAGGGCTTGTAGAACAGGGTCCCCCGCGATAACAAGCTTAGAGTTTCTTCCCACCCTTATTATGGCTTCTGGAATAATCTCTGGGTTTAAGTACTGGACATCGTCTAGGAAAATAAGGCTGTTGTCGAATGTTCTCCCCGTAAGGAATTCGGGGTCTACGAAGACTATTTTTCTGCTATCCAAGAAGTTTTTGAGTTCCGGCAAGTCGATATAGTCTCCCGCAACGTCTAGGAGGTAGGATGACGCTGTTTCATAGTACATTTCGCCTAGGGTTGAAGAGTCTAGGAGTTTTGACCTAGAGATGCTTACAAGGGGCCTAATTATGATCATTCTTTTGTACTTTTCTTCTCTCAGCTTCGAAATGCCGTGGAGAATAACGACGAAGCTTTTCCCTGTGCCGCTTGGGCCAAATACGCCAACTATGTCTATGTCTGGGCTCTCAAGGGCGCCTACAAGCATCTTTTGTTTTTCGTTTACTGGTTCAAATTTGAGCGACATGTATTTTCACCGTTTACAGTATTTCTTATTGAAGTCTTTTATTTCTTTATATGTACACGTGTGCTAGAAAGACTAAAATCCTGAAGCATCGAATCAATATTGTGGAGCTAGATGTGGCAGCCAGACCGCTTGTATTTTGGGCCTGCAGGCATACCGACCACTCTAAAAAAGGGAGGTGTAACCGAGGGAATATTAGAGGTTAAAAGGCTTGGGCTCGACGCAATGGAGATAGAGTTTGTTAGGAGCATTTTTCTAAACGAGAAATCTGCAGTAGAGGTCAAGAAACTGCGAGACCAGGTTGGCATAGTGCTTACTGTACACGCGCCATACTATATTAACCTTAACAGTCAAGAGGAGGCAAAGGTAAAAGCAAGTGTAGAGAGGATAATCAGGAGCGCGGAGATAGGCTATAAAGCAGGTGCATGGAGCGTATGTTTTCACGCCGGATACTACGGAAATAGCGACCCCGAAGCCACATACAGAAAGGTAAAGGAAGGGGTTCAGACAGTCCTAAAACATCTCAGAGAAAATAGTATAGAGATCTGGATCAGGCCCGAAGTTCTTGGAAAGCCATCAGAGTTCGGAAGCCTCGAAGAGGTTATAAGGTTAAGTCAGGAGCTGGAAGGCGTGCTCCCAGTTGTCGATTTCGCCCATCTGCATGCCAGGACTGTGGGTGGGCTGAAGAGATACCAGGACTTTGCATCTATCCTTGAAAAAATCGAGAAAGGGCTTGGCAGATACGCTCTCGACAACATGCACATACACGTATCGGGCATAGAGTATGGCGAGAAAGGAGAAAAGCGCCACCTAAACTTGGCGGAGGCTGATCTGGAGTATAAGCTTCTCGTCAAAGCATTCAGAGAGTTCAACATTAAGGGTGTTGTCATCTCTGAGAGTCCGAACTTGGAGCAAGACGCCCTGTTGCTGAAGGAATTATTCTATGCGCCGGTAGAAAAGTCAAAACGAAAGAGATCCCGGGAATCGTAGCCCTCAAGCTTCTTGCCGAGGACATATTTGAGTTCGCCGGGATTTATCACAGGCCCAGGAAAGATGTCTGGGTCATCTATCGTCAGACGTGGGCAAGCTGTGTTCACATAGGCATCATAATGCCCGAAGTTGAGTAGTACGTCTTTGCTGATCTCGTCTATCACC
Source organism: Thermofilum adornatum (assembly GCF_000446015.1). Lineage (NCBI taxonomy): Archaea > Thermoproteati > Thermoproteota > Thermoprotei > Thermofilales > Thermofilaceae > Thermofilum > Thermofilum adornatum. The sequence continues at coordinate 1,034,390 of NC_022093.1, forward strand.
ACTATGTCTGCTTTTCTGTTTTCGCGGAGAAGCCTCTTCTTGATGCTTTGGGCTAAGACTGGTCTGGCCTGGCCAGTTTTTGTCGACACAACGACGAGGAAGCTGTGAGCATCCATCGCGGAGCTGATATCCCTTAAACGGCGCGATATAATGGGTCTCACATCTACCTTTTCATAGCTTTTTAGGTAGGGGTCAACTCTCCATACAGGTATACCCATCCAGAGAGCGGCCCCGATCGCGTGGAATCTTCCACCAGCTACTATGAGAACAGCTTCTGCATCTCGAAGCGAGGCATAGTTGCATCCTATGATCAGACCTGTAATGTTTTCTAGCGAGCCTGTTTCGACATGAAAGCCACTTTTTAATGCAAGGTTTTCTATTTCGTGTAGTCTACGGTGTAGCTCTACGGTCACTCCTAGCGTAATTTTTTTGAAGCTATTTCTTTTGATGTCTTCTAGTGCATTGACCAGTGCGTCAGTGAATTCACCCTGGTAGTGGACTGGTACAAACAATACTCTAACCTCTGTTGTTCTGGCTCCTACGAAGCCATGATGACCAACATGAAGTATTGTGTCGATGCCCATTGTTCTTGCCTCGTTAACTGCTATGTCGCATCCGCCCCAGGCATGGCTTCCTGAGAGGTAAGCCTCGTATCCTTCTTCTTCGAGCTTTTCAGATATAAGCCTTGAGATTTTTTTCAGTCCGTCCGGGGCCTGAACAAGAATTTTCTTGGCACTATTTTTCTTTAACCACTCTAATATTTTGCTAAACTCTATCTCGTAGTCATTCAAAGCGAGACTTCTCTCCATGCCAATCCCAACTTGTCTGCATAGTTATATGCTTCACGTATCTCGCTCGGCTTCGGCCTCCTCGCTATCTCTCTCCACCTTTCTGGAAACCTAGCGACAAGATGCTCTGGCCTATACTGGTCCATTACGTTTACAAGCGCTCTCGGACAATTTTTGGAAATCCATTCGAGGACAGGCTTTGTACAGCATTCAACGTGGCCTGGCAGAACCAAGTGTCTAATGATTATGTCTCTACCAGCCTCGCAGACCATCTTATGGTTCCGTGAGACTACCTCGAAATATTTTTGGACACCGGAAAGTCTCCTTGCACAGGCGTCGTTACCGTACTTGAAGTCGGGTAGCCATATGTCTACAATGTCCAGGAGGAGCTCTAGAGCCTCTGTGGACATATACATGTTTGTGTTCCAGAGAAGAGGTATATTTACATCCATGTACCTTAGCGACTCTAAGATAGCGTGAAGTTGCTGGTCAGGGTTTCCGCCGACATAGTTTATGTTCTTGGCCCCCCTCAGGTAAAGCTTTACAGCTATATCTGCGAGTTCCTGGGGGGTGACTTCTGCTCCATTCTCTACTCTTGTCGATATGTCCCAGTTCTGGCAGTAGACACATTTAAAGCTACATCCAGTGAAAAATATGGTTCCAGAGGGCACTAGTGGCGCTTCTTCTCCCATGTGGAGGAAGGCTGTAGCGACACGAACCCTAGAGTCAAGGCCGCATACCCCCTTCTCGCCCCTCGCCCTGTTTACTGAGCATCTCCACTCACAGAAGAAACATTTTTCAAGCATTTTCTTAGCGATTTGTATCTTTAAGTCGAGATAAGAAACCCCTGGAATCTTGTTGCCGAGATTATCAACTGTGAATTCTCTATAAATTTTGGGAAAATCTTTCGCATAGTTACGGTGTATGTCTAGCAACTCTTCCACATCTGCGTCCTGTCTGAATTCTGCCGGGATTCTCTTTGCTACCCTGTAAAATGCTGGGGCTCTCTCTTCAAAAACAGCCTTGTAGTGGCTTAGACGCTTAACTACTTCTTCCTCTTGCCATACGGTTAGCGCGTCCGGCCTCAGATAGGATAATTCTACATCTCTGTTCCAGTACATGGTTTGCCTTCTTTAAGTATGATTTGTTGTAGGGGGCTTTAAGCTTACCTGCTTGTTTTACGTTGAATTATTAATCTTAGAATATATGATGGCAAAACAAAATATCAAATATGGCGGCAACAAAAATTGAGTATCCCTTGATTCTCATAAATTTTAAGGCATATGCCGAGGCAAGCGGCAAGAAAGGTTTACAGCTAGCTAAAGTGGCCGAAAAGCTCAGCAAAGAGTATGGCGTAACAATAGCTGTCGCGCCGCAGCTAACAGACCTAATGTTTATTGCACAGCAAGTCGATATTCCTGTCTTCTCCCAGCATGTTGATGATGTGTCTCCTGGAAGCCATACAGGACACGTAACTCTTGAAGCTGTGAAAGACGCAGGCGCTATTGGTACAATGGTTAACCACAGTGAGCGTCGGGTACGTGCAGACCAGATAGACGTGGTTGTGAAGAGAGCCAGGCAGCTGAACCTAGTGACTGTTGTCTGCACCAACACCCCAGAGGTAACTGCGGCAATGGCTGCTCTTGGTCCAGACATGGTTGCTATAGAGCCCCCAGAGCTCATTGGGACAGGTATACCAGTCTCAAAAGCAAAACCAGAAGTTGTGACTTCCTCTGTTGACCTCGTGAAAAAAATAAATCCGAATGTAAAGGTTCTCTGTGGCGCAGGAATAACTACGGGTGACGATGTAGCGGCGGCACTGAGGCTCGGGACTGTAGGTGTTCTTCTTGCCTCTGGCGTTGTTAAAGCTAAGGACTGGGAGAAAGCAATCTTAGACCTTATAAGGCCAATTCTAAAATAAGTTTTTCTTTTTTTAGAGGCTCAGGAACTAGCCCTTACGTCATCCTATGTTTGTCGTAACCCGGATTTGCAATCATCGCCACTTATCCATAGGGATGATTGTTTTATTAGATTTATCGTTTTGGCGCCGTGCGAGGAGCTTAGTGCTTGACCGAAATTTTGTTGAGCGATACAAAATACTTGTGTTTCTAGGTTTTAAAATGTTAGGAGGAGTATAGTGTAGATAAGGTAGCCTATGGACAAGAAGAAAACATAGGGAGCAAGTGTGACTGCCCAGAATTCGTCCAGTCCTGGGTTCTCTACTTTTTCTGGAATCATGGGGCTTAGCTCTATTGTTAGTTTGTCTCCTTGTTTTTGGGTAGAGGGAATATACATGTAGCTTTTTTCTTCGTATTCCCTTCTACTGATATATCTCATTGTCAGCATTGCGAGGGCTTTGACTAGAGATCCTGCTTCGTAGCCTGCAAAGCTTCCATGTTTAAGGTTCCAGTAGAGATTATAACAGGTATACAGCAAGGTTGGAACAAGTGAGAGAATAATCACTGAGCCTAGGGGAAACAACGTGATTATATGGTAGCCAGGTGGCTCAAATAAGCTTATAAAGGCAAATGCAATCGCGTCGGCCTCGCCTGTAAGCTTCAATTTTAGGGTTAGGATTGCTATTAACAGGCCGAGAAAAAGGGAAAACAGATAAATCTGTAGGTATGTGGGTGTCCGGTTGTATACTTCAAAAAATGTAAGTGGGGCCAGTATAATTGAGGGATATACCCATGTTTTATCGTCTATTTCCCGTGTTTTGTAGTCTTGGTAACCTGCATAGAGTAAGGCTGAAATAAGCACAATTCTGCGGTAAACCGGGACAAGGTCGTAGAAATATATAGACATTTGTTGCGCCTAGAAGCCAAAGAGGCCAGCAAGTCCTTCCTCGACTGTTTCCTCCTTGACTTCCTCTTTCTTTTCTTCTTTCTTCTCTTCTTTCTTTTGCTCTGCAGGTGCTTGTGCGGGAGCAGCGGCGGGAGCTGCCCCTCCAACAGCCACCGGCAAAGCGGCTGTCTTAATTGCTTCTTCAATGTTTACCTCTTTCAGCGCCGCGACCAGGGCTTTTACACGGACGTCGTCGACTTGTATGCCGGCTGCTTCAAGTATTTTCTTGACTGATTCTTCGTTTATTTCTTTTCCTGCATGGTATAGCAACAGACTTGCGTAAACATATTCCATTCAGACCACCGATGCATTTTTCGAAATATCTGTGGCTATAAAAATTTTTTGTTCCTCGAATACAAGGATGATGCATCAGTCTCTAAGTGCATCTTTATTACTTCGGCGATCCTGGCTACTGGATCTTCGAACATCTTCCTAGCTTTCTGAAGGAATACTTCACGGTCATAGATATCTTCTTTTTTCGATAGAAGCTTTTCGATTATATGGAGACCCGTGTAGCGGTAGACCGGGAAACCCTTTTCACGCAGGTAGGTATGAACCTCAAGCTCCCTTGGGAAAGTTGTTAGCGATGGGACTCCAAGGAGGGCTGACTCTGTGGCTATTGTGCCGCCTCCTGTAACGACAAGCCTGGCAAAGTACTCTAGGTTGAGGAAGACTCCTGGTTTCTCGATAAAGGTGACACGGCCTCCTGTGTCTTTTAGTTCCCGCTTGTAGAGAATGTATTGCTCCTTGTACCTTGGATAAATTAGAAGCTTAAGAGAAGACCTCCTTAGCAAATGTCTAGCGATCTTCAGGGGTAGAATGGTTGCAGCTATAGTATCTCTATAGTAGTAAGCCTTTTGCTCACCAGGTCGTATAAACACGTAGTTGAAGGGCTCAACAGAATAGTCTCTCAATATGTCTTCACTCGGCTTGAAACGTGAAACCCAGGCATACTCGAAGACACCTCTAAATACATGTATCCGTGTAAACTCTTCATAGTGTTGGAAAAACGGCACAACTGGTTGAGGCGCAATAAAGTCGCTTGAGAGCGGGATGACGAGTCTAGCTACGATTGTTGAGTGCGGGGTGTCGTTGCATGACACGACGGGTAGCTGTAGGCCGAAAGCCACACGTGTAGAGTCAGGCGATGCAAATGTCAAGTGGAGATCTGGCTCTTCCTCTCTGGCTATCGTGAGGAGTTTTTCTTCTCGTCGAATAGTCTCCCGAACTTTGCTATAGGGTGTTGCGCCGCCATGTTTGCCTACAATGTAGACTTTTCTCCACAGTTCTTTTGCAAGCTCGCGGTTGAGGTCATAGTCCCTAGAGGTAAGGTAGAAATCAGTGTTAGGGAGTTCTTGTTGGAGATAGGAAAACAGGAGGATTTGCTTCGGTGTTAAAGCTTCAACCCATACTTTTTTCATATTTATGACGCTTCACCATTCTTCTGTTGATTGAGCTTCTCCTTCGTCTCGTGTATTGTCCATGGGATAGACTGTTTCGTCTCCAACTTCTTCTATTTTCCTGCTAAGGATGTTTATCGCGACTATTGCGAAGACAAATACTCCAGTAACGATTACTCCTAGGATAATCATTGGCGTCCTGGCATTTTCAGGCGAATTCCACGGATATCCTCCAATGATATAGTCTCCTACCCTGGGAAGTGGAAGCCAAAAAATTAGGATGCCAATTATTGAGAGGAGCGTGACTATCAATACTTTGCCCTTCATGGGTTGATTAACTGTTTTCAAAGGTATAAAACGGTTTTTGTTACCCCTACACGGCTACTTCAAAATCAAGCTTCTCACATCGTCTATGGGTACTACTTCCGCATAGATCCTCAACGGTCCACTAATCCTTAGGATTCCTAGGTCATGTAAGCGTTGTAGGGCTGCTTCGATCTCTTCTATTCTAGGCTCAGGTAACTGTAGCCTCTCGCATAGTGCCTGCACATTTTCTATAACTTCTCTCTCTGTTGTATAAGAAGACTCCCTATTCTTTAGTATTTCCAGTGTTGCTGCCAGGACTACTCTTTCCAGCTGTTTCAGTGTCTTAACTATGTCTGCGTCAAGAGAGCTCCTCCCGAGTATCTGTGCCAGAGCTCTAGAAACATGGCTAAAAGTTACCTTTTCACTGTGCTCACTGTCGGCAATCAAGCTGGCATAGAGAAGGATATCCAATGCTTTTCTCACATCACCCTCGAACAAGTCAATAGTTATCTTGGCAACGTGCTCCGCTACAGTGTCAGGAAGAGCACTCTGATCCGAAAAAGCTTCACTTGCCCTATACAATAATATATCTACTAGTTGAGGCAACGTGTAACGTGGAAACCTGACGATGAGGCTTCCAAGGGTAGACTGCTCCTCGGGGGCAAGGCCGCGGCTCCACTCCTCGTTCCTGGCAATAAATACGACGCCCAGAACATTCTCTACGCCGAATTCCGGCAAGCGTGTCAAGTTGTATACTACGCGTCCTCCCCTCAGGCTTCTTGAAGATGTGAGCTCATCAGCTTCGTCAACAATGAACAAAAAGCTTGTTGTTTTTTTCTTCACAAATTCGTCTAGGATCTTCTCGAAAACCTCGCCCGCAGACAGGCTTCTCGAGGCCCTCCCAGAAACCTGGCCAAGTATAGACGTGTAGACTGTCCAGGGGCTTGGGTCGCCCAACATCTTCAGGTTTACGTAAATTATTCGGGCAGTTTCAAAACCTTTCTCGAGGTTCTTCGCAAACAAGAGAGCTGTAGATGTTTTCCCTGTGCCCACAGAGCCTATCAATTGAACCGACTTGAAGAACGCTGAGGACTTCTCTACCCCTGGAAAGAAGATTGAAAGCTGTCTAAGCTGGGCGTCTCTGTGCGGAAGTCTTCTCGGGATATATTTACTGCTGAGTGCCTGAGGGTTCCTTAGGATCATTGCTTGCTTCGATTTTTCCATATATATTGGAATATAATTTTTTTCAAAACATAGTAGACCGAAACTTAATTCACACTATTTACCACGAAAATAAAAGTATAAAACAGCGCTTGCATTTTTCAATGCGAATGATGAAAGTCATGCAAACGTGAAAAGAATGAACGTATCCTGGGGTATCTGACGCATACAGTGCTAAATCCTTTTAAATCTCATTGGCACTGCTAGACTGGGTCTAGATGGAGAAAGATACATATGAGAGTGGTCGAAGACGCATAGAGTACAAGACAAGCCTGCTAATGGGTCTCATTGTTATAGTGATAAGTTCCTTGTCTGTGGCTTGGGCACTAGTTCTAAGCAAAAGCGGTGTAGCCGACCTTCTGGGAAGCCCGTTTGTGCCGGAAGAAAGCCCCCAAGGGGTTCTGATCAATAGCTTAATAATACTTTTCCTCGTACTTCTAGGAACAGGGCTTCTTTTGGTCCTGATCAGGTTCAGGAAAATACACACTATACCTGCTGTTATGGCGTTTGCTGTAGCGTTTTCTTTTTGGGGGATCGCCGAGATATACTTCTATTCACTGGCAAACCTTGCACCCCTAGAACGATATAGCGACTACCTCCAGCAGTATGCAGACTTGCTCTCAATTTCAGTTGCCGTCTTGGCCGCCGTGCTTATAATTAAGCCAGTAAGCGCAAAACTCCTCGACATCCTCCTGATAATCTACGGAACAATGGCTGGCTCACTGCTGGCAGTTACATTGCCAGGCTGGACCCCCTTTGCTGTTGCTGTGATCCTCGCAGTCTATGACGTTTACTCTGTTTTCTATGGACCATTGAAAAGGATCCTAGAGAACACGGTTGGAGAGGGGCAGTCCAGAGAATCAAAACTAAAATCGCCGCTAAGGGGAGCAGTAATAGTGGTAGACAACATTGCCCTCGGCATGGGAGACGTATTGATGTACTCGATGCTTAGCTCCTCGTACTATCTCTTTCCCTTTAACTCGGTAGCACGCTGGGTATTAACTACTATTGCAATAGCCTTGGGGCTCTACTTTACCCTCAAAATGTTGACACGTAAAAAATACATGCCAGCCTTACCAATACCGGTCTTTCTGTCCCTAGCAGTATATGTCATATGTCTGTTGATCGGTTTTTAGCAAACAGGGGTCAGTCCGCCCATCCGGCTCTCATCAATCGAACATCAACGCGGCAATCATCCCCAGATATCATTGGTGCGCGCAAAATTAAAAGGTTGACTAGTTTTTTCCTTGAGAGAATAGGAGAAATATAAAACAAGGCTACTTGAATAATTCCTTAACGATTTCTAACGGGAAGACGTTATAAGCGTCGACGTCCTCGTGACTCCACTAAGCTTCCTTATGTTTGACACAACTTTATCCAGAAGTTCAAGGGCAGGCAAAGTGATCTTAACGAGAATGTCGTATTCGCCGTACACGATGTAGGCCTCTTCCACAAATTCCATCTTTCTGATGGTCTTGAGAACTTCGTCCTCATAGCCAACTCCTACATTGACAAGCAGAAACACAGTTATTTTGTCTGGATTTGTACTCATAAAGGCTCAATTATATATCAACCATGTTTAAAAATATAAATATAACGTATGATAAAAACATCGGCATCAATAACTATCAACTTTTGCTTTTTATAACGAATCGTGGGAAATATTAGAAAAAATTCGTTGTTCTATGGGACGCCTTTTAAGAAATCATATTCGCTAAAAACTAGTGCTACCACGGCACTTCCATACATCCCGTCAGGCACGTCTAGTTCTTCAATAAGGTACCGAGGCTCCTCCATGTTTAGCCTGTCTTTAGCCCTTATCTCTTCCCACATTTCGGCCAGTCTGTCCCTGGCATCTTTGTAACTATTCCCGTCGTGAAACTCTATAACGTAGCCGTGAGGATGACCGCGAGCCCACGAGATACCAACACTAATCTTTGCAGGTCCCTTGACCCTCTTCTCACTCATCACGAGAAAAACTATGCTACCTTCAGGTAGCCTTCTCGGCGTTTCTTCGACGATATTTGGAGGCAAGATAGATGATACGGGCACCAAATTTAGGCCATGTATCCCTGCCTCACGGAGTGCATTATTGAAGGCCATTAATGGAGAGACACTGCTAACTCCTTTCCCCTTAGTCACGAAGTACTTCTTTGGGAGGATCATTTTGCAAATCAAGGCGTTTTTCAGCCACAACTATTAAAAGTTTTTCAAAATGACCAAGGGGAAGAGTATCCGCTACAGACACTTTAGAATACAAATTAGACAACACGCTAATAAGCGAGGAAACATCTGCGAGACTACTGGCAACAACAATAAGCTTGCCATGCTCCTTTAGCAATCCTTGGGCATCTCTTGCCAGCTCAACGCTGAACTCTATTCCACTGGGTCCTCCACAGACCTCTTCTCCCTCTTCATATCTACAGGGCAAGTATGGAGGATTAGAAACAACAATATGAAAAGAATCTCTCCTGAACGGTCTCGCCTTATCCGTTAAAACAATATCTATCTTTTTATAGAGATCCTTTTTCTTCACTCTGTCAAGTGTATACTCTACCGCGTCCTGGGACACGTCTGTGCCGACAACATACTCTGCACAATACGCGCATTCAATGGTTATCTCTCCATTGCCACAGCCAACCTCTAATACAGTTCCATAACATTGACTCTTTTCACGCAGATAATTAGCAAGGAAAACCGTATCCTCCGAAACGGGGTATGGCATCAGGCTAGAGACCCAGCAGTTTTCTGACCTCGGGCTTCATCCTGTCGGGCGTCCAGGGCGGATCAAATACGAGCTCGACTTCTACATCTTCAACCTCCGGGATCTTTTCCTTGATCGTGTCACGTACAAGTTCAACGAGGAAGTACGACATTGGGCATCCAACTGCTGTTAGGGTCATTTTGACTTTTACCTTTTTATCGTTTATCTCTATCCCGTATATAAGACCTAAGTCAACCACGTTAAAGGGTATTTCTGGGTCGTATACGTCCTGAAGCGCTTGTAGCACTTGTTCCTGCGTAATGTTTCCCATTATATCCCCCTGTCATATCGTACACAATCTTATTTAAAAATTATTCGTTTCACTGGTCCCGTTCTCTAAGAGCTTTGCCTTCTCATAGTCTGTATCAAGTACTTGAAGAATTTTCTGTATCTTCTTTGGTCCCAATCCATCAATTTTCCTTAACTCCGCGGGAGACGCTAAAAAGAATTTCCTTGGAGTCTTAAACTCTCTAAGAATTTTTTCTGCAGTTTCCCTGCTAATCCCTGGCAACGTCGCGATCAGATTAAGCTGTATAGCTGGAATACTGCTCGACTCCTTGAAAACCTTTTTCTTTGTCTTGACGAAAAAGTTGGTTCCCTCCTTTTGTAGCCTCTTCCACAGGATATATATAAGCAACGCAGTCTCTCTATAATCATTCACCTGTAGAACTGATACACCGTTCTCGGCCAACGCGGCAAATGCCCCAAACAGCGGGTTTAATTTAACTTGTCTGTATTTTACCTCGTCGCTGAGGCTCCCCTCTATAACGATGATGGCTGTATCATATGTTTCACGAAGATACTTGGCTTGCTCGAAAAGCCGTCCATCAATAATAGAATTTATAAAGTCTCCGGCCGTCTTCCTCTCCAAACCGTATTTCCCGCCCACATCATAGTCTGCTACCTCTAAACGGGCCAGTTGATAGCGGACACCAAGCCGTGCAAGCTCGCTGATTACCTGTGAACGACGTTCCCTATCATCGACAAGAACAGTGAGGTTCTGCATTTATTTCATCTTTCATTACGTTTCCCGATACTTTTTATGTCTATTGTTTTCCGGCTTTCCTAATTGGCTCAAGGGCTTTAGTAGCTCGCATACACCAAACTTTTTAATTCATGTGTTTTCTTCACTTTAACAAATGTCTAGAGAAGTTGTCAATAGGCGGCACAGAGCATTCAACGTTGAACGAAGGCTAGTGAAGATGTTGTCAGCCAACAAGGAGAACCATGTTTTTAGGGTTCCAGTTAGTGGTGTGGGGGAAAATTTTCCAGATGTTTTTCTTGTGAACAACATAGAGGACAGGATAGTTGCATTCGAGGTCAAGACAACCTCTAACTCGAAAGTAAAAGTAAAAGCATATCAGATATCAAAGCTTTTCCGCTTCCTCGAAGCATTCAAAAAATACTCTAGAAGGGAGGCCGTCCTAGCCGTGTGGTTCTCTAGCGAAAGCAAGTGGGTATTCAAAAAAGTTGACACATTGCTATCGGAAGACATCGTTGTCACGTGTGACGAGGAAAGCACTTGGGTTCCCAATATCCGGGGAAGATAAAAGGTAAAGTCTAAAAAGGTTTAAATTTTCGCTTCTATAAAAACCTTTTGATGATAAAGGCGTCCGAAAGAGTTGGGGTTCACAGCCACATACGGGGGCTCGGCATCAGGAACAATGAGCCACAGCCAGTCGCCGACGGGCTAGTGGGACAAATAGAGGCTAGACGTGCAGCATGGCTAGTTGTCCAGTTGATCAAGAAAGGGAAAATGGCTGGAAGAGCAATCCTCTTTGTGGGACCTCCAGGAACAGGAAAAACCGCGCTTGCCGTTGCCATCGCACGCGAGCTCGGCCCCGAGACGCCTTTAATGGCGCTCACCGGGAGCGAAATATACTCTGCTGAGCTCAAGAAGACCGAGGTGCTCATGCAAGCAATGAGGAAATCCATAGGTGTAAGAATACGTGAGAGAAGATGGGTCTACGAAGGCGTCGTGGAAAAAATCGAATATAAGTTTGACAGGCATCCCCTCAACCCCTACCAGCAGATACCTGTTGGAGGCATCATAACACTCAAGACTGACAAAGAGACCCGCACTTTGAAAGTTGACTCTAATATAGTATATCAGCTCCTGCAAAGAGGTGTAAGCGAGGGAGACGTAATATGGATTGACGAGGAAACTGGCCGCGTCACCAGGGCTGGTAGAGTAAAAGGCTACGGCGAATACGATGTAGGGGCGAGCGAACTCGTAGATATGCCTAAAGGCCCAATATACAAGGAGAAAGAGTTCGTATACACCCTTACTCTCCATGATCTCGACGAGATGCAAAGCCGGAGCGAGAGCATAATTTCGCTGTTCTTTGGAGCCCCAGAATACAAGGAGATACCCCCCGATGTTAGGGCAAAGGTAGACAAAACAGTAAAGGAATGGGTTGAAAATGGAAGAGCTGAACTAATTCCCGGAATCCTCTTTATCGACGACGCACACATGCTGGACATCGAGGCGTTCAGTTTCCTCTCGAGAGCAATGGAGAGCGAACTAAGCCCAATAATCATCCTTGCAACAAACAGGGGCTACACGAGGATCAGGGGCACAGACATAGAGAGCCCCCACGGCATGCCGCTAGACCTGCTAGACAGGTTGCTCATTATAAAGACACAGCCGTATACCCCAGACGAGATAAGAGAAATACTAAAGATAAGAGCCAAAGAAGAAGGCGTGGAGCTAGAGGACACAGCACTAGAAGAACTCGTAAAGCTCGGCTCAGAGCGAAGTCTGCGCTATGCTTCCCAGTTATTAGCACCAAGCAAGATACTAGCAGAGCAGAAGGGCAAGACAACCGTGACGGTTGAAGAAGTACAGCAAGCCTCAAAGCTGTTTATAAGTACAAAGGAGTCAGCAAAATATCTCCAAGAGCTTGAAGAAAAGATGCTTAAATAGCACCGCTATTTTCAACGTCTATTTTTCAGAGAGCCAAGGATTTCTCCCCTAAAAGCGTAGAGTGTAATAAGCCCTACAACTTGCCCCATATCCAACACATAGGGGCTGTTATCCCCTACAAAGTAGAACAACGGATAGAGCCTAACAGGTATAACCATATTGATGCTCCACAAAAACCAGTAATGAAACACCATGAACGTTACTGCGCTCCCGAGGAAAAACATCTTCCAAGAGTAACGCTTTTCCGAGTAAATAAATCCAGAAACAATCCAAAGAAGGAGAGCGATGAGGGCCGCGCGCCAAAGCCTGTACCAGATAAAAGTTGACGGCACGATATATGCTGACAAATAGTTCTCGATTGGGATGAAGACAAATATAGACGAAATGATTCCAGGAGCTAGGATCGCCAACGTGTATACGTGTTCTTCATTTAAGTTTTCGCCAGCATCACGGCCAGTCATGTCGACCCTCTCATAATTTTCACTCATAAATTTAAGCCTAGCGTGTGCATCAGTCTAAATACCTAGGCCGTTTTCTGAGCTCGGGCTTTATCCTGTCAAGCGTCCGGGGCGGGTCAAACACAAGCTCGACTTCTATGTCTATACCCTGCTTGTTTCTCTCAAATTTGAAAAAAGAATATCTGCATTTCGCATTCATATCAACCATGTTCTTAATGTATCGGCATTGTCGACACGAAGCGGCAATGCCATGATTCTAAGTGCTACTGTAAGGCGGGCGTATTATGAGTTAATGTGCCGCTGTAAGCAATGCTACGTGCCGATAATCTGTCGCTCTGACCATGAGACACAGCTCTTTCTGCTGAGGAGCTTTTATATGCAAAAGAGATGTGCATGTGACATATAGAGTCCCACACATAGCGATAGATATATATATATACAAGTTTTTCAGATTATAGACATGATAGAAATGCAGAAGTGGAAAAAGGTGATTATAGCCTCTATAGTTTTACTCCTATTCTTGTCCCTTGTCCCAAGCTTTCTTCTCTCTAAGAACAGTGCTGGCAGTGGCGGAGAGACAGGTGTACTTGGGCAAACGGCCCCTCTTATTGTCGACTTGAGGGTTGCTGTTATTAGTAGTGATTCTGGCTTTGTGGAGGGTGTTAGGTCTGCTTTTGTGGCGAGGGACTTTAGTGTTGTGCCTGTGTCCCGTGCCTGGGAGGCCGTTGGAAAAGACCTAGTAGTTGTCGGATGGGACGCTTTGGGCGAGCTGTCCAGGGATCCGGGGCTCGTCGTAGCACTGGTCAATGGCTCCAGGCTTCTGGCCGTGGCCGAGCCGGGCATCGACGCCCTCAGAGTACTCTTCTCTGGCATAGTCAAGCCAGTAAGGCTCGGCGAAAAGGATGAGCCAAGCGACCCCTTCGCCTTCCTACCAATGGTCGAGGAAAACGGCTACCTATACCCAGGCTGCGGCCACAACATGGTTCTCGTGAGGGGTATATCAACAAAGGGAGGAAAACTAGCCATGGAGTACACCGTCACCACACTGAAAGCAAAAAGCGACCTGCCAAAAATCGCCCCACTACTCGTCAAAAAATCCCTAGAAAAACAGCAACAACAGCAAACAAGGCTAGAAAACAGAGCAGGCACATGGAGACCTATGCTCTACGTATCACCAACATGGGTGTACATAGGATCATATTTTAGCGATGTGATCACCTTTTCTGGTAAGAATGGGGTTACCGCCGGTGAAACAGACTTCGGGGTCGTGGCCGGATGGGGCCAGGACACCTATGACCCGTCCTACGGCACGTACTTGTGGGAGATCATGCTCTACTACCACGGGGAGCGCGGCTTAAATGGTTACAGCCCGCCAGTAAAAATAGCTGGATTGTGGAATATTGAGCCGAATGCCGCAATACTGGATGCACGGACAGATACATATAGTGACCAGAGAGTCACCTATATATCTCCAACTGGACAGGGAAACGATGGGCAGGTCACTATTACCTTCTCGTACCCGCCGGGTCTCAGCTTTACCCAGGATATTAACCCGCAGGTGACTTGGGAAACGAATTACAATTCATATTATAGTGCCAAATATGGTGGATATGTGAAGTGGCAGGCTATATGGAAGTGGGGCTTGACGAGCTATAGTAGTAATCAATACTATGCAATGGCAGGCCTGGTATGGATGGAATCTGTAAATCCCCTGTTTTTCAAGGTAATAATTAAGGCAAATGCTTATCTAGCCACTAGAGGTATTGCAGATATTGCAAGCTCTGGGGAACAGGTGTTCTACTTCAGAGCCGACACATCTATTCTGCAACGGACAGGATAAGAGGTCTATAGGTACGCGGACAAGGTTGTGGCGCTTAAGGGTGGACGGGTCTATGCTATGGGTAGGTCGGAGGAGGTTCCTACGGAGGACAACTTGCAAAAGATCTATGGGGTAAAGGTTAAGGTTTTTCAGGAATATAGAGCCGTTGTTCTGGACAATTTTCTATAGTGTTTCTGTTTTACCAGGATTTACATACGGGATTTTTATGTGTTTCTGGGGCAGAGCGTGTGTCTTATATATTATTTTCACTAAGGAAATGATTGGCGATATATATACCACCTTCGTTTATTATATAATTGAACAACCATGGATAAATCATTACAAAAAATTTCCAAAAAATCGTAGCAATGTTGACTTTTGCTGTCATTATTTCTTTTCTATCAATGGTGGGTGCGCAAAATTCTACTGAGCATGCCACTATTTTGGAAGTCTACAATTTGCTTGGGATAAAGGTAGCTACCGCTCAGACTGACCAGGAAGTGGTTTTCGATTTTAACCTGTCGAGCGCGCGCTTGGGATACAGACATCAATTATTATTACAGCGCCAAATACGGTGTAAGCGTGGCGAAGCAGGCTATATGGAAATGGGACTTAACAAGCTTCAGCTCAAACCAATTTTATCAAATGGGAGGCTTAGCATGGATGGATGCTGTGAGCTACCCAGACTTTGCAGTAATAATGAAAGCGAATACCTACAGCTCTTATGAGAATGATTACATTGAGACTGCAACCTCTGGACAACATGTGTTCTATTTCTGGGCAACCACATCTAATCTATACTTGCAATCATCCTCGTAAATATTAATTTGTCTAATATTAAAGTTAAGTATATATTTTTGTAAATATTTTTAAATTTTCAATTATATGTGCTAGTACTAGGAATTAAGGCAGAGCCACCAAGACGAATCAAGTTGCTCAGCTTCCTACCCGCACCCTCCGGAGCAAAACCTATAAACACATAACCCTGCGATAAGGCGGGGTAACAAATGGCGAGTGCACTGTGGCATATGAGCATAAATGAGGAGATATTGTACAGCCTGATAGCTGTCGTGTCTTTTACCGCTTTACTCTACGTCATTGCATTCTTGCTCGCTAAAAAGAAGCGTTTCCAAAGCATAGAGATAGATGTTGAAGGAGGCGCAATTCTAGTCAAGACGACTAAACTTAATGAGTTTATCGAGAACTTCGGAAAAAGACATGCAAGACTATTCAAGGTTCTTGGAAACATTGCAATATTGTCTTCTATCCCGATGGCCGCTTACGGCATATACTTTTTCCACATGAATCTACAGCTCTGGAAAGTTGCCCCCTCAACTGCTAGCCCCGTAGCCCCTATCCTGCCAGGAATCACGGTGGGCTTAGACGAGCTTCCATATTTCCTCCTAGCCATAGCAATAACACTCATACCACACGAATTGGCGCATGCCTTCCATGCCTCCAGCGAAGACATAAAAGTAAAGTCTGCAGGCGTATTCCTTTTCTTTATCCTTCCAGGCGGGTTCGCCGAGATAGACGAGGAGGAGCTTGCAAAGAAGCCTCTGGGGACACAGCTTAGAGTTTTCGCCGCTGGAAGCTTCGCCAACATTTTAACTTTTCTCGTGTTTTTAGGGGTATTTTCCTTGCTGTTCGCTTCGCCATTAGCGCCAAACCCGGCAGGCGTAAAAATTGTGTATGTAAATTCCAGCTATCCTGCCTACGGTCATTTGACGCAGGGAGACATAATAATAGCGATAAACAATATACCTACTAATACTTTGGATGATTTTTCAAGGATTCTTGGCAACTTCAAGCCAAACGAAACAATTCATCTAACAATAATTAGGAACGGGAGACCTCTTAACCTTACCTTGACCCTAGACAAAAGTCCTTACAACAGCTCGAGAGGTTTTCTAGGCGTAACGATACAGCAAGCCTATACCAATGAGTGGATGTATAAATCGTCTTGGTGGCTTCTCGTGGTAACCTCAAGTGTAGCCATTATCAACGTGATGCCAATTTTTCCACTCGACGGCGGTAGAATGCTGATGGCAGCCCTCGAGAAAGTTTTGCCAAAAAACACTGCTAGGAATATATCTCTCGCGCTAAGCATCTACCTCGCAGGCATCCTGGTAGCAAACATATTATACTCCGCCGGATATTGGCTGCCTTTCAGGCCTTAAATCGAGATTTCAGAGCCCTCTCCAGGTACCTCAAAATCTACCGGGAACCTATTGAGTTTCATCAACTTTCTCCTTGCCTCGAGGCTCACAGAGTGGAGCGGAAAAATAAGCTCGACCCCCTTCTTAGAGAGTCTCTTCAAAAAGCCCAAATTATACATGTCCCTCGAGCTGACTCCAAGTCCCCCAACAACACCAAAAATTCTCAGGTTACTCGAGAATAGCCATCCAAAAGTCTCCTTGAATCCATGCACACTGCATCCAGCAAGGAGAATGTATCCCTTCTCAGTTGGTATCAGTAGTCCCTGCTCACCCCACGGAGAAGAAGTTTTCACAAGATAGAAGCCCGGCAGAAACCGTATCTCTTCGAGTCTTGTTCCGTCTTTATACCTTAACGGTAGGGGAGGCCTCAAGATTATGGTTCTCTCTGCATATTCATCTATACAGCCAATGTGATGAGATAAATGGATGGATCCTACAATAATATCTACGCGGGTATGTTCACCTAGAACCCCCACGTTATACTCCAAAATTTTCTTTGACGGGCCAGTATCGAAAAGTATCCTCTTCTTTTCTCTGTCAAGGGAAGCTTCGACCAGAATGGATAGGCCATGCGCTGGGACTACCCCCTCTACAGAGGGGATATCGTCTACTAAGACCTTAAGGGAGACTTCTCTTGGTACCTCTGGATTCTTTTCACTCATCTATATGCCTTCTCTCCATCTATCTGCTAGTAAAAATATTTTTCAGCTCTGGCAATAAAATTTTGGATCTGAACCTTGGAGATGCAGGACGAAGTGCTGAGAGAAATATCGATTGAGAATAGACATAAGGTAGTCTATGTTCACTTTGAGCCTCCACGAGAGCCCGCGCTCGGCGGCCCTGTTGAGAAGACAGTTTCTGACAGCTACTTATTGGAGGCGCTAAAGAAAAGAGGCATAGAAAATCTTTACAAATTCCAAGAGGAAGCCATAAATGCTATACGCAACGGTAAAAACACGCTTATAATATCGGGTACAGGCACGGGAAAAACTGAGGCATTCCTCATTCCTATAATCGAAGACCTACTAAAGGAGCCAAACACACGCGCAGTACTTGTATACCCAACAAAGGCACTAGCACGGGACCAAGTAGAGAGAATCCAGTACTACACCAGTGCAGTTTTTGGATTCAGGGTGGGTGTCTATGACGGCGACACGCCAGATAGGGAAAGGGAAAACCTGCAATCATATCCTCCCAAAATATTGATAACTAACCCAGACATGCTCCACATCTCCTTGAGGAAAGCAGGCTTCCTACAGGAATTTCTCCAAGAAACAAAATACATTGTCCTCGACGATGCACACATTTACAGCGGCGTTTTCGGCGCGCATGTATACTACATCTTGAGGCGTCTCAAAAGAATCGTTAAAAACGAGCCAGTTTTGGTCGCGTCATCTGCTACTATAGGGAACCCCGAGGAGTTTGCAGAAAAAATTCTGGGAGAAAACTATACAATTGTCAGTGCAGGGGCTACGAGGAGAGCTCCGATCTACCACGTCATGCTGAGGCCCGTGTTGAGGTCTAAGCTAGCAGAATCAATCTACTTGTTACAGTTACTATCTTCGAGGAAACTTAAAACACTTCTTTTCGTGGACAGCCATAAAGTGGCTGAAAGCGTATCGCTTCTTGCGAAGCAGGCAGGCGTCAAGGTAGAGGTTCACAGGGCAGGGCTTCTACCAGAGCACAGAAAGAGGGTAGAAGAGAAACTCAAAAAAGGAGAAATAGACGCAGTAGTCGCAACGCCAACACTAGAACTAGGCATCGACATAGGTGAGCTAGACGCCGTCATCATGCATAATATTCCACCAACATATAGCAAGTACCTCCAGAGAGCTGGAAGAGTGGGCAGAAGAGGGAAAACCGGATACGTCTTCCTGATTCTTGGAGACGACCCAATAAGTAGCTACTATGAAAGGAACCCCCAGGAATTCTATACACAGGTCTCCGACCCAGTATTCCTTGACCCAGCAAACGAGGAAGTGGTACGTGTACACTTGGTAGCCATGTCTCTGGATTCGCCCTTCAAACTTGAAGAATTAACAACATTTGAACGGGTGGTCTGTAAAAGGATGGAAGAGGAAGGCTATCTCAAAAAGGACATCAACGGGTATTACCAACCCACGCTGAAGGGTCTAAGATTTCTCCGTTCTCGGGAAAATATTCGAGGAGTAGGCGAACAGATTAAAATAGTCACAGAGACGGGGAAAGTCCTCGGGTACAGGGAATATCCCCAGGCAATCAAAGAGCTTTTCCCAGGAGCCATATATCTCCACGCCGGGACGCCGTACATATCGCTGGGGATCAAGAAGGGGAAAGCAGTCGTAAAGCTTCTTCCCGTAAAAATGCCTCCTGTAACCACTTCTCCCTTATACTACACCTATCCATACGACGGGAAAGTATACCTCGAAAGAGAGGTCATGGGGATTCATGTAAGGTATCTCGACCTAACAATCGAAGACCACGTCTACGGCTACGTAACCAAGACTTTCCCCGAGGGACAAGTCGTTTCACAGAAACTCTTGGAGGACGAACTTACATATTCCTTTAAAACCAAAGGGATACTCTTAGAGTTTCCACCCAAGCAGGAATGGACAGATATCCAAAACGCCGAGGCATTCCACGCAATAGAGCATGCACTAATTTTTGCGGGTCAGATGATTGTTGGCGCATCACAGACAGACATGGGCGGGATAAGTTTCCCGACAGGACAAATCTACATCTACGACTCATTCCCGGGAGGGTCAGGAGTCACCAAACAGCTGTTCTACAAGCTAGAAGAAGCCCTTAAACGGGCATACAACATTGTCTCTAAATGTAATTGCGAAGATGGTTGCCCAAGGTGCATTTACTCCCCCTACTGTGGAAACAATAACCAGATGCTCAGCAGGAGAAAGGCAGAATCTGTTCTAAAAGAAGTTCTCTCCCTAAAAATCTTGAGAAAACCAGTGCAGAGGACTGGAAGACCTATCGTTTAGCCACAATATTTATGCATATTCTCTCGAGAGGTAGACATCGACATAAGACAGGCTGTCCTATTTTTAAGCCCGTGAGGCTGCTAACAGAAAAAAGCACGGGAACACTCTTCTTGGAAATCCTTAATGAATCCAAGAGAAACCTCTTCAATATCCGTAAATCTCTACCTGCCAAAATCGAAACGTCTACAGGTTTTTCCGCCTCCATGGGAAAATAGGGCGGGTTCGTGAAAACAAGGTTAAATGCGTTTCTCCTCAGGCACGAGGCAGCATCACAAAGAACAACATCTATGTAGCCGTCCACCTTGTTAGCTCTGGAATTTACCTTCATTGCCCTCAAGCATTTCTCATCTATGTCTGACCCCACAACATATATCCCCCTCTTTGCAACGAGCAGTGAGAGCTGTCCAGATCCGCACCCAATCTCTGCCCATGGCTCTTCCATTTGTATCCTCGCCAAAACCATTGAGAAAAGATCTGAAGTAATCGTACCAGCGGGGGTAAAGCAACCTGAAGGAACATAGAGCCTATTTCCCCTGAAAAATATCCAATTTTTGTGGCGTACAAGATAAAATCTCAGCAAAGTTTTTGTAACTGTAAGCATTAGTCTCCCAGTAACTGTGTCTGGTGGAATCGCGATGCAGGCCACAGATATTATTCCGGTGAAGGAGGCATTAAAACTTCCGGCGGGCTCAACTGTAAAGGTTCGCGGATGGGCTTATCGGAGGCGAGACCTAGGCGACAAAGCATTTATCGTTGTGAGAGACTCAACGGGAATAATACAGGCAGTCTTTACGCCAGATTCGCCGAGCCACCCAGACGCTAGAAAGGTAACCGTGGAATCCTCACTCGTGGTTGAGGGGACATTAAAGGATGACCCACGTGCTCCAGGAGGAAAAGAGATACAGGGAAAAAAGCTCGAAATCGTTCACCTTGCTGAAAACTTTCCCATAAGGCGGGATGCCTCTAGAGAATTTCTCCTAGAGGTTAGGCACCTTGCAGTCAGAAGCAGGAAAATGACCTCGGTGCTAAAGATAAGGAACACTGTTTTCGAAGCTCTCCACGAATGGTTCAGGGCCAACGGGTACTACGAGGTTCAGGGACCAATGTTTGTATCTGCTGCTGTAGAAGGTGGAGCAACCCTCTTCCCCGTCAAATACGTGGATGGAAGCACAGTGTATTTGACACAGTCTTCACAGTTCTATCTAGAGGCGCTTATCTTCAGCCTAGAAAAAGTGTACACAGTGGCTCCATCCTTCAGGGCTGAGAAGTCTCGTACCCGGAGACACCTAACAGAGTTTTGGCACGCAGAAGCCGAAGTAGCTTGGACAAACCTGGAAGGCATAATGAAAGTGGAAGAAGAACTCGTAGCCCACATAGTCAGGAGGGTCCTAGAGAAAAACGCTGAAGACCTAGAATTACTGGGCAGAAAGACCGAGATCCTCAGGAATGTTGAGCCTCCATTTCCAAGGCTAAGCTATGACAAGGCCATAGAGATACTGCAAGGCAAAGGATTCAAAGTTTCTTGGGGAGACGACTTGGGGGCAGACGAAGAGCGTGCACTCACCGAGGAGTTTGACAGGCCATTTTTCCTCTACGGCTTTCCCGTTCAAGCCAAGGCATTCTATCACAAAAACGACCCATCGCGTCCAGAAGTAACGCTCTCGGCAGACCTTCTGGCACCTGAAGGATACGGGGAAATCATTGGTGGTGGTGAAAGAATAGAAAAACTAGAAGAACTAGTAGAGAAGATCAAATCTTTTGGTCTTAATCCACGGGACTATGAGTGGTATCTTGACCTGAGGAGATACGGCTCTGTTCCTCACGCCGGGTTTGGATTGGGGATGGATAGGCTAGTCACTTGGATAGCTGGGCTAGAACATATAGTTGATTCTTTGCCTTTCCCGAGAACAGTGTCCAGAACGTATCCATAGTTTCTTCTTTGTTGTCTTCTTTAGAATAAAAAATGTTTAAATTCTTGGGAATTTTTGATTATTGGTATTACTAATGACGATGTCAAAAAGAACTGCTCTGGCATATGTTCCTCCTGGTAGCATAGTAAAAGTCATAGATGTAAGTGGAGGTTATGGCAGCATTAGGCGTCTATACGAGATGGGGATAGTTCCAGGATCAGAGGTAAAGGTTGTTTTTAACAGTGCTGGGCCAACGGTTTTAGAGAAAAATGGGACAAGAATAGCCATAGGTAAAGGTCTAGCTATGAAGGTTATAGTCGAGGTGTTAAGCCATGAATAATGTTGTCAGGGTTGCACTCTTGGGTGCCCCTAATGTTGGGAAAAGCACTCTTTTCAATACTCTTGTAGGTGCACATAGGTTCGTGGGGAACTGGCCTGGAAAAACTGTCGACCGCTACGAGGGGGAGCTTGAACACCATGGGATAAAAATAAGGATCGTTGATCTTCCAGGCACCTATAGTTTAAGTGCTCAATCAGAGGAGGAGGAAATAGCTAGAGACTACATTATACACGAGAAACCAGATGTAGTAGTGGTAGTTGTAAATGCTATCGCGCTGGAGACAACCCTGTATCTGGCTGTCCAAGCGCTTGAACTAACGAGTCGCATAGTTATCTTGGTAAACAAGATAGATGTGGCAGAAAAAATGGGTATACATATCCACATCGAAAAACTTTCCAGCCTGCTCGGAGTACCCGTAGTCGCTGTGTCCGCTCTTCATCGTTCTGGTCTGCATGAGGCAATAGAAGCAATAATAAATGTTGCTCGCGGCACCTATCATGTTAGAGGTCCCAGTCTATCTTATGGGATAATAGACTATTACATATCTCACTTCGAGAAAACACTAGAATCCTGCGAGGCGAGTTCCATTTTTCCTAGAAGATGGCTAGCTCTGAAGCTAGTGGAGGGAGACAAGCATATTGACGCCATTATGCAGGAGAAGTGTCCAGAACTCTACAGTGAGGCCCTAAAGAGTAGAAAACAAATAATGGAGCAATTTGGAAAAAGCCCAGACCTTATTGTAGCGAGTAGTCGCTATGAATTTATTTCAAAGGTTATCGACCAAGTCATCTACAAGGGTAAGCTTGCCACGCCGCCACTAACCGAGAAACTAGACAATATTCTTCTTAAACCGCTGATAGGCCAGCTTACACTTTTCATTATTTTGGCTTTTCTTATAGGGCTTGTACTTACCGTAAATACTGGTTTTCCAATAAAACAAATCGCAGAGGCGCTGGGACTAAGCGCAGTTGCAGAATTTTTGGAAAACTATAGTTTGAGTGGTATCGTGGCATTTGCATTTAATGTATTAAGCGAGCAACTTAGAACGTTTCTAATAGCGCTACAACTACCTGACTGGCTTATCTCCATAATTGTGGATGGAGCCTTTGCCGGCGTGGGGGCGGTACTATCTTTTCTGCCGTTAATTTTCTTGGTGTTTATCGCTTTCGGCTTTCTAGAGGACACAGGAATTATGTCAAGGCTTGCCGCTGTTTACCACGAAACCATGGTAAAGTTTGGCCTCTCAGGAAAAGCTCTAATGCCTCTCCTCTTGGGATTTGGATGCAACGTCCCCGCAGTGATGGGGACAAAAATACTTAGTACTGACAGAGAAAAATTCTTGGCATCCTTTCTGGCCCCCCTCATTCCGTGCCAGGCAAGACTAGTAGTTCTCTTAATGCTATTATCTCTTATACCCAACCCGGTTATAGCAGGTCTGCTTCTTCTCTTCATCTATCTGTATTCGTTTATCCTTGTCGGCATTCTAGGATACCTTATAAGCCGGTACATGGAAAAGACACGAGAAGAACCACAGCTTATTATCGAGTTGCCACCGTATCATCTTCCAAGTCTAAGGGTGATATGGTGGTATGCTTGGGACAATACGCTACATTTTCTTAAAAAGGCGGGCATAATAATTTTTGCTATTTCAACATTAATGTCTCTTCTACTAATGCTCGGACCAAGCGGGATCGTTTCAAGCGTCGAGGGATCATATGCATACAGTATAAGCAACCTTATCACACCTATCTTGACGCCCATCGGGCTTGATAGATGGGAGGTGGCTCTTTCTCTTCTAAGCGGCTTCCTAGCTAAGGAAAGCATAGCTTCGACACTGTTGATTGCCACTGGGAAGGATACTCCGCAAGTCGCTCTAGCTACGTTAAACATTACGTTGCCCCAAATAGTTTCCTTTATGCTTTTCATCAACTTATACACTCCCTGCGTTGCAACTCTTAGCGCCTTCTATTCCCAGGTAAAAAGCGCTAAGTACACTGTTTTACTCATACTGACAGAGCTATTCTTGGCCTATGTATCAGCTTTTATAGCTTTCAAAATTTTTACCTTATTGATGCCATGATGCATATCCAACCCTCTGGCTCGCAGTTAATAATTGGTGGATGGAAAGAAACAAGCCTTGTAGATGTATTAGAGAGTGTCTCTTTTACGCTGTGGCTGTCCTACTGTAATTTCAAGTGTCCATGGTGTAGCAATAGCAGGCTCGCTAGAGGATACGAGAAAAAAGTAGTACCCATAGGAGAAATAGTCTCACATGTACGGGAAGCAAGAAACTTTGTAGACTATTTCCACGTCACGGGGGGCGAGCCAACCCTGCAGTACAGAAGCCTAGTAACTCTCTACCTCAAAATAAAGGAGGAAACGGGCCTCAAACTAAGCTTGGACACCAACGCGTCTCTCCCAGAAGCTCTCCAATACATATTTTCACATGTAAAAATCGACCACGTTGCTATAGATGTTAAGGCCCCGCTCAGCGTCGCGGCACTATACGCTAGGGTAGCAGGCCTGCAAACAAAAATAGCCGAGAAAATTGTAGAAAGGGTTAGGGAAGGTATCATGCTGACTTCTCAAAACACCGAGTTTTTGGAGCTTCGTACTCTACTCGTGCCAGACCTCCTCTCTCCAAGCGACATAGAAACGATTTCGAGAGAACTTGCAAATCTAGACCTGAAGGTTCCGAGAATAGCATATGTGGTTCAACAGTTCATACCCTATGAGGGCGTCCCGGATGAATATAGAAATAAAAAGAAGACTCCACGAGAACTAGTCAAGCAAACCGCTGAGAGAGTAGCAAAAGTGTTTCCGGACAACGTAGAAATATGGTATAGAACCATTGAGGACGGAAACGTAAGAATACGATAAGTTGTTTTCAATTTTTTGCTTACTGCATCGTGATGCGTTCAGGTGGGATAGCGGCATGCTTATAGGAAATGATCCTGATAATGTCTGCCGCGTCTTGGAAGTCGTCGCTCGTGAGCTCTAGAAGGTTCACTATCTCCATCATGTTGAGGGCGCTCAGTAGATCTATTTCTCCCTTATCAAGCATTTCTCTAATCAAGTATATTGCTTTTATCCTTAACTCGTCAACTTTCCTTTCGCCAACATCTATATCCATGGTGGCCCTCACGGCGTAGAGGGGAGATAGACTAAGCATACGTAAGTTTTCAATTAGTTTATCCGCTAATTCACGAGTATTATCAACCATTTCAAGCAAGACAGGCTTAAGCACCTGTATTTTGTCGGTGAATTTTATCCAGAGGAATCGCTCGTTGCACTCAATTATCGCGCCAGCGACTTTATCTATTTCTTCGACAAGTCTTTCAAAATCCATCCTGCTGGACTGCGGGAAAACCCCCGAGTAGATCTTCCATATGATTTCTCTCTTAATCTTGTCGGCCTCTCTCTCCATTTCTTTTATTTTTCCAATCCCCTCAGTTACTCCAGAAAGGTCGCCTCTAAATGCCGCTTCAACCATTTTATGCTGATAATCCAGTATTCCACGTATTACTTCAACATGTTTAATTGTCAGGTCCAGGAAAGGCCATGTGGGTCTAGTTTCGCGGAATATTATTGAGAAGCCTGCAGCTGTTATAGCTAGAATGCTTCCAAAGTTAATAAACACTTCTTCGAGGGATGAGGGAGATATTGACAAGAACAATGTTCCCAGTAGAGCTCCAGTCGCATACCCAGAGTCTCTAATCATTCTATAAAAGCCAATAGCTATTTCTCTCTCAGCCGGTGGCGTCAGATCTGCTATTGGAGAGGGAAGAACTGGGTAAAACATTGCATAGCTTAAACCCATAACGAGTACTATCAGGAGTATCTCTGGAAATCTTTGAGCACTCGGCAAAGCTATAAGCAGAAAAGCGTCAAGCATTAGGCCTAGTGTCGCTATTACGCGTCTACCAACTCTGTCTGAGAGCGAACTCCAGAACGGCATAGTTGCAGACCACACAATGAGAAGAATAGACTGTGCAAATCCTGCCTGGTAAACTTCCATGCCTCTGCGGACCATGTACAATGGGACAACTCCCCACACAACTGTGTCAGCAACTTTAGTCATGTGTGCAGCGATAAGTGCTGCAAGAGTACTAGGATTTCTTAGAAGCATTTTTATTGTCTCTCCTGTCCTTATGTTCATTGAGTATTTTTTCTTCTCGATTTCAGTGTATTTTTGTGTCTCATGCGAGTTTAGCGCAGCCAGAAGACCAAAAATTGCAGATACAACAATGACAAGTAGGCTTGCTCCTAGTCCGCCAGAGTTGAATACTAGACCACCTGCAAATGCTCCTATAGAGTATCCAAAATAACAAGCACTCTCAATGTACCCGAAACTAAGAGATGAACGTTCAAGTCCAAGGATGTCTCTAATAGCTATAGCACTCGTTGCAAAAACTAATCCTTCTCCTGCCCCGATAAACATGTTTCCAGCTAGGAAATTAAATGGAGGTGGTAGTACAGCTATTAGTATGGAGCCGAATAGATAGATAACTGTTCCAAGTGTAAGGGAGCTCTTCCTGCCCCTCTTATTTGCATAGAAACCAGCCATGAGATCAAAGGAAGCTTTAAAAAAACCGAAGGAAATTATTGGAAAAAGGAAACTTATCTCTCCAAGTGATTTTTGAGAGGAAACGCTGAGAATAGTTCTTTGTACTCCAGTCGCCGTACCTATAAGTATTTCTGTTAGTAACACAATGAGTATCGCAATGTTTTCCTTGCTCAAGGCCTAGCCCCCTAATCTGACTCTCATGTTTTTCTATATAAATCTATTTTTCTATATTCTCTATAAAGAGTGATATCCTTATAGAATCATTTTTCGACAAAAAGGTTTTATTAATGCAGAACATCTAGGTAAAAGAGAGTAATGGAGTCTACACAAAGAATGGAAGTTGCACGATATCTAAGGGCAGGCTACAAGCTAGTGGGAAACCACAGCGCCGTAGCTATCTGCAGATGGACTAGGTCTGCAATTAGAGGGGAGAGACTTTGCTACAAAAGCTGGTACGGTATACAGAGCCATAGATGCCTCCAAATGACCCCTGTCCTTAATTTCTGCGATTTTGCATGTAAGTTCTGCTGGAGGATGCATCTTCCAGGGCGATTCAAGATCCCCAATGGCTGGAGGTGGGACGAACCAGAAGACATAATCAATGGCTCAATTATTGCACAGAGGCTTCTATTGATAGGCTTCAAGGGCAACCCAAAGGTTACCAAAGAGAGGTTTCTTGAAGCAATGTTCCCCAGACATTTCACGATAAGCCTCGACGGAGAACCACTTCTCTACCCAAAGCTTCCAGACCTCATCAAGAGGATAAATGAAAGAAACTTTACAACGTTTCTCGTAACAAATGGCTCTATTCCAATGCGGCTCAAAGAAATGTTGAAGAAAGACGCCCACCCAACAAACCTCTATCTTAGCCTATACGGTCCAAATAAGGAAGTATTCCAGGCCACAGCCGACCCAAAGATTCCAAATGCATGGGAAAACGTTTTGACCAGCCTCGAATTGTTAGATCAATTTAAGAAGAGCAGGACAGTTATTAGACTCACGATGGTTCGAGACCTCAATATGGTTGAACCAGAGGGGTACGCGTCTCTTATCAAAAAAGCTAATCCCATGTTTGTAGAACTCAAGGGATATACATGGGTAGGAGAAAGCCAGAAGAGATTACCTATAACAGCTATGCCTACTCTAGACGAGCTAGAAAAATTTGCGGAGAAGATCCAGGAAATAACTGGGTACAAGATTAAAGTGAAAGATGATAAAAGCAGGGTAGTCATGCTTGTTCGCGATGAAGAAGCATGGGAAACAAATCTAAAGATGGTTGAGGAATGGAAACAGAAGGTCTCTAGGCTCGACGAGAACTGGAAAAGCAAAGTAGAAGACTTTACGATGGAGGAGCACGGCTATAAGCTTTTATATTACTAGAGAGAAGAGTCTCATTAAATGGCAATGATCGAAAAGCTCCGGCAAGCTCTGTACAGAAAAGAAACTGTGATTCTTATTGCGAAGTGTAGTATCTTCTATGAGGGGAGAGCATCCTCCAAGCTCAGTGAAGGAGAAAGAATAATCATAATAAAAGAGGATGGTGCAGTCATAGTTCATAGACCATTTGGATACGAGCCTGTAAACTATCAGCCCCCTGGAAGTATTGTCACGATAGAAGATGATAGAGGAATTATTAAACTAAATATACTGAGGCCCAGAATCCACGAGAAAATGGTCATCGAAATAAAAGAACTCAAACATTTTTACTCTTCTAGGCTAGAAGACCAAGCCGAGTTCCAAATGTGGGGCGACGAAGAAGACTTGAAACAAGCAATCATACTTGACCCCGCAGGAATGCTGGGAGAAGAGCTTCAACTCGTCGGCTCCGAGTTCTCGCTGGGCTCGGCCGGATATGCGGACATAGTTTTCAGGGACATAAACGGAAACCTAGTAGTAGTAGAGGTTAAGAAGAAGACGGCAGATGTTTCAGCTGTTTATCAACTTAAAAGATACGTAGACAAAATAAGAAAGGAGGGAGGATCAAACGTATCAATCCGAGCAATTCTCGTAGCTCCAAGATTTACCCAGTCTGCACTAGTGGCTCTAAAAAGAGAAGGGCTGGAATACCGAGAAGTAAGCCTCCAACATGCTAGAAAAATCTTAAAACAGAAACGCAGTCTTCCAAGCTTTTTTACCAGTTAGCTTAATTATTTAGAAAAACAAAAAATAGAGGGCAGACAGTGGCATATCCAGCAACTTTATTTGGCGTAGACACAGATGCTGACCTGGAGAAGCTGGCCAGTCAGCTCAGCAAGTTCTCTCTATTTAGGTCGGAGATAGAATTTCTTGGAAAAAAGTTTCAGCTAGGCCTAAAGATCGAAAACATGGAAAAAAGCCAAAATTCTCTTTCATTAATTGTTTCCGACTCCTTCGTTTCAGCAGTCAAGATAAATGAAGATATATTAAAACTACCAGTGACGAGAAGAACTCCGCTTAGCTTCATACAAGTCGGCGCCGATCTCTATCTAGTAGTTTTTTCTAGAAAAAAGGAAGCAGAAAAACTGGCAGACATATTGTCTGAAGAATTGTTTAAAAAACCAGACGTGATATACAGGTTAGTTATACCCTCACAGGCTCTAAGCAAAATCTACAGGTCAGAAAACGTTGAAGTGAAACAGATAGTTTATGAGAGCACAAGCAGTGAGGAAGAAATAAAAACCACGGTATATTTTGGCAGAAACCTGGCATCAGTTCTACCTAGAGGCGAGAAAGAAAAAAGCATAAAGATAAAATACATCCTATACCGCGACGAAGTCGGTGTATTCGGGATAAGCGCCTCAGGAATAGTCATTGCTTATACACAGCTCTCTCAGAGCGAGTTTGTTTCATACATAGTTGAAAAAATAATCCCGCTAGCTGAGCCCCCTGGCTAGCTCTCTACCTGAACCTTTCCAGAATCTTTCTTATATCTGCGGGCTTTTGTCTAAGGGCAGGAGGAGGATTCATAGCGTGTAGGAAGGCGTCCTCCAGAATCGGCCTATTTATGCGGTAGAATATTCCTATAGGTATCCTTTCGGTTTCAGAGGCAAGCTTAACGGCTCTTTCAAAGTCTGTAGGGTCATGTCCAGTGTCCTCAAGCTTGTAGACCTTTTGCCGGAGAATAGTATAGGTATTGTAGAAGGTTACACATGGCTGTAACACATCGATAAAGGCGAATCCACGATGCTTTATTGCCTCTTTAAATAACTCCTTTAAGTGTTCGACTTCTCCGCTAAACCCTCGTGCAACAAACGTTGCGCCACTTGCAAGCGCGAGCAAAATGGGGTTTAATGGCTGTTCAAAGTTACCAAAAGGCGTAGAACGTGTTTTAACGCCTATAGGAGTCGTCGGGGTAACCTGTCCCGTAGTAAGCCCGAATATCATGTTGTCGTGCACAATAAGCTTGATGTCTATGTTGCGTCTAGCAGCGTGGGGGAAATGCCCCATACCGATTGCATAGGCGTCTCCATCGCCGCTATGGCCTATCACGAGGAGATCCGGGTTGGCGAGCTTGATGCCCGTAGCCAGAGGCAATACACGTCCATGAATAGTATGAAAAGTGTTAGTTTTCATGTATTCGCTCATGCGTCCATGGCAACCAATACCTGTGACAATCATCACTCTTTCAGGGTTAATTTCTAGCTCTGCAAGTGCCTTTCTAAGCGCTAAGAGGATAGAATAGTTACCACATCCTGGACACCAGACAGGTCTTTTTCCTGTATCAAAGATGGATGGATCCATGCTCTCACCTCTCGAGATAAGAGTTTATCCAGAGCTGGATGTCTTCTGGGAAAAACTGGCGCCCATCATATTTCAAGAGCAAGCCATCAGGCTCCCTGAATAGGTTCTCCCTAATAAGAGAAGCAAGTTGCCCAGTAGAGTTATTCTCGATAACTAAAAGCCTTTTATCTTTAATTTCAGAGAGTAATTTATTCTTTGGGAAGGGCTCCATCCAAATCACTTGGACAAGTTTTACCCCGCTTACACCCTTTAGAGCCTCGAGCACAACTTGTTTTGTGGATCCCCAAGTCACAACAACAATGTCTCCATCCCCAATGGTTTCAATGCCATGTTTTTCTGCCTCCTCGCGGAGGAGTCTATATTTTCTCAATCTTTTGTCCTGCATCTCCTTTACCTTTGAAGGCTCTATCGTGCCAAATCCATACTCGTCGTGTTCACTTGTATTTGCATAGACGAGGGATCCAGGTGTTCCTGGGAAAACCAAGGGGGAAACACCGTCCTCTGTTATCTTATATCTTGGAAAGAACCCCCCTACATTTTCTCTGGAGATTTTCGGCTCCTCTATGCCCAACTCTGGAAAGTCTGGTACCGTCCAGTAGCTTTCTCCAAGATACTTGTCTGACAATAGAATTACGGGGACCTGGTATTTCCAAGCAATGTTAAGTCCCCTGTTGGCTAACACGTATGCTTGATATGGGTCGCCAGGCGCTAGCACTACCCTCGGGAATTCTCCCTGGGATGCATGAATCACAAATCTTAGGTCTCCCTGCGCCGTGTGCGTTGGGAGTCCTGTTGAGGGACCCGGTCTCTGCACCTCGACTATAAGTATCGGTGTCTCTGTCATTGCCGCCTGTCCTAATGCTTCAACCATCAACGAGAAGCCTCCGCCGCTTGTCGCAACCATAGACCTTGCACCCGCATAAGCCGCACCAATAGCCATATTGATAGCGGCAATCTCGCTTTCGGGCTGAAAAACAACTATTCCAACCTCTTTCTGGATCTCTGCCAAGAAATGCAGGATAGGGGAGGCGGGGGTCATGGGATAGGATGCGAAGAATGTTAATCCAGCTGATAACGCTCCGAGAGCAACTGCAGTATTGCCATCTATCAGGAGCCTTTTCTCTTTACCTGAATATATCGCTTGTTGAGGTAGCTTGTAGCCTTGAAAGCTGTTGCTCAATTCTTTACCGTACTCATAGCCCATTTTGAAAAGCTGTTTGTTGAGATCTGCAGTCTCTTTTTTGCCTCTAAATTGCTCATCGTAAAGCTTCTCTGCTATCTCTATATTTCCATTGAGAATCCCTACAATTATTCCTAGCCCGATAGAGTTTATAGCTACGCTGGGCGCATTCATTTCCTTTATTATTTTCCTTAGGGGAAAGGCCCTTATTTGTACATTATTTTTCGCCAAGCTACTGGCATCTTCTTCATCACAAATAATGATTCCATTCGTTTTAAGGCTAGCAGTGTGTTTCTCAATAGAAGGCTTATCCAAAGCTAAAACAATGTCCACTTTTTTCTGGTGCGAAAACACTGTTTCCTCAAGAGAGGCTCTAACTTGTGCCCACTGGTGTCCACCCCTGATCAAAGATGGGTATTCATTTGTAATGAAAACATTCAAGCCGTGACGAAGAAACATCTTTCCAAGGGTTACGCTCGAGCTGAAAATTCCTGCGCCAGCTGGTCCCGCTATCAAGACACTTAAATTTTTTGAAGTTTCCACACTAATCCCAGCTTTAACTATGTAAAGTCCTAGCTA
The DNA here is from genome assembly GCF_000446015.1 of Thermofilum adornatum. Lineage (NCBI taxonomy): Archaea > Thermoproteati > Thermoproteota > Thermoprotei > Thermofilales > Thermofilaceae > Thermofilum > Thermofilum adornatum. The sequence goes on from NC_022093.1 coordinate 1,066,406, forward strand.
AAAACTTCTTGCAAAATAATAAATATTTTTCTCCAAATATAACAATCAAGATGTCTATACCGAATCGTAGGGGCATATATTTGTTAATGATAAATGTCATGGAAGACGTAAAAATTTATTTAAAAACTGGAAAGGAGTGGATGATACCCAGAGGAATATATTATTATGTTGGGTCAGCCAAAGGTCCTGGAGGGCTAAGAGCAAGGATAAACAGGCACCTTAGAGGAGCGAAAAAGCTTCACTGGCACATAGACTATCTCTTGACCAACCAAGCATCTATTGTTACACATGTAGTTTACGCTGAGACGGAAAAGCCGGAGTGCGTTTTGGTTCCTGTTCTTGAGAGGCTTGGAGCTACACACATAGCAAGAGGTTTCGGCTCCTCAGATTGCAAATATAAATGCTTCTCACATCTTCTAAGATGCAACAGCGAATTGGAAAAATGTTTACAAACAGCGATAACTAGCTTTAAAGAGGCAGGACTTTTACCTGTAGTGATGTCAGTCTCTATCTAGAGTTCTACCTTCTTAAGCTGTTCCAATACGTATTTTCTCACGCTGTGTGGATCTTCGACTTTTTTTACGCGCTTTCCATCCTCAATATATGTCTCAAGGAGCGGCCGCATGGGTTTGCCACACTTGGGGCACCTGGGAGCTTGTGTATCACTTGGAGCAACAACATCAGCCAGGCATTCATCACAGCGATATACTTGTTTTCGACCCGAGAGTTTCCCTCTCTTAGCTATAGGTCTCCATTCACCTTTAATCTTCATAGCCGTGATATCCATAGCGAAATCTACTGGCTGGGCGGTAGAGATAGCGGCTCCAACTCCAAAGGCGTCTGCCCCAGCCCTGGCAAGCGCAGGGATATTTTCTTCATCTATACCACCTGAAACAACTATCTTTACGTGATTGTAGCCATTTATGTCAAGCTTCCATCGGACCTCTCTAATTATTTCCTCGAAATTTCCCCTCCTGCTACCCGGAGTGTCTAGCCTTACCCCCCAAAGTTTTGGACCCAATAGTTTAGCCGCCACGAGTGCTTCTTCTGTTTCGTCGTAAAAAGTGTCTACTAGTGCTACTCTGTTGACGTCCTTCTCTATCACCTCGTCGTAGGCTTTCCATGCAAGCGTGTGGTCTCCATAAACACCGCGAAATATAATTAGGAGACTATGCGGCATCGTCCCCGTAGCCCTTATTCCCAAAGCCTCTGCTCCAAGAATCGCTGAAACAGCGTCTGCACCACCAACATATGCATAATATTCGATAAAGGGTGCAAGCGCGGGATGCTGTCTTCTAGCTCCAAACGACAATACTAGTTTTTCCCCGGCAGCCCTCTTAACGCGAGCCGCCTTTGTTGCTATGCCAGAAGCAGAGGCAAGAAAGCCCAGCAATGGCGTTTCAAGCTCCAAGAATTCGCCATAGGGACCCTCAACTGTCAATACAGGAACTTTGTAGCCGTAGAAATCCTTTGCGTGGAAAATTGTACCCTCGGGGAGAGACCTCACCGTGACATTTCTACCTTCCAGTAGCTTTAGAACTTCACGTAGCCCAGCATAAACTCCCCACTCATAGTCATTAGGCAACTTACTAGTAGTCACCTCCATGTGGACAACTGTATCAAGTAGACCATATTTTTCTAGAACCTTTCTCGTCCTTGAAAAATATACGTCGGTAGTTAGCCCGCTTCTAACCTCGTCAAAAGTTGCATAAATAAATCTCTCATCCCATCCAGACATCTTTCCATTCACAAAGTGAAATAGAGGCAACCCTTCACTTAAATCTTTTCGAAGCAAAATAATCGTGAACAGAATACTTTATACTTCCGCGACACTACTTTCGAGGTTTCCGGCTCCTTTAAACTCCTCTTTTATAGTCAGAAATACTTCACTGTTTACAAACAGTTCCAGCCTCTTCGACCTTCGTTGCTCCAATATCAGGCCTACCCTCTCTAAAATGACGAGGTGGCCAGACAAAGAGCCAACACTTATGCCTAGCCCCCTGGAAAGTTGCCTAACAGAGGATCCTGGATTTTCGAGCAGATATGCTATGATTTTTCTACGCAGTGGATGCTTAAGAGCCTCACGAATCGTTAGCACTTTGGGCGGCATTTTATGCACCTTGATACACGTTTAAGACTTGGGGCTCGATAAATAATTTTTCCTAAGAATCAAAACAGTGGTGCGGCCGCCGGGATTTGAACCCGGGTTCTGCGGCGTGGCAGGCCGCCATCCTACCAGACTAGACTACGGCCGCCACAATGACCAAAATAAAAGAAAACAGGCGTCTTAAAAAGCTTTCCATGGTTTTTCAAGCAGTTCTGCTACTTTGTAGTTGCACCATATGTTTTTAAGAGGTTAGCCAGCTTGCTTGGTTCAGAGGCATACAGCCTTATACGTTGCTTCACTGTAGAGCCCATAACCTGTTGGACTGTTTCAAGTTCTACGAACTTTCTCCGGGAATCAACAACTATGTTGCCTTTTAATGGAAACTTTATAGGCATTCGTTCATCAACTATTACACCCTTTGATGTAACAACATAGTTTGTAGCTATGACAAGTGTCCCAGTCTTCGCCTGTAGCCGTCTCGTATAAAGTCCACTTATTAGAGAAATAACATAGAAGAATCCATACAGAAAGAGGTATTCAAAGAAACTAGCCATTTTCGTGTCTACAGGCGCAAACATTCTGCCTGCCTGGAAAAAGAAATCCCTTACCTGTGGAATATAGAAAACAAATATAAAAACAAGGAGTGAAAAGAATGGTACAAGGGTAGCTTTAAACTGTCCCATCAATTCCGGCTGTGTATTCTGGAGGTCTCTCTCTCTAAGCTTCACGACTTCTTCCATGTTAGATTTGTAAAGCGTCTCTCCCTTCTTAATCTCGTCGAGGTCTTTGAGAAGCGTCTGTGTCTGCTTTCCCATCAAAACAAACATTATAGACATCAAAGCAATGAAGTACAGCAAAAAGATCCATGAAGTATACTGGGGAAAATTAGCATTCAGAAAAGCAAAAACAACCAGCAATACAAGTCCAATCAAGTATTGAAGTAGCAACGCCCTATTCATACCCACTCCTCTGCATAAACCAAAAGACAACTTATAAATCCACCGATGTTTTCCCCTTAAGAAAGTCCACAGTCTTCTTCTTATGTATCTATGCCAGATAATACTTGATGTATGGTTTCCAATTCTAATGTATTTATTGCATAACGATTGGGCCTAGCTTCCCTATGCTATTTCACTTAGAAAGAGCCTTGCAACAAAAGAATATTCTTCCTCGAATTTTTCGTCTAAGTCTCCGGCGAATATCACTAATGCATCATCAGCTCTAAAAACAAAGATTACTTCGTTAGAAGGCTTGACAAAGAAGCTCTGGTTCTCTTGGCCCAAAAGATAGAGTAATGTTTTCACTTTGTATACCAGTTCCTCGGCGTTAAAGTCCCGGGGATACTTGTACTTTATTTCATCATTTTTTGCAATCACAATACTATTTACACCCATTTTCATCAGCTTTTCTCGGAGACTGTCGGCATCCACTACAAATTCCTCTACAATTTCTGGGGCACTCACTTGTCTGTAATCGTTTTAAAGCCCTATAAAGTTTCTCATTTGTATCCCCAAAGATAAGTTTTAATACATGTTTTTTACAGACCAAAATGAAAGACTATGAAAAAAACAGCCTGGCTAGAAGAAGAGGAAGAATTCCCTGAAGAAGAGGAGGAATGGGAAGAAGAAGAGGAGGAAGAGTGGGAGGAATTCGAGGAAGAGGAAGAAGAATTCCCCGAAGAGGAGGAAGAGTGGGAAGAAGAGGAGGAAGAAGAGGAGGAATTCTAAAGGCTCAAAACAAATTTGCTAAATAAGCATTATTTATACCGTTTTTCTCCCCGTAATACCTTTTACAGCACAGCTTCTGTTTTTACATTTCTCCAATAGACTCCTATGAGTCTACAGCTTTCTGTAAAGAATTTTTTTACACTTGTTGAGTAAAGCTTATAAAAAGATGCAAATAAGGACAATGGTCTATAAAAGCTTTATGCTTAAATATTACTTTGCACTATTTATTAACGGCGAGAAAATGACATACGAAAACGACCCTGTATACCAAATGGCTGTACAACAGCTGAAGCAAAGCGCCAAGATCCTCAACCTACCGGACGATGTTGTCGAGGTTCTTAGGCACCCAGAAAGGTTATTACACGTAAAGATACCAGTAAAACTAGACAACGGTAAAATAGCTGTATTCCACGGCTGGAGAAGCCAGCACAACAGTGCTTTAGGGCCCTACAAAGGTGGAATAAGGTACCACGAGAACGTTACAGAAGGCGAGGTTGTCGCGTTGTCAATGTGGATGACGTGGAAGAACTCTCTTGCAGGCATACCTTACGGTGGTGGCAAGGGAGGAGTAAAGGTTAATCCAAAGGAGCTTTCCCCAAGAGAACTCGAAGAGCTTTCTCGAAAGTATTTCGCGGCCTTGTCGAGGATTGTTGGAGAAGACGTGGATATACCAGCACCAGATGTGTACACGAATCCACAAACCATGGCATGGTACATGGACGAGTACAGCAAGATAGTCGGCTACAATGCGTGGGGAGTGGTGACAGCCAAGCCAAAGGAAATCGGTGGACTATACGCAAGAGTCGTAAGCACAGGGCTAGGCGTCGCAATCGTTGCTAGAGAAGCGGCTAAAAAGGTCTGGGGAGGCGTAGAAAACAAAACTGTAGCTGTCCAAGGTTTCGGAAACGTAGGAATCTATGCTGCAAAATACCTCAGTGAATGGGGAGCAAAGGTTGTAGCAGTCACAGACAGTAAGGGTGGCATATACAACCCCAACGGAATAAACGTTGAAGAACTTATCAAGATCAAGGAGCAAACAGGTAGCGTCACAAACTACAAGGACTACAAGAAAAAGATTACCAATGAAGAAATACTCGAGCTGGACGTAGACATACTTGTCCCAGCAGCCGTCGAAAACGTCATAACAAAGGACAATGCACCCAGAATAAAAGCCAAAATCATAAGCGAAGGCGCAAATGGTCCAACAACCCCCGAGGCAGACGAGATACTAAGGAAGAAAGACGCAATCGTAATCCCAGATATCCTTGCAAACGCTGGAGGCGTAGTCATGTCCTGGATAGAGTGGGCAAACAACAGGATGGGCAACTGGCTCACTGAGGAAGAGGCGCTTTCAAGGCTAGAAAAGAAAATGGTCGAGAACTTCGGTAGCGTCTACAACGAGTGGCAGAAAAGATTCCACGAGTATCCAATGAGAATTGCGGCATATGCGATCGCAGTAGAAAGAGTAGTAACGGCAATGAAGCTCAGGGGCTGGATCTAAAAAATTATTTGGTCTTTTTCTTTCTTTTCCTTTTTTCATTTCTTCTCCTAACCAAGTAAACCCCTAGAAATATCAAGGCCAAGACAATCGTTGCTGTCACGATAAGGTTCGTTATTGGAAGCTGTGTACTGACGCTCGGGCTATTGGTAGCGAGCTGAACATCAATGCTTGCCATAACTGGGTCACAGTTGTCCGACAATGCTGTCACAATTATGGAACCTATGGTGCCGTTACAGCGAACAATCACTGAAAGAGTTTTCGTATAACGAACAGGCATGTTGCCCAGAAAGAATGTGAGATTCCTACCCCATCTCTCTCCATCCGTGGATAGAAGTGAACAACCAGTGGCTGAGAGGCTCACATAGGTGTTCTCAGCAACCCCTGGACCAAGGTTAGCTACAAAAATAGAGACAACACCAACATTGCTTGTCAAGTTCAGCTTCTGCGGGGATACAGTCACCCAGAGTTGTGTATATCCTTGAAGATTGGTGTCGCCCTTATGAGTTTGGACATTTACATTGGCCAATACAAAACCCCCAAGTAAAAGGAACATCAAGACGATACCCAACCAGAGGTGCCGGTGCACAGGCTAAAAAAGCTCAATAATATTTAAAACATTTATGTAGCTAGCATCTACCCAAGCATTTAACGTACAGAGTAGTGTCATCGTAAATCTGTATTAGAAGGTCTTCTACCTCTTTACCTTCACCGTTATAGACGCGCCATTCTCCACTACAGTCTTCGCCGACTATTCCAATAATTTTTACCGCCGATCCGTTACTCCTAACAACTACTGGGTAATGCCTGGAAATAACCGATAAAACAGTCACGCCCCCAACATAAACTTCCCTGAAACATGAGAAACCGGAAGCATTTACACAAAGAGTCACATGGATAGGCTTATACATAGCTGATGAATTAAGGTTATCCATAGCGTCGACCTTTTTTATTTGCCCAGCCAGGTAATCCAGAGTTCTAGAGGTATCCTGAAGCAGGAGCACAACCCTAACAGCCAGAAAAATAGAGACCAGTGCCAAGCCAAGGCTCAGAAAAACTAAGACCATGTGGATACTATCCCTATTCATTACTCTCCCCCAGCAAAGCGACAATTACAAGGTAAGGGGTCAGGCGCGATGGCACGGCCACATGTAAATGCCCTCTTTTAACCATCATCATCCCACGCATAGTATTTCCGTTCAGAGTAATTGAATTTTTCTTTAATCTCTTCTCTATTATTACAAAACAAAAAGTAATTCCTGAAGTTACACAAAAGACAAAAATAACTTCCAATAGACATCTACATCGAGCAAAATGAAATATGCTGTAGCAGTAGATATAGGGGCCACCCAGACACGCGTCGCCCTCGGAAACGAGGAAGGAGAAATATTGGAAATCGAAGTCTTCCCAACGAGAAGCTTTTCCAACCCAGACCAATACCTAGAACACATAGCAAGACTAGCAAAAACCTTTACACAAAAACACAATGTAGACATAGTAGGCATAGGCGTAGGATCCCCGGGACCCATAGACATGGAAAAAGGAGAAGTCATAAAAAGCGTAAATCTACCCTTCCAGAGGCTCGAAATAGTCCGCGTCCTCAAAAACCTAACCGGCAAAAAGATAGCATTTACAAATGACGCAGTCACAGCCGCTGTGGGCGAAAAATTCTTCGGAGCTGGAAGAGGCCACCGAAACCTCGTTTATGTAACGATAAGCACGGGCATAGGGGGAGGAGTATACGTCGACGACACACTATTGCTAGGCAAACAGGGAAACGCACATGAAATAGGACACATAGTAGTAGACTCAAACGAAGAAATAACCTGTGGCTGTGGAAAAAAGGGACACTGGGAAGCATACTGCTCCGGCACCGGTATACCAAAATACGCAAAGCTACTTTCAAAGAGACATCCTGATCTATGGAACCAAAGCATCCTCAGAGACAAGGAAACACTAGCAGCCAAAGACATCTTCGATGCGTATAGAAACAGCGATAGCTTTGCCAGGCTCGTGATACAAGGAGTAAAAAGATACAATGCTTACGGCTTCGCTGCAATAACCAACGCGTATGACCCAGAAATAATAACCATCGGCGGCTCAGTCGCGCTAAACAACTCAGACATACTACTCGCAAACATAGAGAAAGAAGTAGAAAACTACACAGTAAACACGGTGCCAAAAATAATTCTAACACCCCTAGGAGACAAAATAGGCATAATGGGAGCCCTAGCACTAGGGCTAGGAAAAGAACCAAAGGTTCCACTAAGATGACATCTATCGACAGAAAAATACCTGGTTTTTATTCTCTTATTTAACTTGGCATGCAAATTTAAAAATACACAAAGATGCAAATGCTATAACTCCAAGAATAGCTCCTGCGATAAATAGAAAAACAGGGCTGATACTATACAATTCTCCACCCAGAAGAGGCGCTATGATGGTAGCCCCTTCAATCAGTGAAACAATTGATGAGAATTTTCCCCTATCTATGTCTCTAATACTGCGGGTCCAAAACGAAAAAAGTGAGGGTTCGTAGAAGTTTACAGATGTTTCTAGAAGAACATAGGCAACTAATAAAACCATTAAATTTGGCTGTAAAAGAAAAAGCATCATAGATAATGTGATAACAAAAGAAGAGATAATAATACAATTGATCTCTCCAAGCATTCTAATGATGAACCCGGAAAGAGGCAATACGAAAAAGGTGATACATATGTTGGATACTGTCAGAATAAGACCATACTCAAGCTCACTAACCTTTGCAATCTCTGTAGAGTATATGACCAAGAAAGGACTAGCCATTGCGAAGACAAAAATTATTATGCTCCCCAAAAGGATAAGCAGAATAATTCTCCTATCAATACTTCTAATTAAATTCAAGTATGCTCCAAAAAACTGAGCACTTGTCCTGTCAAGCTTAGCATTTTGAGAAACTTTCCGCTCTTCCCTCATAAACAACAGGATCAAAACTCCCGATATTATCCCAAATGTTCCTGCGATAACCATTCCAATCCTTACGCCAACAAGAATACCAAATATGCTTATAAGTACCCCAGCAATTAACGGAGAAACAAGCTTAACGATCCTCCGAGCAACCTCCATAAGTTGATAACCAATAGCTCTTTCTTTTTCCTTAAAAACCGAAGCCATAAGAGAATCACGAGCTGGGCCATAGAAACTAAAAACAGTTGCAAGCAAAACAAACAAAAATAAAACCCTCCAATCCCACGCCACAGCATAGAGCGCCACAAAAAAGTGAGTTACTATAAGTAAAACCCCTAGAACCAGCCAGTTCCCATACTTATCTGTAAAATAGCCTCCAAAGAAATTCAGGCAAAGTATTATAAAAGAGGAAAGAGATCCAAGGATTCCAAGCATAAAGGGAGTTCCGCCAAGTCTTATAAAATACAAGGAGAAGAAAGGCCTAAAAAGAGAAGCACCAAAACTAGTAAGAACTATATAAAACAACAATATAATCGCAGGTTTTCTTGCATGAATAAACTTCATGCAATTGAAATTTCGACTAATAAGGATTATTAACTTTTCGAGATTCATAAGATAATAGTTCACAAGAGTCTCCTATTTCTTTTCTTAGTTCTTCAAAGTAAGCATTTTTGCAATTCCAGCTTGGATGAGCTTATCTTAATTGCGATGAGAAGTTCTCTTACCATGATAATTAATTCATTTAAAACTGTGGAGATAACATCACTTTTTCCTCTTTGCTTTCTCAAATATTTCTTAGCCTTCTTTACTCTATCTCTTTTCTTCAGAAAAAATCTAAAATATTATTAGCTGTCAAGACAGATCACGTTTCGTGTCTCTTCTAAATTCCTTTATTTCCCTTCTTAGGTCTCTAAGTTTAACTTTTTGGGCTATTTGGAGCAAAAAATCAACTGGGTCTTCTGGTTTAGGGATAAGAAGGATTTTTCCATCCGCCTTTTTTACTAAAATTATCCCTCCCTCCTTAATATTGAATTCTTCCCTTAACTCTTTGGGTATTACTATTTGACCCTTTCGCCCTACTTTTAATTCTTTAATCTTCCTCATAACTAAAATAGTTGGAGAAAGAATATTTAGGTTAATCTGTGTGGGAACTTTCATCCTCTTAGGAGAACCAATAATTATGTCAAAAAAGCCAGACATATATTTTACTTTGTCACGTGTCACTTACTGGCAAGTAGCCACTTTGTTTTGTCCCCATAGTCCATTAGCTGTATTCCTAAGGAGCTGAGCCTATTCCTAATGTAGTCCGCAAGCTCGTAGTTCTTCTCTTCACGTAGCTTAGCCCTAACCTCGACAATTAGGTCGACAACCTCGTCGAAGGGGAGCATCTCCACAGCGCCTAGACCAAGGTCTTCGTCTAAAACTCCGAGTACACGGTTGAACTCCTCAAACAGGGATAGCGCCCTGTACACTAGTAGGTAGCTTGGCTTTGAGGAAATCTTGGAAAAAACTAGCCCCGAAAGCTTCATGACCGAGGCGAATGCCCCACTCGCGTTGAAATCATCGTCCATGTTTTCGTAGAAGTCTCTCCGTAGCGTTGACATCTCCTTTAGAACCTCGATCTCGTAGTCCGAGACGCGTCCAGGGATCTCGACCTCGCGGGAAAGCTTCTTCAAAAGAGCCACAGAGGACTTCAAGCGCTGCAGATTGCTTTGGGCCTGCCTGAGAACTTCGTCCGAAAACTGGAGGATTGTTCTGTAGTGGGCAGACGCGAGCCACAGCCTAACAACTAGGGGGTCGTACTCCCTGAAGAGGTCGCGAAGCGGTACAATGTTTTTCAAGCTCTTACTCATCTTTTCTCCCCCGACTTGGAGCATGCCCGTATGCATCCAGTATTTTACCCAAGGTCTCACGCCAAACAGTGACTCGCTCTGGGCCCTCTCGTTCTCGTGGTGGGGGAAAATAAGGTCGCTCCCGCCGCCATGTATCTCGAACCTCTGGCCAAGGTAGCGTGAAGACATCACGCTGCACTCTATGTGCCAGCCGGGTCTTCCTGGGCCCCAAGGGGAGTCCCAGTACGGCTCGCCCGGCTTTCTGGCCTTCCAAAGTGCAAAGTCGTAGGGGTTCTTTTTCTCGGTGGCGAACTCCTCCTGGGTCCACATTTTCTTGTCTAGGCGCCCGCTCAGCCTGCCATAGTCGTCATAGGTGTCTACGTCAAAATAGACGCTTCCGCTGGGAGCTACATAGGCATGTCCAGAGGCGATCAGCTTCTGTACAAATTCAATGATGTCGGAGATATGCTCTGTCACGCGTGGGTGCATGTCTACAAAGACTCGTAGCTTGTTGAGTGCGTCTAAATAGTCAGACGTGTACTCATCGACTATTTCCCGCCAGTCCCTCCCCTCGTCCCGCGCCCTGTTTATTATCTTGTCATCTATATCCGTAATGTTCTGTACATGTACAACATCGTGGCCCTTCAGCCTGAGATACCGCTTAACAACGTCGAAAGCAACGTATGTCCTCGCATGACCAACATGGGAAAAATCGTATACCGTTGGGCCACAAACATACATGGAAACCTTGCCAGGCTCAAAAGGCTCAAAGCCTTCCAGCGTCCTTGTCAATGTGTTATAGACCCGCAACACAATAGGAACCACCGTTAGACAAGAATGCTTATAGCTACATGCAAAAATACTTTACCTTTTCCATTCGTTTGAAACCTACAATGGACAAAGCCATTATAAAGGTCTCCAAGGAGCTACGCCTAGACCAGCTAAAACTAGACAATGCAGTCGTCATCATAGATGACTCAGGAGAACCTTATGCCGGAAAAATCTCTGCCAAAAACCAATACAAAATCGAAAAGCCAGACATAAAAGCCCTCGAAGAAATCCACAAAGAAATACATAGCCGGGGTAGCCCGAGCATCATTGCTATAGGCGGTTTATCCGCTATAAACACGGCAAAAATACTCTCGCTACCTAGACTGCCACACAAAAACCTTCGCGAAATAGTCTACGAAAACAAGCCCCCAGACCTACGGCCACTAATCATTGCAACAGTCCCAGCAATGTGCACAGAGGCGACAAAACTAACTCTTTTCTTCGACCCAGTAAACCCCGTTTGGCTGATGCGACACACAGTGTCTCCAGTATTCTTGACTACTCCAGCTTTTCTAGAAAATGCTCTCCAGGACCCTAAAACACAGGTAGTAAACCACGATGTCTCTCTAATAAAGGAAGCCCCAGACCATAATCTATTTTCATATCTATCTCTTTGTGGCCTGTATGAGAAATTCGGCCCCGGACCCCTTACAATATTATTGTTGACACTTGCCTCGCTTTATTCTCTAAACATAGAGGAAGTTGCAAAGAATCTTGCCAAGCTTAACATCCAAGAGGCCTACACCAGGATCAAAATAAAAGACGATCCACAAAGCTGGATAGAGGAAGAAGCTAAATTCAGGGAAAAAAGGCCCAAGTTATACAAAAAGATGGATCTCCTAGTTGAACACTCATGGACTTTTTACAGCCTACAACTTCGTAGATACGGATTCAAAGGAAAAACAGACCTCTACAAATTCTACAGAAGCCTCCTTATTTCCTTATCAATTTTAGGAAAGCCTTAACTCTTTCAGTTGAGGGAGAATCCAGTATTTTGCTCGCAGGCCCTTCCTCAATGATTTTTCCATGTTCCATGACGGCAATCCTGTCAGCCACCTCCCTCGCAAAGTCCAGCTCGTGGGTCACCGCGAGCATTGCAATGTTCCTCTTTGCGACGTCAAGCAGTACATCTATGACTTCTGCCTTTAGTTCCGGGTCAAGGGCAGAGGTAGGCTCGTCAAGAAACAAGATCACGGGATCCATGGCCAAAGCCCTAGCAATAGCAACCCTCTGCTGTTGTCCACCACTAAGCTGGAGCGGATACTTTTCTTCAAACCCTGCTAGCCCCACCTGGCGCAATAGTTCTAAAGCTGTCCTCCTTGCATCCTCCTTGCTGTAGCCCTTCACAATCCTAAGTGGAAGCGCTACATTGTCTACAACTTTCATGTGTGGAAACAAGTTGTAACTCTGAAAAACAAAGCCGGTCTTTGCTCTAGCTTTCCTGAGATCAACGCTGCCAGAAGTCAATTCCTCGCCATCTAGGAATACTTTGCCCCTGGAGGGTTTCACCAGGAGCACCGCAACCTTTAAGAGAGTGCTCTTCCCGCTTCCACTAGGACCCATAATTACTACTTTTTCTCCCCTCTTAACTGTCAGGGAAACACCCCTAATAACTTCTACCCCCTCATAGCCAGCCTCGACGTCCTCAAGCCTCAATACTTCCTCGCTTACCATGCCTATGCACCCGTGTATCCAGGGATCTTCAAAGCTTTCTCAATACGACGAGACGAATGGGAAATAGCATAGCACACAATGAAGTATACAAGGGCGACTACGAGATAAGCCTCGAGGGCCCTATACGTGTATGAGGCCACGTATTCTCCCCTCCTTGTTAACTCTACGATGCCTATCACTGAGGCGAGGGAACTTTCCTTAATAACGGTCACAAACTCGTTTACAAGCGAGGGAATAGATATCCTTAAGGCCTGCGGCAAAACCACGTACCTGTAAACTTGGTATCCAGAGAAACCCAGGGACTCGGCCGAGAGAATCTGGACCTCAGGGATACTCTTTACAGCAGACCTAAATATCTCTGCCTGGTAAGCGGCACTATTTAGCCCAAGCGCCAGAAAAATCGAGGTCATAGCGTCAAACTTTATTCCAAGAGCCGGGAGACCAAAATAAATCAATAGGATCTGTACCAAGAGAGGCGTGCCCCTAACAATCTCAATGTATGGCCGCGCTACAATCTTTCCAGGCGTCGTACTGAGCCCAAGAAGGATAACACCGAGAACAAGGCCGAGGAGAAAAGACGAAACAGACAATTCCAGAGTTACTACGATACCTCCAGCAATGTATGGGCCGTACTCCACTAGAAAACTGAGGAAATCCATAGACATCTCCTAGATAAAAAAGAAAAACATAAAAACATATATTTATTTTAGCTTGACCCAAGCCACTTTGCAATCTCGTTGTTAAAGATTTGTTGCATCTCGCCGGAGTCAATTAGTTTTTCTATCACACTGTTCACAACATATTTCAAGTCCTCAGCACCCTGAGGGACAGCAACAGCTCCTCCAATTGTTGGTATACTCACATAGGTAGCGATCTTCAGCGATGGCTCCTTTGTTATCAGCGCGTCGGCAATCTTATCGCCTAAAATCATTGCATCGATATCTCCTCTCTGTAGGGCCCAAACCAACTCAGGATATACATGGTCATATGACTTTACCTCGGCTTTTCCCTTCAAGTTATTATTTGCCCACTCTTCCTGTATCGTCCCAAGTTGGACTCCTATCTTTTTCCCGTATAGATCCTGCTCGCTCTTTATATTTGCGTTCTGTAGGGTAACCACGGCATAGCCTTTACTAGTATAGTATGGGATCGAGAAATCCACAACCTTCTCTCTTTCAGCCGTGGGAGTCATATCCGCGATAACTATATCAACGTCACCATTCTTCAGCGCCTCTATCAACCCGGCAAACTTCATGTCCTTTATCTCGAGTGAAACGCCCAGCTCCTGGGCTATTCTCTTAGCTATCTCTATGTCTATCCCTGCGTAGTTATGATTTGCATCTACATACTCGAATGGCGGCCAGTCTGCACTCGTCCCTACAATAAGCTTCCCACGAGCTTTGATTTTGTCAATATAGTTCTGTGCTTGCTGTTTCGAACTATATCCTAGTAGCCCGTATGTTGCTAGGCCTCCTACCAGTAGACCAACTATAAAAATTGCAAGCATATTTGGTAGGCTCTTAAAGTTTTTTATTTTTTGGCTCATGGCTATCAGAAAAGTTGTTAGTGATCTAGCTTTATAAACTTTTTTATTCATTAAAGATTTTTCAAATAGATAAAAATCCTCAATATTTAGGACATTTCCAGAAAAACATATTAATCCAAGACATTCAATAAGCGATATGTCCAGACGTGAGGGCGTCTCTTACTATGTCCGCTTGGCTCTACTCTCGCGCCCATACGTGTTGATAGCTCTCCAGCAAGGAATAATAAACTACTCAGCCCTTGCAAAGCTCATACACGGCGATGTAGAAAAAATCGCTGGGCGGAGCTTCACAAAAACCTCGATAAAAATGGCTGTCCTCAGGGTAGCTAAGTCAATGCTCGAGACAATACCTCCAACCCTCAGGCTCTCTAGGGTTCTCTCAAGTAGCTCCCTAAGAGTCTACCATGACTTAAGTGTTCTCTCGGTACCAAACAGCACTTTCCACACAAAAATTGAAAAAATGTTTGCTAGCGGCTCATTGTCCAAGACAAGTGTTCTCCACGTGATAAAGGGCGAAACAGCAGTCACGATAATAACTGACACTGAAGCCGCTGAAAGAATAGTTTCAATCCTCACCAAGGAAGAAATACTCAGACACCTCAGAAACCAGGCGGCGATAGTACTCACAGGACCTCCAGAAATATTGACGACCCCCGGAATCGTCTCGCTAGTCTCAATGTCTATAGCAGTTCGAGGCGTAAACCTCACAGAAATTGTTTCGTGCCACAGGGACATTATATTAATAGTTGAGGGAAGCGACCTATCTATGGCCTATGACACTCTTAGAACACTACTAGAGTGGGCAAAAACACAGCTCTAAAAAACTTCTACCGTTCTACTGTTCCCCAGCACTAGATGTGTCCTGGCTTTCGCCATTCTTTTTTTCCAGCATCGAGATAACGCTGTCGGCAAGTACTTCGAACGCCTTGGTAGCCTCTGCATCTGGGTATGCAATTACAAATGGGACACCCCCGTCAACGGCTTCATTTATCCGTGGATCCAAGGGTATCTCTGCCAGAATCTTTACGTTCATCTCTTCGGAAAGCTTCTCGGCACCACCCTTTCCAAAGATATAATGCTTTGTCCCGCATACGGGGCAAACAAAATAGGCCATGTTTGTGACAACGCCTAGCAATGGCATTTTTACTTCTTGGCAGAAAGATATTGCCTTCTTGACGACTATCCTTGTCAAGTCGCTGGGAGTGGTCACGACGATAGCTCCGCTGAGATCCTTTATGAGCTGGGCGATGGTTAGTGGCTCGTCTCCGGTGCCTGGCGGAAGGTCGACCAATAGGAAGTCTAGTGGGCCCCAAGCAACCATGGATAAGAGCTCCCTTATGAATGAGGTCTTTAGGGGTCCCCGCCACACAAGGGCTGTTTCCTCGCTTGGAACCATCAGGTCTGAGGACACTATTTTTACGTTCCCAACTCCTACAAGGGGCATTAGGCCTGCCGGGCCCGCGTAGATAACTTGCCCATGGACACCGAACATTTTTGGTATTGATGGTCCATGAACGTCGGCGTCGAGTATGCCTACCTCGTAACCCTTCTTTGCAAGGGTAGCAGCCAGATTAGCAGTTACAAGGGATTTTCCTACACCGCCCTTTCCACTCAAAACCGCTATTTTGTATTTTATCTGGCTTAATCGCTTCCTTGCCTCCTCCTCTTGTTCTCTTATCTTTTTTAAGGCTTCTATCCTCATTTGTCTCTCTTTTTCTGCACTCATACTTCTTCATCTTTCTCGGCAGTATTTATGCGTTATTACAAATGTTTGACTTATAGGATATATTAGACAAGGAACCCCATCCAAAAGGATATCACGAGGAAAATGAGCCAGAGAGGCATGTTCCACCGCATAACTTTGAGCCCGTCTAGTGGCCCGATTGGGAGCAGATTGAAGAATGCTATCCAGCCGTTTAGGCTAGCTATGTATACTCCTAGTGGGCCACCTCCAATCAGTGCCACGAATCCTAGGAAGATGTTTGTTGCTGGTCCAGCGATAGAAATGATGCCATTAGTTTCTTTGTCAATCATGATTGCATATATGTAAACCGCTCCTGGAGCGATAAACTTTATTGGTATGTATGGAATTGCTGAGAGAAGCGTCAAGAAGAACATTTCCGGGTTTATCGAGTACCTTGCCGGATAACCGAAATGCTGGGCTACAAACTTGTGGGCCAGCTCGTGGGGAACGTATATTATAAATGAAAGGAAAAATATTACCAGCCCCTCTAAGATGCTTCTTGGAAAATATTCACCTGCGAAAACGAGGAAGACGGCCAGGGTCGACAGGAACAGTTCGATGATTTCGCGCGGATAAAACATGGGGAGACGTGTGGACATAGATCTCATAAGGTTTTTCTCTCCAAAAATATTAATTTTTCGTGGTCATCTCTGAGTAAAGTTTAAAATTGTGTAAATATCCAAGGCTCCTGTGAAACTGACAAGACGCCACTTTATATACCTAGCAGGAGCCGTCGCTGTGGCAACAGCTATTGGTGGATATTACTGGCTGTCCACAAGAAGCGAAAAGAGAATACTCAAGATATACAACTATAGCTCATACATCAATCCAGACATAATCAAGGATTTTGAGGCAAAATACAATGTCAAAGTAATTTACGACGAGTACGAGTCCGCAGACGAGGCGTTCGCAAAGCTACAGCTTGGGGGCGGAGGATACGACCTAATAGTCCTAACTGACCAATACGTGCCACAGGCAGTAAAAAAGGGCTTGATTCAGCCCTTAAACAAGGAAAAAACACCTAACCTAAGAAACATCGACTCACTCTTTCTGGAAAACAGGTTTGACCCAGGGCTAAACTACTCTGTCCCCTATGCCTGGGGCACAACAGGAATAGGCATAAATACAGACTACGTCGAAGAGGGAGAAGTCAGTGGCTACGAGCAACTCTTCGACACGAAAGGCTTCCTCCCGAAACACAAGGGCAAAGTGTCCATGCTTGAGGAATTCCTAGAAGTAGTCAACGCGGCGAAGCTATACCTAGGCATACCTCTAGACGACTGGTCTGACCAGTCTGTCCAGAAGATAATAGACCTCCTCAGGAGCCAGAGAGACTTCCTAGCAGGCTACTATGGTGCAAGTGTCTACATTCCAGCTTTAGCAAAAGGAGACCTGCATGCCGCGCAGGCCTGGAGCGGAGACGTTGTCCAGGCACAAAGCGAGAACCAGAAGGTCAAGTATGTCCTACCAAAAGAGGGGGCATACATATGGATAGACTTTATGACTATACCCAAAAATTCGAAGGCACCCGACCTGGCACATCTCTGGATAAACTATATGCTTGACCCAGAGGTTGCTGCAAAAAATGTTAACTACATATATTATCCCTCGCCTCTAAGGAAGGAGCTCCTCAGGGGACTAGTAGATGAACAGATTCTCAGCAACCCCGCTATTTATCCGCCTGAAACAGCCAAACTTATACAGACGATGCCGATAAGCGAAGAAATTCTAAGCATAATTGAGCAAATAAGCACGGCGGTCAAGAAGGTCTAAAAACTATTTTTCTATGCTTGATAATGTTTGCTTCGAGTAGATATAGCTTGCAACCAAAGATACAAGTATCATTATAGCAGCCAACGCGTTTAGCTCAGAGGTAGCTCTGCCACGGGCGGCACGTGACCAAATAACAAGTGGCAATGTTTTGAATCCTGGACCTGTCGTGAAGGCGGTTTTAACAAAATCGTCGAAAGACATGGCGAAGGTTATGAGGAGAGAGGCGATTATGCCTGGCAACGCCAGTGGGAAATACACCCTGACAAAAACATCGAAGGGTTTTGCCCCAAGCGTGTAGGCAGCCTCCTCCATGCTCCTAGAAGTTACCTGGAACTGCGGCTTTAAAGCTACGTATGCATAGGAAACATTATAAGCTGTGTGCCCAATGAGCACTGTCCAGAAGCCGAGCTCTACACCGGCATAGTAGTATAGCATCAGCAGGGAGACCGACTCTACTATCTCGGGTATAACAATTGGTGCGTAAAAGAAGCTATCAACAAATTTTTCTTGTCTCTTTGAAAAATAGTATGCGGCGAGCCCCCCTAGAACGGTCGATATGATGGCGGATAGGATAGCTACGGATAAGCCGTTTACCATTGCGTTAAATATCTCTTGGTCTCTCAGCAACTCGAAGTACCAGTTGAGTGTAAAGCCTTTCCATTCTCCTGGATACTTGGCAGAATTAAATGACTGAACGATGATGTATAACAGGGGGACGTAGAGAAAAGCCAGCAATACAAAGACGTATATCTTGAGGACGCCTCTAAGCCTCAAGCTCGACACCCCACTTCATATACACATAGACAGCTAGTATGGAGACAAGCGTAATAAGTAGGGCGAGAATGCTTCCAGCCACCCAGTTCCTGTACTTCAAGAAAAGATCCCAGATCAAGAAGCCCACAGTGTATCCATAAACTCCTCCAAGCATAGCTGGGACAACAAACTCCGTAAAAGACATCAAGTAGACAAGTGTTACACCGGAAAAGATGCCCGGCAAAGAGACCGGGAGCAGAACACGGAAGACCGTCTGGTGGGGCCTAGCACCCAAAGTCTCTGCAGCTTCGAGGAGTCTCTCTTCTACCCTCTCGAATGTCGAGTAGACTGGTAGGAGCATTAAGGGGAGGTACTCGTAGGTCATCCCTATGATTATTGCTAGAAAACTGTTTGCCAGGCCAATCAGTGAAAAAACATTCATCAATGCGTATGCCTTCAAGAGGAAGTTTACAAGCATCGGCACAGTGAAGGCGACGAGATAATTGTTCTTTTGCGCCTCGTCCTTAACATAGAAAGCCAAATAATATGCCGCAGGTATTGACAAGGAAAGAGTAGTCAAAGTTACTACAAGGGCTATGAAGCCTGAGTAGCCAATAATCGACAAATAGTCGGGATTAAGTAGTACCTGTCTATATGTCTCGACTCCGCCACTGCGCAGGCTCTCGATTGCCATGAGAACAATCGGCAGGTAAAAAGTGACAACGACGTAAACTATGGGCAAGGAGGCTATAAGCCTGAAGCCAGAAAAAGCACTCTTTGAGGACACTTATGCCTCCTCACTAAAAAGCACTAAGTCATCGAGACTTATAAAGACTTCAACTTCTTTTTTCTCCTGTAGCTTCTGGGCCTCATAGCTAGGAACCAGTGCTTCCAGCGATAGGTCTCCGTAGCCGTCAAGGATAACCTTTGTGAGTGGCCCAAGGAAGACCTTGTCGACAACACTAAGCTTTAAACTTGCATATTTCCCGTTGCTGAACGGAGAAAATGTAAGATGCTCTGGTCTCACAAAGATCCAAACGTCTCCCGTGTACCCCCTAAACCTTTCTGACACTGTGGACAGGTCTATCTTCGAATTCTTGAGCTCCACAACCCCATCTACGGCCCTAGCCCTTACCACGTTGGCCTCGCCTAGAAAAGTCGCTACAAACATGTTTGCAGGTCTCCTATACACCTCGTCAGGTGTGCCTACCTGCTGTACAACTCCGTCACGTATAACTGCAAGCCTGTCAGAGAGCATCATCGCTTCATTCTGGTCGTGTGTAACATATATCGTGGTGACACCTGTCTCTCTCTGAAGCCTCTTAAGCTCCCTGATCAGTTCAAGCCTGACCTTGTAGTCTAGATGGCTGAAGGGCTCGTCGAGAAGCAAGACTTTCGGGTCTCTTGCCAACGCTCTGGCAAGCGCCACTCTCTGTTGTTGCCCACCACTTAACTGCTGGATCTTCCTGTGGGCATACACTTCGTAGGGTAGACGGACAAGCTCGAGAACCTCGCGAACCTTGCGTTCAATGTAGTCCTTCGGCCGCCCCGTGACCTCGAGCCCAAACGCCACGTTCTTGTAGACAGTCAAGTGAGGGAAAAGCGCTAGGTCCTGAAAGACCATCCCTATATCTCGCTCATAGGTAGGCTTATATGTGACATCTTCGTCGTCGAAAAATATTCTTCCCCTGTCGGGGAGAAGCAGGCCGGCGATAATTCTCAGAAGGGTTGTTTTGCCGCAGCCGGACGGTCCAAGAATAGTGAAAAGTTCTCCACGGTTTATGGTAAGCGAGACGCCTCGGAGAGCATCAGTTCTACCGCGATCAAGGTATGTCTTCGACACGTCCCGGATTCTAACTTCTACACCCCTAGACATTTTTCTGCGTGTGGCTTGTATCCAAGCTTAAAAACTTATTGCACAATATGACGGGAAATCATTCCAGCTTGTAGGGTCGAAGCCGTTTTATCTCAGATAATACCTTCTCAACGAAAGCATTGACGTAGCCCCAGTTAAAGCCCCTCTCCTCTAAAACCTGCTTTACATACATCTCGGTATCCCTATAGTTCTTGAACTTCTCGTTGATCTCCCTCCACGGGATGCCCTTGAGACCATCCGCAAGCCTCTGATCAAAGGGGAGAACCCCCTTAAGCATCAAAAAAGCGATTGACGGGTAACCGAGATACCCCTTGTACACAGAACCGTTATCATTAGAGGAAATACCTAGCCCCCCATCCCACACAACCCTATAAACCCTGCTACCATCAGAGCCAGTCACTTGGGCTTCGCGTTCACCTTTAAAAATTATCCTGCCGTCGCCAACAGCGCCCAATGCCTCCAGTACTTTTACGCGTGGTGGGACCTTCCAGGGAACCCTAGTTTCCCCTGACTTGGGCAAGCCAGACTACACCTATATAATGTGTTGACGTTCAAGAATATTAACCATTCTGTGGATTCTTATTCCGCGGGCTTCCCCAAGGGAAAGACATACAGCGGTCTCTGTTCGCCGAAAACCTCCAAAAAGTCTTCTTCGTGAAATGCGCCTATAGCCACGGTGCCCAGCCCCTCATCCACAGCATTCAGGTAGATGTTCTGACCAACAGCGCCAGCCTCAACCTCCCCTAGCAAGCCGTCCCCAAAAAGAACTATCACGGCGGCTGCCCGCCGAACA
Source organism: Thermofilum adornatum (assembly GCF_000446015.1). Classification (NCBI taxonomy): domain Archaea; kingdom Thermoproteati; phylum Thermoproteota; class Thermoprotei; order Thermofilales; family Thermofilaceae; genus Thermofilum; species Thermofilum adornatum. Next base: position 1,087,506 of record NC_022093.1, read on the forward strand.
GACTCCTGCATGAGGCTGGCCCTCCAAAGCTTTTCACGGAAATCACCAGTCCTAACAAGTTCAAGCTCCATGTCTTTCGCATCGAATTCATAGATTCCCTTATCAAGCCCCCTCACATTAAATACTGCTACGGAGCCATTTACACCATACTCCTCCCCGAACTTTAGATAGGGACGCGAACCAGCAACAATCTCCCCCATAGACCACTTCAAAACGTCCAATAGACTTTCACTGCTTATAGCTTCGCGACTATAGTTCCTTATACTCCTCCGCAAAACAACAGCAGTATCAAACAGTACCCCTTTCTCAAGAGAAAAACCCCTACAATAGCTATCCACACGTGCAACATCAACCCTAGCGGCTATGTACTGTGGCTTCCCAGGGCCAAACTCGAGCTCAACAAGCCTGACACTGCCCCACAGCCCATGACTCACAAGAGACAAGAAAAGATTCTGCAGAGCATGTCCAACCTCGTTCCTCACATACATGTAGCCCCTCTCCCCATAATACGTCACAGTCCTGCCCGGCAAAACCGAAAACAAGAAACCCTCAAAGTCCGCGTTGACGCTTGACTGGACAAGGTTGCCCGAGCAAGACACATACTTATAGAGGCCGGTCTTCAGCGGAAAAATCCTCCCCAAAGAGGATACGTACACCTCAAGCGGGTACGTGGCACCGGCCGACGGGACAGTCCTAAATCGCCTGTCACGGCACCCCTGGACATGGAAAAGGACCCTAGACAGCCATGCCTCGTCCAGCTCGTACCTCAACGGGAGACCATTAGCTAGACACCACAAGCACTCGCGTAGCGACGGACCCTGCCTGTTAGGAGACCCCCTCTGGCCAGACATAACAACAATACATATTGAAATCATTATACATAAATATACCGCTAGCCAAAAAGCCGAAACGCTAAAAACAAATCAAACCGCACCGACCCAAACACGTGGACAAAACCATACTAATCGCAACAAAAAACCGGCACAAAGTCCAAGAAATGGCCCCAATACTCGAGACATACGGGTACAAGCTACAGCCAGCAGACCTCCCCAAAATAGAGATACAGTCAGACACACTCCAAGAAATAGTAGCCTACGCCGCCCGCCACATACCAGCACTAGACAAGCCAGTAATCATAGAGGACGCCGGTCTATTCATCAAAGCCCTAAACGGCTTCCCAGGGCCATACAGCCACTACGTCTACCAGACAATTGGATGCAAAGGCATACTACAGCTTCTCCAGCAGGTTACAGACAGGACAGCAGTCTTCCAGTCGGCAATAGCCCTAAAAACACCCACAGGCGAAACACACATCTTCACCGGCGAAACCATGGGAAAAATAACCACAGAGCCGAGGGGCACAGGCGGCTTCGGCTTCGACCCCATATTCCAGCCACAAGGCACACATAAAACCTACGCAGAAATGAGCCTTCAAGAAAAAAACCTCTACTCCCACAGGGCAAAAGCAACCAAGAAACTAGCAGAACACCTAGCTACTATGGCTTCAGTATACTAGGAGCCCACTTCTCCTGGAACATGGAAGCATAGATATACGCGTTCTGCCATACGTTGGGGATATTGCTTCCCAAATTAAGAAAACCAGAACCACTAGCGCCATAACTGAACACAACTGTCCAGTATCTTAAAAATGTGCCTGCAGACACAGATCTATAAGTATTGTATGGCCAGAAATCAGCCTCAATGGACCCTTGACGACCAGTAAGACCCCCAGATGCCGTGCTCGAGAAACTCGCATATGTACTCCCAATGCTTTGGAGCAGATTCACTGCGGCCTGGTTCAAGATGACTGCTCTCCCAGTGCCCCCATTGTTCCAGTGTGCAAGCAATATACCGGGGTTACTTCTGATCAGAACTCCTTCTGAATAAACCTGGTCGTAAGTATAGACAAATGTCTGGTTCGTGTAAGAAGAGCTTTTCGTATAAGCAAAGTAGTCTGCGAATCCCGCGCCCATCTCAGTCATAAGCCAGTAGCCGTAGTCAGATCGCATGTTTTTCCAATAGATATACGTAATTACAGGTATATACCTTGTCCCATTAACTATCTGCACAATCGCTAACGTAGCATAATACTGGTCACTAAGCGCTGTATCCCCATAGTCCCTATAGACACTGCCTACCCACTCTGTGTTAAGTACAGCGAAAATCCTAATAGGCGCCTTTATCCAAGAGTAACGCATGTATTCATAGTAAACCTGCCAAGTACCATAAGGTCTGAAACGTCCAAGGTGGCAGTAGGTTCCTGAGCAATACCTTCCAAAGGCATGAAGATTGTAGGGGCCAAACGCAGAGTCAGTAGACGGGTCTCTTAGAACAAAAGCCGCGACGCCAAAATAGTTTACGTACCCCCTTGACCGCTGGTGCTCCTGGTCAACGAACTCCACGTCGTAGAGCGGGTGCCAGACGTCCTTGTGTGTAGAGTCCTGGATAAATTGTATCTGTGTCTGATATACTGCGGGCTCGGTGTCCAGGTCGTCGTACCACCACAGTGTGACGTATTGCTTACGTATGTTGGTGGGAAACTTTACCTGGAAGACCAGCTTTGTGTTATATTTGTCTCCCTTTACAAAGTCCATCTGGGGGTCAGACAGGCCTACAGGGTAGTCCACGGGAACACCGTGCCATACAACGGTTGTCCAGTTCTCGTACTGTATAGGCCTCTCTTTAAGTGTTGCCGTGGTTCCGTCGAGCGTGACGTTTACCCTTATCTGTTTTATGGGTATGTATGGGAAGGGTGGGAGCTTGAGGGCGGGGTCTACTGAGAGCTTTTGCCCAAGCCAGAAGAGGGAAAGGTTCGAGCTCATCTCAAGGGTGTAGACCTCGTTACTTATGTCGCTTGGTCTAGTCAACGTTGTCTTGTTTCCAGATGAGTCGTAATAGATCAAGGTATCAGGGGTATTTCTCTGGACGGCAAAGTAGATGTAGTAGTAGGTAGACGCTTCGACCACTATTCCTCTCTCGTCACTTACCACCACCATTATTGGTACATACTGGTCTCCCTTTAGGTCTGTAAGTACGGGGAGCGACGGCTCAAACGTTACAGAGTAGTTGCCCATGCCCGCGTAGGTTACGTCCCTTATCTTGGCCTGGAGCCACTTTCCGGTGAATCTTCCACTTGCATCCATTTGGGGATAGTATATCCTGACCCATCCCTTGGTGATTAGGCGGCCATAAGGAGTTCCAACAAGGCTTGGCGGACTTGTTGAGTAGTCAAGGGATCCGTCTTGCCTCACATTGATCATGATTGTCACGTTCTGGCCCGTCACGCTTATCGGTTTCCTGTAGACAGTCAAGGTTAGTCCCACAAGTACGTCGCTCTCCCAGTTATAGAACCCCATAGCTGTGATGTTTAGCCTGAGCTTTGCATATGCATAGCTCCCAGAGGTGGGGAGGTACCAGTAGCCCTTCATCAAGTTGTAGACTGTTCGTTGCCTGCCAAGCTCCTTCGAGAGGTCGAGCTGGAGTATCTCGTAGGACACTTGGACTCCATACTCGCCGTAGGCCTTGGTTATAGACTGTCTCCAGTACTCTAGATACGTCTTGGCGACCTGCCTGGCCACAGTAAAGTTGTGCCTGTTATTCATTGACATTCCGTATGAGCTAAACCTGTCGGTGAGGTCTGAAAACTCGGAATAGTTAAAGTATGCCCTAGTAGCCACAGCCAGCATTGAGGCCAACGCCCTCTTGAAGTCAGCCGTTATGGCCCCGACAACCTCCCTGACAACTGGGCTCCTCGTCCTTAGAAACAGGCTATGCGTCTCGTATACAGTGACAAGGACAGACATTATCATCAAGCCGATAATTAGTATAGCGGCGACAACCATCTGGGCTGAACGCCTCGCCTTGCTCCTCAAATTTCTCACCCAGAAAAACCTATAACCATCTGTATAAGCAGAGTCGTACCCCTAACACTGTCTGGATCCCCAGTACACACATATGTATATGTAACGGGCTCAGACTCGACGAGTTTAATGTTTTTCCAGTCGTAGTTCGATGCACAACCAATCCAAACGAGGTTTACGCTCTTACTAGCAAGGTCAAAGTCGACCCTGTAGATGTCGATCTTAAAGAGGAGCCCAGGCGGAAGACTGGCACTTGCCAGGAAGCCGAGGTTATAAAACGTGCATTCTCCAGTTTGCTGCATGTTTTCAGAGCCAAGGTTAGCTATTGTTTTCTCGAATACATTGTTTTCTGCCATGTTGTTGAGCAGGTCGTAGGCGAGTCGTCTTAAATCGCTTGTCTCCCTAACATAGACGCTTTTCAGGGGTCTCGTAAACGCCATGACAAGCAGTATTATTGACACGACCATGAAAGTTGCGAGGACGGCCTCTATTACTCTTATCTGACCTTTTCTCTTTGTAAACATCATGGGAAGCCTTCTACCCTCCTCCAAATAGTTAACTCGACGACGTAGGGATAGCTATATATTGTGCATACTCTTCTCAGAGTAACGCTATTAGCCGGGAGAGCAGTTTTACCGCCGTAGGCTATATCAATGTTTGGAAGCCTGCTAATAACTATAGCTACAGGGTTCCCTCTAAACTGTGCAAATATGAAAATGTGGCTTGACAAGGGCTCAACGTACTGGATATATCCTACTAGGTACCACTGTTTCGCACTGGGCAGAACTCGGCCTGCGTTGTTACACAGGGGATCATCGTTCCTAAAGTTTCCAGAGGAGTCCCTACACCAAGTCACGGTAGTAAAATTAAGAAGGTCTTGATACTCTGGTACAGCTTGAAGCAGGTCATCCTTTACTAGCACAGCCCCAGCGTTCCTATTTCCCCTCCTGATAACAGGACTGTTAATATCCTTGTTTACAAAGACATAGTTTCCAATAATGTAGCCCTCTGCCGGGACGCCTCCCTGGGAAGTAGAGGCATAGCCAGCAACGCTTATGAAGCCCTGCCACTCGGCTCTCGCGATAAGAAAAGTATAAAACCACTTGTCTGGTCTCTGCTGTCTAAAATAGCTTGCCAGGTCGCTTGTATAATCGATCCTGCATTTTCCAACGGCATTTGTTAGACAAGTTTTTGTAAGGATTGTCTTGGCCTCCACGTCGCCCTCGTTATTGCCCGCTCCAGGCTGTACACGGACCACGACATACATCGCTGTAATGTTTGCGTTTGGGATGCCAAGTCCATAATAGTTGGTGACGAGGAAATCGTATGCAGAAATGAAGGTGTAGCTTTGGTAATAGTAGTATCCAGCAGGCGTTATATTGATTAACAGCATCGGTCTTATTCTGAGCCTAAAGCCATAGTCCTCTAGGTTCAAGAGCTGTGCAAGCCGAGTAGTGTTTAAGAGGAGTGGATTTGGAAGAGTGCTCAGATTTGCCAGCCTCATAACCTTGTCTGGGTCAACAATGTATGGCGAACGGGCACCGTAGAGTGCTAGTCCAAAGTCTTGTAGAGTATCTGGAGTAACCTGGATATTTGTTCCCCAGTCGACGGGATAGCCAGGGGTAAGTATAAGTTTGTCCATCACCCTTTCAGCGATTGTGTAGAGCTGTTCTTCATAAGTCGTAGCGACAGTAGATGTAGTAGCATTTACCATTCCATATGAAACTAAAATTAAAAGTACTATCAGGAGCCCAACGGCCAGATATTCTAGTGTTGCCTCCATAACTAGCTACACCTAAATATAGTGCCGCCTCTCATAAAACCTTTTCGGTATACGAAGAACTATGGACTTATTGTGACCGAGGAGAACCCTACATATATTGAGCCGCCCATGCTAAACGCTATCACAACAGGTTTTCTCCCTGGGGGAAGAGGCATATAGAGTGTGTCAGATACAGTGAATCCTCCTATGGTAACTGTTCCTTTAACAGCGTGGACCGGATTTTGTCCAAAGTTGGGGGTAACAACAACTCGTACTTGTTGATAGACCTGTAACTTGGCCGTAACGTTTAAGACATTGTCGCCACTCTCTCCCAATTGTATCAGATAAGGCTGTCCGCCAAGCGTGTCAGGGAGCGTAAGGTACATGTAGCTTGTAGAGCCTCCGCCAAGCGTATATACAGAAATCAGTTCAACTATTTCTCTTGCAGCACTCTCGGCTACTTCTCCAAGCATGATGTTCTGGTTCTGCATCTGGTAGATGAACCCCATAAAGCTGAAGGTCGCTAAGATAATGATTGTTGCCTGGAGGATGCTGATAGTTCCAATGATGTGTGAAATTACTGGGTTAACCATTCTTAGTGATTTGTAGGCTTATTTACCTATAAAAACTTTGCAGAGTATTTATCCATTGTTAACAGGGATGGCACTTGGTGTCTTTAAGAGCTACTAATACTGATTCTAGCTATCTTTACTATCAGTACTGATCCATCCGCGTCTGGCCCGGTTAAGTATATCGTCTGGGTTTTCGGGCCAACCGTTATGCTAAGGGTTACACTACTAGTATAATAAAAGACGTACTCGTCTACCGTTATCCCGGTATTCCTTAAAACTATGGGGATAGTACCAGATCCCCCAAGGGTGCCCTTTGTTAATTCAACAATATGCAAGATGAAGTAATTGTACCGCTTCTTGGTGCTACCCTCTGTAACATTTATCTGCGAGCTGTAGAAAGCTCTGAGTCTTGGAACTAGGAATGCGCATGCTCTCCCAGTAAAGTTTTCGTAGACAATGACTATTGGCTCGCCGCTCTTGGCTACTACTTTGGATAGCTCCGTTGCGAGGTCGCCTGTCTCTGGGTAAAGTAGTTTCGGCGTCGTTGTTACAAGTGGTCCACCGCATACTTGTAGCACGAGAGGCGTCGACTCGTAAACTTTAACGTTGTTTGCATAAACAGTTATAGATTGGCTTGAAGGCAGAAGAGAGATCCCAGTGGAGGTCAGGCTGAAACGGGCATACCTAGATCCCCCCTCGCCAAAGGCCACTTGTTCCAGTGCTGTGGCAACGTAGGTTAGCTGTTCCTTTGCATATTCATACTCCATTGTTTGCCTGTTGAGGTCGATTAGTGAGGTAGAATAGAAGAGTGCAATTGTCACTATTGTTAGCATTATGCTTGTCAGGATAACTGTCGCTATTACTGGTGAAATGCCTCTCTTCATGGTTTGCTTATATGCTCTTGTCATTCTGTTTCCGCTCTTCTCCGGCGGATAATAACTATCAGCACAAGGGCTAGAGCCACTACGATAAGTATTATTAGTATCGGCAATATTGGCAGGGAGGGTGTAGGCGATGCTGTTCCGCCCCCGGCCCCCTGTACCATGTAGCTTGTTGACGCGGTTGCCTGGCCTGCCGGTGTGTTATAGGTTACTGTTATCTTGTAGTTGCCTGGGTTGAGGCTTAATGGCAATGTCGCTACACCTTCGGAGGTAGCGGCGCCCTCAATCGTCACGGGTGTCTTTGTAAAGGCTGTGTCGGGCAAAGTTGTGGCTAGTACTGTTGCTCCGCTTTGGTCAGTAACCCTTACCTCTACGTTTGAGCTTGTGTAGAGAGGCGAGACACGTATCACGAGGGTGTTTGCCGTCACCTGAAGGTTTGCTCTTGGCTGGACTGTTGTCGACTTTACCTGTAGCTTCACGATGGATGGGGAATACTTGTTAGAGTCGATCTTTACTGTAACAGTGCCCTCGCCCTGTGGGAAGGAGGCATAAACAGTAGGAGCAAAGTCTCCAGAGTATACAGGCTGGTTTTCAAATGTGATGCTTACTGTTGCCTGCTCGTCCTTGTCGAGCGGGGGGTTAAGTGTGAAGCTCACGGGGACATATGTGTTTGCGACAACTGTGCTTGGAAGGTTTACCTTGGTTTCCCTTACTGGTTTTATTACTAGGTTCAGCGGGAAGCTGTAGGAATAAGTGTAGCCCCAGGGCGTGACGGCTGTAACTTTGACTGTTACGCTGTATTGGCTCCTAGCGAATGGGCCAAGCTTGCTCACGTTCATCAGGAATTCTAGGGTTCGCTTTTCTTCTACATTCATCTTGCCAGTTGTCAATAGGTAGCATTGGACTGGTGCACCGCTTATTTCTGCTTGGGCGTTCTCTATAAATCCTTCCCCCTTCACCCATATGTCCACGTAGAACCTGACAATGTAGAATGGGTCGTAGTCCGTCTTTAGGTACGGCTCTACGTATACATATGTCCTAGGGGCAATCACGCGAACAGGTATACTTGTAAAGGCAGAATAGAAGCCCATGCTCGGTGGTGAGCCGTCATTCATCTCGAAATAGTATGATAGATCAATCTTGATTGTAGTGTCCTTTATGTCTCCTGGAACCATCTGTGACGCGAAGAACCTCGGCGTAAGCTTTACTGTTAGGCTCACTGGTCTCCCGGGAGAAAGCGAGTAAGGCGAGTCGGGAACAACTTCAAGCGTGCTTGTATCTCCAATGGTGATTCTGAGACCCTTCAAGTAGAACACCTTGAGGCCGGCGCCCTCAACCTCTGTTATAAGTATCGTTACGGGCACCTGATACTCGTTGGTCGCCACGAGTTCTGTTGGCAAGGTAACTGTTACCTTTATCCATACGGGTCCAATGTTTACGAGTGATTCTTTTGTTACGGGCTGTGCTGTAGCAGGGATAAAATAGGCTGAGAAGCTGAATACAAGGAGCAAAGTTAACAGCAGTGCTGGGAGGCGTCTGTTTCTGATCCCGAAGTTATTTGCCATGTGTTTTTCAAGCTCGCAACAATATTTAATTTTAGCGTGTCAAAACGCCCTTTACAGATTTGTTTTTACCAGGAAAAACATCGGCTATTCGAGTCCGTACCGCTTAAAGTTGATTTTTCCCATTTTTTCTTCAACAAGCTTCTTGTATTTTTCGTCCAGGTAGGCCCTATAAAGGCACGTTTTACATATAGGGTTCGTAGAGGGCTCTCCGCATACCCTGCAATATGTTGGCTGTTTATAGGGGGCCTTGATTTTTTTCCTGGCAAGCTCTTTGCTTGCAAGTAATCGGTACTTGAATCCTGGGTCTTCGTCCTCGACCTCGTTTACCCAGTGCCTTACCGGGTGTCTCATCGCATAGACTATGTAGGGGCACTCTACGAAGGGAGTATAGATGTTCATGATCAAGGTGTAGGTCAATACCTCTTTCTCAGGTATAAGGTAGAGAGGCTTAATCCTAGGTACAAGCGTGGCACTAGTCTCATCGGAAATTATCCCTTCCCTAAGAATGCCGTCGATGTGGCTCTTCAAGGCATTCATAACAAAGACCTGCGTCTCGTCATCTAGATTGTGGCCAGTAGCCAGCTTCGAGGCATCATGTTCACGTGCAACAGCATTCATAACGTAGCGCCTAAAAACACCGCACACACTGCATGGCTTAATCACGAGTCCCTTCTCTTTTAGTTTCTTCACTGCTTCATCCAAAGTGAAGCCGAAGTAGTCCTTGAAGGAGCCTACATATATCTCTACCCCTAGCTTTGCCGCTAGGTTCCTAAGAGCCTCTAGCTTGTACTCCCTATAACCAGCTATACCCTCGTCAACCGCCACGCCGAAGACTTTGATGCCGAGCCTTCCGGCAAATTTCGAGAGGAGATACAGCGTGGTAAGGCTGTCCTTGCCTCCGCTCACCGCGACTGCTACTCTGTCCCCCTCCTCCACTAGCCGAAAGTGTACGATCGTATCGTAAACTCTCCTCTCAAAGTACTCAACAAAGTGTTCAGCGCAAAGATAGTCTCCTAGATAAGATACGTATACAGAAGCCTTCTTCCCGCACACCATGCATTGGGGAGACGTTGTTATCCACCAGACACTACTGAGTGCAGTTTTATTCTCGAACCAGGTCTAACAAGTTCCTCCTCCGTCGTTACCTCGCCATCTACACTCACAACTACCTCGCTTACCCGTAGACCAAGCATCTTGACAAGGTCCGCTATCCTCGTGTTTGCTGGAACTTTTACCTCCCTGACCTCTCTGCCGAAAATATCTACAAGCACTGACACAAGTTCACCATTACTCATATATTTCTAGGAACACATAGGAAAGAGAACATTTTTATTTCTTTCCCTGCAGGCAAGAAATACAAGCAAGCCAGAAAGAAGCCAACAACCTTTATTAACGGGTAAGCGTCTTTACTACACAATGTCTTCGAGTGTTTTCCAGAGGAAAGACATACCTGTTGTCAACATCGGCAAAAAAGGGCTGGACGAGGCTGTCCTAGAGGAAATAAAGAATGTCTTAAAGGCGAGGGGGATCGTCAAAGTCAAACTCTTGAAGAATTTCCGGGAGGCTTACGGGCTCTCGCCAGAAGAGGCGGCAGTGGTTCTTTCCCAGAGGCTCTCCGCGGAGATTGTAGGTGTAAGGGGATTCGTAATCGTACTAAAAAAGACTATCCGGGGACATTGATTCTCTAGGTTTCAGCCTCTAGGAGCCTCAGGTATTTTATTTCCCCGAAGTCAAATATCCCTGCTTCTATGTCTATCCCATACGCCTTGAACATGTTTATGTCGGCCTCTCTCAGTAGAGGCGAGAGTAAGTCCCTCTCAATGTTTATCTCTGTTCCAGGCATGAGTGGACTAAAGGCTGGCAAAACGTATACCTTTTTCCCAAGAAACTCTCCCTCCAAAAGGACCTTAAGCTTGATTTTTACACCTAGCCTGTCTCTCAGCGCGAGTGCTGGATGCTCGTGGCCCATGAATATGTATTTCACGTCTTCCCGGAATGCCTCGACTGGCAGTGGCTTGTGTCCATGGAAAAACAAATATTCACCCTCAATGAGGCAGGGGTCGTGGAAAGGTATCTCGAGCCTCTTAAGTATGGGTATCAGGTAGTTGTCATGATTTCCCCTTACAACCTCTACCTTTAGGCCTAGCTCGTTTTTTAGATATTCTAGGAGCATAGTGGTTTCCCGCCACTCTTGCCTTGTAACATCTCCAAACTCGTGTTTAACGTCTCCCAGGATAATGAGCCTTGACGCATGGCTCTCTCTAATCATCTCTGCTATATAGTTCCTCATCTCGCTTGTCTGTATCGGCGGGATAAATATTCCCTGCTCTGCGAGCGCCTCCTCGTAGCCAATATGCATATCAGATATTATAAGGGTGTCTGTTTCCTCAAGGTATAAACCGTACCCTATAATCTCAAAGCCTCGACGGATCCTAAGCCTTGGAACCTCCATTACATCACTCACTTCTACTCTTTAGTCAAATGTCCAGAGTTATAAAAATTACATTCCCATAGAGCTTCTGCTAGAAAAGCTTATTTAACATGCAAATAAAAAAGCACCTATGAGTCAACAAAAAACATCCCGAATACCCGAGTTCTACAAGAAGACGCTTGAAGAAAGACTAAACATTGTTGCCGAATATGCCGGCCTCACACAGGAAGAAGTAGCCCTGCTCAAAAACTTTGGAAACCTAGACCCAAAAATCGCAGACTCAATGATTGAAAACGTCATCGGAGCCATGAGCTATCCATTCGCAGTCGCAGTCAACTTCCTCATAAACGGAAAAGACTACCTCGTGCCAATGGTCATCGAAGAGGCAAGCGTAGTTGCAGCCGCAAGCAACGCGGCAAGGGTTATGAGGAGAGACGGAGGCATAAAGTCGATAGCCACTCAGCCCGTAATGATTGGGCAGATACAGGTATTAGGCGTGAAAGACCCATGGCACAAGAGGATGATCATACTCGAGCACAAGGACGAGATTATCCAGAAGGCAAACGAGGTAGACCCGGTTCTCGTCAAGTTCGGCGGGGGAGCCAAGGACGTCGAGGCACGCGTAGTAGAAGGCCCAAGGGGACCAATGATAATTGTCCACCTACTTGTAGATGTTAGAGACGCGATGGGGGCAAACGCCGTGAACACAATGGCCGAAAAAGTCGCACCAATGATTGAGCGCCTTACCGGCGGAAGGGTTCTCCTCAGGATAATATCTAACCTGGCCGACCGCAGACTCGTAAGGTCCTGGGTAAAAGTATACAAGGAAGACATTGGAGGCGAAGAAGTAGTAGACGCCATAGTAGATGCATGGGCCTTCGCGGCGGCGGACCCATACAGGGCAGCTACCCACAACAAGGGAATAATGAATGGCGTTATAGCAGTAGCTCTAGCCACGGCCCAGGATCACAGGGCGATAGAGGCAGGCGCACACGCATATGCCGCTAGGACTGGGAGATATGTACCACTCTCCACTTGGGAAAAGGACCAGGACGGAAACCTTGTAGGCACCCTGGAGATGCCCATGGCAGTAGGGATAATTGGCGGAGCCACCAAGGTTCATCCAATAGCCAAAGTAGCACTAAAAATTCTCGGCGTCAAAACCGCTACAGAGCTAGCCGAAGTAATGGGAGCAGTCGGATTAGCACAAAACTTCGCGGCACTCAGGGCTTTAGCTACCGAGGGTATCCAGAAGGGACATATGAGGCTCCACGCGAGAAACCTCGCAATTATGGCAGGAGCCACTGGCGACCTGATAGACAAAGTAGTAGAGATAATGGTTAGCGAAAACAAGATCAGCTTCGCATATGCACAAGAGTTAGTAAACAAGCTTTCAAAGGAAGGAAAAGCCTAAAAGACTAGAATCCCTGCTTAGCAATGCTCGAATAATAGTTATTTATTACTGGGTCTCCTAGGAGAAGTCTCCTAGCTTCCTCTGAGACTAGCCTAATGAGGAAGTCTTTTTCGCCTGAAGCCTTGTCGCTGGCTCTTACTTTTTCTTCAAGAGAAACAACTCCAAGAGAAGAAAGTTTCTTCAAAGCCTTTAGAACAGCTTTTTCGTCGAACACGTAACCAGTTTCGCCAAGCCTGACCCTGCTTATGGCGTCTCCAAGCTCACTTAGCCATAGGCTACCCCCGAAAACAGTTAAAGCCCTTAGAACGTCAAGGATAAGAGTAGACTCCGCATCGTTTCTTTTGAGTATTTTTTCTAGTTCCTCCATTTTTGTCAAGGTATAAGGAGTATACAAGCTTATAAGTCCAGCGCATAGTTAAGTCTAGGTCTTTAATGAGAAGACTCTCCTTAAACACATGGATCCTTGTATATTTTGCCTACTTTATATTAGTAAATATTTTCCCCGAAGCAGGATACACTGCACTCCTTATCAGCGAGATACTTCTAGGCCGAAACACTTCTCTACTAAATGGTAAAAACGTCAGCCTGGGTCATCTCGCCTTTTTTGCCATGTTACCCCTCCTTCTACAGCCATACCCCTACATAAATAGCATAAGAGCACCAATACTCAACTCGATAATTTTCAGCATGATATCTGCATTAGCAGAGGAGTATTTTTTCAGGGGGGTAATACTTCCAATAGCTGGGAATCCTATCCAAGCATATCTCTTCGCACTTACGCACCTAAATACAACCAATCCTGTCTACTTGGTAAACACATCGCTCCTCGTCCCCCATTACTTCCTCATAGGGCTTATTCTCGGGAAGACCGCAGAGAACCATGGTCTATTCTACTCAATAATATTTCACGTGGGCTACAATATAGTCTCACAGCTCTTTTATCTTAATTTCACGTTACAGGCTGTTCTCTATTTATTGATAGCTGAAGCGGTTCTTTGCATTTTCATGTTTGTAAAAAGATAATTTTATAACTATTTTTTTCCTTTTTTTATAGTTGCAAATATTCAAGAAAAATTTTTGTTAAAGAAGAGTATAAAGACTGCCCGCTATGAGGAGGACAGTCAAAATCTCTCTCACAGCTCTGTTCGGGTCGCTTGCAATAGTGTTTTCAATACTAAGGCTTGAGGCTCCATTCCCATTGTTGCCATGGCTAAAATTCGACCTGGCAGAGATACCATCAATGCTTGCCTACTTTACGTGTGGTCTCGGATACGGTATATTAGCGGAAGCAATTCATTATATCGGTCTCGTCGCTCGAGGATCAAACTTTCTGAATGCTTTCATGAAGTTTCTCGCCGTGGCCAGCATGATGGTCGGCTACTCTCTCTTTACCAGAACCATCCATAAAGCTGTATCCGGAATAGTTCTAAGGGTTGTAGCGGTGTCTATAATGAACTACGTGTACTTTTACTTCCTTTATCCGAACTTTCTCAGCTACGCCTTGAAAGTTGCAGGTTCAATAGAGCTTCTCTATGGCTATACTGCAGTCTTCAACACAATACATGGAGCTTTAACTATTGGCGTATCATTGCTACTTGTCAGAGAAATTGAAAAACGTATCAAGTTGCCTCCTAAGTAGTAGAGGCTTTGAGAGACATTTTTCTTATTTTCTTCATCAATTCTTCGTGGAATCTCGCTATAAGGGCCCTCTTATCTTCCATAAGGACAATATCACTGAGACCCTCCAATACTATGTTGTACGCGAAGGGGGTCGGCGTATCTAGGAGTCCAACATCGACTATCTCTATCTCGCCTTTATGAATTTTCTCGAGAACTTCCCTTGCATGCTGAATATCCATGTAGTCTTCAAGGATCTCTCTGTAAGTCTCTTTTAGAATTGGGAAGTCTTCCCACTTCTTGATCACGCGTAGCAAGGTGCTAGCGTTAAGCTGTTGTTTTTCTACACTTATCTCGTGGCCCTTATAGTTTCTCAGTATCATGAGTCCACGTGTAGCAACGTGCCTGAATCTTCTCTTCATTAGCTCTGTGTTAAAAATTGACTTTTTCAGGTAGTCTTCAAGCTCCTCTGGCCTAATGTCCCTCAGCGAGACATCAATGTTTATGCCAGGCGGATAAATCAAAGCGAAGCCATTGTCATGTATCGCGAGACCTATATTTGAGTTCGCCTTCCGCGACGCTAGGTAGGCTAGGGCGTGAGACAAGGCATCGTTAGTCCTTCTCCCATATAATGTATGGAACACGTGATGGATCCTCCCGGCTTCGTCTCTGTATTTTTCTGTTAAAATGACCCTGTGGCTCGGGAATTTTTTCGACCCAAGAGACTTTAAGACTAAATACTCTTCCTCAAAGTATGAAACAATGGCCTCTGCGCCTGCACTGTTGACTTTGCACTCCCTAGTCAGGTATCTCTTTATTTCTTCCCTAGGCTTTCCACTTGAAATCCACTGGAACATTTTCTCCCTGAATTCTCCGATACGTATAGCCAAATCATAGCTAAGAGGCAACATCTCGCTAAACCATGCGGGAATAGTTGGCTTCTGGTCAAATGCGGGCTTCACATAAGCAGTCATGCCGTCGCTCTTCACGAATTCGTAAACTTTTCCTCCCAATACAAACCTGTCTCCTGGCACGAGTCTTTCTAGGAACTCTTCCTCGATGTTGCCAACATACTTCTTGTCAAGTGTTAGGACTTTTACGCTTACCTCGTCTGGTATTGTACCAATATTCAGTGTGTAGATTACTCTCGCATATTTGCCTCTTCTCCCGAAGACCTTCTCGAAAGGGTCATACCATATCTTTCCATAGACCTTGTATTCCTCTAGTTCTCCATAGCTACCTGAAAGAAACTTTAAAGTGTTCTCGAAATCCTCCCAGGAGAGGTCATGGAAGGAATAACTCCTTCTCACTATTTTGAAAGCGTCTTCAGCATTCATCTTTCTCTCGATAGCCATGCCCACTATGTGCTGTGCTAGAACATCTAGGGGGTTCCTTGGAATATGGACTTTGTCTAAGTGATGCCTATAAGCTTCCCTAATCATTACCGCTACCTCAACTAGGTCGTCCCTGTCCACACATACCATTATACCCTTGCTTGTCTCGTGTAGCCTGTGACCGCTCCTGCCTACCCGTTGGAGGCATCTCGTGACCGATTTTGGGGAGCCTACCTGTACAACCACGTCTATGTATCCAATGTCTATGCCGAGCTCCAAACTGGTACTGCTGACAATTGCCTTGAGTTCTCCCTTTTTCAGCTTCTCTTCTACGTCCATTCTTACTCCACGGCTTAGGGAGCTGTGATGTGTAGCAATCGAATCCTCGGGGATGTCTCCTTTTTTCTTTGCGAGCATCTTGAGGTGGAAAACTACTCTTTCGCTACCGCTTCGTGTGTTTGTAAAGATGAGCGTTGTCCTGTGTTTCTTTACAATGTCGTATAAGGTCTCATACATCTTGCTCGTCACCTCCTGTGCAGGAGTATAAATAAGGTCGCTTACAGGGGAGACGACATGTATGCTCTTTCGCTTTGAGTACCTAGCGTCAACAATGAGGCATGGTCTTGGGGAACCGTCTTCGTTGTATCCAACAAGGAACTTTGCAATCTCGTCCAGGGGATTAATCGTTGCAGAGAGTCCTATCCTAATAAAATCTCTGCCCGTGAGTTCCCTTAATCTCTCGAGAGAGAGTGACAGATGGGCTCCACGTTTGCTCTCAGCAAGGCTGTGTATCTCGTCTACAATCACCCATTTTACAGTTCTAAGCTTCTCGCGGAACTTTGGCGCAACAAGAATGATTGCAAGTGTCTCGGGCGTTGTTATGAGTATATGCGGTGTCTTTCTAAGCATGTTTTGTCTCTGGGAACTAGGGGTATCACCCGTCCTGACGACATGTCTTATCTCTGGTATCTCCTTGCCTCTCTTCTGTGCTATTTCTCTGATTTCCCTGAGAGGCTCTTCTAGGTTACGATAAATATCATTGTTGAGTGCTCTAAGCGGAGACACGTATAGCACGTAGACTGTGTTGTCGAGTTCTCCCTTCTCAGCCATGTTGAAGAGCTCGCTGAGAGCGATAAGAAAGGCCGTCAGCGTTTTGCCTGTTCCCGTGGGGCTAGATACGAGGACATTTTCGCCGTTGTGAATAGGTATAAGTGCATAGCGTTGCGGTGGAGTAAGGTCTCTAAACTTTGATGCAAACCACTCGGCTACAAGCGGATTTAGGATTTTGAGTACTTCCTCCTTGGTGTATTCCCTTTCAGCTACCCTTATAGCCTCCTCCATAAACAATACTGGTTAGCCACCTATATCCACGTAAATTAACTTTTTTCAAGTCCTCTTTTCCTCTCCTCTAAAAGTACACTTAGGGACTCTGCCGCCTCCTCTAGATGATACAGGACATCTTCCAGGAACTCCGCGAGGACTTGGTCTGCATCAGCAACGTCTCTAAGCAAATCGATGGCAAAATCTACACTACTTAGGGCACGCTCAATCTTTTCGTTTAGTTCCTTACTCATAGAAACATTTAACACATAACAAGTTTTTATTGGTAACCATGAAAATTCGAGAAATTGCTGAAAAGCTTTTCCTAGAGCTGGGACAACAAGACATTGTAGCTGGAAGCAGAGAAGAGAGAGAATCGCTCGAAAAAATAAGGGGAATATTTGAGGAGCTACAGCTCCCGGTAGAGACTTACAGTTTTCAATGTTCGAGTTGGCGAGAAAAGCGTGTTTCGCTACATCTTCATGACCATGAATTAAAAGCTGTAGCGATGCCTAACTCTCCGTCTGGAAGTATCGAAGCAAAGGCCGTATACATTGGCGAGCGGATTCTTAGAGAAGAATTCCGGGGACTTGATCTCTCTGGAAAGATAGCAGTAGTCAAGATGTATAGAAAAATAGATGAAATCTCGTGGCAATACCTGAGAGCAGTTGAGAGAGGTGCAGAAGCAGTTATATTTGTTGACCCCTACCCAGACAGAAGAAGGAGAATAGTCATAGTTCCAAGCGTTGACTATACGTTCTCTGTTGGGAGCCCTCCACCAGTCCCGGTAGCATCTGTTTCCCTGGAGGATGGTCTAAAGCTAGTCCAAGCCGCAAACAGGGGCGAAAAAATCATCCTAGAAATAGAGACAGATGCAGACAACTCTGCAACGACGGGGGTAGTAGTGGCTGGAGACCTTGAGGGCCCTATCTTTACGGCACACATTGATAAGTGGCTCAGCGGCTTTACAGACAATGTTCTCGGCCTAGGCATTGTATTGGCACTTGCAGAAAAATATAGGGAAAATGCAGGACTCATAGTATTCGGGTCTGAGGAATACGGGGCACCAGGCTACTC
This sequence comes from Thermofilum adornatum, assembly GCF_000446015.1. Taxonomy (NCBI): domain Archaea; kingdom Thermoproteati; phylum Thermoproteota; class Thermoprotei; order Thermofilales; family Thermofilaceae; genus Thermofilum; species Thermofilum adornatum. The sequence goes on from NC_022093.1 coordinate 1,105,339, forward strand.
GCCGTGGTACTGGATATGGGGTTCACGGTCTTTCGTTTCTAGACTCGACGAAAGAGATAGGTTAAGCGAGCTAGGTCTAATAATAAATTTTGACACGCTGGGCGGACAAAACATATCCCTGTCAGCTTCTGGAGTAGATCTTCTCTCGGGTCTCAGAAAAATGTTGGGCGACTCATACCGCTACACGCCAGACCAAGTAATCTTTGACAGTTTTAGTTTCACTATGCATGGCCATCCTGCCCTAACAATCCATACCTTCGAGGACACTCTCCCTATATATCACACTGATAAGGATGTCCCAGGCAACGTGGACTGGCAAAAAATAGAGGAGGCTGTACAACTTGCCGAAATAATAGCTACCCACTACATGAAAAACAAATGGAAGATGCTTGACTACACCGTCCTCATAGACAAAGTCAAAGAAAAAGCCATGAAACTTAAAGACATAAAAGAAGCCTCAGAACTCATAGATTTCCTAGAAAAGATAAAAATAGAAAACGAGAAGCAGGCACACTATATAAGAAGGGAACTAACAAGGCCCATCTATGCTGGGACGTATGGAGAAGTATTCGAAGACCCTGTTGTGTCTTATCCTTACCTCCTTGAAGCTGTAGAAGACCTACTGTCCCTAACACAATCTCAAATGGATAATACTAAAGGTGAATCCAAGCTAAAAGCCCTAGTCAAAACAGTTCCAGGCTGGGAAACAAAGATCTATGATTTAAGGATTCTAGTCGATAAGAATGCCTGGGAAGAATTAAGATATCTTACAAGACAACTGGCAACGGTATACCTTGCTGAAACTAGAAAGGTCTTTGAAAAGGTTGCGAGTGTTGCTCTTTAAAAGAGCGATGTTCTTTATTAAGTTGTTTTATTAAATATTCCGCGCTAGATTTATATAGTAAAAGAATTAAGATTATAAAACGTATGACCAACAGTAAAGTCTTTCTGTTAGCCTTCATAGCCCTTCTAGCCTTCACAGCATCCCTGGTCTTCGCTGCCCCCTCATTGAGGCAGTGGACAGGCACAGCCCCAAACATGCCTCTACAAGTAGTTGTAAGCAATGGCGAGCTCATAGTTACCGACCTGTCAAACGACCAGTACAAATACTACAGCCCTCAATACAACTGGCCAATACCTAGCGACCTCGACATTCTAGAAGCAAGGGTTTACAGCGATGGACAAAACATCTATGTCAGATACAAGTTCCAAACACTAAAGAGTAAGTATTCGCCATACGTGATGCTGGTTATGGATTTCACGCCCGACAACGATATGGACGGCTTTGACAACTGGCTCCCAGACTGGTCAGACACAAAGTTGCCCTGGAAATGGGACGCTATTATCGGTGTCAACCTGGGGAAGAAGGATAGCCAGTCATTTGTTTTCTACAGGAGTTGGAACCCCCAGTTTGTTGGCAGTCTAGCTGTTGACCAGGACAACGCTGTAATTGAGGCCATGGTTCCACTTTCAGCTCTTCCCGACTTCCCAAGAAATGGCAAAATCAGGATGGTCATAGTTGTGTTCGCAAATGACTATGGCGGCATATGGGATCCAGGCAAGAAGAAGAACTATGACCCAGAGATAGGCATCGTCATCAACGAGGAAACATTCTACGCATGTAACGTGTATGATATTGCTGGGCAGGCACCCACCAACATGGAGGTCTATGGAAACTGGAAGGACGGGGTTCAAGAAGTAGCAGTATACTACACAGTATCAACTTCAAATGGCATTTTCACCTCTGTGGCGGACTATGGGAGAAAAGTTTCATACGAAAGATCCCTCGCCAAAATGAAGCTAATCTATCCGCCTCTACCGGGCCAGCTTAGAAACTGGGCAGGAACACCCCCACTTACATCTCCTGGTAGCACAGTTGTTTCAAACGAGGCAATAATAACAGACCCAGCAAACGACCAGTACAAGTATTACAGACCAGACTGGAACTGGCCTATTACCAGCGACCTTGATGTCCTCGAGACAAGACTCTACAGTGATGGACAATACCTCTACATACGTGTAAAGCTTTCTACACTGAAAAACAAGTATTCACCCTACATAATGATACCAATAGACTACACCCCAGACAACCCCTCTGATGGCGTCAGCGAGTGGCTACCAGACTGGTCTGACACAAATCTCCCCTGGAAATGGGACGTGATAATAGGTATAAATTTTGGTAAAAGCGAAACCCAGCCCTTCGTAATCGACTCTTCATGGAATCCCAAGTTCACAGGTCAACTGGCCGTCAACCAGACACAAGGCGTAATCGAGGCCAAGATACCTCTAAGTAGCCTGCCAGGATTCCCGACAAATGGCAAAATAAAATATACTGTCATCATTTTCGCCAATAGTTTTGGAGGCGTATGGGATCCGGGTCAGAACAACGCTGTAGATCCCTCCACAGGTAAAACAATTTCCGAAAATGACTATGCAAGCGATGTTTACGACATAGCCGGCCAGGCCCCAACATCTGCTGAAGTCTACGGTGGATGGGGCAATGGAAGCCAGACAGTAAAAACAGCCTTCACAGCCCAGTTGACAAATGGCCTCTTTGTAGGAATCACGTCAGCTTAAATTATTTCTTTTAAAAAATTATTTTTTCTTTCTTTATATCTTCTTCATTTGCAACATAGATTGCGTCATCACCAATAACATAGTGTGTTCTTGCAATGCTTAACACTCTCTTTAAGGCCTTCTCGAGACTCGTCGCCTTGAAGAGAGCCCCAGCCGCATACTTGTGTCCGCCGCCGCCAAGGCTACTAGCGATGACAGAGGCGTCATAGCTGGAGGACGGCTGCGCCCCCGCGTAAAGCCTAAATTTGAACAGCCCCCTCGGGACAATTACAAGTGTAAATTCTGCCCCCCTGCGTTCTAGGAGGATCGTCAAGTATCTATAGGCAATGCCTAGATCTTTCTTGAAAGCTACAATTGTAACTTTTTCGACAGGTATTTTTTCAGCAATTTTCTCCGTTCTTTTTCTCATCTCCTCATGCCGAGAAATCCACTCTCTTACCTCCTCGCGCTTCAAGGCTTCAAGCCCTTCTCGAGCCAGAAGTTCTACGAGACGTAGCTTTCCACGGTATCCCGCCCCCTTTACCGCCGCGTCCAGTAACAAGGCTTCCTGAGACCTTATATTAGCTGTGTCGGTCTCGACAGCCAAGTTTACGAGGGTAACGGCGAGCGGATTATTATCCAGCGAGAGTGCTTTCATGGCAAGAAATGCTGAGGCTGGCGCTGATGGGTCATAGAATTCCTCATCCGCACATGGGGAATTTGTTACGTGGTGGTCAGCCCTAAGTCTAGCTTTTCCTGGACAGGGCAGATCGGCAACAAAGTCCCAGTAAACGCGCCGCAGTATGGGGCTTCTTAATACGTCTTGTGGATGTGCTAGAACTATCTCTGCATCTGGTTTTGAAATCTTGAAGAGGGTTGCACTGACTATACCGTCCACGTCTCCTGCGTCTGACAATGCCAGCGGCTTCTTTTTTATCTGTGCCGTCAATATTTGTAGAGTCCTATAGATGGATACATATGACATCATTAATGCATCACGCCCCTCAAAAATTCTCATAGAAATAAAAGGTTATCTTGGTAGCCAATTTATCCTATGACAGCAAGTTCCTTTACTGTCTTGCCCTCCTCAAACCTAGACAAGACAAGGTTGCCAGCCTCCTGGCTCCTCGGTCTACCCGAAGTTATCCAGCTCGCCACCTCCTCTGCTACTACGGGGGCCATCATAAATCCGTGGCCACTAAAACCTGTAGCAATGTAGAGGTTTTCGATAGGCGTAACTGGACCGATTATTGGATGATGATCAGGAGTCATCTCGTAATACCCGGGCCAGTACCTGAGGATGTTCACGTTTGGGAGCCACGGAAGCCACTTGCTCCAAACCGAGACAACCTTCTCGAGGAAGGCTAGCTTAACACTCAGCTCGCCGAACGGCTTCTCTTCTACGTCCACACCCATCAATACATTACCGTGGAAAGTTTGCACCGCGTATGCCCCAGAAGCCACGTCTATTATCAACGGGTCAAAAAGCCTGCCAAAGTCTTCGGTTAACGCTGCATGGTGTGGCACCGGCGTGAGGGGTATCTTTATCCCGTTTCTCTCGAGCAGATATACAGAGTAGGCCCCCGCAGTGACGGCAACGTTTCTAGCAGGTATCTTTTCACCATCTATCAGCACGCCCTTGGCAGCCCCGTTTTCTATATCTATGCGTGTAACCTCTTTTCCAACCAAAAACTCTACTCCAAGACTCTTTGCGGCCAAGAACTGTTTATACAACGAGTCGAAGGGGCTGGCTTTGCCCGCCAAAGGGTCAAAGAGAGCCCCAACCATCTTGGAAGTATCCACGTAAGGAGCAACTTCTTTGACGAAGTCCTCGCCCACGAGCCTTGTATCTAGGCCGAACATATGGTGGATACGCATATACCCCTTAATCTTCTCTAAGTCTTCTTCCCTGTGGGTAAGCCACAGGTACCCGCTCCTTGAGTACTTCACGCCAAGCTTTTCCTTGAGCTCTCCCCACAGCTCGATGCTCCTCTTCATCAAGACTATGTGCTCTCTACTAGTAAAGCTGGCCCTGATGCCGCCGGCACAGCGGAAAGTCGAGCCGCTGCCGAGATAGTTCCTTTCAACAAGTAGGATCTTGCCAAAGCCCTGCTCTGCCAGCTTAAAAGCCAGGCTAACACCTATAATGCCGCCTCCAACGATTATCAAATCATACATCCTTCTTCACCCTCAAGAAAAGCCTCACAGGGACAGGTTCAAGAGGTGGACGAATAGCAACATAGCTCAGCTTTTCTACTGGAACTCCAAGCTTGCGGGAAAGAATACCAAGAACTATTGGCACACAGTATCTTCCCTGGCATGGCCCCATCCCAATCCGCAAGTAGCGCTTTAAACTCTCTACATCGCGAAAGCCCATGTCTATTGCTCTCTCCACGTCCTCGACAGTTACCCGCTCGCACATACACACATAACTATTCAACTTCTTCTCGCTCGTACCGACCTCACCTCCATAACCAACTCTTCAGGAACCTCAACAGTCACAACCTGAGTCTTATTTACCTCGAAAACTCTCAAAACCACACCTGTACCAAGGACTCTGCCATCCCTGCCCAGCAACTCTACAAAATCCCCCTTCTTCAACTTGGGTAGAAACTCATAGGGTACAGTAACCTTAGCGGGGCCGCTGAGATCCACCAGGAACATTGCTTGGCCAGGACACGTCCCAACACATACTCCGCACCCAGTACACTTTTCCCAGTCTATCTTGGGTCTCCCCCTCAAGCCGCCAACCATTATAGCCTTAACGGGGCACACAGCCTCACACACATTACATGGTATCTCCTCTACGCATTCCGTTACAGCCACAGTCCCCCTTTTCAGTCTCTCAATGGGTGGAACTAGTCCAAGCGAGAACAATGTCTCCTTTTCAATAATCCCGCTACGCCTATACATTTAGACTCACCTTTTTCTGCCCCTCTAGAATTTTGACCGAAAACTGGGTCCCCCTCACTTCTTCCAGGAGCCTGAGAGTCTCCTCACGCTCTTCAACCAGCTCTTTCTGTGGACCAAGGATACTTATTGTAGCCGAGAGCCCAGCTATCCTGCCAGTGAGAAGCGCCGTAGTGGCCTCCTCCACGCCAGAAGCATCTCCAGCCACATATACTCCAGGTACACTGGTCTCCATATACTTGTTCCTGTAAGGAACATAGCCCCCGAGCTCACTCGACCAGACCATTTTTGCCCCCATTTCTGCCAGCAAGCGGGCCTCCGGCGTCAGTCCAACAGCAAGCAACAGCAAATCAGCATCAAACACTTTCTCTGAACCCTCTATGGGCTGATAGTCTCTTCCAACCCTAGCCACGACAACCTTTTCAACATGGCTAGACCCCTCAGCTCTAAGTACTGTATGCTCCGTCAATATAGGAACCCCCAGCCTGCGAACCTTAGCCGCATGCACAAACCAGCCGCCAATCTCGGGTCTAACCTCAACTATGGCCGCCACATCGACCCCCGCCTGTAGCAATTGATAAGAAACAATCAACCCCACATTGCCCGCACCCACAACTACTGCCCTCTCGCCAGGCTTAACCCCATACTCATTCATCAACGTCTGGGCTGCACCTGCACCCATTACGCCTGGAAGAGTATTTCCCGGAAACGGGAGGAAACGCTCCACAGCACCAGTGCCCACAACTACAGCCCTGGGTTTAACCCTTAAAAGCCGGCCATTGCTGTTTACAGCCAGGACCCCCTCGCTAAACCACCCAAAGACAGAAGACCGCGTGTAAATCTTGACGCCCAGCTCCTCGGCCTCCTTAACTAGCTTCTCAGCTATCTGAAAACCCCTCAGCCCACCAAAAAGCTCGCCAGAGCCAAAAAACTTGTGCGTCTGCTTGACTAGTTGCCCACCAGGCCTAAAATGCCTCTCAAAAACCACCACTTTGAGTCCTCTCTTGGCAGCTGAAATAGCTGCAGAGAGCCCAGAAGGCCCAGAACCAACTATAACAACGTCAGCTAGGATTTCTTCGCTTTCAGATGGCACTTCCTCTCCCGTGCTCGGCAAAGAAGCGACATCGCTCTCGACAATGATACCATCCATAGCCGGCTCAATACAAGCCCTAACCTTGCTCTTGCCGTTAACCCGTACCATACACCCAGAACAATACCCAATCATACAGAAGGGGCCCTGAGGCTCAGGAGTATTCCTGAAACTTCTCACACCACTGGCCCAAAGTGCGGCTGCTATGCTTTCACCCTCAAAGCCCTCGATAGGTTTCCCATTGAAATAGAACCTTAACTCTCTTCCTCGCTTAAACGTTAGGATAGGGTGTTCCGAAATCCTCACATTTAAACCTTATTCAAAACGAAAATAAATAATTTTTTATAATAAAGGGAAATACTGATACAGCTGTAAACTCAAGGGAAAATCTTTACAACGACTCATGCGAAAAACTTTTATTGCTTCTTTTTGTCAAAACAGCTTAGAATGTATGTCGAAATAGACGTTGACAAAATTAAAAAAGACTTTCAAATAAACCTTTCCCGTGCGCTAAGCATAGGCTACCCCCTAAAATACGCAATAGCTAAGGCCTTATCATGGACACTAATGAAGTATCCATGGATTCAAGAAATATATTACTCAGAAATAAGCCTAGGCGAGTTTGTCGAGGGAGAAGACATAGATGGAAGAGACGTGGATGTCCTTATCAAGACCAGCATACCTTCGACGAACATCTCGAGATCAATCGAACAACAACTAGAAGATACACTGAACACGGTTCTACAAGAACTAGGGCTATGCCCCAGTAACGGGCACAACATTGTAGAGCTACACATAGACGACATATATGCTAGATGCGCCTCTGAAGCCACTCTAAACGGCAGGACACCCCACAACGCAATACTGCTCTACAAAAGCGGGACAGCCACATTTAAAAACCTAGAAAAAGAAACACCGATGTGGACGAAGCCCTAGAAAGAATACTTGAACAACTCGAAAAAGATTTGCCAGGAATCGTTCTCGAAGAGGCTTCTAAAGTGGAAAATCCAAGGATAAGCGGCATCTATGTTTATGCAAAAAACTACGACTACTTAAAATATCACCTCGCAAAGAAGCTGGCCCAGGCACTCATACAAATCCCGTGCATCAGGGAGGTCTACTACGCAGACATAGCCTCAGGAGAATACATCACGGGACAGACATATTTCGGCAGAGACATAGACCTAATAATAATCGCAGACCAGCAGGACTGTCCCCAGCTCAAGGAATACCTCACAATTCTAGAACAAAAAATAAACCAAATAGTTGCAAGAACAGCTACAAAACTTCCAGAACTAGGCTGGCTAAAGACACTTGCAGAAACAAACGGAATAGTAGAATTCCACCTAGACGACGTCTACACAAAGATGCTACAGGACAAGAAAACCCAACACAGAATCTCCGACCTAAACGTTATACAGCTTGCAAACAAATAGCCCTAAAAAAGAGAAGCACCCTCATAAGCCTTATAAAGCAGGACACACAGATGGTTTTTGATTCCCATGCTCATGATTTATAACGATGGAAAACATAAAGTAGCAGTTTTCAGGGAACTAACACCCAAAGGTGCCGTCCAAACAAACCAGCTCACAATAGTCCACGGCGAAGAAGCACTACTAGCAGACCCAGGAGGAAGAGTAGTCTTCAGCAAACTAATGTCCGAAATCTCTGTAATCGCACCAGCAACCAAGATAAAATACATCTTCTACACGCACCAGGACCCAGACGTCATGGGTGCCGCCGCAAGCTGGTACACCGCATTACCCAACGCAAAGATACTCCTACCAGAAATATGGGCAAGATTCATACCACACTTGTTCCCCCCAGACACAAACATAACAGAAAGACTCATGCCAATACCGGACAACGGCACAGAAATACAGCTCTCAGACTGCACACTAAAACTCATACCAGCCCACTTTCTACACTCCCCCGGAAACTTTTCACTATACGACCCATGCTCAAAAACGCTCTTCTCAGGCGACATATTCGCTTCACTCCTACCACCGGGCACAGACTACGACACAGCACCAGACATAGACCAGCACATACAATATATGGAGACCTTCCACAAAAGATACATGGCCTCCAACAAGGCGCTAAAGGCATGGGTAGCCAAGGTCAAAAACCTAGACATAGAAACAATCATACCGCAACACGGCGCAATAATCAAGTCAAAACCCCACATAGAAAAAGCCCTACAGTGGCTCGAAAACCTACAAGCAGGAATAGACCTCTTATACTAACCATCATGATAACAAGGTTATTTCAATTATTTTAAACAGAGAAAAACAAAAATAACCACGTTATCATCAAAAATAACTTAGATATATCAAAAACTAAAAATTATTCGTCTGCCTCAGATCCCTGACTAGATACAAGTTCTAGGGCTTCCTCTAAGCTCTCTCCGTCAACAATTGAATTTATCATCTTAACAATTTCCTTAAACTCGTAGTATTCAGCTATCTTCATTAAAGCGATTCTCTGGTTGTCATAGCTAATATGTGGCGCCCCTTCGTGAAGTTTCTTTGAAAGCTCTGAAATAAGCATACTTATTTTATCATCCATGTTTTTTATGGATAAGCCAGCAAGATACAACGCCAGAAGTGGCCTAGCAAACTGATGTCTAATAAAAGCTCTCCCTTTGCTAATCACCTTAAAGGCGAGATAGTTAAGTATAGCTGAATAGTAATAGGCGCATATTTCATCTTTACACTCGATATAGCTTACGTGGCTATCAACTATTGTATTCTCTTCGGGCCTGAATGCGAAAGCCGAAAATATCCTGTCGCATCTATATGCTACATAAAACTTGTTTGTATTCAAGGTAATGATTTTACTGGGTTGCCTTAGTTCTTCGCTTAACCTCTCAATTTTCTTGCTGATTTCACTTGTAACATAACGTTCATTTAGACTCAAGGCATCACGTAGAAAATTCTTAAGTGATTCTTCACCTTTTGACGAGAGAAGAACCTCAAGTTGCTTACGTAGCCTAAAAGGATTAATTTCGCCTACATAGACAAGTTTATAGATATTAATCCCGTATTCATCTAACATCTTTCGAGGAACAACAAGCTCTTTGTTCGTATTATGAAGCCTAAAAACAAACCTAGCATCGCTAAAATTATATTCATCAAGAACCAAGCCTGCATATTCCTCCTCACTTTTCTTCCTTTCTCCACCCAGTAAACCCATTATGTAGAGTCCCTTTGGATAAATTTTTTCAACTCCAAGTTCTTCGGCTAGCCGTTCAAGATCCTCAGAGAAATAAAGCAAGCCAGGCTTAATGTATTCGTCATAGCTTTTATTGAAAGGCTTGACCATCAGATAGTCTTTTATCTCGTCAAGCTTGAGACGCTTGCTATACCTTTTGTCTTCTGGCAAAACTAGTTTGATTACATTAGCCTCTGATGTGAAGCGAGAACCCTCCTGCGTTTTCTTGACAACTATAACTGCAGGATAAATACCATGCTCAAAGACGTCAAAGTCAAAATCAAAAAGCTTCACATGGCCCCATTGCTTCTTCATAAAGCTTTTAACAATACAGTATGTAGCCACTATTCCGGCAGGTATCGGTGTCTTGTGATTAAATAGCTGATCTCTATTCATTATAAACGCCACACCCTCATTAGCAAGCTCTAGAGATCTTGCAAGGCCAGCTGATGCAATATCAGCTCCAGCAATTAGCTGTCCTGTTTTTCTCGCATCAATTTGTTTCTTTTCTTCTTTCTTCTTGTCTTTTTTCTCTATACATTCCTTAATTTTTTCAGACATATTTTCTCTGATTTTTTCCGAATAAGGTGCATTATACTCCGTAACAGGGATCCATGGAGGATTCGTGACTATAATATCTGCTTTAAATTTCTTTAATGCAAGCGAGGTGTAAACAGACATTAAAACAGTACTCCAAACATCGTTACCTTGATGCGTATGAATTAGATTGGCTATCGTAGAAGCTACAGAATCCTTTCTAAAATGTTCGAGGAAACTTTGAATAAAGATATCATTGCTGTTTTTCAAGTCTTCAAAAATCTGCTCATTAATTTCTCTCTCCACACATTCTTGTTCTAGTCCACAACTCTGATAAGCAAACCTAATTGCAAGGGCGATGCTTCTCTCCAATGTTCTTAGACTTGCTAAAATGTCAGAAGTCTTCTTCCACTGTACCGCGTTAATGTTGATTAGATATTCTAGGTAGGAAGATGCTTTCTCTAAAATATCCTCTAATCCGGGAAACACTATACTTTCTTCTCCAAAGAGCGTAGCGAAGGTGTCGATATGATAAACATGAGGAGGGTTGTCGGGTTCTTTGCCTGTAGAACGCTTGTAAGCCATAACCATTTCAGCCCTAGCAACGGCAACAGCCAGGGGATTAACATCAAAACCGACAACCTCGCCGAAAGCTTCGTCAGGCTTCTCGTTCAATTCTATCTTCCTATGAAAGGTTCTTACAAGAAAAGTTCCTGAACCACAAAACGGATCCAAAACAATTTTATTTTTCATGTCAAATTCATTAACAATCATTTCTACAAGCCAGGGAGGCGTATAGTATTCTCCTAGTCTCCTCCTTACAGGAGGCTCCACGAGAAATTCATACAAAGTCCTAAAAACGTCTTCTGCAGTATTCTGGGACCAATCAACTAAGCTGGCTCTTCTAATAATCTCATTTAACACTTTTGTCAGGTTTATCTTTGTTTCACTAGCACGTAAGGCAACTCTCCACCAGTTCAGATAAGGCAAAGCAACATCAACATTCAAAAGCGAACCACTACAAATGTCCTCTGCATTGCCGCTTTTCTCGAGAGCAATCGACAAAGAGGCCAAAACAGCCATATGCATATACGTGTGACGGATAAAAAGGTCCTCAAAAAACTCTTCACCAGCCTCACCATATAACATTCGCATTATTCCCTTATATGCTTCATAGAGTGGACTTATTCTCGGATCATTTTTTAACATGCCGAAAATGTTTCTAAGATTTTCCAGAAGCTCATTGATGTTTAGTTTATAAAGAGCTTCAATGTTTCTGGAAATGGGAGGAATCTTAAATGTCCTTATTTGTGGGATAACCTGAGTCTTTAAAAATTCTTTTGCCTCTTCTAAGCCACATTCTGTTATAAGCTCAAGACCAGTTTCTCTTACACGATAAATTCTCCACTTTGACCAATTCGTCAAAATGTAAAAATTTGCTCTAGAAACAACGGGCCAATACTTCGAGGTCGCATCTTGAACGGCTGCGTCAAACTCTTGCTCATATGACTTGAATTCGAAAACCACTTGACCTCCAAGTAACATGTCAACAGCTTTTTTCTCAGTCTCGGACACGTAGACCTCTTGAGGCATTAAGAGGTCTATCTGTTCCCTAGACAAAAGCTGATCCAGCATTAATAGGTCGGGATTCTTCTCAATCTCGTACCTTGCTCTAATAGCATCTCTTAAAAGCCAGGTGAGAAGACCTACTGTTTTCACCCTGACATTCTCGTGTAACTTACTTGACATAACAAGTACCCCTTGTCCATATGTCTAATGCTCAACAAGCTATAACCCACACAGCTCATAAATCATTCCTTAAACCACTATAAATTTGTAATTCATAGGTACGCCAAAAACCTTCCTGAACCATTAATACACAAAAATCGTAACCAGCATAAATCTTGAACCCTCTGTATTGCAGTTATCTCAACGAAAAACTAATAAATTCCACGAATACTTATTCTAATCAGCCCCGTCAGCACCGGCGTGAATCCGGGCGCGGGGACCAGCCCCGCGTAGCTCAGCGGTAGAGCATCCGGCTGTAGCCCATAGCCCGCGGCGACAGGCGTCAAACGCTGGAATGAGGCCGCGGCAGCCGGCAGGCACCGGAGGGCCCCCGGTTCGAAACCTGGTGCTGACGGGTTTTAGTTGTTGCTTGTCTTTTATCTGGGAAGTGATGCTTGTGAGTAATACTTATGTATATCATGTATGAAACCTTAATGGGAAAAAGATGAAGCGAGTTTTAGTTTTCATGGCTTTAGTGGGTACTTTGCTTGTTATTGTTTCTTTGACTTTTTACTATTATCCTCGTCTTTTGAAGCATGGTGCTTCTACATTGGAAGAGAAATTTAGGCAACTCTACGCTTCTAACCCAGACTTTAGGCTATCAGTTGATGAGCTTAGGCGTATGGTTCTGGATCCTGACACGCCTTTCGACAAGGAGATGGCGCGTAAACTCTTTAACTCTGTTCTCAGGGAGCTGGGTGTATCTGAGATTGACTCCCTGCATTTTAACTATGGAAAGTCGGTTTATGGGCGTGTCAACAAGAGTTTTCCTACTGTGAGATGTGATTTTCCTAGCGATTTTCATCTAGTAGTTGTACAGCCAAAGACTGATGTTGAGGCTGGCAACTCTCTTGAGAAAGTGTATTTTTGTAGCTATGAGATAAATGGAAAAAGTGTAGTAGAGGTTACTCTTGTCTTTAGGAATGAAAGGAGCCCGTCTAGCACTCTAGAGGATGCATGGTATGAGGCTTGGAGACTTATTTCGTGGGGAAGGTCAAGGGATATAGAGACCTTTTTCGTGGTAAGGGAAGGAGAAAAAACATATGTTGATTTTTCAGGGCTTGGGCTTGTTCTCAACCAGACATTGTCTTTACGGCTTGTAAAAGCTATAGGCAGTGGCTCCAAAACGTATAGCGAGTCTGCCCACGAAGAAGAAAAAATAGAAATCAGCGGCCCCAACATTACAATCTATGTCAACACTTATAATCATGCTCTAGGCCTAAAGGACAATAATCCAGGTCTTGAGAAGGTGATTTTTAGAGTCACGGAGAGCAATTCTACACTAGGGAGACGGGTAGATGCTGAGAATGAATTCTCCGACATCCGCTACATAAATGAACTTGTTGGTCTCTAGCTAGTGAAAGAATCATGGTGTTAAAGATAAAATAGGTTTTCTAGCAGTAAGTCCAAGAAGAAAGCTCCCGTGACTTTATACCAGCTTTATTTTTGTATTGTTTGCTTTGGCCTTTTCAAGTAGTGTTTTAAGTTTTTCCCTGTTGACTAGTGTCTTTGGGACTGCTAGGACTGGTCTAGCCTTGAGGAGCTGGGCTTTCTTAGCTATCGATTCAATTGCCTGGTCTATGTTCTGGTTAGGTTTCAGTACTTCGATTGCAAATGTTTGCTTGTTTCCTTTGGCTATGATCGGGACAGGTCCCAGCCGTGTTGGGTGATTTATTTCTACGTGGAGGCCAGCATAGAGGTATCGGGTCGCGACTTTGCCGATGAGTCCGTACTTGTTTACGAGGGCTTTTCCTATGAATTTTTGTCTAGGGGTCGTCATGGGTGCTCATTATTTCTTCCTGATTTTTGTTTTTATTTCTTTTTTCGACTTTTGTCTAATGTTTTTTAGGTTAGCGTTAAATATTAAGATGAGTTAATTAATTGTTATCGCATGGATATTCCGCAGAGCCTTTACGAGATACTCCTCGCCATAGTAAATATATATAGTTCCGAGAAGCGGCCTGTCACAAGTGTCGAGATCGCCGAATACGTGGGCAAAAGCGACGGAACAGTTAGAAACGTGATCTCGGCCCTGAAGGCTATGGGTCTCGTCGAGGCAAAGACTGGGCCCGGAGGCGGCTATGTCCCAACAGTCAAAGGGGCTGAAATAGCTAGAGGCAACGTGGCGTTTGATAAGTTATGGGAGCCCATAAGGCTCATTATAAATGGTAGGCCCACACAGCTGTACGTACTAGAGCTGGACTTCATGGGCTTGGGCGGGCCACTCTCGCCAAAGGTTGTTTTAAAAGTTGTGGGAAGCATGCACCAGGTAACAAGGGGCTCGCGGGTCGTCGTCGGCCCTACACAGGCTACACGCGTAATTGTGAGAGGCGAGGTTGTAGAGGTGAACTCTTCTAGGCGCGAAATCCTAGTAAATGTAGAGTCAATGGTTGCAGTGCCCAGGCTAAAGGCAAGAGAACTCATGACTGGCAACGTGTTAAGTGTCTCCCCGGGCGAGTCTCTACGGAAAGTCGCAGAGATAATTTTGGAGAAAAACATTAGGGCTCTACCTGTTGTCGACGGCTCGGGCAGGCTAGTAGGGATAATTTCGGCGCAACACATTGCAAAGGCTTTTCTTAGGGGCGAGTTCACTGCTTCGGTTTCTGAATACATGGATAGAGATGTCCCTACAGTCACGCTAGAAGAGGACATCTTGGACATAATGAGGCTCATGGACAATAGAAACGTGGGAAGAGTAGTTGTGGTAGACGAACAGGGGTCTCCTGCCGGCATAATAACTAGGACTGACATATTGAAGACGATGACAAGGATGTTCGACTTTTCCGCCCCTAGCCGAGAAACTCCATAAGCGTTTTCTGCCTAGTAGCCACATTGATAAAGGTGCTCCTCCTAAGAGCTACCTCGAGAGGCGTCTTTAGCCTCGTTTTTATTGCTTCTAGAGCCTCTCGGAGAGACTCATACCTTTCAGGCGGCCTGCCTAGTGCGGCTCTAACACTTTCTCTGATCTGCCAGTTGCCAACAGGAGCAAAGTACTCAGGCGTAACTTCTCTTATTGCAAGTACCCTTGCTTGCCTCCCCCTCTTATAGAGATTCTCCAGGACAGGAAGCCTAATCGCGTCGTAGCCACCGTCCTGGCCAGAAGGCCTGCCATCGCTGTACTCATGTATGAGAGTCGTATAGGGCTCAGCGCCTGGCACCCACACAGAGTTCGGCAACCATATCTCGACCATCTCCATAAACCATGGCCCCGGCAAAAACAAGAGTACATAATTGTTCCCAATGTAGCTAGAAGTATAGACCTCCACACCACTTATCTCCGGAAAAGTCTTTACCTTGCTCAGCAGATAGTCTCCAATAGCCCTGTCAACGGCGGTTATCGACCACCTTGTTGGGACAAATTTTTTGTCGACGCCGAGGGCCCCAGAAGACAACAGCCTCTGGAGATAGTACACATCGAAACCACGACTATAGAGCTCTATGAGGGCCTCCCTAGCTTTAACCCTGTCAGTAACAAGGCTGTCGACCCTCCTAGGAATAACAGGGTTACTAGTCAAACTTATTTTTTTGACTTCAGCCGAGAACCCCACAGGCTTCACCAATGGGTCAAACCTCATAGTGAACACTGGTGGGCGACTAAGAAACACCTCCGACTCTACAGGCCTAATAGACATTGCCGCTTCCTGTACTGCTTCTGCAATTCTATTGGAGGCACTCCTGACCCTCAAGACCCTGTAGCTGTAAATCATAGACGCCCTAAGCTTAATTATGTCCAGTAGGCCCAGCCTCCCCCACCAAGAGCCCGGGTCTTCAAATAGAGGAGCATTATCCCCCTCTGCAAGATTCACCCCGACCCTGACGTAGGGGTAACCTTTCTCTCCGACAAGTAGAGATGGTGGAGAAGGAGCCGCAATGTCCCTTGCCTCCTTTAATTTCTCAAATATGCCTGCCTGCTCCTTAAGCCTCAGAAGAATATGACAAGCAGGCAAGCCACACAGCCTACGTGAGCCCTTGCACCTAGCACACATGTATGGCTTGGGACGAGTAACCAGAAGGCTCGACTCCCCTATGTTTGTAAAGATGTCTTCAGTAGCATTTGGGCTTTCCACAGCTTTCTTCAGGTATTAAAATACAGCCACAGGTATATTAGCTCTTCTACACTTCCCGTGGTATTAAAACATTGTTACATTAACAATATGAAGAAAAAGATAGAAAGCTACCTTACAAAGTCTACAAACTTGTTTAGGAAATCTTCTGGCTTTTCAATAAAGGGGGTATGGCCAGCTCCCTCCACAGTAAATTTCTCGTAGTATCCTCCTCTCTCAACATAACTCTCTAAGAAACTCCTTATCTGTTTAACCATAGGTTGAGGCGGAAACTTATCTTGACCAGGATAGCCAGGAATAAAGCCCATAAGGCCCAGAGTACCTACGTCCAGTAGCGACGAATCCGAAACAATAACGTCCTTTGTTCCATGCACCCAAAGGATAGGAGGTTTCTGGGCAACATCTAGGAGTCCCCGCATCTTTAGATACTTGGGACTCATTGCATTTAATACGCCCCTAGTTCCGGGGGCAACATAGGGCCAGTTGGGGCTGTCAACATAGTCGCCAGGATAATTATCCTCATTTACCTCTGCACTAAACAGCATTTTCAACAACTTGTTCAACAGCTCTTCACTAACAACAAAGTCGTCTGCAAAAAAGGTCTTAGCCACATTTGCAGGCGCGGCTGGATGATCGACCCCCGTATATTTTTCCTTCAACAAACGGACAAAGTCGGGGTTATACTTTGCGACAAGTCCAGCACCAGAACCCGCGTAGTCGTCATAGCACGGCGTTCCATGCTCGTCCTTTGTACCTCCAAAGCCGTAGGGAGACATTGGATCCACTATTACAACTTTCTCGATTTTTACCTGGGCAGGAGCATCTATCACTGTTTGAAGCGCCACTGCTCCGCCTAGACTATGACCAACAACAATATACCCTTCATACTTGAGCTGTAACATCAACTGCAAGATGTCATCAGAAAAATCTTTCAAGCCACGAGTAGCATCAACCGGTTTTCTACCACTTTCGCCGAAACCTCTAAGATCAGGAGCAACAACGTCATACTCGCTGGGTATCTTTGGCATAAAGTCTTCCCATATTAGAGAGGATGAAAGGTTTCCATGTATCAAAACAACTGCCTTTTTACTGTTTCTCGATAGAAACCTATAGCTTAGAGAAAAGTCTTTTGAAAGCTTCCTTGAACGCAACTCTACACTAGACGTAAAACTCACACCCCTCGGCACCCATTTTATCCTGCAAGCAATTGAAATAGCCCGTGGTTAACTACCCACACAAATCCTTCAAGCCTTGAGCTCCCTAAACCTTTCAGAGATTAGTCTCCAGTCTTCCTGGCTAAGCCTCCACCCCATTGCTCCCGCGTTTTCCTCCACATGTTTAATGCTAGAAGCCTTTGGTATCGGCACCACTGGATTGATCACTATGAGCCAGTTTAAAGCAACCTGTGTAGCAGTCTTACCATACTTCTTACCAATATCTGCCAAGAAGCTATCCTTCGAGAGTTGCCCCTTCTCAAGCGGGGTATAAGCTAGATAAAGCATGCCCTCTTTCTCAGCATACGGAATCACAGTGTCCTCGTCCCTCCTATCCAGCAGGCTAAATTTGTTCTCGACAGCCACAATATCCTCCCTGCTTAAGCAGCTCCTCGCCTCCTCTATCAACTCCAGCCCAAAATTACTCACACCAATAAACTTGGCATACCCACGAGAAACCACAGCCTCTAGACCCCTCATCGTCTCGCATAGAGGAACCTCTGTAGGAGGCCAGTGTATAAGGTAAAGATCTATGTATGTCCCAAGCCTCCTCATACTTGCCTCTGCAGCCTTCACCACGTCATCGTACCGGGCATGTGTGGGCCAAACCTTCGAAACAATAAACAAATTGTCGCGCTCAAAACCACTAATAGCCCTTCCCACTATCTCCTCGCTGTGCCCAGCGCCGTACATCTCTGCAGTATCAATGAGAGTCATGCCGAGCTCGATTCCCCTCTTCAATGCCGCTATCCACTTTTCATCCATACTTGTATCCTTGCTCCAGAAGCCGCCGCCCACGCCCCATGTCCCCTGCCCAAGGACAGGGAGCCACCTATCCATCTTCTTAAAATATTTTAGGTCAGCCATAACCCTGTAGATCAAGACCACGCTTAAATGTCTTAGCCTAAAGGTAAACAATAAGTATTGGTAGACCAATAACATTTATAGAAACATAATGCAGGGGCAAGCAGAAGTAATAGGGGCAGTTCTATTACTCGTAATCGCGGTAGCACTCTGGGCGATAGCATGGAACATATTCTACCCAACATACCAGCAGGCATCCCAGCGAATCGAACGAGAAAGACTACTGGCAGAAAAAGGCCTCAGGGAATACATCCTCGTCGAGAGAATATACCTAAAGAACGGTCATATCTGTGCATGGATAACCAACACCGGCGACGTCCAAACAGAGCTCGTCTCACTATACCTAAACAACACACTCGCATGGAGCGGCTATATAGACCTAAAAGCGGGCTCCTCGACAGAGGTATGCACAAGCCAAACAACCAAGGCGACCTACAGGGTCAAAGCCTGTAGCTACACAAACTGCTTCGAGGTGACAGACTATGTACCGTAGAGGCCAAGCCTCCGCAGTAGGAGCAGTTTTCCTAACCCTAATCGTAATCCTCCTAGCCGCACTCATAGCAAGGCAAATCCAAGTCCAAACAGAAGTCCAAAAAATCGCATCCGAAACAGCGAACCAGAGAAGCGGCGAAGGACAGCTCTCCTTAACCCTAAACTACACATACCTGACTTCCTCGCTTGGAAAAATAAACAATTCACAATACACATGCATACAAAGTTTGGATGGTATAACGTGTAATTTTGATTCACGACTTTCAGGCGGAACACATACATTGACGCTAAATTTTTCAGCAACAAATCCTCCCAGCTATTTCTATAATGTCACAAGTAACCTATATCTCTCATCCAGCGTCACTGTGCAGGCAACCCTATATGAAAACAATGGTGGTATTCTCATTGCTAGGAGTACCTACACTCTTCCAGCAAATTCTCCAATCATTATAACTAGTCACTTTGTAAACTATACACTTATCTTCTCGTCTACCTCTCCTTTCAGGATATCAATCGACTTTCTCAATTATACCTTCCAAGCCTATAACTCGACAGGCTTCTACGCAAAAATAACCAACATCGGCCCCAGCCTCACCAGGCTCTATGGTCTATGGCTCCTCAATAGCACCTATGCCAGACGCATCAACACTTCGACATGGCTTGAACCAGGCGCCTCGCAGACGTTTTCGGTTAATCTACCAGTTAGTAGTATCTCAGAGATAAGAGCTGTTACAACTACAAGAATAAACATATTTGAAATAAACATTAGGCCGCCAGCTTATACTGGAGCTCCCGGACCAGGAGGAGCTACATATCCTCATTTTACAATTTATTCTTATAATAGTAGTATTGTTGGTGCTCCTTCCTCTAGCGAGAGGCTTGTTGTTGGCCTTGTTAATGATGGTGGTGCTAGTGGTGTGGCTGTTGTAAGGGTCTTGGATTCTAGTGGTAATGTTGCTAGTTCGGCGTCGGTTAGTCTTTCTCCTGGGCAGAGGACAGATGTATCTCTGAGTGTTGTTTTGCCACCGGCTTCTGGCAACTACCAGTGGAGAATAATAGCTATAAACAATGTCACTGGGAACCAGGACGACGCGAAGACAGTCCTAGTACAGGTTGTCACTTATACGCCTGTCTTCTATATAGCTTCCTATACGGGGAATATTACTGGCGCTGTGTCGTCTAGGCAGCTCTTCGACGTGACCGTCACGAATAGTGGCAACGCGACTGGCACAGTTAGGGTGAGGGTGCTGGATCAAGCCGGCAACACGGTTAACGGCACGGTGCTCGCTGTCCCTCCTGGCGCCAGCGTTGCCACAAGCCTAGCCTTGACTCTTCCATCTAGCAGTGGCACGTACAGCTGGACAGTGCAGGCTGTAGACAATGCTACAGGCACTATACACGACTCGAAGCCCATAACCGTTAGGGCAGTAGTCTACCAGCCGAAGTTCAGCATCCAATCATACAACACAAGCATAACTGGCGCGGCAGGCTCGAAGCAGAAAATAGTGGTAGCGGTAGCGAACACTGGAAACGCCACCGGGGCCGTCCAAGTCAACATCATAGACAACAACGGCAACACCCTGAACAGCACGACCCTATCAATACCAGCCGGCCAGACAGCCACAACAACACTCACAGTAACCCTACCATCTAGCAGGGGCACCTACACGTGGAGAATAAACGTGACAAACCAGGCCACAGGAAAAATAGACGACACAAAAACACTACTAGTTACCGTAAAGGACATCTACTTACAGAGCAGGTGCGCATTGATCTATACCCCCTTTGAATCCTTGCCCAGCGGCTGGTCCAGCATCGGCGGGTCATGGTCTATAGCTCCCGGCTACGGCGTTGGCGGTACGAGTGCTTTGAAGGGCGTGGACAACGATGCTGGCCCTGGAGGTGACTCAGTTTACTATTGGCAGAGCAGTGTCTCTAGTTACGCTAATCTTTATGCCTTAGTTCAGGTTACAAATGTAAATAGCAACGATAGAATTTACGTAGGTTATGGTCTGTTGGAGAGTGCAAGTAGCAGTTCTCGGTTATATGAAGTGTCCCTGTATGCTCGGGGACAGAGTGTAAGGTTGAATATTTACCTCTGGACTGGGGCCTCCTGGATAGAACTTAGCAACATTGATGTTCCTTACTCAGGCACAACCTACGTGTTGTTCTTGAGTTTTAGCAAGTCGGGGACTTTAAACTCTATCAGTGCAACGTTATATGATCAGGGCGGTAATGCCCTTGGCTCTACTTCATCTACCAATTCTTTATTCAGCGTCAATTATTTTGGACTTATCGTCGATCAAGGAACAGGCTACTTCGATAATCTGGTTGTCGCTAGTACATGTGATCCTCGGTATGTGCAAGTTAATGGCTTGAGTTCTGGCTGGACTGCTGAGCTTAGGGACTCAAGTGGTAACCTGGTCTCCTCCGCAGTAGCGGGCAACTCTGGAACCGCTACCCTCAGTGTGCTTAAGTTGCCGGTTATTCTCAATGGCTCAATAATAATTAAGGATCAGTACGGAAGCGTGATAATACAGAAAACATTTAGCCAAGTAGTGGGAGGAGACACCTACTCCTACGGATAAATTGTCTTTATTTTCAGCGTTATCTCCAATACTTTTCTAATACGTTTTGTTTAGAAGTGTGTAATGGTGTCCAAGGAGATCGAGATAATTAACCCGAACTCCAACGTAGCTATAGCTACTTTATGGACGAAAAAAGAAATAGTTGTTGAAAGGCTTAAGAAGCTAGGAGTCGCCGACATGGTTAACATAGTAGGGACCCTCTACACAAAGTACGGGATAAACTATCTGTTACACACCTTTTCCCATAACCCGCGACTAGACGTCTTGATACTGTTTGGGGCAGACATTATGGGTAGCGGCGAGGCGCTAGTCAAACTCTTCAGGGGCGAGGTTGACAAGGGGCTGAGCCTAATGTGGAGTCTCGAGGAGCTTGCAGGAGTCTTATCAACCATTAGGCTCATCGACCTCAGGGAAGAATTCAAAAAGGGCAACTGGCAGAGCCTCGTAGAAGCTATAATAGGGAATTATAGACCTAACGTCTATAGAGAAAGGCCTATACTTTCCCTTAGGGAGGCACAGGTTGCCTCATGGCCTATCCAGACGGCTGGGCTCTACATACAGGAGAAGAACATTTTCCGGGCATGGGTAAAGCTCGTCGATGCAGTGATGACGTGGGGCTTTGTTAAGGATACTGAGTATAATGAGAGACAGAAACAACTGCTGGGCGCCTCCGTGGTTCTCAATTACTCGGAGCAAATATATGATGGGCTCCTTAACTATTTCTCAAGAGAAGAGCTAGAGCGCCAAGCAAAGTCCCTATTTGAAGGGGAAGATAGTGTCGCCTATACCTATGGTGAAAGGCTGAGAGCACACCCCCAAGCCGGAGACCAGATCAAGCGCATGATCGACAAGCTTGCCCATTCGCCATCAACGAGGAGGGCAATAGCTATAACCTGGGACTTTTCAAAGGACTTTACATCAAGGGATCCACCCTGCCTCGTCCTCCTTCATGGCGACGTTTCGGGAGACCGGTTCAATCTGGTAGCTTTCTTTAGGAGCCACGACGCCTATTCTGCCTGGCCAATCAACGCATATGGGCTTGTGAGGCTTATGGAATACTTTGCAGACGAGCTGTCAAGGGAAACTGGAAGAAAAATCTTTCCGGGAACATTAACGGTTTACAGCTCTTCTCTACATATATATGAACACGACTGGGCTAGGGCGAGTGGACTCGTCGAAAACCACTTTGAGAAGGCTAGGTCTGTCTTTGTAGAGGACAATAAGGGCAACTTCCTCATAAGGGTGGAAAACGGAGAAATAGTCGTAGAGCTTCGTACACAGGAGGGTCTCCTAGCTAAAAGGGTCTCCGGCAAGTCTGCGCAAGAAGTTCTAAGGAAAATCAACCTTAACGCGCTGATGCCTGAGCATGCCGCATACTTGGCCAGGGAGGTCTACAGGGCTGAACAATGCCTGAAAAACAACAAGCCCTATGTACAGGAGGAGGCCTAGGGCGAACTAGCTTTTAGCTATCTTCTTGATCTTCTCAAGGACCCTCGCAAAGTACTCGATTTCTTCCTCAGTGTTATAGAGGTATAGGCTTGCCCTGGCCGTACCCATAGGTGCACCTAGCCTCTTTACAAGTGGAAGCGCACAGTGGTGACCGCTACGGATAGCTATCCCCTCTAGGTCCAGCATAGAGGCAACCTCGTGAGGAGTCAGGCCTTCAACATTGAAGCTAACAACTCCCAGTCTATCCTTTACTTCCAGCGGCCCATAGATCTTTACCTCTAGGTCTTCGAGCACCTCTAGCAGGCGCTTAGTTAACATTTTTTCATGTTCCTCTACTTCCCCCATTCCCAATGTCTTTAGATACTCTACCGCCCGTGCAAGCCCAACTGCCCCCGCCACATTCGGGGTCCCAGCCTCAAACTTGTGGGGCGCATGGAGCCACTCAGCGTTACAATTGTCCTCCTGGCACTCAACCAGGGAGATTGCGCCGCCCCCTGGAAATGGAGGCTCAAGTTTTTCTGCCAGCTCTCTCCTTATGTAGAGCCCGCCTATCCCCATTGGTCCCAGCATTTTGTGGCCAGAGAAGGCAAAGAAGTCGGCGTCTATCTCTTTTACATCGATGGGCATATGGGGGGCACTTTGGGCCCCGTCTACAAGGCAGACGGCTCCATGGCTATGCGCCTCTCTACAGATTTCCTTAACAGGGTTAACTACTCCCGTGACGTTACTCACATGCGTCACTGCTACAACTCTTGGCCTCATGGCCAGGGCTTTATCAAAGTCACCCATGTCCAGCCGGCCCTCCTCGTCCACGTTGACTATTCTCAGTCGTGCACCCGCAAGCTTGGCCACACGTACCCACGGCAAAAGGTTGCTGTGATGCTCCATCCTAGTAGTTAAGATTAGGTCACCTCTGGATATCATGCCGGAAGCCAGTAGCGAGTAGGCGGCCAGGTTGATTGCCTCGGTTGTCTGCTTGGTGAAGACAAGCTCGTCTGGCATAGCGCCTATAAATGCACTAACTATTTTCCGCGACTCCTCGTAGGCTTCTGTCGCTCTCAAGCCTAGCTCGTGGACGCTTCGACCAACATTTGCATAGATGGTTCTGTAGAACTGTTCTACTGCCTCTAAGACCTGTATCGGCTTCTGGGTGGTAGCGGCGTTGTCAAAATACACAAGCTGCTTTCCGTGAATTTTCTTTTCTAGAACCGGGAAATCTTTCCTAATGCCTGAAACGTTCAGCAAAATCTCCACCCAATGCTATACCGAAAAGGAATACTTAAAATCTTTTATTATACGTATTTTTCCTCTAGCAGCAACGTAAATGAATAAATATGATTCGCCTGTCAATACTTAGAACCTATTATCAAGGGATCTAAATGAAGGAAACACATTTCCACGCAAACGGACAGGCGCCGGAAATCCTGCTACCCCGTCAAAAAAAGATTCTAGATGCACTCCTCCAAGGCAAAAATGACCTAGACGAGATAGCACGCACGATTAGTACTAAACGCGAAGACCTAATGCGTGACATAGAAGAGCTAAAGGCTAGGGGACTCATCGAGGTTCAACGGGAAGAAAGAGAAATAACTGTTTTGACCGAGGAGGCAAAGAGATACCTCGAGACAGGTCTGCCAGAGGAGAGGCTAGCAAGACTTCTCCAGAAGACTGGGACAATAAAGAGAGGCGAAATCCTAGAGGCATCAAAAAGACTAGGCATACCTTTTCTGCAGGACGAGGTTCAGACAGCAATTACGCATCTTGCAAGAGCAAAGGCAGTTACCTTTATAAATGATGCACTACAGCTCTCAAGCCCTGAAAACGCGGAACAACACGTCTCCAAAGTAAGAAAAATGCTACAAAGCATAGAAAAAGGAGAAACTCGAAGCGTCGACATAGACTACCTAAAGAAAAGAAAACTAGTTGAAACCAGGAAACAGACAAAAATCTACCTCTCACCGACCGCGAAACTTCTCTCGTTAAATGAGATGGGCCTCATCAGGGAAGCAGAAGTAATAACAGAGCTCACAAGCGAGATCATAGAATCCGGGAAGTGGAAAAACGCAGTCTTCAAAGAATTCGACCTCAGCGTAGAGATACCGGCACAGCCATTCGGCAAGAAACACCCATACCTAGAGTTCCTAGACTGGATCAGGGAAATACTAGTCTCTATGGGCTTCGAAGAAATGAAGGGCCCACATGTCGAGCTCGAACTATGGAATTTTGACGCCCTTTTCCAGGCACAGGACCACCCAGCCCGGGAAATACACGACACCTACTTTGTTAAAGGAGGACTCCTAGGTAGCGTGGCCGACAGCGAGCTCCTCAAAAGGATAGCAAGCGTTCACGAGAACGGCTGGACCACGGGCTCGAGGGGCTGGGGCTACAAGTGGGATCCCCGCAGGGCACTACGCCTGATCCTAAGGACACAGACCACCGCTGTCTCTGCGCGCACGCTCTATTCCCGAGGCGAAGGAAAATACATGTGCTTCTCTCTCGACAGGGTTTTCAGACCCGAGAACCTCGACGCTAAGCACAGCATGGAGTTTTACCAGCTGGAGGGAATAATTGTGGGTCCACAAGTCACATTCAGAAACCTGCTAGGTTTCTTCCAGGAAATGGCCAGGAGGCTAGGGCTAGGCGAAGTAAAAGTCAAGCCAGCCTATTTCCCCTTCACGGAGCCCAGCGTAGAGGGCTTCATAAAGCATCCAAGCCTCGGATGGATAGAGGTTTTCCCCGGCGGGATGTTTAGGCCAGAGATGCTGTCAGCGCTTGGACTAAGGAACGTAAATGTGGCGGCGTGGGGGATAGGAATAGATAGAATAGCGATGACTGTTCTCGGTATAGATGATATACGGCTACTCTTCGCCCAGGACCTAGAGTACATAAAGGGCTCTAAGCGTCCAATCCCCCAAAGCCTAATTACGTATCCGGGCACCAAGAACATGTCCGGTTCAGACAGGAACATTTAGGTGATAAACACATGCCAGTAATAGAGGTTAAAATCTGGGACCTCGAGAGGCTCGTGGGGCAGAAACTAGAAAGAAGCATGCTAGAGCAGATTCTTTCAAGCTTGAAATGCGAAGTAGAAGAAATAACAGATGACACTGTTTCATACGAGGCCACGCATGACAGACCAGATCTCTATTCTGCCGAGCTTCTCTCTCTATACGTAAGGGGGCTCCTAGGAATAGAGACAGGCTTGCCGAGGGTCAAAGTAGTAGAGATGACCGAAAAGGCAGAAATAAATGGTCCAGACTATAGGCCCTATGCTCTCTTCGCCGTAGTTAGAAACGTAAACCTAGACGACGAGGCAATAAGACAGCTGATGCAACTACAGGAAAAGGTGCACATGACGTTTGGCAGGAATAGGAGAAAAATCTCTGTTGGACTCTACGACCTCCGCGGCATAGAGTTCCCAGTAAAGTACACAGTTGCGGATCCAGACCTAAAAATGAAGCCCCTGGGCTTTGGCTTCGAGATGAGCCTAAAAGAAGTTCTCAAGAGTCATCCCAAGGGTATAGAGTATGGGCACCTGGTGTCCCAGTACGACAAGTATCCAATAATTCTCGACGCCGAGGGGAAAGTTGTAAGCTTCCCACCCATAACCAATAGCGAAGACTTCAGGGTGACAGAGGAAACCCGCGATGTCCTCATAGATGTAACCTCGACAGACCTAGAGTCTGCAAGAAGAACCATCACGCTTTTTGCCTACGCGGTCTCCATGAGGGGAGGAGAAATACAGCAACTACAGCTCTCCGGAAAGATAAACGAGGTCTCGCCCAGGCTTGAGCCAGACATGATGAGGTATCCCGTAGAGCTCAATAAGAAGCTCCTGGGCCTTGACATTGGTCTAGAAGAGACGATGAGATTCCTTGCAAAAATGAGGATGGATGTCTCACCCATAAACAGCAACGAGCTAGAAATAAGGTACCCCTACTTCAGGACAGATATCCTTCACCCAGTAGACATCTCAGAAGAAGTGGCAATGGCATACGGATACAACAATATAGAGCCAGAAGTAATGCCGCCCCTACATCCGGGACGCGAACACCCGCTAGAGGTCTTCACACGCGCAGTACGCGAATCTATGATAGGTTTAGGCTTCATCGAGGTCAACAACTACATGTTTACTAACCCAGGCCTAATGTATGATAAGATGAACGTCCCAAGGCAGCCAATAATCGAGGTCGAAAACCCCCGGCACGAGGCCTATACGGCTCTGAGAACATGGATAATACCACAGCTTCTCAACATTCTCTCTAGTAGCAAACACGCCGGCTACCCCCAGAGAATATTCGAGACAGGAGACGTTGTCTTGCCAGACGATAAAAGCGAAAACAGGACAAGAGAAGAGAGACACCTAGCATTCGCCATAGCAGGCAAAGGAACAACACTCACGAACGGCCTATCTGCTGTAAAATCTCTCTTCAACATGTTCGGCGTACCTGTCAAATTCGAGAAATACAAGCACCCAAGCTTCATAGAGGGCAGGACAGCACAAATAGTGACACCTGAGGGTCCAGCAGGCCTAATTGGAGAAGTTCACCCGCAAGTCATAACAAACTTCAACCTAAACGTACCAATAGTTGCAGCCGAATTAAACATAGAAGTGATACACAAATGCTATCTCAGCCAGCAGAAAAAGGAGCATTAATAGACCTCTGGGGAACAATCCTCTACCCAGCGCCAAGCCTAGAAGAATACACAAGGGAAAGAGCCAGAAAAATCCTACAAGTGTTGCTAGAGCTCGGCATAGATACAACGGAGCAAAAAATATACGAAACCTACAGGGCGACCCGTAGCCTCGCAGACAAAATTAGAAACTTTACAATGCTCGAGCTATCCCTAGAAGGGGAAGTAATCCTCCTACTAGACAAGCTTGGAATAGAGCCCAGAGAAGAAACAGTAAGAAAGTTATCGGAAGCCTTCATACACCCATACGTCTCGATGGTAAAGCCTGCCCCAAACGTGAAAGAACTACTGGAAACAATCAAAGCCCTAGGTTTCAGGCTCATACTAGCTTCAAACACTATGAGCACGGCCCACAGCCTCCAACTACTAAAGACACACGGGCTATACGAACTATTCGACTACCTAGCATTCTCAGACAGCATAGGCTTCCGAAAGCCCCACCCAAAATTCTTCTCACACATAATAAGCGTGACTGGAATTGTCCCCGTGAAGAGCTTCTTCCTAGGAGACGAGGAAGTAGACATAAGAGGAGCAAAACAGCTAGGCTTCAAGACCATCGCCTATACAGGCTTCCATCCCTACACTGGAAACACCCAGCCAGACTGCATAGCAGAAAACCCTGAAAGAGTAAAAGAGTGTATAAAAAGTCTCGAAATATAAAAATAAAAAACTCTTATTCAGGAGGCGGTATAGACCTCTTTAACAGATCCACGTGCTCGTCAGTGAGAAGAACCTCCCTATATGGCGCTAACGCTGGTTTTCCATCAACTATCTTCACTCTGTTAAAGAAGAACTTCCTCGCGTTTAGATCCGCAGTAAAGACCCTGATTTCCGGCAAGCCTTCAAGCCACCCTCTAATCTTGTCGTCCGATAAAACAGTTGAGAGTTGTTTCGTCGCAATCCAGACCCTTACATGTATAGCTAGAGCCTTTCTATATCCAGACTCCATAAGTGCCCTAAAAGTCTTAATCGCTGCCTCGTTTACAGTGCTGAGTTTCTGTTCACCCCCATACGAGATATAGACAACATCGAAGTCGCTAGAAGAGACCTTTTTCGCCGTCTCGCCAATGTTTTCATCATAGGTATAGACGACTCCAACTCCATCCCTATAGCCACTGTAGTAAGTAAAGGAGGTTAGGGCCGCAGTAGCCATTCCAGCACAAATCCTGTCGGGATATGTTATCACTGCTACCTTCCTGTAGCCATCAAACAAGTGCTCACCTACCAGCCTGCCCGTTAGGCTTCTTAGATATAGCTCTTCTGAAAGTGGAAGTAGAGATGCTTTACCAGACATTTTTTCACCATGACAATGTCATAACAAGATTTTTTAATCTTTTTGTTCGAAAAACAAACTAAACTATTAAGGGAAACACTCGAAAAGCCAATAGCTAACAGAAATTACGTCAAGACGTATGACAGGCAAAATTTTTCTAGGAGAAAATGAATATGAGTTAAATGTGAAAATACTGGTAACCAATGACGATGGGCCATTTTCGCCCGGCTTAGCGATCCTACGGGAAGCGGTAAAGGGGCTGGGAGAAGCCATAACTGTTGTCCCTGAGACACCGAAATCTGCGACAGGCCTAGGCCTAACCCTTCACAAACCTTTGAGAGTCAACAGGATAACGTCAAATGATGACTTCATATATCTGGTCTCAGGCACGCCGAGCGACGTAATATACATAGCTATGAACGTCATATCCGGGAAGCCCGACCTAGTAGTTTCAGGGATAAACATAGGCGACAATCTCAGCGTGCAGGTCATACTCACCTCTGGCACAATAGGTGCAGTCTTGCAGGCCGCAATAGAGGGTGTCCCAGGCATAGCCTTTAGTGCTGCCGTTGATTCCCCAGAGGAGCTAGAGGAAGGCGAATACAGGAACTTTATCCTCAGAGTCACCCGTTTGGTTACACGTATCGCTATAGAGGAGGGCCTCCCGAAGGGAGTCGATGCATTAAACGTGAACTTTCCCCCCATAATCGCAAACGAGGTAGTAATAACAAAGCCAGCCGTGAAAAGATTCTCGACTTCTGTAGTCAAAAGAAAAGACCCCCAAGGAAAGCCGTACTACTGGCTATACGGCTCGCCAATAGAGGCAGAAAAAGGCACAGACGTCCACGCGGTCCTAGAAGAGGGAAAAATAGCCATAACCCCACTAAGCATCTCCAACGTCTTCTCGTCTGTCCCCGTCTCAATAGAGAACCTAGTCAACAAGATCAGGATGGAACTAAAGAAGCAAAGCTAGAGAAACCCCAAATTTTCTACAAGCCGACACGCTATCCGAAAATCTTCATGGGACATTGACAGCATGGAGGTAACCCTTAAGCTCGTGCATCTCTTCCCGAAAATCGAAAAAACAAAGCTAAATAAGACCTAACAAGAGATAAGGTCTTTGATGGAGAAATCCAACGTAAAAAACTTCTTGGTGACCGGTAGACCCGGAATAGGAAAAACAACCTGCGTAATAAGAATAGCCGAGATCTTGACCAGCAGGGGCGTCACCGTCGGGGGAATGGTAACCTACGAGGTACGGGAAAAAGGAGAAAGAATCGGTTTCAACATCAGGGACATATACACTGGGAGAGAAGGAGTCCTAGCCAGGACAGGCCTAACCCAGGGGCCACGAGTCGGCAAATACACGGTGAATCTAAAGGACCTAGAGACAATCGGCGTAGAAGCCATAAAAACCGCCATCCAACAAGCCCAAGTCATCATAATAGACGAGATAGGGCCCATGGAGCTATACAGCAAAAACTTCTACACAGCCGTACTAAGCGCCCTAGACTCCACTAAACCAGTAATAGCAACAATACACGAGAAAGCCCCAAACTCCCAAGAAGGAAAAACCATACTGCAGAGAAAAGACGTCAAACTATACACATTGACATTCGCAAACAGGGAAAACATGCCACCAATGATAGCAAAAGAAGTCGCAACACTAATCACGAAAACGGCATAAACAAGCAACACCTGGCCCATCACTGGAACAAAAACCCAAGAGCCACCCATCCCAAGATCGCCGACTCCTACACGTCCAAACACAAATTAATCGTAAATCATTGTAAAATACTTCCCAACCCGTAGCCTAAAAGTTATTTATGAAGTTTCTCGTCGAGAGGATTATTTTAAAAAGAGATTACGGGAAAAATTCCCGACCTCGAACGGGGTGTTTCGGGAAAGTTCCCTGCTGGAAAGTTTCAGAAGTTTCCAATGTGTAAATTTTAGTGCTAGGGCAGTTTTGCTGACTTCTTGATAAAATCAAACGTTAAACATATAAACCCCTCGAGTAGAAAAATTCGGAAGCAAGTCAGAAAGAATTGAAAGTGCTCATCTTGTCACAGGATTTTCGTACGATGAAGTCTGGATGCAACTCAGAAAGAATTGAAAGAACAGGAAAATTACGTCATTCATCTCCTTAGCCATTCTGAGGATGTAACTTAGAATGAGTTGAAAGAGCTGGGTAAAATCATATTGCAAATCTTCTTCTTGGTGCGGTTTAAGTCAAGTAATATATTTGTGCTAAGTAGAAGGTAACGGGTCAAATTAGCTTTGCCAGTATCTCTCGTACGATTTCTTCATTTACCTCGAACGGCGCGTTTTGCAAGTTACGCTTGTACTTTAGCCCCTCTGAAACATATAGGTCAAGCTGTTTCTCGTCTATACCGAGCTCCCTGAGGCTTGTCGGGGCGCCTATCCTCTGATAGAGCTCTCTTAACGCCTCCCGTAGTCCACCTACCATGGCTATATCTACGTGTCTCCTGAACTGTTCGGCCCTGTGGGGGAGACGGGACTCGTAGAGCTCGACTGCGCCCAAGAGTATGAGTGCGCTGGCAAACCCGTGGGGGAGGTTTAGCCTAGTTGTTAAGGGGTATCCTAGGCCGTGCCCAATATTTGTGCCAGTGAAGTTGATTGCCACTCCTGCAAGCATGCTGGCATACAGCATCCACTCTCTGCATTCGAGGAAGCCGTCCACGGCGCATGGTAGCTTCCTGAAGATGATGCGGGCGGCCTCCAACGCGTACATGTCAGACATAGGCGTGCTTTTCCCGCTGAAGAATGCTTCAACAGCGTGGCTCAGCGCGTCTAGACCTGTGCTTGCCGACTGGTCTCTAGGGAGATACCTCAACACCTCGGCGTCCAAAAGGGCCAGCGATGGGTAGACGCCTCTACCAGAGATCGCAACCTTCATCTGTTTCTCGTCAACCAGGACAGAGTACTTTGTGACCTCGCTCCCGGTTCCATGAGTCGTAGGTATAGCTAAGAGGGGCAAGAGCTCCTCGTCCACGCTTCTAGGCCACAGATAATCCTTGGCGCTACCTCCAAGCGTGTAGGTAACGTTTGCCGCCTTGGCGGTGTCAATTACGCTTCCGCCCCCAAACGCGACAAAGAAGTCGATCTTCTCTCGCCTAGCTACCTCGGCGCACCTGTCAGCTGTCTCTACTGAGGGGTTAGGATCTACCTCAGAGAAGAAAACACTCTCTATACCTACCCTAGCTAGTTCTTCGCGGATCCTAGCGTCGAAGCCATACTTCTTAGCGAATCCTCTCCCAGTAACTATCAGGGCCTTTCTGCCTAGACCCTTTGATAGCTCTCCAATCTTGCCCAGCGACCCCCTCGAGAAAACTATCCTTGTCGGTAACTCGTATGTGAAACTTATAGAGCTATACACGTTTTCTAGATGCATGGCAAAACTATTTTTGTCTTTCCCCAAACGCTTAGCAGGCTAGCCTCTCCTCTGCAAGAGCAATTTCAGAACCGGTATACTTTCTATATCACGGCTTGAGAGCTTGTCCCAGTAGATACCTTCCGGCCTAGGATACTTTCTCTGAGTCTTTACAACCCGCTGGGGAGTAAACAAGTAGTCCATCGGGACGTCATGGGAATCCATCGGTATCGAGTCGACTATCTGTAGCTCATGTACAGTCGTGACTATTGGCGTTTCCTCGCTTATAGCCCCCAAAGTCTTCAATATGGCATACTCGAGGTCACTGAAGCCTCCCCCCTTCCCGACTCTCCCGCCATAGATGTCTACGGCCACGCTACCAGCAACCTTCAGGTCTATCGAGGGAACCCTTTCTAGAACTTTTTCGCCAAAAATGAATGCACCCTTTATCGTGGAAGCTATGCCCACCTTGTTGCTGGGTATCTTTCGGGGGTCTAGAACAATGAAACCGTTTCTCAGGCGTGGAGAAGCCATAATGAGGATTTTCCCATCTCTCAAGGCAAGCTCTCTAACATGTCTCTGCGGAGAATCAGGATTCGAAAAAACAACTTGGGCCTTCTGATATATACTTGAAGCTCTCAGCTTTAATGCCGCCTCCCGTGCACCCCTAAAGTTTGGTATCCTACCCTCTACAGGGAAAGGCGGAAGGGCAACATTTTCCTCCAACAATTTTCTCCAAACTTTCTCTCTAATCTCCTGCTTTTTCTCCCTCAAGCTACATCCTCGTGTCTAAAAATATTGAAAAATAAAAATAGTTTCTCTGTCGTTGTGTCGGCAAATTAGTGATGAAAAAGAAATTTAAGGAAGGGAAACTTTTTCAATGTTAAAATTTCCATGAAGCTATGCATTATCTCCAAGATATAATTCCGAGTGTGTTTCTTTTCCGGCCAAGTCTAAGCCTTTAATAGTTACGTGGAGCCTATTCTCGACAGGGTCAATCTTTATACGTGAAATATAGGCGTAGTTTTTCTCTACGTATTCTACTAGTTTTTCGGGGTCGACGCCCTTAAAGCCTAGCAGGCTGAAGACAGCCGTGTAGGTCGCTATAAGTGTTTTGAAGAGATCACCTTTTCCTATTCCTCTAAACCTCCCATTTCTAAGCTTTCTGTATATGTTTGCCTCGTCTCTTAACCCTTTCTCGTCCAAGAAGGTTAAAATTTCTCTATCCTTGAAGAGTAGCCTGTTTTCCTTTGTACCAAGAAGTCTTACAGCGCTCCGGAGAGACCTGTAGGCATAGTTTAACGAGTCGTGGAATCTACCGGTAAAATAGTTTTCGAGGGAAAGGTTTAAGCATGCTAAGGCATTCTTTTCGAGGTATTCTAGGGTTCTCGTGGTTATCGGGGGCTTTTTGGTTATTACTTCATAAAGCGTCTCGTCTGCATAGATAAGTTTACTGTCTCCTAAGAGTTCATGTGCAAGGAACTCTCCGTCCTCTAGAAGCTTCTTTAAGTCATCAATAGTCAAAATAAGAGTTGACACGTCTTGTCCAAGCTCTTCAGCTAATAGAACCCTTTCCTCCAGAGAGACTTTGCCCCTAGTAATAATCGCCACGTTTACATCGCTGAGAGGTGAGAAGTCCTCTAGCCGTGAAGCAGAGCCGAAGACAATAATGCCTAAAACGTTGTCCCCCAGCAGAGGAACAATGATTGATTGGATGGTCTCCAGCGACATCGCTCTCCATCTCCTGCGTCTCTGTCCTTATAAGAAAGAAAGCCTCATATATGTTTTACACCACCACTACGTTATGGAAAGCATGGCTAGCCACCCTTTGAACCCCTCGTGTATATTCTGCAGGATAATAGAGAGAAAAGAACCGGCACACGTAATCGCTGAGACCCAAGAAACCATAGCCTTTCTTGACAAGTATCCAGTCAGCCTTGGACACACGCTCGTAGTTTCCAAGCACCACTACGAAAATATCTTTGATATTCCAGGGCCGCTCCTCTCTGAAATGATACTGTTAGCAAAGAGAATAGCAATAGCACAGCAGAAAGCCCTCGGGGCCACAGGGGTAAAAATCGTAATGAACAATGGAAAGACATCGGGACAAGAAATATTCCACGCACATATACATGTGATACCCTCTGGGACTCCTAGACAAAACCGAGCCGTTCTCGACGAAGAAACCGGCGGGAAAATTGCAGAGTTACTTAGGGAAGCCCTTAAAGAAATCAAGGATTAAAACGTCCTTAACTATGTCGCCAACCTTTTAATAATGCCCTGATAATGCCTTCAGTAGAGGCTAGAAGCTAGAGAGGTGTCTACTTGAAAGTCGCCATACTATACTCCGGAGGCAAAGATAGTACACTAGCACTGCACAAGGTATACAAATCACACGAGGTAGAATGCCTGTTGACCTTTCAGCCAGCATCCGAGGAAAGCATGCTATTCCATTATCCCAACGCGAGGCTCGTAGAACTACAGGCAAAGGCACTAGGACTACCTATAATTGTTCGAAGAACTGGCAACTCAGCAGAAGAAGGACTAATGGCACTAGAAGAAGCCTTAAAACAGGCGAAAAACGAGTACGGAATAGAGGGCCTCGTCACTGGGGCAATAAAGTCCAAGTACCAAGCCGACAGATTTAGCGAGGTCTGCAGGAAACTGGGCCTAGAAATATTTAGCCCTCTATGGATGAGAGACGAAATAGAGTTGCTTAGAGAAATCGTCGAAACAGGGATCACGGCAATAATTACACGTGTAGGCGCCTACCCACTTAAAATGGATCTGCTCGGCAAGCCGATAAACAAGGAAATCATCAGCTACTTTGAGTCTCTCAGGGAAATTTTGAACCCAAGCGGTGAAGGTGGAGAATACGAAACATTTGTCATTGATGCACCGCTCTTCAAAAAGAGAATAAAGATACTGAGGTCAAGGATTGTTGGAAAAGACTACGATGCCACCCTTCTAATTGAGGAGGCAGAGCTGGAAGACAAATAACATACTTGGTGATAGAATTCTGTTTTTCCACAGAGTATACAATTAAGTGTCAAGTTTGGCAACCTTTAAATACTTAGCAAGAATAAATATTTTTGACCATTATGCCGAAGAAAATTGTAAAAAGCACAGGAAAACTAGAGGAATTCGATAGAAACAAATTGATCAAATCCATCGTAGATGCTGGCGCACCTGAAGAAATAGCCATAGAAATTGCCAAAGAAGTAGAGTCAAAACTACAAGAAGGAATGACCACGAGCGAGATACGCAGATATGTCCTCGCGAGACTAAAAGAACTAGCCCCACAAGCCTACGAAGCATGGACCTTCTACGACAGGATAACTAAGGGCAGAATCACCTTCGAGGACGGAAAATATATTGTAGTCGAAAAAGGCCACCTCTACCTCGGAAGAGAAGTCAAAGACATAGGCCCCAAAGGGCTGTCCTCTTCAGAGGAAGTAGAAGGGATCCTCCACGAGTTAGAAGAAGACCTAAAATACGGCGTATCAAAGGCAACAATTAACGCGAGGCTCTATGCTTTGCTAATGGGAGTACTAAAGAGCAAGCACATGCCCAAAGAAGAAAAGGAAAAATCCGTCCAAATGATAAACGACTTCCGCCAGAAACTAGGATGGAAACCCTACGAGCTAAAGAAGCCAGTTGTCTAGGAATTTCTGGTTGCAAGCGAAGTGCCATCACAGGTAACTCCTTTATCATTTAGCTGGTATAGTCCTTCCCTGCATGTTGCAAATGTGACGCCTAAGCTGTGAGCTATGTCTCTTACCGTTGAGAGTGTCCTGTAGCGGTATTCTTTGTCTGCATATAGGTAGCCCTGTATCCTGTTTTTCCTGTCTCGATAAATGTGTTCGAACTTTGCCTCTAGGTCTGGGAATTCTGAAAGCATTCTGGCCAGGTTGTCGGGCTTGATTTTATATGTGGAGGACACGACGTGCCTAGCTCCAGCCGTTACTGCGGCCTCTAGCACGGCTGAGATAGATTCTTTTGAATCGTTTAAGCCCGGGATTATCGGGTCATATCTCAGGACGACTGGCACGCCGGCTTCTGTAAGCTTCTTTATCGCATAGATTCTCCTCGATGGGAAGGGTGCGCCCGGCTCTAGCCTTCTCGCCAGGGTCTCGTCGAGTGTTGTGATGGTTATTGATACGACGCTTCTCGCCTTGGAAAGTATGTCTATATCACGGGTTACTAGGTCAGATTTAGTGACTATCTCAATGACATAGTTGTCTGAAACTAGCTCAAGGAGGCGCCTAGTGTATTGGTACTTTGACTCCAGAGGCTGGTAGGGGTCGCTACTACTGCTTATGTTGATTATTGATCCCCTAGGTATCTTTGAAATATCTTTTCTGGCAGTCTCTAAAAAGTTGGCTTTGGGGCGAGGATTGAAAAAGTTCTTTATGTAGCTGGATGCATAGCAGTAGAGGCACCTGTGCTGGCAACCTGTGTAGGGGTTTACTGTATACTTGAAAGGACAGGTGCACAGGCTTTTTCCTCGCCATGGGTCAAAAGGTCGAATGTAGCTCATTGGGCCTCTCCGTCGATATTTACTCAGAGTTTTCTTGGAAACATAAATTTTTATGGTACAAAATGTGTTGAGGCATGATGGATGAAGAGGAAGTCCAGGAAAGGGCATCCCCCTTTGCTAGGCTCGAGTACGAAGAATGGAAGAGACACCAGACTCCACACCTAGAGGCAAAGGAGAAGACAAGCCAGTGGCTCTTCTTTATTGTGCTGGGCTCTCTCATGAGTTTACTAGCGATATATCTCTTGCTTTTCCTTTAAGGCATTTTTATTTAAACATTTCCAGATATGTTTTAATGCAGTTTTAAAAAGAATCTTTCCACGATAAAGAATGCCAAAGGTAAATGTGGCAGTAGCTGGTCTGGGACGAATTGGCAAGGTTCACGCAGAAATAACTTTTACTCGGCTAGAAAACGCCCGCCTAGTCGCAGTCATGGATGTAGTTTCCGAGTTGGCCAACTCTGTTGCAGAAAAATACAAAGTAAAGGCTTATACAGACTATGACGCGTTGCTCAAAGACCCAGAGGTAGATGCTGTCTTCATAACGACTCCTACTAATCTCCACAAGGAAATGATAGTTAAAGCCGCGGAAGCCGGCAAACACGTGTTTACCGAGAAGCCTATAACTGTCACATCCAGTGAGGCCATCGAGGCAATCAAGGCCGCTGAAAAGGCCGACGTCAAGCTAATGGTCGGCTACATGCGAAGATTCGACGATGCTTACGCTACAGCAAAGAAGAAAATTGTTGAAGGCTCAATCGGAAATCCCCTAGTCTTTATAAATATTGCTCGGGACCCAGGGGCGCCGCCCGGATGGGCACAGGATCCCAGACTAAGCGGCGGCATATTTCTGGACATGCTTTCCCACGACTTCGACATGGCCCGGTACCTAATGGGTAAAGAAGTTAAGGAGGTCTATGTCAAGGGCGACGCGCTCCTCTACAACGAAATTAAGCAGAAAGGCGACTTAGACGTGGTAACAATCAATTTCGAGTTCGAGGGAGGAGGATACGGTCTAATACACGGGAGCAGGAAAAGCGTCTTCGGCTATGACCTTCGTACAGAAATCATGGGAACAGACGGCACTATATATGTTGGGTCACAAACTGACCCCAATCTAGCCGTGGGATCCAAGGACGGGTTGATATACAGAGGGGTTCAATGGTTCTGGTCAAGGTTCTATGACGCATATGTCCTTGAGGACGCTGCCTTCATCAACTCGATACTGCGGGACGAGAAGCCACCGATAACGGGGGTAGACGGATTAAGGGTCGTCGAGATAGCTGAAGCATGCTGGAGGAGTGTCAAGGAACAAAGACCAATTTCCGTTAGAAGAACCCTTTAAAAGAAAGCTTTTTTCATTCTTCCCAGTATTTTCTTGTCCTCGTATAGTTTGCCTCTGCCTGGAGAACATTCCTCGCTAGAGCCTCCATGCTGACGCCTTTTGATAATATGTTTTTAGCAGTTGTGGGCCCAACACCGTGACCTGCGAGGACAAATACTGCTGGATATCCATACGACAAGACAAGAGAAGCGGATTGCCTAGCTTTCTCAACAAATTTTTTCTCGTCTGCTGACAGGTTTTCCTTTCTCCTCCATTTTTCGAGGATCTTTATCTTTTCTTCCTCGTATGGTCTTAGAACTGCGAGGGCTCTTGAGCCACAACGCGGACACTTGGAAAACAAATGGTAATCAGCAACCTTTATTGTCTGCCACCATTGTCCACAGTTTATACAGTAGAGTAGGACGTGCGAGTTCTCGATCCTCTTTATAATTGCCTGTATGATGCCAGAGGCGGGTATATCTGATGCAACTACACCCGCCTTCACGGTCGGCTTCTCAAATATTAACTGCGCTAGAGGTGTCAAGTCGTTTAGTTCTTTTATTATTATTGGTCTTTTGCCTCTTTCTATGTCTTGTAGGAATTCTTCTACTGAACGAAGGTCGAAGTGCTCAAATATAGTTGCCCTTATAGCTTCCGCATCGACAGGCGTCCCTACAAGTTTCCTCCTAATATTTGACAAGACTCCTGGCTCTGGTCTCGACTTCTTTATGTCTATTATGCCCATCTTTGAAGCAACGTGTGTGAACTCAATTAGATATGAATTGCTCTCCCGTATAACATCGCTGAGAAAACGAAGTTTCCATTTCAGCCCCTCCACCAATATTTCTCTAAGCTTTCCCGGCGGCACATAAGACTCGCTAACAAGCAGAACCCTGTAGGGGTCGGAGAAATATTTAGCAGAGGATCCAGTATATCCCCGATAAGCATCTGCTAGGAGAAAGGCAAGCAGGTTATTCCCCTTCGTACCGAGATAGGAGTGAACCAGAACGAGGGTCTTATCCCTGTTCCTCACGAGTTCTACAAGGGTATTTTTCTCGCTTGGAACAGTTCCCAACGCTTCAAGAGTCTTGCCTACAAGCTCCACAGTTTTCTTGAAGGCTTCTTCCGGTAAACCATACATTCTTCGAAGTTTTTCCAGCTCTCCACTTGATGACATGTTTTCAGCTATGCGTCTATAGAGGGAAGCGACCTCGCGTGCAACTTTTCTATCTACAGGTAGGGTCATCCCTGTCCATATGGGTGGTTCGCCGAATTCATGTATGTTTTCCGTGACGTATACCTTGTTTGCCTCTATGTCTACTTCTTCTACGTTCCACGCTTTTCCGCCTAGAATGATTATCTTGCCTTTGCCTATAAGTGAAGCGAAGGAGTAGTCTAGGGAACCAATTATTCTCCTTGACGCCATCTCAACAACGTCAAACGAGAAGGATTCAGGAATCATGGAAGCTGAAGAGTAGTAATATGAAATTGTTCTTCTTCCCATAGTGATATTTCCATTTGAAAATCTGATTATTCCTATGGAACGCATAAACTCCAGGAGATCTATTAGTTCTTTTAGAGATAAATTTTCAAAGGGAAGTGACCGAGTCACTACGTCGTAGAGTTTTTCAAGACTTATTTCACGATACTCGAGTACGAGCCCTGCTATTTGGTGTGCCAACACGTCTAGAGGTTTCTCGTGTGGTGCTTGCTCCTCTAGGTCCCCATTGACGCTCCTCCTAGCTAGGACGGCCGACTCCACCGCATCCTCGAGAAATAATGGTACAATGACACCTCTCGATTTTTCCAATAAACTGTGACCAGCTCTTCCAACTCTTTGTACAAGCTTTATTGCTTGCTTTGGGGACCCAAACTGAACTACAAGTCTTGCATAACCGATGTCCACACCTAGCTCGAGGCTGGACGTTGCAATAATGGCATCTATTCTTCCCTCCTTAAAGAGTCTCTCAGCCTCCTCCCTTTCGGCTCTTGAAAGGCTACCATGATGTACCCTAACATTTAGCCCATATTCATGAGTCAATATTCTTCCTATGAGCTCTGCAGTATCCCTAGTATTGGTAAAAACTATTACACCCCCGTCTCGGCAATACGAGGCAACTTTTTCAACTCTTTCTTCCAGATTTGCCTCGTTCCCAAGCTCCTCAATGCTTATTTCGTAAATTTTTCTTTCCTGCCATTCTATTACGGTTCCGCCTCTTCTACCAGAAAGAAGTCGAAGAGCAGTGTAGGGGTCTTTGAGCGTAGCCGACAGTCCTATTATTTTTAAGTTAGGCGCAATTAGTCTCAAGCGTTCCAAGGCGAGCGAGAGCTGTGCACCCCTCTTGTCGTCCAGCAACTCGTGAACCTCGTCCACTATGACCCATCTGATGTTACGCAATTTTTCCCGATACCTTTTATCAACCAACAGAAACTGAGCTGTCTCGGGAGTTGTAATCAGAAAGTGGGGTGGTTTCTCGGCTATCTTTTTACGTGTTTTTTGAGGCGTATCTCCATGTCGAATCTCTGCCTCGAATCCAAACATTTGGAAAAGCTCAATCATTCGGTCATAAATGTCCCTATTGAGAGCACGTAGCGGAGAAATATAAATTGCAAAGATAGGTTCGCCCCCCTCATTGATGAGGTCGCGGAGAACTGGTAGAATAGCCGCCTCTGTTTTTCCGGCTCCAGTAGGTGCAACAATAAGGATATTTTGGTAGTGTCTAGATGCCTCTAGAGACTTCACCTGTATATAATTAAGTGTCTTGTAGCCAAGCCTCTCCAGTCCCTTTATAAGCTCCTCTTGGAGTAAATTGCTGAGCCTACGCAGTTCAACGCCCTCCATATATATCCATGTTCAACGCATAAAGTAAGGCTCAAAATAAATTCTTTCCCAAAGACGATTCACACACGCTAATCTTAATAAAGCCACATGTCTAATTATTGAAGTAGGAAATGGAGGAGATAACAGAGCTGACCAGAGAGCTTTCAGAATATATAAAACAGAAAAAAAGGGTATCTGCAGAAGAGCTGGTAAGTTGGAGCAAGAACAAAGGTTTAAGCTCGGTTATCCTATACATTGTTGTACAAGAACTACTCAAGGATAGAAGCTTCCAAGCAACAACAGACAAGATAATCATTGACGAAATCTTCCACATAGAGGTTCCCACTAGCCTATACTACCTAGAAGCGACCGCAGAAAAAACCCCTATCCAACCCAAACAAATAGCTTTAAGAGAAGAGAAAAAGAAACAACGGAAAACTTCCGTTAAAAAGCCAGCTAAGGGGCCGTCCCTCCTAGCTTTTCTAGAACAACAAGAGGAACCCAAGGAATCTGAAAATGATCAAGATATGGAAAAGCCCGAAGAAGAACCTCTCCACGAGCCTGAACAACTAACAGAGCCCCCTCCCAGCCGGCAAAATGAACCCCAAATATTTACATTCGATAACCGGCGAGAGCCAGAGCCCCCGCAACAAACTAGAGCAGCAGAACCAGTAATGTTCCAAGATCTCGAGATAACATCAGACCTTGAAACCGCTATACGCTACCTCGGGAAATATTGGAGTGTTGGGAGACTACGCCTCATAGACGATTTAATGGGAATGGGAGTCAAAGACCCAATCAAAGTCATAAATGAGCTGGCCAGGAAGGGCCTCATAGAGATCACCGAGCTAGATGTCGTAAATGCAAAGAAGGAATTAATTGAAGTCGCGAAAAGCTATCTTAAAGAAAAGAACATTGCGGACATCTTCTCGACTTAAATTCCCTAGTAAAAAACTGCAAATTTGTTTCCAGCTACTTCTTCCTTGAGGCAGGAACATATATTGGGACTTTAGAGTTCCTGTCCACAGCAACAACTAGGCCTCTCTGCTCAAGCTCTTTCAGTGTCTTCTTTGCCCTGCTAAGTTTTATGGAAAATCTCGAAGCTAAAACGTAAGGCGTAATGTACCTTAAGCCCTTGAGTTCCTTTATTATTTGCTCGAGGGAAACCTCTGTCAAGTTCCCTGTTGAAGCTTCTAACTTCATCTGGGGTTTTTTGCTTTCTTCTTTCTTCTTTGTTGTTTCTTCTTTCGTGGCTCTCTTTTCTAGGGCCGAGACTGTGGGTCTCTTCTTACCTCCCATGATTCACACCTGGTTGATACTATGGGAGAGTTTGCCTAAAAAGTTTTCGCATCTAAACAGTTTTTAAATGTCGGTGACGCCG
Organism: Thermofilum adornatum; assembly: GCF_000446015.1. Lineage (NCBI taxonomy): Archaea > Thermoproteati > Thermoproteota > Thermoprotei > Thermofilales > Thermofilaceae > Thermofilum > Thermofilum adornatum. The sequence goes on from NC_022093.1 coordinate 1,147,525, forward strand.
TCCTCTGTTATAGCGAAGGCGACCTCTTTCTCAGCATGCTTGGGGCTGTCTATGATTCTTGCTATACGTTTGCCCTCTTTTGCCTTCCTGAGCCAAATCCTGTATGTACATCCATGAGCCATTATGTTTCCGCCTGCTGGCTTCATGGGGTTTCCGAAGAAGATGTCCGGTGACGACATAACTTGGTTAGTAACAACAACGGCCAGGTTGTATAGGCTAGCAAGCCGGTGAAGCTGGCTAATATGCCTGTTGAGTTTTTGTTGTCTTGATGCCAGGTTTTCGCGGCCTGGATATTCAGCTCTGAAGTGATTAATGAGGCTGTCGACAATTATCAGTCTAATATTCTGACTTTCAATGTATTTCTTAGCCTCATCTACCAAGAGCATTTGGTGATCGCTATTGTATGCTCTTGCGTAGATTATGTTTTCTAGTGCCTTTTCTGGGTCTAGCTGTTTTGCCCTTGCTATCTGTATTATTCTCTCCGGCCTGAAGGTGCCCTCTGTGTCTATGTATAGTGCCCTAGCGTTGAGGCCTCCCTTCTCCTTCGGTAGCTGGACCATCACCGCTAGCTGGTGGCAAATCTGAGTCTTACCAGCACCAAACTCACCAATCAGCTCAGTAATACTACCAACCTCAACACCACCCTCCAACAAATCATCCAAACTACGAACACCAGTACTGATGTATTCAAGGTTCTTCCTCTTTTCAAAAAGCACCCTAGCAGTGATGAATTCCTCTCCTCTATTAACCAGTTTCTGTGCAGCCCGGATTATGGCTATGGCCCTCTCTTCAGAACCAAGGACAACAGCTAGCTCATGTGCAGAAGCAAACGCAAGGTCACGCACAGAGTAGAAACCAGCCGCCCTAAGCTTCTGAGCAGTGATTCTCCCCACGCCATCTAGGTCCTCTAGTCTTATTTCTCCCTCGGGAACTTCCTCTTCAGACGGTTCAAGTGGTTCTTCTTCCAAAATCTCCTCTGCTAGCTTATCTGCATCAATCTCTTCTTCAAATGTTTTTTCCTCTTCTTCAACCTTTACCTTTTCTTTCTTAGGCATTACTAGACACTCCGAGTAAAACTTACACCATAAATATAAAAACGTTGTCGTTGAAGTAGACCGAAAGTAAACACAGATAAGAAATAAAGCTTAATTAGATGGATATACCACAGTCATATCATGCGTCAAGAACAGGTATATGGCGAACTCCACGAAGCCCTAAAGACTATAGTGAGCTATCTTTCCGAAGAGTGGAACAAACGTAACAACAGGGCGACACCTAGCGGCGTTCTCTCTGGTATTGGGTTTGACCAGATAGATCCATACTTAATTACCTACGGCTTTATTGTCAGGGGTCTCATCGAGAGAAGGAATCGAAAAACCTATTTAACAAGGGTTGGCGAGGAAGCCCTTAATAGAATCATAGAGATAGCCGAGATTATCAGAGAAGACTCTTTGTTTCCAGACCTTGACAGAGGAAAAATCCTGGGGGCAACACTGTATGCTCTCTATGATTGGCAAAACAGCTATAGGACGGGGGAAGAATACTTGCAGTATCTAGAAAAGATCAAGGCTAAGATCTTGGAAATTAAAAAGACTTCAGAGGAAAAGTTTAAGCTTCTAGCAGTCCTCCTGCCTCGAATAAAGCTGGATGAAGGCTACACGCTCGAGAAACTCCTAGAAGGCGTCCTGCATTTGGAAACTTAGCAACTTTTGACAAGTAAAAATTAATTTTTTTCGCGCCTTCTAGTTTGTGGTGCGGCTTTGCAGAAACTAAGAGAACTTGAATACAACGCTTTAAAGTATGCAGTTGTAGCGAGGAAATACATCGACATTGCAAGAAGCCTAAAGACAACTCCGTCCTACGTGTCTAAACTTATCACGGGTCTTGAAAGGAAAGGAATAAAGATCTACGGCAAATTTGACTACGCCTCCATAGGTCTAATAGAATACCTCATGCTTTTACCCTTCTCCCAAGACATAATGGAAAAAAACATACCATACATAATACAGAAAACTACCCTAATAAAATCCAAGCAAAAAATACTCATGCTGAGAGCACTAATCCCAGATGGAGCACAAAAAGACTTTGCAGACATACTACAAGCAGACCCCAATCAAATGTGGAGGATAACAAGCTTCTCTTGGAACCCCTACTCTTCTCCGCTTACAGTCTACATGCACGGCAAAATAACATCCAATACTCTACAGCTTACAGAGCTCCTAGAAACCAGAAAATTGGTACATACGCCGCCACCGAAGCAACAACAGAAAATAGACAATCTAGACCTCGAGCTAGTAGCAGAGTTTACGAGGAACCCCTTCCTAAAGCTATCACAACTAGCCCAAAGAAAAAACATGAAAAACCAGACGCTAAACTATCACTATACCAGCCACGTTAAGCCCATAAGACTAGAAAACGAGGTAATAATTAACCCACCCCCCGGATATGCAACAAGGCTACTACAAATAAAGACAACGCGGGGACACGAAGAACACATAGCATGGGCACTCTCAAGCCTACACTACGTCCAAAACACTTACGCCCTGACCGGCACAGGAACAGTCTATACGTTTCTCTTCCCAGACCCCTACGAAGAAAAGCAACTAGCAGAAACCCTCTATACGTGTACAGCTATACTAGATTTTACGCTGTTTGGCTATGTCACAGCCAACAAACGCTACACAGTTCCCTTTGGAGACATTATTGCAAATGGTAGATACAACATAGGAATAGTATATGAAGCACTACATGTACACCGCAGAAAAGCGAACTACGACATATATGAGCTCTAGCGTAGCATTCCTACGTATTCTTTTCTCTACGAATAATCTTGGGAGCATAGAGCAATGCATCTAGAGCCTTCTCCTCCCAATCACTCACTAAGACAAGGCGATGTGGCGTCTCAACGTAGACGACGGGCTTTACTCCGAAGTTTAGGAAAACTAGGAGCCCATATACGCTGGCCTGTGTTGCCTCAGAGAGCTTTACCTCATCATAGCTTTTTACCTCTACAATCTTATAAGGCACCAAAGACCTGAAACATATAGTATCGGCCACACCATGAACCCAGCCAAACCTAAAAAGCCATGCCAGAGGAAAAGGAATACACACGTCTCTATACTCTAGTATCCAGTCGACATCGCCAAATATACTTGAATGTACCCTGAGACCTTCCTCATAGCCCTTGCCCTTGCCTCTAGCCAGCCTCAAAGAAATCTCTGTAACACTAATTTTTGGGTCTCTTGACACCTTGGCCTTCTCGAACCTATTAATAGCAGTCCTAAGTAACCTATATCCGTATACAAGAGCCTCTTCAGGCATCCCAGACTCCATCATCCTTGATGGTGAACTGTGCAGACGCACCTTTTGCCAACCTAGGCGAGTCAAGGACTTCCATAAGCCAGGAGTCGCCTGCTTTCTTCAAGAAAAACCTATGCGTAGAGGCGTGTGCTATAATGTTTCCACCTGCTGGCAACTTAACGGCCACGCCCCAGCTACTCGGCACAGAGACAACCTGGTTAGTTATAACTATCAACAAGTCGTAAAGCCTGCTAAGCCTCTTGAGCCAGTCCAAAACATAGTTTATCCTCTGCTGACGCATCGCAAGCCATTCTCGCCCCCTAAATTGTGCCCTATAAAGCGCTATAACAGAGTCTATAATGACTAGTTTTACGCCCTGTCTTAAATACGGCTTCAAGCCTCTTACAACAAGCTCTTCCAGCTCATCTACATTTATAGGTCTAGCCACGAATACATTCTCGAGCGGATCTTTAACGCCAAATCTTTCTGCAATCTTCGTTACCCTCTCGGGACTAAACGTCCCCTCAGTGTCAATGTAGATAGTTTTTCCTCCCAGCCCACCTTTCCCAGGCGGCAACTGTGCAGTTACGGAGAGCTGGTGACAGAGTTGTGTCTTTCCGGAACCATATTCACCCGCAAACTCGTAGATTTCCTGAACAACAAGACCACCCCCAAGCAACTCGTCGATACCACTTACACCAGTGGAGAGAGTGTCTCGCCCAGAAATCTGGGAAGCATATTCGTCTCCCTTCTGGACACTTACTTCCCACCGGGCAAGCCTTCTAGCAGTTCTAACTAGCCTAAGCGCTCTCTCGAATTCTATGCCAGCTATTTCTTCAAGCTCCTCAGGGTTGAAAAGCAACAGCTCCTCAACGGTATCTATCCCAGCATTCTTGAGCCTAGAAATTGTTACCTTGCCTATGCCCTCTTCTTTTCCTAGCTCTTCAATAGGAAGCGGCATCGCCCTCACCACACGGCTTCCCATCGACGAAACACTTACCCCTACCCTCTATCTTCTCACATGCAAATGTCTTTACGAAACTCCACATGTTTTCGGTCTCCCTGTCCCCATACACTATTATCGGGACCCTGTACACCTTTGCTATACGCGACAATATGTCATAGGAGTACATTAACCCCTCATGAACCCACCTAGTAAACCTTTTGTGGCTATCCTCGACAACGATGGGCACACGCTTCTTGTCAAGTTCACGGGGCAGGTCGAAAAGCAGGTACTCTAGGTACTCCTCGTCAAGAAAAGCTGGCAAGTATGCTCCACCAGCTATCTCCAACTGTGTCCCCCTAACATGCGTCAAGCCTGGAGACAAGACGTGTTTTTCCCCGCAAAAGGAAACCTCTAGCCGGATTGGAGAAAAAACAACCACAGTGTTCTCGGACAGAAATGTCAACTCCCCAGCAACGTCTCCCATAAACTTCTCAATTTCTTCTCTTCGAAAAACCTTGAGATGGCTAAGGGAAAAAACCTCTTTCCCAACAACAACCTGTCTACTCATCCAAACACCCTCCCACGGCTCCTACTAGCTAAAACCTCAAGCCACGGATTATCACGAAGATAACTTGGAAGCTCGCTACTTGTTTCAATGCCCATTTCGGGCCCGCTCGATCTCTCAGGTAGCCTGGAAGCAAGAGGCTCTCTTGGAGTAATCTCCTCTCCATAGATAACCCTCCTAGCGGCGAGAATGTGACGATATGCCTCTAAACCTTTATGGCTAAGAGAAACAAGTTGAAACCTCCCCTTCTTCTGGTAGTTTATCAAGCCATACTTTCCCAAGAGATCAACGACCTCTCTTGCCTTCCTATTGTTCCTAGAGATCTCGCTTAGCAGGACTTCTGATTCGCCAATCCTCGTAAGCCAGCCTACAATACGTGTAAACTCATCCACAATATAACTTTATTATCTTCAAATATAAATTTGTTATCATCCTGCATAACATAGTTATACAAGAAAACTATAAGATAGAAGTCGTCATAACGAGCTACATGAACCAGTCAGTAGGAGAAAAAATATTCTGCCCCCACTGCGGAGACTACATTACCCCAAAAATCGAAAGAACAGCCACACCAACAGGTGAATTAATAATAGAATACTATTGCCCCAGACATGGACTAATAAAAACTGAGAAAAAGAAAAACTACGGCGGAAACCCAGTCAAGATACCCGGAGGCCTCTACATAGCCCTCGAAGGAATAGATGGCTCTGGAAAAACAACACAAGCATCCCTGCTATACGAGTACCTCACAAACAAGGGCTACAGTGTGATTGTTGTAAGGGAACCATGGGTACAAGCAATAAAGGAAGTTCTTTACAAATATAACCTGGACGTCGAGGCAGAAGTCTACCTTTTTGCGGCAGACAGGATTATACTTCAACGAGAAATAGTCTTACCTGCGCTAAGCGAGGGAAAAATAGTTATCTCTGACAGAACCCTTTATGCTAGCCTCGCATACCAGTCATCCAGAGGGGCAGACCAAGACTTTATACGTAGAGTAAACAAATTCGTAAAGCCGCCCGACATAGTCTTCCTTTTAGACATACCAGTAGAGAAGGCCATGGAGAGACTCAGGAATAGGTCTTCCCTCACTCGCTTCGAGGACCCAACATACATGTACAGGGTAAGAGAAAAATACCTAAAACTGGCGGAGGAGGAAAAAGACAAGTTCATAGTTCTAGACGCGTCAGGCACAATAGAAGAAGTCTACACGCAACTCGTAGACAAAGTTGAAGAAATCCTACAAAATTTAAAAGCAAACAAAACATAGTATATCATATGAGACGTGGAAGCGCAACAAGCATAGTTCTCGTCATAGTCATCATTGCAAGCCTAGCATTCTACGCCGGGTTCCGCCTGGGCCAAACCCAGACCCAACAAATAACTGCGCAAGCTCCACAGCAACCTGTACCGCAAGGGGAATGCATAAAGCTTGAAATAATCAACGATGATGACTACTACCCCAAACTTTTAGACTTACTCTCCAAGGCTAACAAATCCATTTACATTTCAATGTTTGAATTCAAAAGCGACACAGACGAGGTGGCAAAAGTCCTCGAATTACTAATCTCTAAAGCAAAGAAAGGAGTAGACGTGAAAGTCGTCCTAGAAAACACGATAGACGAGAACGAGCTAACGTATAGACGTCTCCTAGACAACGGGGTTCCAGTAAGATACGATACAAGATCTAGGACTACACATACAAAACTCATCATAATAGACGGCTACATAGTTATCGTAGGTTCCCACAACTGGAGCTACTCGGCGTTCATGAGGAACCATGAGGCAAGCGTAGCAATATACGATGAAAACATAGCCAAACAAGAGACAAAGTACTTCATGCAGATATACAGCGGCAACTAAAAATAGTCAAAAACAACGAAAATAGACATCAGCCAAAACATGGAACACATTTAATTTTTCATTCTTTCATAAAAAGAACGCGAGCTAAGGATAAAGAACACAGTAGGCCGGAGTAAATGTTACAATAGATAACCAGCCCCATAAGTTACAATTTGAATAATTTTCTTTGTTTCCAGTAAGGTTTACGTCTTTGTCTTGTCAATAGGAAACGGGAGCTAGAAATTTATAGCCCCAAGACGCAGAGTCTCCTATGAAAAAATCCCTCGACAAGGACAGGCTTGCAGGTCTAATAATTCTCATATTCGCATTTACTCTAGGCTCCATCTATGCATACATTCTGCTCTTCGCAAGCGTTGAGACACAGCTACTAGTAATGAAAATTACTTCCCTCTTTGTTGTTGAAACATTCTTCCTTGTAGTAGCCTGGATAGGCATAACACTGCTCTTCTCTCCTCCAGAGGCAAAAATCAGAGAAATAGAGAAGCGTCTAGAAGAAGAATACAACAAGCTACGCGAGCAAGGATATCCCTTTCCTTGGTAAAAAATATTTTCATTGGGTCTAAACAGAAATTTATAGGGCCATCCTCTTTAGATACACATGGATAGTATTCTGGGGAAAGTTCCACTCGATAAAATATTAAAGACTATAGGCACGAAGAAGCTCGAGCTAGACTCCAACGAGATTTTCGGAGACTACTTGGCCACCGTTAATCCTGCGATAGGCGTGCCAGACGAGTTTCTAGGCTTCTTTGCCTACCACTACGCTGCCACAAACATAGCTGTCAGCTTCGCACGTCCAGACTACGCTTTGCTAGATCTAAACTTCCCAGAAGGCTACACAGACGACACTATTGAGAAAATAATGAAAGACTTCCTAAGAGAGTGCGAAAAATATGGAACAAGACTCATAGGTGGACACACAGCCAGATACCGTGGCATTGAGTGGCCCATAGCTTCGACAACAATAATCGGGAAAAGGGTCAGAGAAAGAGAGCGGCCTAGCCCAGGAGACACAGTTCTCCTGATTGGAGAAGTAGGCCTAGAGACGGCCTGGCTCATGGGAGAAAAAATCGACCCCAGGACGCTCACCCCGCTCCCAACAGCACTCCAGCTTGCCAGTGCCCCGGGCCTCAAGCTTCTGCACGACGTCTCCGAGGGAGGAGTCTACAGGGCTATAGAAGACATTGCACGGGCATACTCTGTGGCGATAGATATCAAGAGTAATGAGATACCATTATACCCAGGCTTCCCCTCAGGCCTCGATCCTCTAACTTCTCCAAGCTATGGAACACTAATCGCCATCGCAAATAGTCCACCTGGGCCCCTCTCCTACTGCAGCGAAAAAGGCATCAAATGCAAAGAGATCGGCAAGGTAGTTGCTAGAGATACCACACAGGTGCTAATAGACGGGAAGCCCCAGAAACCAAGACAAACGTTACCAGTTGAAACCCTGTACTCGCCAAGTCTACTCGAGAAAGACGAATCCATGCTAAAACTAGCCGCAGAGTCCCTAGCACGAATACTATACCAAAACAACCTGCTATCAGAGACGGGAACAAACATCGCCTACCTGCCCCGAGACACGGACAATCCCAGGGAAGTGCTAGCCCTCGACGGGAGAATAATCAAGACAAAAAGTGGTCCAAAGATATGCGGGAAGCCAGCGCCAGGCGGCTCAACATACCTGGCAAACCTACTCATAGAAGCTAAAAGATCAGGATTGCCCTATAGAGCGGCCATCAACCTGCGCTACAAAAAAGAACTCGTCGAGAAACTTGAACAAGCAGGAATACAAGTCTACGACGCATCGAGCCATGAGGAGCCTTGCCCAGTAATAGGAGCAATTAGAGCCGGCAACAGGGCACAGGCCTACTTCTACAAAGACAAGCCAAACCTAGAGCCGACACTGGTCATACTTGGGGAAGACCCCCTAAAGCTTGCAAATATGATTAGGCAACTCCTAGTAGAAAACCCCCTACAGCCCTAAAAATAAATACTCCCCTAAACCAAAATTGAAGCGATGATGACGCATTTGCCCCCCGGTGACCTGTGAGCCGGATTACCGCGTGCTGAATTTTTTCCCAACCCAACCAGCAAACATTAAAATATACCAAAGAATAGTACAAAGCCAATATGGCTAGACTCTTGTTCCAGGAAGACAGCTACCTAAAAGAGGCAGAAGCAGCCGTCACAAAAATCGATGGAAACAAGGTCTTCCTCGACTCAACAATTTTCCACCCGGGCCCCTCAGGCGGACTAGACACAGACAAGGGCTGGCTCGTCTTGCCCAACGGCGACAAAGTAGAAGTCGTCCAGGCAGTAGAAGAAGCCGGCGACGTTGCACACGTACTCTCGAGGACTGTAGAGCTGAAGCCAGGAGACAAAGTGAAATGCATCCTAGACTGGGAGAGAAGACACAAGATGATGAGGCTCCACACAGCCTCCCACGTCCTAGCATCAATACTATATAACAGATACGGCGCCCTAGTCACTGGCGGGCACATCCAGCCAGACGAAGCAAAGGACGACTTTGACCTCTCAAACGTCGAAGACTGGAAAACCGCGTTCCAGCAGGCAGTCGACGAAACAAACACCGTGCTGAAAAAATGCATAGAGGTAAAGGTATACTGGCTCAGCAGGGAAGAAGCACTAAAAATACCAGGCATAGTCAAGCTTGCAGGCCGTCTTCCACCCAGCGTAGAGAAACTCAGAATAGTAGAAATCCCAGGCATCGACATACAGGCAGACGGCGGACCCCACGTGAAAAACACGTGTGAAGTTGGAGAAATTGTACTAAAGAAACTTGAAAGCAAAGGAGCCAAACGCAAAAGAATCTACTATTCACTAAAAGAATAGAAAGCTACATACGCCCAAAAGCCAAGAAGTAACCTTCGCACAGAGGATCTCAGAATCGAAAAAGCGACCTACCTATGGGATTCATGGTCACGAAGGTGAAGTTAAGCCACGGGAAAGCACACTAGAAATAACTGCGTGTTGCCATTAGAGTGCAACTAAAATAAAACTAGGCGTAATATTTTTACTGACCTGGAAATGGACGCTACAAGAAACATAATTGGTCTATTTGATTCAAACGTCGAGAACTATGACTCGTGGTATGATGCCGAGTCGGGCAGGGCTGTCTTAGAGACAGAGGCAGAGATGCTTAGACGTGTATTGCCCAGGGGGCTCGGCGTCGAGATAGGTTCTGGGACCTGCAGGTTTTCTGGGCTTCTCCGAGAAGAGAGAGACATAGTGTGCCTTGATCCATCCCTTAGAATGCTTCGCCACGGCTATACACGGGGCAGATGCATTTTTGCAGTTGCAGGTGTAGCTGAGGACACGCCCTTAAGGAGTAGCTACTTCTCATTTGCATACATGGTAACCGTTATAGAGTTTCTCCATGATCCAGCCATGGCCCTAAAGGAAACATGGAGAATACTTAAGCCCGGAGGCGTCCTTGCCGTCCTCTTCATCGAGAGGGAAAGCTCTTGGGGAAAATTTTACATGGAGATAGCCCGGAAAGGCATCGACCCGATCCTTGCGAGGGCGAGACTCTACACAGCTAGGGAGGTAGACGAACTGCTAGCAACATCGGGCTTCAAGGTTCAGAAACATTTAATGTCCCTAGCTTATCCTCCACTAACTGTTCCCCCTGCTCCTCCAGAGATCTATGAGGAAGCTTGTAGCGACTGCGGCGTGACGCTTACAGTAGCCGCTAAGCCCAAAGAATTTATTTAGTACTTCTCAATATATGTTTACACATGGGAGAATACTCAAAGGCGATAGTTTCTACAACTACGCGTGACGGAAGACAAGTATACCTGTCTGGAGTAGCAAAGCCGCCCCAGCCAGGCCTAGACGAGGCCTTATCCAGTGTTCTAGCGTCGCTGTCCAATCATTCCTACAGCGAGCTAAACGGGGACAGGGTCGTCCTGGAAGCGAGAAAAATGCTCGAGTCACAGGGCTTCAAGGTCGAAAGCCTAGAAATATACGTTTCCCACCGTTGCCCAATGTGCGGGGCATCGATAAACATTACCCCCGAGACCGTCATCTATGTATGTCCCTACTGTGGCTGGACGGGCGACGTCTATGGGCACAGCCTAGCCTTTAAGGTCTGGCCTGCTCCACCAAGAGAAGCGGTAGAAGAAGCCGCAAGAAGGCTTGGAGGAGTACTAGACAATGCCACGTTGTACTATGTCCCTTTCTGGGTCTTCCGCGTAAATGTTACGGGAGAGTATACGGGGACAGCAGTCTACACGGTGCAACGCACTGAACGCGTGCCGGTAAGGAGGAACAGGGAGACAGAGTGGGTAACAGTTGTAAGGACAGAGACCAGGACAAAGAAGGTTGCCGGCAAAATACGTTTCGAAACACTCAAGGGCGCATTCGGCCGTCTCTACGCTGAAATCTTTGGGGCAGGAGAATTAAAGAGCTGGGTAGAGCATTCCTGGCAGACAAATCCACCAAAGGAAATGGATCCACCTGAGCTGAAAAAATATGCCGAGAACTTTCTCTCTGCCGAGGTAAGTGATGAAGAGGCCCTTGGCCTTCTCAGAAAAGAGATAGACACAGAGATCTACCGCGAGATAGAAACGTCTGCCGCTAGGCAGGTAGAGGGGGCACTTACAGAGGTTCAAATCGAGTACCTATCTACCCAGGTAAACACGCCGGAAAAACACCTAGTATATGTGCCTTATTGGTTCTTCACATATAAAGTTAAGGGAAACCTGTATGCAGGGTCCCTTGTTGGCCCAACAGCCACAATTATCAGGGCTGAGAGGTACATCTCCAACGCGGAGCGAGTAGCAAAGATGATGAGTGCATGGGTAGCTGTCCTGGTTACTGGCGCATTTACAGAATTCGCCCTCCGATATGATGTCGGCTGGGGTTTTCTCGTAATTCCACTGGGCCTCCTAGGAGCCTATAAACTGGCGTCTTCAGCTTTTGAAGCGGCAGAGGTGGTTTAATGCCTATTTGTCCATACTGTGGGGCAACTGTGGAGAGGCAGGCCGGGGAAGTAGTGCTTACGTGTCCCTTCTGTGGCACGGCGTTCACGCTTCAGGGAGTCGAGGTCGGAGAACACCTTATGGGCAGGGTCAATTACGATATACAGCACCTCTTTCAGACCTTCAAGGCTTGGGCTCTGAGGATGCCTGAGACCCCCAACGATTTCACAGAAAAAGCCACCTTTAACGACTATAACCTAATATTTTATCCCTTCTGGATCTACGTTGTAAGGGTGAAAGTTTCTTATCCAGGCGGCTCAGAAGAAATCACACATAACGTTGCCCTGCCAGCATCCACGTCAATAACTAATTCGCCCATCGAGAAGGCGAGACTTTCACTGGCGGGCAAAGTATACTACAGCCACAAATATGTACTAAGCAACAATGGTAAAATCCTAAACCCAGACATCGACCCGTCCACGGCAGACCAAAAAGCTCTGACGCTGGCAGTCTCCCTTGCACAGCAGTCCCTAGCATACCGCTTCGGGGGCAGGGCCCGACTAAAGATAGACGGAACAGAAATAGTCGAAAGAAAACTCGTGCACCAGCCAATATTCCATGTAAATTATACCTACAACGGTAAAAATTACAAGTTCATAGCTGACGCCTCCGACTCGAGGATTCTCTACGCCGAGGTACCCGTCGAACTAAGATTCCGCGTGGCGGCGATGCTTGGAGGAATCACATCCCTAATACTTGGATTAGCAATGCTTCTCTTCTCCAATAATCACCCTGTATTTGCACTGACATCCCTGCTTGGCTTCCTAGTCGTGGGCGGCGTGTCCTTCAGCAAAGCTCTAACCTCCACCGTGGTTACTAGAAAATTCTTCGCCGAGTAATCCTAGAGCATATCCTCCTTGGTTTACAAAGATTTTTAAGAATGAAAGACAACAAACTATTATGGCTGAAATATATAAAAAGGCTACAAGTAACTTACGTCTTCTCGAAAAACTCGAACTTATACTTCCAGGGTACCGGGGCTACAAGGAGAAGGAACTCAGGCGGGAAACTGACCGCCTCATACGGGACTACCTCATATCTAAGATACAGCCAGCTTACAGGGACTTCAAAAACGCTATGAAGGCTATTGCCCTCTCAGGCGATCAGACACTCGCAACAGAATACAATGAGGTCCAGGCAATTTTTGACCGTGTCATCTCTAAGCTCAAAACAATGAGCTATGGCTATACAGGGTTCTTCGACCTAGTTAAAGTGGAGGAGCAACAGCTCGACAAGATGATCGAGTTTGACTGGAACCTAGTTTCAACGGCCGAGAGGATCCAAGAAAAAGCCCGCAACGTGGCTAAGTCTGATCCAGGCAAGCTAAGGGAAGCCCTAGACGACTTGAAAAACGAGCTACTTTCCCTCGAAGACACGTTAATTAACAGAGAAAACATTATAAAAGGTGTGGGTGAGAAGTAATGCCCCAAGTAATCGAATGGGTAAACCCAGGGCCAGAGGACATCGTCTGGCGGTATCCAGATGAAAACATTACATGGGGTGCACAGCTGATTGTCCACGAGTACGAGGTCGCGGTCTTCTTCAGGGACGGAAAAGCATACGACGTCCTCGGCCCGGGGAGACACACACTCACCACCCAAAATCTTCCTCTCATTACAAAGGTTTTAACAACACTCGCCGGCTACCCAACAACGCCGTTCAAGGCTACAGTCATATTCGTATCTACAAAGACATTCAAGGGGCTCTTCGGAGGAAGAACCCAGACCACAGAGCTCGCACCATTAATGTTTAGGGGAGGCTACTGGTTCAAGGTCGGCGACCCAAGAATATTTGTAACAGAGGTCGTTGGCGGACAAGGAAAATACACCTCCAGCGAGGTCAACGAGTTCATTAGGGGCTTTATAAACGAGAAAATAATCAAGCACCTTTCAACATACACACTGGCAGACGCATTCGCAAACATCGAACAAGTATCCTTCAAGACAAAGGCTTTCCTACTCGAAGAACTAAGACGCATAGGGCTAGAACTCATAGACCTCAAATTCGAGGCAATAGACACCACACCAGAATACCGTGACAGGCTCTTCTGGATAAAACAAACAGGAGCCGCAGGCTACGTCCTCCAAATGGACACAACAAAACAAGTAGCCCGCGAACTAGGAAAATCGCCCGGCGCAGCCGTAGGCGCAGGAGTAGCAATAATACCCCCACTAATGCAGCCCCCACCCGTACAGCCGCCGCCAGCTCCGCAGCCACAACAGCAGCCGCAACCAGTACAGCCCCAAACAAAAACATGTCCAAACTGCGGCCGCCAGGTACCCATCGATGCCATGTTCTGCCCCTACTGTGGCTACCGTTTCCCGCCCCCAACAAAGAAGTGTCCAAACTGCGGCAGGGACGTGCCGGGAGACGCCCTCTTCTGCCCCTACTGCGGAACAAAACTAGCATAAATAAGGGGCAAAGCTCAACACTATGCTTTTCTCCTTTACCTACCCCTTTAACACTAGCTTCCTAAAGAACCCCGGATACCTAGCGAGAAGGCCAGCGACTTCGAGCTTAGTAAGGTTTGCCGCTGTAACACGCTTCAATACTTCTATTGGGGCACTCAAGTAGAGTTCTCTCCTCTCAGCAGGTGAAGAGTTCTCCAGATACCTAATAATCCGCAACTGAATGTCAATATTAAATATTAAGCCATATTCTTCTAGAGACTTTCTGTACGGCTTACCATTTCTAAGTGAATCATACAGAGCCCTCGCCGACAAAAATCCGGGCCTTATCCCCTCGCCAGTAAGAGGCATCACTGCCCCTATGGCTTCACCTACAGCAAAATCTCCATTGCCTGGCAAACGTAAGCCTCCAGCAGCAATAGGAGACCCCTTCAAAGAAACAATCTCTGCACCAATCTGCCTCGCCAAGAAGAGTACCCTGTCTCTGAGAAAATCATAATCTGCAAAGCCGCCTGCCCCAATATGGATGAGTCCGTCTCTTCCAGGGAAAACCCAGCCATAGCCCACTAGGTCTAAAAAGAAAAAGATCTTGATTCGGTCTCTCTCTATGTTTGCCCTTGCCTCTGCCTGTAATGCAAGCGCCTTTCTCCCCTTGTATACAGGGTGCCCCCTCGCGTCAACCACTAGTCTGCAATCAATTAGCTTCCTGGGATCCACACCTCGATGTACAATATTTGCCCCCTCAAGTAGCTGCTTGAGGAGCAGTTCTTTATCCACAATGTAGCCTAGGACATCCCCCTTATACTCGTGTATAAGGCTGTTCTCCAGGAATATCTCGTATCCTCTAATTTTCTCGAGAATAGTTTCCTCTGGTAGCTTCATAAAATCATCAATAGAGTAAGGTATCCCCCATCCGCACGGCTTACTAGCCAGCCTCCCATTAACCTCGAAGACGGTTACATCTGTTTCTTCTTCGCTTAAAAGCCGAGCCAGGTATGCACCAGAGGGGCCAGCGCCAACGATGCAGGCTTTTTCGGACATATTTTTCTGCAAGGACACTAGAGACTATTCAAGGTTTTCTCTAGTTCCTCGATCGTAAGCTTGCTAAATTGAAGGATGGCTTGGACTTTGTCGGGCTTCAAGAGAGTTATTATAGCGTCTTGATATAGGCCCTTTACAAGCGGTCCATAGCTCGCAGTGATTTTTCCATTTTTTCTGAGCCACTCCTCAATTTTACCCATGCAGCCTTCTTCTACAGCTAGAAGATAGGTTTTGCTTGATGCACAGACAAGGCTAGTGTTTTTTACACATGTCATCTTTATCCTATCACTTCTTTGAAGAGGTAAGATATAAATCAGTTTGTTCTGAGAAAAGAAGAGTAACAGTTTTTATTAAAATAAGCTTAGCGTGCGGCCCTTGAAAACGCTATTGCACCAGGCAAAAAATTCTGTCGTAGCCTCAAAAATGGGCAGAGAACAGATAGAGGCAACAGTATTCAGGCAAACAATCACTAGAATTATCCTACTTGCCAGTATCTTTGTTAGCGCTACTGCTTTAGCGGGCTTGTCGTTAACAATTTCTACTAGCTAAAATCTCAAGAATATAGAGTCAAATGAAGCAGACCTATCTCATCTACGGCATCTTAGCAGTCATAATAAGCATAGTAATTTATTTCTTCCTAACAGGTTACACTCGCAGCATAGACCCAACAGAGAAACTTGTAACAGCGCAGAAAGCCATATTCTCTTCAAAGGGCTGGGCCTTCCGGGAAGAAATAAACTTCACCTCAACAAGGCTCATAATTACTGGTAACGTTGATCTCGAGCACAACATCCTGAACACGACCATGGTGAAGCTTGAAAACGGCTTTCCATCGTTAACCTTGACTTTTGCAAATAGGACTGGAACATATGCAAATATTGAGGGGGGATGGATAAAAATAGGTGAGGGATGGGCACCAGAACAGACGATACTTTACAAATTGTTTACCCTTGCAACAGAGTCTAGCAGTAAAACGTATAGAACTTATGACACGTCCAACCATATATTCTTCGAGGACAACTGTTCCAGTAGTTGCAAGGACTTGTTCAATACTCTTGAAAGCCTAGCATCCTCCAAGGGTATACAGCCCGAGAAGTACATAGGAATAGTAAGAATCGAAAAAGAAAGAGTCAAGACAATATATTTAGAATTCCTAGGCGGTAAAACGACTATTTGCTCTCTCATCTATAGCATCGAGAGTATAAAAAGCTGAAAACGCGGAATTATTCAAAATTTATGCGGAATTCAAAACCGTACTTTTGGAAGCCAAGCTTTTCATACCACTCGTGTAACGCTTCACGGCCAAACCTACTCGTCGCTATCATTTTGTAGCATCCCTGTTTCTTTGCAAGCTCTATAGCTTCCAGGACTAGTTGTTTTCCAATCCCCCTGCCTCTGAAATCCTCCTTCACGTAGACGTCTTCAAGAAGCGCATAGGGCCTCTCGTGGAGATCGTTTTTAATGAGGTAGACATAGCAGTGCCCAACTTCCTCGCCATCAATCTTTAGAGAGAGTCTGAAACCCTTGCTATTTATTGGCTGTGCGTCTATGGAGGCCATCCTTTCTTCCCGGCTTGTTTTCTTTCTATATATTTCTTCTTACTCGTTTTGCATGTCTATTGTTGTCTCCAAGATGTCTGTTCCATATTCGAGGATTCTCCTGTAGCTTCCAATGATGCTTCTAATCGTTGACACTTCTTCTGGGTGTTCCTGGGACAGCTTCCTGAATATTTCATTTTCAAAACTCTTTATCTCGACAGCATCCACGTCTAGTAGCTTGTTTGCGGTATCTTTATCACGGCCCATGAATGCCGAGAGAGCCGCCTTCACAAACTGTGCAGTTTTGTCGGACAATGCTACTAGGTCTTTAGCTATCCCCTTCTTGTCCTTTAGTTCTTCTATTGTTAAGGCTATAGAGACTGCGCGGTCCCCTATTCTTTCGAGGTTCTTTAAAACCATTGCATAGTGCAACACCTCATGAGGTCTCTGGAGCCCGATTTCTTCCAGGCTTATTATGCCTCTAAGCCCCGTGTGAAGTTGCCGAAGCCCGTATAGATAAAGTTTGTCAATAATGTCGTCTCGGGAAGAAATATCGCTAGGCAAGATTTTTTCATTGTTCTCGAGGGCGAGTCTCACGTCTGACAACATGCTGAGGGAAACATCGAGCATTTTCATAAGTATTGAAGAAATAGGTAGATCCTCTACGTTGACAAGGATCTGTAGAACCATTTCCCTGGAATCCTCATGAAGAATCTCTACGCCTATAAGCTTCCTGGTAATGATGTCTCGAATCGCTTTCTTAAACTCCAGGTCCTCACTGGGAAACACAACCTTGATAGTCTTATAGCCAGTAAGGTACTTCGACATAATCTCCCTCAGGACAGAGCCCTGGCTCATTCCCTTTTTGACCCGTATCTCTGTAGATGCTAGTGGCTCAGGCCTCTTAGTACTGGGGAAAAGCCTTATTGAACCATCGCTTTCAAGGGATAAAACCACGAGGCTTCCCTTATCTATGTTCATTTTTTCTGCCCACTCCTTGGGTATAGACACTATGAACGTCGAGCCCCCTGTCAGCTGTACCCTTCTAACGATTTTATTTGTTGCCATTTCACTCAATAAAGACTCTATAAATTTATATTTATATTTTTTCATACATAAATGCGAGAACCAATACCTTGCCCTACAATAGACTGATAAAACTGTTCAAATTATTCTTATACAAAACTAGAATATGTATTTTTACGAGGTGAAGATTCATTTAATAGCGATGTTACTAGAACTAAAAGGGAGTGGAACCCAAGGCTACCTATCAATTTTATTGGGACAATTTTTCCCTTTACATACTATAAACTTACCACATTTAGAAGTTTCGCAAATCCTCAATACTTACTGATAAAAGAACTACAATGAATGTATGATTTCCCGTATTAAGAAAAGGTATTAAGGATTGTATATATGATTTTTTGTATATCTATATTCAGAGATACATGACGAGCATAAACTCAAAGCTAGGTTTTAGAAAGAAAAGTCTCTGGGTATACCATTTCAACTCGGGTGGATGTAATGGATGCGACATTGAATTTGTCGCTTCACTAACACCAAGATTTGACCTAGAAAGATATGGAGTCCAATTGGTTCCAAGCCCCAGACACGCAGACGTACTAGTTGTCACTGGCCCAGTTACTAAAAACTCCGAGGGTGCCTTAAAGACTATTTATGACCAAATTCCCGAGCCAAAAATTGTAATAGCCTTTGGAACATGTGCATGTAGCGGAGGAGTATTTAACAATTGTTACAATATTCTCGGAGGCGCCGACAAAGTTGTCCCCGTAGATATCAAGGTTCCGGGTTGTCCACCAAAACCTGAGGCCCTCGTAGAACTTCTAAAGAAATTGACCTTGGGTGACTAGCACATGAGTGGGAAAATCCAAAGCAAAATGTTTGTAGAGCCAGGCACAATTTTAGATATTCTAAAAAAGGAAGTAGACAATGGATTCAACCACCTTGTTACAGTAACAGCTGTTGATCTAAAGGAAAGTATCGAGCTAATATACCACCTAAGCGACCTAAAGGGCAACATAAAGCACGTGTCAACAAGGATTCCTAGGGATAAACCCGAAATAGCAACCGTCACGACCCTTATTCCTGGGGCAGACTTTTATGAACGAGAAATAACTGACTTATTTGGCATATCATTTTATGGGAAGCAGACTACTACTGGTCGGTTTATTTTACCAGAATGTTACCCACCCGGTTCTCCCCCACCATTGTTAAAGAATGTCGATTCAAATCAAGTGAAAGATACTTTAGCCAAACAGGAGACCTGCGAATTCAAAGCTACAACTTTGCATGCACCATTATCGCCTGAAAGCGTCGTCGTCCCGGTTGGACCATATCATCCCGCCTTTAAGGAGCCAGAATACTTTAGCCTCGTCACAGACGGAGAAAGAATAGTCAAGGCATTTTTAAGGATAGGCTTTGTCCACAGGGGAATCGAGAAGGCAGCCGAGACTCGTAGCTATCTTAGGGACATTTTCCTGCTAGAAAGGGTATGCGGGATATGCAGTGCCTCGCATTCTTGGTGCTTTGTCGAAGCCGTTGAAAAACTACTCGGCGTAGAGCCACCTAGCAGGGCAACCTATCTCAGGACAATAGTTGCAGAACTAGAAAGAATACACTCTCACTCCTTGTGGCTAGGTCTAGTAGGCTACTGGATAGGCTTCGAATCCATGTTTATGTGGGTTTGGGGCATACGTGAAGAAATAATGAATCTAATGGAAGAGATTTCTGGGAATCGTGTCCATAAGTCATTTGTGACTATTGGAGGTGTCAGGCGTGACGTCAGCGATTCTCTATTGAGAAAGATACAGGAGAGAACAAAGGAATTTGGCAAACAGTTCGAAAATCTTTTGGACACACTGGTAAGTTCGGAGGAAGTTATAGAGAGGACAAAGGGTATAGGAAAATATGACATAGAGGTTGCGAGAAAGTTCTGCACAGTGGGGCCCGTGAGGAGAGCCGCTGGCGAATTATTTGACGTAAGGAAGCTTGAACCGTACGGTGCTTATACCGAAGTCGACTTCGAGGTGCCTACCGAGGAAGAGGGAGATGTATACAGCTTGATCAAGATACGTGTTAAGGAGGTTCTTGAGTCTATCAACATAATCCACCAATTGATCGAGAAAATGCCCTCTGGGAATCCTGTGCCATCGCGATACTTTATGGGTACAGTTCCAGAGGGCGAAGCATATGGTAGGATTGAGGCACCAAGGGGCGAGCTATTCTACTATGTAAAGGCAAATAATACACATAATCCTTACCGGGTCAAGATTAGAACACCTACACTTGCAAATATACAGCTCGTGGCTAATATTCTCGAGGGATACTCAATATCAGACTTCCCCGTAATCGTGACCAGTATAGACCCATGCTTCAGTTGTATGGACAGGGTAACGGTTATCAACAGTTCAACAGGGGAAAAGACCGTTCTACCAGTAAAACTATTGAAAGAAAAAAGGAGAAGGTGATTTAAATGAACAAGTTGAGGGCAAGACTTGAGATAATTACATCTGCCATTAGGAACCTTCTGTCGACACCTATCACCCAGCCCCTTGCTACAAGCCTCCAGGATCAGCAAGTGAGGGGTATACCCATGCTTGATAGCGAGAAATGCCTAGGATGCGGTTTGTGTGCAAGGTCTTGTCCACCCGGAGCCATAACGATGGTTCCTGGAGGTAAGAAGGTAATCGCTGGGAAAGAAGTCCAAAGAAATATTCCAAGCTTCAATTATTATCAATGCATATACTGTGGGTTATGTGCTGATGTTTGCCCGGGAAAAGCCATAACAATGGTCAAGAAGCAACCAGTAGAAATCATCTCTTTATCCCTTGTGGCTATACCTATTACGGATATTGAAGCCCTTAAGGTTCTTTTTGCGTTTATCTCTCTCTTGTTCTTGAATTTCCTTATCTACTGGATTTCAGGAAAAATTGCACCGAAAGGAAAACATTCCAGCAAGGCAGAAGAACCGTTTACAGGAGGTGTTGCTACAAAACTTCCAGTATATAGATACCACATAGACGAGCTCTACATATTCATTGTGCTATTTACGATGTTAGAGGTTGCCTCCTTCATATTGATACTGGAGAGTTCTTTAAGTAGCACGTTTTTCTTGTCCTTATTATTCCTGGCCTATTTACTCATTTTGACTCTTAATCTACTTCACAGGGGTGTTGAAAAATGACGAGCCTTCTTGATGAAGTGTTTACTGTCCTGGTTTTCCCGGGTTTCATCTTTTCAGTAGTTATGGCCTTCTGGTTTGAATATCTAGAGCGCAAGATAACTGCACGCGTCCAAAAAAGAGTTGGACCACTGATTACTGGGCCCAGGGGACTTCTTCAGCCCTTCATAGACGTAGTAAAGTTGCTCTTTAAGGAAGAAATTGTTCCCAAAGGAACAGATATCTTCGCTTTCCGCATTGCTCCGGTTCTCGCAGTTACAATACCAGTGTTTGGAATGTGTTTCATACCGATAATTTCATGGAAAACACCACTTTCGTTTCAAGCCGACTTCCTGCTTGTCTTCCTGCTTTTAGCTCTAAGTCTCCTAAACGTTGCTTTAACTGGATACTCCGTTCTCAGCCCATACACCTCTATGGGTGTCGGTCGGCTCCTGGTTCAGTACTCAATGTACGAGGGCATTTTTCTCTTATCACTTATCTCTGCCATGATCCAGACCCAGACAATAAGCTTTGAAGGTCTACTTAGGTACCAATCTATAAAAGGGCCGTTGATACTTTATCAGCCAATAAGCTTTGTCTGTGCATTGCTTGCATTGCTTGCAAAACTCGAGAAAAGGCCTTTCGACCTGCCACATGCAAAACAAGAAATAGTTGCAGGATGGGAAACAGAGCTCAGCGGAAGAGGTCTCGCATTTATTCGGCTCTATACAGATTTGAGCATGGTTTGGGGCATATCCCTACTAGTAATAGTCTTTCTTGGCGGTCCACTTGGCCCCGGCTTTAATTCATTGATGCCCGTTGCTGGATTTACTTGGTTTGCAATAAAAGCGCTTGGTCTCACTATCTTGCTCACAGTTATTAGCGCGTCTACCGGAAGAATAAGAGTCTATGGATTGGCGGACATTTTCTGGGAAAGGCTATATCCCTTGCTTCTTGTTCAGCTCTTGATTTCCTATTTTTTGAGGTGGTTGTAAAATGATGGAACTAGTATTCGCGTTTTTCGGGACAATTTTCATAATAGGTGGCTTGCTCAGTAAAAGGATAACACCAGCATTACTGCTCTTGGCTCTTGGGACAACATTTGTAGCTCTCGCTATCGGTCTCCTAGTCAATACAACGGCTGGCTTACTTGTGTCAACTGTTTTTGCAGGTGCATTGGTAGCGTTAATGGCGCTATGGCTAATAATAGCAGAAGAGGAAACGACTAGAGCAGACCCAATCAATGTTTTATCTTTGGTCTTTATGGTCTTGCTCTGGTTTGCTCTAATGGTATTCATAGCCTTCAAATATCACCCAACGAGAAACCCATACCTCTACATAAGAAACATGACCGAAACAGATCTTGAGCTTGTTTTTCTAGCTATGTTGGTTTCTGTTACGGGCGCTCTTTACCTTTTGAGAGGTGATAAACATGAATGAACAATTAATCCTCATAGGGCTAGGTGGAGTACTAGCCGTCTCGGGACTCTGTATTGTTGCCGCTACAAGAAACCTTATTAAAATAGCGATGGGCATGCAGGCCATCATCCTAGGCTCACTCTTGATTACTGCCGTAGCTTTAAACAGTTTGCCAGAACCAAACGTCGATCCAGTTCTTCTAGTGACCTCTGTATGTGCTGCATCGGAGACAGTTTCGCTCTCAATACTCTATTTGGCTAGAGAAAAACACAGAACGATTGATCCTCAAAAAATCTCTAAGTTAAAGGGGTGAGATGAATGAATCCATTGTACGTTCCAGTGTTGCTTTTCGCTGGGAGCCTCTTTAATCTGATAGTGGGTCGTTTATCAAGAAAACTATGTGAGGCAGTATCGGTTCTCATCACGGGTTTAGCTGCTGTTCTGTCTATTTACTTTTTCCTGTGTCCCATCGAAAACGGCTCGTTCCTGCCGATATATACTGATGGTATTTCTCGCTTAATGCTCCTAGTAGTCAACTCTCTGGGCGCACTTATAACACTTTACAGTGTTGGCTACATGGCTAATGATACGGGCTACACGAGGTACTATACCCTGATTCTTCTCTTCATAGGCTCCATGTCTTGGCTTGTCTTAACCAGGGACCTAGTCCAGCTATACATATTCTGGGAAATGGTTGGTGTATGTAGCGCTTTACTCATTGCTTTTTGGTGGGAAAAGCCTGAAGCCAGGAGAGCCGGCCTCAAAGCCTTTACTGTTACGAGAATAGGGGATATCGGTTTGTTGCTGGCTATAGCCTTAGCTGTTTGGCAGCTAAATACTACGGACATTTCTCAGCTCATAACTGCCCTCTCCAGTAATCAAGATCTTTCCGTACTCTTCTGCACCTTACTCTTTGTCGCCGCTATTGGTAAGTCTGCACAGTTTCCACTGTTTGTCTGGTTGCCTGACGCAATGGAGGGTCCAACATCTGTAAGTGCACTTATC
This sequence comes from Thermofilum adornatum, assembly GCF_000446015.1. Lineage (NCBI taxonomy): Archaea > Thermoproteati > Thermoproteota > Thermoprotei > Thermofilales > Thermofilaceae > Thermofilum > Thermofilum adornatum. The sequence goes on from NC_022093.1 coordinate 1,170,796, forward strand.
CACGCAGCCACGATGGTAAAGGCGGGCGTCTACCTCATAGCCAGATTCTACCCAGTAATCCAGCTAATCCCAGAAGTCCAGCACACAATTTCAACGATAGCTCTCATAACAATATTTATCTCTGCTATAGCCGCTCTCGGAGCATTCGATATCAAAAAGGTTCTAGCATATAGCACGATCAATCATCTGGCACTCATGTTTCTCGCGCTCGGAGCAGGCTCGCTAACCGCCGCAATATTCCATCTGTTTTCTCACTCACTCTTTAAGGCTCTTCTATTCCTCACTGCCGGCATAATTATACATGAGACTGGGACCAGAAGCCTGGACGAAGTTTCTGGGCTGTGGGCAAGCGGCCTCAAGATTTTGGGAATAGCGTTCTTTGTTGGGGCATTAAGCCTGGCAGGGATACCTCCACTTTCAGGATTCGTCACAAAAGAAATGGTGCTAGAATCAATGGAACACTTGTTCCCAGAGGAGACAGTAAACTTGTTATCATTCATTATATGTCTCCTTTCATCGCTCTACATATTCAGGCTTTTCTTCAGGCTTTTCGTAGGGCATTCGACTCGGCATCTACATGAGAACATAGACACTATGGTTGTAGCTGTAAGCGTCCTCATCCTATTGACACTGATGGCAACAGTCCTTATTTACCCAATTTCTAGCATTATTGGTCTAAACATAGGAGAACTCAAAGTCAACCTCTATGCGCTAACTGGAACCTTCTTAGGGCTCTTGATAGCCTACCTCGTGTGGTGCACGAATAAATTCACTATGCTAAGAGTTTCCCTAAAGCCCTCTGGCAGAATAGCTGACCAAGCATTCTATATAGATAGGCTATACACGTTTATAGCAAAGAAAGCCCTGAACATATTGTCGGAGCTATCTACAAGCCTACAAACAGGGAACCCATCAGTCAATACTCTTTGGCTTATAAGTCTGCTTCTTATCCTACTCATATTTATCTTAGGGGTGATTTAAAATGGAGGAACAATTAATCCAGTACTCATTTTACGGAGTATTTGCAGTACTACTCACAGGTTTTGCACCTCGGAAAGTATCCCGCTATCTTTCAACACTACTATCCATAGGTACTTTACTTGTAGTGTCTATCATCAGTATCGAAGCAAAGGGGATAGCTGGCATCGTAGGACTCGTCTCATCAACTATCGGGATAGCAAGCATACTTTCCGCCCATGAGCTTGTAGAGGAAAACATCTCTCTACACGATGCATTAATTGTTTCAATCGCATCCCTGCTTCCAATCCTGCTTCTGAGCGATGACTTGGTAAGGATGTTTATTGCTTGGGAAACAATAAGCATTTCTATCGTTCTTCTCACGGCCTTCCACAGGGACGAGGAAAGCTCTGAAGCTGCACTCAAATATCTAACGCTCTGCGGAGTGGCGTCTCTAATTGCCCTTCTCGGTATAAGCCTAGTCTACTTTGAAACAGGCAGTCTTGTCGCCGGGAAAGTTGCAGAAGCCAGTTTACTAGCAAAAATCCTCATCCTGATCGGCTTTGGAGCAGAAGCAGCACTCTTTCCACTTCACTTTTGGCTACCCGATGCGCACATGGCGGCACCTGCTCCAGGAAGCGCTGTTCTATCTGGAATCGCCATAGAAACAGCATGCTTGCTTGTATACAGGTTGCTAGGAAGAGATCCAACCATTGCTGGCATAGTCATACCCCTAGCAGTTGTAGGCGCATTTGTTGGAAACTTCAGTGCTTATAGACAAGTAGACATGAAGAGGTTACTGGCCTACAGCTCTATAGCAAATGTAAGCTACATAATGCTGGGGCTTTTCTCGATGAACAAACTGGCACAATCCTTTGCCGTTCTACACGTAGCTGCCCATGGATTCCTTAAGGCTGGCCTGTTTATTCTCTCAGGGCTCCTACTAGCCGAGAGCGGAACAAGAAGGCTTGACTTACTACTAGGATCACTTAGTTCTAGACCCCTCCTAAAAACGATATTTATACTCGCGGCTCTAGGTTTAACAGGCGCACCGCCCACGCTGACGTTCTGGAGCGAACTATACCTTATTGTTGGTCTATCACAGGCCTCATGGATCCTAGCCATTCTCCTAGCATTGGCAATAATAACATCCTTTGGCTACTACTTTGCACTTATATACAATCTAAGCATCAAATCGACCCCTCAAACACAAACAAGTATAACCTCTAAGAGAAAATTCCCCTTATCGAAACTATCAATAATTCTCTTAGTACTGTCTAGCGTGGCTTTGTTCTTTTTCTATCAGAACTTGTTAAGCTTTCTTGGATAACTATTGCATAAAAAGTCTAACAAGATTTCGTCATAAGACAAATAGGCTTTTTATATATATAGAATCTCAGATATAATTTTATCATGCAAAATCTTTTAAGCATTCTTTAACAGATTTTAAGAGGGTCTTATGCTCTCGGATTCAGGAACAATTGCTCTAACCCTCCTCCTGGGAATTATAGCCGGGACGCTAGTTATAGTCTTGGCGTTTCTCTTAGAAAAAGGCCCAGAGGGAACATTTAAAAGAAAAAGATACGAGGCGGGAAACCCCCCTAAGGGAGAAGCAAAAACAAGGCTCCCCTTCCAGTACTATGGTTATCTCCTGCTTTATCTGTCGCTCGAGCCCCTCGTGGCATTCCTATTTCTGTACTCATATATGCCATTGGAGACACTAACTAGATCCGCTATTGTGCTAATAATTATTCTCGCAATGTTTCTCCCTGTTTTAGCTTGGGGGCTCAAATCTGCTGAAGAAATCCATAGGTGGGAAATATGAGCTGTCCCTTTGGCTTTGTAATGGTTGGCAGGCTTGAAGAATCAGCAAGAAAAGCTACCAAGTGGCTTGTCGAAAAAACACCTATAAGGTCTCTAAGGGACTGGGCAATAACGTTCAGTTTATGGCCAGTCCACTTCACTACGTCTTGTTGCGGTGCAGAATTTGCTGCCGCCTCGGCTCCAAGATACGACGCTGAGAGATTCGGCTTTTTGCCATTCAACTCGCCTAGACAAACCAATCTTATGGTAGTCGAGGGAACATTAACAAAGAAAATGGGTGAAGCGGCCAAGATCGTATATGACCAGATGCCCTGGCCCAAGTTTGTGATCGCTATGGGAGCATGTGCAATTGACGGGGGCCTCTTTTATAACAGCTACAATATAGTGAGACCTAAAGATATCCTCCCAGTAGAATATTATATCCCTGGTTGCCCACCGAGACCCGAAGCAGTAGCACAGGCAATAATAATGTTACAGGAAAAGGTGAGGAAGGGTGAATGGAGAAAAGCCTAGCTGGCTTATAGAAATGTTTTCAAAGCTTTCAGAGCTAGGAATAAAGCTCGAGGAAGCCAAGAATGTATTGAAAATGGAAGTTTCCCCTGAATCTCTACGGGAAGCCGCCAAGATACTCATTCAATATGGCTATGATCATTTGGCATCAATAAGCGGCGTTGATTGGCCCACAAAGGGAACCATTGAAGTTATCTATTTTGCCGAGAGCTACGAGCCAGAAAAAAGAGGCATCCTCATCGAGTTAAAAACTGCCACAAGCCGGGAGAATCCTAAGCTCCCCTCACTTATAGACCTGTGGCCAAACGCTCTGCTCTTGGAGCGTGAAACATGGGAAATGTTTGGAGTTGTATTTGAGGGGAACCCAGACCTCCGCAGGCTTCTCTTGCCTCCCGACTGGTCTGGTCCCCCACCTCTAAGAAAAGACTACAAGGTAGTAGAGGAGGGTATATATGTTGAGTATGAGTAGCGAGTTTGTCTCTTCAAGGCTACTCTTCAAGGAGGGCGACGAGAGCACATACGAGCTCTTCATTGGTCCACAGCACCCATCCTCTGGACACATGAGGTTCATTGTGAGACTTAAAGGGGACATAATCGTCTCGGTAGACCCCGACATAGGCTATGTCCACAGGACAATGGAAAAGCTAGCAGAGGGACGGGAAGCAATCAAAGCTATACCCCTACTGGAAAGGCTCACTATAATCGACTCACATAATGCCACCGTTGCCCTGGTAACTGCCCTCGAGAGACTGCTCGACGCAGAGCCACCTCCCAGAGCTCTCTACTTGAGAACTCTCCTCTCAGAGATAAATCGTATTGCAAGCCACCTCTATGGAATGGGAATAGCAGGGATAATGCTAAACCACTCGACAATGTTCATGTGGGCGTTCGGGGATCGTGAGGTCTGGATACAGCTGGCAGAAGAGCTGACTGGCGCCAGGCTTACGCATACGTATAGCATACCGGGGGGAGTAAGAAGAGATCTTCCACAGGGTTTCAAAGAGAAATTCGAAAAGGCGGCGCGCTACATGGAGAAGAGGTTGCAGGAATACATGAAAATATTTCTCCTCAACCCCCAGATCGCGTCCAGGTACGAAGGAGTCGGAATCCTAAAGAAGAGCGAGGCGCAAAGACTTGGCATAGTCGGCCCCAACCTCAGGGCAAGCGGTGTCAAGTACGACGCGAGGCTCGCAGATGACTATGGGGCATACAAGGAACTAGAATTCGAGGTGCCAGTAAGGGAGGAAGGCGACTGTATGGCTAGGATGCTCGTGAGAGTAGAAGAGATCAAGCAGAGCCTATCCATTATCAGGCAGGTTCTAGAAAAGATGCCAAGTGGACCCATATTTGCAGAGAAATACTTGAAGCTCCTGCCGCCAAAGACGCGTGAACAAGTTCTCAAAACCGGCCACGTTAAATTCCCAGGGCTTTTTGCATCCCTAAAATTGCCGGCTGGAGAAGCAGTGGCCAGGGCAGAGATGGGCCACGGAGAAATATTCTACCACATAGTAAGCGACGGTTCTACAAAGCCCTATCGCTTGAGGGTTGTTACGCCATCGTTTAGAAACGTGATACTTTTCCGCTACCTGCCGCCCGGGCACAGGTTTATGGATTTCCCAGCTATATATGGGAGTCTGGATTACTTCCCACCAGAAGCAGATAGGTGAGAACTATGGATATAATTGGTTTTATAGTCAAGTTGTTTTTGTCCCCCCAGGTATTTGCGCCCATAGTGTTTCCAGGACTCCTTACAGCCCTCGTTGTCCTACTGATAATAATCTGGGCCGAGAGGAAAATCGCTGCCAGGATACAGATGCGTGTAGGGCCCTTATATGTGACACGCCACCTGGGAGGAGTGCTCCAGATGCTTGCCGATGGAACAAGGTACATGTTCCAAGAATTCATTGTACCCGAAACAGCGGACAGGATACCATTTATTGTTGCGCCAATCCTAGCATTGACCTTGGCGATACTTCCATTTGCATTTATACCCTCAGCTCCTGGGTTCTCCCCTATATCTTCGCCCCTAACATTGCCCGCGGTTCTAGCTGTCATCTCTGCGATACCAATCTCTGTTTTGCTAATGGGATGGGCTTCTAATAACAAGTTCTCTATACAGGGAGCCGTAAGAGAGGCTTTTATGTCTCTAGGATACGAGGTCCCGCTCTTTATTTCCGCTATCTCTATGTCTATTCTGTATGGGACAATGAGCCTAGAAGAAATGGTGACTAAGCAATTTATTCCGGGGCTTATTCTTAACCCGATAGCGGCCTTTACTTTTCTAGTAAGCATGATTATGAGTGCAGGCAAACTGCCTTTCGACATAGTTGAGGGAGAACAAGAGATCGTAGCAGGTCCCTACGTTGAGTATACGGGCATAATTTTTGGGATAGGGATGGGTCTTGCATACCTAAAGCTCTACGCCCTGTCATTGATCTACACAATAATCTTTTTGTCAGGCTGGGAGCCTCTTCCCAAGCTACTCTATGATATCTATCCAGGCATAGCAGGCATATTCCTCTTTGTGAAGGCATTCCTCCTAATGCTCTTCATAGTGTTTCTAAGATCTGTATACGGGAGATATAGGCTTGACCAAGCTTTGAAGATAGGTTGGCGTGTATACTTTGTTATGTCTATTGTTTCCCTCATACTTTCGTTGGGGGTAAGGGTGATCCTAAATGTCTAATCCAGTTAAGAATTTCCCCAGGCATATCGAAGCTATATGGACAGGGCTAAAGTACCTCGTAAAGCCCAACAGAATGACTGTATACTATCCTGAATACTTTGTTGAGCCTCCAGAAGGCTACAGGGGGTTAATAAGGTACTATCCAGACAAATGTATACAATGCGGTCTATGCGCAATGGTTTGCCCAGCAGGCGCAATGAAGATGTACGTTAAGAAGGGAGAAAAGAAGGGAAGACCAGGAGTGAACTATCAGAGATGCATATTCTGCGGCTTCTGCGTTGACATTTGTCCACAGGACGCACTCGAAATGACAAAGATCCATGACGTTGCATTTGAAAGGTTTGAGGATCTTGTCTTCCCGCCAGAGAAAATGGCTCTTGAGCCTGTTTCTCCAGCACTAAAGATGGGGGCTAAAAAGGTTAAACCTGTATTTGATGAAGAGAGGGGGTTGAGGCATGAGTCTGCCTGAATTCAGCCTTGTGTATGTTCTAGCCGCCGGCACGGTAGCGGTAATAGCGGCAATTCTATCTGTAAAAGCACGGGAAGACTTCTACTCAGCAATCCTGCTTGGAATCGTGGGCCTAGCCATAGCATCTTTAATTGCGCTTTTAGGCTTCCCATATGTCGGGATATTCCAGGCACTGGTATATGTAGGGGCAACTGTCATGTTTGTGATTATGGGTGTCGTTTTTATTGGTAGAGGGATGGTTTCGGAGAAGAAAATGATTCTTCCAGCTGTCCTAGTAGCTGTCCTGGGATTTTTCTCGGTGCTACAGATACTAGTCTCGCCACTTGCTCAGCAGGTAACTACTGTGAATACTGCCCTCAGTCTAGAAGGGCTATTGAAAGTTTTCTCAGAGAATTTGCTTGCATTCTTCTACTTGTCTCTCTCGCTTCTTGCTCTCTTGTTAGCTGGCATATCAATAGCTAGGGGTGAGACAAATGAATGACTTGATTTTTCTAGTAGTCTCCTCAATGCTCTTCAGCATAGGTCTGGTAGGTGCTGTCATCCATAGAAGTGCGGTCAGAGTGATGATTTCTTTAGAGATAATGTTCAACGGAGTCCTACTGGCGCTATTAACTCTTTCTAAGTACTTTAATCCTCTGGGCGGAAGCATCCTGGCCCTCTATGCGATCGCTTTGAGCTCTGTAGAGGTGGGGCTCCTTATTTCTGTATTTATCCTCCTGTATAGGAGGAGTAAAAGTCTGGATGTTTATGAAATAGTTGGTTTGGGTGAGTAAAAATGAGTGAAATACCATTATTATGGGCAACACTGTTGGCTCCACTTTTAGCATCCATTTTGTCTCTATTCATCAAGGAAAAGAAGAGCCTTGCCATTCTAAATTCAGCGGCACTAGGTTTTTCCGCAATTGTTCTTCTTTATCTCTATACCAGCAAAGGCACAACCTGGATGGATCCAGTCAGTTTCAGCATAGGCGGTCTCGGAACATTTGCACTCGTAATTGACCCCACGGTCTTCCTGGTAGCATTCAGCATAGCGGTTACAACTTCTGTGATAGCTCTATACAGCCTGCCATACATGGATCACAGGTTTGAAGAACTGCACCACGAGGGGGTATCTGCGCCCGGCTGGGGCTCCTACTACTTCCTCTACACATTGTTCGCCCTAGCAATGATGGGCACCGTGATGTCAACAAACATAGTCGAGTTCTATATATTCCTAGAGCTCACACTTATACCAAGCTTCCTACTGATAGCCTTCTATGGCTACGGAGAGAGACTAAAAATAGCCATAATGTATCTTTTATGGACACATGTAGGTGCCCTACTATTCCTCATCGGTGCACTAAGCGTTGGACAAAAGATAGGCTTCGACTTCATTACACAGGGAGGCTTTAGAATAGGTGCCGCAAACAACCTTGTGGGACTAGAATACGCCTTCTGGCTAATGATTCTAGGTCTCTCAGTTAAGCTTGCGGCCGTCGGCGTCCACATGTGGCTACCATACGCCCACGCCGAAGCACCTACACCGATATCTGCACTTCTAAGCCCCAACCTGATTGGTCTAGGAGGAGCAATGATGTTTAGGATCGTATACACCCTATTCCCGCAAATGTTTGCATCAGCCTCCCCAATACTTACAGCGTGGGCAGTCATAACAATGACTTACGGTGGACTAATGGCGCTCAGCCAGACAGACTTTAAGAGGTTGCTCGCCTACAGCAGTATCTCGCAAATGGGATACCTCCTACTTGGACTAGCCTCTGTAAACGCCTACGGCATAGCTGGAACATTCCTCCACTACATGGTCCACGCTTACGGAAAAGCAATCCTCTTCGCCGTAGCAGGCATCCTTATAGCAACATACCACGGTCTAAGAGACATAACGAAGATGGGTGGACTAGCCGCAAAAATGCCCTATACAGCTTCACTTGCATTACTAGGCTTCATGCACATCACCGGAATACCGCCGACCCTAGGCATCTGGAGCGAATACCTAATAGTTAGAGGAGCAGTAGCACAGGCACTACAAAACGGCTCAACATGGTATATCCTTCTAGCAGTAGGGCTCCTCATAGCAATAGGCCTATCAACTGCATATGCATTTGTAACAATGAGAAGAATCTTCTATGGCCCACTCAAAGTCCAGGAAGCTAGAGAAGCCAGCGCGTCGCTCTGGGGACCATTACTAGTCTTCGCACTCCTCGGCATACTCTTCTTCCTATTTGCCTCTCTTCTCATAGATCCCCTCTTAAGCTTCCTGAAAACGTTCCCGCTAGGTGCATAAACATGGAGAGCCTGCTACTGCTTGCTTGGCTTTCACCATTCATTGGAACCCTCCTCATACTATTATTTAAGAGCGCCTCCTGGAAGATAAAATCACTCCTAGGCATACTATCCATCCTTGTCTCTGCACTCGTATCTAGCTATGCCGCTTATCTATTCCTAACTGAGGGAGAATCCATACACATAAGTTATCCCTGGGTGAAAAGCCTAAACGTTTCTCTGGGAGCATTCTTTGACGGCCTCTCTACAGTTATGGCCCTAGTGGTTTCATGGCTAAGCTTCCTGATAGCTGTCTACAGCTACGAATACATGAAGGGAGAAGTAGGCGAAACACGGTACTGGCTCTTCTTCACATTCTTTGTTGGAAGCATGATGCTACTCGTACTCTCAGACAACATGATAAGCATGTTTATAGGCTGGGAGGGAACAGGGCTTGCAAGCTACGCCCTCATCGGGCACTGGTTTACAGACGAAGAAGAAAGATGGGTCGGCGAACCCGGCAGAAGAGCACTAGGCGTCCCAATGTGGTCTGAACCAAGCCACTCAAGCCTCAGAGCAATAGTTTTTACAAGGCTAGGAGACGTTGGAATGGTCATAGGAATAGCGACCCTACACACATTGGCCGGGACCACTCTATTGTCCGGACTCCTTGACGCCCAATGGGCAACACAGCTACTAAGCAAAGGCGTGTTACCCGTGTTTCTCTGGCTACTTTTCCTCGGAGCCCTAGCGAAAAGCGCACAGTTCCCGTTCCACGAATGGCTCGTCACAGCAATGACTGGCCCAACGTCGGTAAGCGCGCTGATACACGCTGCAACAATGGTAAAGGCGGGTGTATACTTTGCGCTCAGGTTTTCACCCTTCCTTGTAGCCGCATACATCGTACTCCAGGGCGGCATCGGCTCCACAATAATTGAAGAGTTCCTCGTTGGCCTTGCAGTGATAGGCGCATTCACAGCCTTCATGATGGCTACAATGGCAATCGTCAGCAGAGAGCTCAAACTCGTACTAGCCTTCTCTACAGCCAGCCAGCTTGGCTACATGTTCCTCGGCGTTGCCGTGGGAACACTGGTCGGGGGCGCTGTTGGGGGTCTCTATGCAGGTATGTCACACCTAATGAGTCATGCCGTGTTCAAGGCGGCCCTATTCCTGGGCGCCGGAGCAGTGATTCACGCTGTCCACTCTAGGTTTATTGACGACATGGGCGGATTAGCCAAAGAGATGCCCATTACAGCCACAGCATTTGTGCTAGCTTCCCTGAGCCTTGCTGGTGTACCACCCTTCCTAGGATTCTGGACGAAGGACGAGATAATACACCTGTCTTCAGAGACAGGCCTCATAGTGCCCACATTCTTAGCAGTAATAACTGCCTGGATAACAGCGTCTTATACAGCCCGAATGATTTCAAGAGTATTCTTTGGCCATTCCCACCACAAAGCACACGAAGTCAGCCCAGTAATGTTTACCCCGTACCTCGTCTTGGGTCTAGCAAGCATAGGAATCGGAGCAATATGGCCCTCGATTTCTGGCAGCTTTGAAAAAATGCTTGAACACACCTTGGGAGGTGAAAACTCTGTCCATATGCTTGAAGGTCACATACCTGGAACATTTGAAGCCACAATTATCCTTGTCCTCCTCCTATTTCTCTCAGTATTCTACATCTACAGCATAGCAAAGAAACAGCCCTACTATTACATCTCTAAGAGCCCCATTCTAATGAAGCTTCACAGTTTCCTCTTTGACAGGTGGTATATCAATGCACTGTACTATAGGACTATAGTTGATGGATTCAAGGAAACGTCCAAGGCCCTCTACAAATACTTAGATACACTTATAGTCGACAACTTCTACCACAAAGCCATACCTAAATTATTCCAGCAACTAGTCAATGTGACTTCAATATACATAGAACACACATGGGACCGTATCCTGCATCACTACCTCGTAGAGGGCTTTAAAGGCTTATGGAGGATATTCAAGCAACTGCAAACTGACAAGGTGTCAAGCTACTTACTCTATCTCTGGCTAGGATTGTCCCTAATCCTGGTATCCATGTACATTTTAGGGTGGTTCCCATGATGTTGGAAGCCATATACCTCGATATAGCTCTACTAGTACTAACCGCAATAATAGCCCCGTATTTAAGGAAACAGCCGAAGATACTCTATGTCTTAGCATCACTCGCCCTAGCTTTCACCTTACTCGTAAGCCTAGAGGAATCATTATCAGGCACAATAGCCACAGGAGAAATGGTCACCGACTGGTTTACCTCCCTCATACTAACCATTGTCCTCGCAGACATCCTCGTCGTAATAGCCTCATCATTCCAAGCCCTCAACCTGTCCCCCGAGGGCCCATCCTTTATAGCGACACTACTATTAGGCATAACTGGCCTCATAGGCCTCTCCCATGCAGGAACAATACTCATGCTCCTCGTCTCATGGATACTTGTCTCTGTGACAAGCTACGCTATGATTGCACTCATGAAAGACAAGTACTCAGCATCTGGAGCAACAAAATACGGGTTAATGAGCCTAGCCTCCTCAATGCTCCTCCTATTATCACTAACCTTCGTAACAACACAGGACCCAAAACTATCAATCACTCCGTTAAGTTCTCCACCCATAATAGTGGCGGTAGCTACCCTAGCTTTTTCCGCAGCTGCTTTTGGCTTTAAAGCTGGAATATTCCCCTTCCATGGCTGGCTACCAGACACCTATGGCATATCAGATCCATACCCAGTAGCAGTGGTGGCTGCAATCTCAAAAGCCGCAGTTATACTTGCATTCTACAAACTCGCAATTCTGATAGCCCCTATCGTTTCGTCCCATTGGCTAACGCTCCTCGGAATACTCTCCGTCCTCACAATGACTTATGGAAACATAACTGCCCTCCTACAGAAAGGCTTCCAGGGCATCCTTGCCTATAGTAGCATAGCACATGCAGGATACATCCTAATAGGTATCGCGGCGCTCTCCTTACCGGATCCGCATCTACGGTACCTCGCCATGCTAGGACTACTCATGCAACTAGTAACCTACTCCTTTGCCAAGACCGGCCTCTTTCTGCTAGCAAAACTAATTAGACAAAAAGAAAGTCCCCCGCTCAAACTTGAACACCTAAACGGCCTATCAAGGGTAGATGGTTCTCTAGCCGCTTCTTCATTAATACTCGTCCTAAGCCTAATGGGTATGCCCCCACTCGTAGGTTTCTGGGGCAAATTGTTCCTATTCTTCTCTGTCGTGGGGCCAGCTACATGGCTAACCGCTATAGCCCTCATCAACACTGGAATCGCCGCCGCTTACTACGCTAGGATAATAAAAGCCATGTACTTCGAGCCAGGAAGTCCAAACCTCTCAAAAGATAGAGGACTCAAAGTAGCAGTAATTATTTCAGCCATAATCTCACTATTAGCAGGCTTTATACCGATCTTCCTCCCGATACAATAGAATTTATACAAAAAATTCCTAGATATTTCTGAATTTTTTTCTCTTTTTGAAAAGAAAAACATTTTATTCTACAGCCTTGGAACCCTATATGCACAGAGAAGAAACAATCGAGGAATTCGAAAAACAATTCAACGAGTTGAGAAACAAGGGCGTAAAATTCTACGAAGTAGCTGTGCAAGACCTATATGGACACATACGTGGCCGCATACTAAAGCCAGAAAAACCTGAAGACGTCCTAAAGGGATACCGCGTAGATGCATACAGCATAGGCTTCTTACCTATAGAAGATTCAGACGCGATGCTTGTTCCCGACCCTACAACACTCAAAGTCTACAGGACAAGAATGGGTCTTACAGCTTTCCTCATGGGAGATCTCTACAAAGACGGCAAACCATTAGACATTTCTCCGAGGACTCTACTCAGAGAGTTTTCCCGTTCGAAAAACTACAAGGTCTTGATGGGAGCCGAGCTTGAATTCTACCTGACAAAAAACCATAGACCAATAGACGACGGCTCATACATGTATCTCTCCCCCTACTCAAACAATTCAGACTTTTTGGCCGAGGTAATCATCCGAGCAGAAGAAGCCGGCGTAGCAATCTCTGCTACACACCACGAAGTGGGACCCAGCCAATACGAGATTCTCCCAAAAGCACGAACACCTCTCGAGTTGGCAGATGAAGTGGTATTTCTAAAGAAGCTCCTATGGGAAACAGCTTACGAGAAAGGCTTGGAGGCAACCTTTATGCCTAAACCCTTTAAAGGCTTGCCGGGGAACGGTCTACACATTCACGTCTCCGTTCATAACGGAGAAAGAAATATTGCAATAGAAGAAGGCGAAATTACTGAAACAGGAAAGAGGGTTGTAGGGGGTCTGCTCTCTTATTCTTCCACATTCGCTCTACTCACCAACCCCACTGTTAACTCCTATAAGAGGCTGGCCCCTGGATTCGAGGCTCCAGTCTATATTTCTTGGGGGAGAGGAAACAGGACTACAATGATCCGGCTACCCGTGGGCCTAAAGGGGCTCTCGGGCACAATCGAGTACCGTCTACCAGACCCCGCTGGAAACATTTATCTCAAGATACTCTCTGTCCTATACTCAACAGTGAAAGGACTAGAAGAAAATCTAACCCCGCCACCAGAAAGCAATGAAAATGTTTTCGAAAAAAATGGTCTACCAAGAGTCCCTCAAAGCCTGGGAGAAGCAATAAACATTGCACAAAAAAGCCCAAGTCTTCCTAGAGACCTAAAAAAACTAACAGAGAAAATGGTAGAACTGAAAACAAAGGAATGGGACACATACTCCAGAATAGCTGGAAACCAAAACCCTCAGGAGATTACAGACTGGGAAATAAAAGAATATTTTTTCCTGTAAAGAATTTTCACATTTTAAAGAGTCACCGAAGGCTAGATGAGCCATCCCTTTTCACGAATAACGTCCAAAAGAAGCTTGAACATGCCGGGCATAGCTTCTGGATCTGTGCCAGTAATGATGTTCCCGTCGCGGACAAACTTTTCGTCAAGCACTATTGCTCCAGCGTTACGGAGGTCATCATGTATCGAGAAAAATCCCGTTAGCTTCCTACCCTTAGCGAGGCCAGCAGAAACAAGAACCCAGGGACCGTGACAAACCGCCGCCACCACTCCTTTCTCGGCCACTCTCTTAACAAGTTCAAGAATTTCCCTGCTTCTTCTCAGCCTATCAGGAGCATAGCCGCCAGGTATCCATAAGACAACATAATCCTCAGCTAATGCACTTCTTGCATCCTTGTTCGCCCTTATGGTTAGCCCGCTCTTTCCTTTGTATTCTCTTGCCTCAGGTCCTACGAGGTCTACCTCAAAGCCAAGCTCCATGAGCCTATAAAGTGGGTAAATGAGCTCCCTCTCGTCAAACAAGTCTTCAACCAAAACTGTTGCCTTCATTATGTGTACTTGCTTCGCGTAGATATTTATTCCTTATTCACAATTTTCCAAAGAAACCAAAAGTTGAGACATAGGCACACGGTAAATCATAAGAACTTAATTTTACTGAAATACTTCTCGAGATACTGTTTATTTGCCTCGTCGCCCCCGGGTACATTTGCACTCATCCACACTTCAGGTTTAACCCCCATAGATAACAACTTCTGAACGGTTCTAGCGACAAGAAGCTGTAGTATAAACGAATTGATTATGGTGGAGACCGGCGCCACCTTCTGCTCTAAGCCCTCGAGTTTAAGGTAAGCATCACCCTCAGGAACCTTATTATCGATAACAACATCTGCAAGCTCGAAAAGCTTCTTCCCCAAAGGATTGCTTGGGGGCACCCTCTTGCTATACTCAACAGAAGTAATAGCGACAACCTTCAACCCCCTGCTTTTAGCCTCTGCCGCCATCTCAACAGGAACAGCGTTCTTGCCAGAGTTACTCACAATTACAAGCACAGAATTGGGGACAGGCTTAATTGACTCGAGCAAGACCCTGGCATAACCAGAAAGCCTCTCAAGCATAGTACTCTTAAAGGCACCATTAAGACCCGAAATACTCAAATCAAAAACTGGGTACACACGCACCAAGCCGCCTGCCCGATAAAAAGTCTCAAGAGCCATCATCATCGAGTGCCCCGTACCAAAAACATAGATGAAACCATCATTCTTAAGAACTTGGACAAAGAGTTCTATAGCTCTCTCCATGTTCAATTTTTCTTCACGCACTATCCTCTCCTGGAGACTGGCTATTCCAGTCAAAAACTCTGAATAAATATCGGAAACCATTTTTATCATTCTTCATGTTTCACAACATAAATATATTTTTAGATGTTCAAACACACCATGAAAACCATCGTCCTCAAAGTTAAAAACAAGAGCGGACTACATGCGAGACCTGCAGCCGTCTTTGTCCAAACAGCAAAAAAATTCACGTCAAAAATAATTGTAAAAAAGGGCGAAAAAACCGCGGACTCAAAAAACATTCTTCAAATATTATCCCTAGGCATAGACATGGGAGACGAAATAGAACTCCAGGCTGAAGGTCCCGACGAAGAACAAGCAATAAACGAGTTGAGCAAACTTCTGCTTGAATACCTCCCATCTATAGATCAATAATTTCATAAAATTCATTCGAAAACCTTGACATCCTTTTTCTTTAAATAATTCTGAGACCACTCCTTTATATCTCGAGAGGAATCAGCCTCCTCAATCATTTCTCTAACTTCCTCAGCTAGCTCTGCAAAGTTAATCCTCCTAACAACATATTTAACTTTCCCTACAAAGCCCGGAGCTACACTCAGTCCCTTAATACCTAGACCGACAAGAACAGGTATAGCAACACCTCTACTAGCCATTTCGCCACATACTTCCGTCTCTACCCCCTCACGAATATGGTCAAGGGCGTACGACATAAGCCTCAAAACGGATGGATTAAGTTCATCGTAGACATTGCTTACATATGTACTTGTTCTATCTGCCGCTAAAACATACTGGGTTAAATCATTCGTACCAAAGCTAACAAAGCTCAATCTGCCCTTATCTACGAGTTCTCTTACTAGCAAAGCTGCAGAAGGCACCTCTATCATGACGCCCAAAAGAGGGATCTTAACGTTTTGTCCCTCATTCTCTAGCTTTTCCTTTTCTTCTTCAATGAATCTCCTAAGCTCCTCAACCTCCTCAACTGTGGAGATCATGGGAAACATAACTCTCAAGTCACCATATACCGACGCCCGCAAAGCCGCACGAACCAGAGGCCTAAGCATTGAGTCACGATACTTTAACAAAAGACGCGTCCCCCTAAAACCCAACTGGGGATTTGCCTCCCTCGGAATCTCTAAAAACCTTACAGGCTTGTCTCCACCAATGTCTGGGGCACGCACAGTTAGAGGACCGCCTCCTAGGAACTCTAAGCTCTTCTTAAAGAGATTAAATAATTCCTCCTCACTAGGGGCTACATCCCTAGCCATGTAAGCAAACTCAATCCTAAACAACCCAACTCCCCCGCAACCATAGCTCGGAGCTACGCGGACCTCCTCTAGGCTACCAGTATTACACATAACAGCTACTTTTACCCCGTCAACTGTTATGGGCTCGAGCTTTTCCTCTCTTGCATACAGAGATACTGTTTCCTTATACTCGGCGACTAGAGACTTGTAATTATCAATTAATCTTGGGGAGATATCAACAACTAAATAGCCATTCACACAGTCAAGCACAGCGGTAACGTCATTTCTCAAACTGTTTAAGTCAACCTCTTGAGAAATCAAATAAGGCACACCCTTCAACCTAGCCAATATAGACACATGCGCCGTCAACCCACCTCTCCGAGTAACTAGGCCCGCTAGCCCACCCTCAACAGCCTCCAAAAACCTAATGGGATCAATTTCTTCTGCTACAAGAATTCTATCTCTCCAATCAACATCTGTCTTAGCCGCTCCAATAATGCTTGAAACCAGGCGGGCTGAAATGTCATGCAGATCCTGAGACCTAAGAGCAAAAAGCTCACTACCACTCTTAAGCAACTCTGAATATTTCTCGTAAACCCTCTTTACAGCCGAAGCGGCGCTGAGAGACAGGTTCCGAATAAGTTCTTCAGCCTCTGACACAAGGGAATCAAGCATAAGTAACTGTGCATCAATAATTTCTTGTTCTGCTTTCGGGAGAATTCTCTTTAAGTCTTCAAGTCTCTTTTTCACTATTAGGCTTGCCTCGTTTAGAAGCTTTGTTTCTTTATCCACACCGTTGGATTTCGATTCAGAAATGCTTTCTAATATATCTTTCTCCTTCAGGACAAAAATCCTTCCAATAGCCACCCCAGGAGACACGATTAGGCCTCTATACCTCGTCTCACTGCTCCTCGGTAAACTACTCATTCTTTAACCCAATCTTCTATTATCAAAAGGATATAAAATGTTTTTAAAAACTAATGCGAAAAACTAATGTTTATATTCCTAAATACACAACTGTATTCAGGGTTGACACTTGAGAATTCAAGTTAGGAATGCGCATGTTTTGACTCCGCTAGAAGATATCGGCGTGGTTAATATCTCTATAAGGGATGGCGTAATTGAGAGTTTCAATGTCCAAGGAACACCGGACAAAATAATAGATGCTGAAAGACAGTATGTCGCCCCAGGATACATCGATACCCATATACACGGCTATGCAGGCATAGATGTTACGGAGGCTTCGCCAGAAGAAATACTAGAAATGTCACAAAAACTTGCAGGACGTGGAGTGACGGCATTCTTGGCTTCAACAGTCGCCGCACCCCACGAGAAACTTGTCCAAGCCTGTAGAAACATTACAAAGGCGGCTGAATCGTGGTCTCCCTCTAAAGGTGCGAGAATTCTTGGACCTCATCTAGAGGGCCCCTATCTAAATCCCTCCATGAAGGGTGCCATGAATGAAGCATATCTGAGAAAGCCAAGCCTGAAAGAGTTTGAAGACTACTACCTTGCTTCGAAGGGACTTCTCAGAAAAATAACGGTCGCGCCTGAGCTCGAGGGAGCCATAGATTTCATCAAATCCGTAAAGAGCAGAGGTATAACGGTCAGTTTGGGGCATTCCCAGGCAACATACGACGAGACCCTTAGAGGAATAGAGGCGGGAGCTACAGTCGCCAACCATATTTTCAACCAGATGAGGCAATTTCACCACAGGGAACCAGGCCTCCCATTTGCTCTACTCCTAAACCCTAACACATTTATCGAGATGATTGTAGATTTCATACATCTCCATCCAGCCACTGTTCAACTCGTATTCAAACTGGCAGGACCCCTACGAACAGTCCTCATAACAGATGCAGTTAGTGCGTCTGGCTTGCCCGATGGCGAGTATGTACTGGGAGGCCTCAAGATAACCGTTAAAAATGGCGTTTCAAGGCTGAGTGAAAGCGGGGCCCTGGCCGGAAGCACCTTGACAATGGACAATGCAGTCAAAAATGTGATAAAGGCCGGAGCAGGCCTTCTAGAGGCACTTACAATGGCTAGCTATACACCCTCTAAGAGCATCGAGGCATTAACACGGGAAAAAATAGGCTACTTAAAGCCCGGATACAAGGCAGACCTCATTATTCTAGATGAAAAATTAAATGTAAAGAAGACAATTATAAATGGAGAGCTCGTCTACGAGGGATAAAAATGGGAGGAATATTCGCTGCTATTTCAAAAAGTTCTGAAAACACTGTTCCCATAGTAATAGAAGGCCTTAGAAGGCTTAAATACAGGGGCGCAGACAACTCGGGAATAGCTGTTCTTCTAGACGGACGCATAGAGATTTTCAAGGAAGCGGGATCAATAGAGGCAGTTTCAGCGAAACTCGGACTAGAAAACATATCCTCAAGAATAGTCTTGGGACACACGCGCTTCGCCACCCATGGACGACCCACTGTTGAAAATGCTCATCCCCACACCGACTGTGAAAGAAGGATTGCTGTCGTCGGAGACGGCTCACTCTCAAACTATGAAGATTTAAGAGACAAACTGCTGATGGAGGGCCACAAGATTACTTCGAGATCAGACTTTGAGGTAGTTGCACATATATTTGAGTCTCTTCTCAACAAAGAATATCAGTCATCAGAGTTCCTGAAGGAGATTTACTCGAAAATGGAAGGATACTTCTCATTTGCAGTTCTGGAGGCAGAAAAACAAAGAATAATCGCGACAACAAATGGGCCCAAACTTTTCTACGGGCTGTCAGACAAATACGTTCTCCTTTCCAGTAGCCAATACGCCCTGCACGGCTTTGCAGACCAATACGGCGAGCTCTCTCCAGGAGAACTAATAATCCTTTCAAAAGATGGGCCCACCATTTACACCTCAGAAGGCTTAGCGAAACAGGTACAGTCTTTACCGCTCCAACTCGACCCCATACTCGTCGAGAAAGGCGGCTATAAACATCACATGCTTAGGGAAATAAACGAAGTGCCAGAAGCTCTCCTAAGAACGCTCAGTTCTGTGCAAAAGAGATATTTGAACCTCGCGGGAAGACTGGTAACAGGAGCCGACAATATCTACATCATAGCAAACGGCACAAGCCTACACGCAGGCATGATAGCCTCCTACTACTTCTCCGAGCTCGCCGGCATAAGCCCAATAGTGACAAGTGCGGCCGAGTTCCCACTATACTACCTGGAAAACGTCGGGCCAGGAACCCTCGTCATTGCTATTTCCCAGTCTGGAGAAACTGGAGACGTATTATCATCTCTATACGAGGCAAAACTTAGAGGAGCCACGATTCTTGGAATAACCAACTATGTTGGCTCGAGGCTCGCTAGGCTCTCCAATCTCTACTTACCAATTGCCGCAGGACCAGAAATAGCCGTTCCAGCCACAAAGACATTCACCTCAACCCTTCAAGTTCTCTACCTAGTAGCCCTAAGCTCATCAAGACAAAAAGGCAAAATAGAGGAATCCGAGCAAAAAGCGAGGCTTGAAGCTATCAAGAAGCTTGCACAAAGCCTTGATGAAAGGCTTGCATTCATAGATAGTGAAGCAACAAAAGCCGCAGAAAAAATATCTCTTTGCAGGTCAGGCTATGTAGTTTCAAGAGGATTAACATATCCCCTCGCACTAGAAGGAGCACTAAAACTAAAAGAGGCCTCGTATTTCCACGCCGAGGGTGTCGAAGCAGGAGAATTCAAGCACGGTCCATTCGTCCTTGTAGAGCAAGGTTTCGCCACGATATTTATTATGCCTGTCGAAAAGGTTTCTGCAGAGGCAACTTTTCCATCGATAGAGATGGCCAGACAAACAGGTGCAACCGTAGTAGTGATAGGCTCTGAGAACAATCAGAAGTTGCTTGAGCTTTCACAAGACGGCGTAACTACCATACGAGCCGTAGAGACTGAGAGGCACCTTGCCCCAATATCGCTGGCTGTACCTCTCCAGCTCCTCGCCTATAGACTAGGCGAAAAACTAAACAGGCCCATAGATACTCCTAGGCACCTAGTAAAAGCCGTTACACAGTAAGGGGTACAACTTGTTAGAGTTAGCCTTCACAAAGACAACTATAACTCCTCAGCCGGCTCAAGGACACGAGTTGGCTGGCTACATAACCAGGAGAGAAAAATCGCAGGGAGTACATGACGATATAGAACTCCGAGCACTACTTATTGAAGACGAGTCAGCGGTCTTGCTTGTTAATCTCGACCTTTTAGGGGTAGACACACATATCAAGGAAACAATTCAAAGAGTAGCAGAAAAGACAATTGGAAATGTCAATGTTATAGTTACTGCTACACATACTCACTCAGCCCCAGCGACTCTGTTTACAAACCTCTTGCTTACTTTTGGAGACAATGTTTTCCGAAAGGACTACTTCGATTATTTTGTGGAACAAACCGAGAAGACTTTTTCAAACATAGCTAATAACCTCGAACCAACTGAGACATATATCTATAAAACAAAGATAAGAGATATAGCCACAGACAGAAACGATCCACGAAACCCTATAGACAACGAGGCACTTCTGCTAACTTTTGCCTCGAAGGGGGAAACTAAGGGTTTCCTTGTAAATTACGCAGTCCACCCTACAGTATTAGGACCCGACAATTTACTTATAACTAAGGATCTCATTGAATATATTCTCAAAGGACTTTATTCTGTCCTTAAAACAAATATAGGCCTCTTCCTAAATGGTGCGGCAGGCAATATTTCAACAAGGTTTACCAGGAGAGCACAAACATTCAGTGAAGCTGAAAGAATCGGCAATGAATTTGCACGCCAAGTTTTGGTATCGAAATTTAGGCTCCACAATGTGGAAAATCTTAGAATAGTGTCCAAAGAAATAACTGTTTCTTTCAAAGAATATACCGAGGAGGAAATACGCAAGCTATCGATGCCTACATGGAAAGACGGAACACGTAGAAGCGAGTCGCTGAGAGAAGGAATAGAAGCTTTAAACAAACTTTATCCAATTATTTCAAAGAAAAGATACACAGCGAAAGCTGAAATAATAGGTCTAAATCTGGGCGACCTCAAAATGGTATTCGTCCCGTTCGAACTGCATTCAGATATTTCTCTAAGTTTAAAAAAACTGGTGGAGCCTCGATATCTTGCGCTTGTAGGATATACAAATGAATATTTTGGCTACTTATTGATGAAGGAGGCCGAGCCAGGATACGAAAAAATAATGCAGTTTGTAGATGAGAAAACGCGTCAACAAGTGTTTTCTGCGATATGTAATGTGCTAGACATCGATCCAGGTTCCCTGTGAGCTAGAAAGATAAAACGAGTCCAACAACTGCTGGTTTCGAAGCCCCTCTTTTAAGGTTGGCTGATAGTCCTCCCGTAGACCTGCTAAGTACTCTATAAACTGCTTGTACAAGATAACATAGGAGTAAACCCATCCCTCAAAGCTCTTTGAAATTGGCCATACTAGGTCTGGATAAATCTCCTCGTAACCTTTTACTATTTTCTCGATGCTTTTACTCTTTCTCTTAAAAACATAAAGATTGTGAGGCTCATTCAGAAGGAATCTTGCACTCCCCTCACTGCCATAGATCTCTATTCTCATCTGTTCTTCAAAGCCTGGAGACACTTTTGAAGCCTCAATACTGCCTACTTGTCCCTCGTCATACTCGAGAAGTGCAAAACCAACGTCTTCTGTGTCAACTTTACGCCTTGTACCAGTCGCGGGATCAATTCGCTCACCTATTAGCGTATAGGCCTTGCCGAAAAGCCTCTTAATGCGTCTGCCTGTGACGTTTTCAGCAAGGTCAAGAACATGCACGCCGATATCTGCAAAAACCCCACCTCCTGCAATGGCCTTGCTCATTCTCCACTCGAAAGGAGTATCTCTGTAAGCATGCTTTGCATGGGCTATTACACCCCGGAACTCTAGAAAGTCTCCTAGCTCCCCATTCCTAAGAAGTCCACGCAAGTATTGGATTCCCGGGGTAAACCTCGAAACTAAACATACAGTCACATTTCTGCCTGCTTTAACAGCATAGCGTTCTATTTCGCCGGCTTCATGGAGGCTTAGAGCTACAGGCTTCTCCAAGACAACGTTAAACCCTCTTTCTAAAGCTTTCAACGCTAAAGGATAATGCGTATTATTTGGTGTAGCAATTGCAACGAGATCTAAATCTACATTGAAAACCTCATCTTCGCTTGTTGTCCACCTTTTGAACCCAAACTGCCTAGCAGTTTCCTCTGCATGAGTAGCTGTTCTACTCAAAACAATTTCAAGCTCTATTTCGGGAAAATCTTTCTTTTTAACTATTCTGTTTAGTGAAGAAAGTGTCCATCCTTGTGCCTGAGCCGACCACCCCGCCCCTATAAGTCCAGCCTTAATCTTCACTAGGCATCATCTTTTAGAATTTTATACTTCTTATCTTCTCAGCCATATCTAACGGCTTCGGTGGAAAATCTGGAAGTTGCTGATAATAAAGCTTTATACCCATGTCGAGAAGCTTAAGCAAAGCCTTGTGATCCTCGGGACCAATATCGAATGTTTTTTCCACCTTGACTCTCCCAGCTCTATAACCCATCTGTCCCAAGAGAACCCACTCAACATTTACTCCAGATTTCTCAATGAAAGCTAGAACATCGACTGGATTCTCAAAGAGCATTAATATCTTTAGATTATTATTTACATTCTTGATTTTAATAGCAGCCTCCTCTACCTTCAACACTTCAACAGCAATGCCTGGGGGCGCAAGCATAACCTGCAACTGCTTCAAGGCAGGATTACTAGCTATCTTATCGTTTACCACCCAAATAGCATTTGCTCCAAATTTCTTTGTCCATGCCGCTGTTACTTGTCCATGTATAAAACGGTCATCAATACGAATGATAATATTCTGATTGTTTTCCATCAATTACACCCAAACTCTTACTCATGTAAGTTTTCATTTTATCTTTTAAGCTTTTTCTAGGCATCATTAAGACCAGTTTTATTTTGAAATTTCAACAAGCTGAGGTCCCACAAAGGCTCTTATTCCCTGCAAGCCCGCGTCCTTTACTCTAGAAATAAATTCTTGCAGATTACTTCCGAGATCTTCATTCGTGAGGATCTCTATAGCTATTGCCATGTTAAAACCTGTAATGACAGCCTTAGCCCTTCCCTCTTGGAGCAACATTAATGCGGCCCTACTAGGAGTCCCACCAAACAGATCAGCCAATATTATTGTTTCAGGATCCACTTTACCCGAAAGCTTCTCATAGTAATTCTCGAGGCTCTCTCCCTCTAAAAGATCTACACAATCAGTCTTCTCTTTGACAGATAAGCCAAGGATCATTGAAACAGCCTCACGCATTGCGCACCCAAGGCCTCCATGAGAGGCAAACACTATCCTCATACCCCTCACCTCAAATAAGACATAGCGATACGTCTATAAGTATGTCTAACACCCCTCACAGCTAAAGAAAGCTCCAAAATATTCTCTGGAAGAGCTACCCTCATCCCATACCCAGAATCCCCAATATGGTGAATATCACAGCCGCATGCCTTCGAGGTTAAACCGATTTTCCGGATTACACTTCTCTGGGCCCCCTCCTGAGACGTCCCAATTGTACACATAAGTACAGCATCATACCTATAAGCAAGCTTAGCAACCGAACTCACATTTTCCGGCAGTGACCATGGAACAGTGTAAGGTGCAGGTATCACTATTCCATCGGCACCCCTAGCTAAAACCTCTTCAATAAGTCTCAAGTCGTACATCTCTTCTGTTCTCAAGCCTCCACTATGCATCTTTCCACCAAAAACCAAAACTCTATCTCCAGCAATTTTTCTCGCCAATTCTACACCTTTAGATATCCTACTCCAAGTCACGCCAAGACCTGGATTCCCCGTAACAACTAATAGTTTAGATCCCAAATCAATGCTGGCCTTGACACTCTCCTCGGAAAGAGTTCTTCCAGCAGGAAGCAATCCAGGATCCACAGGCTCAAGGTTATGGCCGACAAACCTGCCGAGAAATTCAGAAAGCATCGAAAAAGAAGTATAATACTTTTCAGGAACACCCTCAATCCTGGGATTAAATACATCAATCATGTTCAGAAGAATTACATCCGCACCAAATGACGCCGCCAACTCGACATTGGAGACCCCATCTATGAGTGGAGGAGCAGTAACCACGATTTCTGCTGCAATGGTCCTCCCCTCAGAGCTTAGAACAGCTGCCTTAAAATCTTTAGCTAAACATTTTGAGAGCTCTTTACCAGTCATTTCCAAAACTCTTTTAGCCACAGCTGTAAAACAGGCATATTTGAATTAAAAATATTTTCGATAGAAACATTTATAATCCAAAAATTTTATTAATAAGCAATATCCGTAATACATTTGTATGACAGCAATTGGACCATTCGAAGTGGGACTTCTAGGACTCCTAGCATTCTTCTTCGGACTAGACTACATCTGGGTAACCCCGCTAGGTATCTGGCGCCCCGTAGTAGCCGGCACAATAACAGGCATTCTCCTTGGAGACCCACTAACGGGTCTACTAGTAGGTTCACTACTCGAATTCGTCTTTGCAGGTCTCTTTACAATCGGTGGAGGCACAGTGCCAGAGGCCGCAACAGGAACAATAGCATCAGTCGTCGTAGCCGTAGTGACCGGTTTGAAGCCGGAGGCAGCTGTACCACTAGCAATTCCAGTTGCAGTTCTAACGATGAACATAGAAATCGTTGTAAGGTCTTTTGACGCCGTATTCACTCACTGGGCCGACCGTGAAATAGAGAGAGGAAACTATGGAATGATACCAATAATAAACATATTGGGTGCAGTTCCCTGGGGTCTTTCCAGAGCCATACCTATATGGCTCTTTGTAGGTGCACTAGCAATCAACCCGCCAGCAGTTAAAGCCGCCATAGACGCATTACAAGTAGTATACATAGGGCCATTTGTCATTAAATTCTGGGATGCGATGGCTGTTGCTGGAGCAGTTCTACCAGCACTCGGAGCCGCAATCTTAATGAAGCTTATGATTTCTAGAAGAAACGTCATGTTCTTCATTCTTGGATTCGCACTGGCCGCCTACCTCAAGCTAAGCCTACTAGCAATAGCACTCATCGCTGGCTCGATAATATTTGCCATCTACTATTTCATACACCGCGAAACCCTCGAGACACAGCTTTCAACTACAACAGCGCCTCCAGCTGGAAAAGCCACAACAAAAGACTTTATCAGATGGTTTGGCGTTTCATGGTTTATTCAGTCCTCCTGGAACTATGAAAGAATGATGGGCACAGGATTTGCACATGGAATGCTAGACATAGAGAAGAAGCTAAGAAAAGACCCAGAAGAACTGAAAGCCTGGATGAGACTACACAACGAATTCTACAATACTGAGCCACACATTCACAATGCAATATACGGAATGACGATATCATTAGAAGAACAAGGTGCAGACCCAGACACTATACGAGGCATAAAGACAGCACTAATGGGGCCATTCGCTGGACTAGGAGACTCATTAATATGGTTCACAATCCTCCCAATAGCATTCCTCATAGGCGCCTCCCTAGGAGTACATGGAAATATCCTTGGCCCAGTAGTTGCACTCCTCATATGGATACCCGTCTCATGGGCAATCAAATACTATTCCCTCGTCTATGGATACAAGTATGGTCTATCATTGGCTGAGGTACTAAAGGGAGACGTCCTCAAGATATTCAGGGAAGGAATTGCAGCATTTGCAATGGCAATGGTTGGAGGCATAGCAGCCACATACGTCAGAGCAACAACACCAATAGTCTTAGCCCAGTACGGTGGCCAGGCCATCAAGCTGCAGCCAGTTCTAGACCAGCTCATGCCATCACTGCTCCCACTCCTATTTACACTATATGCCTACTGGCTCATCAAGACAAAAGGCTACAGCTACGGTAAAGCTGTCATTATCCTGTTCCTCACAGCCTTCGTGCTTGCTTTAATAGGAGTCCTGGGATAAACAAAAATATTTTTTCTTTTCACTTTGGTTCTCCAAGAATCTTCTGTAAGCCTTCTACGACCCCCTCACCATAAGGCCTATTAGTCACATAGTCTGCCATCTCTTTCAATTTTTGATCCGCATTAGCAACAGCCACCTTAAAGCGGGCAATCCGAAACATTGGTATATCAGACGCGCTATCTCCAATAGCAACCATATTCTTAGCATCCCAGCCAGTTACCTGTAAAAGCCTAGACACCCCGACACCCTTATCAAGCCCCCTTGGTGCAAAAACATGAGTCCGCGAACCTACCTTCTTCATTTCCACAGAGTATTCACTCTGTTTGTTTAATAATACATGTTGCGCTAGGGAAATATTATCTTGGTCAAAATAATACAGAACTTCTCCCAGGTTAACCCTGGGGACAACTCTAGAAACCTCTTCGATAAACGTGTTCCACCACTTAGGCCTAAATAAGATCAAATCACTTGGCGGGAAGAAGAGAACACTGCCAAGCTCAAGAACCAAGGCATCAAACAAACTCGCTTCAACGAATCTCTCAATGTCGCTTAAAGGTCTGGCCGTAGCTAGAATTAGCTTAAAACCATGCTTTTGTTTTAGAGTCATGACCGACTGGGCCACTTCGTATCTAACAGGATGATTCTCCTCAGCCAGAGTTCCATCATAGTCAACAACTATCAACAACATTTCTTCACCTAGTGCTGAAACCTTTCAAGAATAAAAGGATAACTTATTACTTTAGACCCCATGCATCCAATATAATTGCGTGACTAGCTGAAGGAATTATGAAATAAAAGGCTACACATATTGGTTGTATTTTTGCTGATTAGTTTAAGTTTCTTCTTAATGTTTATATGCTAATATTTATTACAATGGCGTAAAAAATAAATAGTTTAAAAAAGTATTACTACCGTATGAGCCCGTTAGAAATTTTGTACTGGATCGGGCAAAATATTCTTGGACAACCACCAATACTTCTAGGCCTAGTAGCCTTAATAGGCTTATTGATACAGAGAAAGTCATTTGAGGAGATTATAACTAGCACCTTCAAAGTAATGATAGGAGTCGTAATGATGATTGCCGGCGCCACTCTTTTTGTTAATGAATTGGTAAACTTTCAAAACATTGTAGGTACTGCGGTTGGCTTCCAGCCAAAATACCCGCCCGGGTATATCCCTCTAGGAGACTTTACTGCTAAGTTTGGTAGCTATGCAGCAATGATAATGACTGTTGCATTTATTATCCACTTGATAATTGCCCGATTCACCAAAATAAAATTCGTTTACTTAACAGGACACTTGATGTGGTGGGTATCTTTAACTGTTGTTGCAACTCTTCTCACCATTAAACCTAATGCGTCAGCCCTCGAGATAATAGCAATCGGTTCAATAGTTATGGCACTCTACTGGAGCATACAGCCATGGTATATACACTCTGCAATGAAAGAAGTTATGGGCACAGATGAGATAGCTTTTGGTCATACATCATCTTCGGCTGCTTTTCTAGCTTTCTATCTAGGTAAATATATAGGTAAACCAGAAGAGAGCACAGAACAAGTAAAATTCCCCAAAGCATTAAGCTTCTTTAAAGACTACGCTGTAAGTACAGCCGTAATCCTGGGCTTAATAATGATCATAGCCGCCATAATAGGTTATGCCATAAACCCAACTGCTGTAGTTAAATTAGCTGGAGAGCTCAATCCTATAATTTGGGCTTTTCTGAGAGGCATATACTTCGCCGTAGCCATCGTTGTTCTTTTAACAGGAGTAAGAATGTTTATCGCAGAAATTGTCCCAGCGTTTAGAGGTATAGCACAGAAACTTATTCCAGGAGCAAAACCAGCACTTGATTGCCCAGTAGTTTTTCCGCAGGCACCAACTGCAGTAGTTATCGGATTCGTAAGTGGTTTAATTGTCTTCCTAGTATTCATGGGATTATTTGCAGCGACAGGTTTTGCAATAATTGTTCCGCCAATGATAATGTTATTCTTCCCAGGCGGAGCAGCAGCTGTATTTGGAAATAGAACTGGAGGCTGGAAAGGCGCAGTACTTGGAGGTGTTATAAATGGTGCTTTCTTAGCTATTGGGCAGGCAGTTACCCTGAATGCATTGACTTATGCTCCAGAACTTGCAACACTAGCTGACCCAGATTGGTACATAATTATCTGGTTGTTAAAGGCAATCTTAGGACCTTTCTTCAAATAAGAAATAAATTAATTTTTTTATTTTTTCTCTATCCATCCAGCATCAAGTAGTGCTTTTGTTATCTTTTCTCTCATCTCTTTTTTATCCACGAGACTCTTTAATCCTACAATTATTTTTGCCGAGCCTTTTAATTCGGGTTCATGTATTATAGAGCAAACGATAATATCGGCGCCTCCGGCTTTTGCAGTCAATATTTCTGTTGGTTCAACCTTTGCAGGAATACCGAGTTCCTTAAATACATCATCTACGAACATTTTCATGATCAAGGAACTTCCCTGCCCAACACCACATACAGTGAGAACTTTTAATTCTCTTCCTAAAATGTAGCTATAAGTCATCGGTTTTTCACCTTACCTTAAAATTTAATTGTAAGAAAGTATTTATTGTTTTTCAGCCACGCAATGAAATGTGGCCTGCTCCTATAACGAGATATGGAAGGCGGTTGAGGAAAGAATCAAAGTTGTGGAAGTAGTGTCAGACTGGAAAGAAGCAGTAATCCTTGCAGGTAAGCTTCTGCAGAGAGATAATTGCATAGAAGAATCCTACATAGAAGGAATGATCAAGACATGTCAAGAATTGGGACCCTATATTGCAATTGCTCCTGGACTTGCTATTCCCCATGCACGACCAGAGGAAGGTGCCCAAAAGACGTGTTTCTCTATACTAGTAGTGCGTAAAGGTGTTAACTTCGGTTCTCATAACGACCCCGTTTACATAGTAGTGGCTTTTTCCTCTCCTGACAAAAAATCACATTTAAAATTTCTCCAAGTTTTAGCTGAACTCTTCGCAAATAAAGGAGAACAAATAGTGAACAGCCTCCGTGAAGCAAAAAATACCTATGAAGCCCTGTCAATACTAAGGGAACTATTATAGAAGTAATTACCATGCGTAATTATTGATGCAAGAGAAAAAAAGATTGTTTTTCACTGCTGAATGTTGAGCAAGACCCGAGACTTAAC